>NZ_JBHZAE010000014.1:0-321820 GCF_042754105.1 Embleya sp. NPDC059237 | reverse complement strand
AAGCTCTCGCCCGAATCGCCGAGCAGGCCGGATTGTCGCTGCCCCACCTCGCTCTGGCGTTCGTAACCGCCCACCCCGCGGTCACCTCGGCGATCATCGGCCCACGCACACCCGATCAGCTCGACGACCTGCTCGCGGGAGCGGACACGCTCCTCGACGACGACCTGCTCGACCGCATCGACGAGATCGTGCCGCCGGGAACCGACGTCGGACCCATCGACGTCGCCCACGTCCCACCGGCGCTCGCACAGCCGGAACTCCGCCGACGCACCTCCGAAACCCGGGCAGCGCGCCGACAGTCGCCACCGTGACGACGGCTCCGGCACCAAGCAGACCTCGTCAGCGCTGCTGTCCCCGGAGGAAGCAGCCGTCCACGAGATTCCGGAGGAGACGCGGCGCTACGTGGAAGCCACCGCTGCGGAACAGGCACGCGGCACGGTGACGACCGTACGGCGACGGTTCGCGGAGATCGTCGAGCAGACCGGCGCGGACGAACTGATGCTGTACGCCTCCGTCTACGATGCCGACGCACGGATCCGCTGCTATGAACTGGCCGCAAAAGCCGCCGAGTGGGCATAGGCCCACGCGGTCGGACGCACACTCCGCCCACTCAACCTCCGTGCGCCCGGGGGCGCACCGGGGTCGAGTGCACGCGGGATGCGCCGAACCGGCACGTGCGTGGCGACCGGCGCGGACGCCGGGCGTACGGGTGCCCTCGGTCCGCGTTCGATGGCCCAGGACGCGGCCGTCGCAGCGGGTTGCACATGCGGAGTGGGTACCACGGGTCCGGCGCCGCGACGCCACCACGGGACCGCCGGTGCGGGGGGCGTCGATTTCCCCACCGCGCTGCAATCGGACCACTGCTCCGCCCCCAGGTGACCCATGCCGCACACGAACCCGATCGCGCTGCCCGAGTGGCGATGTTCCGTGTTCCGTCACCGAGCGTCGACCGGCGTTATCATGCTCGCATGTTGCGGGGGTACGGGGGTACGTGGTGGATACGGTCATCGTGCAGTTGCCGGAGCCGGAGCCGGGAAACGAAGGGGATGTGCCGGGCACGCCCGCGGTGTTGCGCCTGGGGCCGGGGCAGAGTGCCGACTTCGGGCGTGGAGTGCCCGATGCGCCCGTGTCGATCGTGTTGCCCGATCCCGGGGTGTCGCGGCGGGCCGGGGAACTGGTCGCCGCCGAGGACTATTGGCGATTGTCCAACTTCAGCCGCACCGCGACCTACGTCGTGGAAAACCTGGAAGGTGCCGGGGAATACCTCAAGGTCGCGCCCGGTCGGCTCGGCGCTCCGGTACCGTTCGAGTTCTCCCGGCTGGTGCTCCCGGTTGCCGACGGCGACGTGTCGTTCAAGGTGTTCGCCCCCCAACACGCCTATCTGGACCGGGATTCACAACCTCGCGGCGGCGAACTGACGACCAGTCCGTTCGCGCTCGATCCCACGTCCAAGTATTTCCTGGTCCTGCTCGCGCTGTGCGAACCACGCCTGCGCGGCGCACTCGACGCGGCGACGCCCGGCGCCGGCGAGGTGTTGGAACGCCTGCGCCCGCTCGCCGGGCACGCGGATCTGACCCGTTCGGCGATCAACTACCACATCGATTACCTCGCCTCCACCAAACTGCGCCTGCGGGAGGCCACCGGGGACGAGGCCGGGCGCACCGGACACAAGCGTGAGCGCCTGGTGACCCTGGCGCTGCGCTTCGACCTCGTGCGGGAGGAACACCTGGCGCTGTTGCCGCCACGCGGCAGGTGATCCGTCGCGAAGTCGGTCCGGCCGCAGCGGGGCCGGAGTTCGTCGAGGAAACGAAGAGTGATGCCGAGGATGGACCAGCCCGCACCGCCCCCGCTCGATGTACCCACCGGCCTGGTGGTCGCCGACTGGCGGGTGACCGAACCGATCGGGTCCGGCAGTTGGGGCAGCGTGTACGCCGCGGAACGGACGAGCGACGGGACACCCGTCGCGATCAAGTTCCTGCGTACCGACCTGCTCACCCCGGGCCAGCGCAGCTCCGTGGACGAACTCGTGTACCGCGAGGTGCACTTCAGCCGGACCGCGGACCACCCGAACCTGGTCCGCACGCACGCCGTGGTCACCATCGACGATCCCGACCACCCCGAACTGCGCTCCGTGGTCGGCCTGGTCATGGATCGGGCCGCGCGCAGCCTGCGCGACGTGTTGGACAGCGCCGAATCCGGGCTCGAAGTACCGGGCGCCGGCCGGATCCTGCGCGGCGTGGCCGCCGGATTGGCACACATGCACGAACACGGCCTCGTACACGGCGACTTGAAGCCGGCCAACACCCTGCTCTCCGCGACCGGCGACGTCTGGCTCGCCGACTTCGGACTCACCGCCGAACTCGACGGCACGCACGCCTACATCCCACCCCTCGGCTCGCTCGACCACGTGCCGCCCGAGTGGTGGTCGGAACGCACCGGCGAGCGCGGCACGGTGATCCGCCCCACGGCCGACGTCTGGGCGTTCGGCGTACTCGCCCACCAAGTCCTGACCGGCGGACTGCACCCGTTCGTCGGCAGCAACGCCCGGGCCCGCGCGCTCGCCGCCCAGGCCTACGCCCGCGGGGTCGATCCGCTGCGCCTGGACGACCGGGTGCCCCAGGAGTGGCGGCGGCTGATCACCGAATGCCTCGCCCCCGACCACGAATCCCGCTCCCGACTCGACGCGGCGGAGATCGACGAGCGGGTGCGGGCACTGTCCGGCGCCACCAGACCCCGACGCCGACGCCTGGTGGCGGCCCTGGTGGTGGCCGCCGTGGCCCTCGCCGGGGTGGGCGTGGGCCTCGGACTGCGCGGCGACGGCGACCACGACACGCGCGCCAAGGTGGCCTCGTCCGCCGCCGCGAGCGGGCCGGCCGGCTCCGCCGGTGCTCCCGCCCCCACGGCGGAGCCGCGCCGGATCGCCGGGGACATCCCCGCCGGATCCGACGTGCCCGCGGAATTGCGGCCGATGATCGCCAACGCGGCCCAGCGCTGCACCGAGGCCGAGGTCACCCCGGCACTGCTCGCCGCGATGCTCAAGGCGGAGAGCGGCTTCGACGCCCGCGCGGCGCGACCCGAGAGCGACGAGTACGGGATCGCCATGTGGACGCCGCGGGTATTCAACGCGTGGGCGGTGGACGGCGATCGGGACGGTCGCAAGGACTACATGTCGCCACCCGACGCGATCGCGACCATGGGCATCTACGTCTGCTGGTTGGCCCAACACATCAAGCAGGAAGGGCTGCGCGAGGACGTACCCGCCCTGACCGTGGCCGCCTATCGCACCAGCGACCGCACGGTCCGGGAGGCCAGGAGCGTGCCGCCGCGCACGCGCGCACACGTGGGCCTGGTGCTGCGCTACCTCGCGGAGTACACCGGCACGCCGTCACCTGCCTCCGCGCCGACTGCCCCGTCCGGCTGAAACCGCCGGCCGGCCGGCGACCCTGACATCCGTCAGGGACCGTTTGCCCCGCGCCCCGCCTATCGTTTTCAACCAGCGAAGGGGCCGGCGGGAACGGGGGCACGGACATGGCGGATCGCAGGCGACACGTGGCCGCGCCGATCTGCGCGGCCGTGGTGGCGACGATCACCGGCTGCGGGTCGGACGGGACGTCGGCCGCCGGGTCTGCGCCCGCGCCCCGCGCCCCGCGACCTCACCGAGGCGAAGCGGGGAACGCTCGCCCGGGCCGAGAAGGTCCCGACCCGCGACTGCATGCGTGCGGCCGGGTTCGAGTCCCGGGTGACCGACGAGCCGCCCGAAGCGGTGGACACCCGCTTCCCGTACGTCATCGACGACCCGGCACGGGCCACGTCGAACGGCTACGGCCGGGCGATCCGCACCCGACGCAACGCGATCGCGGACGACGACCCCGACCAGCGCTGCTTCCGCGCGTTGGCGGAGCCGCGCCGGTCGGCGGCCCTGCGGGCGTTCCACGGCGACGGCAATCAGCGCCTGGAGGCCCGTGTCCCGGGATCGGGGACGATCCGGCACAGCGACAAGGGCTGCGCGGCAAACGCCCGGCGCGGACTCTACGGCGATCTGCCGAGCTGGTATCGGGCCCGCAAGGTCACCGAGGCGCTGCCCCGTCTCGTGCGCTCGGCGGTGGTACGGGACGCGCGCCACACGCGTTGTCCACCGAACTCGGCGCCACCGCCCGCGACTGAGTCGACGTCAACACCGTTCGAATCGAGGGAATTCAGCTCATGAAGAAGCGAGTCGACACGCTCGTCGCGAGTGCGGCGCCGTTGATCTCGGTCGCGACGCCCGTGCCCGTCGGCCAGGCGGCGCAGAACGGACCTGCGGCGTTCGGGTGCAGGGGCCTTCGCCGACGGCGGGATCCACGCCTGGTCCGATCCGAACCAGCGGGGCGACCACCGCGCTACAGACAGTTGCCGACCGGGCGCCCCCCGTCCGTGGCCTCCGCCCCCGCGCGCCGGGAGTTGCGCTGACCCCGGCGTGCGGTGACCTCGCCGCCTCGGCGGCGGGGTTGCCGACCCGGTTGGTGGGCCGACTGCTCGCGGTGCCGGTGCTGTGTACCGCGATCTTGGCCGGGGTCTGGAACGGGAGCCCGGCCGCGGGCCGACCGGCGGCTTCGTCCGGCATGGCGGCGAGGCCGAGCGCGATCCAGGTGCCCACCGGAGTGACCGCCGGAGTCGCCGTGTTCGACCGGCGCACCGGTACGTTCACCGCACAACTCGACGCGAACCGGCGGTTCCGCTCGGCATCGGTGGTCAAACTGCTCATCGCCCTCGACTACCTGTGGAATCGCGGGCCCAGATATGCGATTCCGGCCGTCGATCGACCGGCCTTCGACCGCATGTTGCGCGGCAGCGACGACGCCGCGGCCGGGGACTTTTGGGCGCGGGCCGGATACGGGGCGATCGTCGAGCGCATGGTGACCCGACTGCACCTGGTCGACACCGCGCCGCCGGACGACCCGAACTTCTGGGGCTACACCGCTCTGTCGGCCGCCGACGTGGTCCGGATCTACCGCTACCTGCTCGACACCGCGCCGGCTCCGGTGCGCGACGTGGTGATGGGGGATCTGCGCCAGTCCACCCGGTGTGCGGTCGACAGCTTCGACCAGCACTTCGGGATCCCGTCCGCCTTCGACCGTCCGTGGGCGGTCAAGCAGGGCTGGTCGGGCTTCGACTCGGCTGGTTGCGGGCCGACCGCCGCCGCGCCCTCGGCTGCTCCCGTCCGTACGGCGACCACGGTCGGCGGGGTCGACCTGACCAGTCCGGCACTGCACACCACCGGCACGGTCGGGGCCGGGGACCGGTCGATCGTGGCGGTCCTGACGCTCCATCCGGCGGGCACGTCGTACGGAAAGGCCTACACCGACGTGGGCCGGCTGACGCGCTCGCTGAACGTATCCGGCGCGGTGCGACCGACCGGATCCCGGTTCGGCACGTGGAGCACGGGGGTGCACGTGCGGAAGGGATCGAACACCGGATCGTCGGTGGTGACGACCCTCCCCGCGGGGGTGGAGGTCCTGGTCGACTGCCAGGTCGAAGGGGAGGAGATCACGGTCCCGCCGTACACCAACCGGTGGTGGGCTCATCTGCCGCAGTACGGGGGCCACATGACCAACATCTACGTCGGTTCACCCGACGACCGACTACCCGACGTGCCGCTGTGTCCGTAATGCAGGCGCGGACGCCCAGCACGCACAGAGGGTGAAGTCCGGCGGTATGTAACGGGGTTCGCACTACGGTCCACCCATCGTGGTGACGGACGAGGAACAACCGGGACGGCTCGCCGGACGGCGAAGGGCGATGCCGTGGGTCAACCACGGCATCGCCTTTTCGCGTCGGGAGCCCGTGGCGGTTGGGCAGATCCCTGGTCGGCGTCGGCCCATCACGACGCGGCGGGCATGCGGGTCGACGAGGCGGCCCTCGCGACTGGAGAAGGCCGCCGACCGGCCGAAGGTTCGAGCCCCGGACGCACCTCGAACCCGGCCTCGACCGCGGTCGGATACCACTCCGGCTTGACCGCCCCGCGCACGACCGCCCCGCGCACGACCGCGTCACGCACGAACGCCCGCAGGTCGAGGCCCGTGCCGGGCGCGGGGTTGAACTCGCGGACGCCGTCGACGAGACCACGGTGAAGTTCGCGCCCTCGACCGGGCGGAACCCGCGTATTCGAGTGCTCCCCCGCAGCCCGAGCACCGTTGCCCGAGACAACGTACCCGGTCGGACCCGGAACTCGATCCGGGCCGTCTCGACGGGGTGTGGTGGAGTCGGCGAAGCCGGGTACGCGGGCCGGGCTCGGGTGGATGGGAGGCGGCGGTGTCAGCCGGCGAAGGCGCGGCGGTATCTACCTGGACCTGCGCGACAAGCTCCATGGGCGCTTGGTCCATCAGATCGACGAACAGCCGTCGAAGTGGGCTCCGTTGTCGTTCGTCGACATGGTGTACCGCAAGTACCGGCCGGACAATGCGTTCCCCGGCCTGGAACAGCTCGTCGCCGCCCCCGTGCGTCCGGACTGACGGCGTTGCGGGGCGGCTGCGGCGCGGGGGATGCGGTGGTCGCGACACCCACCCCGCACCGTCCGCCGCTGCTCGGGTTGCTCGCCGACCCCGACAACCGGGCCTGCGAGACGTGGATCGAGGCTCGCGCAACTCTTGGGCCGCCGGCCGCTGATTCCGCACCGTTCACACGGTGCCGAGGTGGTGCGATGGTGGGATCGACGCAGGCTCGACAGCGCCGGGTCGCCGCGTCGAGGACGCGTCCGCGTCCGTAGTGTCGGCAGGGGGCTGGGCCGGTTGTCCGGCGGATCGACGTCGGGGTGCCGCGCGCACTGGTGGTGGGCCGACCGGGTGGGATCGATGGTCGTCATGGGTCGTCGGCGGGAGGGGGTGCCGTGAGGCTTTGCCGAACGGTCGACCAACGACCGTCCGCGCTCGGATATCTTCCGGACATCCACCGAAGACGACGAACGGGCTGCCTGCGCCGTGGCGCGGGCAGCCCGCCGGGAGGTATGTGATGGATTCGATCGACATCGTGGAGACGGCGGCCGCGCTGGCGACCGCCTGGAGTTCCCGGTCCGTGGGGAACGTGGGCACGGCCCGTGTCAACGTCCTGCGTATGGACGGCAATCCGGTTCGGGAGGAGGCTCACGGGCGCGACGAAATACTCCTGGTGCTCGACGGGCGACTGGAACTGCTGGTGGAGGGCGCCGAGGTCACCGTCGGGGCAGGCGGGATGTACCGGGTGCCGGCAGGCGCGCGACACGCTGTGCGCCCCGGCAGCCGCGGCACGTTGGTGATCCTGGAGGAATCCGGGGTGTGACGAGGACCGCCGAGGTGAGGCCCGTTTCCATGTCGCCTGCCGATTGGGATTATTGCGGGGCTTTTCCGGGGTTCGTCGTCCGTGTCGGCCAAAGCAGTGCCTGGGCGACGACGACGTTCTCGCCGTCGAAGGTGACGGCGGGGCCTTCGTGCAACTCGTAGCCAAGGATGATGGCCTCGCTCACCCGCCGGCAGAACCCGATGTCGTCCGGCCCGGTGATGACGCGATAGATCGGCAATCCGTCGGGTGGCGTGCTCATGAGGAGGAACCTTCCCGGCGCGCCCGCCCACCGATCCGGTGGGACGGTTCGCTCCGATGTCGCGGCTTCCCGGGGCGCTGGGCTGCCGCCACGGCAGGCTCGGGGGCGGTCGCGCAAATGCGTGAAGTGCGATGGCCGAGGCTCATGGTGGAGGGGTCTCGCTTTCTCTCGGGTCGAACGGGAAGGGTCGAGCGGGGCAGGCGCGGCTTCGGGGCGGATTCCCGTTGTTCGCCGTGTGGGACGGGCCGGGTGGCGGGCCGGTCACGGTGGCGGGGACACCCCTCGGGCAAGGGGCCTGAAGAAAGGTCGAGCGAGAAGTCCATGCGCCATGCGAGGAGGCTACGAACGCCACCCGGCACGCGGCCAGTGGCACTCGTGCCATGTATCGCCGGCATCGTGCCACATCTGCTGATCGGCCGGGCGGTATCGGGCCCGTCGGCGGAACGGGAGCCACGACATGCGCCGCCGGGCCTCGACGGCGTCCGGCGTGCGGTGGGGGTGGGGTTGGGGTGCGGTCGATGGGCGTGACGGACACGGGCGTCGAGGCGGAAGGCGCCGGACGCCTGTGGTGACGGCGTGGGTGGGCGCGGCGGCCACGTGTTCGCGACGGCCGTCCCTCGCGTCGGGGGAGGCGTTGCGCCGCGGCGGGTGTACCGGGGGTCAGTGGCGCGAGGTGCACCTCCAGCCGACCGATCGGGTGAGGACTCGGCGCGGCCGAGAAGGTCGCCGACGTCGTCGAGTTGTGCCTCTACGTGCCCGGCGACGCGCGGCCGTCCAACCGGGGTTTTCGGCTCGGGTGCGGCGCCGGGGCTTCGGGGCGCGCGTCCGGTCCGGCGCGACGGCACGTTGCCGTCGGTAGGGTTGCCCGGGAAGCGGCACATTGGCCCAGGGCATGCGCGTGTGCCTCCAGACCGAGGAAGGCCACACCGCGTACCTGCGCATCACCGCCGTGCCCACCCGCAAAGCGGTCACCTTCGAGGCCACCGTCTGGGAGTGACCCCCGCAGGCCCGCCACGGTCACCGTCCCTCCGCCGGCGGCGCAAGCGCCTACCGACCTGCGACTACGCGATCGCGGAGGGCGCGTACGGGAAGGACAAGCGCACACGCGCGGTCCGGTGGATCGTGTGTCCATGGCGTCGTGGTGGAGGTTGCCGGGCCGGGACGCGCTGGTTGTCGACCATCCATCACGTCGATGTCGGGGCCCAGGTGGCCTGGCCACGCAAGGCGTCGTGATCCGTGATTGTGGGGTCGTGGCCGGTGACGGTGCCGGCGCGGTCGACGAAGTGCGCGGCGCTGACGAACACGTAGTCGAGTTTGATCGGTGTCGCCTTCGCGGTGGCGAACGTGGGCGCGCCGCTGCGGCATTGCACGGCGGAGGGCGGGCAGTTCGGGGTGTAGTACGCCTTGTTGGTGTCGTCGACCTCCACGAATCGTCCGTGGCCGCCGGTGTGGGAGTACATGCCGTCCAGGCCCGGATGCTCGGGCGTGAGGTTGAGATCCCCGCCGACGATCACCGGCGTGCCCGAGCGCACGACGGCGTCGACGATTGCGGCAAGCCTTCGATTCTGTTCCACGCCGACGTCCTCGGGGCTGGGATGTCCGCTGCACACCTGGACGCGACGATCTCGCAGCGCGGTGTCGGTGCACAGCAGGCCGAACTGTTCGCGCGTGGTGCCGGGAGTCGTCAGGTTGTGGAACGTGCCCGGGCCGACCGGGCCCTTGACGAGGACCGCGATGCCTTCGTGGGTCCCGCCTCGGTTGTCGGGCCGGCAGCCGGAGCCCGTGTCCAGTTGGCTGTGGAAGACGCCGGTATAGCCGCGTGGACGGAGCTCGGCCAGGAGTGTCTCGAACTGCACACCGCACACCTCGCTCAGGAACACCGCGTCGCTGTTCCAGCTGGTGATCTCTTGTTCGACCTTCGCGACTCGGCGGGTGACCTCTCCCGCTATCGAGGGATCCTCGGTACAACCGCTCCAACCACCACAGATGTTGTACTGAAGAAAGTGCAAGGCAGGTCCACCGCCCGTGGTGGGGCTCTGCGCGGCGGTCGCGGAGAACCCGGGTACCAGGCAGAGCGCCAAGACGGCGAGCAGGAGCAGTCTGGCGCGCACGGACATCCCTTCATGGCGCACGTCGCCGGCAACCGACGCTCGGACACACGGAGTTCGCGACACGGTCGGTTGTCTCGACGTCGCCGGCGAGGACATCGACCCATCGACTTCCCTCGATGATCACACGAACATTTCCGGATTCCGCGCAGGCGCGACCGACAACCACGCGACCGATGGCCGCCGCCATTGCTCGCCACGCGCCAAATGCCGCGATCCTCACCGTCGGCGGCGGGGGCCTGCCGCCGGACATGCGCGGCAGCCCGTGACGGGACGGTCGGCGGTCCGCCGGGGCCACGCTCCGGTGCGCCGGTCTGTGGTGAACTCTGGCCGGCCAGGAGACGATCGAACGGTGCCCGACCCGCTTTGTTACGCCGAACCGACCGCCGGGAGGATCAGGACCACTGCGTTCGTCGACGCAGGGGTCCGCGCCGGCGGAGACCGACCCGGTCAGGGTCGAACGAGCCACCCGCCGGGCTCACTCGTCCTCGTAGTACCTGTCGTAGCCGGCCGACAACTCCTCCACCGAGAAACCCTCGAACGCGCCCTCCGATTCGAGCTCGCGCAGACGGTTCAGCACTACCGGCGCAGACGGCGAGGGGTGGGCCGAGAGGTGGGTCTTCGTCGGCTCGATTCCGTGGCCGAGAAGAAGCTCGATGTCGATCGAGCACGCCGCGTCGAAGCCGGCTTCCTTCGCGCTCCAGATGAGCAGAACGTCGTCGAGGTCGCCGCTGTTGAACAGTTGAACGCAGCAGAGCTTCATCAGTTCCGTGTCGCCCTCGCCCTGAGCACGGCGCTCGCGTTCCGTATGCTCGCCGAGCAGTTCACGGATTTCGTCGAGGTGCGCGCGACCGGGGCGGAGCCCGAAGCGGCGCAGACTTTCCTCTTCGTCCATCGGTGGTATCCCCCTGGCCGTCCGGCACCGTCCGTACCCCATCGTCCCTCGACACACACCCGAGCCTGATGCCAAGGCCGGGAAGGTCCAGGTGCCCGATCCCGTGTGGAGTGGTCGACATCCGCACCGCGCTCCGACTGTGCGAGCGACGCCGCACGCCGTAGATTCACCCCGTGCCCACGACGCGGCAGTGGGCGGGAGGGCTGGAGACAGCTTTGCGGGACGGCTTTTCCGACGGATTCTTTACCCGGGCGGCACACGAGACACATCCGGTGGACCTGATGTGTCTGTATCTGCTCCATGGCTCGCTCGATCGTATCCCCGGTCTGTTGGTCGATCGCGAAACGCTGTCGTTCGAGCACCTGAGTCGGCGGGTCCGTGCGGTGAGCCGGTCCAGCCATGACGACGCGGACATGTTCTCGCTCTGGGTTCGGAGGAAGGTCCAAGGGCGGATGTACGGTTTGGAGTTCCGAATCTATTTCAACGCCGGTGAGCCCTGTGCCGACGCGGTGATTCCGTTCGGGGCACCTATCGAGTTGCCTAGGTTCCTGCACCACCTTCGCGGTTGCTACGGCTCGGGGGCGGCTTCGGGCGACTGGGACTTCGACGTGTACACCGATGTGCGTGATCTCCGGGAGAGTGTCGTGCTGTTCGGCAACCGGCGCGAGGTCTGGTTCCAGGTCAACCGCGGCCCGGTGGTGGCCGGCAGGTCCAGGTTGACCCCTTGGCACCGGGGGCGGCTGGTGACCGGCCGCCTGCACGGCAACCGGTTCGGGACGAATACCCAACTGCACGCGGGAAGCGTGATGTTCCCCGACCGCCTCGCCGCCGTCGTGGGTGAATCGGCCGAGGCGCGGGCCTATCGGCGGTACGTGGCCAGGCTGCGCGATCCTCTCCCCTCGCGGCCGGGACGGTCGGTCCGGCCCTGACGGCCCGCCTCGGATCGGTCCGCGCCACCCCGGCCGCGGGGAACTCGTCACCGACTCCTCCCGGCTCGTCGTCGCCCGCCTGCCCGGGGGCGAACGGCCCGTCGACCCGCGCACCTACGGCACCGGCACGCGGGCGGCCCGGTGAGTACGGCCGGCGACCGACTCCAGGACACCGCCCGCCGGGCGGCCTCGCCCCGCCCGATGTCGGCCACGGATACCCCTTCACCCCCGACTCGACGTGTACAAGGTCGCGGGCAGGGTGTTCCTCATCGTCACCGACGACCAGGACGAGCAGATCGTCACCGTCAAGTGCGAACCCGAGCACGCCCGCGCCCACGTGCGCGCCCACGCCTCGATCACCCCGGGCCGCCACCTCGACAAACGGCACTGGATCTCACTCGGGCCGGGACCCGGCATCACCCGGCGACTGGTCACCGACGCGGTCGAGGATTCCTACGACCTGGTCTCCGACATCGGCGGTGCGCAGCATGGACATCGCAGGAGTCGAGTGCGCGTCCGGCCCCACGGCGGTGGTGGCTCTTCGACGCGACCCGGACCGGGCGTCCGATGTTGGCCGTTCGGCCTCTGTCGGATCTTGCTTCGCGCGGGCCGGTGCCCGTCCGGATCGGGGTGGGGTGGGGTGGGGTGGGGTCAGGCTGGGGTGGCGAGTGGTGGGTGGTCGAGCACGTGGGGGTTGTACTCGACGAGTTGGATGCGGCCGTCGAAGGTGCGGTGATCGATCATCTCGAGGGCGACGTCCGGATAGCCGTCGTAGATGCGTTCTTGGCCCGTGGCCCCGGTGATCACCGGGAACATCACGACCCGGAAGCGGTCGACGAGTCCGGCTCGTAGCAGGGACCGGCACAGGCTGAGGCTGCCGATCGTGCCGAGCAGCCCCGAGCCACTCGACTTCATGGCGCGGACCGCCTCGACGGCGTCGTCGCGGACGAGTGTGGAGTTGGCCCACGTCAGTGGCTCCTCGAGGGAGGAGGAGAACACCACCTTGGACGCCTGTGTGAGTTCGTCGACGGACGCCTCTTCCTCGGGCCTGAACTCGTCTTGGCCATCGGGGACCTCGCCTGCGGCGAAGCCCGACATCAGGCGGTAGGTGTTCGCTCCCATCAGGTAGGTGACCTCGGGCTGCTCGCTGAGCCACGTGAGGTATTCCGGGCCCTCGAGGCCCCAGAATCCGGGCCACCCCTCTCCCGATGCGTAGCCGTCGAGGGAAGTGATGAAGTCGACGAGCAGCTCCGACATGGCGGTGTCCTTTCTCAGGGTGTCACGAGCTTGGACCGGCCGGGAGCCTCAAACTCATCGGCCGCGCTGTGGAGTATCGAGAAAACCCTTGGCACCGCTGCCGGTCAGGTTGGCTATCGGCGCTGCTTCGGAGGGCCTGGAGCCCCACATGGGCACTCCCCGCGACGCGGGCGGTGTCACCCGACGGTCGCCTCGAACGAACATCGGGACGCCTGCGCGCACGTCCGTGGATGTCGGTTTGTCTTCGAGGCTCCTCAATTCCCGTTGACAGGACCGGAATTGCGAGAGATGCTAACGACGTTAGATTATCTAACGTCGTTAGGAGTTCGGATGGGAAGGCGGGAGGACGTTCGTCGGCGGACGTTCGCCGAGATCCTGGACGCCGCCGGCCGCATGGCGGAGGCCGAGGGCTGGCAGGCCGTGACGATCCGGCGGATCGCCGCCGAGATCGGCTACAGCGCGCCGGTGATCTACCAGCATTTCGCGAGCAAGGAGGCCGTGCTTCGAACGTTGTTGGAGCGGGCCAACGCGGACCTGCTGGAGCGGATGCGGTCCGCGGTGGTCGGCGAGCCGGCGTCACGAGGGCCGCACCTGGCCGCGGCCGCGTATCTGGAGTTCGCCCGATCCCAGCCCGGCCCGTACCAACTCGTGTCGGGCGGAGCCGGCACGGGCGTCGACGCCGCCACCCGCCGCGCGGCCGCCGCCGAAGTGCTCGCCTTCACCCGCCGGGTCGTCCACGCGTGGGCGGCCGACACCGGGGCCGTGCCGGTCGACCTCGACGACGCCTGCGACCTGCTGTGGGGCACGCTGCACGGTCTCGCCGGCATCGGGTCGATCGAGGACGTCGGATTCGACCGCGCCCTGCACCTGGCCGAACAGGCGGTGTCGGCCCTGCTCGGCTACTGGACCGCCCCACCCACCGACCCCGACACGCACCACCCGCGCGCCCACCGTCCGAACGTCAGGGGAGAGAAATGATCTACCACCACAACCGTTTCGCCTTCAAGGAGACCGTCACCGCCGAGCAGCGCGAGGAGGCCCTGGCGAGCCTGCGCAACCAGGGCGAGTCGATCGACGCGGTCGTGCGGTACATCGTCGGCAGGGACGTCGGCGGCGACTTCGAGTACGGCGCCGTGTTCGTGCTCGAAGACCTCGACGGGTACTGGGAGTACCTGATGGCACCCTCCCACGCCCACACCGACCGGATCGGCCTGCCGCTCCTCGAAACCTTCGTCTCGTACGACACCACCGACAGCGACGACCCCGACATCGCCCGCAGGATCGCCGAACTCCACGAACGCCGCTACGCGGGCGACCCGGCCCTCACCAAGCTCGTGGCCGACCTGCCCTCCTACAGCGGCAGCGGAGCACCCACGCCCAACGCCTGATCAATCGTCCAACGCTGCCCGGCCGGGTCGGGAGCCCCACGGCGATTCGACGTGGCCGCGGCTCCGGGAGTCGGCCGGGTGCCGTCGCCCGTGTGGGCGAGGCGCAGGTGTGGTCGGCTCCCGTCCGGTCCACGATCTGGTTCATGATCGATTGCACGCGTCCGACTCCGCTGGACCCGGGCGGGGTCACGATGGGCCCGGCCGAGGCACATCCCGCTTTCGCGGATCCGGGCTACGTCCGCCGCAGGAACCTGATCGCCGACCGGGCCCGCGGTCACCGGGTGGGCGAGCCGTCTCCCCCGGTGCGCTACACCGAGGCCGAGCACGCCACCTGGCGGAAGGTGCACCGCACGTTGTTGTGGGCGCAGGACGGCCGTATCTGCCCGGAGCTCCTGCGCGCGCGGGAGGCGGCGCCGATTCCCGCCGACGGCGTCCCCCAGCACGAGGAGGTCTCCGACGCGCTCCAGGCCCTGACCGGGTTCCGATTCACCCTGGCGGGCGGAATCGTGCCGAACAAGCGTTTCCTCGGCGCGATGGCCGAGGGGTACTTCCACGCCGTGCAGTACGTGCGGCATCCCGCGATGGCGCTCTACACCCCCGAACCGGACGTCCTGCACGACGTGTTCGGGCACGGTATCCACCTCGCCGACCCGGCCCTCGCCGACCTGTACCGTACGGTGGGCCGGGCCGCGGCCCGCGTGGACAGCGCCGACGCGCTCGACCTGATCAGCCGCGTGTACTGGTTCACCCTCGAATACGGCACCGTCCTCGACCGCGGCATACCCACGGCGTACGGAGCGGCCCTACTGTCGTCGTTCGGCGAACTCGCCCGCTTCGCCCGGGCCGAACTGCGCCCGTTCGACCTCGCCGACATGGCCCGCATGCCCTACCAGGTCGCCGGCTATCAACCGGTCCTGTTCACCGTCGACTCCCTGACCCACCTCGCCGACCTCCTCCATGCCTTCCTCGACGACTTCGACGAGAACACCCGCGACCGTCACCGCCTCCCCGCCCTCACCGAACGGGGCTTCCCGACGCACCCGCCCCGGCCATGAGGCCGAGCGCGCGCCTCGATCGGGGTCGGCGTACGGGCCTTGTCGGAGGTCGTCGCCCATCGCGGGCAAGCGGCGGGGCGGTGGGTCGGCGCGTTCTTTCGATGCGGCCGACCCACCGGCTCGGGGTGCTACGACAGGATTTGGACGCTCGTGCCACCGGTGTCCTGCCGGGCGGTCGGGAACACGGCTCAGCAGGCCCCACGCTCGTCGGAGAGACGTAGGTCCAAGATCTCCTCGTCTCCGAAGATCTGTCCCGTGGGGACGAATCCGGCGGAGATGTACAGCGCCCTGGCCGCGACGTTGTCCGCACGTACACCGAGCCGGAGCAGGGGTGCCGAGAACATCTCCCCCACGTGTGTCACGACTTCCCGCAGCGCGGCGCGTCCCAGCCCCCGCGCCTGGTGGGCCTCGTCGATCATCAAGCGGTAGAGCCAGATTTCTCCGTCGTCGGGATCGGGTCCGTACATCGCGAAACCCACCGCACGCCCGTCGTGCAGCACCGCCCTGGTCACGAAGCCGGGGAGAAAACGACTCTCCGCGATCGAGTACACGTTCGGTGCGATGAAGTCGCGTTGTTCCCGGGAGACCGTCAGGTCGACCACCTCCTCCCAGTTCGCATGGTCCAAGTCGGCAAGCTGTACACGAATCGACATGGGGTATTCATACAAGCCTCCGGGTGGATGGGCATCCCTATTTGGGCCGGTGACCAGCGCAAACGTCACCATCGGGACAGCCCCGGCGGTGGATGCCACCCGCACCGGGCTCACGCCGCCCGCGCGGCGCGGCAGGCGGATCGTGTCCGTCGCGGTCGTGGCGCCGGCTGCGAGCAGCGAGCGCGCGAAGCGCCCGCCCCGAGAGCATCGGGCGGCTCGGTCGGGCTTGTGGTGACCGCGGGCCGCGGGTGGGGCTATTGCGATACCGAGATGTAGGGCAAGGCGTCGAACAGCCGTGCGGAGCCGCGGGTGTCGGGGGCTCGGAGTGGGATCGGTCAGGTTCCCAGGATGTGGTCGGCCGGGACCTCGTGGATGATTCCGAGGCCGTCCTTCTCGTCGATGTCCTCGCCCGTCTCGACGAAGCCGAAGCCCCGGATGGTCGCGAGCGACGCGACGTTGTCGGGAGCGATGGTGACCCGGACCACGCGCACGCCGGGCTCCTCGGCCGCGCGGACCAGGAGCGAGCGCAGCATCGCCCTGGCGTAGCCGCGACGGCGGGCCTCCGGTACCACCGTGTAGCCGATCTCGACCATGCCGTCCTCGTTCGGCGGGCCGTGGTAGCCGGCATAGCCGACCACCGCGCCGTCCGGTTCGGAGACCGCGGCCCGGGCCACCCACGGGGCGCTCGCCGGGTCGGCGGTCACCTGGTCGAAGCGCTCTCGCCACAGGCCAAGCGCTCGTTCGGACACGAAGAACTCGGGCAGGTCCAGACCGGTATGCGCGCGGGCCCCGACCAGATCGCCGGCCACCAGGCAGATCAGCGGTCGGCCCGCCAACAAGACCCAGCGGACCTGCCGCTCGGGGGTGACGAACACGGGTCGGATGGCGTCATCGGGGTTGGTCACCAACGGATAATCGGCGACAACCGCGGGCCCGTCCACCGCATTTCCCCGCCTCCGACAACAACCACCCGCCCCCGCGTCGACGAACGCACCGAGACGAATCCGACCCGGGCGGGATACGGCGGGGAGACCGCGCGCTGCGCCGGTCACCGGTCGCCGCTCGTTACGCGGCGCGTCAGGTTTCCGGGTGGGTTCTCGGCTCCTTTCGGTGGCGTGGGAGGCGGTGTGTCGTGAGTGGGCGGTCGTTGACGAGGTGCTCGGTCACGATCGCGGTCATCGTCGGCGGGTCCACGTGGCCGTACCAGACGTCGTCGGGCTGCACGCTGACCAATGGGGCCTGGTTGCAGGGGAATTGGCATCCCGTCTGGGTCACGAGGACGTCGTCGTCGCCGAGGCCGTGTTCCATGAGCCGCCGCGCCAGTGAGCGCAGGTTGTCGTCCGCGCCCTTGGCCGTGCAGCGAGGCCCGCGGCATACCAGGACCTGGTGTCGGTGGCCGGGAACCTCCTCCCAGGCCGGGGAGGTCAGGCCGGGTTCCTCGCCGGTGATCGCCTTGACGGCCGCCGCGGCGGCGGTCACGGCGGCCGCAGAGTCGGCGAGCCGCGTGGCGACGAGCACCTCGGGGCGATGGCCGGTGCGCTCCCGCCACCAATACGCCGCGATCCGCCGCAGCCAGGAGTGTCCCGGGCCGGTCGGCCCGAGACGGACCCCGATCAGGACGACGGTCTCGGTGCCCGCGTCGGCCAGTCTGGTCAACTCGGCCGACAGGGACGGCTCGCCCTGTTGCAGGAACGCCGTCGTGGCGCTCGACGGCGCGGCGGCCGCGAGCAGTTCGGTCCGGCGGTCGGCCTCCGTGACGGACATGCCGACCAGGACCGTCGCCCGACCCGAAGCGGGCTCCGCGGGGGCGCCGGCGCGGTCTTGGTTCATGACTCGATCCCCTCGGGAAGCAGGCCGTTCCATCGGATGTGCGGGCGGTGGTGCAGGGGGTGTCGCTCCACGGTCGCGTCGACGCCGTACACGTGCGCGATCGTGGCGGAGGTGAGTACCTCGGCGACGGGCCCGTGGGCCACCAGGCGGCCGTCGAGCAGCACCGCGACGTCGTGGCAGTAGGCGGCGGCCAGTTCGAGGTCGTGCAGGGCGGCGACGGTGGTGATGCCGAGTCCGCGCACGGTTTCGAGGAAGCCGAGTTGGTGACGCAGGTCGAGGTGGTTGGTGGGTTCGTCCAGCAGGAGTACTCCGGGTTCCTGCACCAGGGCGCGCGCGAGTTGCACACGTTGGCGCTCGCCGCCGGAGAGGGAGGACCAGGTCCGGTCGAGCAGTGCGTCGACGTCGGTGGCGGCGACGGCCTCGGCGAGCACGGACTGCTCGTGGGTGGTCGCCGGGCCGGGCAGTACCGGCCATCGACCGCGGTGCGGCGTGCGCCCCAGGTCGATGACCTGGCGGGCCGTCAGCGGCAGCGCGGTGTCGGCCTGCTGTTCCATGAAGGCCACCCGTCGCGCGCGGCGGCGGGCGGTGAGGGCGTACAGGTCGTCGCCGTCGAGCAGGACTCGGCCGGTCTGTGACCGGCGCAGTCCGGCCAGGGTCCGCAGCAGCGTCGTCTTGCCGGCGCCGTTGGGCCCGAGCAGGCCGGTCGTCCTGCCGGGGGCGAAGTCGAGCGTGATTTCCCTCAGCAGTGTGGCGGCGCCGACACGCGCGCCGACGTTCTCGGCCCGCAGCCGCACCGGGTTCGCGACGATCACGGCCGGTCCCCCGCCACGCGCCCGGCTGCCTGGCGCCACAGCAGCCAGGCGAAGAACGGCGCTCCCAGTCCGGCGGTGACGACGCCGACGGGGATCTCCTGGTCCGGGAGCACCGAGCGCGCCACGATGTCGCTGCCCACGAGCAGCGACGCACCCACGAGTGCGGACATGGGCAGCAGCAGGGCATGACGCGGGCCGCACACCAGGCGGACGACGTGGGGTACGACCAGACCGACGAATCCGATGACGCCGGTGTTGGCGACCAGGCACGCGGTCACCAGCGCGGCCGCGGCGACCAGGGCCCAGCGGGTGCGTTCGACGTGGACACCGACGGAACGGGCCGCGGTCTCGCCGAACGCGAACGCGTCGAGGTCCCGGGCGGCGGCGGCCATGACCACCGTGCCGACGACGGCCACCGCGGTCAGGAAGACGGCCGTGTCCCACCGCACTCCGGCCACCGAACCCAGCGTCCACTCCATGACGCCGCGGGCGGCGTTGCGGTCGCCGAGGACGAGCACGACGAACGAGGTGTACGCGCCGCACAGCTGCCCGACCGCGATGCCGGCCAGCACGGTCCGCGAGGCCGGCAGGGTCCGGCTGTGTGCCCCGGCGAGGGTCAGTACGACGAGGACGGCGAGCAGGGCGCCGACGAAGGCCGCCGCCGGGAGTGCGCCGACGACCGCGGTGCCGGAGGCTCCGACGCCGAGGACGATCACGGTGACCGCGCCGACGGCGGCGCCGTTGGAGATGCCGAGCAGGTAGGGGTCGGCCAGGTCGTTGCCGGTCAGGGTCTGCAGCACCGCGCCGCACACCGCGAGTCCCGCGCCCGTCGCGGCGGCCCCCAGGACGCGCGGCAGCCGCAGCTGCCAGACGATCCGGTCGTCGAGCGGTGTGACGTCGGCGCCGCCGAGACCGAGCCGGCGCAGGACCACCTCCGCCACGACGTGCGGCGGTTCGTGGACGGATCCCACGGCGAGGCCGAGCAGGACGGTGAGCAGCAGCAGGACCACGGCGGCGGCCAGGGCCACCGCCGCACGACCGGCTCCCGCGTGTCGGGCGACGGGGCGATCGGTCCCGGTCACGGACGCGGTGCCAGGCCGCTCAGGGCGGCCGAAACCCGGACGGCCCCGTCGGCGAGCTGCACGCCGGGGGTCGACTCGGAGAACGGCACGACCACGAACGCCCGATTTCGGACAGCCTTGAGCTTGCTCAGCACGGGGTCGTGTTCGAGGTAGTCGATCTTGGACTGTGCGGTGTCCCACCCGGCGTCCGCGACCACGATGGCGTCGGGGTCCGCCGCGACCACCTGCTCCCAACTCGCGTTCTTCCAGCCGCCGGGCAGCGTGTCGAAGACGTTGCGGGCGCCGACGGCGTCGAGCACGAGCTGGGGTCCGCCGTGGCCCGCGCCGACGTACGGGGTCTTCGTACCCGAGTCGTACCAGAGCACGTTCAGGCCCTTGCCCGCCGACTTGGCCGTGACGTCGGCAAGTTGCCGCTGCTGCGTGTCCCGGATGGCGGCGGCGCGCGGTGCGACACCGAACACCTGGGCGACGTCGCCCAATTCGTCCCACACCGCCTGGAAGGACACCGCCGCCGCCTGCTTGCCGTCGGCGCAACCCAGCGGCGACAGGTAGGTGCCGATGCCCTGGGAACCCAGTTCGTCCCGCGTGCCCGCCACCTTGTCGGTGAACGCGCTGGAGTAGGAGGCGTAGAGGAAATCCGGGCGCGCCGCGAGGAGTTTCTCCTTGGACGGGTACTTCTCGGAGAGCACCGGGACGATGTCGTAGGCCGCCTTCCATTTGGCCGGGACCACGTCGTCGAGGTACGCCGTGCCGGCCATCCGGGTTTGCAGGTCGAGCGCCAGGGCGACTTCGGTGGCGCCCTGGTTGAGGGTGACCAGCCGGGCCGGCGGCGCGGTCACGGTGGTGGTGACGCCGCACCTGCTCACGCTCACCGGCGTCGGGTGGCCGCTCCCGGCCGCCGCGGCGGGCTTGTCGGGCTCGGGCGCACCCGTACACGCGCCGAGCGCGCCGACGAGCAGGAGCGCCACGGCGGCGAGGCCGGAGCGCATGGAGCGCCCGGCACGCGGGGCGTGCGGGGGACGGATGAAACGTTCGGCGCGAAACGGGCGCGCGGAAGCGCGGAACACGTGTTCTCCAACCCTCGTGGAACATGTCGCGCCGTGGCCGGTCTCCTGGCTTCCGCATCGACGCTCCGCGGCCGGCCTTCCCGGTTGGCTCGTTCCCGATCCATCCAGTGACCCCGACCGCTTTGGGGCGGTCGGCGAGGGCCGCGGGGCTCCGCGGCTACAGTGGCGAGGGCCGCGCCGGCTTGAACCGGCTTCCCGTGCACCACGGCGGCCACAGGCTACCAAACCGCTCGTCGCGCCTGGTCGGCCCGCTCCGCCGCGCGGGTTCGGGGCGCCGTCCGAGCGACCTCCTACGCTGAGCGCTGCCGCGCCGCATCGGGTGAACGCGGCCGTCCCGGTGAGGAGTTGCGGTTCGTGATGTCGTGGGAGAGTTCGGCCGGGCTGCGTTCGGCGTTGTACGCCGCGTCTCGTCTCGTGCCCATCGCGGCGGGTGTCGCGTTGACGACGCGGCTGAGGACCGAGGTGTCGGAGGCGCTCGCCGCCGACCATGTGGCCCCGCCGGCACAGCTGATCGAGGCCGTGCTCGCGTCGGGTGACCACGCCCTGATGGCGCGACTCGCGGGCAACCGGCACCTGGACGAGGACACGGCCGTGCGGATGGCCGGCTACGGGGACCCGGACGTGGGCCTCGCGCTGTTGAGCCGGCGCTCGGACACGCGCGTGCACGAAGCGGTCTGGGCCGCGGCGGACCCCGCGTCGGCGGACTGGCACACGCGCCTCGTGGTGCCGCTCCTGAAGCACAACGGGACCCGGTTGTTGCGGTCGATGCTGCGCTCGCCCTTCCCCGACGCGGTCCGACACGCGATCTCGCGGCTCGCCCCGTATCTGCCCCCGTGGGTCGTCGTGGAGCGTGTCGTGGGCATCTGTGCCACGCACACCCGGCTCGCCGACACGCATACGGAACTTCGCGGGTTCGCGGAACTGTTCCACGACGAGGGCATGCACCACCCGGACCTGGCCGTGGTCTTCGGGGATGCCGCCCGGGCCGAGGACCCGACCGCCGTGTTGGCCGCCGCCCGAACGCGGCTCGACGGCCGGGACCGGCCGCGCGCGGACCACGACGCCTGGCTGGTCGGGCTCCGGCTCGACGATCGGGCCGACGCGCCGGCCGGCGGCGTCGACTGGGCGGCGATCCTGCGCGAGGACGACCGACTGCCCTACGACACCGATGCCCGGATCGAGCTGACACGGCACGACGGCTGCCCCGAACGGCTCGTCTTCGCGACCGTTCGCGCCGGCGTCGCGTCGACGTTCGGCACGCGCACGCACTTCGAACAGCGCGTGGGCCCGGTACCGTTCGCCGCCCTACTGGCCCCGGAAACCCCCGACAACGACCATCAACTGGCCTACCTGCTCGCCTGGGGGATCGAGAACGATCGGTTCCCCTTCGACGAGGTTCTTCGCGCCGTCACCCCCGCGGGCGCGGTCGTGGCCGCGCTCGGCAACCTGTGTCCCCGCCGCGCGGACTCCGCCGTCGGCGACCCATCGGACCACGCCGACGTCGATGATGACGACGACGACCGCGCCTTTGTCCGCAGCTATCGCGGCCCGGTACCCGACGCGCTGGCCCCGTCCGTCGCCCGGCTGATCGAACCGCTCGGCGACGACCCCGAGGCGTGGATCTCGCTGCACAAGCTGCTTCCCCGATTCCGCGGCACCTGCCACGAACTCGTCTCCGCCGCGGTGGCCCACGCCGCCGGCGAGCGCGCGAAGGGCACCCCGGTCACGTGGACTCGCGGCCTGGCCGCGCGCTTCCCCGCCGAGGCGCCCGAGGGCGCGCGCAAGCACCTCTACACCCTCCTCGCCGCCGCGCCCGACCACGTGCAGTGCGCCGTGATCCCCGCACTCGACCTGCGTGCCATCCAACACCTGAGCGTCTTCCACCCGCTCTCCGCGGCGGTCCGCGCGCACGTGTACGCCGTACGCGGCGTCGAAGCCGCCGTCGCGTGCGCCTCACGCTGGGACATGCCGGCCGATGTGGTGGAGGGGCTGCTCGATCTCGACGACCCGGAAGTCAACGCGAACCTCTACGACTTCGGCGGCATCGCACGACATGAACGCATTCGCATCTGCGCGGGGCGACCGCGCGCCGGCGGGCACCGGCGCATCCCGATCAGCCCGGCCCTGGGGGACCTGCTCGCCCGCACCAGCCCATCCACTCGCCGCCACTGGCTGCTCGCCGCCATCGACTCGGGCGATCCGGTGCTCGTCCGGGTGATGCTGGGCCGCATGCGCCTGCACACCGAAGTGGGCCGGCTGCGGGTCGCGGTCGCGTTGTGGGAACGCCATGGCCCCGACGCGGTGTCCGCCTTGCTCGCCGAGACCCATTTTCCCGGCCGCCGCCCCGCCGCCAAGCACCCCTTTCCGGCGACGACACACCACCTGCTCCGTACCGCACTCGCGGCGCCCGAGGCCGGATCGGCGTCCATCCGCGAGACCCTTGCCGCCGCCCGGACTCCGGACGCCGCCGCCGAACACCTCCTGCGCGGCGGCAGGATCCAGGAGCGGCTGGAGCACTTCGAGGACGAGTACGACGTGGCCGTCCCCTGGGCCCGACTGATCGTCGCCGACGAGAAACAGCCGCTCTCGAAGGAGTCGTTGGCCGCCTTGGCCGCGCACCCCGACTGTCCGCCGCACCTCCTGACGGCCTACCTGGTCCGGTTCGGCATCGCGGACGGCGCGCGCGACCTCGACCGGTGGCCGGCCGACCTGGCGGCAGGCCACCTGCTCCCGGCCGATCTCCTCACCGCGAACGCCCCCGCCTCCCATGTCCTGGCCTTCCTCGGGGACACGCTCTCGGCGTTCACCGAGGAGTTCGCGCGCCTGGTCGACGAGGCCGGCCTCGACACCGCCGACCCCGGGCACTGGGCGGTGCTGCTCCGACTCGTCCCCGAGTTCACCGGCACCCTTCCGGAACTCCTCGCCACCGCGGCCGCCGTCCTCCGCTGACGGGACGTGCGTCGGCCGGCGGGTGCGGTGCGTGGAATATCCGGTCTGGGCGGTGCCGTTGCCGGGTGGCGGGGATAGTGGTGTGCCGTGCGGGATCGGCGACTGATAGTCCTTGGCGCGTGATCACTCCTTTTCAGGCGGCGTCCTTCCGTCGTTCCATACCCGTGACCGTGGCGCTGTTGTTGGCCGCCGGGTGTACCGGGGGCTCCGGTGACAGCGCGTCGAACGCCGCCGCCGGCAAGCCGGTTCCCACGCAGGTGACGACCGGAACGGCCGCGGCCACCCCGCCGCCGAAGCCCAAGGGAGCGGCCGACCCGGCGCTGCGCGCCTTCTACGAACAGAAGATTTCGTGGAAGGCGTGCACGGACGACCCGAAGACGAAGAAGAAGGACGAGAGGGAATTCCGGTGCGGGACCTTCAAGGTGCCGCTGGATTACACCGCTCCCGGCGGCAGGTCGCTGGACATCGCCGTCATGCAACACCCGGCCGCCAAGCCCGATCGGCGGATCGGCTCCCTCGTGTTGAATCCCGGCGGACCCGGGGGCTCGGGCCAGGACTTCGTCAAGTACGGGTTCGCCGACTTCGACGGCCCTCTGCACGACCGCTACGACATCCTCGGCTTCGACCCGCGCGGTGTGGCCGACAGCGCGCCCGTACGGTGCCTGGGCGACAAGGCCCGGGACGAGCGCAACGCCCGGGACTCGCCCCGCGATCCGGTCGAACGCAAGGCGGATGGCGAGCGCAGCGGCAAGGAGTTCTCCGCCGCGTGCCAGGCCGAGTCCGGCGAGTTGTTGCCGTTCGTGGGCACGCGCAACGCGGCTCGGGACATGGACGTCCTGCGCGCCGCGGTCGGTGACGACAAACTCGACTACCTGGGCGTGTCGTACGGCACCTACCTCGGGACCATGTATCTGGACGAGTTCCCCGACCGCGCCGGCCACATGGTCCTGGACGCGGTGGTGGACCCCGCGGCCGACAAGCTCGACGCGAGCATCGACCAGACCATCGGCTTCGAGCGCTCGTTCCGTGCGTTCGCCGCCGACTGCGCGGCCCGGGCGGGCTGTCCGCTCGGCGGCGACCCGGCCAAGGCCGCCGAGATCGGCGCGACCTTCCTCGACGCGTTGCAGGACAAGCCGCTGCGCACCGCCTACGACGGCCGCAAGCTGACCTCCTCCCTCGGCTGGACCGGCACCAACAGTCTGCTGTACGGCGACAAGGAAACCGCGTGGAAGTACCTGCGGGAAGCTCTCGCCCTGGCGATGAACAACAAGGACGGCAGCCACCTGCTGTTCTACGCGGACAACTACCTCGGCCGGGACGAGAAGGGCCACTACGACAACAGCTCGGACTCGCGCTCGGCGATACGCTGCGCCGACGGCGCCGCCCCGGCGCCCTCTCCCGAACGGATCCAACAGGTCCTGGCGAAGCTCAAGGCGGATGCCCCGTTGCTGTCCAAGGACGCCGTCGCATCGGACATCGAGGGTCCCGGCTGCGAGTTCTGGCCGTACAAGACTCCCGAGCAACCGCACGTGATCCGGGCCGAAGGCGCTGCGCCCGTCCTGGTGGTGGGCACGACCGGTGACCCGGCCACGCCGTACGCGGCATCCGAGAAGCTGGCCAAGGACCTCGCGCACGCGAGCCTGCTGACCCTCCAGGGCGAGGGCCACGGCGCGTTCGGCCGCAGCAGGTGCGTCGATGCGGCGGTGGCCGCCTACATCATCGAGGGCAGGCTGCCGGCCGCCGGCACGCGGTGCACCGACGGCAAGTAGCCGCCGACCGTTGCCTGTGGGCACGCGACGCCGCCGACCCGGGGGCGAGGATCACGAACGACCTTTGGAGCCGGTTCGAATCGCTACCGAAATCCTCGCCCCGAGGTCGTGTGTGCCGCCGGTTATCGCTCCCGGGCGTTCATGGCGTCGATCAGGGTCCGTGGGCGCATGTCGGTCCAGGTGTGTTCGACGTGGTCGAGACAGGTTTGCCGGTCGGCCTCGGGGTGGGTCACCGTCCAGCCGGCGGGTACGTCGAGGGTCGCGGGCCACAGGGAGTGCTGGTTCTCGTCGTTGACCAGGACCAGGTAGGTGGCGTCGTTGTCCTCGAAGGGGTTGGTCGGGTGGCTCATGTCGGCTCCCTGAGGAGGGTCGGCGGTCCGGCCGGACCGGCTGCGGGGTGAGGGGTGCCGGGGCCCTTTGTCGAGTCGGACGCGCTGATCCGGTCGAGGTGGGCCGCGAGGGTGGGGCCGATCCGGGCGAGAGCGTCCGGATGCGTCAGGGCGTTGTGTCGCGCCGGGATCTCGTGAACCTCGATGCGGCCGCCGACGTGCGGGTCCCAGGACGCGGGTTCGGGCGTGTGTGGGTCGCGGTCGGCGCACGCCTTGAACAGCAGCATGTCGCCGTCGAAGACGCCGGGGGTGAACGCGTGGGCCGCCGCCGCATTGTGATCCAGTACGGCCGCGACCGTCGCGAGTTGACGCGGTCGCAGGGCGGCCAGGATGTGTTCTCGTTCGCGCAGCACCCGGGCGAGCGCGTCGTAGGTGATCCGGTGTGGGGCGAAGGCGTCCGGGTCGCAATCGAGCACGAGGGCCAGGTGCTCCGCTCCCCCGCGCCGGGTCGACGGGTGGGGGGAGATCGTGTGCAGGGGGTAGGCGTCGAGCACGGCCAGCAGCGCCGTGTGTTCGCCGCGCGCGGCCAGTTCGGTGGCCATGGCGTGCGCGATCAGTCCGCCGGCGGACCAGCCGAGCAGCCGGTAGGGGCCCCGCGGCTGGATCCTGCGGATCTCCTCCAGGTAGTCGGCGGCCATCTCCTCGATCGAAGCGGGCGCCGGTGCGGACCGGCTCAGGGCGCGGGCCTGGAGGGCGTACACGGGTTGATGCGGGGGCAGGTGGCGCAACAGCCCGCCGTAGGACCAGCCGATACCGCCCGCGGGATGCACGCACCACAGCGGGGGCCGGGTTCCGTGCGGGCGCAGCGGCAGTACCACCTCCAGGGCGCCACCGGGTCGATCCGTCCCCGATCGCGCGGCCAGGCCGGCGGGGGTGGGTGTCTCGAAGAGGGAGCCGAGTGCGATGTCGATGCCCAGGACGTCGCGGATCCGGGAGATGAGGCGGGTGGCGAGGAGGGAGTGGCCGCCGAGGTCGAAGAAGGAGTCGTCGGCCCCGACGGCGGGCAGGTCCAACACCTCGGCGAACAGTTCGGTGAGGACACGTTCGTGCGGGGTTCGTGGGGTCGTGTGGCTGTCGTCCCCGGTGTTCGGTCGATGTTCGGGGTCGGGTAGCGCGGTGCGGTCGGGCTTGCCGTTGGGGGTCAGCGGCATGCTCTCGAGGAGGACGAACGCCGAGGGGACCATGTAGTCGGGCAGGTGTTGTCGGCTGTACGCGCGCAGTTGCGCGGGAGTCGCGGCGGGCTCGCCGGGGGTGGGGACGAGGTGGGCGGTGAGGTGTTTGTCGCCGTGGCGCCTCTCGCGGACGACGACCGCGGCCTGGGCCACTGCCGGGTGCGCGGTGAGGACGGCTTCGATCTCGCCGGGCTCGATGCGGAAACCGCGGATCTTGACCTGCTGGTCGACCCGACCGGCGAACTCCAGGCCCGTGCCGTCGGCGCGCAGGCGGGCGAGGTCGCCGGTGCGGTACATCCGTTCCCCGGGCGGGCCGAACGGGCACGCCACGAACCGCTCGGCGGTCGTGGCCGGCCGGTTGAGGTAGCCGCGGGCGACACCTGGGCCGGCCAGGTACAACTCGCCCGTCGTGCCGGGCGGCAACGGGTCGAGCGCGGGGCCCAGGACCCAGGCCCGCATCCCCGGCATGGGCCGGCCCAGCGGCAGCGAACGATCGGTGGCGACCGCGGGGCCGACCCGGTGGTGGGTGGCGAACGTCGTCGTCTCGGTGGGGCCGTAGACGTGCACCACCTCCGTGCCGGGACATGCCTGCCGCACTCGGGCGACCGCGGAGGGGGAGACCACGTCGCCGCCGGTCCACACCTCGCGCACACCTGCCAGGCAGTGCGGTTGTTGCTCCGCGATCAGGTGGAAGAGTCCGCAGGTGAGGAACACGGCGGTCACCGCGTGGCGATCCAGGACGCGGTGGAGCGCGTCGGGATCGAGGGGGCCGGGTGGGGCCGGGACGACGGCGCCGCCGTTGAGCAGGGGTGTCCACAGTTCGTAGGTGGAGGCGTCGAACGCGGTGGGCGAGTGGGCCAGGACACGCTCGTGGGCGCCGCCGCGCCACGTGGGGGCCAGTGCCAGCGCGGCCACGTCGTGGTGGGTCACGGCGATGCCCTTGGGTTCACCGGTCGACCCGGAGGTGAACATCACGTAGGCGAGTTGGCGGGGGTGGCAGACGATGTCCGGGGCGGCGGCGCCGTGGTGGTGTCGGTCGAGCGTGGCCAGCGTTTCGGGGGTCAGCAGCAGCGACGCGTCGGTGTGGCGCATGATCAGGTCGATGCGGGAGGAGGGGAACCGCGGGTCCAGCGGCACGTACGCGGCCCCGGCCTTGACGATCGCCAGCAGGGCCGCGACCAGGTCGAGGGAGCGTTCCAGCAGGACCGCCACCGTGTGCTCGGGTCGTACGCCCCGGTCGACGAGGGCGTGTGCGAGCCGGTTCGCGCGCTCGTCCAGTTCGCGGTAGGTCACGGTCGTGGCGTCGGCGATCACGGCCGGCGCGTCCGGGGCGGCCCGCACCCGCTCGGCGAACAGGTCGGGCAGCGCGGCCCACGGCACGGGAGCGTCGAGCGTCTCGGGCCGGTCGGTGCCGGAGCGCAGCGTGCGCCGTTCGATCAAGGAGAGCAGGTCGATGCGGCCGACGGGTGTGTCGGGGTGGGTGGCGGCGGCCCGCAACAGGCGGATCCATCGTGTGGTCAGTACCTCGATCGTGGACCGGTCGAAGAGGTCGGTGGCGTACTCGATCAGGCCGCTCACCCCGGCGGGGCCGGCGTGCGGGCTGTACCGCTCCTCCAGCACGAACGCGAGGTCGACCCGGGCGGTTTCGGTGCCCAGGGGCACGGCGGTGCTGTGCAGTCCCGGGAGCGCGAGGTCCTGCGCCGGGGCGGGGTGGAGGCCGAGCATCACCTGGAACAGCGGGTGCCGGGACAACGACCGGGCGGGGTTGAGTTCTTCCACCAGTTGTTCGAACGGCAGGTCCTGGTGGGCGTAGGCGGCCAGGGCGTTGTCGCGGACGCGGACCAGGAGTTCGGCGAAGGTGGGATCGCCGGAGGTGTCGGCGCGCAGGACGAGGGTGTTGACGAAGAATCCGACGAGGTCGTCGAGGGCCTGGTCGGTGCGTCCGGCGATGGGACTGCCGATCGGGATGTCGGTGCCCGCGCCCAGCCGGGTGAACAGGGCGGCGAGCCCGGCGTGCAGGACCATGAACAGGCTCGCGCCGTGGCGTCTGCCCAACTCGGTCAGGGCCGCGTGCAGCTCGGCGTCGAGCGCGACGGCGAGGTGCTCGCCCCTGTGGGTGGCGGTCGCGGGGCGGGGGCGGTCGCACGGTAGTGGCAGCTGATCGGGCAGGCCGTGCAGGGCGTGTTTCCAGTGGGCGAGTTGACGGGCGGCGAGACTGCCGGGGCGGGTCGGGTCGCCGAGCAGGTCGCGTTGCCACAGGGTGTAGTCGGCGTATTGGACCGGCAGCGGGTCCCATGCGGGTTCCTCGTCGCGGGCCCGCGCGGTGTAGGCGTGGGTGAGGTCGCGCGCGAGCGGGCCCGTCGACCAGCCGTCGCCCGCGATGTGGTGTACGAGCAGCAATAGCACATGCTCATCCGGGCCGACGATGAACAGCTCCGCGCGCAGCGGCGGTTCGACGGCGAGGTCGAAGCAGTATCGGGCGGCGGCAACGAGCCGCCCGCGCAGTTCGCTCTCGTCGAGTCGGGTGACGGGCAGGCGCAGGGATCGGCGGATGCACGCCGGGTCCAGCACCTGCTGCTGGGGCTGCCCGTCTCCCGACGCGGGAAAGATCGTACGCAGGCTCTCGTGTCGGACCGCGACGTCGGCGAGCGCGGCGTGCAGGGCCGGTCGGTCCAGGCGGCCGGTCAGGCGCACCGCGAAGGGGATGTTGTAGGTGGGGCTGGGGCCTTCGAGACGGTAGAGGAACCACAACCGGCGCTGGGCGAAGGACAGCGGCAGGTTCCGGGGGCGTTCCCGGCGGCCCAGGGCGGGACGCCGGACGGGGCTTGCGCCGTGCAGTCGCCCCGCCAGGTCGGCCGGGGTGGGGGCCTCGAAGAGTGTGCGCAGTTCCACGTCGGTGTCGAGGGCGGCGCGGATGCGGGAGGTGAGTCGGGTCGCCAGGAGGGAGTGGCCGCCGAGGTCGAAGAAGTTGTCGTCGGGGGACACGTGCGCGAGGTCGAGGGTTTCGGCGAACAGTTCGCACAGCAGACGTTCCTGCGGGGTGCGGGGCGCTCGCGGGTGTTCGTCGGCGGGGCGGTGTTCGGGGGCGGGGAGCGCACGGCGGTCGAGGGTGCCGTGCGCGGTGAGGGGCAGGGCGTCCACGCTCGTGAACGTCGAGGGGATCACGCCTTCGGCCAGGTGTTGTCGTGCGTACGCCGTCAACTCTGCGGCGGAGGCGGTGCGGCCGGTGGCGGGGATCAGGTACGCGACCAGGTGCGCGCCGCCGTGCCGATCGTCGCGGACGACGACGGCGGCCCGATCCACGTCCGGGTGGGCCGCCAGGACGGTTTCGATCCTGCCCGGGTCGATCGGGACACCGCGGAACTCGACCCGGTCGTCGGCGCGACCGCGAAAGTCCAGCCCGTCCTCGTCCGAGCGCCATGTCGCGAGGTCGCCGGTGCGGTACATACGTTCGCCCGGCGGGCCCCACGGGCACGCGACGAACCGTTCGGCGGTGGCGCCGGGCAGGCCCCGGTAGCCGCGAGCCAGTCCCGCCCCGGCGAGGTACAACTCCCCCGTCACGCCCGGCGGTACCGGCCGCAGGGCGTCGTCCAGCACGTAGGCCCGCATGCCCGCCACGGGCCGGCCGAGGCCGATCGGCGCCACCGGCCCGGTGGGGGCGAGCGGGGCGCTCATCGTCGCCCACGCGGTGGTCTCGGGCGCACCGTAGGCGTGGATCACGCGCCGCCCGGGCGCCCACCGGTCCCCCGGGCGTGCCTCGCCGGCCACGACCAGCCGGGCCACGGGGCCGTCGATCGCGGACGGCGGCACGGTGGTGTGCGTCGGCCGCGACAGCGGTTCGGCCGGCGTGTTCGGCGGGTCGGCGACGGCGCATGACGCTTCGACGAGCGCCGACGGCGCGTCGGCCTCCGGGTCGATCACCAGCGCGGCACCGGCCGCCAGGGCCGCGCACACGTCCCGGACCAGCACGTCGACGGCGCGGGAGAGCAACACGCGGCTGCCCGTGCCGAGCCCGAGCGTTTCGGCCTGGACGGCGGCCATGTGGGCGATGCCGGCGTGCGTGACGGTCACTCCCCCGGGGCGGCCGGGGTCGCCGAAGGCGTACAGGACGCAGGCGCCGTGCCGGGGGTCGACGGCGATGCCCGGGTCGGTGTCCGGGCGTTCCTCCCCCGGGGCGGGGACCTGGTCCGGGTCGTCGAGGACGAGAGCGGGGCAGGCGCCGTCGAGCATCGCCCGGACCTCGGCGGTCGGGCGGTCGGGATCGACGGGCAGGAAGGCCGCGCCCGCCTTGAGCGTGCCCAGGATCGCGACCACGAGGTCGATCGAGCGGGGCAGCACGAGGGCGACGACGTCCTCGGGGCCGATGCCGCGGGCGATCAGGGCGTGTGCGAGCCGGTTCGCTCGGGCGTTCAGCTCCCGATGGCTCGGCCGGCTTTCGCCGGCGATCAGCGCGACCGCGTCCGGTGTCCGTGCCACCCGTGCCGCGAACAGCTCCGGCACCGACCGCCACGGAGTCGCGGGGGCGGCCCGGTCGAACTCCGGAAGCACTCGTCGGCGTTCGTGCGTCGACATGATCTCCGCCCGGCCGATCGGCCGGTCCGGGTCGGCCGCCACCGACGCCAGCAGGCGGGTCCACCGGTTTGTCAGCGTCTCGATGCCGGCGCCGTCGAACACGTCGGTGGCGTATTCGGCGGTGCCCACGATCCCGTTCGGGGCGCCGTCGGGGGTGTGCCGTTCGGTGAGGTCGAGGGTCAGGTCCACACGCGCGGTGCCGGTGGGTGTCGGTTGCCCGCTCACTCGCAGGCCGGGCAACTCGATTGTGGCGTCGGGGGTGTTCTGCAGGGCGAGCATCACCTGGAACAGGGGGTGGTGCGCGAGTGAGCGGGTCGGGCTCAGCTCTTCCACCAGGCGTTCGAAGGGCAGATCCTGGTGTGCGTAGGCGGCCAGGTTGGTGTCGCGGACACGGGTGAGGAGTTCGGCGAAGGACGGGTCGCCGCCGGTGTCGGTGCGCAGGACCAGCGTGTTGACGAAGAATCCGACGAGGTCGTCGAGGGCCTCGTCGGTGCGGCCGGCGATCGGGGTGCCGATGGGGATGTCGTGTCCGGCGCCGAGGCGGGTGAACAGGGCGGCGAGCCCCGCCTGCAGGACCATGTGCAGACTGGCTCCGCGGGCCCGGGCGAGATCGAGCAGGGCGGCGTGGAGGTCGGCGCCCAGCGTGAGGTCGACGGTGGCGCCGCGGTGGGTGGCCACCGCGGGCCGGGGTCGGTCGGTGGGCAGCGCGAGTTGCTCGGGCAGGCCGGCCAGCGCTCCTCTCCAGTAGGCGAGTTGGCGCGCGGCCGGGCTTTCGGGATCCGCCGGATCCCCCAGGAGGTCGCGCTGCCACAGGGTGTAGTCGGCGTACTGCACCGGCAGCGGTGTCCAGCCGGGCGCCTCGCCGCCGCACCGTGCGCGGTAGGCCGTCGACAGGTCCCGTGCCAGCGGGCCGATCGACCAGCCGTCGCCGGCGATGTGGTGTACCACCAGCGACAGCACGTGCTCGTCGGGGGTCAGGGCGAACAGTTCGGCACGCACCGGGGGTTCGATCGTCAGGTCGAAACCGCGACGCGCCGCCGACGCCGACCGGTCGGCGAGTTCCCGTTCGTCGACCACCGTCACGGGCAGGGCCAGGTGCCGACGGATTTGCGTCTCGTCCAAAACCCGCTGACAGGGCAGTCCGTCCTCGAACACGGGGAAGACGGTGCGCAGGCTCTCCTGCCGCAGGGCCACGTCCACCAGGGCCTGTTCCAGTGCCGCCGCGTCGAGTTCCCCGGACAGATGCAGTGCGAGGGCCATGTTGTAGGTGGCCGTGGGGCCGTGCATGCGGTGGAGGAACCACAGCCGGCGCTGGGCGTGGGACAGCGGCAGCGGCGTCGGTCGGTGCCGTGGGCGCAGCACGGGCCGGGTGCGTCCCGCGGGGTCGAGCCGGACGGCCAGAGCGGCCGGGGTGGGTGCCTCGAACAGGGTGCGGATCCCCACCTCGATGCCCAGCACCGCGCGCAGGCGGGAGATGAGGCGGGTGGCGAGCAGGGAGTGTCCGCCGAGGTCGAAGAAGGAATCGTCGGCGCCGACCCGGGGCAGGTCGAGGATCTCGGCGAACAACTCGCCCAGGACCTGTTCGTGGGGGGTACGCGCGGCCCGACCCGCCTCGCCGGGGAGCTGCTCGGGAGCCGGGAGCGCGGCCGTGTCCAGCTTGCCGTTCACCGTCAGGGGAAGCGCGTCCAGCGTCACGAACACCGACGGGACCATGTGGTCGGGCAGGTGCCGCCGCGCGTGCTCGCGCAGTTCCGCGGCCGTCGCGCCACTGGGGCCGGGAACGATGTAGGCGACCAGGCGCCGGTCCCCGGGCCGGTCTCCCCGCGCGACGACCGCGACCCGGGCCACCGACGGATGGCCCGCCAGGACGGTTTCCACCTCGCCGGGTTCGATCCGGAAGCCGCGGATCTTGATCTGCCGGTCGGCGCGGCCGAGGTAGACCAGCGCGCCGTCGGCACGCCGGTGCACCAGGTCCCCGGTGCGGTACATCCGCTCGCCCGGGGTCGTGTACGGGCAGGCGACGAAACGTTCGGCGGTAAGGCCGGGCCGGTTGAGGTAGCCGCGGGCCAGTCCCTCGCCGGCGAGGTACAACTCGCCGGGCACTCCCGGGGGTACCGGTCGCAGGGCGGTGTCGAGGACGAAGGCGCGCACGTCGGGCAGGACGGTGCCGATCACGCTGGCTCCCGCCGCTGCGGCGGTGGCCCGGTCGAACGCGGCGTGGGTGACGTACATCGTGGTCTCGGTGGGGCCGTACAGGTTGAGCACCGCCGCCCCGTCGCCGTGGCGGCTGTACCAGTCCTCCAGACGGGCGGGATCCAGCGCCTCGCCGACGAGGGTCACCGTGCGCAGCGAGAGCGCCTGCCCGAGCTGCGGCGCTTCGCGGTCGGCGTGCATCAGGGGATGGAACGCGGACGGGGTCTGGCACAGCACCGTCACGCGCTCGTCGACCAGCAGGCGCAGGAACTTCTCCGGGGAGCGGGTGGTGTCGTGGGGGACGACGACCAGACGCCCGCCGTGCAGCAGCGCGCCGAAGATCTCCCAGACCGAGACGTCGAAGGTATAGGAGTGGAACATCGTCCACACGTCGTCGGCCCCGCACGCCAAGTGGCCCCGGGTCATGGCGAACAGCCGCACCATGTTGCGGTGCGAGACCACCACGCCCTTGGGCCGGCCGGTCGAACCCGACGTGTGGATGACATAGGCCGGATGCCGGGGATCGATGGTGACGAGCGGGTCCAAATCGGGGAGATCGCGCAGCAGCGCCACGGTCGAGGGGGCGTCCAGGAGCAGCGAATCCGTGCCGGGGGCGGGGTCGATCGCGGCGTGGATCGCGCGGTGGGTGAGCAGCAGGGTCGCGCCGGTGTCGGCGAGCGTGTCGCTCAGTCGTGCGGCGGGGCAGCCGGGTTCGATGGGCAGATACGCGGCACCGGCCTTGAGGACCGCGAGGATCGTGGTCACCGTCTCGACGCCGCGCGGCAGTACGAGGGCGACGATGTCCTCGGGGCCGATGCCCCGGGCGATCAGGGCGTGCGCGAGGCGGTTCGCCTCGGCGTTCAGCTGCCCGTAGGTCAGGGTTTCTTCCCCGCACACCACGGCGACGGCCTGCGGGGCGGTGCGGGCGTGTACTTCGAACAGCTCGGGCACGACGGTTCGCACGGCGTCGGTGGGCGCCGGCTCACGGCGGGACGTCGACTCGTGGCGCTCCTCGTCGGACAGCAGTTCGAGATCGCCGACGCGCCGTTCGGGATCGGCCGCGGCCATGTCGTCGAGCAGGCGCAGCAGCCGTGTCTGGTGGTCCACCAGGTCCGCGTCGCCATACCGGTCCGCAGGGGCGTGCAGTTCGCATCGCATACCGGCGCCGTCGCGTTGTTCCAGGACCACCAGGGTCGGGCCGGCGACGCCTCCCCGGGAGAGGTTGTGCATCGTGGAGCGGTGTCCGGCGAACGTGAGGGAGGCGCCGAACGTCATGACGTTGACGGTCATGGTGAACCGGGAGCCGACGGGGTCGGGCAGGCCGAGGTCGCGGGTGATGTCCTCGCCGCGGTAGCGCTCGTGCGCCACCGCCTGCTCCACCGCGGCATTGACGCTCGCGAGCAACTCCGCCAGCGACATGGCCGGATGTACCCGCAGGCGCAGCGGCACGATGTTGGCCAGTGCGCCCGGGATGTTGAGCAGGTCGCGCCGCATGCGCCCGGAGACGACGAAGCCGAGGAGCACGTCGCGCGCGCCGGTCAGCCGGTGCGCGTACGCCGCCGCGGCGGCGACGGCGTAGCGCGAGCGCTGTGTCCCGCTCCGCTCGCTCGCCGCGCGCAACGCCTCCGGGGATGCCATCGGGCGCGCCCGGGTCCGGCGACCGGCACCGGGAAACCACTGGCCGTCCTCCGCGCCGTCGTCGGTGTGCGCGAGGTCCGGTCGGGCGGGCAGCGGGGCGGGGTCGGGCAGGTCGGCGAGCACGTTCGTCCAGTACGCGCGGTCGGCGTCGAACTGCTCGGAGGTCCGGTAGTCCAGGTCGGCTCGCACCAGATGCGCCGGCGACCCGAACGGGGAGGCCCCGGGGGCTTTTCCGGCGACCAGGGCCGTGTACACCCGCGCGACCCGGCGCGCGACGAGGGCGAAGCCGAAGCCGTCCGTCATCAGGTGGTGACCGCTGCCGTACCACCACCAGCGGTCCGTTCCCAACCGGAACAACGCGAACCGGAACAGCGGGCCACGGGAGAGGTCCATGGGGGTGTCCATGTCCGCCGCAACCCACGCCCGTACCGCCGCCTCCGGGCAGGCTTCACCGCCGACGTCCACGTGCGGAAGCGACCACTGCCGGTCCGTGTCCACGACCTGCATCGGGCCGTCGCCGCCTTCGACGACGCGCACGCCCAGGGCCTCGGCCTCCGACACGGCTTGGCGCAGCGCGGCCTCGAACAGCGCGGCGTCCACCGGGCCGTGGATCTCCACGCACTCCGCGACGCGGTAGGCCGCGCCCTTACCCGGGCAACGCTGCTCCGCGAGCCAGAACTCCCGTTGCGCGGACGTCAGCGGCAACGTGCGCAAGGCGTCCTCCGCGCGGCCCTCGTCGGGGCTCGAACCAGGCGCCGGGTCGGGACTGGAGGCGGTCGTGGCGCCGGGACTGGACAACGGAAACCTCCGGGAGGGGATGGTTCGGGCGGCGGATGAGGGACCACGGACACCGGGTCGGCCGGTACGGCACCGCCCGGGCGGTCACTTCCGAAGGGGCGTGGGCGGGCACCGGAACAGCGGTCGCCGGGTTCGCTGTTCGCGTGGCGGGGCCCGGCCCGGGGCCGCCGAGCATGCCTTCGCGTCGATCGCCGACTCGACGCGGCATTTCTCCGAACATACGAAAAATCAACCATTCGGTTAGTCGAATGGGCAAGAACAAAACACCACACAACACGAAAGAGTGAACGCCACTGGACCGCTCGGCGGGCTGCGAAAACGTCCCGGCAGACCCCGGCTGGAGGGAGGTCCGCACGGTCCTCGGATCGGTGTCGTCGGGGACCCGACCGATCGTCGCCAGGGACAAGCATCGGGTCCGAAGCGCGAACTCGTCACACCGGCCGACAACTGCACCCCCACGGGGCGGCTTCGTCGGGTGAACCGCGGTCGGCCTTGCCAAGAGGCCGTTCCAGGATCCGAACGGCGAGTTCCGAACCGACCGAACTGCACGTGGACATCGCGATCTACAGCACACCGTGCCTGTTCGCCGCGCACAGTGTGCCGGACCCATCCGGTGAAGCTCCGGACACGCTCGGACGGCGGCATCAGGCTGCGGACCGGGTCGCGGCGGGCAGGGTCGGCAGCACCGTCCTGGACAACGAGGGCCGCGGCTTCCCCGTGCCGGCCGCGCCCGGCCTTCCCGCCTACCGGGTCGACGGCCCGGGCTACGACAGGCTCGTTCCCGCCGCGTACAAGGACATCGTCCGGAGCACCCGTCCGTAGCGCCGCGAGGACGTGGACCGGGCCGGCGTGATCCGGACCACGCAAACGAGCGCACGTCATCCGAGCGGCTAGCGTGGGGCCATGGATCATGTTGCGGGCGCGCGTGCCGGGTCGGGCGTCGGCCTGCCGCCCATCGCGGCGAAGCTCCGGGTTCCGCGTCCGCTCGGGGTCCATGTGCCCAGACCGCGGATACGGGCGCTGGTGGAGGCGGCGGTCGCCCGGTCGCTGGTCGTCGTGGTACTGGGTCCCGGCGGGACCGGCAAGACCTCGGCGTTGGCGGAGTGGGCCGAACAACGCGAGGCCCGGCCCGGTGGCGACGCGGCGGTCGCCTGGTACTCGCTCGACGGGCGCGACAACGACCCGGCGCGGTTTTGGGCGCATGCCGGAGCGGCGCTCGCCCGCGCGGCCGGATGCGCCGATCCGGGTCACGGCGCCTTCCCGCTCGGCAGCGACGGATGGACGGCCGCGCTCGCCGACCGGATCGCCGAGGCCGGGCGTGACGTCGCCCTGGTCCTGGACGAGTTCGAGCACATCGTCAATCCGCAACTGGCCGAACAGCTGGATCTGTTGCTCCGCACCGCCGTCGGCGCGGTGACGGTGATACCGGTCACCCGTGCTCGGCCGCCGGCCGTCCTGGAGCGCTACCGGTTGTCCGGGCGGCTGGACGAGGTGACCTGGCACGAACTGCGGTTCACCCCGGACGAGGCGCGCGACCTCCTCGGCGCCTTCTCCGGTACGACGCCGCGCGCGGCCGAGGCGAGCGCGCTGGCCGAGGCCACCGACGGCTGGGCCGGGGCGCTCGCCCTCGCCGGGCTGCGTCTCGGCAGCGGTGCGGATCCGGCCCTGCTGGCCGCCGAGTTGACGCGCGGCGACCGTACCGTGTCCGACTACCTGCTGGACCACATGTGGAGCGAACTCGACGTCGAGCTGCGTGATTTCCTCCTCGACACGGCAATCCTCGATCCGGTGGTCCCGGCGGTGGCGGACGCGATACGCCGGTTCGGCCGGGCGGGGAGCCCGGCTCCGGACTCCCCGCCCGGCTCCGACGCCGCGGAACACCTGGACCGGCTGCGCCGCGACGGCCTGTTCGTCACGCCCGCGTCGCCCGACCCCGCCGGCGGCTTCCGCTACCAGCGCCTGTTCCGCCAGGCGCTCCTCGGCCGGCTCGCCGCGCTGGGCGGCGCCCGGGCCCGCGGTCTGCACACCGCCGCCGCGCACTGGTACGCCGCGCACGGCGCGCCGGAGACCGCGATCGAACACGCGCTCGGCGCCGCGGACTGGCCGCTCGTGCTCGACCTGGTCACCGAGGTCTACGACGAACTCATGGCCGCCGACTGCCTGTTCACCCTCGAACGGTGGCTCTCCGCGCTGCCCGACGACGTGGTGCGCGGTGCCCTGCGGCTGGGCGATCGCGCGATGCATCTGTGGTGCACGCTCGGCCGCTTCGACGAACGTGATCGGTGGGCGCGCGTGCAGGGGCGGGCGCCGGGCGGGCGAATCCGTGGTCTGGACCAGGCGTGGCGACTGTGCCTGACGCGCGAGCGTGGTGACCTGGTGGCGTCGGTGCGCGAGGCCCGCGCGTTCGTCGGCCGCGGCGCCGAGCAGATGACCACGATCGGCGCGATGGCGCGCATCAGCCTGTCCCGCTCCCTGCTGCTCGCGGGCGAACTCGCCTCCTGTCGAGCCGAGATCACCGGCGTGCTGACCGCGGCCGAGTCGGCGCGGCCCGCACTGCCCGCTCATCTTCGCTGCGTCGCGCACGGACTAGCCGGTATGGCCGCGCTGTTGCAGGCGGATCGGAAGGCCGCCGAGCGGCACGCCCACGACGCGGAGCGCCTGCTCCTGGAGTGCGCCTCGCAGCCGGTGGCGCGCAGCCGTCCCGAGTGCGTCATTCTCACGGCGCTGCTCGAATACCCGCTCGACGGACCGGCGTTCGCGCGTTTGACGGCGTTCCTGGACGACTCGCCCGGCGTCGGGAACGACCATTCCATGGCGGCGTTCGCCGCACTGACGCTCGCGGGTGCCCACGTGGAACACGGCGAGGTTCGGGCGGCGGCGGCGCGGCTGGCGTACGCGGACGCCCGGCTCGCGCGCTGCCCGAACCCGCTGGGGCTCACCGACCTGCGCGAGCGGGTCGCCGGCGCGTTGGCGAACACCGCGGACGGGAGCGAGGCGGCGGTCGCGGCCACCGGGCATCCCGTCGAACGCCTCAGCGAGCGCGAGACGCTCGTCCTGCGCTACCTGCGCAGCGAGTTGACGCTCCGGGAGATCGCCGTCGATCTGTACATCTCGGTGAACACCGTCAAGACCCACGCTCGCCACGTCTACCGAAAGCTGGGTGTCACGGGTCGCGCCGACCTGACCACGCGCGCCCGGAACTGACCCGGGCGCGCGGGCGTGGCGGCGTCCGACCGGGTCGCCGCCGCGCCGCCCGGCGCCGGCCGGGTCGATTCGCGCGGAGCAGGGGGTATCGCCTGCGGTGCGAGGCACACTGGTGCCGTGTCCGACATCGCAGGCCGCCTCGATCGGCTCCTCGCTTCACTGACCCACTCGCGCGGGGTGTTCGCCTCGTCGGGGGCATTCGCGCGACCGGGCCCCGACATGCCGGAGTTCGTCGACGAGATTCGCGCATTCCTCGAACGAGTCGTGGACGTGGAAGCCGTCGACCTGTTCGCCTACTACACCCAGGGACGACCCGTCCTGTCGATGGGGCATCTGCAGATGATCGACCGGTCGATCTTTCCCCTCGAAACTCCCGAGGAAGCGGTGGAGTTGCTGACCGAGGCCGCCTCGGTGAGCCTCGCGTGGTCCCCGAAGACCATCATGAACCCCGACATCGCACGCGAGACGGCCACCGAGATCGTCGCCACGCTCGGGCCCGAGGCCATCTGGTGGTCGAACCGCGAACAAACCTGGCGCAACGGCCTGACCCCGATCACCTTCGATCTGCTGGTCGCCGGCATGAACGGCACACACTTCGCGCTGCTCCTGCAAGTCGAGGACGATTGATCGCCGAGCCACTGCCGAGACCGATGCCGGCTGGGCACAAATTCGGTCATGTTTTCGCAGCGGGGGGCGGAAACCGCATCTAGGATTGCCGATCGTGCACGAATGGACGGTTTCGGCGCACTGCGCGCGGTTCTTCCGCGCGCTCGTGCGCGACTCAGGCGGGGATTCCGCCCGGTTCGACGAACTTCCGGGGCTTTCGTCGGAGGACCTCGGCGATGATCTGATACGCGTTCCGACCGCGTCGGCGGTCGCGTTGTGGGAGCAGTTGGTGGTGGCCGGATCCGGTCCCTTCGTCGCGCTGCGCCTCACCGACGCGGCCGACATCGGCACGTTCGGCATATGGGACTACCTGAGCACCTGCGGCCCCGATCTGCGTACGGCGTTCGCCACCGCCGCGGAGTACCTGAGGGTGGTCGGCGACGCGGACACCCGGATCGAGGGCATCGAGGATGGTTCGCTCTACACGCTGCGGCAGTCCGTCGGGGTCGACGTCCCCGATGTGGCCGAGGCGTTCGACCTGATGACGCTGGCCGTGTTTTTGCGCCGCGCGGGCGAGGCCACCAAGACGCCGCTCGTCCCGCTGAAGGTGACCCTCGCGCATCGTGCCCCGGCCGGGGTTCGCCGGCACGCCGAGCATTTCGGTACGCGGAACATCGAGTTCGAGGCGGCGGCCAACTCCGTGACGTTCCGGCTCGACGACGTCCGACGTCCGCTGCCCGGCTTCCAACCCGGCCTCGACCGGTTCCTGCGCGGTTGCGCGGACCAAATCATGGCGACGTCGCGTGCCACGCCGACCTGGCAGGAGCGCTTCCGCGCGGCCCTGGACTCCGCGTTCCGAGGCGACGCGGTCGCCCTCGACCAGGTCGCCGCCCGCATGCACATCAGCGGCCGCAGCCTCCAGCGCAGATTGTCCGCGCAGGGTACGACCTGGCGCGGCGAGGTCGCCGCCGCCCGCGAGGAACGTGCGCTGAGGCTGCTGCGCGAGACCGACCTGCCGCAGCAGGCCATCGCCGCCCGCGTGGGCTACACGGACGCGCGTACCCTCCGCCGGGCGATGCGCCGATGGCGGGGCGAGACCCCCGAGGCGCAGCGGGCGGCCCGGCCCGACCCGACCGGGCCGGGCATCGCGCAGCCCCTGTTGGGCTGAAATATCCCGAACCGGCCGTCAGGACGCGGCGAGTTCGGCCGCGACGGCGTCGGCGCCGAGGGCGATCATCCAGGACAGCGGGGCGTCCGGCGCGTACTCCCGCATGACGCGGTCGAGTTCTTCCTTGGCCTCGTCGGTGAGGGACGCCTGCCCGTCGGCCAGGCGGGCGACCTCGGCGCGGTAGCAGAGCAGGTGGTCGCGCTGTGCGGCGAGGACCTCGACGCCGGTCGGTGCGCCGTGGCCGGGCAGGAGTACGGCGGCGTCGGCGAGTTCGGTGGCGAGGGTATCCAGGGCCCCCAGCCACTGGGCGCCGTGGCCGTCGGCGGTGTAGGGGTGGGTGCCGTGGAAGGCCAGGTCGCCGATGAACGCCACATCCTGCTCGGCGTTGTCGGCGCGGGCGAGGAAGACGCTGTCCGCGTGGCTTTCGGCGGGGCCGAGATCGCGGGCGGTGTAGCGCACCCCGTCGAGGGTGACGGGGTCGCCGTCCTTCAACTGCACGGTGGGGAAGGCGGTGACGGCGGGCCATTCGTCGCCGTAGACGGGTCCCCATTGGGCGCGTTTGGCGTCGGAGATGTCGCGGATGACGCGGTCGACGGCTTCGGTGGCGTAGACGGGGACGTCGCGGCCGTCGACGAGGGCGTGCACGCCGTTGAAGTGGTCGGGGTGTGCGTGGGTGACGAAGACGCCCAGGAGCGGCTTGCCGAGTGCGTCGACCTTGGCGACGAGTGCGGCGATCTCGGAGTTGAGGAGGTTGGTGTCGACGACCACGACGCCTTCGTCGGTCTCCACCAGGTAGGAGTTGACGAGCAGGCCGGCTTCCGAGGCCGTATGCGTGTGGATGGTCAGACCGTGGGTGTCACGGGACATGGTGGATCTCCAGAGGACGACACGTCGGGACGAAGGGCGTTTCGCAGCACGGCCGTTGCGCGGGCCTTCCGGGTCTGCCGGGGTGTTCCGCGTTCACCGCTCGGACGGGACGTCGACGGGGATCGAGATCACGTTCCCCGGCTGCGGAACGAACCTAACTCCGTACGGACCGGGCATCCTTGGACCCGATGCGCCGCCCGGCGGACGGAACACGCCAACCGGTCGGGGAAGTCACGGCCCGGGGCTGCTCACTCGCCGCTGATCACGCGGGCCACCTCCTTCGCGCGGTCCTTGACGAAGTAGTGGCCCGCGCCGTCGATCACATGCAGCGTCACGTCGTGGGCGTAGCGCTCCCAGGCGCGGTAACGCGTCGCGTGGCCGTCGGTGAGCGGGTCGTCGGTGCCCATCACGGCCCGGACCGGCGTACGCAGCCGCTCCCGATCGGAGGCGCCCTCGCGGTGGAACCGCATGGCCTCGGCCATGTCGTGGCGTACGACGGTCAGGACACGGTGGCGATCCGTGTCGTCCAGGGCTCCCGAGAAGCCGCCCAGCGCGTGCAGTGTGCCGTAGAGCTGGTCGTCCGCCACGTCCGCCACGTCTGCCACGTCCGCCGGCAGGTCGTCGGCCGCGTCGCCCGGTGGGATCGCGGCTCCCAGGACGATCGCCGAGGGCGCGGCGCCGCGGTCCTCGAGGTGGCGGGCCACGCGGACGGCGAGGAGCGTGCCCGCGCAGTGCCCGTAGAGCGTGTACGGGCCGCGCACCGTCCGTACGATCTCCTTCGCCAGCAGCTCGGCGGTTTCGGCCCAGGGCCGCAGTGGCTCGTCGGGGCGCACCGGGTCGTGTCCGGGCAGCTCGACGGCCCACACATCGGCGCTTTCGCGAAGCTCCCGGGCGAGGGCCCGGTAGGCGGTGGCGTTGCCGCCGCCGTACGGGATGCAGACGACGGTGTGCTCGGGGGCCGTCCCGTCCTCGCGCTCGGGGGTCAGGCGGTGCAACAGCCCGGATGCGTCCGTCGTCGAGACCAGGCATGCGGCCAGTCGACGGGGGGTGGGGTTCTTGAAGACCTCGACCACGGGCAGCCCCCGGCCGATCGCACGGGCCAGCGCGACCGCCTTGAACGAGTCTCCCCCGGCGTCGAAGAAGTCGTCGTCGATGCCCACGCCGTCCTGGTCGAGGTCCAGGACGCGGCTCCATGCCCGGACGACGTGCAGTTCCAGCGCCCCGGAGGGCCCGGCGGCGGCAGGCCCCGACAGGATGCGTGTGGGCGCGGGCAGCGCCGCGTGGTCGAGTTTGCCGTTGCCGGTCAGCGGGATGGAATCCAGCGACACGAAGGCGGCGGGGACCATGTGGTCGGGCAGTACCCTGCGCAACTCGGCGCGCAGCACGGCCGGTTCGGGCAGGGCATCGGAGCCGACCCGCACCACGTAGGCGATCAGCGCCTTGTCCCCCGCCGCGTCGACGCGCACGGCGACGCGTGCCTCGGCCACGTCGGCACGCGCGAGGAGCGCTGCCTCGACCTCGCCGGGTTCGATCCGGAACCCGCGCAGCTTGATCTGGTCGTCGCCGCGCCCGACGTACTCCAGCCGTCCCGACCGCGTCCAGCGGGCCAGGTCGCCGGAGCGGTAGAGGCGGCTGCCGCGCGGCCCGTACGGGTCGGCGACGAACCGTGCCGCCGTCGGTCCCGGACGGTTCACATAGCCGCGGGAGAGCTGGTCTCCGCCGATGTACAGCTCCCCCACGACCCCCGCGGGTACGGCACGCAGTGCCCCGTCGAGCAGGCGCACGTCCAGTCCGGGCAGGCCGATGCCGATCACGCTGCCCGCGCCGCCGGGCGCGAGCGCGGGGTCGAGCGGGCCGTGGGTGACGTGCACGGTGGTCTCCGTGATGCCGTACATGTTCACCAACCGTGGGGCGTCGGCGGGGTGCCGCTCGTACCACTCGACCAGACGCGCCGGATCCAATGCCTCGCCCCCGAACACCACTGTGCGCAGGGCCGATCGGCGACCGGGCTCGGGATTCTCCCGATCCGCGCGGATGAGTTGATGGAACGCCGACGGCGTCTGATTGAGCACCGTCACCCCCTCGCGCACGAGCAGCGCGAGGAAGTCGTCCGGCGACCGGACGATGTCCTCCGGGACCGTCACGAGGCGCCCGCCGTGGAGCAGTGGCCCCCACAGTTCCCATACCGAGAAGTCGAAGGCGGGCGAGTGGAACATCGTCCACACGTCGTCGGCGCCGAAGTCGAACAGGTCCCGGGTGCGGGTCATCAGGGCGAGTACGTTGCGGTGGGTGACCAGGACGCCCTTGGGGCGGCCCGTGGAGCCCGAGGTGTAGATGACGTAGGCCGCGTCGTCGGGGCGGTGGGTGCCGCGCTCGTCCGCGTCGAGGTCGTGGCCCGGCAACGCGGCGAGCGCCGCGTCGGAGCCGGGGCCGCCGACGACCACGCAGGGCGGCCCGGTCGGCAATCGTTCGGCGAACGAGGCGTCGGTGACCACGAGTTCGGGGCCGGCGTCGGTGAGCGTGTACACGCTGCGGTCGACGGGGTGGCCCGGGTCGATCGGCAGGTACGCGGCGCCGGTCTTCAGGACCGCGACCAGCGCGACGATCAGTTCGGCCGAGCGGGGCAGCGCCACGGCCACCAGTCGGCCGGGCCCCGCGCCGCGCCCGCGCAGCAGGCGGGCCAGGCGGTTCGCGGCGGCGTTCAGCTCCGCGTAGTCGAGCGTTCGTGCTCCCCCGGTGACCGCGGGCCGCCGCGGGTGCGCCGCCGCCGTCGCCTCGAAAGCCCGCGCGAGGGTCAGGTCGGGAACGGGGTCGCCGGGGCCGCCCGCCCGCGACCAGGCGCTCAGGCGCAGTCGCTCCCGTGGTTCCAGTACGTCCACGGCGCCGACGCGTTGCGTGGGATCGGCCACGAGTTGTTCCACGATCCGCACGAAGCGGTCGGCGAGGCGTTCGGCGGTGTCCCGGTCGAACAGGTCCGTGGCGTATTCGAGCCGGCCGACGATGCCCTGGCCGGCCGCGTCGGCGAAGAGGTTGAAGCACAGGTCGAACTTGGCGACGCGGCTGCGCAGCGGCTCCAGGCCCACCCGCAGCCCGGGCAGCATGAGGTTCTCCCGAGTGAAGTTCTGCCAGGCGAGCATCACTTGCACCAGTGGCGAATAGGACGTCGAGCGCTCGGGGTTGACGACGTCCACCAGGCGTTCGAAGGGCAGGTCCTGATGGTCGTAGGCGTCCAGCGACTTGCCGCGCACCTGATCGAGCAGGTCCAGGAAGGCGGGGTTGCCCACCATCCGGGCACGCAGGACCCAGGTGTTGACGAAGAAGCCGATCAGGTCGGCGAGGTTGTCGTCGGTGCGGTTGGCGATGGGGGAACCGATGGCGATGTCGTCACCGGAGCCCAGCGCGCGCAGCAGGACGGCGAGCGCGGATTGGCACACCATGGACACGGTGGCCCCGCGGCCGCGGGCCAGTTCCTCGACGGCGGTCGCCGTGCGCGGGTCGATGGCGAACTCCACGACGTCGCCCCGGTGGCTCGCGACGAGCGGGCGCGGGCGGTCGGTGGGCAGCTGTAGGGGCTGCGGCAGGCCCGCGAGTTCTGCCTTCCAGTAGTCGATCTGGGTGGACAGGAGGCTGTCGGGGTCGTCGGGGGAGCCGAGCAGTTCGCGCTGCCACAGCGTGTAGTCGACGTACTGTACGGGCAGTTCGCGCCTGCGCGGCGCCTCGCCGCGCAGGCGGGCGGTGTAGGCGGCGGACAGGTCCCGGGCCAACGGCGCGAGGGACTCTCCGTCGGCGGCGATGTGATGAATCATCAGCAGGAGGACGTGTTCCTCGGCGGCGAGGCGCACGAGCGTGGCGTGCATCGGGATCTGCGTGGCCAGGTCGACGGGGCGCGACGCCGCCGAGGCCAGCACCTCGTCCAGGTCCTGCGGCGCGACGTCGACGACGGGCAGGTCGACGGTCGCCTTCCCGGCGTCCAGGACGTACTGGTGCGGCTCGCCCGCGGCGTCCTCGGGGAACAGGGTGCGCAGGCTCTCGTGGCGCCGCACCACGTCGCGCAGTGCCTCGGCGAGCGCGGCCGCGTCGAGCCGGCCGGTCAGGCGCAGCGGGAACGGCGTGTGGTAGGTGCTCGATCCGCCCTCGAACTTGTCCAGGAACCACAGGCGGCGCTGCGCGAAGGAGAGCGGAACCGTCTTGCCGCGCGGTGCGCCATGCCGTAGCGGGGCGCGCGTGCGGGCGTTGTGCGGCAGGTGTTCCACGAGTTCGACGACCTTGGGGGCCGCGAACAGCACGCGCAGCGACAGCTCGATGCCGAGCACGGAGCGGACCCTGCCGGCCAGGCGTGTGGCCAGCAGGGAGTGGCCGCCCAGGTCGAAGAAGTCGTCGTCGATGCCGACCCGGTCCAGCCCGAGCACCTCGGCGAACAGCCCGCACAGCAGCTCCTCCAGCGGGGTGCGCGGGGCCCGCCCGGTGGCCGTCGGTGCGAAGTCGGGGACGGGCAGGGCTCGCCGGTCCAGCTTTCCGTGGGGTGTCAGGGGCAGTGCGGCGACGGCGATGACGGCGGCGGGGATCAGGTGGGCGGGCAGTCGCTCGCCGAGCCGGCCGCGGAGCGAGCCGACGAGCACGCCGATGCGGGACGCGGCGGACGGGTCGGTGGCCAGTTCCCGATCGGGGCGGGCGGTGGATGCGGGGCACAGGGCGATGGGCCCGTGGTCGCGCGGGAGGAGTACGGCGTCGAAACGTTCGACGCCTGTCGCCGACCCGGTGAGCCGGGCGGTCGCGGTGCGCTCGGCCGCCCAGGCGAGCACGTCGTGCGGGTCCAGGGCCCCGCCGCCGGTGTCCGGGTGCCCGGCGGCGGGGCCGGCCGGGCTCCCGGCCGTGGGACCGGTCAAGCCCAGTTCCGCCGCCAGTGCCGCTTCACCGTCGAGCCGGGCGTTGGGGATGCCCGTGACGACCAGCGCACCCTCGCCGTCACGTGTGCGCCACAGCCGATCCAGGTCGTTCAGGTCCACTGCCCCCGGGCCCCACGGCACGCGCGGAACGTCGTCGAGGGCACGGGCGTCGGCGGGCGGATCCGGGCGCAGGACGACGTCGTAGCGGTGTCGGGTGAGTTCGTTGTGGACCCGGCCGGGCTTGAGCGCGACGTCCACGCTCGCGACGCCGTGTCGCCGGGCCCAGCGGGTGAACCACTCGGGGTCCAGGGCCAGTTCCGGTTCCAGCAGGACCGCGCGCCGGATCGCGGTGCGGGCCGCCGCCGGGGAGTCGTCCGGACGCCGGGCGCGCTGCGTACCGGCGCGGAACAGCCACAGCGTGGCCGCGTTGCGCACGTCGCCGACGAAGAGCCGTCCGCCGGGCGCGAGCAGCGGCAGGGCCTGGGTGAGCACCCGGTCCAGGTAGTCGGCGTCGGGGAAGTACTGCGCGACGGAGTTGAGGACGACGACGTCGAAGCGGCCGTGCGGTAGGCCCGTCACGTCGTCGGCCGCCTGGTGGCGCAGCGTGCACCGATCGGCGTACCCGGCCTGCTCGACCTCGTCGGCGAGCCGTTCGATGGCCTCGGCGGACAGGTCGGTTCCCCAATACTCGTCGACCCACCCGACGATCGACGACATCAACAGGCCCGAGCCGACCCCGAGTTCGAGCAGGCGGCGCGGTTCATCCGCGGTGATGCGGTCCACCGTCGCGGCCCGCCATTCCCGCATGTCGGACGGCGGGATCGGCCGGCCCGTGTAGCTGGACTCCCAGCCGGAGAAGTCCTCTCCCCACGGGGCACGCGCCTTGGCGTAGACCCGGTCGTAGATCTGCTCCCAGTCGTGGATCCGTTGTGCCGGGTCGATGGCGGGGGGAAGGTCGGCGCCGGGCACCACGTACCCGACCAGGCGACGCTCGCCGGTGCGGTCCGCGACGATCGTCACGGCGGACTGCGCGACGCCGGGGTGCGCGCTCAGCGCGGCCTCGACCTCCCCCGGTTCGACGCGGAAGCCGTTGATCTTCACCTGGGAGTCGGCGCGGCCGCGGAAGTCGAGCCGCCCGTCGGGGGTACGCACGACAATGTCGCCGGTACGGTACATGCGCTCCCCCGGGGGCCCGAACGGGCAGGCCACGAAGGACCGGGCGGACCGCGCGGCGCGCCCGAGGTAGCCGCGGGCCAGGCCGGCGCCCGCGAGATACAGCTCGCCGGGGACCGAGTGCGGGACGGGCCGCAGGGCCGTGTCCAGAACGTAGGCGCGGGTGTTGCTTCGCGGCCGGCCGATGGGCAGCCGGTCGGGCACACCTTCGGCGGCGGGGATGGGGTGGTAGATGGAGAAGCTGGTGGTCTCGGTGGGTCCGTACGCGTTGAAGATCCGGATGCCGGGGCAGGCGGCGGCGACCCGGGCCACGGCGGTCGGGGACACCACGTCGCCGCCGACCAGGATCTCGCGCAGGCCCGCGAAGCTCTCGGGCTCGCTTTCGGCCACCACCTTGAACAGCCCGGCGGTGAAGCACGCGAGCGTCACTCCCCGCGCGGCGACGAGAGCGGCGAACGTGCTGGTGTCCAGGGGGCCCGGCGGGGCGAGGACGAGGGTGCCGCCGCGCAGCAGCGGGGTCCACATCTCGTAGGTGGAGGCGTCGAAGGCCTGCGCGCAGTGCATGAGGATCCGCTCGTGCGCGCTGTTCGCAAAGCGGCGGTCCAGGGCGAGGCTCGCCACGGCGCGGTGCGTGACGGCGACGCCTTTCGGGGTACCGGTGGAGCCGGATGTGTACATCACGTAGGCCAGTTGGTCGCGGTGGTGCCGCCGCTGCGGGGCACGATCGGCGGAGCGCGCGATCTCCTGCTCGACGGCGGGCTCGTCGATGATCAGGAACGGGCGGATGTCCGACGGGAGTTCCGCGGCGAGCCGGGTGTCGGTGAGGACGAGGGCGGGGGCGGCGTCGCGCAGCATGAACGTGAGCCGTTCGGCCGGGTAGTCCGGGTCGAGGGGCACGTAGGCGCCCCCGGCCTTCAGGATCGCGAGCGTGGCGACGATCAGGTCGGCCGAACGCCGCAGCGCCAGCCCGACCGGTGTGTCCCGGTCCACCCCTCGTGCGGCGACGACCCGGGCGAGTCGGTTGGCGCGGGTCTCCAACTCCGCGTAGGTGAGCTGCCGTTCGCCGTCGACGACGGCGACCGCGTCCGGGGTCTCGGCGGCCCGTTCGGTGAACAACTCGTCGAGGGTGGTCTTCGGCAGTGCCGTCGCGGTGTCGTTCCAGTCGGTCAGGAGGCGGTCGCGGACGGTGTCGGTGACGATGTCGATCGCGCCGACCGGCGTGTCGAGGTCTTCGGTGAGACGGCGCAGGATCCTCGCGTACGCGGCGACGATGTCGGCCGCGCGCTCGCGGTCGAAGAGGTGGTTCTGGTACTGGACGGCCACCTGCAGGTGCGGTTCGGCGAGGGCGACGACCGCCATCGGGTAGTGGACACCGCTGAGCGGGCTCAGGCCGGTGATCCGCATCCCGGCGGCCGATGTCGCCTCGCTGATGGCCGCGCTGTCGACGGGGAAGGACTCCAGGACGACCATCGTGTCGAACAGGGTGCTCAGGCCGAGGTCCTGCTGGATGTCGAGGAGACCGTGGTGCTGGTGGTCCAGCAGGGCGCCCTGTCGGCGGTGCAGTCCGGTCAGGATGTCGCGCGGCGTGCGGCCGGGGGCGCAGTCGACGCGCACCGGCAGCGTGTTGATGAACAGGCCCACCATCGAGTCGATCTCGGCAAGCGCGGGCGGCCTTCCGGAGACGGTGGTGCCGAAGACCACGTCCTGACGCCCGGTCAGTCCGGCCAGGAGTACCGCCCAGGCGCCATGCAGCAGCGTGCCGGCCGTGACCCCCAGTTCGGCCGCCGTCCGGGCGAGGTCACGCGCCGCCTGCGGCGACAACGGCACCTCGATCAGCCCGATCCCCGCGCTGTGCCCGTCCGCGGGCGCGTCGGGGACCAGCAGGGTCGGTTCCTCGATCCCGGCCAGTTCCGCGGCCCAGGCGTCGGCCGCCGCCCACCGATCCTGCCGCGCGAGCCAGGACAGGAAGTCGCGGTAGCCGCGCACCGGGGGCAGCGCCGTACCGTCGCCCGCTGCCGCGTACAGCCGCGGCAGTTCCTTCATCAGGAGCGGCACGGACCAGCCGTCGAACAATATGTGATGGGCCGTCAGGACCAGTTCCCAGCGGTCCGCCGCCGACTTGATCAGGGAAAGCCGCAGCAGCGGCGGCGTCGCCGGATCGAAGTACGTGCCGTGGTCGGCGGTCAGGAACCGCTTCAGCTCCGCGTCCCGACGTGGCGTGTCCAATGTGCTCAAGTCCAGGTGCTGCCAAGGCAGTTCCACCCGTCGCGGCACTACTTGGCGCCACTCCCCCGACCTGTTCGCGGCGTACGCCGCGCCGAGGTTGGGATGCCGGTCGAGCAGGGCCTGCCCGGCCGCGCGCATGCGCTCCGGGTCCACCTCGCCGGACAGGTGGAAGGTGAGCTGCATGTGGTAGGCGTCGAAGGACGCGCTGCCGGTGAGCATGGTGTGGAACAGCAGACCGGACTGCATCGGGGTCAACGGCCAGACGTCGATCAGCCTTCCGTATCGCGCGTGCCAGGCGTCCAGTTCGGCCTGGTCGATGTCCACGAGAGGGGTGTCGGACGGGGTCGACCCGCCCGCGTCGGGGCGGCTGCCGTGGTCGGCGAGTGCTTCCAGCGCCGTGCGCCACAGGTCCGTCACGTCCTGTACGTCACGGTGGGACAGCAGGGTCTCGGGGTAGCCGATCCTGGCCTTGAGGCAGGGGCCCTCGGGCGATGCGTCGACGTACGCGGTGATGTCCAACGAGGCGAGCGCGGGCATGTCCGGGTCGGGCCCGGGAATGAGGTCCGTGGTGCCCGCGCTCGGCGTGAAGCCGAGGCCGTCGGACGTGTTCCCGGCCACGGCGGGCGAGTTCACGTAGGTGAAGGCGATCTGCCCGGTGGGATACCGGCGCAGGGCTTCGCCGGTCTCGGGGTTGAGGTGGCGCAGCAGGCCGTATCCGATGCCGTTGTCCGGGATGCCCGCCAGCTGTTCCTTGACGGCCTTGACGGCGGCTCCGGCGGCCGGCCCGCCCGCGAGCGCTTCGTCCAGGTCGACCCCGTGCACGTCGAGGCGGACCGGGAACACGCTGGTGAGCCGGCCCACGGTGCGGGACAGATCGGCGCCCGGCACGGCCGACTCCTCCCGGCCGTGGCCCTCGACCCGCAGCAGGAGCGAGGTCTCGGCGATGCCTCGCCGCTGCCGCCACCGAGCCAGTGCCAGCGCGAGCGCGGTGAGCAGGCCGACGTCGACACCGCTGCGGAACGCGGTGGGCAGGGTGGTGAGCAGCGCCCGGGTGCGGGGTGCGGGCAGTTCCAGGTGTATGTGGCGGACCGTGGACGTCACGTCGAGGGCCGGGTCGAAGGGGCGCGGGCCCAGGTCGGGGTCGGGTCCCGTGACGACGCGTCGCCACAGGGCGAGTTCGCCGGTGCGCCGGGGCGAAGCCGCCTCCTCGGTGAGGGCGTGCGCCCAGCGGCGTACCGAGGTGGCGACCTCGGCGAGGCGCGGCGTACGGCCGTCGCGGACCTGCTGCCAGGCGGCGGCCAGATCCGGGAGCAGGATGCGCCAGGAGGCGTCGTCGACGACGAGGTGGTGCAGGACGATGCTCAGCCGGCCGGCGATCGACGGGCCCGCGTCGAACCACACGAACCGGGCCATCACCCCGGCCGTCGGGGTCGGCCGGTCGGCCGCGTCGTCCGGTTCCCTGCGCGCCCGGTCGGACCGGTCCTCGCCCCGAGCGCCGTCGACGGGGACCCGGCGGATGAGCTGCGCCACGTCGACGGCGCCGGGCGGGGCCACGTCGAGCCCCGGCCCCGCGTCGCCGTTCACCAGGGTCGAGCGCAGGACGTCGTGCCGGTCGACGACCGCGGCCAGCGTCGCGACCAGACCGGCCTCGTCGATCCCGACGGGCAGATCGACGGTCGTCGTCATGGCGAACCGGCCGTGGCCGCCGCCCGCTTGCAGCATGTGGTGAGCCCCCGGGAGAAGCGGCGCGAAGCCGACACCTCCACCCGCCGACTCGGTGAGCACCGGCGTGTGCCGCACGTCGCCGGCCGCCTGGGCGAGTTCGGCCACGGTGCGGCATTCGAAGACCTGCCGGGGTGTGACTTCGACGCCTTGTGCCTTGGCTCGCGAGACGACCTGGATCGAGCGGATGCTGTCGCCGCCGACGGCGAAGAAGTCGTCCTCGACGCCGACCCGTTCCAGGCCGAGTACGTCCGCGTACACCCCGGCGAGCACCTGCTCGACGGGAGTACTCGGGGCGCGGTAGGCGCCGACGGTGAACTCCGGCTCGGGCAGGGCCCTGTGATCCAGCTTGCCGTTCGGGGTCAGCGGGACCCGGTCGATCAGCACGAACACCGACGGCACCATGAACTCGGGCAGTCTGGCGGCCACGAATCGGCGCAGCTCCCGCGGCGACACGGTCCCGACCAGGTCCAGGTCCAGCTCGCCGAGGCCGGCCACGGCGCCGAGGCCGGGCGAGCCGGCGCCGACGCCGACGCCGACGCCGACGCCGACGGGCACCGCGTAGCCCACCAACTGCCGCTCGCCGGCGGGGTTCGCACCGACGACGACGACGGCCTGTGCGACACCCGGGTGTGCGGTCAGGGCGGCCTCGACCTCGCCGGGCTCGACCCGGATGCCGCGGATCTTGACCTGGGCGTCGGTGCGGCCGAGGTAGTCCAGTTGCCCATCGGCGTTCCACCGGGCAAGGTCGCCGGTACGGTACATGCGCCCACCGGGCGGCCCATAGGGATCGGGGACGAAGCGCTCGGCGGTCGGGCCGGGACGGTCGCGGTAGCCGCGCGCGACGTTGCCCGCCACGTACAACTCGCCCGGAAGGCCCGGCGGTACGGGCGCCAGTCCGGGGCCGAGTACATAGGCGCGCATGTTGCCCAGCGGCACACCGATCGGCGCGGTCACCGCTTCGGGCCGGTCCTCGCCGACGGTGTGGGTGGTGGCGTAGAAGGACTCGGTCTGGCCGTATGCGTTGACCACCCGTACGCCGGGAATGGCCTCGCGCACGCGCCGTACGAGCGCGGCCGGCAGTGCCTCGCCCGCCAGAACGACGGCATCGGCCTGCAAACCGTCGCCGCACCGGTCCAACAGCGCGGCCATGACGGACGGAACCGTGCTGATCACCCCACCCTGCCAGCCGCCGCGCTCGGCGATCGTCGGCACGTCCGGGACGACCTCGACCGTGCCACCGGCGGCCAGGGTGGTGATCACCTCGAAGACGGAGACGTCGAAGCCGATGGAGGTTCCCGCGAGAGTACGGGTGCCCTTGTCGATACCGACCTCGTCCTTCAGGCGCAGCACGCCGTTGACGATGTCGCGGTGGGTGAGCGTCACGCCCTTGGGCGTGCCGGTGGAGCCGGACGTGTACATCACGTACGCGGCGTTCGCGGGCCGTACCGGCGCCGGGGCCTGCTCCGGCTCCGGGGCCGCGCTCGTGAAGTCGACGTCACCGAACAGCAGAAGCGGGGTCCCGGTTCGCGGGAGGGCAGGAGCGGTGTCCGCGTCGGTGAGCACGAGTGCGGGCCGCGCGTCGGCCAGGATCAGGTCCAAACGCGCGCCGGGGTACCTGGGGTCGATCGGCAGGTAGGCGGCACCCGACTTGAGCACGGCCAGCATGCCCACGATCAGCTCGATCGAGCGGGGCAGCGCCAGCCCCACCAGCGCCTCCGGGCCGATGCCCCGGCCGGTCAGCTCCCGGGCGAGCCGGTCCGAGCGCACCTCCAACTCGGCGTAGCTCACTCGGCGATCCTCGAAGGCCACCGCGACCGCGTCCGGATCCGCCGCCGCCCGTGCCAACAGTTCCGGAACGCTCACCTCGGGCAACTCGGCCGCCGTGTCGTCGGCGATGCCCGGCGCCTGTTCGCGCGCACCCGGCCCCAGCAGGTCCAACGAGCCGATCGCGGCGTGCGGGTTCCGTGCCGTGCCGCTGATGCAGGCGACCATGGTGTCGGCGAAACGACGCACGTCGTCCGCGCTGTACAACGTGCTGTTGGCGTCCACCCGGATGTGCAGGCCGCTCTTGGCCTGGCCGTCGTAGTAGATGGCGAGGTGCAGGTCGTCGAAGGCGCCCCAGGAGAAACCGGATTGCGCGTACGCGGTCGCACCCGCGTAGTCGACCTCCGGGGTGACGAAGGGGAGGATGCTGAGGGTGACTCCGAAGGGACTGGCGACCGACCCCACATCGGCTCTCCCGGCCTCCGCACGGATGTCGGAGACCTGGTGGGCGGAGTGCCGCCCGATCTGCCACAGCTCGCGGGAGACCGTGTGCGCGAAGTCTCGGAACCGCGTGGCCAACGGGGCGTGCACGCGGAAGGGCAGGGTGGTCGACTGTGAGCCGTAGAAGTCCCTCGCGGCCTTCGTGCGGCCGAGGGCCATCGTCGAGAAGGTGAAGTCCCGACGCCCGCCCACGTGCCGGAAGAAGACGGCGGCGGCGGCGGTCAGGAAGGCGGGCATCCGCACGTCGATGGAGGCGGCGGCCTCGAACCACGCGTCCGTGTCCCGTGTCGGCACCGCCAGTGTGTGGTGCAGCACCGTGGGGCGGCCGGCGCTGCGTTGTCCCGGCAGCCGTAGCGGTTCGGGTGCCTCGTCCAGACGCGATCGCCAGAATTCGGCGTCCTTGGCGAACTGCGGAGAGTTCCGGTAGCGGAGGTCTTCCTGGCGGATCAGCTCCGGTCCGCCGTGGGAGCGCTCCGGTATCGGCGTGTCGTGCTTCAGGGCCCGGTAGCACTCCGCGATGCGAAGTGGCAGGAGCCGGGTCAACGTGTAGCCGTCGGCGACGGTGTGATGGGCGGCGAGGAACACCAGGTGGCGAGACTTCGACACGCGGACGACCCCGGCCCGGAACAGGAGGTCGTTTTCCAGGTCGAACGGCTCTCGCTCGATGGCCTCGGCCCATGCGTGGGCCGCCGATTCGGGGTCGGCGGCAGCGCTCGCGTCGTGGAAGGCGGGCGTCCAAGTGTCCGTGTCGCCCTCGCGGAGCACCTGCCTCAGTTCGTCTCCGAACTGTCGGAAGTTCACCCGTGCGGCGCTGTATTCGTGGAAGACGACGCGCAGCGCGGCGCGCAGCAGCTCCACGTCGACGTCGCCTGCGACAAGCCATCTGCACGCGGGGATGTTCGGCACATCCGGCGTGATCTTCTGAGCCAGCCACAGGCTCTCCTGCGCTTGTGAAACGCCAATGGAACGCACCGGATTCGGCCCCCTCGTAAAGACGCGTCGGAATGATTCCCCGAATTCGGAATCCTCCGTTCCGGAACTCGGCTCCACCGACCGGCCGATCCCCTGGGAACATGATGCGAGAAAGCGAATTCGACGCAACGCGGCTCGCGTCGCAGGCACATCTTTCACCGTGGAATCTTTTGTCCTGTCGACAGGACAGATCCGGAAAAGCGGATGCGGTCCGTCCGCATCATCTCCGACGGGGTAATTGCCGGCGCGTCTCGAACCATTGATTCCCCGGAGGGGCGTCCCGGATCCTGTCACGGTGCATACTCCGGCGCCCTTGGTGTCCACCCCGGTCCCGCCAAAGATCCCACCCCGTCGAAAAGGAGGTCGAATTGAACGGCATGACCGGCCGGAGCGGGAATCCGAGCCCTGACATCTGGTTCAACTGGAACACCATGGTCGTCGACGCCGCACCGCACCCTGCGGCGTACTCCGGAACGTTCTTCGACGAAACCCTCCGCGATGGAGTGCAGGCACCCCACATCAGAAATCCTTCGTTGGATCGGAAACGGACCCTGGTCGACCACATGGCTCGTGTCGGGGTGCGATCCGCCGACCTGGGTTTCCCCGGGTCCGATCCGGAAGCACTCCGTGAATGTGTGGCTCTGGCGCGGCACATCGTCACTTCCGGGCACCCGATCGTCCCGGGTTACGCCGGCCGCACCCACCCCGCGGACATCGCCGCGATCCGGGAGATCGCGGCGCGGGCCGAGACCGCGGTGGACGCCTACGTCTTCGTCGGGGTGAGCCCCATCCGGCAGTACGTCGAGGACTGGAGCATCGCCGGCATCCAACGCAACATCGTCGATTCCGCCGCGGCCTGCGTCGACGGCGAGGTGGACTTCGTCCTGGTTCTGGAGGACGCGGTGCGGTGTACCCCGGAGGTCCTCGGCCAGGTCTACGACGCCGCGATCGATTCCGGAGTCACCCGGCTGACCCTGTGCGACACCGTCGGAGCGGCCCGCCCGGAGGGTACGGCCGCGCTGCTCCACTGGACCTCCCGGTACTTCCGGAACCGGCAACGATCCGTCGACCTGGAGTGGCACGGTCACAACGACCGGGGGCTCGCCCTCGCCAACTCCCTGACGGCGCTGGCCCTGGGCTGCACCCGGGTGCACGGCACCATCCTGGGCATCGGAGAGCGCGCGGGCAACGCCTCCCTGGACCAGCTCATCGTCAACAGCCATCTCGACGGACACGGAACATACGACCTGAAGGCGCTCAGGCGGTACGGCGAGTACGCGGCGGACGTGCTCGACGTGGACATCCCGCAGAACTACCCCGCGCTGGGCCGGGACGTCTTCAAGACCAGCGCCGGTGTGCACGCCTCCGCGATCCTCAAGGCACACCTGAAGGGCGACACACTCGTCAAGGACAGCGTGTACTCCAGCGTCCCGGCCGCTTACCTGGGCCGCGAACAGGAAGTGCTGATCGATCGGGCGTCGGGCACCAACAACGTCCGCTACTGGCTGACCGTCCACGGCTACGACAGCACCGACGCGTCCCTCCTCAAGAAGATCCTGGACGGCTCCAGGGCCCATCGGGGTCCCCTCACCGACGAACAGATAGGGCGGATCATTGCAACAGCGGAGTGACCCCCGGGACGACGGGTCCGAGGAGCGCCGGATCCGCCTGCGCGGCAACGTCCTCGTCCTGACCGAGGACACCGATGTCGTGGCCGCCCAGTTGTCGGGTGATGCGGCGCCCGGCGTCGCCGAACTGCTGCGCGCGCCGCTCATGGACAACATCTCCACCGACGAGATCATCCCGGGCTGGTGTTGTTACCGGTACGACGAGAAGCTCGGTGACTACGCCTACCTGGGACTGCGGGACAGGAAGGTCGCCGAGGGCGCCCTGAAGTCCTTCGCGCCCCGAATCATCGTCAGTGGCGAGGCGAAGGGCTGCGGCTCCTCCCGGGAACACGCCGTCTACGCCGAGAAGTACGCCGGCGTCGAAGTCGTCTTCGCCCGGTCCTTCGAGCGCATCTACGAGCAGAATTGCCGCAACGTCGGCATCGTCACCTGCACCGACTTCGACCTGTTGGAGTCGCTCCTCGACGGCGAGGAAGTGCCGCTCGCGGCGTTCACCCGACGTGCCAACGCCATCGAGCGCGCCATCGTCGACCTCGGGGGCCTGTTCGGCTTCAATCGGCAAGGCTGCGGCCTCACCCCCGCCTTCGCGCCCGCCCGCCCGCTGAACGTGGTGGAGAAGATCCTTCAGCGTGCCCTGTCACCGCGCAACCCGCTTCCCGAGAACGCCTCGGTGCGCGTCGGCGAGTCGTACTTCGTCACGACCGACGTCCGGTTTTCGCACGAGTACGTCACCCCCATGGCCGCGGGCATGTTCACCCGACAGTTCGGACCGCACGCCCGGCTCGAACAGCCCGACACGTGCTACTTCTTCCAGGACCACCTCTCCCTGGCCGCCCCCGTCCTCGAGCGCCGGGAGAACGGCGACCGGCTCATCGCCCGGGTCGAGGATCTCGGGGTCCGGCAACGGGAGTTCGCGGAACTCGCCGGCGGGCACTTCATCGGCCTCCGTGAGGGGGGTGGCAGCCGGGCGATCTGTCACAACCACATCCTGGAGCACGTCGCCCGCCCGGGGGACGTGATCATCGGTACGGACAGCCACACCTGCACGGCCGGCGCCGTCGGCGCGCTGGCCTTCGGGGTGGGCGCCACCGACATCGCCAACGCCTGGTACAACCGCGAGACCCTGGTGAAGGTGCCGGCCGTCGTCCGGGTCGAACTCGACGGCGCACTGCGGCCGGGCGTGTGCGCCAAGGACGTCATGCTCGGCCTGCTGGTCCATCCCGGGATCGAGGGGAGCCGGACCCTGGGCAAGGTTCTGCTGTTCACCGGCTCCGGCGTGGGGTCCATCGGCGTGGACGAACGCGCCACCCTGTGCAACATGGCGGTGGAGGCCGGGGGCATGACCGCGTTGTTCGAAGCCGACGACGTCACCCACGCCCATCTGGCCCGCCGCACCCCGGCGAGTCCCGCCGACGCCGCACCGTCCTCGGACCCCGGCGCCCGGTTCGATTCGACCGTCACCGTGGACCTGGGCTCGATCCAGCCCATGGTGGCCCTGCCGGGAGACCCGCGCAACGCCGTCCCGCTCGCGTCGGTGCGCGAGGAAGTCCGCGTCGACAAGGTGTACGGCGGTTCCTGCACCGGCGGCAAGGCCGAGGACATGGACATGTACGCCGCCGTCTTCGAACTCGCCCGCGACCGGGGACGATCGGTACCCGCCGAGGTCCGGGCGTACATCCAGGTCGGCAGCGAGGCCGTGTTGAAGCACGCCGCCGAACGCGGCTATCTCGACCTGTTCGAGCAGGTCGGCGTCACCGTCCTGCCGCCCTCCTGCGGCGCCTGCATCAACGCCGGTCCCGGAGTCTCGGAGCGGCCCGACGAAATCACCGTCAGCGCGCAGAACCGCAACTTCCCCGGACGGTCCGGGCCCGGGCAGGTCTACCTGGCCTCCCCGTACGTGGTCGCGGCGAGCGCCATCGCGGGACGGCTCAGCTCCGTGGAGGACATGCTCGCCACCGGAGCACGGACGTGAAGATCGCGGTGATCCCCGGGGACGGAATCGGCGGCGAAGTCGTCCCGGCCGTGCTGCCCGCGCTCGAACTCCTCAGCGACCATTTCGGGTTGGACCTCTCGTACCGCATCTTCGACTGGGGCGCCGAGCGATGGCTGGCCGAGCGGGTCGGTCTGCCGGCCGACGCGCTCGACCTGCTCGCCTCCGACTACCCCGCCATCCTCCTCGGCGCCCTGGGTGACCCCAGGATCCCCGACATGGCACATGGTCGCGACATTCTGCTGGGCCTTCGTCGCGGCCTCGACCTGTACGTCAACTATCGACCCTTCACCCCTCGCGGCAGCGACCGGGCGATCGCCCTGTTCCGGGAGAACACCCAGGGCCTGTACGCCGGAGTCGGCGGCACCGTCTCGCACGGGAGGCTCCCGGCCGTGGCCATCGACGAATGCGTGTACACCCGGGAGACCGTGGAGAAGTTCCTCCGCTACTGCCTGCGCACCCTGAGCGAGAGCGGTCGCAAACGGGTCACCCTGGTGCACAAGAGCAACGCCGTCCCCCACACGGGTCGCCTCTGGCAGGGGGTCTTCCGAGCCGAACTCGCCGGTTTTCCCGCACTGGTGGGCAGTGAGGAGTACGTCGACTCCTTCTGTTACCACCTGGTCCGCGACCCCTCGCCCTACGAGGGCATCGTTGCCTCGAATCTCTTCGGCGACATCGTCAGCGACATCGGCGCGGCCCTGATGGGCGGACTCGGGCTCGCCGCGAGCGCGAGCGTATGCCCGGAGACCGGCTGGGCCCTGTTCGAGCCGGTACACGGAAGCGCGCCCGACATCGCGGGCCGGGGCATCGCGAATCCGTATGCCGCGGCGACGGCGGTCGCCCTCATGCTCGACCATCTCGGCCACCCCCGGGCGGCGGCGCCGCTGCGCCGGGCACTGGCCGCCGCGGCGCGGACCGACTCCGCCACCCCGGACCTGGGCGGTCACGGCACCACCGGCACATTCATGGCGGACGTCATGACCCGGCTGGAGGAGGCTCTCGCCGACGACAGGACCGAGCCCCAGGTCTGACCGCGTCCCCGGGACCGCCGATCCGCTTCGACATGCAGGGGCGGTGTTTTGTGGCCACGCTCGCGAATTCACCGATGCGGAAGCAATGCAATGCCTCCTACGCCAGGCTGTACTACAACGTCGTGAAAAGCTCGGTAACCGATTTCGATCACGCGGGAGTCCCCTTCGGCGAACCGAAGGGGACTTCGCGTGGCCGCGCGGCATACGATCGGGCGCTACGCCCCGATGCGCGTGGTGCTCCAGCCGCTCCAATTACCGTTGGTATAGCGGTGGTCGTAGTAGCGCTTGCCGTTCATACCGATGCAGGTGACGTTGAAGGCCCAGCCGTTGACGTCCCAAACGTCCATGGAGCTGTTGCCGGGGCTGGTGCAGTAGCCGTTGTCCAGGTGTTTCCACCCGCTCAGGCCGGAGTCGGAGCTCCACTGGGTGTACGTACCGTGATTGGTGCCGATGACGAAGGCTTGCCAATGCCCGTTGGGCAATTTGATCTTCACGTCGCTGTTGCAGTAGAACGAACCGCCCCACGGGGCGGCGTAGTGACACCACGCGTCACTCGAGCTGGTGCCGACGTCGCCCGGGTCCGACGCGTCGGCGGACGCAGGGGACGCTCCGACCAGTGAAATCGCCGACAGGGCGAGGCCGGAAGCCACGATGCCCCCTATTTTGCGCAGCTGCAATGCCATGGAAACTCCCTGATTGGTCGGCGACTCGAGATTCGGGTCGCCATGCGCCGTACGGTTCGTCCGCCGGAATTTCACCCGGCGACATCGCCATCCTGTCGCCGGGTCGCCGCCCGCGTCATTCGCACAGCGCGCCTCCTCGTAGGCATGGAGCGCACTCTTTCCTCCGAAGCGGACGAGCGCAGGGGGCGCCGCCGGTCAGGCGGACGCGGCTGCCGCTGCCGTCGCGAGCAGTTCCGGCACCGTCCCGCTGAAGTCCGGCAGCAGCATCACGGCCACCGCCCACGCCTCCGGGTCGCCGGCGATCGTCGCCCGCGCATGCTCGGCGAGCACGGCCGAGGCTTCGGCGTGCCCGTCGGGGAAGACACCGGAAAGGTCCGCGACTGCTTCCAGCAACCGCGCCGCCGGGTGGCCGCGTTCGACGAACTCCCGGACCGAGAGCACGTCGTCGGCGAGGGCGTTGCCGAACCAGCAGAGTCCGAGACGAGCCTCCCGCGACGTGGGCGGGAGCGGCCCGGCGAGCGCCGCGAGTGCGTGCTCGCGCACGCCGGCGGCCAGTTCGACGGCCGACCGGTCGTCCACGGCCGCGGCCGCACGGAGCAGTTCGGCGGGACACGACGCATGCCGGGCGAGGAGCACCAGCGCCGCGCGGGGCAGCGGCTCCCGCTCGTGGGCCGCCACGGCCGCGGGCCAGAACGCATCCGGAACGTGTCGCGCCGCGCGCTCGGGCCGTTCGCGGATGGCGGCGACGCGTTCGTCCGGATGCTCGCGGCGCAGGGTCTCGGCGCGCAACCGGGCCAGGCCGTCGGGTGCGTTCAGGGCCCACCGCCGGGCCAGTCGTGCGGTGGACGAGCGGTGCAGCAGCGACCGCAGCCGGGGGTCGAGCAGCGCCCCTCGGCCCTGCGCCTCCCACAGGCTGAGCAGCCCCCGCAGCACGCCCGCCGAACCCAGGTCCTCGGCACGGCGGAGCAGCACCCGACGCAGCAACGCGGTGTGATGCCCGTGCACCGCCTCCAAGTAGCCGTCCTCGTACGGCCCGTTCAGCAAACTGCGGTCGAACGCCGTCAGCCGCACTCGGGGCGACGCGTCGCGGCGGGTCGCGGCGAAGGCCGCGTACCGGGTCGCGGCGTCCGACGACTCGGCCAGCAGCGCGGCGTTTATGTGCCGGTCGTGCCTGGCCAGCAGCACGCCCTCCGTCTCCCGGTCGGGGATCAGGCGGCCGACGAGGGCGCGCGCATCGAGCTCCGGGTTTCGCATCAGCGCGAGGACGAGGTGGCCGGCAAGCGGCTCGTCGACCCGCCTGAACACGTCGCAGGCGTCGGAGGGCAGCACCGCGAGCACGGCGGCGGCGTCGTTCGGTGGAAGCCGGCCCAGCAGTCCGAGCGGGGACGTATGGCCCCAACGCTGCGCCATGGCATGGACGGTGTCGGCATCGGGCGGGTCGGACCCGACGAGGGGCGCCCCGGCGCCGGGGTGGTCGGGGCCGGCGGCCCTCGCGGCGTCCGCGCACAACTCGGTGAACGTCCCCGGGTAGTCCGGGGCGTGCTGCGCCAGCCACGCCCACGCGGCCGGGTCGGGGCCCGGAAGCATGCGGGCCGCTTCGTCCACGACGCGGTCGAGGGATGCGATGCGGGGCTCGGCGTACACGGCGCGCGCGTGCCGTGCCAGGGTGCTGAGCGCGCGCCACGCGGGTCTGCCCTCGAAGGCGAGTCGACGGGCGGTCAGTACGCGCCGGTCCAGCGCCGCGCACAACGCGGTGTGCCGGCGAGCCGTGGTGACGTCGAGCGGCGACTCGGCGGCCAGGACGAGGGCGGCGTCCGTCGGGCAGTCGGGGTGGACGAGCAACCGACGGGCGATGTCGACGCGGTATGGCTCGCGCAGGTGCTCCGCTACGACCAAGTCCCAGTCGCTGCGGGAGTGTCCGTCGAGTGCCGTGCTGTCCAGGCGGGTCTTGAGCTTCCGCAGCCATTCCGCCAACGGGGTGCCCGGGTCCGGGCCTGCCACGGCGTCGGCGGAGGCGTTGTGGGCGCCGGTTTCGACGTCGGAGCCGACGGTCGACAGCAGCCCGAGACGCTCGCGGACCCGCGCGGCCGTCGCCACATCGGCGTATACAAGCAGCACATCGGCCGCGGACGCCCGGCCGCCCTCGTCATCCTTCACCCCGCGACGATACCGACGCGGGCCCGCCGCGGTCGGCCCACGGAATCATCACTATGCCAAGGCCGGTGCGGCACACGCTTCGGGGCGGAGTGCATGGTGTGCTCATGGACCGATTCGTGGGCTCGGCACGTCTCGAGTGGTGGGCCAACACATCGATCTGCCTCGGTGAGTACGAGATCGACATCACCATAACGGTCGATGCCGCAAACGCGTGGCACGCGTCCGGCCGGCATTCCATCGCCCTGGACACGACGGGGCGTGAAGGCTGGGACTTCCTCATGGAGATGGACCCCCTGTTCTCCCTCGCGTTTCCCGGCGAGGACCGCGGTCACCTCCTGGTGCAGGTCGACGAGGCCAAGGACGGAACGCTCATCCTCACGGAGACACAGGGCCGGGATGGTTCGGTGAACACCACATTCGATCTCACCTGAGACCGGATCAATTCGTGATTACTCGGCTTTGCGAAGTTCGTAGCGAAGGCCTCCGCCGGGGCCGCCCAGGTGTGCCACCAGGCGCGGATCCGTGTGTGAGCCCTTCGGTCGGAGCTCGTGGAGGGCGAACTCCGGTGTAGCCGACGGGGGTTGCGGGCCCACGTCGGCGTACCCGGTCAGTTCGAGGGTGCCTTCTTCGTACGTCCAGCGGCCCTGCCCCGACCAGCGCTCGGCGATCGGTGCGGGCAGGTGGTCCGGGTCGGCCTGCTGCCACCACGAGCCGGGCAGACCGTTCGCGCCGAATCGTCCGTCGGCCGTGAACGTCACCCGGGCGCCGGCCGCGTCGTGCCAGGAGCCGACGAGTTCGTCGCGGGAGAGCGTCACGGAGAGCGGCCCGGAACCCAGGTATATCGAGCCGACCCAACACACCGGGAGCGCCGCGAGGAGGCATACCGCCACGGAGACCCGGCTCGCGAAGTCGAGCCCGCCCCCGCGCAGTTCCGCCCACGTTCGGGCGACCGGGGGCTCCGCGCGCCGGGCGCGTCGGGCCCGGGTCAGCGCGATGACCAGCACGATCGCGGCGAGCGCGGCGAGGGTGGCCAGGCCGCGGAAGGTCGCGTCGGCCCCGCGTACCCACCCGTCGGCGCCACGACCCGCCGTGTCGGCGGACATGCCCACACCGACCGAGATCCACCAGGCCGCCCACATCCCGATCCACAACGTCCACCACACCCGCACTACGACGCGCGGCCACCGGGCGATCGTGGTCGCCGCCGCGACCGCCCGCATCAGGCCGAAGGGCGCCCAGCACTGGTGGAACGGGATCAGCCAGGGCGCCACGCTCGAACGCATCAATTCCCGCGAAGGCGTACCCGGGCGAAACAGAGCGTGGGACCGTATACAAGCCACCCACGCCAGGAACGGAACCCCGACGACGGCGAGCCCGATGGCCCACCGGGCCCCGTCCTCCCCGTCGAACTGCCGCCCCGTTAATGCCTCCCGAAATCCCAGCACGTGATCACCGGCCGCCACACCCAAGGCGACCACCGTCACAGCCGCCCACCATGTCGTCCCGCGCAAAGGTTGCGGCGCCCTCGTCGTTCGGGTCGCCCCGGCCCACCGCATGGCTGCCTCGCCGTCCCCGCTCACCCTGCGGCCCATCACATCACCTCTCGCTGATGAATTCCCCGTGGTGAAACCGTGGTTCGCTCCCGTTTCGACCGAGTCGCCGTGCCGGCCGGGCTAGTTGTAATCGGAGTCCATCCAGCCGCTGAACCAGAGCACCCAGATCCAGAACAGGCAGGCCACGAACGAGCAGAGCAGGCCCAACAGCGCGCGGGTCCGGAAGACTTGCTCTCGTCGGGACTCGCGGACGTTCACGATGCCGACCACGACGCCGGCGAAGCCGGCGAAGGGCGCCGGCATCCACGTCAGGCAGCAGATCACCCCGGCCACGGAGAAAAGCCCGAGCCAGAGCGGAGTGTCCGGATGGAAGGAAGTCCTCGAAACGTCGTGCACCATGCGCGCTACCACCCCTCGTCGTGGAGTCCGCCCCATCAGTTTTGAACACGTTCAAAACTGATGGGGCGAGAGTAACCCTCTGCGTCCGCAGGTCGTGAGGCGGGGTGCGAGAATCATCGCGGCGGGCAGGCCGTTCACGCGGATCGCGGCCCCGGGTGCGGCACGGTCGGGAGGGCGATGGTGGTGGGGGTCGGTTGGGCGTGGCCTCGGATGGCGGCGATGATCCCGGCGGCCCAGTGGCGGGGGTGGTCGTGGCCGAGGGCCGCGTCCAGTCGCATCATGCGGGCGCGGCGCTCCCGTCGGGGCATGCGCAGCGCCCGGCGCAGGACCCGCACGAGGTCCGCCGGGGAATGCGGGTCCGTCAGGAGGGCGCCGCAGGCCAGTTCCTCGGCCGCGCCGGCGTGGCGGGAGAGAACCAGGACCCCGGATCCGTGCGCGGCGGACTGCGCCGCGGCGAATTCCTTGGCGGTGAGGTTCATTCCGTCCTGGAGCGATGTCACCCAGAACACGTCCGCGGCGAGGTAGTGGTCCACGATCTCGTCGAAGGGCAGGTTTCGCGGGTGGTACTCGATCGGTTGCCAGGTCGTGTCGCCGAACCTGTCGTTGATGTCGGCGATGCGGTGTTCGAGCGCGGCCCGGGTCGCGTCGTGGACGACGATGCCGGGCTCCGGTGGGGGGCATACGAGTCGAAAGCGCAGCCGGCCGCGCAGGTCCGGGTCGGAGGCGAGGAGTGCGCCCACGGCGTCGACCTTGCGCTCGGGGGCCTTGGCGTAGTCCAGGCGCTCGACCGCGAGGACCACGTGGCCCGCGGCGGACGGCGGGTGGGGTGCCCTGGCCCGGACCCGGGCGTCGATCGCGTCGCGGTCGACGCCCAACGGGTGCACGCCCACGCTCGGCGTGATCCGGGTCCTGCCCAGTGTGGCCCGGAAGTTCGCGGCGAAACGCGCGGTTTGGAATCCGGCCCAGTCCAGTGTCGTCAGGGAGGCGCGCACCTCGGCCGCGACGGGCAGCGCGGCGAAGACCGACGCCGGGGGAAACGGTGTGTGGTGGAACAGGCCCGTGCGCAGATCCGGTCGCAGGACACGCAGGAGTCCCGGCACGAGCCACAGGTTGTAGTCGTGCAGCCAGACGGTGCCCCGTTCCGCGGCGCGGTCGGCGATGTGTTCCGCGAAGCGGCGGTTCACGGTGCGGTATCGGTCCCAGTCCGCGTCGTCGAAGCGGATGCGTTCGGGTTGCGACATCAGCGCCGGCCACAGTGTCTCCTTGCAGGCACGGTGGAAGTACGCCGACCACGTCGAGACGTCGAACGGCTCCAGAGACAACGCGGGGCCGGGACCGGCGGCTCTCGGCTCCGGATCGGGCGGCGCCTGTTCGGCCACCGACCCGGCCACCCACAGGGCCGAAACGTCGCGGGCGTCCGCGTGTTCGGTGCCCAGGACCGCGCACAGTGTCGGCAGGATCCCGTTCGGGCTGGCCGGGGGCCGCCACCCGGCCGACGTCCATTCCCGGGGTGGGCGGTGATAGCCCACAACCACCGCGTGCCCGGGCGCCGTCCAACCCAGGTTCGCGAGCCCGGCGAGGATGCCGGCAGCGCCGTGGTGCTCGGCGCGGTACACCTTCTCGTCGCCGGCGAGCGCCCGGTCCAGGCCGGGCTCGGAGCCGGCGACCACCACACCGTGCGCGCCGATCTCGAACATCGACAGGTCGTTGAGCGAGTCGCCGGCGACCAGGATGTCGTCCCATGCCCAGCCGTGCCGCCGCGCCAGCGCCCGTACCGCCGCGCCCTTGCCCGCTCCGGGAGGCAGGACGTCGAAGTAGCGATCGGCCGAGTACGCCCACGAGCAGCCCAGCGCGGCCACCGCGCGCGTGAGTTCCCCGGTCAGCTCTTCGGGGGGCAGGTGAAACGAACATCGTCCCTGTTGGACCACTCCCTCCTGGTACGCCAGGGCGGGGAACCCCGAGAGCGCCGCACGGACGCGGGCCGCACCGGGCCAGCCCTCGCGTAATCGGGACTGCAGGTCCGCCACCGGGCTCAGGTCCGTGCCGTCGGCCACGGTGGCCCCGACATCGGCGACGATCCACCGAGGCCTGGGCACGAGCGGATCGTCGAGCACCCGACGCACCGAGGGCAGTGCGCGGCCGGTCGCGAACACCAGGGTGATCTCGGGGTGGCGCGACAGGACCCGGCGCAGCCGAAGGCGCTCGGTGTCGGTCCCGCCCAACAACGTGCCGTCCAGATCGGTGACCAGGACTCTCATCGGCGCTCCCCCACTCGATACGGACGCCACGAGATACCCCGTGTGCGAACCGTGCGCGACCGTGCCGGCCGGGAAGCCGGATGCGCCCCGCGGCTCGGGAGCGCGGTCGGGCGACGGCGGCGCGAACGCCGACACGCGTAGAACGAAGAACACTGTAGGGAGTTCGGCGACCGCCGGGGGCGATACCCGGGCTGTCGTGCTCAGATCGACGTCACGGGTTCGACCATCGCGAGCCACGCGGACAGTTCGCCGACCGTGACGGCCCCGCGCGATCCGGGCGAGGTGGCGGCCGCCGATCCGCAGGCCACCGCCGCGGCCAGGCACCGGGTCACGTCCCAGTCGGCGAGCAGGCCGTGGACGAATCCGGCGTTGAAACAATCGCCGGAGCCGGTGGTGTCCACGACCCGAACCGGCACCGCGGGAACGGCGAACCGACGCCCGTCCCGCAGCACGATGGCGCCGTGTCCACCGCGCTTCATCACGACCGTGGGCACCAGTTCGCCGAGAGCCGCGGCCGCGTCGTCGGCCGTGGCGGCCCCCGTGAGGCGTAGCGCCTCGTCCACGTTGGGCGCGAAGACGTCCACCTGTGCCAGGACTTCGCGCACGGTCGGCGTCTCCAGCGTGACCGGGACGTCCTGGCAGTCCATGAAGACCGACGCGCCCGTCGCGCGTACCGCGCCCAGTGTCGCCGCCACGCCCGGGCCGTGGCGCAGTTCGGGCAGGACCAGGATCCGCGGCCGGTACGCACGGACCAACTCGTCCACCGGGCGGGGCGTCGTCGGGTCCCGGAAGCTGACCATGGCCCGGTCCGCGGCGTACGACAGCGCGACCGTGACGCTGCGCAGCGGCCCGGCGTGGTGACGGAATCCGGACTCGTCCAACCCCGCCGCTCGGGCCCCGGCCAGGACGTGTCGACTGAACTCGTCGTCGCCGAAGTCGGTGGCCCACACCACGTCGTTGCCCAGCCTGTGCAACGCCAATGCCGGATTGAAGGCGCCGCCGGGCAACATTTCGAAGCCGCCGGCGAACGTCTCGCGTCCCACGGCCGCCTCACCCGGCAGGTCGCGGAAGATCAGGTCGGCGAAGTACGCCCCGGCAACCAGGACTTCACGACGTTCCTCGGAGATGCCCACGCCCGCATCATCTCGCCCCGAGAGATTTCTTGTATATACAATTATCAGGTAAATAGTCTATTGGAATGAAGTTGCCGTAATGCCCCTTTGTCACGTCAACGTGATGTGATGTCATATTCGCGCCAGATTGCCCCGCTCGTCTCATCACGGGAAGGCAGCAACATGGGCAGATTCAGGTACGGAATCGCGGCAACGGCCATTGTGCCGGCCGCCTTGGGGTTGTGTGCGCTCGCGGGAGGTACTGCTCACGCGGAAGCGGGTCAGGACACCATCACCATGTACAAACAGGAGAAAACCCAGTGGTGCTGGGTCGCCTCCGGCCTGACCATCGCCAAGTTCCAGGGGTTCGGCTCCACGCAGACGGACTTCTGCACCCGCGCACAGCCCTACTACGGCTGCAACAACCAGCCCGCCACACTCGACGACATGGCCCGGGGCTGGAACAGCCTGGGCATGACCCACCCCGGCTCGGGACTGAACAGCGCCGCCACATTCAACCAGGTGTACACCGAGGTCAAGGCGGCCCGGCCGATCGGTGCCCGCATCGGGTGGACCTCCGGTGGTGGCCACATGAACGTGGTCTACGGCTTCGACACGTCGCGCAACACGATCGCCGTGGCCGACCCATGGCCGGACACCGCCACGTACACGTGGTGGAACTACGCCGACTACGTGAGCAACAGCTCGTCGAAGTGGACGCACTCCCGCATCGGCATCTCCGGCTAAGGCAGGCGACATGCGCGACACCAGCGGCACCACAACGCCCGGCAAACGAACCGGCTTTCGCTTCTCCCTTCTGTCCTTCGTACTCGCATCGAGCGCGTCCGTCCTGTTGTCCGTCGCCGGCGCGGCCCACGCGGCCCCGGCCAAGGACCCGCTCCCCGCCGACATCCCCGACTACCAGGCCGCCCTCGACGCGGTGAAGTCCCCCGCCGTCCGCGACTCGGTCTGCCGCTTCCTGAGCACTCCGATCCCCGCCGGCGCCGCCGGGACGGTGCAGACCATCCCCGACACAGCCGAACCGTGCCAGGGCCTCCCGGCCTTCACCATCAAGGACCCGGTGGCACTGAACGAGATCACTGCCGGATTCGTCGCGGGCACCGCCCCGCCCCTGCCCACCGAGGCCGTCAAACTGACGAGCCTGCTCTCCTCGCTGAGCGCCACCGTCAACGGCCGCACCGCCACCGTCATGCTCGCCCCCACCCAGGGCGGCGGCTGGCACCTGGCGGCCATCCGCGACGGAGACGGAGACGCCGGCTACGCCGGCAAGGCAACCGTCGGCACTCTGGTCTTCACCGAACCGCAAATCCGCGGCTGGTACCAGCTCAGGCTCGACACCGTCGAGCCGCTCAACGACCAGGCCCGGGAGGGACTGGGCGGCCGGGCGTCGGTGTCGCTCGGCGACTACCAGAAGCTGGTCAAGGCCCGCTACGCCGACAAACTACCCGGCTCGGAGTACGACACGAAGGGGTACTCCAGCGGCTACAACCCCCGGCACGCCACGGACGAAGCGTCGTCCTCCACCCCGCTGTTCGCCGCGTCCGGCGCGGCCCTCGCCCTCACGGGCGGAGCCGTCGTCCTCCACCGGCGCCGACGGGCCGACACCGGCTGAACCCGGTCCCGCTCACCCCTCCCCCGCTCCCGGCACCTCGGGGTGGACGCCGTCGTGGCGGGGGTCGGGGTGGGAGGAGGTCCTGCGCCATGGACCGCGTCCGGCCCCGGAACGGCGGCCCGGCGTGATCACGAACTCCATGCCACGCCAGGCCTTCCGGTGCCTCGGTAGACGGTCATTGTGTCCTGCGACGGGCGTCGCGCACCGGATCGGAGGCGTATCACTCGTGTGGGCCGTCGAAGCGGGACCTCAGGGCACGTCGACCAGCACCCGGCCGTCGGCCGGGGTCTGCGCGGCGGCACGGCCACCGTAGGCGGACTCGACCCGGGACCGTTCGGCCGCGTCGGGAACAGGCTTCCTACAGCCGACTCCCGCGCTGGAGCCCGACATCAGCTTGGAGCACGGACCCGGTTTGTTGTCCGGGAGGCCCAGGTTGTGCCCGATCTCGTGGGCGGCTATGCGGGTCTTGTCGTAACCCTGGTCGACCGCCTGGCTGCCGAGTTCCACCCACGCCTGTCCACCCGGGCGGACCGGGCCCAGGCTCGCCTGCGGCCAACCGTTGGTGGCGGTGATCCGAATCTGGGCACGGGTACCGGGTGGCGCCTTGATCAGCTTCACGTTGGTGACGTTCGCGTTCCAGGAAGCGACTCCGGCGGTGATGGCCGCTTCCCAACCACCGGCTCGGGAGTCGTCGTAGTAGAGGGTCGTCGCCGCCGAAACGCTGTTCGGGGCGGCGGCGTTGGACGGCGCGGCCGCGGCTTGCTCCACAGGCGCCATGACCATGGTGACGACCGCGGCGGTCCCGACCGCCGCGAACCACTTGGAGGGGGGCATATGCGTCCTTCCGCTCGACTTGTCCGTGGCGGGTGGAGCACAGGTCCCGGGGTGTCGGTGACCTGTCGACTCGTTGCGTCGTTGGGAGTATGTGCGTGCTCGTGGATTCGCAGGCATACCAGTCGGCCATAACATCGACACACAGAAGCCAAGACGCGGCTCGGCGGGATGGACGGCAAGGTGCCCGGCTCCGCCGGGTTCGTCGAGTTCGTCGAGTTCGTCGAGTTCGTCGGCAACGGTTCGGTGTACTACGCGTACGACCCGCTCGCCCCGTCGACGCACGGACGGCGGCCGGCATCGCTGCCGTTCGAAGCACCCGGTGATTATCGCCGTCTCATTCATCAATGCCCATTCTCGATCGAGCACGACAACGCATGACCTTATAGCGAGAACGGAACCAGCCTCATGGCCATCGCATTCCGCAAGACGCTCGCCATCACCGCGCTGACCCTGACCGCCTCCCTCCTGCCCGTGGGCGGAGCGGGGGCCTCCGACGCCGTCGCCGACCCCACTCCGCGCACACCGGGCCTCTACTGCCTCGCCAACGCCTGGGGCACTCCGAACATCTCCACGAAGCCGTGCGACACCGCCGACCGCGGCCAGCACTGGACCGTGTCGGGCCAGCAGATCTCCCTCACCGAAGCGCGTGCCTACTGTCTGGCCAACGCGTGGAACACCCCGGACGTCGCCACCAAAGCGTGCGCCCCCAAGGACCAGGGACAGTACTGGAGCGTCTCGGGCCAACAGATCGCGCTCACCTTCGCCCCCGGCTACTGCCTCGCCAACGCCTGGGGAACCCCGAACATCTCCACGAAGCCGTGCGACACCGCCGACCGCGGCCAGCACTGGGTGATCTTCAACGACCAGATCAGCCTCGCACTCGCCTGACGTCACAACCACCGTGCCCGGGGCGTGCCGACGGCCGCCCCGGGCACGGCGCCGCGTTGCCTATGGGCACCCGTGATCGTCCTGGTGGCGTCGGCGGTACCCACAGCACACAACCATGTCGCGAGCCGCACCGGCCGGCGCGAGCCCGGAGGTATCGGTCGGGACGGCAGCCCATCCGTCGGGGCCGGTCACCGGAGCCGCCCCGGAAGTCACGACGAATGCTCCTTGATGTCGTATCCCATGACCCGACGCAACGTACCCCCATCCGACGACACTTCGCCGACGGCGCGCGACCGTGACCGACTCGTCGTCATCGCCCACCGGACCGGTCTTGTGAAGCCCGGAGCGTGAGCCCCCGGTCGCGACCGGCCCCGCTCGGCCCGGCCGCGACCTTTCTCGGAGGCTGGGCTATCCCAGTCCGCCGTTGAGGGCTGCGGCGAGTTCGCCGTTGTCGGTGTCGCCGCTCAGTTCCCAGAAGAAGGCGCCGCCCAGCTTCTGTTCCTTGGCCCACTTCGTCTTGACGGCGAGGCTGGCCGGCGTGTCGTAGCCCCACCATTCGTTGCCGCAGTGGCCGTACGAGGTGCCGCCGGCCAGTCCGGTGGCGGGGCAACGCACCTTGAGCGCGCGGTAGCTGCCGTCACCCGATGCCGGCGCGGTCGCGGTGCCACCCGGTTCGCTCTGCGTGACGCCCGTCCAGCCGTGACCATAGAAGGGAATGCCGAGCAGCAGCTTCTTCGCGGGTACGCCCTTCGTCCGGAGCTTGGCGATGGCGTCGGCCGAGTTGAAGTTCGGCACGGGGATGCCCGGGTACGACGTCAGTGGTGAGTGCGGGGCGGTCGGGCCCTGCGCCATCCACGGACCGAAGAAGTCGTACGTCATGACGTTGTACCAGTCCACGGCCCCCGAGGCGCCGCCGTAGTCGGCGACGTCGAGCTTGCCTCCCGGGACGGCGTCGGCCGTGATGGCGGCGCTGACCAGGTTGCCGGCGCCGAAGCGGGCACGGGTGGCGTCCAGCAGGGTTTTGATCGACCCGAAGCCGCTCGCGTCACAGGTCAGGCCGCACGCGTTCGGGTATTCCCAGTCCAGGTCGATGCCGTCGAACACGTCGGCCCAGCGCGGGTCTTCGACCACGCTGTGGCACGACTCGGCGAACGCGGCCGGGTTCTGCGCGGCCTGGGTGAAGCCGCCGGACCAGGTCCAGCCGCCGAACGAGTAGAGGACCTTGATGTTCGGGTACTTCTTCTTCAGCTCACGCAGCTGGTTGAAGTGGCCCTTCAGCGGCTGCTCCGCGGTGTCGGCGACACCGTCGACGCTGTCGGCGGCGGTGTAGGGCCTCTGGTAGTCGGCCCAGGGATCGCCGACCACACACTTGCCGTCCACCACGTTGCCGAACGCATAGTTGATGTGGGTGATGTTGCGAGCCGTGCCGGACGTGTCGATGTTCTTGGCCAGGTAGGGGCCCCAGTTGGTGAAGTAGCCCAGCTTGACCTTCGCTTCGCCGGTGGTGCGCACCTTCGCGGGGGCGCTTGCGGGACCGACCTGATCCTTCGTGTCGCGCGCGACGACGGTGTAGGTGTAGCCGGTTCCGGTGTTGAGGCCGCGGTCGACGTAGGACGTGTGCCGAACGGTGGCGACCTTGACGCCGTCGCGCAGCACGTCGTAGTTCCGCACGCCCCGGTCGTCCCTGGCCGCGCGCCAGGAGAGTGCGACCGACGTATCGGTGACGTGGCTCGCGTGGGGCCTGCCCGGCGCGGTCGGCGGCCGGTCCCGGCCCCGGTCGGCGACCTGGTCGGACGTCTCCGAGCCGCCGGTGCCCTCGGCATGGGCCGGTCCGGTCAGGCCGACCAGGGCACCCAGGGGCAACAGCAGGGCCGTGAGCAGAGCGATGAGCATCCGGCCGCGCCTGGCGCCCGGCCGATCGGGGTCTCGCGTGTGCGTGACGGGTCGTGCGGTGCCTGTGCTCAAGGGAACTCCTCGAACTCGGTCCGAACGTACGGGGACTGCGTCGCCGCGCAGGCGTGTCGAGAGCTACGACACACCCCGTCGCGGCTGCCCGAGCCTAGGAAGGGTCCGAACCACCGGTCAATGGTCTGTACCAGATTGGTCTGGACCAGAGCTTCTCGTGTTCGACGAACCTCGGCGGCTCGAACGGCTCTGATCCGGCCCCGGCGGCGCGGCGCCGCGCACGCGGGCGGCGGTGTGTACCGGCTGAAGCTGTGGTGGATGTGGCAACGCGGGGACAACTTCACCGCCGCCACCCCGGTCGACGACCAAAGCGCCGCGCCCGGCTACCTGCTCATCCGATACGAGCCGTGGGTCTACGCGGACCTGGAGGCCGCGGCACGGTTCCGCTCCAGCTCTACTGGCACGCCGGCCGCGAGGACAACGCCGGTGTGGCCGACATCAACAGCCTCGACGCGGTCGCCGCTGCCGGGTACACCTACATCCGCACACAGGCCGGCTCTACCCGACCCCGGGCCCCGGCAGGGTGCCGCTGTGGTGCGGGTGCGGGTACGGGAAGGCGCCATCGGGTGCCGGTGTCGGGGTCGCCCGCCCAGACGAACTGTTCGTCGTCGGCCGTGACGGTCATGCCGTGGTCGTACAGGCCGATGGCGCCGTCGGCCATCCACGCGTCCCACGCGGCTTCGAGTTCGTCGACGAGTCGGCGCGGACCGCCCTGCGCGGCGAGCGCGCCCCCGTTCGGCGGCGTGGAGATCGTCGCCCAGGACCGGGCTCCGTCGTGGAGGCGGGCGTGGACGCCGTGCGCGTCGACGGTGGTGTCGAACAGGACGTCGGGCAGCCGCAGGCGCAGCGCCCACATCAGGTGGGCATCGTCGTGCAGGGGTCGCGGGTCGCGGCGCCGTTGTCCCCGGAACCGCCGACCCGACGCACCTGCGTGCAGCCGTCGCGGCGGCACAGTTCGGCCACGAGTTCCTCGAACTGCGGGCCGGTGAGCGCGTCCACTTCCGCCAGGGTCCGCCGTCGTCCCGCGGCCACGGCGTCCTGGTGTCGCCACCGCTCGTCCTCGATCCGCGCGGCGTGGTGAGCGCACCACAACCACCGACCCACCCCCGCCGACGCGGCGGCCGGCGTCACCCCGAGCGCCGCCCACACGCCCCCGACGACGAACGCCACCGTCACCGTCACCAGGATCGCCGCCGCCACGATCGACGCCGTCCGTCCACCCGTCGCTCGCGGCGCCCCGGTTGTCGATCCACGCCCCTGCGGCTGCGTCATGGCGATCCCCCGTCGTCGAAAACACCCGAGTCCGCTCTGGTGGATGATCCGCAGGAAATCCGCCGGCTTCCGAAACCGGGCCGGAACCGCCGCCACCTCGGAGACAGTTCGGGGACGTGATCACCATCGACGTCCCCCGACCACCGCACCCCGCCTGCCACGCAGGGCTCACGAGGTGCGGTGATGTCGACGGACCGGAACCGCGGCCGTCTCCGTGGGCGTCGTCAGGGCTTGGGCAGGGTGCAGCCCGGCAGGCTCAGGTCGACCTTGTTGCCGATACCTATGCAGGGCACGATGATGTACGTCTCCTGGGCGTAGTTGATGCCCTGATGGATGGTCACGTTGCCGTTCTCGTCGACCTCACACGGGTTGTTCACCGTGCAGGTGGCGCCATCCTCGTTGCCGGTGTTGTTGACGGCGACGACCTTGCCCGTCGTCGTGTCGATCACCGGCGAGCCGGACGTACCGCCGATGGTGTTGCAGGACGACGTGTAGCGGACCGAGTCCCGCCAGGTCCAGTCGCCTTCCTTCAGGCGATACACGAAGCCGTCCACGTTGCAGCTGTAAATCCGCTTCCAATACCCGGAAACCACCTTGATCGCCGAACCGGCCACCGGGTGGCGGTCGTTGAGGGTCAGTGCGCTGATCCCATACGACCTTTGGATCTGTGCGTAGGTCTGGGTGAGCTCGTAGATCGAGATGTCCGTGTCGGTCATCGTGGCGTACGAGACCTTGTGGGCCCGCAGGGTGGCGACCCTGGAACCGGAGGCGCCGAGCAGCGAGAAGGTGCGGGACGACGGCTGGTCGGTGATGACCTCCCCGGCACCGGGGAATCCGGTCTCGAGGCAGTGGCCGTTGGAGAGGACGAGCGCGGGGTCGCCCGGCTGCGAGTTGGGCATCCGGATCACGGATCCCGAACAGTTGCTCAGCGCCACTGTACCGGCGAAGTTGACCGCCTTGACGGTGGCCGGCGGGGCGCCGACGGCGGGTGCCGTGCCCGCGACCGCGAACAGCAGGGCACAGACGACGCCGAGTGCGCCGACGAGGGACTTCTTCATGTGAGGTTCCCCTTTTGAGGGTGGGGACGATGAAGGAGCGCAATTGTGTGGTGCATGCGCATTGTTGAGGCTTCGACACCCAAGAGACAAGTAAACAAAGTGAGTTGGGTGTTTCTTTGCGCACACCGACCATCGCCGAACCCGGTTCGGCCGATGCCACCGGAATCGCTGCCGCAGCGCGAACACCTCGATGCCGTCGTCGAGGTGCCGACGACCCGGACTCGAACTCCCACGAGGATCCCGTCCGTTGCGCCGCGCCGACGGTTTCGTCGTCGTGAGCGAGGAAGAACACACCCGACTGTCGCCGGTGGCGCCTGCCGGCCCGGTCGACCGCGGCGAGGATCTCGCTGCCCCGACCGGTGGAGTCGAAGTCGTCGATGCCCTCCGGTTGCCTGGCCCGGACCGGTGGGTGGGGTGGGCTGGTTCATCCTGCGGGTATTCGGTGGCGGTTGGGGCGGAGGGCCATCCACGCGGGGCCGACGGAGGCGGTCAGGGCGGCCGTGAGGCATGTGGCGATGACGCCACCGACGAGCGGCCACGGCACCACCAGGGGGACCGAGGTGCCGCCGAGATCGCTCAGCGCCGAACGCAGGCTCAGCAGCGACGGTACGGCGACGACCGCGCCGAGCGCCGTGCCCATGGTCACGACGATGGCCGACTCGGCGGCGATGGCGCACAGCGCCTGGCGGACGGTCGCGCCGGAAAGGCGCAGGACGCGCAGATCGGGCAGCCGATCGGCGGTGGCCGTCATCAGGGTGTTCGCGATCGCGATGGCCGTGTAGCCGACGGAGACCACCACGAGCAGCACGGTGAAGATCCACACGAGGCGTTGCTCCTCGGCGTCGGCCGACGAGGCGTAGGCGGCGACGCTCACCTCCTTGCCGCCCAGTGGCGCCGGCGCGGGATCGGCGCCGGCGCGAAAGACGGCCGCCGTCAGGGCCGAGGGATCGTGGGCGCGGACGGTCCCGCGCGGAAACAGGACGTCATAGGGCGTCGACCGGTCGGCGAGCACGGCGACCACGCGCATCGTCTCGGTGGCGCCGTCGCGGAAGGTCACCCGCGCGTCGCCGCCGTGTCGCCACCCCAGGCGCGCGGCGGCGCTCTCGGACACCGCCATCGTGGTGGGACCCCGCAACTCGGCGAAGGAGCCCTGTCGAGCCTCGATCCGGTCGCCGATGGCGGCGAATTCGTCGGTGACCACACCCGCCGCCTCGACGACCACGCCCTTGTCGCCGTAGACCGTCGTGGGTGTCAGGGGGGTGCCCGCCACCTCGGCCACCGCGGCGTCCGTCAGGCCCGGGGCGTCATCGGGCACGATCACGCGCTCGGCGCGCACCGATGCCACCCGCCGCGCCTCGTAGGACTGGGCCGTGGTCGCCACCATGCCCGTGATCAGCACCGCCAGGCCGACCGTGGCAAGCACCGGCGCCGCGGTGGCGGCGGTGCGGCGCACGGCCGTCAGCATGCCCTCGCGTACGAGCAACCCGATCGCCCCGGCGCCTCGCGACAGCGGCCACGTGAGCACCCGCACCACGGCAGGCACCACCGCCGGGGCGAGCATGGTCAGCCCGACGATGAGGGCCATCGGCGGATACAGCCCGAAATCCGCGAGCGCTCGGGGGTCGGCCGTCGCCGTGACCGCCGCCGAGACCACGCCGAGGGCCACGAACGACAGCCCACCGACGACGCGCCCGCGCGACATCGGCCGGTTGTCCACGTCGGCCTCGCGCAGGGCCTCCAAGGGCGCGATCCGCGCGGCGCGACGGGACGCCGACCACACTCCCGCCATGGCCACGACCATGCCCAGCGCGAACGCGCCGACCAGGGGCAACACGCCGACCTCGACCGTGAAGCCCTCTGGCTCGAACCCGAGATCGACCAGAACGGCGGCGAACGTGGGAGACAGGGCCCCTCCGAGCACGACCCCGAGCCCGGCCGCGAGCGCGGCGACGGCGCCCGCCTCCGCGAACAGCGCGCGCCGAACCTGCTTCGGCGTGGCGCCGATGGTGCGCAGCAGACCGAACTCGCGTCGACGCCCCGCGACCGAGAGGGCGAACGTGGACGCCACGACGAACACGGTCGTGAACGCGGCCAGAGCCGCCATGGCGGACAGCACCTGAAGGCCCACCCACCGGGTGAACGCGGCGTGGCCCGGTTCCAGTTCGGCGCGGTCGGAGCCGGTGAGCACCCGCCCCTCCGCGCCCACCACCGCCCGCACCGCCGCCGGGTCGAGCGTCGCGCCGGCGCCGGCGAGCAGGCCCAATACGCGTACACCGCCTGCGAGTCGATCCGCCTGGCCGTCCGTCAGGTAGATGCCGGGGCCGTCGACGAGACCCGACACCGTGTAGGGCGCGGGTCCGGACGCGGTGAGCACGGTGACCGTATCGCCGGGGCGCGGCCCGAGCCGGCGGTCGAGCACCACCTCGTGGTCGGTGACGGGTGGCCGCCCCGCGACCGGCGCGTGGGCCGCGAGCGCGGCGCTCGACCAACCGTGCCCCAACGGATCGTCGAACCGGGGATCGCCCGCGGGGCGACCACCGATCACCACCTGGGCGTAGAACGAGCGGTCCACCACGACACGCCCGACTCCGGGCACGGCCGCGAGACGATCCGCGAGCCGCCGAGCCCGTTCCGCCGACCACGGGGGGCCGTCGTCGAACGGAGGCGCCGGCTGCCGGGCCTCACCGCTGCGTACGAGGACCGGCGCGGCCGCGAACCGCTCCGGGGTCTCGGGGCCCGAGGACAGCAGCACCACGCCCGTCGTCGCGAGGATCGTCACGCCCAGCCCGAGGCCCATGAAGGAGCCGAGGAACGACACCCACCGGGCCCGCATGGTGGCGAGGGTCAGCACAACTCCTCCAGCCATGCCATACGGGCCGCGATGGTCTCGGCGGAGATGCCGGCCCCGTCCGCGCCGCGATGGATCTCGTCGGCCACGCGGCCGTCGGTGAGCAGTACCACTCGATCCGCGAAGGCGGCGGCGGTCGGGTCGTGCGTGACCATCACCACCGTCTGACCGCGCGCGTCCACGATCTCGCGCAGCAGGCGCAGGACGTCGCGCGATGCCTTCGAGTCGAGCGCGCCGGTCGGCTCGTCGGCGAAGACCACCGCGGGCCGGGTGATCAACGCGCGGGCAATGGCGACGCGTTGTCGCTGCCCGCCGGACAACTCGGCCGGTCGATGGCGGGCCCGGTCCGCGAGCCCCACCTCGGCCAGGGCCGCCGCGACGCGCGCCGGGTCGGGGCGGCGCCCGGCCAGGCGCAGCGGCAGGGCGATGTTCTGCTCGGCGGTGAGCGCGGAGACCAGATTGAAGGACTGGAAGACGAAGCCGACGCGCGAGCGCCGAAACAGCGTCGACTCGTGCTCGTCGAGGGCGCGCACGTCGACGCCGTCGACCCGGATCTCGCCGCCGTCGGCGCGGTCGATGCCGGCCGCGCATTGCAACAGCGTGGACTTGCCCGAGCCGGAGGCGCCCATCACCGCCGTCAGCGTGCCGCGCGGGAAGTCGAGGGTGACGCCGTCGAGCGCGGTGACCCGCTGGGCGCCCGCGTGGTGCGTCTTCGTCACGCGGAGCAGGCGCACGGCCGGGCCCGTCGGTGTGGATGTCGCTGTGGTCATGCCCTCCAGGAAACCGTCGGCGAACGGCCGGCACATTGGTGCCAGGGCGAGAGTGGAACTAGCCCTGGCACTACCGACGCGGCCGTCGCGCGCCGGCTAACGTCGTCGTATGTTCGCGCAAGCCTCATGGGACTCGATCGGTCGGCGACCGGTGCGGTTCCTGGTGTCTCCGGTGCCATGGCGGGCCCTGTCCTATCTCGGGGCGAGTTGGGTCGTCGGGGCGGTCGTGGTGGTGACCGTGACGTCGGTCGTGGCCGTCGGCGTCACGACGTGGGAGACGTCGGTCGGCCCGGTGTTCACCGCGTCGCTGGGGCTCGTTGCCCTCGCGTGCATGGCGTTCGCCGCCGCGCCGTTCGAGCGGTGGCGGCTGCGGCTCATCGGCGCTGCCCTCGCGCCGCCGGAGCGGTCGGGCGGTGTGCGGGCGCGGCTGCGCGAGCCCGCCGGGCGACGCGAACTCGGCTACGCGCTGGTGTCGTTGCTCGCGCTGTGGTGGGTGGATCTGGGCATCGCGTCGGTGGCGTTGGTGATTCCTGGGCTGTTGGTCTCGGCGCCGCTGCAGCCCACGGCGCCGTTGTGGATGGCGGTGGTGCTGCCGTTGGTGGGGGTCGTACTGCTGCCCGTCGCGCTGTTCCTGATCGCGGCGTGGGCGGGCGTGCGGGCGACGATGACGCGTGCCGTGCTCGCGCCTCGCGAGGCGGAGTTGATCGAGGTGGTGCGATCCAGGGCGCGTCTGGTCGACGCGTTCGAGACGGAGCGCCGGCGGATCGAGCGCGATCTGCACGACGGCGCGCAGCAGCGCCTGGTCGCGTTGAGCATGAAGTTGGGCCTGGCCTCGCTCGACCTGCCGCCCGGGTCGCCCGCCGCCCATCAGGTCCGGGAGGCACACGAGATGGCGCGGGCGGCGCTGACCGACCTGCGTGAGCTGATCCGCGGCGTGCACCCGCAAGTGCTCACCGAACGGGGACTGCCGGCCGCCGTCCGCGATGTCGCGGGGCGCTCGCCGGTCCCGGTCGACGTCGATGTCGAAGTGGCCGGGCGATTGCCCGCGGCGGTGGAGGTGACCGCCTATTTCGTGGTGTGCGAGGCGTTGGCGAACGTGGCCAAGCACAGCGGCGCGCAACGGTGCGCGGTCCGCGGGCGGGTGGCCGACGGGCTGCTGGCGTTGGAGGTGCGTGACGGCGGTGCGGGCGGTGCCGACCCGGAGGCGGGCACCGGGCTGACGGGTCTGGTCGATCGACTCGCGGTTCTCGACGGCAGAATGTTGTTGTCCAGCCCGATGGGTGGCCCGACCCTGCTGCGAGTGGAGATCCCGTGTCCGGCCTCAGAGTAGTGCTCGCGGAGGACGCCGTGCTGTTGCGCGAGGGGCTGGTGGGACTGCTCGAGCGTTTCGGCCACGAAGTGGCCGCGGCAGTGGGCGACGGTCCTTCGCTGATCGCGGCCACGCGGGAGCATCGCCCCGATGTGGTGATCGCCGACGTGCGCATGCCACCCGACTTCACCGACGAAGGGCTGCGCGCCGCGCGCGAACTCCAGGCGACGATGCCGTCGTTGGCCGTTCTGGTACTGAGCCAGTACGTCGAGCAGACCTTCGCGGAGGAGCTTTTCGACGCGCGTGGCGCCTCGGGCATGGGATATCTGCTGAAGGAACGCATCGGCGATGTCGAGGAGTTCACCGACGCCCTGACTCGTGTCGCCGGGGGTGGAACCGTGGTCGACCCCGAGGTGGTGCGCCAACTCCTGGCGCGTCGACGTGATCCGCTGCGGCGCCTGACTCCGCGCGAGCGGGAGGTCCTCGCCCACATGGCCGAGGGACGCTCCAACGCCGCCATCGCGCGCGCGTTGGTGGTGACGGAAGCCGCCGTGGCCAAACACATCGCAAGCATCCTGACCAAACTCGACCTCCCCCCGGCCCCCGACGACCACCGCCGAGTCCTGGCCGTCCTGGCCTACCTACGCGGCTGAAGCACCCGCGCAACGCGGCCGGCACGTCGAGAGCACCCGGCCACCCGCTCGCCCGGCGCATCAAGACTGTCCGACCACCTCGATCCACCGGGGAAAGCCGCATGCTCCGCCACCGGGCGCCACGAATGAGAAGACCCACGCCTGACGCGGCACCTCGGGTACGGGCCGCTCACCGAACTGCCCACTGCGCGGCGGCATGGCTCTTCCGCGAGGCCGACGAAACCCGCGCCGCCGCCACCGCCACGACCGATCCCGCCGGCGGAGGTGGACCACACGATCGCGGTGCATGTACGCGCGGTGTTCCTGGCCCCGCAGGCGGCGGCGCGCCACACATGAACCCGGACGACGTCGCCGCAACGGTCGCACACCTCGCGGGCCCCGACGGCCACCGCATCGCCGGGACGAGCGGCACCGGAACGCCCGGAGCGCCGCCCCGCAGACCCCGAATCCCGGAAAGGCCGTCGCCGGCGGGATCGAGTCCGGCCACATCGATGCTCGAACCCTGCGCGCACCGCACGCGAACCCCACGGCGGCCGGGCCGTGACCACTCGCGTGCTCAGCGGCGGTACGCCGCCGTCGCGATCTCGACGAAGGAGCGGATCAACGGGTTGCCGTCGCCGTCGTTCCACACCACGACCACCCGGCTCGGCGCCATGTCGACCAGCGGAACCACGGTCAGGTTCTCGGGTAGCACGTTCTCCGCCAGGCCGTGTCCCAGCGGAGCCAGCCCGACGGTGCTGTTCCAGAGCACGGCCTGCACACACTCCTGGACGACGCGCACCACCGGGCCCTCGCGCGGCTCGCCGCCGTTCCAGTACGACTGCCAGATCGGATCGGTGCCCGGTGGGAACTGGAACCAGCGACGGTCGCCCAGATCGGCAATCTCCAGACGGTCGCGTCGGGTCAGCGGATCGTCGGCGCGCAGTACCGCACCGACCGGATCCGCGCGCAACTCGCGCAGCGTCAAGGCCGTCTCGTCGAACGGCGCACGCGTCAGGGCCACATCGACCAACCCGGCGCGCAACCCACAGGTCGGGTCGGTCAGGTCCGCGTCGCGGATGCGGATGTCGACACCGGGATGACTGCGGCGGAAGGCGGTGGCCAGCCTGGTGATGCCGGGATCGCTGCTGTCCCCCAGGATGCCCACGGTGATCCCCGCCAGGCCGGCCGCCGCCACCACGCGCGCGCGGAGGAGGTCGGCCTGCCCGAGCAGCGCCCGCGCCTCGTCGAGCAGTATCGCCCCCACCGGCGTGAGCGTGACGCCGCCGGGCGAGCGGGCGAACAGCGCGGCCCCGATCTCGGTCTCCAACTGCTTGATCGCCCGACTCAGCGGCGGCTGGCTCATGTGCAGCCGAGCCGCGGCCCGGCCGAAGTGGAGTTCTTCGGCGACCGCCACGAAGTAGCGCAGGGTACGTAGCTCCACGCTGCAACGATACCCGTACGGTATCGGCGCGCCGGAATGGGTCTTGGACAGCGGCGGAGCCCCGGCGGTGCACTTGGAGCATGTCCTACGAGAACACATCCGCTGAAGCGAAATCCGGTGAACCGCAGGCCACCCACCCCGGTGTCTCGGTGGTCGGCCCCGACGACGGCGAGGTGATCATCATGGCCACCACGCGCATGCGAGTCCTCGAGGACGGCAGCCACACGGAGCACCGTCTCGGGGTCACCGAATCCATCCTCGCCCCGCACACCTCGGGGCCGCCGCAACACCGCCATGCCCTGCACGACGAGGGCTTCTACATCGTCTCGGGCACGTTGGTGTTCACCATCGGGGACACGCGGCACGAGGCGACCGCGGGCACACTCGTGGTCGTCCCGCGCGGAGCCCCGCATACCTTCGCCAACCCGACCGACCAACCCGCCGTCCTGCTCAGCATGTTCACCCCCGACCTCTACGTGCAGTACTTCCGAGACCTCCAGACCCTGACCGCGGACGGCGGACCGCCGGCGCCACGGGCCGGCCTCGAGACGATGAGCCGCTACGCCACCGTGGCCACCACCGACTTCGCCTGAAGCCGGTGGCGTGACCGGGCGCCCTCAATCCCTCGGCAGCCCTTCGGCGCCCGGATCGCTCACACACGCCCATCCACGACCTCCGGGCCGCCCCGGACCCGGCGGGTCACCCCCATGCGGTGACCCCGAACGGAGATCATGAACATCGCCTATTGGATCGTCGCCGGCCTGCTCGCCTCCTTCTACCTCTACGCGGGTGGGCTCAAAATGGTCCGCAGCCCCAAGCTGCTCCGGCCGATGATGGCCTGGGTGGACCGGATACCGCTGCCCGCCGTCAGGGCACTGGGAACGGTCGAAGTGCTGGGCGCCGTCGGCCTGCTCCTCCCGCCGGCGACCGGCATCGCCCCCTGGGCGGCCCCCGCCGCGGCCATCGGGTTCACCCTGCTGCAAATAGGCGCGATCGCCGTCCACTTGACCGGCGAAGACCGCCGAATCATCCTCAACATCGGGCTCGTCACCGCTGCCGCCGCGACCATCTGGCTCGCCACCGCCCAGCTGTGATCGAGCGGGGAACTTCGTGATGCGGCGGGCCGGTACGGCCGAGGTCGCCCCGTTGAGCGGGGGCAGAAGCCGAGCAGTCCGCAGGTGGTCGCCGCGTTCGACCACCTCGACCGCGTCAACCACACCCACGCGGTCACCACTCGCACTCTTCGCGCTCTCACGAGGCCCTGGGCGAACGCGTCGCCTGGTGAACGGAGTTGCTGTCGGCACAGTTGCGCGGTCCGGATCCGGGTACACGTCTGGACGCGGGGCGCATGAGCCGCGACCCGATGGCCACGCGGCGTGGCGACCACACCGACCTGGTGACGCTGGTCGCCAGGCAACTCGACACGAGCGACGGGGAGTTGGCCGCCGCGGCCCGACCGGCCGGCCGGGCCGCCCGGGCCAACCGGGCCGGCGCCCTCGTCACCGCGAACCTCGGCGGTTCGGAACGACCGTCACCGGCCTCGCGAGCCGCCGAGGATCGGCGTGGCTGTCGGGGCTTCCCGACTATGCGATCGGGAAATCGAAATAGGTGTCCGGGTAGGGCTCATCCTTCAGCGTGTAGTGCCACCATTCGCAGTCGTACGCGCTGAACCCGGCGGCCTCCATGATGGAGCGGAGATATTGTCGATTGGTCGTTTCGACCTCCGTAATACCCCGTGCTCCGTGGTGCGAGATCGGGTCCATCAGGTCGTGGTGGCCGCCCATCGGAGCCAGGTCGCCGGTATCCAGGTGGTAGAGCGTCAGGTCGACGGTACTGCCGCGGCTGTGGCCCGACTTGGCGGCCACATACCCCTTTTCGAACATCTCGGCTCTGTCGATATTCGGATAGTGTCGTGGCTTCGTCCGACCGTCCTCCGCCCGGGTCGACCAGCTCAGGAATCGGTCGACCGCGCGCTGGGGGCGGTATCCGTCCCACAGAAGCAGGTCGAACCCGACCGATGCGGCCTCTTCCCGCGCCCTTTTCAGGGCCGCGCACAAGGCCCTCGTACCGACGATGCGATTGGCCGAATACCCGTCCACCGGCTTGCCGATGAAGTTGTCCCAGGTGGCGTACTTGGCGTCCCACCGCACCCCGGGGATCAGCTCGTCGACGAAGGCGAAGTCGTCGTTCATCGATTCTTTCCTTCGATCGCCAACGACACCAGCCGATCGATCACTTCGGACAACGGGAATCCGGCGGCTGCCATCATGCGCGGATAACGGCTGTACGAGGTGAGCCCGGGAAGGGTGTTGACCTCGTTGAGGACCACGTTTCCGGCCGGCGTGAGGAACATGTCCACGCGGGCCAGCCCCCGGCAACCGAGGGCACGATAGATGGCCTTGGCCGTTTCCTGGACACGAGCGCGCGACTCCGCCGGGATGTCGGCGGGCACGATCGGTGTCGAATTGTCGGAGCCTCTTTCGGGCGCCGCCTCCTGGTGGATCTTGAAGAATCCGTGCGACAGCGCGATACGATCCACTTCGCCCGTGATCAATTCCGGATCGTTGCCCAATATCGCGCAGCCGACCTCGCTGCCGACGACGGCCTCTTCGATCAGGATCTTCGAGTCGTATCGACGTGCCTCGGCGATCGCATCGGCCAGTTCTTCCGGCCGGGATACCTTGCCGACCCCGAACGACGATCCGGAACGGGCCGGCTTCACGAACGCGGGATAGAAAATCCCGTCGGCGTCGACCTTCTCGTGCGCCGTGACGGCGATGAAATTCGGCGTGTCGATCCCCGCGCCTGCCGCGATGGCGTAGGCAAGGGATTTGTCCATGCACAGCGCGGAGCTTTGGATGTCGCAGCCCACATAGGGTATTCCGGAGAGTTCGAGCAGACCCTGCGGCGCGCCGTCTTCACCGTGCTTTCCGTGCAGCACCGGCAACACCACATCCAGGCGGATCGTCTCGTAGCGACCCGACTCCAGAAGGAGCAGTCCCTGCACGCTCGGGTCCGGTGCCAGTACGACCGGACGGCAATTGCCGCCTTCCCAGTCCGCGTCGGGGCCGTCACACAGCTTCCAGGCTCCGCCCTTCGTGATCCCGACCCAGAAGGGCAGATACTTTTCCGGGTCGAGGTTCTGCGCGACCAGCTGCGCCGATTTGACGGAGATGGGGTGCTCTTCGGAGCTGCCCCCGAATATGATCCCGATTCTTGTCTCAGCCACGCTGATCCCCGTTCTCGAACTTCAGGCAGTTGACGATGGAGTTTTCGACCGTGTCCCGGAGGGCGTGATCCGTGTAATAGGCGGTGTGCGGGCTGACCAGGGCGTTCGGAAGTTGGTGCAGCCGCAGCAACGACTTGCTTTCGACGGGCTTGTCCCGGCGGTCGGCGTAGAAGATTCCTTCCTCTCCTTCGAGGACGTCCAGCGCCGCGCCACCCAATTCGCCGCGTTCCAGCGCCGCGATCAGGGCCTCGGTTTCGATCAGTGCACCGCGCCCGGTGTTGACGATGAAGGCACCGTTCTTCATGTGCCCGATGCGTCGGCCGTCGATGAGGTGGTGGGTGTCCGCGGTGAGCGGTGTATGCAGCGTCACGATGTCGCTCACGCGCAGCAGTTCGTCGAGGTCGACGTAATCCGCCGCGACCTTGGGGGTGGTGTCGTGGGCCACTATCCGGCAGCCGAAGCCCCGCAGTCTGTCCACGACGGCCGCACCGATGCGCCCCGTTCCCACCACCCCGACGGTCAGGTCACGCAACTCTTTCCCGCGCACATCGTTGAGTGAGTAGTCGTGCGCGTCCGCACGGCGGATGATGGATCTGGCATTTCGCAGTGCCATCAGCATGAGCATCAGCGTGTAGTCGGCCACACTGTCCGGGGAATAGACGACATTACCGACGGAGATTCCGACGCTCTCCGCGTATTTCACATCGATATGGTTGTATCCGATGCTTCGTGTGGAGATATACGCCACGCCGACCCGGCTGAGCGCGAGGAGGGTGGCATCGGCGATGCGCGTCTTGTGGCCCACGCTGATACAGCGGTTCCCCGACGCCAGTTCGATATTGGCCTCGGCGGGCGCTGCGGCGGTAATGGTCGGCACTACGTCGAATCGGGGTGACATTTCTCGGAACAGAGCGGCCTCGTCCCGCTCACATCCATAGATCGTGATTCCCGTGGTTCGAACATCCGAAGAGGAAGCAGAGGAAGCGGAGGACGAGGACGCCGCAGATCCGGTGCGGCGGGCCTCGGTTCGTATCGGATCGCGATAACTCATGACACCCAGTAAAGGCGGCATGGCGTTGTCGGAACGTACGCGCTTTTCGATATGCCGACGCTACGTTACCCACAGGTATTATCGTGCGCACGGAAAACCCGCGTGGTTCGGCGCGAACGCGGCGTCATCGCCCGCGACGCCTCATGTACAGATCGAAGGCCCGGTAGACCATCGGTCGCAGGGGCAGGTCCCACTCGCCGACATACCGCACCGCCCGACCGCCGGTGCCGACCTTGAACCGGATCAGGCCCACGTGCGGATCGTCGGCATCGAGGGTGGGGGTGATGCCGCGCAGGTCGTAGACGTCGCAGCCGGCCGCCAGCGAGTCGCGGATCATCGACCACTGGCACGCGTTGGAGCCGCGCACCTCGCGCTTGGCGGTGGAGGACGCGCCGTACGAGTACCACGCGTGCGCACCGACGCGGACCAGGATGGTCGCGGCGACCGGATCGCCCTCGTGCCGAGCCACGTAGAGCCTGATCCGCTCCGGATCCTCCGCGCTCATCGCCGCGAACATGCTCTCGAAGTAGCGCAGCGGTCGCGGAATGAAGCGGTCACGTTCGGCAGTGTGCACGTAGAGGTCGTGGAACGCCGCCAGGTCCGCGTCGATCGTGACCTCGACGCCCTCCTTCTCGGCCTTCCTGATGTTGCGACGCCAGAGCTGGTTCATGCCCCCGAGCAGGTCGTCCTCGGTCCTGCCGGCCAGCGGAATCTCGTACTTGAACTGCGGCTGGCCGAGCCCGAAACCGTCCTCCGGGCTCTGCGGCAACCATCCGGCGTCCCGAAGCCGGCTGCTCACATGGGCGCCGACCGGGTCGGGCGAGCGGCCGGGGATGTCGGTGAGCCGCCGGATGCCCGGATCGGCGGCGCCCTCCTTGACCTGTTCCGCGCTCCAGGTGTCCATGCGCACCGGCGGGCACAGCCGGATCGCGAACGCCCCGCGTGCCTTGAGGTGGGCCGCCAGCGGGTCGAGCCAGGCGTCGATGTCGCCGGTCCAGTCGATGGTCGGCCCCTCGGGCAGATAGGCGAGCGTGTACCGCTCCAGCCGCGGCACCGGACGGTGCAACACGAGCCCGGCGCCGACCAGCCGCGGGCCGTCGTACCAGCCGACCGATTCGTTGCGCCACTCGGTCTTGACGCGGCCCCACGCCGGGGTTTGAAGGAAGCTGACCGAGCGCTGTGCGCGCACGAACGCCAGATGCTCGTTCGCGCCGATCGACGCGACGGTCAAACGTGTCCCCGCGGCCGGGGAGTTGCGGCGGGGTGCGGTTCGGCTCATCGGTGCCTCGCCCCCGCGCCGGTCCGGTGGGGAGGGGAGGTACACGGCGGTGTCGGCCGGTGGTAGGACATTGCGCCAGTGAAGGCGGCGTGCCGTTGCCGATACGTATGCACTTTTCGATAGACCGACGATATGCCGCGCCTCGTAGCATCGGGGCATGCGTGTGCTGATCGTCGAGGACGAGCCCTACATGGCCGAAGCCATCCGCGATGGCCTGCGCCTGGAGGCGATCGCGGCCGACATCGCCGGAGACGGCGACACCGCCTTGGAGTTGCTGAGCATCAACAGCTACCACATCGCCATCCTCGACCGGGACATCCCCGGACCCTCGGGCGACGAGATCGCCACCCGTATCGTCGCCTCCGGCAGCGGCATGCCCATCCTCATGCTCACCGCCGCCGACCGCATCGACGACAAGGTCACCGGGTTCGAACTCGGCGCCGACGACTACCTCACGAAGCCGTTCGAACTGCGCGAACTGGTACTCAGGCTCAGGGCCCTGGACCGCAGACGGGCACACAGCAGGCCCCCGGTACGCGAGCTCGCGGGTGTGCGGCTGGACCCCTTTCGCCGGGAGGTCTACCGCGACGGGCGCTATGTGGCGCTGACGAGGAAGCAGTTCGCCGTGCTCGAAGTCCTCGTCGCCGCCGAGGGCGGGGTCGTCAGCGCCGAGGAACTCCTGGCGCGGGCGTGGGACGAGAACGCCGACCCGTTCACCAACGCGGTACGCATCACGGTCTCGGCGCTGCGCAAACGGCTCGGCGAACCCTGGATCATCCTCACCGTACCCGGCGTCGGGTATCGCATCGACACCCAACCGGCGCACGATCGCGAGGGCAACGACCGTGCATAGGGCGTCCGTACAGCCCCTGGGCAAGGCGCCTCCGCCGGCCGTGCACAGCACACCCGAGCAGCCGCCGGCGCGGGCTCCCGGACTGAGCGCGCGCCTGAAACTCACCCTCAGTTACGCCGGCTTCCTCATGCTGGCCGGCTTCCTGCTGCTCATCGTGCTGTGGTGGTCCATCTGGCGGTATGTGCCCTACAAGCCGATCAGGGACAGCGACGGTCTGGTCCCTCGGCACGGTCGCATGATGTTTCTGCGCACCTTCATGCCGGTCGCGACCACGATCATGAGCTTCCTGTTGGTGTTCGGTCTGGTGGGCGGATGGATTCTCGCCGGCCGCATGCTCGCCCCCCTCACCCGCATCACGGACGCCACGCGCAAGGCCGCCGACGGGTCGCTCTCCCACCGGATCCGGTTGCGCGGCCGCAAGGACGAGTTTCGCGAACTCGCCGACACCTTCGACGCGATGCTCGCCCGGCTCGAGGAACACGTCGCCGAACAACGAAGATTCGCCGCCAACGCGTCGCACGAACTGCGCACCCCACTGGCGATCTCGCAAACGCTTCTCGATGTGGCCCGCAACAATCCGATCCACGACCACGGCGAACTCGTTGCCCGCCTGCACGCCGTCAATGCCCGGGCGATCGAACTCACCGAGGCGCTGCTCGTGCTCAGCCGCACCGACCAGGGCTCCGTCACCCGCGAACCCGTCGACCTGTCGCTCCTGGTGGAGGAAGCCGCCGAAACACTGCTCCCGCTCGCCGAGAAACGCGGCGTCACCATCGACGCCTCCGGCGAGATCACCCCCACCGTCGGGTCGCCGGCGCTCCTGCTCCAGATGACGACGAACCTCGTCCACAACGCCATCGTGCACAACCTGCCCGAACAGGGCGTCGTGTGGGTGGAGACCTGCGTGCGCCCGAACAAAGTGGTGCTCACGGTCGAAAACAGCGGCGAGGTGCTTTCCGCACAGCTGGTCTCCACCCTCACCGAACCGTTCCAGCGCGGCACCGAACGCATCCGCAACGACCACGCGGGCGTCGGCCTGGGGCTGGCGATCGTCAAGAGCATCGTCCGGGTACACGACGGATCCCTCGTCATCACCCCACGCCCCTGGGGCGGACTGCGCATCACCGTCGAACTGCCCACCACGACGCGCGTGTCCGTCCCGAGGGCACGGCATGCGGGCGCGACACCGTGAGCGGGCCCGCCGAGGTCGGCCGCGTGGGCGAGGATGGCGTCGCTCTGATCGGCCGCGTAGGCCGAGCACTGGCCGGCGTTGCTGCCGCCAGGGTCGCCGAGCAGGGTTGGCGAATGTAGGCGCGGCCCGAGGCAGACTTCATCTGAACGCCACCCACGACAAGTCCGTCACCCACCGCCACGACCTCGAACATCGCCGACGCCCCGTCAGGGAGCCCAGCATGACCGCGACCCGCCGCCTCATCTCGCCCCGCCGCTGGACCCCTCCCCCTGCCCCGGCCGACCATGGACGCACACAGGTCACCGGCCGCTTCGTCGTCGGCCGCCGCATCCCGACCGGCGGCCACGGTCCCGAGGACGTGATCTTCGACGAGCGGGGCCGAATGCTCGCCGGCCTCGACGACGGCACCGTCGTGCGCATCGACCCGGCCACCGGCGCCCGCACCGTGCTCGGGAACACCGGAGGCCGTCCGCTGGGCCTCGAACCCTCCGCCGACGGCGGCGTCCTGGTGTGCGACCACGATCGCGGGCTGCTGCGCATGTCCGCCGACGGATCGGTCGAAGTGCTCGTCGACACGGTCGAGGACCGGCCGCTCACCTTCGCGAGCAACGTGGTGGAAGGCCCGGACGGGACCGTCTGGTTCACGGTGTCCACGCGCCGCTGGGACCTGGAACACCACCTCGGCGACTTCCTGGAGCACTCCTGCACCGGCCTGCTCGTCCGCCGCGACCGCGACGGCACCGTCACCGTGCTCCGCAACGACCTCAAGTTCGCCAACGGCCTCGTCCTCGCGCCGGATGCCTCCCACCTCCTCGTGGCCGAGACCAGCGGGTACCGGGTGAGCCGCTACCGACTCACCGGACCGAACGCCGGCGGCATGGAGCCCTTCGTCGACAACCTCCCCGGCCTGCCCGACAACATGAGCCTGGGCCGGGACGGATTGGTGTGGGTGTCGATCGTGGCGCCCCGAAACGCGCTGCTGGACCGGTTGTTGCCGCTGCCGGGCTTCCTTCGGCTGCTGGTGTGGAACCTCCCCGAGGCGATCCGCCCCGAGGCCGCTCCCATCGCCTGGGTGATGGCGTTCGACCTCGACGGCCGCCTCGTCCACGACCTGCGCACGGACGACGGTTCGTACGCCTTCGTGACCGGCGTCGCCGAATACGACGGAACACTGGTCGCAGCCGGCCTGCACGAGGACGACATCGTCGTCCTGGCGCGCACACCCCCGGCCGAGTGAAAAGTCACCGGAGGACAGGACGAAGCGGCGGCCGGGCGTTATCTGCGAGTCCCGGAAACCTCCCAGATCCGTGGGATTTCGCTGCCCGAGCGCAACGGCGAGGATAACGACAGCGCGTTCCGAACCGGGTGCAGTCGGTGGTCGGCCACCCGCACCGGTGCGGTGGATCGCGCCGTCCAAGCACGTCCCGATCCCTCGGGACGCGGCATCACTCGCACTCCGCACGAGATGGGACGAACACGCAGATGAGACGCAGCGTAACGATTCTCCGCGAACGAACCGGGCCGGCGCCCGGATCCAGGGGTCGCGCCGGACTGGTTCGCCTGGTCGCGATCGGCGCACTCTCCCTCGGCACGCTGGGCGTGGGCGCCGCGTCGGCCTCCGCCGCCGTCGAGGCTCCGGCCGGCACCGACCCCGACGTCGCCGCCGCCTACCGGTGCGATGTCGTGTACACCACCGCCTACTACTCCTGGATCACCACCGGCCACAGCCACATCGACTCCATGCTGCACGCCGAGCGGAGCTACTCGGCCTGCGATGCAAAGCGCCAGACGTACCTCGTCCGTCCCGGTGATCTCCGTCCCGACAAACCGATCATCATCGACCCGAGCCTGCTCACCCAGGTCCGACCGTAGCCGCACCACCGCACCGCCGCACCGCCGCACCAATTCTTCTACCGGAAAAGCGAGTTGATCCCATGAAGATCCGTCGCATCGCCACCGCGATCGCCGGCGCGGCCGTCCTGGCCCCGGCGCTCGTACTGACCGCCGGCTCCGCGGCACACGCGAACCCGCCCTACGCGCACTCCAAGTTCGAGCGCTGCACCATCGACTGGAACAACAACTACTGGTCCGGCGGCGAGGCCTTCGCCCGCGGTCAGTGGAAGGCGTGCATGGCCGAGTAACCGTCCCGCGCCCCGGGCGCCGGTCGCGGCCCACCGTGGGTTTGCGGGCGGCGCTCGTCGGGGCCCGCCTGTGGTCGGTGGAGCAATCTGTGCACGGAGCGGCACGTGTTCCCCCGGAGGGGCGGCCTCCGCATCGGGTCCGCTCCGTAAGGTGGGGATCGGAAGCCGCGCCCGTCGGTCGAGAGGCCGAGGGCATGCCGAAGCAGGAGTCTCCGTGGACCACGAACCCCACCCCGGACGGGAACCGGTCGTGCTCGAACCCTTGGTGCGCGCGTTCGTGGACGAGCACCGGCGCGTGGCCTCGACCGGGGAGGACGGCGGGCGCTCGACCGCGCGGCCCGACGATGGCCTCCCGGGACGGTACTCGAAGACATCGGGCATCACGGCCGGCCTCACGTCCGGCATCCACGCCGCGGACCCCGACGTTGAGGAGGCGACGCTGACGGTGCCCGTTGCGCACGACGACCGTCAGGTCGTCCGCGTCCTGCGCCCCGTCGATGCCGACGAGCCACTGCCGGTGATCCTGTATGTACCCGGCCCGTCCCGGACACGGACCCACGCTCCCCCGCAGCGGGCGTTCGAGCGCGACCTCGTGCTCGGCGCGGATGCCGCGGTCGTCGTCCTCGACCCGCCGCACCCCCACGGCAAGCGCCATCCCGCCGCGGTGGAGCGTCTCCACACGATCGCCTCGTGGCTCTTCGAACACGGCGCGGACGCGGGACTCGACCCGCGTCGCGTCGCCGCCGTCGGCGTGTCCACCGGGGCGAACCTGGTGGCCGGCCTGACCCTGGCCACCCGGCGCCACGGCGGTCCGCCGCTGCTCCAGCAGGTGCTGATCTGCCCGACCACCGATGCCTCGGCCTCGGCCTCGACGTCCTGGTATGCCGAGTTCGTGGACGGCTACGTCCCCGATGCCGGGCTCCGCGACGAGAGCACCGTGTCGCCGCTGCGCGCCGGCGTCGACGAACTGGCGGGCCTGCCTCCCGCACTGATCCTGGTCGCGGAGGCCGACGTCCTGCGCCACGAGGGGGAAGCGTACGCCGCCAGGCTGCGAACCGCCGGTGTCCCCGTGGTCTCGCTGCGCTATCACGGGACGATTCACGCCTTCGTCGCCCTCGACGCGCTGCGCGACAGCCATGCCTCCCGGGCGGCGCGCGTCCAGGTCGTCGACACGCTGCACGTCGCCTTGCACGCCTGGCGCGGTTGACCGACCCGACGACGGAATCGGCCCGCTCGGGAGCCGGTCGACGCGACATCGGGCGTAGGTCGGTCGACCCGACCTCGCGCGTGAGTCAGTTGACCTAACGCCACCCGTGGACGCCGCGTCACGATCATCGAGCGGCCGGTCCAGCGCCGTACGACGGCGACGTGGGCGGAGTGACGATGCGGCCTGTCATGGTGACGGAACCCTCGCGGGCCGAGGCGACATCCGGGCCGTCGGCCAACCACCCAGGACTGCGGGCCCGCACGGTATGCCTCCTCGACGGGGACGGACTCCCCGATCTCGGGGGTGAGGCGAACGCGGACACGATCGTGGTCGCGATCCCGATCTCCGGATCGCTCGCCGTGGCCACCGACGACGGCGACGACGTTGTCTCGACGGGCACTCTCCTCGTCGTCGACGGCCGGTGCCCATCGACGTTCGCCTCCGTCGGAGCCTGCGAACTGGCACTCGTGGCGTTCGCCCGGGCACTGCTGACCGAGCCGGACCCGGCCATTCGGCGAGCGACCGGGCGTGTCCTCGACGCCGAGCGTGGCACCGCCGCCCTCGTCTCGTCGGCCGTGGTGTCCCTGTGCCGAACCTCGGGGTCCGACGTCGTACCGCTCGACCGGATGAGCCATCACGTGGCGGACCTCGTCTCGACGCTGATCGCGGAACTCGCCGAGAACCCGCGGCCGGCTCGTGCCGACGAGCTGATGGCCGACATCCGCTGGTACGTCAACTGCCACCTCGGCGACCCGGAGCTGAGCCCCGAGAGCATCGCGGCGGCGCACTACGTGTCCGTCCGCTATCTGCACAAGCTCTTCGAGGGGGAAGGCGTCACCCTCGCCCGCTGGATCCAACGGCGTCGTCTGCACGAGTGCCGTCGGGAACTCGGGCGTACCGGCCGGAACTCCGTGAAGGTCGCCACCGTGGCCCAGCGCTGGGGTTTCGCCAACCCGGCGCATTTCAGCCGGGCCTTTCGCGCCGCCTTCGGTGTCTCGCCCCGGGACTGGCGCGAGTCGCGCACCACAGGGCACCAGGGCTGAGGTAGGGAGCGACAGGTGAGCATCACCGATCAGGCGTCGTTGCCACGTGTGGTCCGCACGAACAGACTCGGCTACCTCCGGGTCGCGACGATCGAGGCGGACCCGGGCGCACCGCACACGGTTCGCACGCGCTTCGCGGACCGTGCCGACCCGTACCTCGGCGTCGGGCTCCAGGATCTCGGCACCTCCCGGGTGGTCCAGGACGGACACGGATCGCTCGTGCACCCGGGCGAACTCTTCGTCGTCGACACGGACAGGACGTTCACCCTCGAACCCGAGAGCCACGTGCGCGTGCACGCGTTCCGTGTGCCTCGCCGGGCCGTGGCCATCGCCGACCGTGACCTGCGTGCCGTCACCGCGCAGGCCATCGTCCCGGGCACCGGGGTCTCCGCCGTGGTCAAGGCCGTGCTGACCTCGCTGGCGTGTTCGCCGGATCCCTTCGCACCGGCGGTGGGCGAAAGAGTGGCGGGCAACGTCACGGAGCTACTGGCGAGCCTGATCACCGAGCTGGCCCCGTCGGCGACGCCCGCGCCGTCCTCGGTGTCGGGCGAACTCACGCTTCGTATACGGGAGTACATCGACGCGAACCTCGGCGATCCCGACCTCACGCCGGAACGCGTCGCGCGAGCGCAGCGCATCTCGCCGCGCTACCTGCACCGGGTGTTCGAGTCCGAGGACACCACCGTGGGCAGGCTGATCCAGCGCCGCCGTCTCGAGGAGTGCGCTCGCGAGCTGGCCAGGCGCGGACGCACCAGCCCCACCGTGGCGGCGGTCGCGCAACGCTGGGGCTTCGTCAGCCCGGCCCACTTCAGCCGGGCCTTCCGCGCGACGTACGGCGTTTCTCCGACGGAGTGGCGCGACCGGGGGCAGGGGCCGCATCCGGCGCTCCCCGCCCGTCGACAATCCTGACGACGGCCATGGGCCCGGGTCCCGGTCGGCGAAATGCCACGTCGGCCGCCGGCCCGCGGCAGGTACGACCGTAACCTGGTGCCCGAGATCCAACGCGCCCGTGCGTACGCGACGGGCGCACCCCGAACGATCGCGGCCCGGTGAGGAGGCGGTGTGGACATCCTGCTGGAAGCCACGTTCGACGACGAACGCGACGCACGTGAGCGCCTCGAAGCCGCGTTTCGCCGATCCCTCGGGCCGGTCGGGGTCACGGTTCCGCGCGGGCGTCGGGTCGGAGCCGTATTCACCGGCACCCGGATCGGATACGCACGCGTCCTCACGGTCGCGTCGAGCGGCCTGGGGTTCGGCCGCAGCACCCGAATGACGCACCGTCACCCACTCGGGGCGGTGACCGTCGCCCTCCAACGTCAGGGCGTCGCGTCGATCGCGCAGGACGGCCGTGACACCGTGCTCAGGGGCGGTCAGGCCGCCCTCGTCGACATGCGCCGTCCCTTCGCCGTCCGCCAGTTCGACGACTTCACGATGAACCTCGTGCGGTTGCCGCACGACGTCGTCGCCCGGCTCGGCGGAGCGTTGGAAGACGCGACGGGTCGGGTGCTCGCGCCCGGATCCGGTGTCGGCGGGATCTTCGTCGACTTCGTCGCACGGCTCGCCGACGTCTGCGCCCAGGTCTCCGCCGGGATCGGCGAGCGTCTCGCCGGCCACACCGCGGACCTGCTGGCGACCGTTCTCGAAGAGGGGTGCCGGGTCGACGGCGCACGAACCGATGCCGCGCTCTCGCGGGTACACCTCGTCGACCAGGTCCTCGGCTACATCGACACCCACCTCGGCGACCCCGGGCTGTCCCCGGAAGCCATCGCGGCACAGCAGCGCATCACGGTGGACCACCTGCACCGACTCTTCGACGGGCACGGGGCCGCGCTCGGCCGGATCATCCAGCAGCGGCGTGTCGACGCGTGCGTCCGCGAGCTCGACCGGCGTGCCGCCATGCACCCGCGACTCACCGAGGTGGCGCGTCGCTGGGGGTTCGCCGACACGGCGCACTTCACGAAGGCGTTCGCGGCCGTGCACGGCACGCCGTTCGGGACGCGCCGCGCCCGGCCGCTCGCGACGGGGTAGCTCCGCGACACGGACGGGACGCACACGTTCTCGAGGTCGGGTCGAGCCGATCCAGTGCGGCGGGGTACTCCAGTGGAGCGGGGTACTACAGTGGACCGGCGACGGAGCGGTTGGGGTTGGGGAATCCTCCGATGCTCGTGCGGAGCTTCGGTGCCGTCCCAACCGGATGCCGGCTGCCGGCTGCCGATGCCCCCAGAGCACGAAACGACCAGAGGGAGACGGGCAGTGGACGGCCGGGAGCGAAGCGCCCACGACCTCGTGGGTCGCGAGCGCGAGAAGGCGCTGCTCGCCCGGAGTCTGCACGACGTCCGGGTCGACCGGAGAGGCACCGGGGTCCTGCTGCGCGGAGACGCCGGCATCGGCAAGACCGCCCTGCTCGCGTGGGTGGAGACCCAGGCCCGGCAGATCGGCTTCACCGTGTTGCGTGCCGTCGGTTCCGAGGCGGAACAGGGACTGGCCTTCGGGGCACTGCACCAGGTCCTGTGGCCTCTCCTCGACGGCGGCGACGACGTACCGGAGCACGCCGACGCCCTGTACCGGGCGCTGGGACTGCGCGAAGGCATGCCGCCCGGCGGTTTCGCGGTGGGCGCGGCAGCCCTGCGGATGCTCGCCGACGCCGCTCGTTCGGGCCCGCTCGTCCTCCTGCTCGACGACCTGCAGTGGGTGGACGCGTCCAGCGCGACGGTGTTCGCGTTCCTGCGTCGGCGCATCACCGACCTGCCGGTGCTCATCGTGGGCGCCGTGCGTCCCGAGGCGGACGCGGACGCCGACGCGCACGACGGTTGGCCGGCCGACCCCGTCGAGGTGGGCACGCTGGCCCACGCGGACGCGGGAGAGCTGTTGCGGCGACGCTACCCGGCCATGGTCGCCACGGCGGCGAACCGGGTGCTGGACGCCGCCGACGGCAATCCGCTCGCCGTGGTCGAACTGCCGCTCCAGCTCGAGGAGGGCCACGTCAAGGGGCTCCTTCCGATGCCCGAGATGTTGCCCCTCGGCCGACGCCTGGAACGCCTGTTCGCCGGCCGGATCAACTCGCTGCCGCCCGATGCCCTCCGTGTTCTGCTGCTCAGCGCGCTGTGCGGCGGCACCGCGGCAGGCAACACCGGCGCATGGCTGCGCGCCGTCTCGGGCGACGACGCGGAACGCACGCTCGCGCACATCGAGGCGAGCGGTCTGGCCCGACTCGACGCGTCGAAGGCGCTGGTCTTCCGCCACCCGCTGGTGCGCAGCGCGGTGATCGCCGCCGCCCCGGGGCACGACCTGCGTGCGGCACACCGGACAATCGCCGAAACCCTGCTGCCCGACGATCCGCGGCGCCTGGTGCACGAGGCCGCCGCGGCACTGCTCCCGGACGAGGACCTGGCCGCGCGCCTCGAAGACGCCGGTCGCCGGCTCGCGCGCCGAGGTGGAGACGCAGAAGGCGCGCTGCTCCTGGACCGCGCCGCCGCACTGAGCCTGGCTCCCGACCGGCGGGCCCGACGATTGACGTGGGCCGCCGTCATGGCCGCGCGCGGAGGCCGACTGTGCCACACGGCGCAGCTCGTCGACGAGCTGAAGCAAGGACCGGTCCCCGCCGACATCGCCCCGCTGTTCGGCTACGCGGTGGTGTACGTCGATCAAAGTCACCGCATCGACTTCGAGTCGTCGTTCACACTGCTGCCCGAGGTCCTGCGGGCGTTGGCGCAACCGGGCGCGGACTCGTTCGGGGGCCTGGCCGAGCAGGTGTATTTCAAGCTGCTGCTCGCCACGTCCCTCACGAACGACCCGCGGGGCTGGGACGCCCTCGACCGCCGGCTCGCGATGGTGTCGCCCCTGGGTCGGCTGTGCTACCGCGCGTGGGTGGACCCGCCCCGTACCGCGCACGGCGTGGCCGAGGAACTGCGGAAGCTGCTGACGGACATGAACGACGAGCAGGCGGCGGGGGACGGCTGGCTCGCCCTGTGGACGGCGTCGGCGGTCGATGCCGCCGACGCGGACCTGCGGCGTCGGTTCACCGGTCGGCACGGCTACGCCACCCAGGGCTCGCTCGCGAAGGCCGAGCGCTATCAGGACTTCCTGCGCGGAAACTGGGACACGGCCGTGCTGTGCCTGCGGGAGGCGGAGGCCGCCGACGACGTCGGCTATCGCAACAACGCCTTGTTGTTCCGCTTCTACTACGCGCATTTCCTCGCGGGTCGAGGCGCCGAGGCGGAGCTGCGCGAGGTCGACCGGTGGATCCGTCCCGTCGCGGCGACCGCGCGGATGCGCTTCGTCCTGGACAACCTCACCCGGCTCCGCGGTCTGGCCGCGTTGGGTCACGGCCGGTACGAGGAGGCGTATGCGCATCTGACCGAACTCACCGAGCCGGGTGTGCTGCCGCGCGGCATGCCGTGGTTCCATCTCGTCTTCTTCGACTTCGTCGAGGCGGCGGTACGCACCGGCCGGCTCGCGGAGGCGCGTGCGCACCTGGCGGCCGGCGAGGCCGCCCGGATGGAGAAGATCTCCGACCACCATGCCTTCCTGCTCGCCGCGGCCGCCGCGTCGACCGCGCCGGAAGAGGTCGCGGACGCGCGCTTTCGGGACGCGTATGCGGTGCCCGGCGCCGCGCAGTGGGTATTCGACATGGCGCGTCTGCGGCTCGCGCACGGCTCGTGGCTGCGTCGTCGGCATCGCGCCGAGGCCCGGGACGTGCTGCGCGAGGCCCATCACACGTTCCGTCGGCTCCGCGCCGACTCGTGGCGGGGACTGGCCGAACAGGAACTGCGCGCCGCCGGCGACCCGGTCGGCGCGGTCCGGGACCCGAACAACCCATTGAGCGCGCAGGAACTGCGCATCGCACGACTCGCTGCGCAAGGGTTGTCCAACAAGGACATCGGACAGCGGCTGCAACTCTCGCCGCGCACGGTCTCGGCTCACCTGTACCGGATTTTCCCCAAGCTCGGGATCACCTCCCGGGCGGCCATCGGCCGGGCGCTGGGAAGCGACGCCTGAAGCACCGGCGCACCACCGCCCGCCGTTTGCATGCGTTGTGAGGTCAAACCCGGTGCACGGACGGTCAATCTCCGGCGTCTTCGCGGTTCTAGCGTGAGGATCGACGGCCCCGCAGATCTCCGTGTCTGGTCCGGAGGGGTCGGAACCTCACATGGAACTCAGGAGATTCGCATGTCCGACGTTGTGGAGCCGGTGCAACCGGTACAGCCGGTACGGCCGGTGCTGGAGCCGGCCGCCGCCGCGTTCGCCGAAGCGACCACCAATCCGCCCTACCTGTTCGACCTGCCGCCCGCCGAGGGGCGAAAGACCGTCGACGAGGTGCAGTCCGGCGAGATCGACAAGCCGCGGATCGACGAGGAATGGATCACCGTCTCCGGCGGCCCGACGGGCAGCGTCCGCGCCCGCATCGTGCGCCCCGCCGGCGTGCAGGGGATTCTGCCGGTGATCCTCTACATCCACGGCGCGGGCTGGGTGTTCGGCAACGCCCACACCCACGACCGCCTGGTGCGCGAACTCGCCGTCGGCGCGAACGCCGCCGTGGTCTTCCCCGAATACGACCTCTCCCCCGAGGCCCGCTACCCGGTCGCCATCGAGCAGAACTACGCGGTCGCGCAGTGGATCGTGCGGCAGGGCGCGGCCAAGGACCTGGACGGCTCGCGACTGGCCGTCGCCGGCGACTCCGTCGGCGGCAACATGACCGCCGCGCTGACCCTGATGGCCAAGGAACGCGGCGACGTCCCGCTCGTGCAGCAGGTGCTGTTCTACCCGGTCACCGACGCGAACTTCGACACCCCGTCGTATCACCAGTTCGCCGAGGGCTACTTCCTGCGCCGCGACGGCATGCAGTGGTTCTGGGACCAGTACACGACCGATCCCGCGCAGCGCGCGCAGATCACCGCGTCCCCGCTGCGGGCGACCGTCGACCAGCTCACCGGCCTGCCGCCGGCCCTGGTCATCACCGGCGAGGCCGACGTGCTGCGCGACGAGGGCGAGGCGTACGCGAACAAGCTGCGCGAAGCCGGCGTCCCCGTCACCGCCGTCCGCTTCCAGGGCATCATCCACGACTTCGTCATGCTCAACGCCCTCCGCGAGACGCACGCCGCCCAGGCCGCCATCACGCTGGCCGCCGGCACCCTGCTCACCGCGCTGCACAGCGGCTGACACCGCGCTCGACGTCGACCTCCGACACCCTCCGCCAACCCCCGACAACAGGGAGAACAACCCGAACATGACCACGAATCCCACCCCCACAGCCGTGCTCGTGCATGGGGCCTTCGCGGACGCCGCCAGTTGGACCGGGGTCATCGCGGAACTGCAGAACCACGGCATCCCCGTACTCGCGCCCCCGAACCCGCTGCGCGGCCTGGCGTCGGACGCCGCGTACATCGCGTCCGTGGTTGCCCAGGTCGACGGTCCGGTGGTGCTCGTCGGCCACTCCTACGGCGGTGCGATCATCTCCGTGGCCGGCGTTGCGGACAACGTCGTCGGGCTGGTGTACGTAGCGGCCTACGTCACCGAAGAGGGCGAGAGCCTGGGCGAGTTGCAGGGTCGCTTCCCCCTGTCGCCGCTCGTCGAGAACCTGAAGGAGGCGACGTACCCCACGGACGGGGCGGAGCCCGCCGTCGAAGTCACCATCAAGGCCGAGGCGTTCCCGGACATCTTCGCCGCCGACGTCCCGGCCGCCGCCACCAGGGTCCTCGCGGTGGCGCAGCGTCCGCTGGCCACCTCGGCATTCACGGAGACGGCCTCGGCCGCAGCGTGGAAGACCAAGCCTTCCTGGGCGCTCGTGGCCGGCGCGGACCAGGCGATCAACCCCGAGGTCGAGCGCTTCGGAGCCGAGCGGGCCGGGGCGACGATCGTCGAGATCGAGGGCGCCTCGCACGCCGTGGCCGTGTCCCGGCCCAAGGAGGTCGCCGAGCTGATCCGCGACGCGGTACGCGCGGCCGGCTGACGAGGCGACGACCGCGCGGGGGCACTCGTCACATGGTGAGCACCCCCGCGCGGCTGTCGGAATCGGGCACTACGGTTCGGCGCATGCGATGCGAATACCTGCAATGGGACGACGCCGTGGCCCTGTTCGAGCGCCGAGGGCTGCCGAAGAGCACGTACGAGAACCTGCACGAGGAGGAGTACATCCTCGTCTCGGGCCCCGCCACGGTGACCGGGGAGCTTCCCCTGGACGAACACGAACGCACGCCGTGGGCAAAGGGTGCGCCCGACGCCGCGACCGGTTACATCATCGACGGCGACCTGACCGTCGACGGTGCCATAGTCGACATCGACGCCGGCGACGCGGCACTGATCGTCCTGGGGAATCTGCGGGCCCGGGACATCTACCTGGCGGGCGACACGAAACTGATAGTCCTCGGCGACGTGACCGCCGACTCTGTCCTCGGCGACATGACCGACAAACTCGTGATGATCCATGGCGACCTGCGCGCGACCGTGTCGATCTTCCGCAACGAGTTCTGCCCCGATCTGATCGGCGGCACCCTGTACGGCAGGACCCTCGCCCCCGCCTACCTGGACCTCGCCGCCGAGGACATCGGCGGCCTCGTCGACCCGACCCCCGACGCCCCGCTCGCCGACCTCCTGGTCCCCGAACTCCTCGTCACCGGTACACCGGAACCCGACGACTTCGCCGACATCGGCGTCCGCGGTGCCCTCCTCCGCGAACGTATCCTCGCCGGCCTCCCCCTCACCAGGAGCGGCGAGCACTGACGACCGTGTCGTCCCGGGCCGGACGACTCCGGTCCGGGACCCCGCTCGGTAACCGTCCACGCGCCAGGGCTTGCGATCGTCAGGAGCCCTTGGTCAGGTGTCCCCAGACGTCCGCGTCGCCCTTGAGGGTCGCCTTTCCCGAGACGGTCGGATTCGAGAGGACCACCGAGTCCACCGCCTTGATTCCGGCTGCCTTGATCCATCCCGATGGCCCGGGTCGCTCACGTGGACGGTGGTGGTGAGGACGTATCCCGGTCGCGGTTGGCGTCGTTGCGGAGGTCGGCTCGGTAGCACTCGGTCGTATAGGGCATCTGCGTCGGGCGCTCCACGTCGAGCAACGCGCGGACCCGTGACAGCAACTCCTCCCGCGCTGCGGGCTCCAGCATGATCACGTAGCTGCGGGAGGCGACCATGTCCACGATCTCCGCGGCCGACAGCGGCTGACTCCAGCGCAAGTCCTGCCGCTCGACGGGGCCGAACGGCGCGCCCACGTCCTCCACTTGCCGGGCATTCGTCGGTGCCGCCGCGCAGTCACGCAGGATGCGGTCGAGTTCCGCCACCCAAGGCACCGACACGTCACGGAAGTTCCACACCAGGCCCAGTCGCCCGCCCGGGCGCAGCACCCGGGCGGCTTCCGGGACGGCTTGCTCCGGGTTCACCCAGTGCCAGGCTTGCGCACAGACCAGGACGTCCACGCTCGAATCCGGAAGCGGGATCGATTCCCCGGTCCCGTCCAGGACCCGCACGTCGGGAAGCACGTGCGAGAACCGCTCGCGCATCCCGGCGGAGGGCTCCACCGCGACGACCTCCCGGCCCGCGGCCCGCAGCGCCCGGGTCAGCTTGCCCGTACCCGCACCGACGTCGACCACGGTTCGCGCGTCCTGGGGCACCAGCCAGGCCACCGCCTCCGGCGGGTAGGGCGGGCGGCCACGCTCGTAGGCGTCCGCCGCGGCCCCGAACGAGCGCGCCCGACGAAATTCTTCCCGCTCCTCGGCTCCCGTCATGCCCGGCATCCTGCCAGGTACCGTCCGGTGCGCTCGTCACAATCGTGTGACAGCACGTAACAGGATCGTGGCGGTGTGTCCCGGGGCGGAGGGCACGCCGATACTCGGTCGTACCAGTGGGCACTCGCGAGGGGGAGCGGCCATGACGCAGCTCGACAGGGTCGACAACACACTGTGCGCCACCGGGCGGCACGTCTTCGCCGGACAGCGGGACCGGCATCCCGGGAGTGTCGGGTGGTGGGCGGTGCTGCGGGCCGGCGGGTGGGGTCTCGTGACGATCGCCATCGCGTGCGTGATGACCTCGGTCGCCTACAGTCCGATGATGGCCGTCGCGGTCCTGGGCGTCGTCGCCGGCGCGATGGTGATCTGCTTCGCGTGGAACCTGCTGCGCGGGCACCGGGGCGGATGCGCCGCGAGGCGGTCGGTACGCGCGGTGCTGTGCGCATACGAGGGCGCCTCCCTGCCGTGACACGCGGCGACGGGCCCCGCAGGGGCCCGGCGACACGGCGGCGGCCGACGAAGGGGGATGGAGGCTGTCCGTCCCGGGCAGTTGGGATCGTCGATTGTGGGCAGGGATGCTCCGTCCCTCCACTCCGAGGCCACCGCCGGAGATCGACATGGTCGACGAACCACCCGCATCACCCCACCTTCGCGAAACGATCCGTTGGAACGTGCCGCCCGAACCGGGCGCCTTACGCCTGGTCCGTCACGCGGTCCGCGACACCCTCACCGACTGGGGCTGGGCCCACGAACGCGTCCACACCGCCGTATGGGTGACCTCCGAACTCGTTGGCAACGCCCTGCGCCACACCGACGCCGGCGCCGTGCTCACCCTGACGCCCGTCCCCCGCGGCGTACGCCTGACCGTCACCGACACGTCCCCTCACCCGCCCGTCCGCCGTGCCCCCGGCCCCGGCGGCGGGCACGGGCTGCGCGTCCTCGACGCCCTCGCCCCCGGGTGGACCGTCGAACACCACCCGCACGGCAAGAGCATCCATGCCGACATCCGCGCCTGACGCCCTGCGGCACCGACCCGCACGACCACCGGGCCGACGGGGCGGAGCGAACGGCCGATCCTTTCCGGGAAAGACCGCGCGAAACGCACCGATTCCAGGGAATGCGCCCTCTCGGGCGGGGCAGACGTGGGGCGGAGGTAAAAACAATGATTCCCCTTTTGGTCGTCCTGCTTCTCGCCCTGATCCTTTTCGGTGCCGGCTTCGCACTCCAGGCCCTGTGGTGGATAGCCGTCATCGTCCTGGTCGTTTGGGCCCTGGGCTTCATATTCCGCTCCGCGGGCACCGGCGGCCGGCGTGGCCGATGGTACCGCTGGTAAATCCCGACAACGACACAGTTTCCCACCATGTCACCGACAGGGTGGGGTGTGGGGGGGGGGGGGGGGTTTTGGGGGGGGGCCCGCGACCCCACACTGGCCCCCCCTTGCCCCCCGTGGGGGGGGGGGGGGGGCCCCCCCTTTTTTGGGGGGCCCCCCCCACACCCCACCCTTTTCCTATGCATCCGAGGCGGCCTCGTCCGTCGGAAAACCCGAAAACACCACCGCGGTCCGAAATGAAAACCACCTCTCCGGGTAGGAGTGAACCAAGCCGGGACGGCCGTGAAGAATGCGGGAGTCATTCGCACCTCCACACGACCGCCCCGGCCCCCACGCGTCGGGTCAGGTGATCTGGATGCCCACCACGCACGTGTCGTCGTCGGTGTCCGCCCGGCTGTGGGTGAGGAGTCGGTCGAGACGTTCGTCCAGGGTGGCGGTGATGGCGCGTGCGGTGGCCAGGAGTTGGTCGAGGGAACTTTCGAGGCAGTGGTCGCGGCGTTCGATCAGGCCGTCGGTGTAGAGCAGGAGTGTGTCGCCCAGGGCGAGGTGGATCTCGTCCTCGGCGTAGCCGGCCTCGGCGAAGGCGCCGAGGAGGGGGCCGTCGAGCAGGGACAGGCGTTGCGTCGTGTCGTCGCGGATCCACACGGGGGGCAGGTGGCCGGCACGGGCCCAGCGCATCGTGCGCGTGCTCGGGTCGTACAGGGCGCACACGACGGTGGCGGTGACCTGGTCGGTCAGATGGTGCGTCACGGTATTGAGCCAGGTGAGCAGTTGCGCGGGGCCGGCGCCGGTGATGGCCAGGCCGCGTAGCGCGTTGCGCAGCACGATCATGCTGGTCGCGGCGTGGATGCCGTGTCCGGCGACGTCGCCGACACACAGCAGGATCTTCTTGGACGGCAGGACGAGGGCGTCGTACCAGTCGCCGCCGACGGCGGTGTCGGATTCGGCGGGGCGGTAGCGCACGGCCACCTGGAGACCCTCGACGTTCAGCGGAGTGGGGGTGGGCGGCATGATCGCGTGCTGGAGCTGCCGGGCGAGGCGGTTTTGTTCGCCCACCTGTTGTTCGCTGTGCGCAAGGCGGTCGCGGGTCGCGGCGAGGGCGACCTCGGTCCAGTGTTGGGCGGAGACGTCCTGGTAGGCGCCGCGGATGGCCAGCACGCGGTCGTCGGAGTCCAGGACCGGTTCGGCGACGATCCGGATGCGTCGGGTGACGCCGTCGGTGCGTTCCAGGCGGAAGGACACGGTGGCGTGGCGGCGGCGGTGTACCAGGGTGTGCAGGAATCGGGCGAGCGCGGCGGTGTCGTCGGGGTGTGCGTGGTTCGGCAGGTCGGCCAGAGCCACGGGGATGGCGGTGGTCGGCAGGCCGTGCAGCGCGAACAGGGAGTCGTTCCAGGTGACGGCGCCGGTGGCGAGGTCTTCCTCGAAGCCGCCGATGCGGCCCAGTCGTTGGGCGTGTTGGAGCAACCGGGCCAGGCGGGCCGCCTCGTGTTCGATGCGCCAGACGAGCAGGAGGGCGTTGGCGTGGCGGCTGACGGCGACGTCGGCGATCGCGTCGAGGCGGACGTCGTCGACGAGGGCGGTGAGCGTGACGCTTTCGGCGCGGTAGGACTCGCCGGTGGCGTGGACACGCTCGACGATGTCGTACAGCCCGCCGGGGGTCGCGGCGAGGGGGTATGCCTCCAGGAGCAGCGCGCCGTGGATCAGATTGGCCGGGCGTCCGGCGGGGTCGAGAAAGCGCGCGTTGACGTGGTGCACCCGGAAGTCGACGAGTTGCCGGTGCTCGTCCACGTGCGGGACGAGCACCAGGGCGGGGTCGTGGAGGCAGTCGGCGATCTCGACGAGGTCGATCGTGGCGGGGTGTGTGCCGGTGGGGTCGCCGGGGACCGGGTGGGTTTCGAGGGTGTGCGCGCACAGTTCGGCCAGTGCCTCGATCTGGCGGCGCAGGCGCGGGGGTTGTTCGGGGAGCGGATTCGGCCAGCAGATTTCCAGGATGCCGTGGATCCGGCCGCCGGTGCCCGCCGGGGCGGCGGCTCGGGCGCCGGTGAGGTCGTGTCGGCCGATGGAGGGTGTTCCGGTCCGGGACAACTCCGAGGTCCAGGTCCAGTCGAGATCGGCGAGCGCCTGGCGGGCGAAGGTCGCCACTCCGGGTGGGACGTGTCGCCAGCGGGTGGCCTCGTGGTCGGTGAATCCGGCGCTGCCCGCGAGGGTGAGGGAGGCGTCGGGGGCGATGGCCCATACGGCGACGGCGGTCGCGCCCAGGGGCGCGAGGGCGTGTTCGAGGAGGGACCGGGCCACGGCCTGGGTGTCGTCGGCGGCACAGGCGCCGCTTTCCGCGGTACGCAGGCGCATGCTCGCGGTCTTGTCGTCGGGGGGTGTGGCGGGGGCGGCGGTTTCGGTGACGAAGTCGCAGGCGGCTTCGGTGAGGCGGTCCGCGGCGGTGCGGTCGAGGATGTCGACGGCGAGTTCCATCACGCTCACGCCCGCGTGGTCGGCCAGGGTGGCGAGTTGTCGGGCGGCTTCGGTGGGGCTGCAGTGCAGGCGTTCGATGAGGATGCCCTTGGCCGTCTCGATCAGGGCACGACCGTCCGCTCGGGCGTGTGCGGCGCGGATCTCGTGGCGCAGGCGTTCGACGGTCGCGGCGAGGCGGCCCACGGCGGACGTGTGGTCCGGGGCGCTCTCGCCGCGCGGTGGTACGGCGGCGATCTCGTTCCCGGTGACGGTGTGCGGGCCCGTCGGGTCGTCGCCGTCCTGCCGGTGGGATGTCTCGGGTGGGGGTGCGGTGTTGCTCACGATGGGTTCACTCCCGAAGGCGAGGACGTCGGGCGGGGTCGACCGGCGGGGTGCTCTCAGGAGGGGAGCAGGTGGCGGTGGAGGACTGCGAGCAGGTGGTCGGTGTCGACGGGTTTGGTGACGTAGTCGCTGGCCCCGGCGGCAAGGCTCTTGTCGCGATCGCCCGGCATGGCCTTGGCGGTGACGGCGACGATCGGCAGGTCGGTGTAGCGGGGCATGCGGCGGATTTCGGCGGTGGCGGCGTAGCCGTCCATCTCGGGCATCATCACGTCCATCAGGACCAGGTCGACCTCGGGGTGCTCGACGAGGGTGGTGATGCCCTCGCGGCCGTTCTCGGCGTGGAGAACGTTGACGGCGTGCAGTTCGAGGATGCTGCTGAGGGCGTACAGGTTACGGGTGTCGTCGTCGACGATCAGGACGGTGCGGTCGGCGAGGGCGGCGTCGAGGGTCGGTGCCGCGTGGTGGGTGCGTTCGGTGGCGTGGACCAGGGGCAGCACGTCACCGGGCTGTTCGGCGGACAGGTGCAGGGTGATGCGTTCGCGGAGTTCGTCCAGGCCCGCGAGCAGTTCCAGGGGTTTGGTGTCGGCGCGGGTCTGCAGGGCGCGGGTCTGTTCCCGGGGCAGGCGACGGGTGTTGTGGGCCAGGACGGGCACGTTCGCGGAGGCGCTGTCCGCGTCGAGGGCGTCCAGGAGGGTCAGTGCCTGGCCGTCGGGCATGTCCAGGTCGAGGACGACGCAGTGACAGGGTGCGGCGGCGAGGGTGGCGGCGGCTTCCTGGGCGTCCACGACGGTCAGGACGTCGACGCCCGGCCCGCCGGCACCGTCGTGTCCGCCGGTCGCGATGTCGGCCACGGCGCTTTGCGTGACCAGGCTCAACAAACCCTGTGGCCGTTCCTCCAGCACGAGTACGCGCCGCCGGGCGGGTGGCGCGGCGGGTTCGAGGGAGCGCGGCCGCGGATCGGCGTCGGTACCGGAGGCGTCGAGGGTCGGGGGGTGTGTGACGAACGCCGGGCCGACGGCGTCGGTGGCGGCGGCGGTGTGTACCGCGGGCAGGTACAGGGTGAAGACGCTGCCCTGTCCGGGGGTGCTGTCGGCGGTGATGGCGCCGCCGAGCAGGTTGGCGATCTCGCGGCTGATCGACAGTCCGAGGCCGGTTCCCCCGTATTTGCGGCTGGTGGTGCCGTCGGCCTGTTGGAACGCGCCGAAGATCGTCTCGAGTTGGTGCTCGGCGATGCCCACCCCGGTGTCGCGCACGCGGAAGGCCACGACCGCGTCACCGCGCGGTACGCCGGCGGGGACCTCGTGCTCGGTGGCCGGTTCGATGCGCAGCGCGATGTGGCCGCGGTCGGTGAACTTGACCGCGTTCGACAGCAGGTTGCGCAGGATCTGCCGCAGGCGTGAGTCGTCGGTGAGCAGGTCGGCCGGTACTCCGGGGCCGATGGTGATGTCGAAGGTCAGACTCTTTTGGGTGGTCATCGGCCGGAACGTCGCCTCGACGTAGTCGAGGAGTCGGCGTAGCGATACTCGTTCGGTGTGTACGTCCATCTTGCCGGCCTCGACCTTGGACAAATCGAGGACGTCGTTGATCAGTTGCAACAGGTCGGAACCGGCGGAGTGGATGATGCCGGCGTATTCGACCTGTTTGGGGCTGAGGTTGCGGGTGGGGTTCTGGGCGAGGAGTTGGGCGAGGATGAGCAGGCTGTTGAGGGGTGTGCGCAGTTCGTGGCTCATGTTCGCCAGAAACTCCGACTTGTACTTCGAGGCGAGGGTCAACTGGCGGGCGCGGTCCTCGAGTTCCTGCCGGGCCTGTTCGATCTGGAGGTTCTTGGCCTCGATGTCGCGGTTCTGCGTCGCGAGAAGCGCGGCCTTTTCCTCCAGTTCCTCGTTGGAGTGCTGGAGTTCCTCCTGCTGTTGCTGCAGTTCCTCGGAGCGCACGCTCAATTCGCCGGCCAGGCGCTGGGATTCGGCCAGGAGTTCGTCGGTGCGCGCGTTGGCGACGATGGTGTTGACGTTGACGCCGACGTTTTCCATCAGCTGGTCGAGGAAGTCGCGATGCGCGGGGGTGAACGCGGTGATCGACGCGAGTTCGATGACGCCGAGCACCTGGTCCTCGACCACGATCGGCAACACGATCAGCGCGGTGGGCGCGGCGCGACCGAGTCCGGAGGAGACCACGTAGTCGGTGGGGACGTCGTCGACGGCGATGGTGCGCCGACTGCGGGCGGCCTGGCCCACCAGGGTGCGCCCGGGCGGGATGTGCGTGGCGTGGCCGTCGTCCGCACCGAGCCCGTACGAGCCGATCAGGCGCAGCCCCGTTCCGGTCGCGCCCTCCTCGGCGAGGTAGAAGGCACCGTACTGGGCGCCGACCAGGGGGGTGAGTTCGTCCATCACGAGTTCGGCGACGACGGCCAGGTCGCGGTGGCCCTGCATGAGCGCGGACACGCGGGCGAGGTTGGACTTGAGCCAGTCCTGTTCCTCGTTGGCGCGGGTGGTCTCGCGCAGCGAGCCGACCATCGCGTTGATGTTGTCCTTGAGTTCGGCGACCTCGCCGGAGGCGTCGACGGTGATCGAGCGGGTCAGGTCGCCCTCGGCGACGGCGCTGGCGACCTCGGCGATGGCGCGGACCTGGCGGGTGAGGTTGCCGGCGAGTTCGTTGACGTTCTCGGTCAGGCGTTTCCAGGTGCCCGAGACGCCCTCGACCTCGGCCTGTCCGCCGAGTCGTCCCTCGCTGCCGACTTCGCGCGCCACCCGGGTGACCTCGGCGGCGAAGGAGGAGAGTTGGTCGACCATGGTGTTGATGGTGGTCTTGAGCTCCAGGATTTCGCCGCGCGCGTCCACGTCGATCTTCTTCGACAGGTCGCCGTTGGCCACCGCGGTGGTGACCAGGGCGATGTTGCGGACCTGGCCGGTGAGGTTGTTGGCCATCGAGTTGACGTTGTCGGTCAGGTCCTTCCAGGTCCCGGCGACGTTGGGCACGCGGGCCTGACCGCCGAGGATGCCCTCGGTGCCGACCTCGCGGGCGACCCTGGTGACCTCGTCGGCGAACGCGGACAGGGTGTCGACCATGGTGTTGATCACCTCGGCGAGGGCCGCCACCTCGCCCTTGGCCTCGACGGTGATCTTGCGGGAGAGGTCGCCACGCGCCACGGCGGTGGCGACCTGGGCGATGGAACGCACCTGGCCGGTGAGGTTGGACGCCATCACGTTGACGTTGTCGGTGAGGTCCTTCCAGGTGCCGGACGCGCCACGCACGGTCGCCTGCCCGCCGAGGTTGCCCTCGGTGCCGACCTCGCGGGCGACGCGGGTGACCTCGTCGGCGAACGCGGAGAGCTGGTCGACCATCGTGTTGATGGTCTCCTTCAACTCCAGGATCTCGCCGCGCGCGTCCACCCGGATCTTCTGCGACAGGTCGCCCTGCGCGACGGCGGTGGTCACCTGGGCGATGGAGCGCACCTGTGCGGTCAGGTTCTCCGCCATCACGTTGACGGACTCGGTGAGGTCCTTCCACGTACCGGAGACGCCCTTGACGTCGGCCTGTCCGCCCAGGCGCCCGTCGGTACCCACCTCCCGGGCCACGCGGGTGACCTCGTCGGCGAACGCCGAGAGCTGGTCGACCATCGTGTTGATGGTCTCCTTCAACTCCAGGATCTCGCCGCGCGCGTCCACCCGGACCTTCTGGGACAGGTCGCCGCGCGCCACCGCCGTGGCGACCTGGGCGATGGACCGTACCTGGGACGTGAGGTTGCCGGCCATGAAGTTCACCGAGTCGGTCAGATCGGCCCACGTCCCGGACACGCCCGGCACGAGCGCCTGACCACCGAGGGTGCCCTCCGACCCGACCTCGCGTGCCACCCGGGTGACCTCGGAGGTGAACAGCGCCAGCTGGTCGACCATGCCGTTGAACACCCCGGCGATCTCCCCGAGCAGGCCGTCGCCGTCGTCGGGCAGTCGGCCGCCGAAGTCGCCGTCGCGTACGGCGGTCAAACCGGCCAGCAGGCGGCGCAGTTCGGCGTTGCCCACGACGTCCGTCTCGTGCCGCGTCCGCGCGGGAGGCACAAGTCCGGTGTCCGCGTCATCGGTCATGTGATCCGCCCTCGCCTCGGTCGCCGGCCTCCGGGAATTCGCCCCTATTCTGCGGAACCCCCGCACACCCTTGCCACGCGCTCACCCGACGACACGCGGTCGGCAAATCCGACGAACACGGCCACGTGATCCCGGACACGCCGGCATCGGCCTTTCCGGTGATGGTCGACCTCCTCGACGCCGGGGCAGGCCCGACAGAGCGGCACTTATGTGGCTTGGATGAAAAATTGCCCGTTTTACTCCTGGTGTTGCGTATGGCTGGAGCATAGGACACGGTTGCACGAAGACAACTGTTGTCCAGCGACAGAGAGGTGGTGGGGTTCGCGCGATGCGTTCCCCGGCTTGTGATCCGTACTTCGGGTACACCCAAGACTCCGCACGATGGTGACGTTCACGTCGCCTCGATATGGGACAGCGCCCCCTGCCCCGTTCTCGTCGTCGACCCCGGCGGGGACGTCATCGGATCCAACGAAGGAGCGCGCCGGCTGTTCGCGCACGCCGAGGAGGTCGGCGAAGATCTGACCTCGGGCGGCCTGCCGCACTGGCTCGCGCGGGCACACCACCGCCACCTGCAGTCGGCCACAACGCCGCGGGAGGCGGTGTCGGGCTCCGTGGTGGGTCGGACATTCGCGGCGCATCCCTCGCGGATCGAGAACGGGGATGTGGTGTGGTGGCTCGTGGAGGACACCGATCTCCGTCGAGCCGAGCAGGCACTGCGCAACGAGCGTGAACGGGCAGAGCTGTTGGCGGACATCTCCGGCGCGCTGCTGTCGTCGCTGAACCTCGAACGATGCGCGGAGGTGACGGCGCGAATGGCTGCGGATCACCTGGCCGACGCCGCGGTCGTCATCGTCCCGGCCCAGGGTCGCCGGCACGCGCTGACCTACGCGCAGGCCGGCGCCGGCATCACGCGTACGGTGGCGTCGATCGATCCGCGTACGGTTCCCGGACTGGCGGAGGCGTTGCAGGGTTTCCCACCGGTGCCGACTCGGTGGATCGACCCGGAGGGCATTCCCGACTGGAGCGTGCCGCCCGGTTTCGCCGGTCCGATCGGCTCGGTGATCGTCACCCCGCTGCCCGGACACGGAGTGCCGGCCGGGGTGCTGATCCTGCTGCGCGCGAGCACGCACCGGGCGTTCACGGACGGCGAGGAGGTGTTCGCGCGGCTGTTCGCCGCACGGGCCGGCGCCGCTCTGTCCGCGGCACGGCTGTACGCGGAGCAGGCCTCGATCACGACCACGCTGCTGCGCGAGTTGCTACCGCCGCGCCTGGAGCGGGTGCACGGCGTGGAGTACGCCGGCGTCTATCGGGCCTCGCAGGACCACGAGCGGGTCGGCGGTGACTTCTATGACGTCCATCCCGGTGCGGACGCGTCCCGGGAGACGTTCGTCGTACTGGGCGACGTGGCGGGCAAGGGCCTGGAGGCCGCCGTCCTGACCGGAAAGATCCGCAGTGTTCTGCACGCGCTGGTGCCGCTGTCCGGTGATCACCAGCGCATCCTCGTCCTGCTCAACGACGCGTTGATGAACTCCCACCACACCCGGTTCGCGACCCTGGTGCTGGCCTCGGTGCGGCGCAGCGCGGGGCAGGTGTTGTTGCGGCTGACCAGCGCCGGACATCTGCCGCCGCTGATCGTCCGCGCCGACGGGCGGGTGGAGGAGGCCGCGACCGGCGGCACCCTCGTGGGGGCGCTGCCCGACGTCCGGACGCGGAGCGTGGAGGTGACGCTGGCACCCGGCGAGACCTGCCTGCTGTACACGGACGGGATCACCGAGGCGCGCGGCGGGCCGCTGGGTGACGACTTCTACGGCGAGGAGCGGCTGCGGGAGGCTCTGCGGGAGTGTGCGCGCATGCCGGCGGAGGCCGTGGTCGAGCGGGTACAGATGCTGGCGGCCCAGTGGCTGGGCGGCGGTCGTCACGACGACATGGCCACGCTGGCGATCACCAATCCGGCCGGCGGTGTCGACGGATTCCCTGGCGCGGACGACCGCGAGGGCCACGAGCCACGACGGCGGGAACCGTGATGACGAACACTGTGAAGGCAAGCACTGTGAAGACGGGCACTGTCACGACGGGCGCCGTGAAGACGGGCAATGGGAACGCGGACGCCTCGGCCCCGGGCGCACCCGCACCCCGCGATCTCGCGGAGCGACTGTGGACGGCCGTGATCGGCCGGGACGAGCCGGGCGCGATGGCACTGGCCACCGCGGCGGCCGATGCCGGGGCCGACGGTGAGACCCTGCTGCTGGACGTCGTGGCCGCCGTGCAGCGTCGCGTCGGGCTCGAATGGGCGGCGAACCGGATCGGAGTCGCCGAGGAGCACGCGGCCACCGCAATCATAGACCGGGTCATCGCCGTCCTCGCCCACCACCCCGCACCGCCTCCGTCGCCGACGCGGGGCAACGTCACGGTCGCGTGTGTGGATGGCGAATGGCATTCCCTGCCCGCCCGGTTGCTGGCCGAGACCCTCACCGGGCGCGGCTGGCGGGTGGACTTCCTCGGCGCCCACACCCCGACTCCGCACCTGATCGCACACGTGCATCAGAGCAACCCGACCGCGGCCCTGCTCTCGGCCTCGCTGCCCACGCACCTGCCCACCGCCCATCAGGCGGTGACCGCCGTGCAGTCGCTGGGCATCCCGGTCATGGTCGGCGGCGCCGCCTTCGGCGCGGACGGCCGCTACGCGCGTCTGTTGGGCGCCGACGCCTGGGCCCCCGACGCGCGAGGCGCCGCGGACCAGCTGGCCCGGGGGATCACCGCCCGGCATGCGGAGCGACGCCACGAGATCGACGACCTGCCCCATCTGGCCGATCAGGAGTACACGTTCGTCAAGTCCAACCGCACCACCCTGGTGCGGCAGTGCCTGGTCGCCCTCGACGAGCGCGGGCCCGACATGCGCGCGTACAGCGCCGCCCAGCGGGAACGAACCGCCGAGGACCTGGCCCACATCGTGGACTTCCTCACGACGGCCCTCTACGTCGACGAGGCGGACCTGTTCACCTCCTTCGTCGACTGGACCAGGGACATACTCACCGCCCGCCACGTGCCCGCGGCCGGTTTGCGCCTGGGACTGGACATCCTCGCCGAACAACTGCGCGACTTTCCCCGCGCGCTCGGCTTCATCCGCGTCGCGACCGACACCCTGCCCACCGCACCCATCCACTCCGGCCCCGGAACGGCATGAGCTCCCCCACGCCCGTCGAGTTCTCCGTCGACGTTCTGGCCGGCGACACCCGGTCGCTGCATCTGGCCATTCGGGGAGGCCTCGACTACGACACCGGCACCGCGTTCACCGAGCGGGTGAACGCGGCGCTGGACACACATCTGCGGCGGTACGGACCGGCGCTGCGTCATCTGCACCTGGACTGGGCGGCCCTGACCGCCATCGACTGCGGCGGGCTGTCCGTCCTGATCGGCCTGCGCCGCCGCACACACGCCGCCGGGATCGCCCTGCATCTGCACCGTCAACCCGTGCGACTGACCCGCCTGCTCGACATCACCGGCGTCGGCGGATACCTCACCGGGCCCACCGACACGGATGGGCGCGGCTTCGCCGCAAGCGGTGACGAAGGCCGGTCCGCACCCTCCCCCTGATGGTCGGCGGGACGTCGGCACACGACGGCGGATCGTTCACAGCGACCCCGGGATACATGTCCAGCCGCAACATTTGTCATCAGTCAATAATTCGATACGCTTCGCATCGGGACGCCGGGGGCGGGGGCAAAGCCGTCGACGTCAGGGAACAACATCGACGTGACGCGCGCATCGCCGGCTTGCAACCGAGCGCCACCGCTCGTTCATCCGACGAAAGGGGGCGCCGGCATGGGACGTCGACGTCGGCCGACATACGCTCGGCACGTGTCCGGCCCACGTACTTCGCGCCGCCCGCACACGGTGGAGCGGGTACACCGCGCCCGTCACCCGACGCGGCCGATCGCCTCAGGCGGTTCGCGCACGCGAGGAGAGGGAGGACGCGTCGCCCGTCGCCTCGTCCATGACGGGCCCGGCGGCGTTGCGCAGGGATTCGAGGCCCTTGAGCAGCATCGCCCGGGACTCGCCCGACATGCGCGCCGTGACGACCGCCAGTTCCTGCTCACGGCGGGCCCGCAGATCCGCCAGGAAGGCGCAGCCCCGCCCACTCAGCCGCAACTGGAGTTCACGGCGGCTGTTGGCACTGGGCAGACGTTCGACGAAACCCACCGCCTGGAGGCGGTCACACAGGCGACTCGTCGAGGAGGGCGTCGACCGCAGACCGTCGGCCAACGTACGCAGGTTGATGCCCTCGTGCCGCTCCAGCAGAAACAGCACGCGCAGCTGTGACGGCGAAACGGGTGCCGTGGACGCACGCCCCAACAACATCTCGAGCAACTCGGCTGCCGCGGTCGCCACGCGCGCCGTCTCGTCCGACTGGTCGTGTCGAGAGAAGGTAACCCCGCTCACCGCCTTACTCCGACGCCCGATACGGCCGCTTCTTCGACGGCCGTGCCGTCACCACAATAGACGCTATAAAGGCGATTGATTCGACAGGCTGTCCGGCCGTTCGCCGAACACGCCATGAGGGTGCCCCGTACCGCATCCGCAGAGAACGGCTGAAGACAAACTGTGAACGTATACGAGGAAGCCGAGCGTGCGCTGCGCACCGCACCCGCGCCCGGCCTGCTGGACGCCATCCGCGGCGTACTCGCGCGGCACTGCCGGGCAGGCGCCGTCGACCTGCTGATGGCCGACTACAGCCTGACCGTCCTGCTGTCGGTGTCCGCGCTCGCTGCGGCCACCGAACACCTCTCCATCGACAACAGCCCTCAGGGGCGGGTCTTCGGCGCACAGGAACCCGCACACGAGCAACGCGGAGCGGACACGGTCGTACACCTCCCGGTGACGGTACGCGGCGACCGTCTCGGGGTCCTCTCCGTCACCCTCCCGACCGACGCCTGTTCACCGGCCGTCCGGACCGAACTCGTCGACATCGCCGAGATGCTCGCCCACGCGGTCACCGTCGCCGAACGCGACACCGACCTCTACCTCCGCGCCCGCCGCAAGGACCGGCTGACCCTCGCGGCCGAGATGCAGTGGCAACTCCTGCCCGGTCACGCCTGCCGACGCGAGGAATACGCCATCGGTGCCCAGCTCGAACCCGCCTACGCCGTCCACGGCGACAACTTCGACTGGTCCGCCACCGCCGACCGTCTCACGCTGACGGTGACCGACGGCATGGGCGAGGGCATCGACGCCGCCCTCCTCAGCAACCTCACGATCAACGCCCTGCGCAACGCCCGACGCGCCGGCATCCCGCTCGCCGACCAGGCGGCCCTCGCCGACCAGGCCGTCCATGCCCGGCACCGCGGCGACGCCTACCTGTCCGTCCTGCTGCTGGACTTCGAACTGGCCACCGGACGGGTGCAGGTGATCGACGCCGGTTCTCCACGCCTGCTGCTCCTGCGTGAGGGCACGGTGAGTCCGATCGACTTCGACGCGCAGCTGCCCCTGGGCATGTTCGAGGAGACCGACTACAGGGCGCAGGAATTCCGGGTCCGTCCCGGGGACCGGCTGGTCTTCGTCAGCGACGGTGTCCACGCGGTCGCCTCGCCGGCCGGCGAAGCCTACGGCGATCGCGCGCTGGCTCGGGCGATCAGCGCCACCCGACTGCTGCCGCCCGCCGAGATGCCCCGCGCGGTGCTGCGCGAACTCACCGGCCACCGCGGGCGCCCCATCCCCGACGACGACGCCCTGATCGTCTGCCTGGACTGGTACGGCCGGCCCACGGCACCCGACGGCCCGCCGCCCGACGATGCCGAACGAACCCGTGCCCACGTGTCCCCCATCCGGGCCGCACCGCAGGCTCCGCGCTGACGGCGCGGTGTGGCACCGAGGCCCGCCCGCCGTGCGGTGAGGGACGGCGGGCGGGCTCCGTTCGGCGCGGCGCGCCACAGACGGCCGGTCGACAGCAGATGTCACCCGCGTTCCGCGCGCCCTTGACCTTGACGTAACGTCACGGTTTTCCATGGAGTCATGCGAATCGGCGAGATCGCCGCGCTGGCCGGGGTGTCGACTCGGACCGTGCGGCATTACCACAATCTGGGCATCGTCCCCGAGCCCCCGCGGTTGCCCAACGGGTACCGGGAGTACCGACTGCGTGACGCGTTGCTGCTTGCCCGAGCACGGCGCCTGGCCGACCTCGGACTCCCGCTGGACGAAGTCCGCGCCGTGCTCGACCGGGACCGTGAGCGCGACCTGCGCGACGTTCTCGCCGAACTCGACACGGACCTGGCGCGACAGCAGGAGGCCATCGCCGCACGCCGCGCCCGGCTCGCCGTGCTCCTGGCGGATCCGGACCTGGACCCCGACTCGACGGTGTCTCCGGCCCTGGCCGACGTACTGCGCGAATTCCCCGTGCACGAATCGCATTTCGCCCGACTCGACCGCGAGTTCCTGGCGCTGATCGACACCACGGCCACCCCGGAGCAACGCGAAGCGTTCGCCGACCTGCTGCGGCCGCTGGCCGAGCCCGCCATGGTCGCCCGCGGCGCGGCCCTGACCGCCCGGCTCGATGCGCTGGCCGATGCCGATCCGGACGATCCCCGAGTCGAGCGCCTGGCCCGGGACTTCGCCGACTTCCTTCCGGACGGGCTGACCGATGCCATGCGGGCGACGGAGGCCGCCGCGCCGGAGTCTGCGCCCGCCTCGACCCCGACCCCGACCCCGACCCGACGGGACGCGGAATGGCTCGGCGCGATCGCCACCGAACTGTCCGCCGCCCAAACGGAGGTGTTCCGCCGCCTGGTGGCCCTGCTGAGAAGGGAGCCGTGATGCTCCGTCCGGCCCGCTGGATCATGTACGTCGCGATTCCCGCCGAACTCCTCCTGACCCTCGTCCTCCTCTCCGGCGTCCCGCTGCCCGCCCCCGTCCTCACCGCGTCCGGCATCGCCACAACCGCCGCACTCCTGTCGGCGCCGGCCGCGGCCGGACCGATCTACGCCGCGGCCCGGCGGGCGAACGCCGACCGGCGCACCGCGGCCCGGCACACCGTCCGCGAGATCGTCCCCGCGCCGGTACGCCGCGTGGTCTCGTTCGACGCGAAGGGTGTGCAGAGTCTGTGGCTGCTGTGTCTGCGCCGCAAGCACGGCATACCGCCCGACGCGGTGACGGTGCCCTATGCCCGCGAGCCGATGCCGATGATGCTCCTTTGGGTCTTCGTCCTGGCCGTGGACGCCGTCGCCACCGAAGTCGTCCTGCGCGGCGTCGGCGCACCGCCGGTCCTCCGGCGCGCCTTCCTGGTCGTGGACGTCTACTCGATACTCGCCGCCGTCGCCGTGGCCGCCACCTGGGTGACCCGCCCGCATGTCGTCACCCCGGACGAACTCCGGCTGCGTTCGGGCGCGTTCTTCGACCTGCGCATCCCAAGGCACACCGTCGCGTCGGTCCGCCTCATCCGCTGCTTCAACGAATCGTCGGCCATCGCCGTGGCCGGCGACCGACTCGGCGTCTGCGTGGCCTCGCAGACCAACGTCGTCGTCGAACTCGGCGAACCGGTGACATACACCCGCCCGCTCGGCCGCCGGGGTGAAGCACGCACGATCCGGTTCTTCAGCGACACCCCGGAGGCGGCAGTGGCGGCCCTGCGCGACGGCGCCGAGACCGGGATGGCGAGGTGAGACCTACCCCGAGCCCACGGCCGGGAGGGGCGCGGGGGCCTGCCCCGGGGTTTCCGTCTCGGGTTCGGTTCCGATCGCGCGTTCGAAGCAGGCGTCGATGTCTTCGACGCGTGTCGTCAGCCAATCGCGCAGACACTCGGCGGCGACCGCCCACGCTCCGACGAGTGCGTCGAACGCCGCGGTGTAGATCTCGACGGTCCTGGCGATGACGTCCTCGTCGTCACCGGCCGCGTCGATCGCCCGGACGATCTCCTCGAGGTATTCGGCGTCCGCTTTTTGCTGTTCCCGCTTCCGGGCCGTCGCGGACTCCCTGTTCCACTCCTCCGCGCACTCCTGGGTGATCCTCCTTTCCCGGAACTCCCGCAGGATCCGCGCGACGTCCTCCCGCCGGCCCTCCAAGGCGCGCATTCCGCACCGTCCGTACGCGTCGGTCGCGGGCCCGAGGTTCGGGGGCAGATCGTCCGGGGGCACGTGGTCCGACGGTTTTGCCCACGCGGGCGCTGTCGGCGCGCCCGGCTCGGCCTCGCCCGCGAACACCGCGTCCAGCCGCTCGCGGTGATGCGCGGCGATTCCGCCACACAGTTCCTTGTAGTCCTGCACGGTGGTCACGGTGTCACCTCACGATTTCCCGGAAGACCCTCCACGACCGGTACCCGCACAACACCCGCGGGCATGCGCGCCGGCGGCACCCGTCAGGCGGACAGGGTCAGCGCGATGTCGACGATCATGTCCTCCTGGCCGCCGACCAGACCTCGCCGGCCGCATTCCATGAGGAGGTCGCGCACATCCACCCCGTAGCGCGCCGAGGCGGCTTCGGCGTGGCGCAGGAAGGACGAGTAGACGCCCGCGTAGCCCAGGGTGAGGGTTTCCCGGTCGACCCGGACGGGGCGGTCCTGGAGCGGGCGAACCAGGTCGTCGGCGGCGTCCTGGAGGGCGAACAGGTCGCAGCCGTGGGCGAAGCCGGAGAGGTCGGCGACCGCGATGAACGCCTCCAGCGGACAGTTTCCGGCGCCCGCGCCGTGCCCGGCCAGGGAGGCGTCCACGCGGAAGCAGCCGTTGTCCACCGCGACCACCGAATTGGCCACCGAGAGCGAAAGGTTCTCGTGCGCGTGGATCCCGATCTCGGTCTCCGGCCGCAACACGTCCCGATACGCACGCACCCGGGCCGCGACGTCGTTCATGGTGAGCCGACCGCCCGAGTCGGTGACGTAGACGCAGTGCGCCCCGTACGACTCCATCAGCCGGGCCTGCTCGGCGAGTGCCTCCGGCGGGGCCATGTGCGAGAGCATCAGGAATCCGGAGACGTCCATGCCCAGTTCGCGCGCCGCGGCGATGTGCTGTGCGGAGATGTCGGCCTCGGTGCAGTGCGTGGCGACGCGAACCGAGCGCACCCCCAACTCGTACGCGCGCCGCAGATCGTGGATCGTGCCGACGCCGGGCAGCAGCAGAGTGGTCAGCCTGGCCCGCTCCAGGACGGAGGCGGCGGCCTCGATCCAGGCCCAGTCGCTGTGCGAACCGGGACCGTAGTTGAGCGAACCGCCCGCGAGCCCGTCGCCGTGCGCCACCTCGATGGCGTCCACACCCGCCCGATCGAGGGCGGTGACGATCCGCGCGACGTCCGCGGGGGTGATCCGGTGCCGCACGGCGTGCATGCCGTCCCGCAACGTGACGTCCTGGACGAAAATCGGGGTGCTCACGAGGCGGCCTCCACGTGCCGGCGGGTGGTGCCGCGGTCGTTGTCGGCGTCCGGGCCGGGGGCCGCGTCGCGGGCCGCCATCCGTTCGCCGACGCGGAGCGCGGCCGAGGTCATGATGTCGAGGTTTCCGGCGTAGGCGGGCAGGTAGTGGGCGGCGCCCTCGACCTCCAGGAACACCGAAACCTGGTGGGTGGGCCGGTCCGCGCCGGGGGCGAGCAGGGTCTCCAGCGGTTGGTCGGCGGGGACGGGGGTCACCTGGACCTCCTGCTTGAGCCGGTAGCCGGGCACGTACTCGGCGACCGCGGCGACCATCGCCGCCACCGCCTCCCGGATCCGCTCCACCGAGTCGGGACCGGGCGCGTGCACCAGTGCCAAAACGGTGTCACGCATGATCAGCGGCGGCTCGGCGGGGTTGAGCACGATGATCGCCTTGCCGCGCCGGGCGCCGCCGACCTCGACGATCGCGGCCGAGGTGGTCTCGGTGAACTCGTCGATGTTGGCACGCGTGCCCGGTCCGGCGGACTTCGAGGCGATGGACGCGACGATCTCGGCGTATGCGACCGGGGCCACCGCGCCGATCGCCGCGACCACCGGAATGGTGGCCTGTCCACCGCAGGTGACCATGTTGACGTTGTCGGCGTCGAGGTGCTGTTCGAGGTTGACCGCGGGGATGACGTACGGTCCCAGCGCCGCGGGCGTGAGGTCGATCAGCCGCTTGCCGTACGGCCGCAGCCGGGCCGCGTTGTGGGCGTGCGCCTTGGCCGAGGTGGCGTCGAAGACGATCCCGATCTCGTCGAATCCGGGCATCGCGATCAGCCCCTCGACCCCGTCGTGAGTGGTCGGGACGCCGAGCCGGCGGGCGCGGGCCAGGCCGTCGGAGTCGGCGTCGATGCCGACCATCGCACCCATCTCCAGGTGTTCGGCGGTGCGCAGCACCTTGATCATCAAATCGGTGCCGATGTTGCCCGATCCGATGACGGCGACCTTGGTCCTGGTCATGAACCCTCCTCGTCGAAGTCCGGGCCGACGTCGATCGCGACCGTGCCGAGCCCGGTGATGTCGGCGCGGACGCTGTCCCCCGGCGCCACGGGGTACATCGGCCCGAGCGCGCCGGAGAGCACGAGTTGCCCGGCGCGCAGCGGATCGCCGAGGTCGCGGGCCTGCCGGGCCAGCCAGGCCACCGCCTCGATCGGGTCGCCCAGGCAGGCGGCGCCGGTACCGGTGGAGACCACCTCTGCCCCGACCGTCATGCTCATCCGCACCTCGCGCGGCACGAATTCGTCCAGACCCCTGCGCACGGTGCCCAGGACGTACGCGCCCGACGAGGCGTTGTCGGCCACGGTGTCGGCGAAGCGGATGTCCCAGTCACGCACCCGGCTGCCGCAGATCTCCAGGGCCGCGACCGCGTGGTCTACGGCATCGTGCACCTGGGCGAGGTCGAGCGGCCCGTCGGCGAGATCGGCGCCGAGTACGAACGCCACCTCCGCCTCGACGCGGGGTTGCAGCACCGCGCGGTAGGGGACCACGTCCCCGTCGGCGTGGCCCATGTCGTCGAAGAGCACGCCGAAGTCGGGCCGGTCGACGCCCAGTTGTCGCTGGACGGCGGTGGAGGTGAGGCCGATCTTGCGGCCGACGACCCGGGCGCCGCGGGCCAGCCGGTGGTCGACGATCCGGCGCTGGACGGCGTACGCCGCGGCCAGGTCGCCCGGACCGATCAGGTCGCGGACCGGCGCGCAGGCGACGCCGGTCGCGGCGGCGTCGAGCAGCCGTTCGGCCGCGGCGCGCACGGCGTCCTCGCCGTGGGGGGAAGTACTGGTCATGGCGGCATCGTCGCGACCCTCGACGATCACCCACAACCAAAGCGTCTCGCTCAGCGATACGCTGGTCGGGTGCCCGACTCCCCCGACCGAGCCCCCGACCAAGCCCCCGACCGCAACAGTGTCCTGAGCAAGGCGACCGCCATCCTGGAGGCGTTCACCGTCGACGACCGCACCGTCGCGCTCGCCGAACTGGTGCGCCGTACGGGCCTGCACAAGGCCACCGTGCACCGGCTCACCGGGGAGCTGGTGGCGCTGCGGCTGCTCGACCGGCTGCCGGGGGGTTACCGGCTCAGCGGCACCCTGTTCGAGCTGGGCATGCGGGCGTCCGTCGAGCGCGGACTGCTCGAACTGGCCATGCCGTTCCTTCAGGACCTGTACGAACGCACCCACGAGATCGTGCACCTGGGGGTGCGCGAGGGCACGGACGTGGTCTACGTCGCCAAGATCGGCGGGCACAGGCAGGCCCGCAGCCCCTCCCGGGTCGGCGGCCGGATGCCGATGCACTGCACCGCGATCGGCAAGACGCTGCTCGCGCACGGCGACGAGGAACTGCGACGCACGGTGCTCTCCGGTGTGCTGGAGCGGCGTACCCCGCACACGGTGGTCGCGCCCGGGTTGTTGCGCCGCCGGCTGGACGCGGTGCTGGAGAACGGTGTCGCGTTCGAATACGAGGAGTCCGCGCTCGGTCTGGTGTGCGTGGCCGCGCCCGTCCTGGGCCCGGACGACGAGCCGGTCGCGGCGATCAGCGTGGCCGGGCCCAGCGCCCGTTTCCGCCCCGAGGCGCACGTGGCCGCGCTGCGAGCCGCGGCGACCGCCCTGGGCGGCGTACTCGCCCGGCGGGACGCGCTGAGCTGACCTGGGACGCGACCGGGCCCGGAGCGGCCCGTCCGGCTCTCGGACGGCCCGCCCCGGGCCCAATTGAGGCATGCTCGGGTACGGCGGCGTGCTCAGGTATTGCGGACGAAGTCCGTCACCAGTCGGTTGAACTCGTCGGCATGCTCGATCATCGCCCAGTGTCCGCACCGGTTGAGCAGCACCAGGCGGCTGTCGGGGACGTTCGCGAGCAGGTGCAGCGACACCTCGTAGGACACCACCCGGTCGTCGCGGCCGTGGATGATCAGGGTCGGCGTGGTGATCCCCGGGAGCAGCCGCGGGTCCACCCACTTGGGCAGCGGGGCGCCCTGCGGCAGGCCGTTCACGTAGTTGCGCAGATGCTCGGGCCGGGCCAGCGCGGCTTCCGAGCGCACCCGGCACAGTTCGGGGGTGGCGAATCGTTCCTTGTCGAAGCACATGATCTCGACGAGTCGCCGCATGTTCTCCGGGCTCGGATCGCGGTAGGCCGCGATCAGTACCTTCAGGCCCTCGGACGGTCCGTCGCCCGCGCCGAAGAGGGTCCGCATCGGGCCGACGGGAGCGCCCATCGTGACCAGGTGGGTGATCCGGTCGGGATGCTCGGTGGCGAGGCGCAGCGAGGTCTGGCCACCCATCGAGTTGCCGACGAAGGCGGCCTTGTCGATGCCCAGGGCGTCCAGGAACTGGATCGCGGCCTCGACGTGGTCGAGTCGGTCCACCGTGGCCGGGTCGGATTCGCCCCAGCCGGGCATGTCGACGGCGTACACGTGGAAGTGCTCGGCCAGCGCCGCGATGTTCCCGGCGAAGTTGCTCCAGCCGGTGGCCCCGGGGCCGCTGCCGTGCAGCAGGATCAGCGGCCGGCCGGCGCCGGCCTCGTGGTAGCGGAGTTTCCAGTCCTTGGTGCGGACCAAGCGCGCGGTCGATTCACGGGTGAGAGTTGTCATCGGTGGTCTCCGTGGTCGGTTCCGGCGGCGCGGGCGAGTCGATCCGCGATCACCTCGGGCGGAAGGTGTCCCCAGTTGTTCAGCCGGTCCAGGGTCCGCACCTGCCAGGTCGCGTCGTCGATGAGCAGGCCACCCCAGCCGTACTCGACGCTGAACCCGGAGGGTGTGCGCACGTAGAAGCTGAACATGTTGTCGTTGGGGTGCATCCCCAGCGTCATCTCGAACGGCTGCCCGGCTTCCAGGCAGCGGTCGTGGGCCATACCGACGTCGCGGATGTCGGCGACTTCGAGCATGAAGTGGTGCGTGCTCTTGGGATGCGGCATGTCGCCGAAGGCGACGCTGTGGTGGCGCGGGTTGCAGTGCAGGAAGATCAGATCCGCGACCACACCCGGCGCGACCTCCTCGACGATGGTGTCGGAGGTCCGGAAGCCCAACAGGCCCTGGTAGAAGGCGAGATAGTCCTCGCGGGACACGCCCTTGGCGATCAGCACCTGGTGGCCGGCGCCGCCGTCGCCGGTGACGAAGCCGCCGAGCATGCGGTCCGAGTGGAATGGGGTGTCGGCGTCGGCGAGTCCGACGACCAGTTCCACCCGGTTGCCGATCGGGTCGGTGGTGACCAGGATCCGGTCCACCGCGCGGGCGGCGGCCAGTTCCGCCCCGCCGTCGGCGACGTCGACGCCGGCCGCGACGAGCCGGTCCGCGAGCGCGTCGAGGGCGGCCTCGTCCTCGACCGCGTAGCCGCTCGCCACCAGGTCGTCGGCGGGCCCGCGCCGGACCAGCCAGCGGTGCGCCTTGGCGTCGGTACGCAGGCGCAGCAGGTCGTCGTCCTTCCCGGCGAGCCGCATGCCCAGCAGGTCGACGGCAAAGTGTTCCCAGTCGGCGAGGTCGCTCGCCTCGTAGACGACGTAGGCGAGTTCCTTGACTCCGGGCACGGGTTCTCCTTGGGGTACTTGCCGCGGACGGGGCGGTCGCGCTCCGTGGGTGCTCACGCGGGGACCGCCAGGCCGAAGACGTCGGCGGCGGTCACGAAGCGGTCGGGGCGGATCGCGACGGCCCTGGCGCGGTAGCGGCGCAGCCAGGGCAGCAGTACACGTTCGAGGTCCACCAGCTCGTCGGGGCCCTCGGTGTAGGCGTCCTGCGGGCGAACGGTCAGGTAGCGGGCGCCCAGGGCGTCCCATGCGGCCTTGTCCTCGGCGCTGAGCAGACTCGCGGGGTCGACGCCGTCGCCCAGCAGGACGAAGCCGTTGCCGAGCAGGTCGTCGAGGCGGCCCATCCGGCCGACGGTGTCGCCGACGATCGGCTGCGGCACCATGCGTCCGACGATGGACGCGTCGCCGACGGGTCCGCGCAGCTTGCCCGCGGTGAGCACCGGGGGTGCGATGAGCGGCGGCTCGAACGGGGTGACCAGGCCCTCGGGGATCCGGTTCATCGCCTCGATCTCGTCGGGCGTGGCCTCCTGCTTGATCACCCGGCCGAGCTGCACGGCCAGGTCGGTGTAGAAGGCGGCGTTGGGTCGGCGTTCGCTCTCGTAGGTGTCGAGCCATTCCTCGGGCAGTTCGCCGCGCAGGACCCGGCCGAGCTTCCAGCCCAGGTTGTGGGCGTCGCGCATCCCGGTCTGCATGCCGGCCCCGGCCCACGGCGGCATCAGGTGCGCGGCGTCGCCGGCCAGGAAGACCCGGCCCGCCCGCCAGGTGTCGGCCATCCGGGTGTGGTGGCGGTAGAAGGCCCACTGGTGGATCGATACGTCGTCGGGGGTCACCCCGAGGGCCGCGAGCAGCGGCCACACGGCGCTCTCGTCGGCGAAGTCGGCCTCGGTCTCGCCCGGTTTGAGCGGGATCTCCCAGCGGTGGTTGCCCGCCGACAGCGCGATGTCGACGACCGGTCGCTCGCGGTCGGACCAGAAGGTGAGCAGGTCGCGGTCGGGCCACCAGCGCTTGACCCGGCAGTCGATGACGATCCACTGCACGTCGACGGTGTCGCCGAGGAGCGTGGCCCCGATCCGGGTGCGGGTGAAGCTGCCGCCGCCGTCCGCGCCGATGGCGTAGCGGGCGCGCACCGTGTGCGTGCGCCCGGTCGCGGGGTCCGCGGCGGTGACCGTGACCCCGTCCTCGTCCTGCTCCACGTCGGTCGCCTGCACGCCGAACCGGATGTCGAGCAGGTCGCCGTACTCCTCGGCGCACGCGCGGAGTTCGGCCTCCATGGTGGGTTGGTAGATGTTGTAGAAACGGGGTCGCACGCCGAGCGTGGACGGCGGGTGTTCGACACGCATGATCTCGGTGCCGTCGTAGGTGGTCCAGCGCAGTGCCCGCTGCGGCTCGATCACGGCGGCGATGCGCTCGTCGATGCCGAGGTCCTGGAAGATCCGCATCGTCCAGTCGTTGACGGTGACCGCGCGGGCGCGGGCGTGGATGTCGCGGTCGCGCTCGAAGGCGACAACCGAGACGCCCTGCCGCAGCAGCGTGAGCGCGGCGATCACGCCGGTGGGGCCGTACCCGATGAGGGCGACGTCCGCGTCGTGGTGGTGGGTCATGGGGGCTCCGGACCGATGGACAGTCGGCACTATTGGACCGACTGGTCTATTCTTGTATGTCGACCGTCACACGCCACGCCGGACCCGTCCAGACGATTCCGCTGTGCAGAACGGTGACCGCGTCGAGCGTGGCCCCCGGCGCCTATGCTTCGGCGCATGGCCGACCCGAGACGCAGCAACCGGCGCGGGCGGCGTTCCCGCGAGGAGATCCTGGACGCCGCGACGCGGGTGATGGCCGAGCGCGGATACGCCGCCACCTCGCTGTCCACGCTGAGCCGCGAGACCGGCCTGCCCAAGAGCGCGGTCTACCACCACTTCCGGTCCAAGGGCGGCCTGTTGTCGGCGGTGATGGCGCGCGGCGCGTACGACTTCTTCGCGGCCATGCGCGCGGCGCACGCCGACGGGCCGCCGCCCGGGACGCCGCGGGAGCGCCTGGACTGGTTCCTCCGGCGCACGGGGGAGATGTTCGTGGCCCGCCCGGACTTCCTGCGGTTGCATCTGACGCTGGTGATGAGTTCGGAAGCGGCCGAGGCGGAGGTCGGCGCGCTGATCGCGCAGGTGCGCCGGGACGGGCGCGCGTACATGCACGGGATGATCCGCGCCGCGTTCGCGGGCGAGGGCGCCGAGATCGCGCGGGCCGTCGCCGATCGGCTCGACCACTTCGCGATCGCGGGCTTCGACGGCGCCTTCGTCGCGGTGCAGGCCGGATCCGGGCCGGACCTGTTCGAGCAGATGCGGTTGCTGGCCGAGGCCTTGGCGGTGCTCGGCGAGGCGCGGGCGGGCGAGCTGCGGGCGCGCGGCTGAGCCGGCCGTACCGTACCGGTTTCGGGTTCGCGGCTCAGCCGGCCGCGAGCTCGCGCTCCAGTGCGGTCGCCGCGGAGCGCAGTGTGGCGACCCATCGGGTCAACCGCGCCCGGTCGTAGCGCACGCTCGGCATCGAGACCGACAGGCCGCCGACCGTCGCGCCGTCCGGACCGCGCACCGGCACCCCGACCGCGACCAGGCCGCGCTCGGAGTGGCCGCGGTTGACCGCGAAGCCGTTGCGGGCGACGCGCGAGAGTTCGGCGCGCAGCTCGACCGGGTCCGGCCGGTCGAAGGCCCGGTTCCCCCAGCGCTCGACCGCGTACAGCGCCTCCAGCTCCGCGTCGTCCAACTCGGCGAGCAGCAGCAGTCCGACGGTGGTCAGGTGCGCCGGAAAGACCATGCCCTCGCGCGAGCCCACCCGCAGCGCCTGCGCACATTCGACACTGGCGATGAACCGCACGGTCTCGCCGGTGCGTACGATCAGGTTGGCCGACTCGCCCAGCAGGTCGACGAGCCGGTGCAGATGCGGCAGGGCCGCGGTGCGCAGCCGGGAGACGGCGGACTGCGAATGCGTGGCCAGCTCGAGCACCGGACCCACCCGGTAGGCGCGGTCGGGTCCCTGAACGGCGAAATCGCGGTAGACGAGCATCGCGAGCAGCCGGTGTGCGGTGGACATGGCCACCCCGAGGCGCCGGGCCACCTCGCTGACCGTCATCGGGCCCTCCACCTGGAGCATCGTGGCGGCCTTGAGGGCGTTGTCCACGCCGGCGAGGGCATACGGCGGCGGGGTCTTGAGCGGCTTGTCCACGCTGCCTCCCGGAAGGCATTCTGCACCACAGAATCTTGTTTTCTGTCCGGCGCTGTGCCGCCACGGTATACGCATGACCACCAGCCCTGACGAGCCGTATGCCGGGCCGTACGCCGAGCCGGACGCCGCGCCGCGCGCCGTCGCCGCCGCGAACCAACCGGAGGTCACTCCGGACCTGGAGGCCCTGTATCGGGGGTTCGAGCGCGAACTGCTCGTCCCCCTGTGGACCGAGATCGGCGACCTGATGCCGCTCCACCCGCGCTCGCGCGCCGTGCCGCACCTGTGGAAGTGGGACAACCTGCTCCGGCTCGCCGAGCGTGCGGGTGAACTCGTACCCATCGGCCGCGGCGGGGAGCGACGGGCCATCGCGCTCGCCAACCCCGGGCTGGCCGGCCGCCCCTTCGCGACGCCCACGCTGTGGGCGGCGATCCAATACCTCATGCCGGGCGAGGACGCCCCCGAGCACCGCCACACCCAGCACGCCTTCCGCTTCGTCGTCGAGGGCTCCGGCGTCTGGACGGTCGTCGGCGGCGATCCGGTGCCCATGAACCGCGGCGACTTCCTGCCCCAGGCGGGCTGGAACCTGCACGCTCACCACAACGCCACCGCGGCTCCGATGGCCTGGATCGACGGCCTCGACATCCCGTTCCAGTACGGGGTCGAAAGCCAGTTCTTCGAGGTCGGCCGCGACCGGCTCGACGCCGCCGAGCGCACCACACCGGAGCGCTCGCGCTCCGAACGGCTCTGGGGCCACGTCGGACTGCGTCCGCTGTCCGCGCCCACCGGCGCCGCCCCGGGCTCGCCGCTGCTGTCCTACAAGTGGGCGGTCACCGACCGTGCGCTCGACGACCAGTTGGCGCTGGAGAGGGAGGGACACGGCGGCACCGTGGAGCCCGGCCACGCCGCCGTGCGCTACGTCGATCCGGCCGGCGGCGCGGATGTACTGCCCACGATCCGCGCCGAGTTCCACCGCATCGTGCGCGGCGCCGAGACGGCACCGCTGCGGGAGACCGGTTCCTCCGTCTACCAGGTCTTCGACGGCTCGGGGACGGTCACCGTCGGGAATCGCACCTGGTCCGTCGCTCGCGGCGACCTGTTCACGGTGCCGTCCTGGACGCCGTTCTCGGCCCGCTCCGAGGCCGGTGCCACCGACTCCGACAGCGGCGCCCTCGACCTGTTCCGGTTCGGCGACGCGCCGATCCTCGAAGCCCTGCGACTCCACCGCTCCACCACCGACGAGGACTCCCGATGAAGCTCGCCACCCTGCGCACCCCCGCCGGCACCCGTGCCGTCCTGCTCGCCGGAGCGGAACTGCTCGACCTCGGCGCCGCCGACGTCGGCGCGCTGCTCGCCGACCCGAACTGGCGCGAACGGGCCGCGTCCGCCGCCGGCGACCGCTTCCCCGTGGCCGGCGCCGACTTCGCCCCGGTCGTCCCGCGGCCGTCCAAGGTGGTCTGCGTCGGCCTCAACTACAAGAACCACATCCAGGAGATGGGCCGCGAACTGCCCAGCCACCCCACGCTGTTCGCGAAGTTCGCGGACTGCCTGACCGGACCGGCCGACGACATCCCGCATCCGGCCGAGACCGCCGAACTGGACTGGGAAGTCGAACTCGCCCTCGTCATCGGCCGACCGGTGCGCCGGGCGAACGCCGCCGAGGCCGAGGCCGCCATCGCCGGGTTCACCGTGCTCAACGACATCACCTGCCGCGACTGGCAGTTCCGCACCCGCGAGTGGCTCCAGGGCAAGATGTGGGACGCCTCCACGCCCATCGGCCCCTACCTGGTCACCCCGGACGAACTGCCCGGCGGCGTGCGCCCGGTGCTCGACGTGCGGCTCGACGTCGACGGCGAGGTGATGCAGTCCGACACCACCGGCGACCTCCTGTTCGACCCGGTCGCGCTGGTCGAGTACGTCTCCACGGTGATCCGCCTCAACCCGGGCGACGTGATCGCCACCGGCACGCCCGGCGGTGTCGGCCACGCCCGCACCCCGCACCGATACCTGCGCCCGGGTGCGACCGTGGTCGCCGAGATCGACGGCATCGGTCGGCTGGTCAACCGCGTCGTCGCGGACGCCCGGTGAGCGGCGCGCCCGGCGATCCGGCGCAGCGGGCGCTGCGCTGGACGGGGGTCGGCACCGCCCGGTTCCTCGACGCCTGCGCGGCCTTCGACGAGGCCGCGTTCGACGCCCGAACTCCCCTGCCCGGCTGGACGCGTCGGCACCTGGTCGCGCATGTGGCGGCCAACGCGGACGCCCTGGGCAACCTGGTGCGGTGGGCCGCCACCGGCGAGCCGACCCCGATGTACGCGTCCGCGGACGAGCGCCGGGCCGGCATCGAACGTGGTGCGATGATGACCGGCGCCGAGTTGACGGCCTGGGCGACCCGCTCCGCCGCCGCCCTGGCGGTCGGCCTCGACGCGCTCACCGCGGAGCAGCGGGCGCACGACGTGGTCACCGCCCAGGGCCGCGTCCTGCCCGCCGGGGAGATCCCCTGGCTGCGGGCGCGCGAAGTGTGTGTCCACGCCGTCGACTTGGCGGCCGGGGTCGGATTCGATGCCTTCCCCGCGGACTTCCTGGAGCGACTGGCCGCCGAAGCCGTCGACCGGCACGGCGCCCGGACCACCGCGGCCGTGACGCTGACGGCCGGCGACCTCGACCCCGCCCGCACGTGGCGCCTGGCCGGCGCCGGCGAACCGACCTCGATTCGTGCGCCGTTGGCCGACATCACCGCCTATCTGACCGGCCGCGTCGCGACGTTGCCCACCGAGTCCGGCGCACCGGCACCCGAACTTCCCGCATGGCTGTGAGGACACCCACAATGACGACAAGCCGGCCCACGCACCCCGACCGGACGGACGTCCTCGTCGTCGGCGGCGGAATCGGCGGCCTCGGTGCCGCGTTCGCCCTGGCCCGCGAGGGCCTGCGGGTCCGCGTGCTGGAGGCGGCACCGGAGTTCGGCGAGGTCGGCGCGGGGCTTCAACTCGCGCCCAACTGCACCCGCATCCTGCACGAGTACGGCCTGCTGGACGAGGCCAAGCGACGGGGCGTGGTACCGGAAGCCATGGTGATGTTCGACGCCGTCGACGCCGTCGAGCTCACCCGCCTGGACCTACGCGACCTGGAACGACACTACGGCTTCCCGTACATCGTGATCCACCGCAGCGACCTGCACGCCCTGCTGCTCGACGCGTGCCGGCGCGCCGGCGTCGACCTGGCCACCGACAGCAGGGTCGTCGAATACCGCGACGAGGGTCCGCGGCCCGCGGTCGTCCTGGCGGACGGCCGCGTCGAGGACGCCGACGTGGTGATCGCGGCGGACGGCCTCCACTCGGTCGCCCGCGACCGGTTCGTCGGCGACGCGCCGGTCGGCTCGTCCTACGTGGCCTACCGTGGCGCGGTCCCCATCGACAACGTCCGCGATCACCGGGTGCACGAGAACGCGGTCGTCGTATACGTCGGCCCGCGCTGCCACTTCGTGCAGTACGCCCTGCGCGGCGGGGAGATGTTCAACCAGGTCGCCGTGTTCGAGTCGCCGAAGGCCCTTGCCGGCAGGGACGATTGGGGTACGCCCGACGAACTCGACGAGGCGTTCGCGGACACCACCGAGCAGGTCCGGGCGGGCATCCCCCTGATATGGCGGGACCGGTGGTGGCGCATGTTCGACCGCGAACCCATCGACACGTGGGTGTTCGACCGGATCGCCCTGCTCGGCGACGCGGCCCATCCGCCGCTGCAATACCTGGCGCAGGGCGCGATCATGGCGCTGGAGGACGGCTGGGTACTGGCGCGGCACGCCGCTCGGAACCGCGCGGCCGACAAAACCGTGGACTGGACCGCCGCCCTCGCCGGCTATCAGGCGGTCCGACCCGAGCACTGCCGCCGCGTGCAGCGCACCGCCCGCACCTGGGGCGAACTCTGGCACCTCGACGGCCTCGCCCGCGCACAGCGCAACACCATCCTGCGCGAACGCGACACCTACGACTACACGTTCATCGACTGGCTGTACGGCCCGACGGCGCTGGACCCGGACCAGGAGGCCCCGATGTTCACCCCGATCCCGCTCGACTCTCCCGGCTCGCCCGTCGGAACGCGCCCGTCGAACCCTTGACCGGGCGCCGCTTCGACGGAGGATGGGCAACGACAGCCGCGTGATCGGTGCGCCAGGGGCCCGACCGTGTAGTCGACCACCGGTGACGATGGTGAGGGCGGCCCAGGCGAAGCGGGTCCGCAACACGGGCGGCGGCAACGCGGGCGGGACGCGGGCCGGTTCGGTATCGAACGCCGCCCGCCGCCACCCCGGCGCCCACGAGTGTCACCGTGAGCACGGAGAATGTCTCCGCATGAAGATGAACCGGCAAGATCCGACCGCACCGACCCACGAAGTCCCCGGCGAGTCTCCTTCGGTCGCGTCCCTGCTGCGCCGGTACGTCACCCCGGGAGACGATGCGGAGTTCGCGCGGGTGTGGACATGGGCCCAACACGAATTGCGGGGATACGACGACGCTCCCCTGAGCGACCTTCCGGCCTACCGCCTCACCGAGACGCTGCCCAAAGGCCTCAGGCTGAACGCCAAGGGAAGGGGGTGGATGACCGTGGGGGAGCCCGTCGACAACTACGGGTTGCCCGAAGCGTGTCGCGCCTGGGTGCCGGAACGGGTACCGCTGCGACACGGGGTCGATGAGATCGAGGGTCTGATCGCCGCCCGTACGTGCTTCGACAACTTTATCGAAGTGTCTCCCTCGCACGCGGAGGAGATCGCCCTGCTGCTCACCGAGCAGGGGCGGCCATCGGGCGGCCCTTTCACCGTCACCGCCGTGTACTGGTACGTCCCGTACGCGGCCCTGAGTACCCTGCTCGACCGCATTCGCGACCAACTATCACGGCTTGTCCAGGACTCGGGAGCTGCCGACGGGCACCAGGAAGCCACCTCGCACAAGGCCCTGTGGGCTCGTCCACCGCGCACATGACCGCAGGCGGCGACCCGCCGACACTGGGCGAGGCGTGGCTCGTTGCAAGGTGCCGGGGGTGCGGCTTGTACGGTGGGTTTCGTGACCGCTGACCCGTTTCCCGACCCGACCGCCGAGTTCGAGGCGCAGCGGGGGCGGCTGTTCGGGATCGCGTATCGGATGTTGGGGTCGGCCGCCGAGGCCGAGGACGCGGTGCAGGATACGTATCTGCGCTGGCACGCGGCCGAGCGGGGACACATCGACGCGCCGGGGGCGTGGTTGGCCAAGGTGCTGACGAATCTGTGCCTCAACAGGCTGACGTCCGCGCGGGCCCGGCGCGAGGAATACGTCGGACCGTGGTTGCCCGAGCCGGTGCGGACGGACACCGGGGTGCTCGGGCCGTTGGAGACCGCCGAACAGCGGGACGCGGTGTCGATGGCGATGCTCGTGATGCTGGAGCGGTTGTCGCCGCCGGAGCGGGCGGTCGTGGTGCTGCGGGACGCGTTCGGGTACAGCCATCGGGAGATCGCCGAGGTGCTGGACTGGCCGGAGGCCAATTCCCGGCAGACCCACCGGCGGGCCAGGCTGCGCCTCGCGTCCGGGCGACCGCGTTTCGAGGCTCCCGAGGCGGTGCGGTCCGATCTGTTGGCGCGCTTCCTCGCGGCGGCGGCCGAGGGAGCGCTCGACGAACTGGAGGCGCTGCTCGCGGACGATGTCGTGGCGTGGTCCGACGGGGGCGGCAAGGTCACCGCGTCCACGCGCCCGGTCTTCGGTCGGGACAAGGTGGCCCGCTTCCTCCTGGGTCTGATGGCCCGCTTCGCCTCCGGTATGGAGTTCGCCTTCACCGAGGTCAACGGCGACACGGCGCTGTTGGGCTGGGAGGGCGGAGCGCTCACGACGGCCGCGGTGGTGGAGGTCGGCGCGGAGGGCATAGCGGGCGTGCGGATGGTCCGGAATCCGGAGAAGCTGAAATTTCTCGAGGAACAATGCCGAGAGTTGTCACGTAACGCGTAGCCGTTCGGTTCCTTGCTGACGAGGGCGACGTCGCGGAGGTGCGGCGTCCCCGTGGCGAGGAGGACCGATGAGCGAGAACGTGATCCTGGTGACGGGCGCGACCGGTGTGCTGGGGCGTGAGGTGCTGAACCGGGCACGGCGTGCCGGCGTGCCGGTGCGGGCGATGACCCGCCGCACGGCGCTGCCCGACGATCCGGGGGTGACCTGGGTGACCGCCGACCTGCAGACGGGTACGGGCCTGGACGCGGCGTTCGACGGTGTCACGACGATCATCCACTGCGCGTCGGACACGCGGCGGCCGAAGCACGACATCCCCGGCTGGCGGCACCTGCTGGACGCGGCGCGGCGGGCCGGCGTCGGGCACATCGTGAACATCTCGATCGTCGGCGTCGACCGGATCCCCTACTCCTACTACCGGATCAAGGTCGAGGGTGAGCGGTTGCTGGCCGAGTCGGGCATCCCGTGGACGAACCTGCGCGCGACGCAGTTCCCCGAGTTGCTGCACAAGGCGTTCGGCGTGCTGGCCAAGGCACCCGTCGTCCTCGTCCCGTCGAAGACCGAGTGCCAACCCGTGGACCAGGGTGAAGTGGCCGACCGCCTGGTGGAGTTGGCGCTGGGCACGCCGGCCGGGCGGGTCCCGGACATGGGCGGGCCGCGCGTCTACGAGGCGGCGGACCTGGCCCGTTCCTGGCTGGAGGCGATGGGCAGGCGGCGAAGGGTCGTGCCCGTGCGCATCCCGGGCAAGGCGGGCGCCGGGTTCCGCGCCGGGGGGTTGGTCACGCGGGAGCACGCGGTGGGCGTCCGGACCTGGGAGGAATACCTCACCACCAAGCAGGCCACCTGACCCGGCCCCGGCGCCGCCCTCTCCTCCCCCGGCCCCGGCCCCCGACCGCGGGCCGGGGACCGGGGACCGGGGCGCCCGACCTCGGGCCGGCGCACCTCGCCGCATACCACGGCCTGCCAAGGCACCATCCGTTGGACGTCCGGTACTTTCCGCGTATGGGACGTAAACCGAACCCCGAGCGGCGGCCGGAGATCCTGCGCGCGGTCGTGGACGAGTTGGCGCGGACGGGGCTCGGCGACCTCTCGCTGCGGCCACTGGCGGCGGCGTTGGGGGTGAGCACGTACACGCTGACGTACCAGTTCGGCTCGAAGGAGGAACTGCTGCGCGCGGTACTGGAATTCGTGGAATCCGAACAGGCGGCCATGGCACGCGGCGCGATGCGGGACGCCGGTGGTGAGATCGGCCGGGTGGTCACGGCGTACTGGGACTGGGTGGCGGAGCCGGCGCATCTCGCGCGCGTGCGGCTGGTGTTCGAGGTGCTGGCGATTCCGCGTCTTTCGGGGTTGTTGCCGGGAGACTTTCGGGCGCGGTTGATGTCGGCGTGGGTGGAGCTGCTGTCGGGTGATCTCGCGGACGCCGGTCTGGGGCGCGAGGAGGCCGAGGCGGAGGCGACGGTCGCGGCGTCGGCGCTCGCGGGCATGGTGCTCGATCTGTTGGCCACCGGCGACCGCGAGCGGCTGAACCGGGCGGCGGGGCACCTCGCAAAGCGCCTGGACGATCTTCAAGTCGCCTGCCGTACACGGTGATTGGTCGGAGTGGGCATATTGCTGATTGACATGACGGTCGTTATGTTAATCGGTATGACACCGACGCGCGCCTCCTCGTTCCGCACCGTGGACGCTCCCCGTCCCACACTCGCCTCCCGTTCGGAGACCCTTCGCTGGGAGGGCGCCGCGTGGGTCCTCGTCGGCGCCGCCTGGGTGCTCTCGGCATGGCCGGGCCTCCTGGTCGACTGGGACGGCGAACCGATCGCCGTCGCCGCCGGGTCGGCCCTGGCCGCCCTGTTCGTCCTGTGGCATGCGCTCGTGCACGGCACGCCCCTCGGCCGGGTCGGCGACCGGGTGTTGCGGATGCGACCCGGTCGACGCCGCAAGTCGCGTACCCACATCCGCGCCACGGTCGTCCTGGACACCGTCACCATCGGCGGTTCGGGGGTGCTGTGGTGCGTGGCCGCCGGCGAGTTCGGGTGGTCGGAGGCCGTCACCGGCGGACTGGCGCAGGTCGCGGCGGGGGTCGCCTTCCTGGTGTGGGGCGCGCTGCACGTTCCGGCGGTGCGTCGGGTCCGTGGGACGGCGGCCGACGCTCCCGTCGTCAGCCGCCGCGTGTTGGGGGCGGGGCCGATGACCGTCGCGCCGGCGACGCCCGCTCAGGCGGCGGCGCTCGACGCGGCCGACGCCCGTTGTCGCCGGCTTCGTATGGGCCGCCTGCAACGATGGGTGCTCAACCCGCCGATGCGAGCGCTCGCCTGCTCGGGCGTGCTTGCGCACCACGCGGTGCTGGAGACCACGGGACGGACCACGGGGCGTCGCCGCCGGACGGTGGTGGGCGTACGCCGCGACCTCGACTCGGTGGTGTGGCTGGTCGCGGAGCACGGCTCCCGGGCTGCGTACGTTCGCAACCTGTCGGCGGACCCGAACGTACGGGTACACCTGCGTGGCCGCTGGATCCCCGGCGTCGCGGCGCTGCTGCCCGACGACGATGTACAGGCACGCCTCGGCGCGTTCCCCACACACCATGCTCGGACACTGCGCAGGTTCGCCACGACCCCGGCGACGGTACGTATCGACCTCACCCGAACGGCGTCCTGAGCCGGCCCCGCCGGCGGCCCCGGACCTGCACTCAGCCGGCCAGCGCCGCGGCGCCCACGAGTCCGGCGTCCGCGCCGAGTGTGGCCGTGAGCAGCGGCGGGGCCGCGGGGCGCGCGGCGGTGTGTTCGGCGTAGGCGCGCTCCATCGCCGCGCGCACCGGTCCGGCGGCGCTGCCCAGCCCACCGCCCACCACGATCGCGGCCGGATCGAGCAGTCGCACCACCGCCGCCAGGACCGTGCCCAACGCGCGGCCGGCGGAGTCCAGCACGGCCGCCGCCCGGGGCCCGCCCGCGGCAAGCACCTCGCGGGTCCCGGCCACCCCGAAACGCTCGCCGATGCCGCGCCCGGAGGCGTAACTCTCCAGGTTGCCCGGCCAGTTCGGGTCCACCGAAGCCGGTACCTCGAACTCGCCGAGCGCGATCGCCTCGCCGCGCGCACCGGTCACGGGCATACCGTCGAGCACGAACGTCGAGGACAGGCCGGTGCCCAGCGAGACGTAGAAGAAGCCGTCCAGCCCACGACCGGCGCCGTGCCGGGCCTCGCCGAGCGCGCCGCAGCGCACGTCCGACCCCACCGCGCACGGGACGTCGAGCGCGAGCGCGGACAGCACGTCGAGCGGTTGTTTGTCCCACGCCAACACCTCGCGGCTGGTCAGTAGCCCGTCGGCGGCCACGTATTCGGGGAAACCGGCGCCCAGCCCGGTCACCGTCAGCCCCAGGCGTCGTGCCTGCGCGAGCAGGTCGACCGCCGCCGCCCGGGTGCCGGCGAGCCCGGGATCGCGCAGCCGCCCGGCGGTGACGGTGGGGCGCTCGTCGCGATGCAGGACGGTTCCGTCGGGCGTGACGAGCGCGGCGGCGATCTTGGTGCCGCCCACGTCCAGGGCCGCGGTGACGAAGGTGCTCAAGGGTTCTCCCACGATGGCTTGCTCATCGGTCGTACGCGGCGCGGGCACTCGTATGCCCGCGCGGCCGGGCCCGCCCCGAGCCCACGGGCCCACCGGCCCTCTACTCGGTCCCCCGATGCAGCGTGGCCTCGAATCGATACGCGTCCCCGCGATACACCGCCCGCCCCAGCAACACCGGCGCCTCGCCGCGATCGAAGGTGACCTCCTCGCCGATCAGCACCGGCGAGCCCACGGGCACCCGCAGCAGTTCGGCGGTGGACGCGTCGGCTGCGTCCGCGTGCGCGGTGTACTGGCTGCGCAGGATGTGTACGCCCGTCTCCTCCAGGAGCGCGAACAGCGAACGATTCTCCAGCTCCGCCGTCTCCAGCGCCCGCGCCCGGTCGCGGACGAGCACGGTGGTGTCCAGGCAGACGGGGACGTTGTCCAGGCCGCGCACGCGGGTGATCTCCACCACCTCGGAGGCGGGCGCGACGCGCAACCGCACCGCCTCCTCGTAACTCGCCGGCCGCACCCGCCTGGTCAGCAGCCGCGCGGTGGCGGTGAGTCCGCGGTCCCGTGCGATGTCGGTGAAGCTGCGCAGCAGGCTCGGCGGTTCGCTGACCACGTCGGTGGAGACGTACCACCCGCGTTGGGCGGAGGCGTGCACCCGGCCGTCGCGCTCCAGACCGGCCAGGGCCAGGCGCAGGCTGCTGCGGCTGACCCCCAACCGTTGGGCGAGTGCGCGCTCGCCGGGCAGGCGGCTGCCCGCGGGGAATTCGCGCCGGTCCAACGCCTGGGCCAGTGCCCGGTAGGCGAGTTGCACGGCGGGTCCCGCGGCGGCGGGGAGATCGTCGCTGACTGTCACAGCGCGAGAACATACCAGAAGAACCAGTAGTCAGACCAGATGCGAATCTGGTCCAATCTCTGGACTAACTGGTCTGCCGTAGGTCATGATCCGGGAAGAAGCGACAAGCGGAATCCATCATTCCGATGACCCCCTCCTGTCCATTAAGGACAGCCTGTCCGATATGGATGTTCTGTCCACTGTGGACGGCTTCCGCCACAACCACGACGCGCAAGGAACCCTCAATGCCGGTAAGCGAACCCGTCCGTCTCGCCGTCGTCGGTGCCGGGACGATCACCCAGTCGGTGCACCTGCCCGCGATCCGGCGCCTCGGCGACGTCGTCACCACCGCGGTCGTGTGCGACCTGTCGCCCTCCCGCGCGGCGTCCGTCGCCGCCGGGACCGGCGCCGGCGTGCGGGCCGAAACCGACTACGCCCGGGTCCTGGCCGATCCCGACGTGGACGCCGTACTGGTGGCCACCCCCGGCACCCACGCCCGCGACGCCAGGGCCGCCCTGCTCGCCGGCAAGCACGTGCTCGCCGAGAAGCCGCTGTGCCTGACCGTCGCCGAGGCCGACGAGCTCGGCGCGCTGGCCGCCGAGCGCGGCCTGGTGCTCCAGGTCGGCTACATGAAGATGTACGACCCGATCACCGCGCTCGCCGCCGCCGAGCTGAACACCCTCGACACCCCGCGCACCGTGCGCGTGACCGTGCTGCACCCGGCCGACGAGCCCCAGGTCGCACACCTGCGGATGCCGCCGCCGGCCGACGACGCGGACGGCGCGGTGATCGCCGAGGCGATCCGCTACGAGGCCGACCGCACGCTCGACGCCCTCGGCGAGGTCCCGGCCGAACTCGGCCGCTACTACCGCGAGGTGCTCAACGGCTCGGTGATCCACGAACTCTCGCTGCTGCGCGCGCTCGGCTTCACCCTGCCGACCTCCTTCGACACCGCCGACCTGTGGCCGTGGCCCGTCGAGGGCGAACCGCCGTGCCTGCTGGCGTCCGCACCGCTGGGTATCGACGGGGCCGCGCGCCTGGTGCTCAACTGGAACTGGCTGCCCGACCACCCCGAATACGGCGAGGAGGTCGCCGTGCTCGCCCGCGACGGCCGGCTGCGCCTGGACATGGCCGCGCCCTACCTCGTGGACGTGCGCAGCACGTTGCGGGTCGAGCGCGCCCACGACGGGGCCAGCCGCGACTCGCTCGTGCGCTCCGGCTACGACACCGGATTCGTCGTACAACTGGCGGAGTTCGCCGCGTCGATCACGCACGGCGCGCCGGTGCGCTCGACCGCGAGCGGAGCCGCCGAGGACGTGCGCTGCCTCCAGGCGCTGATCGCGGCGATCGCCCGCCGCGCCGACGTGCGCGTCGGCGGCGAGGCCGCCCTCGTGGAAGGGGACGCCCGATGACCACGACCCGACCCTCCGGCACCGCCCTGCGGATCGGCAACGCCCCCGTCAGCTACGGCGTCTACGGCGAAGCCGCCGGCGGCGCCGGCACCTCGCCCGAGGCCCTGCTCGCCTCGATGGCCGAAGCCGGCTACGCGGGCAGCGAGTTGGGCCCGCCCGGGTTCTTCGGCACCCCGGCCGAGACCGCCGCCCTGTTCACCCGGCACGGCCTGGCCGCCGTCGGGGCCTACATCCCCGTGCACTACGCACTCGGCGACGACGTGGTGGCGCACGACCTGGCCCGGATGGAACAGACCTGCCGCGAGTTGGCCGCATGCGCCGAGGCCGGCGGCGAGACGCCGCTGGCGATCCTGGCCGACGAGGGCAGCGAGGCCCTGCTGCACAACCCGGCCCGCGCCTGGGAGGACCGCTCGCTCGCGCTCGACGACGCCGGGTGGCGGCGGCTGGCGCAGTTGTCCGCACAGGCCGTCGCGCTGGCCCGCTCGTACGGGCTGCGCACCTCCTTCCACCCGCACATCAGCACCTTCGTCGAATCGCCCTGGGAGGTGGACCGGCTGCTCGACCTCACCGAGGTGGGCCTGACGCTGGACATCGCCCACATCCAACTCGCGGGCGGCGACCCGGTCGAGTGCCTGGACCGCTGGCACGAGCGGATCAACCACGTGCACCTCAAGGACGTCGACACGAGCGTGCTGGCCCGGGCCAAGGCCGAGCGCCGCACCGACTTCGACACGTGGTGGGCGAACGTGTGCGTGCCCTTCGGCCGCGGCGACGTCGACATCGACCGATTCCTGGTCGCCCTCCTGCGCGGCGGCTACCGCGAGTGGCTGCTGATCGAGCAGGACCGCGCGCCCACCCCCGCCGAGCTGTACCCGACCGTGGCCGCCGAACAGGCCGCCAACCGCGCGTGGCTCGCGGCCAAGGTCGCCGAACTCGTCTGACCCCGACCCCGATCCCGAGGGGCGCCCCGCCAGGCCGCCCCTCGGTCCCTCTTGACCACCCACGGTGGTCGGATCCGGGAGCAACCATGAAATCTCTGCGCTGGACCGCGGTCGCGGGGATCGCCCTGACCGGCATCCTCGCCACCGCGTGTGGCGTCCCCGGCGCGGGCGGCACCACCGTCGCCTCCGACCTCGCCGGCGGTCCCGTGACCCAACGGGTCACCGCCGAGGACGTCAAGGCCATGGGCGACACCAAGCTGCGCGTGCTCGCCGACGCCGGCGAGGAGAACACGCTCAAGGCCCTTGTGCCGCTCTACGAGAAGAAGTACCCGAACGTCAAGGTCGAGGTCGCCACCAAGGGCTTCGACGACCTGATGAAGACCGTCGTCAACTCGATGTCCGGCTCCGACGCGCCCGACCTCGCCCAGGGCAACCAGGGCTACGGCACCGACGGCCCACTGGTGAAGGCCGGACTGATCCGCCCGCTCGACGACGTGATGCGCACCTACGGGTGGGAGAACACCTTCACCGAGGGCGCCCTCAAGCAGTACCGCTGGTCGCCCGACGGCTCGATCTTCGGCTCCGGCAGCCTGTACGGCATCAGCCCCGCCACCGAATACGTCGGCGTGTTCTACAACACCGACAAGCTCGCCAAGCTGGGCATCGCGCCGCCGCAGACCTACGCCGAGTTCACCGCCGCGCTCGACCGGGTCAAGGCCGCCGGCGAGCAGCCGATCATGCTCGGCAACGCCGAGAAGTATCCGGCGAGCCAGGTCATCGGCCTGGTCCAGGGCCAGAACGTGCCCAGCCGCGACGTGCGTTCGTGGATCAGCGGAGTGCCCGGCACCACGGTGGCCGACCCCGGCACCGTGGACGCCGCCCGGACCGTGCAGGACTGGGCGGCGCAGGGCTACTTCGGCCCCGGCTACAACGGCATCAGCTCCGACGACGCGGTCGCCAAGTTCGGCGCCGGCGAGGGCACGTTCCTCGTCGCCGGCTCCTGGAACGCGCCTTCGCTCCAGGAGAACATGAACGGCAAGGTCGGCTTCACCCTGCCCACCCGCGCCGACGGCACCCGCGCGACCGTGGGCTCGCTGGGCCTGGGCTGGCACATCGGCGCCAAGACCAAAAAGCTGCCCGCCGCGGTGGCGTTCCTGGACCTGCTGATGAGCGACGAGTTCGCGCAGACCATCGCCGACGTCGGCCGCACCCCGGTCACCGGCGCGGGCAAGGTCAGGGCCGGCAGCGCCGTGGTCGAGCAGGTCAACACGATCGGCCTGAAGCTCCTGGTCGACGACGGCCAGAACTTCTACCTCGACTGGGCCTCGACCACCATGTACGACACCATCGGCGCCAAGACCCAGGACCTGCTGGCCAAACACACCTCGCCGAGCGGTTTCGCCAAGGCGCTCCAGGACGACCGGGAAGCGTTCGCGGCCAAACAGCGCACGGATCGCAAGGCCGCGTCGTGAGCGGCCTGCGCGCCTGGAGCGCGAGACAGTACTGGCCAGCGTTCTTCTACCTGCTGCCGGCCGCCGTCTTCTACACGCTGTTCGTACTGCGCCCGCTGGGCCAGACGGCCTGGGTGTCCCTGTTCGCCTGGGACGGCATCACCGAGGGCCGCTGGGTCGGCGCGGACAACTACACCGCGCTCCTGGACGACGGCCGGATCCCCTCCGCGATCGCGCACTCCCTCGTCTTCGTCGTCTTCTACGCGGTCTTCCCCGTCGCGCTCGGGCTGTTCCTGGCCGCGCTGATGTCGCGGATCAGGGTGCGCGGGCTGAGCTTCTTCCGCGCGGTGTTGTTCCTGCCGCAGATCCTGGCGACCGTGGTGGTCGCGGTGTCGTGGCGGTGGATCTACGACATCGACGGCCCGCTGAACGCCGGGTTGCGCGCGGTCGGCCTGGGCTCGCTCGCGCGGGCCTGGCTCGGCGACTACGACACCGCGCTGCCCGCGGTCGGCATCGTCGGCACGTGGGTGATGTACGGCCTGTGCATGGTGCTCTTCCTCGCCGGCGTGCAGAAGACCCCCACCGAACTGTACGAATCGGCCCGGCTCGACGGCTGCGGCCCCATCCGGGAGTTCTTCACCGTCACCCTGCCCGCACTGCGCGGCGAGATCGCCATCGCGCTCGTACTCACCATCACCTACGCGCTGCGCAACTTCGACCTCGTGTGGAACACCACCGCGGGTGGCCCGGGCACCTCCACCACCGTGCCCAGCGTGTTCGTCTACCAGGGCGCGTTCCTCACCCACGAGGTGGGCAGCGCCGCCGCGATCAGCGTCTGCCTGACCGCCGTGGTGCTCGCCGTCACCGGCGTGATCATGCGCCTCGTGCGCGGCAAGGAGGGCTGACCGATGCCGAGCAACAGTCGCCGACAGACCGTCATCGGGCACACGATCCTCGCGGTCGCCGCCCTCGTCGCGCTCTACCCGTTCCTGTCCGTGCTGCTGCTCGCGTTCGGCGAACCCGGCACGCGCACCAGCGGAATCTCCATACCCGACTCGGTCAGCTTCGACAACTTCACCGAGGCGTGGCGGCGCGGTCTGTTCTCGGACGCGCTCACCTCCAGCCTGATCGTCGCCGCCGCCGTGGTGATCGGCACGATCGTGCTCGCGGTACTGGCGAGTTACGCCCTCGCGTTCTTCCCGTTCCCGCTCAAGGGCCCGATGCTCGGGCTGCTGCTGATCGGGCTCGTGATGCCGTACGAGGCGACCGTCATCCCGCTCTACTACCAGCTCAAGGACTGGGAACTGGTCAACACCTACTGGGCGTTGATCCTGCCGCAGATCGGACTGTCGCTGCCCTTCGCGGTGTTTTGGATGCGGACCTTCTTCGTCTCCACGCCGCCCGCGCTGCGCGAGGCCGCCTCGGTCGACGGCGCGTCCCGCCTGCGTACCCTGCGCTCGGTGCTGCTGCCGATGGCGATGCCCGCGATCGGCACCCTGGCCACCCTGCTCTTCCTGTTCGCCTGGAACGAGTTCCTGCTCGCCCTGGTCCTGGTCCCCGACGACCGCTCGGTGCAGACCGCACCGCTCGCCCTGTCGTTCTTCGCCGGCAACCGCCGCAACAGCGACCCGGGCGTGACCGCCGCCGCGGCCGTCCTGGTCGCCCTTCCCGTGCTCATCAGCTATATCGCCCTCCAGCGCCGCATGATCAGCGGAATGCTCGCGGGCGCCGTCAAGGAGTGACACCCATGTCAGCCCCCCTTCCCCTCCGGGTCTTCGACGCACCCGCGGACCTCGGCGACGCGCTCGCCCGCGAGATCGCCGACGGCATCGTCGCCGCCGCCGCGGCCGGTGTGCGCTACGTCCTGGGCTGCCCGGGTGGCCGCAGCCCCAAGCCGGTCTACGACGCGCTGGCCGAACAGGTCGCCGCCCGCGGCCTGGACCTGCGGCACGTGGTGATCGCGATGATGGACGAATACGTCGTGGCCGGCCCCGACGGCTACACCGACATCGACCACGGCGCGCACAACAGCTGCCATCGCTTCGCCGCCGAGGAGATCGTCGCCCCGCTGAACGCCGCCGCCGGCCCCGGGCGCGGCATCCCCGCCGACGCCGTCTGGTTCCCCGACCCCGCCGACCCCGAGGCGTACGACACCCGCCTCGCCGATGCGGGCGGCATCGACCTGTTCATCCTGGCCTCCGGCGCCACCGACGGACACATCGCCTTCAACCCGCCCGGCGCGCCCCGGGACAGCCGCAGCCGCGTCGTCGAACTGCCCGACAGCACCCGGCGCGACAACCTCGGCACCTTCCCCGACTACGCCTCGCTCGACGAGGTCCCCCGGCACGGCGTCACCGTCGGCGTGCAGACGATCGTCTCCCGCTCGCGACGCGCGGTCATGGTCGTACACGGCGAGCACAAGCGCGAGGCGGTGCGCCGCCTGGGCGCGGCCGGCGATTACGACCCGGCGTGGCCGGCCACCCTGGTCGTCACCTGCGAACGCCCGTCCCTGTACGTGGACCGCGCCGCGGCGGACGCCCGATGAGCGAGGCCCTGGACCTGATCACCCTCGGCCGGGTGAGCGTGGACCTGTACCCCGAACAGATCGGCGTCGGCCTGGCCGACGTGCGCACCTTCGCCAAATACCTCGGCGGCAGCGCGACCAACGTCGCCGTCGCGGGCGCCCGGCACGGGCTGCGCACGAGCGTGGTCACCGGCGTGGGCCAGGACCCGCTGGGCGACTTCGTGCGCCGCGCGCTGCGCGGATTCGGCGTCGCCGACCGCCACGTGGTCACCGTCTCCGGCCGGCAGACGCCCGTCGTGTTGTGCGAGATCTTCCCGCCGGACGACTTCCCGCTCTACTTCTACCGGCCCAACGCCCCCGACCTCGCGCTGACCGTCGAGGACCTGGACACCGAGGCGCTGCGCGCCGCGCGCATCGTGTGGATCACCGGCAGCGGGCTGTCCGCCGAACCCTCGCGCGGCACCACGCTGCGCGCCGTCGCCGACCGGGTCGAGGGCGGCGACACCGTGCTCGACCTGGACTGGCGGCCGATGTTCTGGGCCGACCCGAGCGAGGCGCCCGCCTGGTACGCCCGGGCGTTGGCGCACGCCACCGTGGCGGTGGGCAACCGCGACGAGGTCGAGGTCGCCGTCGGCACCCGCGACCCGGACGAGGCCGCCGATCGGCTGTTGGCTCGCGGTGTGCGGCTGGCCGTGGTCAAGCAGGGGCCGGCCGGCGTGCTGGCACGCACCGCCACGGAGGAGATCCGGCTGGCGCCCATCCCCGTGGAGGTGGTCAACGGCCTCGGTGCCGGCGATGCGTTCGGCGGCGCGCTCGCGGCCGGCTTGGCCGGCGGGCTGTCGTTGCGCCGCACGCTGGAGATCGCCAACGCCGCCGGTGCCTTTGTGGCCGGGCGGCATGCGTGTGCCGACGCGATGCCGACTCCGGCCGAGATCGACGAGTTGATCGGGCGCTCTGTCGGCGGGGCCGTCACGGGGTCCGCCACCGGTTCCACCCCGGACGCCGGCTCGGGCTCCACCCCGGACGCCGGCTCGGGCTCCACCCCGGACGCCGGCTCGGGTACCGCCTCCGGCTCCGTCATCGGCTCCACCCCGAGCGCCACCCCCGTTTCCGCCCCTACCGAAGGACAGCTGTGAGCATCGCCCCCGACATCGCCTCGGTCGTCACCACCCGCCTGACCGACCCCGGCGCCATCCGCCGCGCCGCCCTTGCCCGACCCCGGTTCGAGCGCGCCGGCTTCGCCCGTCCGCTGTTCATCCTCGCCGCCGACCACGCCGCACGCGGCGCGATCGCCGCCGGCGGCGACCCCACCGCGATGGGCGACCGGCACGAACTGCTCGCGCGCTGCGTCGAGGCGCTGGCCCGTCCCGGGGTGGACGGCTTCCTGGGCACCCCGGACATCGTCGAGGACCTGATCCTGCTCGGCGCGCTGGACGGCAAGCTGGTTCTGGGCTCGATGAACCGCGGCGGCATCCCCGGCGCGAGCTTCGAACTCGACGACCGATTCGGCTCCTACGACGCGCGCGGCATCGCCGAGGGCGGCCTGGACGGCGGCAAGATCCTGCTGCGCGTGGACCCGGCCGACGCCGGCACCGCCGAGACGCTGATCGGCACCGCGAACGCGGTCAACGAGCTGGCCGAACGCGAACTCATGGCACTGATAGAGCCGTTCCTGTCGGTCCGGGAGAACGGCAAGGTCCGCAACATCCTCACCCCCGACGCGCAGATGAAGGTCAACAACATCTCCGCCGCACTGGGGCGCACCTCGGCGTACACGTGGCTCAAGGTGCCCGTCGTCGACGAGATGGAGCGCATGATGGCCTCGACGACCATGCCCACGCTGCTCCTGGGCGGCGAGGGCGGCGGCGACGTCGACGCGATGTACGCCTCCTGGCAGCGCGCGCTGGAGATCCCGCACGTGCGCGGCCTGATCATCGGACGCACCATGCTCTTCCCGCACGACGGTGACGTGGCCGGCGCGGTCGACACCGCCGTGTCCCTGGTGCGTGGGGCCACGCGGTGAGCCCCCTGCACCTGCCCGACGGGAGCACCGCCGAGGGCGGCTTCCGGGTGGCGATCACCCCCGAGTCGGCGGGCTGGGCCTACAGCTCGCTGCGCGTGCTGGAGTTGGCCCCGGGCGAGACCCGTCGGTTCGAGACGGGCGACGCGGAGACGATCGTGCTGCCCCTGGCCGGGTCGTGCGTGGTCACCGTCGACGAGGCGACCTACGAACTCGCGGGCCGCGAGCATGTGTTCGCGCGCGTGACCGACTTCGTCTATGCTCCGCGCGACGCGCGGGTGAGCGTGACCTCCGAGCGGGGTGGCCGCTTCGCGCTGCCGGCGGCGCGCTGCGAGCGGCGCCTGGCCCCGGCGTACGTGCCGGCCGCCGACGTCGCCGTGGAGGTGCGCGGTGCGGGCGCCGCCTCGCGGCAGGTCAACAACTTCGCCGCGCCGGACGGCTTCGGCTGCGACCGCCTGGTCGCGGTCGAAGTGCTCACGCCCGGCGGCAACTGGTCCTCGTACCCTCCGCACAAGCACGACGAGGCCCGCCCCGGGGAGGCGGTGTTGGAGGAGATCTACTACTTCGAACTCGGCTCCTCCGGCGGCCCCGGGCGCCCCTTCGGCTACCAGCGGGTCTACGACGGGCAGTCGGTGGACGTGCTCGCGGAGGTGCGCCAGGGCGACGTGGTCCTGGTGCCGCGCGGCTACCACGGCCCGTCGATGGCGCCGCCGGGATACCCGATGTACTACCTGAACGTGCTCGCGGGCCCGCATCCGCAGCGCACGATGGCCTGTTGCGACGACCCCGAACACCACTGGGTCCGGAAGTCCTGGGAGAGCGTGGAACGCGACCCCCGGGTGCCGATGTGCGATGCGGAGGGACCACGATGAACACCGTGCGCACGACGAACACCGTGCGGATGACCACGGGACAGGCGCTGGTGCGCTTCCTCTCCCGCCAGTACAGCGAACGCGACGGGGTCGAACACCGGCTGATCGAGGGCTGCTTCGGGATCTTCGGACACGGCAACGTGGCCGGGATCGGGCAGGCGCTCCTGGAGCGGCCCGGCGACCTGACCTACCATCAGGCCCGCAACGAGCAGGCGATGGTGCACGCGGCGGTGGCCTACGCCCGTACCCGGCGCAGGCTGTCGACGCTGGCGTGCACGACATCGGTGGGACCCGGGGCGACCAACATGGTCACCGGCGCGGCGTTGGCCACGATCAACCGGCTGCCGGTACTACTGCTGCCGGGCGACACCTTCGCCACCCGAGTGGCCTCGCCGGTCCTGCAGGAACTGGAACTGCCTTACGCCGCCGACATCAGCGTCAACGACGCCTTCCGGCCGGTGTCCCGCTTCTTCGACCGCGTCCAGCGTCCGGAGCAGCTCGCGCACGCCGCGATCCAGGCCATGCGGGTGCTCACCGACCAGGCCGAGACGGGCGCGGTCACCCTCGCGCTGCCGCAGGACGTCCAGGCCGAGGCGTGGGACTTCCCCGAGGAGTTGTTCGCCAAGCGGGTGTGGCACGTGCGCCGGCCGGTGCCCGACCCCGACTCGCTGGCCGCCGCCGTCGCGGTGCTGCGGAGCGCGCGCCGGCCGCTGATCGTGGCCGGCGGCGGTGTGGTGCACGCCGACGCGAGTGCCGCGCTCGCCGCCTTCGCCGCGGCCACCGGCATCCCGGTCGCGGTCACCCAGGCGGGCAAGGCCGCGCTGCCGCACGAACACCCGGCCGCCGTCGGCGGGATCGGCCACACGGGCTCCGTCGCGGCGAACGCGCTGGCCCACGACGCCGACGTGGTACTCGGCGTCGGCACCCGGTGGCAGGACTTCACGACCGCGTCGCGGACCCTGTTCGCCGACCCCGACGTGCGCTTCGTCAACCTCAACATCGCCGCGTTCGACGCGGCCAAGCACGCGGGCGTCGCGATGGTCGCGGACGCGCGGGCGGGCCTGGAGGCATTGACTACGGCGCTGACCGGCTGGAGCGCCCCGGCCGAGCACCGCAGCCGCGCCGCTGAGGCGGTGCGCCGCTGGGACGCCGAGGTCGACGCCGCGTTCGCCCGGGCCCACACACCGCTGCCCGCCCAGAGCGAGATCATCGGCGCGGTCCGCGAGGCGATGGCACCGCACGACGTGGTGGTCTCCGCGGCCGGCTCCATCCCCGGCGACCTGCACAAACTGTGGCGCCCGACCGATCCGCTGGGCTACCACGTCGAGTACGGGTTCTCCTGCATGGGCTACGAGATCGCCGGCGGCCTGGGCGTGAAGATGGCAGCGCCCGAGCGCGAGGTGTTCGTCCTGGTCGGGGACGGCTCCTACCTGATGATGGCGCAGGAGATCGTCACGGCCGTCGCCGAGGACGTCAAACTCGTCATCGTGCTCGTACAAAACCACGGCTACGCCTCGATCGGGGCACTGTCCGAGGCGGTGGGCGCCGAACGATTCGGCACGCAATACCGCTTCCGAAACCGCCAATCCGGCACGTTCGACGGCGATGTACTGCCGATCGACCTGGCAGCGAACGCAGCCAGCCTCGGCGCAAACGTACTCCGAGCAACCGGACTCGCCGATTTCCGCACCGCCCTGACCACCGCCCGCGCCTCCACCCGCACCACGGTCATACACATAGACACCGACCCCCTGCTCGGCACCCCATCCTCACAAGCATGGTGGGACGTCCCCGTAGCCGAGGTAGCCACAACCCCCACAACCACCAAGGCCCGCCGAGACTACGAACAAGCGAAAACCACCCAACGCCCACTACTACGCCCAGCAGCTTCCTGACCCCTCCCACAAGGCAAAGCCCGTCCGGTAACCGCGCTTCCCGGCCACCGTCGCGGGGCGGCTCGTGCGGGCCGGGCGAAACGGCCCGTCCGGTCGTCGGTCGCAGGTGAGGGTCGTGTGCGGAGACGGTGGACCCGTGCCGGTCGATGCCGGGGGCGGGTGTGTCGGGCGGGCCGGATCCGGTCTTTTGTTCGTGGCCGTCGGGGATGTGGACTTGGGGTGAGGTGTGGGTGGGGGTGTGCGGCCGGTTCGTGGCGCCTTGTGGCCCCTCGCGCGCCGCCCGTCGTGACATCGATCGTGTGTGATCCCGCCCCGCTCCGCCCCGTTCCGCCCCGCTCCGTTCCGAGACAGGAGATCCGCATGCCGCCGGTGGCCGATCTGAACGTCGACGACCTGACCCCCGAAAACTACGCCACGTTCATCAACGCGATCCGAGACCATGTCGCCGCCCGGGAAGCGGGCACGGTCGACGTGTCCTCGGTCACCGGAAGGAGCGGCCAACGGGTCGGCATGTGGTCGATGGGACTCCAGGAGCACACGGAGAGCAGTGCCGCGAGCATGTTCTTCGTCCGCCTCGTCGACGGCGACGGCAGGCACCTGCTCGACTGGTACATGCAGGACACCAACCTTTACGGGTGGGGCTTCACCCGGCCCGGACAAACGACCTTCTACCACCTGGGGATACCGAACGGGAGCACGCCGGCGATGAACGCCGGAGTCCGGGAGATGATCGCCGAGCTGGGGTTCACCCCTCACCCGATAGGGATCCGTGAGGGCTACGGCGCCGGCGGTGTGCCCCGCAACCCGTTGGGCTGGGGCCGACTGACCACCGCGCTCGCCCTGTTCGAGGATCAACCCGACATCCCCGCGCACCAGCAGAACCTGGCGGGCCTTCTGATCGAGATGATCTGCGAGGCCACGCGCTTCCGCGAGATCGCACGCATCCTCGCGGAACTGCGGCGCGCACCTCGGGCCACCATCACAACAGACCAACGACGGCGGATCAACGACTTGGAGAACAACTGGAGTTCGCTCGCGACGCTGTACGACCAGTACGACGGCGCGACGGGATCCGTGGAAGACACGGCCCTGTCCAGGGCGTTCCCCACCATCGCCGCCGTGGCGGCCGCGCTGACCATCCTCCACCACCGGTCCGGCACCGCGCCGGGTCCCTCCCGTTCCGGGGCGGGTGTGGCGCGAGCGGACGCGGACGTGCCGGCGCCGCCGCGTCGGCTCTATCCGGTGCTGGACGCGGGCGGGAACCTGCCGGACGGCTACCGGGCGCGCCTGTTCCGGTTGGGCACGTGCCTGACCTACAACCTTCGCAACGACGAGATCGACGTCGGCCCGCTGTCGGTCGCGTCCTCCCTCCCCGGCCTGGGAAACACCGACTTCGCGACGCGCATCGACACTCTGGTCGCCGACCCGGGCAACCCGGACGACGTGTGGATCTTCGGCGGTCACCGATACGTCCGCTACCGGCTGAGCACCGACAAGGTCGTCGTGGGTCCACGGGAGATCGCCGACGGCTGGGCCGGCCTGCGCGCCACCTCGTTCGTCGACTACATCGACGCGGCCGTCCAGGACCCCCGCGACGGCAATCACGAGCTATACCTGTTCCGCGACTCCGAACTCCTCCACTACGACCCCGACAAGGACACGATCACCGGCGGCCCCACCCCCATCGCCCGGGACCTGCCCGGACTCGCGAACACGCCCTTCGCCCACGGAGTCGGCGCCGCCCTGAACATCCCCGGCAGCAGCGACTCGTTGTGGCTCTTCCGAGGCGAGGACTACGTCCGCTACAACACCCACACCCACCGGATCGAGGTGGGCCCCCGGCCCATCCACCAGAGCTGGTCGTCGCTGCGGGACAAGACGTTCGTCGACGGTGTCAGCGCCGTTCTGCCCTGCCCGGGCCCGTCCACGCCCACCGCGCTCTGGATGTTCCACGACGACCTCTACCTCCGGTTCGACCTCGCGAACAACGCCATCGCCAAGGTCGCGGCCACGGTCGCCTCGGGATGGCCCGGCCTCGACGTCGACGGCTTCGCCGACCGCGTCGACGCCGTACTCCCGGCACCGAAGGGGGCCGGCGCCTCCCACTACGCGTGGTTCTTCCACGCCGACCGCTACCTGCGCTACGACCTCGACCACAGCAAGGTCGAGATCGGCCCGCGCCCCATCGCGGACGGGTGGGTCGCACTGAAGGGCACCGGCTTCGAGCACGGCATCGACGCCGCCCTCCCCAACCCCGACGAACCCGACACCGCGTGGTTCTTCTGCGGCGACCAATACATCCACTACCACCTCAAGAAGGATGAACGCATCATCGGACCCACACCCATCGCCCAACGATGGAAGGACCTGAGCGAGCCCTTCACCCGACGCATCGACGCCGCGTGCGTCGCCCCCGGCAGCAAGGACGTCTGGCTGTTCAACGGAGACTCCTACCTCCGCTACAACCCACAGGAGGACAAGGTTCACGTCCGCCCCCGGCGCATCATCGACGGCTGGAAACTCGGCTTCCCCGTCGGCTGACCACACCCGACCACGCCCGACCACACCGTGCGCGACGGTGGGGGTTCTCGGCGTGAGGGGGTGACGCACGGTGCCGGAAACTCGCGTGCGGGTGCGAATGTGGGTCTGCGAGCATGCGCGAATGACCCACAGCGACTTCGAATACCTGGTCGTCCGGCACCGTCACCGTGTTCCCGTCCCCACTGCGGCAAGGGCCGAAGTGGCAACGGCCGAAGCGACGAGGGCCGGAGCAGCGAGGCAAGGTGCCGCGGCGGCACGGCAGTTCGACGCGGCATTGATGTCGGCCGGGTTCAAGGCGTCGGCCGAGTTGCTGGAGCGTCTGTCCGGATTGGACGAGGCGACGGTGGTCGGGATCGGCGCACGGACGCTGGCGACCGTGCGGGAGATGGTCGGCGACCACGTAGCACACAACACGTACTTCGTGGACTTCCCGGCGAACGTGCCCGATACGCTCGATTTCTGGATGGGGTGCATCGCGGACGCGCTCGCCGACACGTCCTCGCGGGCCGGCACGCTCGCGCAAGCGGGCACGGGTGTGATCGACCTGTTGACCCTGCCCTCGTACGGCAACTATCGGCACACCTACGAGGAAATGCTGCTCGCGCACGACGAGTTGATCCACGCGGCAGGCGACCGCATGACCGTGCTGCACCCCGGCGGCGACCCGGACGACGAGGTCGTGGCGCTGTACCTCGCGCTGGCCGGCAGCACCACGCCGCTCGGGGAAGAGGCGTTGTTCGACCTGGAGTTGCTGGCCGAGGCATGCGTCGCCGGGCCGCAGCCCGACGTGATCCCGGTACGGGAGAACCGTGCCGTGGTGAACCGCGCGCGGCTGACCTCCGGGATGGGCCCGCTGGTGGACACCGTCACCGACGTACTGCGGCTCGCCTGCGCGCTGTCGGACGGCGATGTGACGCTGGTCGAGCCGACCCGCTTCCGGTCGGTGCCGCGGCCGATGCGCCGGGGACTGCTCGCCGCGCTCGACGCGGTGGTCGCGGCGTCGCCGGCCAAGCTCGCCGACGTGCGCGTGCACCGGGAGGCGTTCAAGCGGCTCGGTGAGCGGCTCCACCCGCACGAATACCCGCAGTGGCCGCACGCCGCCGAGGTGTTCGCGGTGGCCCGCGGCGAGTCGGTGGTCCCGTCGGTGGACAGCCGCGTCGACACGCTCCTCGCGGCGGAGGACGTCGCGGGAGCGGCGCTGCTGCTGGCGTCCGCCGCGCCGGGGAAACTGTTCCGCTCGCTGGACCGGCTGCTGCGCGCCGCCCGGACCGAGCAGGTGCGGGACATGGTGATGACCGCGGCCGTCGAGGCCGCACCGCAGGTGTCCGGGCGGGTGCTGCTGTCGGTCCGCGAACATTTCCTCAACCGCCGGGTGGTGGGCCCCGATTCGGCTCCTGGGGATCAACCGCGCGACCAGAGCCGGGTGTTCGTGAACCGACTCGGCGGTGCGTGGGTGACGCCCGAGCGGCGTGCGCCGGTGTCCGCCGCGCATCGCGACCGCGTCGTCGCCGCCGTGGATGCGGAGATACGCGGCCGCCTGCCGGACCCGGGACACCTGGTCCTCGGTCCGGACGTGCTCGACGTCGCGCTGCCGCTGAGCGGCAAGGCGTCCGCGGCGGGTCTCGGCGTGCTCCCGCGCGGCTCGGTCTCGCGGATCCGCGGGGACCTGCTGCGATTCTTCGTGTACTGGAAGCAGACCCGGCATACGACGGACTTCGACCTGTCGGCGCTGATGCTGGACGTCGACTACCGGACGGTGTCGTGGCTTTCGTACACCGCACTGTCCTCGGTCGACGGCGAGCACTCCGGCGACATCGTCGATGCGCCCGAGGGGGCTTCGGAGTTCATCAACCTGCGGTTGGGCGCCGTCCGCGGGGGCTTCATCGTGCCGCAGGTCAACATCTACGCGGGCGAGGGGTTCGAGGAGGTCGCCGAGTCGTTCTTCGGGTTCATGCTGCGTGAGGACGAGCAGCGGGGGCAGCCGTTCGAGCCGCGTACGGTGCGCATGAAGTCGGAACTGCGCGGGCAGGGGCGGGTCGCGCTGCCGCTGGTATTCCTGCGCGGCAAGGATGGGAAGTGGCGTGCCAAGTGGTTGCATCTGTACCTGCGCGGCAAGCCGGCCGCGAACCGGGTCGAGGACAACCGGGTGACGGTCGCGACGCTGGTCCGCGGCATCGTCGAGCGCGACCAGTCGACGGTGCGGTACCTGACCGATCTGCTGGCGGAGCGCGCCGCGGCGGTCACCCGATGGGACGGAGGGCCGCTGCCACAGGGTCCGGTCACGTTCATCGGCCTGGAGCGGCCCGAGGGCCTGCACCCGGAGTCGCGGGTGGTCACCACGGAAAATCTGCGCGACCTGATCCCCGCTTAACTGGTAGCGTCGGCGGCGGCGAGGCCATGAGGGGGCTTCCTTCTCAACCCACTTGGGTATTCTTTAGTCCTCTCGCTTTCCTCTCCATCGCAGCGCCGCAACACCGTAACTCCGCGACGCCGGAGCGCCCTTGGGCGCCCGGCGTCGCCGGCTCTCACGGTGCGGCACCGCCGGCGGGGCGGCAGGCAGCGCCCGAGGACTTCAGGAGTCGGACCACCATGGCCAAACCTCTCGACACCCTCCTGGACCTGCGCCGGGCCGCCACGGCGGGTCTGCTCGAACTCGACGGCTCCGGCCCCGCTTCGCGCGAGGCGGTGCGGGCGCGGGAGACCCTCCTGGCGCCGCACTTCGGTACCGTCGCCTGGTCGGCGCCGTCGAGCTACCGTGCGCTGCTGGCGGAGCACAATCGGCTGCGCTGCCTTCGCGAAGAGGATGATCGCGAGCGTGAGTTCGTTCTCGTGGACGAGGACGAGCTCATCGAATTGAACGCCGATCTGGTGCACATGCCCGAGGGGGTCGGTCGCGAACCGGGACGGCACCTGTCGACCAATCACCTGGTCGGGTTCGCCGAAGCCGGTTACGAGGCGGTGTGGTGTTTCGACGTCGCACAACCCGTCGCAGACGGCGAGTACCCGGTCTACTACCACCATCAAGACGAGCCGCGGGCACGCTGCCTCGCCGACGGCACATGGGACGAACAGGCCGATGCCGTACCCGACTTCCCGTCATTCACGGCCTGGTTCGAGGCGATGGCCGCAGCCTTCGCCTCGGCGCGACCCCCGGCCTGGTTCGACGAGTTGGGCACCCCGACCCTGGTCTGGCTCGCCCGCGACGGAATCTTCCGGACCGGCGCCCGGCACTGACAGGGTTCTCCATCGCCCCGGTCACCGAGTCGGCGAACAGCCGGGCGTACACGACCGAAGTCCTCGCGGACGCACGTGCCTTGATGTTCGGTCACGCCTCCCCCGCCGGCGACGAGGCCCACGCCCGTCTGTGGCTACGCCGTCGTGCCGGTGTCGGATAGTGGGATTCTCGGGGGTGTCCAGTCGGCGAATTTGAGGATTGCCTTCATTGCCACTGCCGGTGGGGTCAGGCGCATCGCGGTGTTGCGCATGGCCACCGCCAGGCGGCCTTCCGCCTTTTGGATGCGGCCCATGCGGTGTGAGGCCTTGGTTACGGCCGCGACTCTGGGGCGGCGGGTCTTGTCGTATGTGGCCAGCGCGGTGGCCTGGTTTTGGTGGGTGTGCAGGCACGCGGCCAGGACGACCGCGTCCTCGATGGCCATGCACGCGCCCTGGCCCAGGTGTGGGGGCATCGCGTGGGCGGCGTCGCCGAGCAGGGCGACGCGGCCCGCCACGTACGTGTCCAAGGGGGTGCCCAGGATGTGGATGTCGTGGTGGAGGACGGCTTCCGGGGCGGTGGCCTTCAGCAGGGCCGGAATCGGGTCGTGCAGGCCGTCGAGGCGTCGCCACACCTCGGCCCACTCGTTGTCGTGGCGCACTCCGGCCTTCGCCTTGGTGACCATGTGCCAGCACACCCGGCCGTCGCGGATGGGCATGACGCCGATCTCGGCGCCGTCGTGCAGGGTCTGCGCGATGTCGGGCGTGGGCACGAACGCCTCGGTCGTTACTCCGCGCCAGACGGTCGAGCCGCTGTAGACGGGGGCCGGGGCGTCCGGCCACAGTCGGGCGCGGACGCGGCTGTTGACGCCGTCGGCGACGACGGCCAGATCGGCCCCGATGGTCGCCGTCCCGCCCGGGCCGGTGTAGTGGACGAGAGCCCGGTTCGGGTCCTGCGTGATGTCGGTGACCTCGGCCCCGGTGACAACGCCGCAGTCCGCGGGGAGGGCTCCTCGCAGGATGTCGTGGAGTTCGGCCCGGTGCAGTGAATAGATCCCGGTACCGAGCTTGGCCTCCAGTGCCGTGCCGTCGACCTGGGACAACCACCGGCCGTCGCCGTCGCGCACTCCGGTGGACAGTTGTGGCCGGCCGCCGGCCTTGACCGCGGGGCCGAGGCCCAGGCTCTCCAGCGCGCGCATCGCGTTGCTCATCAGGGCGATCCCCGCCCCGACCTCGCCGCCGACCGCCTTGCGTTCGAGGACGGTCACCCGCCAACCGATCCGACGTAGCCCTACGGCGACCGCCAGGCCGCCGATGCCACCGCCGACGACCACCGCCGACCGGGCGGTCGGGTGGTTCGCGTGTGTGTGCGCGTGGCTGTTCGCGTCTGTGTTCGTAGCGTTCTTTTCCGGCATTGTTCACGCCCCCTCGCTTCTACTTCTGTAGAAGACCGTATACTACGGATGTAGAAAGCGACATGGGGGCCGGAAGGAGCAGGCGTGCGTGCGGTACCCGATCGTCGGACGGTTCTCGCGGACACGGCGATCGAACTGCTGGCCTCCGGCGGCATGCGAGCCCTCACCCATCGCGGCGTCGATGCCCGGGCCGAACTGCCCGTCGGCACCACCTCGGCGTACTTCCGGACCCGGAAAGCGCTGATCACCAAAGCGGTCCAGCGCCTCGTCGAGTTGGATGCCGAGGACCTGCGGCAGGTCGCACTGGCCGCCGACGGACCACTGCTCGCCCCGCCGCGAGCCGGACTGCTCGGCCCCGAGCACCTGGACCGACTCGCGGACGCCACCGCGGCCTTCGTCGACCACATGCTCGGGCCCGGACGCGTACGTACCCTCGCGCGCTACCACTGCATCCTGGAGACCGTCCACGAACCGGAGTTGCGGGAGATCCTTCGGCACGGGGACGCGGCCAGGGCGCAGATGTGCGCGCTGCTGGCGGCCGCCGGCATACCCCGGGCCCGAGCCGAGGAGCGGGCCCGTCGGCATCTGGCCTGCGTGGATGGGCTGATCTTCGATCGACTGACGGCCCCGCCCGGCACCGTCCCGGCACCCGGGACACCGGAGAGCAGGGACGATCTGCGGGAGGCCGTTCGGGGGCTCCTGGCAATTGCCGTGTCGTAAGCGCGGGCACTGCCGCGTGGTTCTTCCGCGCGACCCGCACCGCCGACGACTTGAGCCACCCGGGCGCGGAGACGGTGCTCCGCGATCGGCGCCGTCCTCGCTCTTGTTGCGTTCTGTGACCATGTCACCGGTTGGTGACAGCGCTGTCGTGGAACGCCGACGTCGGTTCCCAGGGGGGTCGCCGCCCCGGCATGGTGATCACGCAAGCACCGGGAAGCCATGCGCCATCGAGGCTTCAACTACGCGATACCAAGGGGTTTTTCATGTCCGCCACCCGCCGCCGGACCGTCCTCGCCGCCGCGACCCTCGTCGCCGGTGTCCTGTCGATGACCGCCTGCCAGGACTCGGACTCCGGCGCCGCGAAAGGCACTTCGTCCAACACTCCGGGCGGTCAGGCGCCCGCCGCGCCCAACACGGCGAGCCCGGGCGGTAGTCAGGGCACCAACAGCCAGGGCGGTCAAGGCAGTCAGGGCGGAACCCAGAGCAGCGGCACCCAGGGCGGAGCGAATACCTCCGGCGGCCAGAGCAGCGGTGGCGGCCAGGGCACGAGCGCCGGCTCCGGAACCACCTCGGGCGGCGGCGGGAACGGCAAGACCGCCAAGTGCCGGACCGACAACCTGAAGGCCACCGCGATCGACGGCACCATCGGCGGCGACTCCGACGGCACTGTCGCGGTCACATTCAAGAACAACGGCCCGGACTGTTCGATGTCCGGCTACGCGGGCGTCAACCTGAAGACCGACGCGGGCGAGATATCCGCGCAGCGCACCGGCGCGCAGCCCGTCTCGTTCGTTCTCGAGAGCGGCAAGTCGGTGTCCTTCGGCATCAACTACCCGCTGGAGACGATGGGCGAGGCCTCCGGCCTGCGCATCACCGGCCTGGTGGTGACCCCGCCGGACGAGACGAAGTCCGTGACCCTGAACTGGCCCGGCGTCGGCAGGCTCCCCGTCAAGAGTGGTGGCGCCCCGATCAAGGTCGGCCCGATCGGCAGCGCCGGCCAGGGCGGCTGACACTCGCCGTCGGCGGCTCGATACGGCGGTCGGCCCGCCCGGGGGCCGGAAGCGCAGCGGCCGGCGAGCGGACACGCACGCATCCGCAACCGTCACCGGACATCGGGGACGGGGCCCACGCCGCGTTGCCCACGAACGGCCAGGGGGCCGCGACCACCCTGGACGACGGACATAGGCGTGATCGGATCTTGGACCAGAGATCACCGACTGCCGATGGTGGTCGGGACGCTGCGGCACCACGCCACCCACGCGGTCGGGTACCAGGCCGAAGCAGCTACCCGGCCCGGGACACCTGGGACCTGGGTTCTCGTCGGCGCGGCGCCACGACACCGAGCAGGATTCGAGAAGCCCCGGCCGCCGCGCGGCCCCTAGCGTGATGGTCATGGCAACCGCAGGGCATCCGGGCCGGGATCCGGACGCCCGGCGGGTACGACACATCCACAATGCAAGGGGCAAGGCATGAAGGCGCACGTCAGCTCGATCCTCCTCGGTGTCCGTGACATGGACCGGGCCAAGGAGTTCTACACCGAGGGGCTCGGCTGGAAGATCGAGAACGACTTCGGCATCTCTGTGTTCTTCGCATCCGACGGCGCCTCGCCGGTCGGCTTCTACGCCCGCGAGGGTCTGGCCGGCCAGGTGGGCACCGACCCCGAAGGCAGCGGCTTCAGCGGCCTGGTCCTGACCTACGTCGTCCGCAGCGAGGCACGAGTCGACGAGATCATGGCCGAGGCCCGCAAGGCCGGCGCCACGATCCTCAACCCTGCCGGCGCCCTGCCCTGGGGCGGCTACGGCGGCACCTTCGCCGACCCGGAGGGCTACATCTGGAGCCTCGGCTACAGCGCCCAGGGAACCGACCAGCCCTACGCCGAGTAGCCGCGATCCCTCACCTCAGAGCCGTCCGGAACGGCGCGGCGCGGCGTGGCACGCGCCGCGCCGTTCCGGACGTAGCCGGCGGGCCGAATCGCAGTAAGCCGGCAGAACAACACGAGAAAGACAAACATCATGAAGTTCTTGTCCCACGTCGAGCCGCCCGAGCCCATGCGGGGCCTGGAAGTTCCGCCCGAGGTGGTGGCGGCGCTCGGCGCAGGCGCGCGGCCGCCCGTGACGATCACGGTCAACGGGCATTCCTGGAAGAGCCGGGTCGCCCTCCTGCGTGGCCGCCACCTGCTCGGCCTCGGCAACGCCAACCGGCAGGCCGCAGGTGTCGCGATCGGCGAAGAGGTCGAGGTCGAACTGAAGCTCGACACCGAGCCGCGCGTCGTCGTCGAGCCCCCGGACTTCGCCCAGGCCCTGGACGACGACCCCATCGCCCGCACCGCCTACGACAACCTCGCCTACAGCCACAAACGCGAGCACGTGCGCGCCGTCGAAACCGCAAAGAGGCCCGAAACCCGCCAACGGCGCATCGCGAAGGCCATCACCACCCTGCGGGGCTGAAACCCGACGGATCCGGTGTGAGAGCCTCACATCCGTGGCCAGTGAAACCGAGGTGGGAGAGCTGTTGCACCAACGCGGTTGGCGGTCGGCATTCACCGTCGGCGAAAGGGTGAACGCGTGGGCCGCTCTGGTGGGCGTCAAGACCTTGGGCGTTCGCTTCGCTCGGCAGGCGCTATCGGCACCGCCCCGGGCACGGCATGACCCTCGGCCTCCCGAGACTACGGAGCTGCTCCGCCGGCGGTCACGTTCCGAGGAAGCTCACTGTTTCCGCCAGGTCCGCCCGGCCGGTGCGCAGCCGTGGCACGCCTTCCTTCTCGAATCCCACCGCGACACCGCAGAACAGCACGAGCCCGTCGTCGGGTTCGACGATGTGGCCGACGGTCTTGCGATACATCGTCCACATCACCTGGGGGCAGCTGTGCAGGCCTTCCGCTCTCAGCAACAGCATGACCGTCTGCAGGTACATGCCCGCGTCCCCCCACTGCCCGGGACCCATCGTCCGGTCGAGGTAGCAGAACAGCACGACGGGCGCGCCGAACGCCTCCGCGTTCACGGCAGCGATCCGGGTGGGCCTGGCGGGGTCGTCGCGCTCGATCCCCAGCGCCGCGTACCGCTGCGCGGCCGCGGCGGAAAAGCGGTCACGATAGGGCGAGGCCAGTTCGGGCGGGTACATCGGGTACTCGCGCTCGTCACCGGAGTCTCCCGCCAGCGCCCTGGCGGTCGCGAGCCTCTTCAGTTCGGCCAACGGCTCGCCGGTCACGACATACACGTGCCATGGCTGGAGGTTCCCACTCGACGGAGCCCGCGTGGCCGCGGTCAGCACCCGTTCGAGTACGTCCCTGGGCACCGGCTCGTCGCTGAACGCCCGCACGGCCCGGCGTGTGTCCACGGCTTCGTACACATCCACGTCTTCTCGTCCTCTCACCCGACGACAACCACGTCTCTACCGTCTCCGGCACCCGCGACGTGCAGCGGGGTCGCCTTCGGCGATGCGACGCGATGTACGCGGGCCGGGAGCATCGCGTGAATGTGCCGCCCTCGGCGTCGCCCCATAGGCCTTGATCGAGCCGCTGTTGCTCGCCCGGCGCAAGAATCGTGCCGGTGGTCGGCCGCCGACGACGGACCGGCGCGAGGTGGTGAACGCGGTCCTGTACGCGGCCCGCACATCCATCGGTTGGCGATACCTGCCACACGATTTCCCACCCCACGCGAGACGTCCGTCTCGCTTGGCCTCTTGCGCGTCAGTCCGGCAGCCAGTTCAGCTCGTGTGCCAGGGTTTTGGCGACGGCACGGATGCGGCGGTGGAATGGGGACTGTTCGCGTGGGAGGACCAGGTGGATCGTCAGGTTGGGCGCGCCCCGCAGCGGTCGCCAGGTGAGATCGGGCGGTGATGCCGTGACCGCGGCTTCTCCGGCCGGGGCGAGGGTGACCCCGTCGCGCAGGTCGCGCTGAGACATGTCGAAAGAGACTGCGGGCGTGTGGAATCGGGGGTGCGGTCGGGCGTCTCGGAACAGTGCGGACAGCTGATCGTGGATCACGGGGTTGGCCGCCCGGTCCGGGAGTCGCAGCGGATATGCGGCCGCGTCGGCGATCTCGATCTCCGGGTGTTCGGCCAGCGGGTGTTGCCGCGCCAGCTGGACCCCGATGCGCTGACGCCGCAGCAGGTACCGGCGCACGCCGCGGCCCGGCTGTTCACCGCGGGTGATCCCGGCGTCGATGCGGCCGTCGGCGACCGCGGGGGAGATCTCGGGGGTCGCCATCGGGACCGCGCCGACCTCGAGTCCGCTGTTGCCGCGAATCAGCCTGTCCACCAGGGCCGGTGTCGTCTCGGCCCCGGTGCTGAGGCTGTATCCGATGCGCAGCGTGCCCAGTTCACCGGCCGCCGCGCTGCGGGCGGTGTCCCATGCCCGGTCCAGCGCCGCCAGCGCGGGCGGCGCGGACTCCGCCAAAGCCGCACCGGCCGTGGTCAATACGACGCTACGTGTGTTGCGGACCAGCAGGGCCGTACCGAGTTCCGCCTCCAATCGGCGCATTCGGGCGCTGAGTGCGGGCTGTGCGATACCGATCCGTGCGGCCGCGCGGGTGAAGTTCAACTCCTGCGCCAGCACCAGGAAGTAGCGCAGGCTCACCGTATCCGGCGCCACGCGCCCTCCCTGCCGATTGATAACGATCCGTTCTGACTCTATCCCGTACCGGTCTTTCCCTCGGCCGCGTATCGAGCCCTAACCTGCGCATATGACGATCCCACCGACCGCAGTATCCGTCGCGCGGATCGATCAATCCGCGTGTCGATTCGACGTCGGACGTGTCCGGCCGAGCACAGGAGGTTTCCCATGGCCAAGGGCTACTGGGTCAGTGTCTACCCCGCCATCTCCGACCCGGAGATGCTGACCGCCTACAACGAGCTGGCCCGTCCGGCTGTCCGTGCCGGGGGCGGGCGCACCCTGTCCGTCGGCGGTCGAGTCGTCGCCCACGAGGCCGGAATCACGCAACGCGTCGTTCTGGTCGAGTTCGACAACTTCGAACAGGCCGTCGGGGCATACGAGAGCGAGGCATACCAGAAGGCTCTGGTGGCCCTCCCCGATGGCTACGAACGCGACTTCCGCATCATCGAAGGCATCGACTGACCGACGGGCCCAGCGTCCCGGTTCGTCGTCGACGTCCTCGACGACCTGATCCCTGTCGGCGGCTCACCGAGCCGGCGGTACGCACCTGACGTGTGCGGCCGAAGTACCGTTCGAGGCTTGGCGGTTCCCGGCATCCGTATACCGGAAGTCGCCCGATGGGATCCGGGCTTCGTCCTCGAAGTCCGCCTCGACCAGGGGCTGTTCCGCGTGCTGGGGCTACCGGGGACGGGCCGGCGCCTCTGTGTCGGAACAGTGGCGCCGGCTCGATCCGGGAACATACGGCGGCTTCGGCCTGGCGGGTGTCGTCGCCAAGCGCCTTTCGGCCTTGGTCGCCGCGACATGGCGCGACGACACCACCCATGCCACGGTTGTGGCCGCCGAACCCGTCAGGTCGGGTGGTGGTCGGAGACGGCGCCGAGTTCGATGTCGTATTCCAACAGGGCCTTCATGGCGCACAGGGCTGTGGCGAATCCGCCGACGGTGTCGTTCACCCAGCGCACGGCGTCGTCGCCCGAGCCCACGAAACCGGTCTCGGTGACCTCGACGAACGTGGCTCCTTCCGCGCGCGGGGTGAACCGCAGCTCGACGGTGGTCGGCTGCCCGTAGTTGCCCCACTCGAACCGGATCAGCCGGGCGTCCTGGACCTCCTTGACCCGGACGTCGGCCGATGCACCGTACGTCTCCCACTCCCAGTGCAACTCGGCGCCCGCAACCATCGGCCCGCTGCTCTTGCTGTACCAGAACCGGGAGGTCACAGCCGGGTCGGCGAAGGCGCGGAACACCTCCTCGGCGGGCTTGCGGACGATCATGCAGGCATACGCGGCAGGGGCGCGAGAGAGCGCGAGCTCAGGCGTTTCCATACGGATAATCATGCACCACGGGCGCCCTCGGCTCCGAGATTTGCACCTACGCGTCCGGGACCGCCACGGCCGCGACGCCCGGGATTCCACGGGGCAAGTACGGCCTGCGGCTTGGGCGTTCCTTCGAGAGAGCAGGGCCGCAGCAGCCGGGAGCACATCGCGGACGTGGGCTCGGCACACGACCGTGCGGACCGGCGGATCCGCCGTCGGCCGTGGCGTCGTGGGCATGGTCGCGCCGCGGATGCGGTACCGCCGTCCGGTGTTCGCCTTCGCCCGTTCGAGCGACCCGAGGGCGGGTCGCTCGGACGCCGGCGCGCGGATCGGTCACGCTCGGCCCGGACAGGCCCTCGACGATGCGGGGCGTACGGACGGACACAGAGAGCAGGGTGAGCGGCGATGTCGCGCAACGGGTCGATTCGAGGGTTCGTCGGGCGGTCGCTGACGGTGGGCTCCGCGCTGGTGGTACTGGCCGCCGGGCAGGCCTGTGCCATCGCTCCCCCGGTCACGGAGCCGGCCTCGGCGCAGGTTGCGGCCGCGGTTCGCCCGTCGGGTTCCGACCTGGAGGTCATCCGGATCGATCCGGACTCCGTCGCGCCGGGCAGCACCACCACGGTGCACGCTCTCATCAACAACGCCGGGCCGGACCGGACGGCCTCACCGTTCACCGTGGTGATCACGCTGCCGCAAGGCGTAACGCCCGAGGGCCCGTTCTTCCCGGAGGACTGCGCCGTGTTCCAGAACGGCCACCGAGTGCGCTGCGTCTTCCCCGCCGGTCTGCCGCAGTCCCGAATCGCCACGGCGGTCGTCCCGGTACGGATCGCCGACACCGTCCCCATCGGCGACCTGACCGGCGGCTACGTCGCGGTCCGCGACGAGGACGACCGCAAGCCCGGGAACGACAGGCAACCGTTCACGATCCACGTCGTGGAGACCGCCCAGGACTGAGTCGGGCCGCGGCGTAGCCGAGGCCGTGTCGCCCTGCTTTGCCATACTTGCCCGCGAGTCGAAATCGAGTCCCGACCGGGCAGCGGGAGCCACGCAGCACGAACCCGGGAGACGAGACCCGCCTCCGTGGCTGTCCGGGAGACACGTCCGCCCGGATACTGTGGCGATGACGATGACGAACCACAACGATGTCGTTCTCGATGGTCGGCTGCCCTTCATACAGCGCATCGCGCAACTCGTCGAAGTGTGGGTCCGAGACGGCCGGGGCCGCGACCACGTGGTGACCGACAAGGCGTTCTTCACCGTCTACTCCTGGTACCTCCGACACCGGGACGAGCACGATCCGGTGTTGGGGGAATTCGTCGCCGTTTCCCACGACTTCAACGGCGGTGACGACGGCTGGGAAACCATGCTGCGCGTGCGCGCCGTGTGCGCGGGCTGCTGGGACACATACCGCATGGGAAACATCTACGTTTGCACAGGATGTATGGAGTACGGCTGCGATGCCTGCGGTCCCCACCGATACTGCGCCGGCGAGCTCGTCTGACCCACGTCGTTGTCCAACGCGGTGACAGGCCGACGGCGCGAACCGCCCCGACGGTGGTGCTCCTCGCCCGTCGGCAGGCTCGCCTTCGTGGCCGGCACGATGTCGTCGCGGCGGCCGGGGATTCCCGCCGGGGCCGGTGGTCGCGGGAACGACGCGCCGGCCCCGGACCGGGCGCAACCGTCGCCCGGGCGCGGCGAAGCCGTCAGGCGCCCGCGGTGGTGACCGCGTCCAGTGATTCGGCGAGTACTTGGCCGCCGTCGACGATCAGGCCCTGGCCCGTGATGAACCCCGCGTGTTCGGAGGCCAGGAACAGCGCCGCGTGGCCGATCTCCTCGCTCGTCGCGAGCCTGCCCATCGGAATGGACCGGGCCATGTCGCGGATGTAGTCGGCACCGAGGTCCGCCACGCCCTCGGTGAGCACGTTGCCGGGCAGCAGGGCGTTGATCGTGATGCCGTGGGGGGCCAGTTCCAGGGCCGCGGCCCGTACGAAGCCCATTTGTCCGGCCTTGCTGGCCGCGTAGTGGCTCCAGCCGGGGTAGCCGGTGACGGGTCCGGTGATGGACGCGGTGACCACGACCCGAGCGTGCGCACTGCGCCGCAGGGCCGGCAGGAAGGCCGTCACGGTGAGCATGGTGCCGCGCAGGTTGACGTTGAAGACTTCGTCGATGCGCTCGGCGGTGAGGTCGGTCAGCCGCGCGCTGGGGAAGATGCCCGCGTTGCAGCAGACGACGTCGACGCCGCCCAGTACCTCGACCGCCTCGTCGGCGAGCCGCGTAATCGCCGCGGGGTCGCCGACGTCCGCCGCGATGCCGGTGACTTTCCCGCTCGTGCCGGTGAGTTCCGTCGCGGTCGCGTGGACGTCGGCGGCGTTGCGGCCGGTGATGACCACGTGGGCTCCGGATCGGGCGAAGACAGCGGCGATTCCCTTCCCGATGCCCTTCGAGCCGCCGGTGACGACGACACGGCGGCCGTCCATGGATGGGGGTGTCATGAATGCTCCTGTGGTGTTTCGGGTGGAGTCGGTCGGATGTGGGTCGGGCCCGGGCGCCGGCGCCGTGGGCAGGACGAATCCGCGGTGCGGCGGTCAGCGGCTGTTGGCCGACCGACCGCGCCACCATCGGTTCTGTTTGCCGAGGTATGCGTCCGCCAGTTCGGCGCTCGCCTCCGTGAATGCCGCGCCCTTGGCCCGCGCGAGGTCGGTGTCGGGGTGCGAGCCCAGCCAGGCGACGACCATCAGGCGTCTGAGCATGATGAAGGTCTGGATCTCGTTCTCGTCCTCGGTGGTGAGCGCGCGGACCCGGCGGTAGCCGGTGAGCCAACTGCCGATGAGGTCCGGGACCTGCGGGGACTCCTCGAGGAAGGTGAGGGCGGCGGCCAGGTCGTACAGGAACCAGCCGGACCCGCAGTCGTCGAAATCGATCACCGCGGTCCGGTCGCCGTGCACGAGAAGGTTGGCCAACCGGAGGTCGGCGTGGATCAAGCCGAATCGGCTCGGACGGGTTCCGTATCGCGACAACCGTTGGCGAATGATCGCTTCCGTGTCCGCGAGCACCCGGCGGACCTCGCCGCCGGCGCCGGGCCCGTCCTGCCACCGTCCCCAGTGCGCGTGTGTGCCGAGCATCGCGGCGAGGTCCCACCGCATCCGGGTGAACCCGGCGGGAGGCGTCCAGGTTTCGGCGTGCCGGTGCAGGCGGGCGGTGATTTCGCCCAGGCGTTCGAACTGCGGAGCGGGCACGTTCTCGTCCGGAGCGTCACCGGGGATGAGGTGGAACAGCACGGCATGCCGCCGCTGCCCGCCCGCGGTGAGCGGATCGACGCCGACGACGAGGCGGCCGTCCGAGGCGGGAATCGGCTCCGGGGTGGCGATCTCGGTCTCGTTGCGCAGTGCCGCGACCCAGGCCAGTTCGGACCGGATCTCGGCGGCCGTGTGGTAGCCGGGACGGTGGACCCGCAGGATGCGCGGGGCCGCGCCCGGCCCGGCGTGGATGCGATAGGTCGCGTTCTCCGAGAGGTTCAGCAGTTCGAGCGGGGTGTCGCGGTCGATGCCGTACGCGGGCAGGATGCGGCGTGCCAGGGAGTCGTACGGTTCATCGGCGACGGCACCGGGTGGTGTGTCGTCGCGGTCGGACTCGGGTCTTTCGGGGGACATGCCTTCTCCTGAGGGCGCGGACAGCCGAAGGGGCGGTGGCGTCGGGGGCGGTGGAGCCGGCTGGACCGGACTCGTCGGTTCAGTGGTCACGTCCCTCGACGGCCGCCAGTGCCGCGTCGATCGCGTGGCGTGCGGTGGTGACGTCTTCCAGGGTGCCGCTGATGTAGACGCGGCCGGCGGCGCCGATCATTTGCACGTCGACCAGGGTGTTCTTCGGCGCCGCGCGCTCCGCCTCGTTCGCGGCGAGGGCCGCGTACAGCGCGGGGGTCATCTCCATCACCAGCAGCGTCTGCCCCGGCAGGATCATGGATGCCTGGCGGGTGCGGTTCAGGATGACCGCGTGCTGGTCGGTGACGTCCTCGATCACGTCGGTGTACAGCAGGCGGGGCTTGAGCTGGTCGGTCGGGCTGCGGCGGATCCCGGCCTGGATGGCGGCGCCGGCGCGCTCCAGGTCGTCGGTCTTCTTGGTGTGGAGTTCGAGGATGCCGAACTGGCGTTCCACGAAGAGCAGCCCGGGTTCCGCGGTGGGTACGGCCTTGAGCGCCAGGTCGATGACACGCTCGATGGCCAGTCCGGGGGCCACTTCGATGATCAGGGCGTGGTCGCCTTCCAGGGGTGGATAGCCGCGGGCTCGCGTGGGGGTCCCCAAGTATGCGGCGAACTGCCGCTGCAGGCTGCGCAGGGTCAGGTATACGCGGAGTTCGGTCGCCGGCGCGGCGGGCTGCGACGGGGCGGCCTGCGGTGCGGCGGGCTGCGACGGGGCGGCCTGCGGTGCGGCGGGCTGCGGCGCGACAGCCGGCGCAGCGGTGCGGTCCTGCGCGGTGCGGGGGCGCCGCCGTGTGGCGCCCCCGGTCGGCTCGTCGGAGGTCGTTGTCATCGCGCTCAGCCCGTGGTGTTTCCGCCGCCGTTGAAGTGCCGGTTCACTTCGGGGTGGGGGCGGGGGATGACGTGGACGGAGACGAGTTCGCCGACCTGGGCGGCGGTGTCCGCGCCGGCGTCGGCGGCGGCCTTGACCGCTCCGACGTCGCCGTTGATGACGATCGCGACCAGGCCGTCGCCGACCTCCTCGCGACTGATGATGGTCACGTTCGCGGCTTTGACCATGGCGTCGGCGGCGGCGAACGCCGCGACGTAGCCGCGGGTTTCGATCATTCCGATGGCGTCGGACATGAGGTCCCAACTTTCGTGTTCAGGAGGTGCGGTGGGTGGTGGAGGTCTCGTCGACGGAGCCGATGATCAAGGCGTCGATCGGTGCGTTGTCGGGGAATCGGCGGGCGGCGCTCATGCCCTGGGCCACGAGTACACGTTCGCCGACGCCGGTTCCCAGGACGTCGAACGCGATGATCACCTCCGGTGACGCCTCGAATGCCACGGTCAGGAACGCGCCGGACGGAACGCCGGTGACGCGTCGGGTCGACCAGACGGATCCGGTGACGGTGCCGATGCGCATCAGGTCTCCTCCCGGTCGATGCGGATGCCGAGTCGGCGGGCCGTGTCCCGCCCCAGGGGGGTGATGACGGCGCGGGGGCCGGCGACGATGTGGTGTCCGGCGGCGGCGGCCGCGGTGACCGCGGCCTCGCCGACGGCGCCGCGCTCGATCCGATGTACGCCCTGTGCCGGAGCGGGCTCGGCACCGCGGGCGTGGGCGGGGTGAGCGTGGTCGAGCCGGAACCGGATCCTGCGGTCGTCGAGGGCTGCCCGCCCCTCGGGTGTTGCGGTGAGGTCGAGCAGCAGCCGTACGAAACGCGCGAGGTCCGCGTCGTCCCGGAGCAGCACAGGGCGGTTGTCCGGTGCGGCGACGGTAGGTGCGACGGTGGTCGGCTCGGCGGCGGTCGGTGCGACGCCGGCAGAGGGCGGCGAGCTCCCCCGGCCCGCCCCGGCGGAGGTCAATTCGGCGACCGCTTCCCGGACCGCCTCGGCGACGAGGCCGCGCAGTTGGTCCCACGAGGTCCCGACGGCCGACGCGCCGACGGCCGACGGCGTGCCGTTCACGGCCTGGCTCGCACGGCTTCGCGCGCGGCCTCCGCGGCCATGCGGACGTCGGATTCGGAACCGCTGAGGTAGACGCGCCCGGTGGCGCCCATCATGCGGTAGTCGACGACTTTGATGTCGGCGGCCTTCTCGGCCTGGTTCGTGGCGAGGATCGCGTAGGACGCCGGGGTGACCTCCAGGGTGAACAGTGACTCGCCCGGCAGGACCATCGAGCCGGACTTGTTCCGGTTGATGAGGAACGCATGTCTGGGATCGACACTCGTGATCGTCTTGTCGGCCAGGATGGTCGGGGCGGGCACCGCGGCGGGATCCGCGCCCAGTGCGTCCAGGATGGCGTCGGCGGCCGAGCGCACGGCGTCGGTGGACCGCGAGTGGATTTCGAGGTAGCCGAACTGCCGCTCGACGACCAGGATGCCGGCCTGCACATCGGCGTATTTCAGCGCCACGTCGGTGAGCGGCTCGATGTCCAGACCCGGCGCGACTTCGATGATCTGCGCCGACATGTTGGTGCGGGGCAGGCTGCCTCGCACGAAGGTGCCCAGGTAGCACATGGTCTGTGGCTGGAGTTGGTCGATGAAGATGAACGAGCGCAGTTCAGCCATGGTGGGCTCCCAGCGCGCTGTGCAGTTCGGCGCGGACGAGCCGGCGGATCTCCTCGCGCAGCAGGCCGAGTTCCCGACCGGCCGCCTGACCGTTGGAAGCGTGGGATGCGCCGACCGGCCGGGCCGTGTCGTGGGGAGCCGGACGAGCCGCCGGCGGCGTCGGCCGGGCGGTCCACGGCTGCATGCCCGCGAAGTCGTCGAACGCGACGCCGGCATCCCGGTTGTACGCCATGCGCGTGTATTGCACGAGGTGGCGCGGTTCCAGGTTCTCGCCGAGCGAGCTGCGGCCGGTGAACCCCGTACCGATGGTCATCGTGGGCGCCAGGTTGGTCTCGAATCCCGAACTGCCCAGGCTGGCACCGACGTTGACGCTGACCCGGACAACTTCCACAGCCGCTCCGAAGGCCATGACGGTGGCGCGGTCGCGGCTGTGGATGGCGGCGGAGTGTCCGCGTCCGCCCCGGCGCAGCAGCAGCCGGGCCAGTCGGATGCCGCCGGCCGCGTCGGCCACCGGGTGGAACCCCAGGACGGGGCAGAGCTTCTCCTGGGTGAGCGGTTCCTCGAAGGGGCGCTCGAACGGCGCGACGAGTACCCGCTTGCCCGGACGGATGCGGAGTCCGGCCTGCTCGGCGATCCAGGCGGCGTCCCGGCCGATGGCGGCGGCGCGCAGGCGGCCCTCGGGGTAGAGCCAGTCCCGCAGGCGGTCGCGCTCGACGGGGTCGCACACGTGTGCGCCGGCGTTCTCCAGAGCGCGCAACAGGTCCGTGGCTATGGAGTCTTCGGCCAGCAGCACCGATTCATTGGTGCACAGGACGGAGTTGTCGAACACCTTGCTGGCCACGATGCGTTCGGCGGTCGCAACGAGGTCGGCCGTGGCGTCGACGAGCACGGGCACATTGCCGGGTCCGACGCCCAGGGCCGGGTTCCCGGAGCTGTAGGCGGCGCGCACCATGGGGGTTCCACCGGTCGCCAGTACGACACTGCAGCCGGGGTCGGTGATGAGGGCATCCACCAGGGGGATGGTCGGTTCGTCGACGACCTGGACGACGTCGGCGGGTGCTCCGGCCGCCACGGCCGCCGCGTTGAGTGTGCGGGCGGCGTCCGCACTGGCGGCCTTGGCCGCGGGGTGCGGGCTGATGACGATGGCATTCCGGGTCATCAGGGCGAGCAGGACCTTGAAGTAGACGGTCGAGACCGGGTTGGTCGACGGTGTCAGGGCGACGACGACCCCTGCGGGACGGGGAATTTCCAGGATCTTGGCGTCCGCGTCGAAGCGGGCGCCGACATGGTCCTCGGCTCCGTAGCGGGCCAGGAGACCCAGCGAGCACGCCTCGTTCTTGGTGGTCTTGTCGGCGACCACGCCCATCCCGGTTTCCCGCACCGCCCATTCCGCGTAGCGGGCGGCGTTGTCGTGCCCGGCCTGTGCGGCGGCTCGTACGATGCGGTCGACCCGGGCGCGGTCGAGCGCGGCGAATTCGTCGGCTGCCCAGCGCGCGCGTTCCAGCAGGGTTCGCGCGTGTGCCGCCGGATCGGGGCCCCAATCGGTGGTGCGGGCCTCGGTGGTGCGGGTCCGGTCCCGCCGGGCGCTCACGCGGCGCGTCCGGACGTCGCTCGGGCGGCGGCGCGGGCCTGGCCGACCGCCGCGTGGAGGCGTTCGAGCAGGTCGTCGACGAGTTCGGGTGACATCAGCAATCCCGGCTTGAACTGGAGGACACGGGTGTCGAGTGTGGAGAAGATGGCCCAGACGCCGTTCTCGTACAGTGCTCGCATGACGAGTTGGGCGCCCGTGGGGTGGTCGAATTCCAGGCCGATCACCAGGCCGTTCTGTCGGATGCCGACGAAATAGTCCGGGTGATCGGACCGGATGTCGGCCAGTCCGCGGGCGAGGCGGGCGGCGATCGAGGCGACGGTTGCTCCGGTCTGCGGTCGGGCGGTGATCTCCAGGACCTTCATCGCGACGATGCAGCCGAGTTCGGCTCCGCCGAAGGTCGAGATGTGGCCGAAGCCGTCCTCGTCCAGCCAGCCGGCAACCTTGTCGGCGACGATGACCGCGCCCAGGGGGTAGAGGCCGCCGGCGGTGCCCTTGCTCGTGACCAGGATGTCCGGCGAGACGCCGGCCTTGTATATGCCCCACATCTCGCCCGTGCGCATGAGGCCGGTCTGTACCTCGTCGGCGATGTAGACGGTCCCGTACCGTTCGCACAGGTCCTTGACCCCGGCGAGGTATCCGGGTTCGGGCATCACGAAGCCGTAGGTCGCCGGGATCGTCTCCACAAGCACCGCGGCGACGTCGCCGCCGCGCAGTGCCGACTCCATCGCGGCCAGGTCGTTGAAGTCGACCTGGGGGAACTGGGACGGCTCGTCGACCAGGAACAACCGTGAGAACCGCGGGTTGCCGGCGTTGACGGCGAGTCCGGTGTGGCCGTGGAACGCGTTCCGAATGGACACGATCTTGCGGCGTTTGGTGGCGTGCCGGGCGGTCTTGAGCGCGATGTCGATCGCCTCGCCGCCGCCGGCGGCGAAGATCACCTTGCCCATGGTGCCGTCGCAGGTGGCGAGCAGGCGTTCCGCCAGTGCGGTGCGGGCGACCGACGGGAAGTGGTGATTGCCCACGTCGTAGTGGGTCATCGCCTCGTTCATGGCCGCGACCAGTTCGGGGTGTCGGTGGCCGAGGCTGTAGGTGCCGCCGTTGAGGTGGACGTCGATCAACTTTCGACCGTCGGCGTCCCAGAGGTGATACCCCTCCCGGCGATCGATGACGAGGTCGACGCCCTGGTCCAGCCAGAACTGCGTCTTGCCGGGGTTCCACGCGGCACGGGAGCGATCGAAGAAGTCGTCTCTGGATGCGTAGGAGACGAAGCCGTAGTCGCGCATCATCACTCCTTCCTCGATGGGCGGACCACGTCCGGGCCGCTGTTTTGGTTCATACCGTATGTGTACCGATTAGCTTTTCGGTTGTCAACGCTCGCAACAACTCAACCGTATGCCGCGAAGGTCTTGCCTGGCCTCGTACAGCAGTGGCAGCATCGCCGGTATCCCGCCGATGAATCTTCGCAAAAGCCACATTTATCAGGGGATCTCCGTCGTAGACGATCACAATGCCGACCGTAGCCACTGAAAGGTCGATGCCATGACCGATATTGGTTCGAGAACGACGCCCCACCCGCCCGAGCCCGACCCGCGAGAGCACGTGCAGCGGCTGCGGCCCAACGCGGTCGGCCTCACGGCCGTGGTGTTCATGGCCGTGGCCACCGCGGCACCCATCAGCGCGATGGTCGGCAACGTGCCGGTGGCCGTGGGCTTCGGCAACGGCACCGGCGCTCCCGCCGGCTACCTCGTGGCCACCATCGTGCTCACCGTCTTCGCCGTGGGCTACATGGCCATGGCGCGGCACATCACCGCGGCGGGCGCGTTCTACGGCTTCGTCTCACATGGGCTGGGCCAGGTCGCGGGCATGTGCGCCGGACTGCTCGCCACGGTCGCCTACATCGTCTTCGAGGCGTCGCTGACCGGCCTGTTCGCCTACTTCGCGAAACTGACCACGGCCGACCTCTTCGGCATTTCGCTGCCCTGGCTCTGCTACGCGTTGCTCATGCTCGCGCTCAACGCCGTGCTGTCGCACTTCGACATCAACCTGACCAGCAAGGTCCTCGGCCTCGCCCTGGTCTCCGAGGTGCTCATCCTCACCGCGCTCGCCATGGCGATACTCGTGCACGGAGGCGGCCCGGACGGCTTCGTACCGCAGGTGGTCAACCCCCTGAACGCCTTCCACGCCGCCTCGGGAGTCGCCGGCGCAAGCGTCGGCCTCGGCCTGTTCATGGCCTTCTGGTCGTGGGTCGGCTTCGAGTCGACCGCGATGTACGGCGAGGAGTCCCGTGACCCCAAGCGCATCGTCCCCATCGCCACCATGCTGGTGGTCGTCGGCGTCGGCGTCTTCTACGTCTTCGTGTCCTGGATGGTCGTGGCCGCCAACGGACTGGACCGATCGGTGCGCGTGGCCGGCGGCGACTCGCCCGCCGAACTGCTCTTCGGGCCGACCCGCCTCCTGCTCGGCGACTGGGCCGTCACCCTTTTCCAAATCCTGCTCGTCACCGGCTCGTTCGCCTGCGGCATGGCGTTCCACAACTGCGCGTCCAGGTACCTCTACGCGATCGGCCGGGAAGACGTCGTACCCGGCACCCGACGCACCCTCGGCGCCACACACCCGAAACACGGCTCGCCCCACGTCGCCGGCCACGTCCAGTGCGCGATCGCCACGACACTGGTCCTGGGCTTCGCGCTGGCCGGCAAGGACCCCTACCTCGACCTGTTCGTCGTCCTGTCCGTCCTGGGCACGATGGCCATCCTCATCGTCCAGATCCTCAGCTCCGCGGCCGTCATCGGCTACTTCCACGTGCGGCGCAAGCACCCCGAAACCGCCCACCCGCTCCGCACGTTCGCCGCGCCGCTGGTGGGCGGCATCGCAATGGTCCACGTGGTGGTCCTGCTCTTCCAAAACCTCGACACGGCGGGCGGCGCCGCGTCGCGGAGCACGATCTTTCGGATGATCCCCTACCTGGTGCTCGGCGTCGCCGTGTTCGGTGTCGTGCTCGCGCTCTACACGAAGGTCCGGGCGCCGCATCGGTTCGCGCTGATCGGCCGCGTGGTGTTGGAGGAATCCACGGAGCGGGCGACCTGACGTCGCGCCTCGGCTCCGCCTCCGGTTCCGCCGACGACCGTACGGCCGTTTGGAGTACCGGAGGCAACCGAATCCGGAAATGGTGTAAACCATACTTGTGTCCATGGAACATGACGAAGCCCCAGTCCCGACGTCCGGCACCGCCGAGGACGTCCGCCGCCGCATCCTCGACCAGATCCGCAGCGGTCTGCTCCGGCCCGGCGACAAGCTCGGTGGCGAACGCGACCTCGCCCAGCAGTACGACGTCAGCCGATCCACCCTGCGGCAGGCGCTCGATGCCCTCCAACAAAGCGGCGTCGTACGCCGTGTGCCCGGACGCGGCGGCGGCACCTTCGTCAGTCACGGCAAGGCCGAGCGCGACCTTTCCGCGGCCGTCGGCGTACCGGCCTACCTGCGCCGGCAGGGGTTCGAAGCCGGCACCAACGTGCTGTCCACCGCGCTGCGCTCCGCGGACAAGGACACCGCCCGACGGCTGCGCCTGTCGTCCGGCGACCTCGTGTTCGACCTGGTGCGGCTGCGACTCGCCGACGGCCGGCCGATCAGCCTCGAACACGCGCAACTCGTCGCCGAACACTTCCCCGGCCTCCTGGAATGCCCCCTCGGCGGATCCGTGTACGAGCTGATCGCCGAGCACTACGGCACCACACCGGCCGAAGTCACCGAGGAAATCGAGGTCGTCGCCGCCACCGCGGACGAAGCCCGGGTGCTGGAGGTCGAGCCCGGCGCGCCACTGATCTCCGTCGTCCGGGTGGCGGCGGATCACCAGGGACGGGTCTTCGAGTTGTCCCACGACCTGTTCCGCGCGGACCGGACCCGGATGACCATCCGCACCCGGTTGCGCGAAGACGCCCAGGACGAGGGCGGGTTGCGGATCCAGGCGACCTGACCGTCCACCGCGCGGCGGGCGGCGCCGCGCCCTTTTCGACACGACCGAGTCGGCTCGCCACGCGCCATCGCGACCCAGGAGTACGACCATGAGCGAGTTCGTCCGATACGAGTGCGTCGACGCCGTAGCCACGGTGACCATCGATCGACCAGCCGCCCTCAACGCCTTGGACCACGCGACGAAGGTGGCCTTGCGCCAGGCACTGGCCCGGGCCGCCGGCGATGCGGAGGTGCGGGCGGTGGTGCTCACCGGCGCCGGGCGCGCCTTCTGCGTGGGCCAGGACCTGCGGCAACACCGGGAGCAACTGGCCCGCAGCCCCCAGGCGGCCCTCGGCACCGTCGCCGAGCACTACAACCCGCTGGTGATGGCCCTGACCACGATGCGCAAGCCGGTGATCGCGGCCGTCAACGGTGTGGCGGCGGGCGCCGGGGCGGCACTCGCGTTCGCGTGCGACTTCCGGGTCTTCGCCGAGACCGCGACGGTGAACCCGGCGTTCGCGGGCATCGGGCTCGGTGCCGACTCGGGAGCATCGTGGACCCTGCCGAGGCTGGTGGGACACGCTCGGGCGACCGAGTTGTTGATGCTGTCCGAGACGATCTCGGCGTCGCGCGCGTTGGAGCTGGGACTCGCCAACAGCGTGGTGCCCGTCGAGGCCGTCGCGGCGACGGCGAACGACCTCGCCCGACGCCTGGCGGCGGGGCCGACGGTGGCGTTCGCCGCGATCAAGGAGGCCCTGGTGTGCGCGGCCACGCTACCGCTCGCAAGGGCGCTGGGTAAGGAGAGCGCCCTCCAACTCCGCGCCGGCAAGTCCACAGACCATCGGGAAGCGGTGGACGCCTTCCTCAACAAGACCCAACCACGATTCACCGGCCATTGACGAGCAGGTCCCGCAAACACCCGACGAGCGGGATCATGGTCGGGCAATCATCGCTGTGAACCATTTTCTATATGGTTGCAAACGGTCTGGATCGGCTGGGACGCCGATGAACACCCGGCCCGCCGCGGCCTGCGCACGACGGTGCGGTGCGATTCACGCTCTGCGCGCTCGCCGCCGCGGGCATGCCTTGGCGCGGTGTCGCAGGTGTCGCGTTGGTGTTGGGGTGGGTGGGTTGGGGTCAGGTGCTGCCTCTTGGGGTGGCCAGGCCGGATTCGTAGGCTATGACCACCAGTTGGGCGCGGTCGCGGGCGTGGAGTTTGGTCATGGCTCGGTTGATGTGGGTTTTCGCGGTCGTCGGGCTGATCACCATGCGCGCGGCGATCTCGTCGTTGGACAGTCCCTGGGCGACCAGGGCGACGGATTCACGTTCGCGGTTGGTCAGTTCGTCCGGGCCGGTGGCGGCTCCGGGCAGTGGCTGGGTGATGTACCGGTCGATCAGCCTGCGCGTGATGGACGGGGCGAGCAGCGCGTCGCCACGCGCGGCGACGCGTACGGCGTGCAGGAAGTCCTCCGACACGATGTCCTTGACGAGGAACCCGGCGGCGCCGGCACGCAGCGCGTCCAGGCGGATCGGCGCCTCCGTGGCGGCCCTGCTCGGGCCGGCCGGCGCGATCGTCGGCGCCCTGGCCCTGGCCCGCGCCACCGGCCGCGCCCGCACCCGCTCCGGACCGGGCACCGGATGCAACGGCGCCTTCGTCGCTCTGGCCGCGGGTACGGTCGGCGCGGCCCTCGGGCTGCTGGTCGTCGTCACCGCCGAAGGCGGCCTCGGGACCGGCAACGGCCTGGGCGGCGGCATCGTCGCCCTGATCGTCGGAGTGATCGCCGTGGTACTCGGCGCGTCGGCCCTGGCCCGCTTCCGCCGCGTGCCGGCCTGACCGGTCAAAGCCGACGCCACCGAAGCCGACGTCGTCGACGTCGGCGGCGCCGCGTTCGACCGATGGCTCATGGGCGACCCGTGCGGTCGCCGGCGCGGTCAGGGTGTCGTGTGGCCCACGGCCTCGGCGTAGAAGGAGCGGTCGACGAGTTTGTCCTCCGGCAGCGCCGGGGCCTCGATGACCTTGCCCTCGATGTACATGCTCTGGACCCGGTCGGTCGTGCCGCCGCGGATCTCCCAGTCGACCACCTGCGCGGGCACGGCCTTCAGCAGTTCGGGTTTGCTGCCGAGCGTCGTCGCCAACTCCTCGACGAAAGCCGGGTCCTGCTTGTAGTCGCCGGCGAAGTAGGTGTTCACGGTGCGGATGAGCGCGCGCAGGAACGCGACGCCGGCGTCCCGGTTCTTCTCCAGGAGGTTTTGCCCGTAGAGCATTCCGCCGAGCGGCTCGCCGACCGGCTGACCACCCAGGAAGGTGTACTCCGGCTTGCCCTCGAAGTCCTTCCAGACCGGGTCGAGCAGCCACGCGGCGTCGATGCCGCCGTTCTTGAACGCCTCGGGCACACCCGCACCGTCCAGTTGCTGGAACGAGACCTCGGTGGGCTTCGTCTTGTGCCGGGCGAGCACACTCTGGATCGGGTACATGATCACCGACGTCTTGCCCACCAGCGTCCCGAAGCGCGCGTTCTTGAGGTCGACCGCGTCTCCGGTCCGGCCGTTCTTGACCCTGGCCCAGACTCCGGTTTTGGATTCGGGTGCCGCCGAGTAGTTGCCCGCGACCCACTTGATGTCGAAGCCCTGCTTGACCGCGTTGACCATGCCGGCCTCGGGCGCCGAATACAGCACGTCCACCTGGCCCTTGGCGAGCAGCGTGATCGCGTCGGTGGCCGGCATCTGCTTGAGCTCGACGTCCAGGCCCTCCTTGGCGAACTCGCCCTTGGCGATCGCGGTGCGCAGCGGCCCGAGGTATTCGGCCGACAACGATCCCGCGGTCACGGTGAGTTTTGCCTTCTGCGCGAGCGGTTTGGCGGCGGGCGAACCCGCGGCGCAGCGCGCGGGCTTGCGGGTCGGGGCCAGGTCGGCCGGGTCGGTCCATGCCTTCTCGCAACCCGCGACCGCTTCGATCGCACGCTTGGGCTGCGGGGACTTGGACCGGTTCGAACCGGAGTCGGAAGAGCCGCCGCCGCACGCGGCGAGCAGCGCGGTGCACGCCAACAGTGCGGTGGTGGTGAGGAATCCACGTCTCGCCATGATGTGCCTTTCGGGGTCGGTGCGCCCGTGGTATTCGGGCCGGCCGGGCGCGAGCCGGCCCGGCGGAGGTGGTGACGTCGGGTCAGGACTGCCCGGGACCGCGGTCGCGCGGTGCCCACGGGGTGCACAGTCGGCCCACGCGGCGGATCAGCTCGGAGAACAGCACGCCGACGATGGCGACCACGATGATTCCGACGAACATCGCGCGGTTGTCGAAGAGTTGCCGTGAATTGAAGATCACGTAGCCCAGGCCCCTGTTGTCGGGCGAGGCGATTCCTTCGGAGGCGATGATGACCAGGACCGCGACGCCCGCCGAGATCCGCAGGCCCACCATCACCTGCGGCAGCGACGCGGGCAGCAACACGTGTCGGAACATCTGCCAGGGGCCGGCGCCGAAGACCGCTCCGGCCTCGCGGTAGCCGTCGGGCACGGCGATGACGGCGGCCATCGTGGCGATCCAGACGAAGAAGAACACCGTCACCGCGACGAGCGCGATGTGCGGCGCCTCGCCGAGGCCGAACATGGTCATGAAGATGGGGAGGAGCGCGAGCTTCGGCACCACGTACAGGGCGTCCAGGGTGGGTTCGAGCGCGGCCCGAATCAGCGCGTTGGTACCCATCAGGAGGCCGACGACGAATCCGCCGAGGGCGCCGATCGCGTAGCCGGGCAGGACCCGGGCGAGTGTGGCCCACACGTCCGGCCACAGTTTGCCGTCGGTGGCGTCGGACCAGCCGTCCGCAACGATGGTCGAGGGCGCGGGGTAGAGCCGGTCGTCGATCCACCCCTGCTTCGCGGCGAGTTGCCACCACAGCAGGAGCAGCACGGGAACGGCGACGGCCAGGCCGATCTCCAGGAGTCGGCGTCGCGTCCGCGCCCGGCCGGGATCACGCTCCGCGGGGCCCGGCTCGCGGACCAGCACCCGGATCGGCGCGGCGTCCTTCACGGTGACCGTCACGGTGCGACCTCCTTCTTGCCCGATTCCTGATCCTGGTTGCGCGCGCGGCCCTGGGTCGGGTCCCGAACCGGATCCGGGTCCGTCTCCGGGCCCGTTTCGTGATCCGGGCCCGTCTCCCGGCCCACACCCCTCCCCTGCTCGACCTCTCCGCGCAGCAGTTCCCACAGTTCGGCCTGCATCGCGGCGAACTCCGGTGACCTGCGCACCTCTCCGGTGCGGGGGCGGACGAACGGCGGTACCCGCTCGGCGATCAGTCGACCCGGGCGCGCGGACATCACCAGGACGCGGTCGCCGAGGACCAGCGCCTCCTCCAGGCTGTGCGTGACGAACAGGACGGTGCGCTTGTCGGCCTGGCAAATCTCGAGGAGTTCGTCCTGCAGGATCGTCCGCAGTTGCGCGTCCAAGGCCGCGAACGGCTCGTCCATGAGCAGGATTTCCGGCTCGACCGCGAGGGCCCGCGCGATCGACACGCGCTGCTGCATCCCGCCGGACAAGGCCGCGGGGTAACGGTCGGCGAAGTCCGCGAGTCCGAGTCGGCCCAACCAGTCGCGGGCTCGGGCATTCGCCTCCTTGCGGGGCACCCGACGCAGGTCCAGGCCGAACCGGACGTTCGCCAGCACCGTCTTCCACGGGCTGATGCCGTAGTTCTGGAAAACCATCGCGGCGGGGTTCGCGGTCGCGGCCGTCACCTCGACCCGGCCGGCGGTCGGCTTGACCAGGCCGGCCACGATCCGCAGGAAGGTGGATTTGCCGCACCCGGACGGGCCGACGATGCAGCAGAACTCGCCGGCCGCGACCTCCAATTCGAGGGGCCCGAGCGCGTGCACGCGACTCGCGCCGCGACCGAACCGGCGCTCGACCCCGGCAGCTCGGATCCTGCCGGCCTGCGCGGCCGGCTCGGGCGGTTCCTGGCCCACGTGTCTCACCCCTGAAGTCCGTACGATCCGTCGTTCCTTGCAACCAGTGCCGTATGCGCGCGAGTTCGAGCACACCCGGTGCCCCCACCGGAGTCGATCATTCCGCTCGACCGGCGTGACGATATGACGATGCGTCAGATTTCACAATCGATAGGATCGACAAGGTGACATTGATCTTGAGACACGCACCGACCCGAACCCGAGCACCCCCACCAACACACCCGGAGGTAACTCCCCGCAGTCACAACCCCCACCTCGGCAACAACCACACATCGCCGCAAGCCGCCGGACCCGACGACTGGGGGCCGCCCGCCCCGATCGTTGGATGGATCTGGGGGCGTAACCCGCGCACGTTCCTGGAACCGCTGTCCCACTACGCCGGATACGCCATCGACTGGGAAACCGTCGAGGCCGGCGTCCGAGTCACCGGGGCCGACACACCCGGGATCCGCCTGCGCGCGGACACGCTCCCGACCGCCCTCGCCGCCGTCTGACCAGCGCGACCCGGCTTCCCCGTGCGCGTGCCCGCAACCGGGCCGGGCCGCGGTGGGCTCGGTCCGGTTGGGGCGGGGCGGAGGGTCAGGGGTTGGTCGGGGGTGGTGTGGTGTCCCGGGTCGGCGAAGCGTCCCAGGCTGCGGAGGTTGTGCCCGTCGGCTCGGGCTTGCCGGGATCCTGGGCTACGCCGTTCGAGTAGACGATGTCGATCAGCAGGATCCGGTCGTTGCCCGCCGTGCCGTCCTTGTCCGTGGACGTGGTGAGCCAGATGTCCCCGTCGGGGTCGACCTCCACGGTGCGCAGCCGGTCGTACGTGCCCTCGAAGTACGCCTTCTGCTCGACCAGGTTGGAGTCGGAGTCGATACGCAACCGGTAGACGCGCTCACCCCGGGTCGTGGCCACGAACACGTAGTCGTTGATGATGGTCAGGCCGCTCGGCGAGGCGGACGACACCGGCCAGGTCTTCTTCGGCGCGATGTATCCGGCGCAACTACCCTCGGTGCCCTGGCAGTTGGGCCAACCGTAGTTGCCGCCCTTCTGGATCAGGTTGACCTCGTCCATGATGCTGTCGCCGAACTCCGCCTGCCAGAGCCGGCCCTGGGAGTCGAAGTCCAGGCCCTGCGGGTTGCGGTGCCCGATGGACCAGACGGCGTTGCCGAACGGGTTGTCCGACGGGATCGAGCCGTCCGGATTGATGCGCAGGATCTTGCCGTTGAGGGAGTTCTTGTCCTGCGCCCTGGAGTCGTTCTGGGCGTCGCCCATGCCGGCGTACAGCTTGCCGTCGGGGCCGAAGCGAAGCCGTCCGCCGTTGTGGAAGCGGCTCTTGGCCATGCCGTCGAGCAGCACCTTGTAGCCGCTGAGCGTGTTGTTCTCCAGCTTCATCCGGGCGATGCGGTTGCCGTCGGTCGAGGTGTGCAGGAAGTACAGGTAGTGGTCGGTGGCGAAGTTCGGGGAGACCTCCAGCCCCATGAGGCCGCCCTCGCCGCCGGTGGTCTGCGAGTTGGGTACCTTGCCGAGCTTCGTCTTCTGGCCGGATTTGGTCAGTCGATAGACGTCGAAGGTGTTGCGCTCGGTGTAGATCCCGGAGCCGTCCGGCAGGAACGCCACGCCCCAGGCCACATCCACACCACTGGCCAGGGTCTTCACGGTGCCCGGATCGGGAACGCCACCCGGCTGGGAACCGGCGGTGGTGACGCTGATTTCCGGGCCGAACGCCGACCGGTTGCCCTTGGCGTCGAAGGCCCGCACCTTGAACCGGTACGCCGTGGCCGCCTTCAGGCCGGCGACGGTCGTGGACGCGGTCTCCGAGGTGCCGGCGGCGGCGCCGTCACGGTAGATGTCATATCCCGTGACCTGCACATTGTCCGTGGACGGGGTCCAGGCCAGGTCGACGCTCGTCGCGGTCTTGCCGGTGGCGCGCAGCCCCTGCGGCACACTCGGCGCCTCGCCGTCGGGCGGCGCGGGCAGCGTGGCGATGGTGACCGCGTTGCTGGCGTCGGAGACGTTCGGGACGGCGTCGCGCGCGAAGACGGTCCAGTCGTAGCTGGTCTCCGGTGTCAGGCCGGTCACCGTGGTGGCCAACGTGGAGCCGTCGACCTGCTTCATGAGTTGGCCGTGCTGGTAGACGTCGTACCCGGTGACCTTCACATTGTCGGTGGCCGCGTCCCAGGCGAGCGAGACGGAGGTGGTGGTCGGCTCCTTGTCCTTGCGCAGGTTCTTCGGGGCCGTCGGCTTCTCGGTGTCGGCCGGGCCCTGCGGGGTGACGATCAGGCTGTCGAGGTTGGGGCCGTCCACGCCCGAGGTGGTGGCGCGGATCCTGTTGGTACCGGCGACCAGTGCCGTCGTGACGGAGGCCGTCTTCCAGGTCGTCCAGGCGCCGGTGCCGGGGAAGGAGAGATCGTTGGCGGCCTGGGTTCCGTTGACCGTGACGTCCAGCGGCCGGTCCACGGACGTGCCGTTGGCGTAGCGGAAGTCGAGCTTCGTGGCACCCGGTTGCTGCGCCTGGACGGTGAACTCGACGTACGCGTCGGAGACCGCGTCGAAGTTCACGAAGCCGGTGCCGGTGTAACCGGCGTGGTTGGACTCCACCTTGCCCTTGACGACCTGGGCGGCCTCCGCCTCGTACGTGGCGGCGGCGCGAGGAAGGGGAGCGGAGTGGGCGGCGGGCAGCGCCACGCAGAGCGAGGCGGTGGTGGCCGCGGCCACCAGGGCGCCGAATGCCCTGGACGGCCGGGGTTTGCTGCGTCTCACGGTGTCCTCCAGCGAAGAGGGACCGAGCGCGGGGGCGGCTCGGCGGCTCGTGGTGCTCCCCGAGCGGGCCGCTGCGGGCGTCTTCGCGGTGCGCGATTTCCGGCAACGGTCTTTCACGCGGGGGAAGTTGGCGCTGGACCTGGATAGTTAGGAAAGTTTCCTAACTGGTGATGGAGCACGCTAGAGCCCGATAAGGCACCTGTCAACGGGTCACGCGCCACCCGACGCGCGGCCGCGAATGCGTCCGTCGAGGCCGATGCGCGCGAACCCCGAGTCCGCGCCGCGTGGTCGGCGGGACCGACCCGGCAGCGACGGGGTCCGCGTGGCGGCATGCAACCCTGGTTCGGTGAACGACGCCCTGACAGCCGCCCTACATCGCGCAGCCGCCCACCAGCAGCGGTTCGAAGTCCGCTTCGCGGCCTATTTCGACGCCCTGACCGATCCGGCGCGCGGCGCCCTGGACCTGCCGCCGCAGGGCGCGTTTCCCCGCCAGGCCCTCGACCTGGTACGCGAGTTGTCACTGCGCGGCGGCAAACGCCTTCGGGTCGCCCTGCTGCACGAGGCCGCCGCCCTGGTCACGCACGAGCCGGTGCCCGGACTCGACGATGCCGCCGTGAGCATCGAACTGCTGCACACCCACGGCCTGATCCACGACGACATCATCGACGACGCGGCCGTACGCCGAGGCGGCCCATCCACCTACTACGCCTACCGCAGCCGGTTCCCCGACCGACCCGACGTCGCCCTCGCCCTGGCCGTCCTCGCCGGCGACCTGGCCGCGTTCCTGTCCCTGCGCGTCCTGCTCACCGGCGACCTGCCACCCGCCCGCATCGCGACCATGGCCGCCGTTCCCGCCGATGCGGGGGCCGCCATGATCAACGGGCAAATCCTGGACCTGGAACGCGACTTCCACCCGGACGCCGACATCGGGTTCCTGCACACCGTCACCGAATACAAGTCGACCCGCTACTCGGTGCTCGCCCCGCTGCGCCTCGGCCTGCTCGCCGCCGGCGCCGACATCGCTCCGTACGAGGGCGAACTGCGCGCCTACGCCACCGCGGTGGGCATCGCCAACCAGATCCACGACGACTGGCTCGACCTGTTCGGCGACTCGGCAACCCTCGGCAAACCCCTCGGATCGGATATCCGCACCGGGCGACGCAGCTACGTCGTCCGCGCCCTCCTGGCGGCGGCCGACGACGCCGAACGCAAGGTGGTGGACGCCGTTCTGGGAGATCCGGCCTGTGACGACGACGCCCTCGACCGGATCCGCCGGATCGCCCGCGCCCACGGCATCGACAGCAGCCTGCGAGCCGACGCCGAGCACCACGCGCGAGAGGCGGCGGCGCTGACCGGCACGTGGGGTGAACGATGGCGGCCGGAGGCCGTGGCGTTCTTCGCACACCTGCCGGCCTGGTCCGTCACGCGCGATCGGTAGAAACCGGCAGAAACTCTCCCCGACCGCCGCCGGAACATCCGCCCCACGGTCGGGACACGCCCGAACCGCAGGCTCCACCCAACCTGCCAGACGTTCATGATCACTTCACCGGAAGGTCGATTCGAACGCGCCTCCGATCGACACGGCCCGCATAGCCTCTCTGGACCAGACCGGTTATCCATACGTTATAAACCGCATGGAGAAGCCGCGTCCGCCACCGGAACCAGAGAACAGGAAACCCGTGAGACTCACCCCTCTCGTGATCGCCGCGGCCTCCATCGCGCTCGTCTCCCCCGCCGTCGCCCCGGCCGTCGCGCAGGCCGATCCCGCCACCCCGTCCGCGCCGCACGTCACCGTCCCCGGCGGGCGCTACGAGCACGCCGTGGACGTGAAGTTCCAGGTCCAGCGCGGCACGACGGTGCGCTACACGCTGGACGGCACGACCCCGACCCGCGACAGCCGCGTCTACTCCCCCGGCCGTCCGCTGCGGATCGACAAGGACACCAACGTCACGGCGGTCGCCTTCCACGGCAACCGGGCCAGTGTCCCGGTGTCGTACGGCTATCTGATCAAGACCGCCGAGAAGCCCCTCGCTCGCATGGTCGTGATGTCCGACGTCCACGTCGGTGGTCACGCCGCCAACGACAAGAAGTACGAGAGCTTCTTCGACACCATCGGATCCGTCTTCCCCAAGCCGGACGCGATCCTGGTGAACGGCGACATGATCAACGACAACGGCGACGGCAAGGGCCCCGACCACAAAATCGTCTCCGAGATCTTCCAGGCCAACCTGGCCCGCAAGAGCATGACCGACACACAGGTGCTGATCTCCACCGGCAACCACGACGACAGCCTGGCCGCGATACGGGCCGGTTACCCCAAGGCGTGGTTCCCCGATTCGGGCGGCGGCTACTACGACTCCGTGGTGGGCGGCCTGCACGTGCTGACGATCAACTCCGAGACGTACAACTCCGACACGGCCCAGCGCGCCTGGCTCAAGCAGCGGCTCGCCGCGATCACCGCCGACCGGGCGTACGCCGGCAAGCCCGTCCTGGTCCAGGGCCACCGGCCCGCCACGGACACGGTCATGGACGGACAGCAGGCGAGCAACCCGCGCCTCACGGAGGACCTGAGCGCGTTCCCGCAGGCCGTCTACTTCTCCGGCCACTCGCACCTGAACATCAACGACGAACGTTCCATCCAGCAGCGCGACTTCACCTCGGTCAACGACGGTTCGATGTCGTACGTCGAGATGGACCACGGCTACCAAATGGTCACCGACAAGGGTCTCGCCGACCGGTTCGAGTCGCCGACCGCGCAGGCGCTGTTCGTCGAGGTCTACCGGGACCGCACGGAAATCGCGCGGGTGAACATGGCCGCGGACAAGCACGACATCTACACCGACGGCAAGTGGTCGGCGAGCTGGCAGCCACCGTACGCCAGCGCGGGCACCCTGAGCGGTCCCACCTGGACCGTGCGCCTCAAGGGCTCGACGAACCAGCAGATCAAGGACAACTTCACGTATACCAAGGCCGCGCGCAACACCGTGGCACCGCGGTTCACCACGCGTGAGCCGCTGTCCGCGGTGCGCGACGCCAAGGGCGGCACGGCCGTACGGATCGCCCAGGCCACGGACGACCAGATGGTGCACCACTACAACGTCGACATCACCGACGCGGCGACGGGCAAGTCGCTCGTCTCGTCCAAGGTCTTGTCGGACTACTACTTCATGCCCCGCCCGAACACCCTCGACATCCCCGTACCGGGCACGGTCGCGCGTGGCCGGTACGTGGCCCGGGTCGTGGCCGTGGACGCGTACGGCAACGCCTCACCGGCGGTATCGCTCACGTTCGGCAAGTAGCCGGAGCGGGACCGCGGGCAGCCTCTCCGCCCCGTCCCGTCCCCGTCCCCGTCCCGCCACCCGGCCGGGTCGCGCGTCGTCGTCGACCGCGACCCGGCCCTCGGCGGCGGGCGGTGCGCGTTCATGGTGCCAGGCCGGCCAGGATCACCACGGTGAGCGGGTCGTCGGGTCGGGCGTCGGCGCGGCAGACCATTACCTTGACCAGGGTCAGGATTTCGGTGGCCGTGAGGTCTCGGCGCAGGTCGCCCTCCTCCTGTGCTTGGCCGATCACCTGCTCCAGGAGGGCGTCGACCTCGCGTTGCAGTTCCACCACCTCTGGGTCCGCCACCGGCGTCGCGGTCAGCGTGGCGACCAGGGCCAGTGGGAGGTGGGTGCAGTACTTCACGATCTCGATCAGCGTGCGTCGCCGCGGCTCGTCTCGCCCGACCGCCTCCCGGGCATGGGCCAGCAGATCGCGCAGCGTGCAGGCGGCGATCGCGTGGACCAGGGCGTTGCGGTCCGGGAAATGCCGGTACAGGGTGCCGACGGCGACGCCGGCCTCGCGGGCGATCCGCTCCATCGACACGTCGGCGCCGTGCCGGGAGAACAGGCGAAGCGCCGCCGCGCCGATCAGCGCGCGGTTGCGTTCGGCGTCGGCTCGCACTCGGGGAACCCTTTCTTTCGTTTTCGTCGCGGAAGATGCACCACGACCAACCTGAAGGACGGGTTCAGCTTAGGTTACGCTGCATCGGGCAACATGAATCCACGATTCACCTTGGAGTCGCGATGCGCATCGGAACCCTGGTCAACCCGGAACGACCCGGCCTCGACGACCTCCTGGACGGTGTCCGGGACGCGGCTCGGGCCGGGCTGGACAGCGCTTTCCTTCCCCAACTCGCCTCCTGGGACGCGATCACCGTGGCCGCCCTCGCCGGCGCTCGCGTCCCGGGCATCGACGTCGGCACCTCGATCGTGCCCACCTACCCCCGACACGCGATCGCGCTGGCCGGTCAGGCCCTGACCGCGCATGCCGCCACCGGCGGGCGGTTCACGTTGGGGGTCGGTCCCGGGCACAAGCCGGTGATCGAGGGCGTGTTCGGCCACTCCTACGATCGTCCGGCCGACCACATCCGCGAATACCTCACCGTTCTGGGCCCGTTGCTGCGCGGTGAGGGCGTCGAGCACCGCGGTCGCACCGTCACCGCGGTCGGCACCCTGGATACCCCCGGCGCCGGCACGCCCGATCTGCTCCTGGCCGCGCTGGGACCGAGGATGTTGCGGGTCGCGGGCGAACTCGCCGACGGCGTGGTCGTGGTGTGGACCGGCCCGGACGCGATCGCCGAACACATCCGCCCCACCGTCACCGAGGCCGCCGCGGCGGCCGGGCGACCCGCCCCCCGCATCGTGGTCACCGCCATCGTCAGCGTCACCGCCGACCCGGCACGGGTACTGCGCGAGGTCGGGCAGCGCCTCGGCTTCGCCGGCGAACTGCCCGCATACCGCGCACAGTTGGACCGCCAGGGGAAGAAGGGCGTGGTCGAGACGGTGATCGCCGGGGACGAGGAGACGGTGGCGCGCGGGATTCGCCGCTACGCCGAGGCCGGCGCGACCGAGCTGACCGCGAGCCTGACCGGCACCGCCGAGGAACGCGCCGCGACGCTCGCCCTGTTGTCCGCGCTCCGCCGCGAGGGCTGACCACGCCGGACGCCGGCACGCGCCCGGTCCGGGACTCACCCGTCTGCCGGCGTCGATCCGAACGCGCCGATCAGTTCGTCGAACTCCGCGCGCACCAAGGGCGCGTGGGCATCGGCGCCCGGCAGCACCCAGAACCTGTCCTCGCGGATCGCCGCGGCGACCTGTTCGCCGGACTCCCTGGCGCTCATCGCCCCCGCCCGCGACCTGCGCATCGCGTCGATCATGTCCCGGGCGGACGGCGTCGGCCCGCCGTCGCCGGGCATCCCGTCGGCGTCCGCGACCGGGCGGGCGTTGACCCGGTCGAGCATCTCGGATCGCACCTTGCCCGGACACAACAGCGACACCCCGACCGCGGTGTCGGCCAGTTCGGCACGAAGTCCCTTGGTCAGGCCGACGATCGCGTGTTTCGTGGCGCCGTACGGTCCGGTCATCGCGCCGCCGATCAAGCCGCCCATCGACGCGGTGTTCACGATGTGTCCGCCTTCCGGTTGCGCGAGCATCAGCGGAACGAACGTGCGCACGCCGTGCACGACGCCCCACAGGTTGACGTCCACGACCCACTGCCAGTCGACGAGTTCGGTCTCCCACTGCCTGTTCAACGTCCACACCCCGGCGTTGTTGCAGACGACGTCGACCCGTCCGAAACCGGCCAGTGCGGCATCCGCGAGGGCCCGGACGGCAGCCGCGTCCCGCACGTCGGTGGGCACCGCCGCCACCTCCGCGCCGTCCGCCCTCAACATCGCGGCGGCTTCCTCCAGCCGACCCGTGTCCGTGTCGGCCAAGACCACGCGCATCCCGTCGTCCGCCAAGGCCTGCGCGATGCCGTAGCCGATGCCACCGGCCGCCCCGGTGACCACACCGACCCGTCCCGCGAGTTCCCGCATGTTGCCCTCCTCCCACCCGTTGGTGAGGTGGGCCGGCGCGTGATGGATGCGCAAGCCGGGCCCATCCGTACGTGGTGGCGTTGCCCGCGCCGGCGGACCGCTTCGGCGGCCCCGAGGTGCTGTATACGGGCCGGGTGCCACGTCCCGCACCGGCACCCGGCGAAGTCCTCGTACGCGTGCACGCGTTCAGCGTGAACGGCGGCGAACCGGCCGGCCGTTCCGGTCGAGTCCGCCTCACCACCGGCCGAAAGTTCCCGCATCGGGCCGGACTTCGCCGGCGAAATCGCCGCACTCGGCACCGGCGCGACCGGCGTAACGGAGGGGAAGCTGCGGCCGGCGGTGGATACGGTTTTCCCGCTGGAAGAGACAGCGGTGGCACACCGGGCGCTGGAGGCGGGCGGGGTGCGGGGCAAGTACGTGGTCAGGGTCGACTAGGGTTCTTCGCGGTTGCCGCGGATGTCGTTTTCGGGAGCCGGGTGCGTGGCGTACGGGTTCGGCTCGTCGTCCGCGAGTACGCCCACGAAGGGTTCGCCCTCGCCCGCGAACGTGTACGCGCCGCTCTCGATGCGCTCGATCAGGCCGCGCGTCCATGCCGCGCCGGCGTCGGCCGAGTGCACCCACATGTTCATGATCTCGCCGATGTGTCCGAGTTGTTCGAGCCCCTCCGCCGGCGTGTAGTACTCGGTGACCGAGGACCGCCACCGCTGGAGTCCCGCGACCCTCTCCTCCAGGAGTGCGACCGCCTCGGCCCGCGGCAGGTCGACGATGAAGCCGATGCCGGCCGAGAGCACGTCGGTCTTCTGCTCGTGCGAACGCAGGGCCTCGCGAAGCAGGGTGAAGTACTCCTCGGTTCCCCTGTCGTTGATCTCGTATTCGACGCGCGGCGGGCCGCCGACGGTGCTCGGGGCGACGTCGTGCGCGACGAGGAGTCCCTGCTTCGCCATCTGCTTGAGCGCGTGGTAGATCGAGCCCGGCTTGGCGTTGGACCACTCGTGGGCCCCCCAGAATTCCAGGTCGTTGCGGACCTGATAGCCGTGCGCCCGTCCGTGCTGACGGACCGCGCCAAGGATCAGCAGCCGGATCGCTGACATGCGATCTCCTCTCCGGGCAGTTTTTACCGATATCACTATACAAGTTTGACTAGCGAGTGCGGCGCGGGTCGTCGTCGAGGTGTAATCAAGTTTGACTAGCCGCTCGGGACGTCGTACGTTCCCTCTAGTCAAGTTTGACCACTGACATTGAGGGAGGCCGACTTGCCCGACTACGATCCGGCGATCGTCGTCGAAGGACTGCGCAAGAGCTACGGGGACAAGCAGGCGCTCGACCGCCTCGACCTCACCGTCCGCGCCGGGACCGTGCAGGGGATTCTCGGCCCGAACGGCGCCGGCAAGACCACGGCCGTACGCATCATGTCCACGCTGCTGCGCCCCGACGAGGGACGTGTCGAGGTGGCGGGAATCGACGTCCGGAGCCGGGCCGCCGAGGTGCGCTCGCGCATCGGACTGCTCGGCCAGAACGCCGCGGTCGACGAGGAGCTCGGTGGCCGCCAGAACCTGGAGATGTTCGGCCGCCTCCACCATCTCGGCGCCCGCCGCGCCCGGGTCCGGGCCGACGAGCTCCTGGCCCGGTTCGGGCTCGCGGACACCGGCGACAAGGCCGTCAAGCAGTACAGCGGCGGCATGCGGCGGCGGCTCGACCTGGCGGCGTCGCTCATCTCCCGGCCGCAGGTGCTCTTCCTGGACGAGCCCACGACCGGGCTCGACCCCCGCGGCCGCGCGGAGGTGTGGAGCGCGGTGCGCTCCCTGGTGGACGGCGGCACCACCGTCCTGCTGACCACGCAATACCTGGAGGAGGCCGACCGGTTGGCCGATCGGATAGCGGTGATCGACCGCGGAAGGGTCATCGCGGAGGGTACGGCGGACGAGCTGAAGTCCGAGACCGGTGGCGACCGCATCGACGTGGTCCTGCGCGACGCGGCCCAGTTGGCACGCGCGGCCTCGCTCCTGCCCGGTGACGTGGTGGTCGACGAGGACCGGCGCATGGTCGGCACCTCGATCACCGACCGGATGGCCGCGCTGACCGAAACCGTACGGCTACTGGCGGCGGCCGGCATCGAGGCCGAGGACATCGTGGTACGCCGACCGACGCTCGACGAGGTCTTCATGCACCTGACGAAGGAGGACGCCGGATGAGTGCGATTCACGGCGCGGGCACGGCACATGGTGTGGGTTCGAGGTTGGGCTGGGCGGCCGTCGACTCCTGGACGATGACCAGGCGCGAACTGGCCCGCTGGGCGCGCCAACCCGTGCAGGTGGTCGTCGGCCTGGTCTTCCCGGTGATGATGCTGCTGATGTTCGGCTACCTGATCGGCGGCGGCCGGGGCGTCGCCGGGGACTTCCGGGCCTACCTGGTGCCCGGCATGCTCACCATGACCATGGCGTTCGGCCTGGAGGCGACGATGCTCGCGGTCACCCAGGACCTCGACAAGGGGGTCGTCGACCGGTTCCGCTCGATGCCCATGAACTCCGGCGCGGTTCTGGTCGGACGGAGCATCGCCGACATGTTGCAGTCGGCGGTCGGCCTGACCGTGATGATCGCGGTCGGATACGCCATCGGCTGGCGCACGCACGAGGGATTCGCCTCCTTCCTGGGCGCGGTGGGGCTGCTGTTGTTGCTCCGGTTCGCGATGTTGTGGGTCGGCATCCACCTGGCGATGGTCGCGGGTAGGCCGGAACTGGTGCAGGCGGTGCAGATCCTGGTCTGGCCGCTCGGTTTCCTCTCCAACGCCATCGCCACACCCGAGTCGATGCCGTCGTGGCTGGGCGCGGTCGTGGAGTGGAACCCGATGTCGGCGACGGCCGGCGCGGTACGCGATCTGTTCGGCAACCCAGGCGCGGGCGGCGGCTCCTGGGCCGCGACCCACGCGGAACTCCTCGCGGTGGCCTGGCCGGTGGCGCTGATCGCGGTGTTCTCCCCACTGGCGGTCAAGCGCTTCCGCGACCTGAGCCGCTAGGAATTTCGGCCTGGGCTTCGGCTCATGCGGCCGAGGCCGAGGCCGAAGCCCGGGCCGCGCAGGATCCGGCTCGGCCGGGCGCGGGCGGACCGCTCGGGGACCACGCCGGCGCGTAGTGCGCCCTTGCGGCCCGCGTGTTCCAAGGCTTCGGTGATCCCGGTGCGAACGCGCCGGTAGCGGGCGACGAAGTACGGGTGGGCGGGGTGGTCGGCGGCGGTCGCCTCGGCGGAGACGACGCAGCACAGCTCGACGCTGTCTCCTTGTTTTCGCTGCGCCCGGGGCGCGTGACGCGTCACGCGAGGCGTTGCGCCAGTGCGCGTCCGGCCGCGCGGCCGGAGAAGATGCAGCCGCCGAGGAACGTGCCCTCCAGGGCGTTGTAGCCGTGGACACCACCGCCGCCGAAGCCGGCCGCCTCGCCTGCCGCGTACAGGCCCGGGATCACCTCGCCGTCCGGGCGCAGCGCCCGTGCGTCGAGGTCGGTTTCGAGGCCGCCGAGGCTCTTGCGGGTGAGGATGTGCAGGCGTACGGCGATCAGCGGACCGTGTGCGGGGTCGAGGAAGCGGTGCGGTTTGACCACGCGGGTGATCTTGTCGGGCAGGTAGGCGCGGGCGTTGCGGATGGACATCAGTTGCAGGTCCTTGCCGTACGGGTTGGCCGCCTCGCGGTCGTGGGCCAGCACCTCGCGCTCGATGTCGGCGTAGTCGAGCGGAGTGTCGGGGGTGAGTGCGTTCATCCCGTCGACGAGGGCACGCAGGTCGTGGCGGACCACGAAGTCCTCGCCGTGGTCGAGGAATGCCTGTACCGGCCCGGGGGCGCCCTTCTTGACCCGGGAGAGGGCGAGTTTGAGGTCCTTACCGGTGATGTCGGGGTTCTGTTCGGACCCGGAGAGCGCGAACTCCTTCTCCACGATGGTGCGGGTGAGCACGAACCAGGTGTGGTGATGTCCGGTGGCGCCGATGTGGCGCAGTGTGGCGAGGGTGTCGTGGCCGGGGAACAGCGGGGCGGGCAGGCGTTTGCCGGTGGCGTCGAACCACAGCGAGGACGGGCCGGGGATGATCCGGATCGCGTGGTCGGGCCAGATGGGGTCCCAGTTCTTGATGCCTTCGGTGTAGTGCCACATGCGGTCCCGGTTGACCAGGGACGCCCCGGCGCGTTCGGCGGCGTCGAGCATCCGGCCGTCGACGTACGCGGGCACCCCGGTGATCATCTCCGCCGGGGCGGGGCCGAGCCGGTCGACCGGCCAGTGTGCGCGGACCCGTTCGTGGTCGCCGCCGATCCCGCCGGAGGTGACCACGACGGCCTGGGCGCGCAGTTCGAACTCCCCGGCCGCCTCGCGCGAGGAGCGCACGCCGCGCGGCGCGTCGTCGGGTACGAGTACGGTCCCGCGCACACCGGTGACCGCGCCGTCCTCGACCACCAGGTCGTCGACCCGGTGCCGGAACCGGAAGTCCACCAGGCCGCGTTCGGCCGCTGCGAGCACCGGTTCGCGAAACACCCGCACCACCTCGGGGCCGGTGCCCCAGGTCACGTGGAAACGCGGTACGGAGTTGCCGTGCCCGGTCGCGGTGCCGCCGCCACGCTCCGCCCACCCGACGGCGGGGGTCAGCCGCAGGCCGAGCCCGTGCAGGTAGGCCCGTTTGGCCCCGGCGGCGAAGTCGACGTACGCCTCCGCCCACCGGCGCGGCCACCGATCCTCACGCTCGCGATCGAAGCCCGCCGAGCCGAGCCAGTCGGCGAGTGCGAGTTCCCGCGAGTCCTTGATACCCATACGGCGCTGCTCGGGACTGTCCACCAGGAACAACCCGCCCAACGACCAGAACGCCTGGCCACCCAGGTTGGCCTCGTTCTCCTGGTCCAGCACGATCACCCGCCGCCCCGCACGGGTGAGTTCGTACGTGGCCACCAAGCCTGCCAGGCCGGCACCGACGACGATGACGTCCGCGTGGTCGATCACAGCGGAACCTCCTGGCTGAATCTCGGGTGAACGTGGCGCGGGCGTGGACGGTGAAGTCGGCGAGCGGGCGGACCGGCCCACAAAACTCTAGTGGGCGTTCGGTTTCCACCAAAGCTTGAAAACCTTTTATCTGTTCGGTTTTCAGCCTGCTCTTGGTGTGCTGGCGTCTTGTCGGTTCTGTTTGTGATCCTGACGGGATCTTGACGTTTCTCCGGCGGGTTTTGACGGTGATCCGTGTGTACGTTCGACGTCGCGTAGCCGTCATCTCCGACCGATGGCCGCCCGGACGGTGTGGCAATCTCGGGTAAATAGGACATTCGGGCATGATCGCGCCTGTCGGCGGTTGTCCACCCGGGGTGCATCCGCCGGTCCGCGACCCGGACTTCCCCACATCGTCGGACCAGCACGCACGACAGGAGACCATCCCATGGCCGCGCCCGCCGCCCACCGTCCACGCCTGCGCACGTGGCTGCTCCGGGACCAGGCCGACGTCGGGAAACCGGGGACGTCGGCCGCACCCGGCCAGGCGGGCCGCCCGTGGTGGCGCGTGATGTGCCTGACCGGTCTCGACTACTTCTCCACCCTCGGCTACCAGCCCGGCATCGCGGCGTTGGCCGCCGGGCTGCTCTCGCCCCTGGCGACGATCGTGCTGGTCGCGCTGACCCTGTTCGGGGCGTTGCCGGTGTATCGACGGGTGGCCGAGGAGAGCCCGCACGGAGAAGGCTCGATCGCGATGCTCGAACGGCTGCTGTCCTTCTGGAAGGGCAAGCTGTTCGTACTCACCCTGCTCGGCTTCGCGGCCACCGACTTCCTCATCACCATCACCCTCTCGGCCGCCGACGCCACCGCGCACGTGACGGAGAACCCGCACTTCACGGCCACGCTCAGCGGCCACGAGGTGCTGATCACCCTGCTGATGGTCGGTTTGCTCGGCGCGGTGTTCCTCAAGGGTTTCGGCGAGGCGATCGGCCTGGCCGTGGTGCTGGTGTTCGTCTATCTGGTGCTGAACGCGGTGGTGGTCGCCGACGGCCTGTGGCGCGTGTTCGCCCACCCGCACGTCGTCACCGACTGGCGGCACGCGCTGGTCGCGGAGCGCGGGAGCATCTGGGTGATGGTCGGTGTGTCGCTGGTCGTCTTCCCGAAGCTCGCGCTGGGTCTGTCCGGGTTCGAGACGGGCGTCGCGGTCATGCCGCACGTCCAGGGCGCGCCCGACGACGACCCGCACCGCCCGGCCGCGCGGATCCGGGACACCAAGAAGCTGCTCACGACGGCGGCGCTGATCATGAGCGTCTTCCTGATCTGCAGCAGCTTCATCACCACGGTGCTGATCCCGAAGGACGCCTTCGAGGAGGGCGGTCCGGCGAACGGACGCGCGCTGGCGTATCTGGCACACGAGAACCTCGGGTCGGCGTTCGGGACGGTCTACGACGTCTCGACGATCCTCATCCTGTGGTTCGCCGGCGCGTCGGCGATGGCCGGCCTGCTCAACCTGATGCCGCGCTACCTGCCCCGCTACGGCATGGCCCCGCAATGGGCCCGCGCCGTACGCCCGATGGTCATCGTCTTCACGCTCGTCGGGTTCCTGGTGACCTGGATCTTCGACGCGAGCGTCGACAAGCAGGGCGGCGCCTACGCGACCGGCGTGCTCGTACTGATCACCTCGGCGGCCATCGCGGTGACCATCGCCGCCCGCCGGGCCGGCCAGCGCGGGTGGACGATCGCGTTCGGCGTCATCGCCTCGGTGTTCGTGTACACGACCGCGGTCAACGTCATCGAGCGCCCGGACGGCGTCAAGATCGGCGCGTGCTTCATCGCGGGCATCATGGCGCTGTCGCTGCTCTCGCGCCTGGTGCGGTCGTTCGAGCTGCGGGTGACCGACATGGAGTTGGACGACATGGCGCAGCGGTTCGTGCGCGACTGCACGCGCCGCACGATCCGCTTCATCGCCAATCAGCCCGGTACGCGCGACAAGGCCGAATACCGCGACAAGGCCGAGCAGATCCGCGCCGACAACCACCTGCCGTCCGGCGACGACGTGATCTTCGTCGAGGTGACGATCGTGGACCCGTCGGAGTTCGAGGCGGGCATGCGGGTCAAAGGTGAGGTGCTGCACGGCAGGTACCGGGTGCTGACGCTGGAGAGTTCGTCGGTGCCGAACGCGCTCGCCGCGCTTCTCCTGCATGTGCGCGACGCGTCGGGGCAGCGCCCGCACATCTATTTCGAATGGACCGAGGGCAATCCCCTCACCAATTTCCTGCGGTTCTTCCTTTTCGGCCAAGGCGAGGTCGCGCCCGTGACCCGCGAGGTGCTCCGCGAGGCCGAGCCGGACCGCGCCCGACGCCCGCACGTCCACGTCGGCTGATCCGGCGGGGGCCGATCGACGCCATCGCGCCATCGGTGACGGTGTGCAGTTTCGTGCGGGGGGTGCCGGCTCGGACCAGCACCAACAGGCCCTGGTAGAGCGCCGGCAGGATGCAGCCCGGTCGCCTCCTCGATGTCCCGCAGCGAGGCCCCGAGATAGTCGCGGGCACGGAACAGTCGCATGGCGGACCCCAGTACCTCCGCCTGGTCCCAGAGCTGCTTGCGACCCACCGCCACCTCCATAGGTGAGCACTCGCTCACAAAACTGGCACGCCACCCCGCCGCGCCGCTCCCCCGGCATCACCCGGCCATCGACGCCGCCGGCGGCGAAGCCGGTGCGACGTACACCTTGCCGCCACGCGGCCTGTACGACGCACACGCCCACGCCGTCCGCCGGCTCGACGACGTTCACCCCCGCGCCCGGTGCGAGGCCGAGGAACGCCTTGCCGGTCTCGGCCAGTTGGCTATGAGCCGGCCGGCTCGACCGAGTTCGGCATGATGTCGGGGCGTGGGGCCGGAGTCCGTCGTGCCACTCTCGCGCCCTGCTGTCGCAGGATGGGCACGGCGGGGTTCGGGTCTCGACGTCGTGTGTGTCCGGACGTACGGTTCGGGGTGTGGAGGATGTGGATTTGGGGGGCGTCGAGGCGGTGCTCGTGGACTGGGATGGCACCGTCGTCGATTCCCAGCCGATGAATTTCCGGGCTCTGCGCGAGGTGTTGGCGTCGGTCGCCGGTGTGGTCCTGGACGAGGACTGGTATCGGGCGCGGTTGGGGACGTCGGTCGACGGTCTCCTCGTCGAGCTCGGTGCCTCGGTGCACACGGACGACGTGCTCGCGCGGTGCGGGGCGGTTCTGGTCGAACAGGCGCATCTGTTACGGACGTTCCCCGAGGTCGTGGCGCTGGTGCGGCGGGCTCGGGGGCTCGGGCTGCCGTGTGCGGTGGCCTCCGGCGGTGGTGGGCCCGTGGTGCGGGCGGGCATCGCGGCGGTGGGGCTCGGGGAGCTGTTCGACACGGTGGTCGTGCGCGAGGACGTGGCGCACGGGAAGCCGGCCCCGGACCTGTTCCTGGAGGCCGCCCGGCGCCTGGCGGTCCACCCGACGGGGTGCCTGGTGGTCGAGGACGCGGACCGACCGGGCGGCGGGCCGGATCACCGTCACCTCACAGCCGACCGTCCACATCGACCGGCCGCACCCGCCGAACGCGGGCAAAGCCCGGGCACGGACCACCCGCGTGTCTCGTGGGACGTGCCGAAGTCCGGAGAAGGACGGGCAAAGAGCCCCTCGCCCACTCCGGCGGCGGCGTCCTCGGCGACCTGCGGGTGGTCCGCGAACGACGAGATGGTCGGCCCGGGGGCCGGGTCAGGCAGGGGTCACAGTTTGAATGCCCTTCGTGGGTTGACCGTGACCAGGTCCACGGCCGTTTCCATCGCCTCGTCCTCGTCGAGTCGGTGTTCGGCGACCAGTTCGGCGAGGTAGCCGCAGTCCAGGCGCCGTGACATGTCGTGGCGGGCGGGGATCGAGCAAAAGGCCCGGGTGTCGTCGACGAAGCCGGACGTCCGGGCGAAGCCCGCCGTCTCGGTGACCGCGCGGCGGAATCGGCGGATGGCGTCGGGGGCGTCGAGGAACCACCACGGGGCGCCCGCGTAGACCGAGGGGTAGAAGCCGGCCAGCGGGGCGATCTCCCGGGTGAAGACGGTCTCGTCGAGGGTGAACAGGATCAGGTGGAACCCTTCGGCGGTTCCGTACCTGTGCAGGAGCGGACGCAGGGCGTCGGTGAACTCGGCGCGTAGCGGGATGTCGTGGCCGGTGTCGGGGCCGTACCGGTGGTGGGTGGGCTCGTGGTGGTTGCGGCGCACGGACGGGTGCAGGGTCATCACGAGGCCGTCGTCGCAGGACATGCGGGCCATCTCCAGGAGCATGTGCCGACGGAAGGCGACGCCTTCGGCCTCGCTCGCCGTGCCCTGTAGGGCGGCCCGGTAGATGCGGGCGGCCTCGCCGGGGGTCAGCGGTTCGGTGCCCACGTCCGGGTGACTGTGGTCGGCGGAGGTGGCGCCGTGTGCGATGAAGTGGCGTCGTCGGTCCTCCAACGCCCGGATGTAGCCGTCGTAGTCCGAGGTGTCGGTGTCCGCGGCCTCACCCAGGCGCGCCACGGCCGCCGCCCAGCCCGCACCGGGTTCCAGGTAGCGGTCGGGGCGGAAGGTGGGCAGGACCCGCGCCGTCCACTCGGGGTCGGCGGCCAGTGCCCGATGGGCCGCCAGATCGTCGGCGGGGTCGTCGGTGGTGGCCAGCACCTCGATGCCGAAGCGGCGGAACAGCGCCCGCGGGCGGTAGGCCGGTTCGGCCAGGCGCGCGGCGATCGTGTCGTAGATCCGGTCGGCCGTGGCCGCGGCGGGGCGTTCGGTCACGCCGAAGATCTCGACGAGTTCCGCATCCATCCAGTAGCGGACGGGGGTGCCCCGGAAGGCGGTCCAGTTCCCACACATCGCGCGCCACGCCCGGCGGGCCTGCGATTCAGACAACGGCCCCTGTCCCACCCCGAGTTCGTCCAGCGAGACGCCGCAGGCGTGCAGCAGGCGCGTGACGTAGTGATCGGTGGAGATCAGCAGGCTCGCCGGATCGTTGAACGGCTGGTCGTCGACCAGCAGGCGAGGGTCCACGTGACCGTGCGGCGACAGGATCGGCAGGTCGCGAACGGCTTCGTAGAGCCGGCGGGCGACGGCGCGTGCCGGTGCGTCGACGGGCAGGAGCCGGTCGGGATGGAGTGAGGAGGGCATACCCGAATCGTCGTCCGTGGCCGAAGAGCACGGCAATCGGTTGTCATGTGTTGCCGCGAGGCGCGGCTGGCTCCCGGCCGACCTCTACGATGCCGCGCCGACCGCCGGCGTGACGGGTGCCGCGATCTGCGCGGCCAGGTGCCCGGCCCCGAAGCCGTTGTCGATGTTGACGACCGCGACCCCGGGGCTGCACGCGTTGAGCATGGACAGCAGCGGCGCCAGGCCGCCGAAGGCCGCTCCGTACCCGACGGAGGTCGGCACCGCGACGACAGGTGCCGCGACCAGCCCCGCCACCACGCTGGGCAGCGCGCCGTCCATGCCGGCGGCGACCACCACGACCCGGGCGGAGCGCAGCAGGTCGAGCATGCCGATCACGCGGTGCAGTCCGGCCACGCCCACGTCCACGGCCAGCTCGCAGCGCCGGCCCAGATAGCGGGCGGTCAACTCGGCCTCCAGCGCCACCGGGAGGTCGGAGGTGCCCGCCGCCAACACCACCACGAGACCTCCCTGCGGAGCGGGCGGTACGGGCGGCCACACGAGCAGCCGTGCCTGCGACTCGTGCCGGGCGTCGGGCAGTTCGGCGAGCACCGCCCGCGCGTGCTCGGAACCGGCGCGGGTGAACAGGGCCGGGCCTCGGCCGTGCTCGCGCAGCTCGGCGGCGATCGCGCCCACCTGCTCCGGGGTCTTGCCCTCGCAGAAGATCGCCTCCGGATATCCCCTGCGGTCGATCCGCTCGTGATCCAGACGTGCGAACGATTCGGTCGTTTCAGCCATGGCGAACTCCGATCAGGGACAACGTGAAGGCACCCGATTGTTGGCCCGCGAGGTCGACGGCGACCATCGGGAACCCGGCGTCGCGAACCACCGCCAGAGCCGCCTCGCGCAGGTCGCCCGCGAGCGCCGCGATCTCGGCGACGGGCACCTCGATCCGGGCGACATCGCCGTGGTGGCGAACCCGGCAGTCGCTGAACCCCAGCCCCCGCAGGCCCCGTTCGGCTGCCTCGACCTGGCCCAGCTTGTCCGGTGTGACCTCGCTGAAGTGCGGGATCCGCGAGGCCAGACAGGGCGCGGCCGGCTTGTCCGCGCAGGGCAGGCCCAGCGCGGCGGCGATCCGGCGGACCGCCGCCTTGTCCAGGCCCGCGTCGGCGAGCGGGCGCAACACCCGGTGGCGCACGGCGGCCTCGGCACCGGGGCGATCCACGCGTACCACGTCGTCGGCGTTCTCGCCGTAGGCGACGGCCGTCAGGCCGTGCGCCCGGACCACCTCGGCGGAAATGCGGGCGAACAACTCGTTCTTGCAGTGGAAACACCGGTCGGGGCCGTTGGCCCGGTACGCCGGCAGGTCGCCCTCACGGGTTTCGACCTCGACCACGCGCGCCCCGATCGTCGCGGCGACGCGCAGCGCCGCGGTGTGCTCGTCCGCGGCGAGGCTGGGCGAGACGCCGAGCACGGCGATCACGCGGTCGGCGCCCAGCGCGCGCACGGCCAGGGCCAGCAACACGGAGGAATCCACGCCCCCGGAGAAGGCCACCCCGAGCCGGCCGGGCGTGTGGAGCAGTGCGCCGACGCGGTCGACGGCCGCGCCGTCGGTGTCGGACAGTCCCGGGAGCATGACGTGCTTCTCCTGTTCGAGGTTGGTTCGCCGATGTGCCGCCGTCGGGTCCGCGGCGCAGGTCCGCAGCGCAGGTCCGCAGCGCATATCCGGGCGGCGCATGTCCACGCCGCCGACGACGACTTCGGTCAGCCGAGTTCCCAGGCCCGCGCGGTGAGCGCCTCGACCAGTTCGACGTCCCCGGCCAGGGCTGGATCGAGGAAGGCCAGCACCGCGGGCACGGCCTCGGCCGGTGATCCGGTGAGCACCGGCGCGGCGCCGTCGCGTACCGGGATCCCGTTCTTTCCCAGCAGGTGCAGCATCCACGCGGCGATGACGCGGATCGCGCCGGACGGCATCGCCCCGGAGGCCCGCTCTGCGTAGAGCGTCGGAAGTATGCGCACCGGGATCTTCTGGGCCCCGTCCTCGGCGATCTTGGCGAGGGTGTGCCGGATGCGCGGGTTCGCGAAGCGGTCCGTCAGCGCGTCCCGGTAGGTGGTCAGCACGGTTTCCGGGAAGTCCAGGTGGGCCGACGCCTCGTCCCACCATTCGCGCATCCACACCCGGCAGACCGGATCGGCCACGGCCTCGGCGACGGTGGCGTGCCCGCGCAGCGGCGCCGCGTACGCCAGCAGCGAGTGGGCGCCGTTGAGCAGCGACAGTTTGCGTTCCTCGTACGGCGTGACGTCGGCGACGAAGCGGGCCCCGGCGTCCTCCCAGCGCGGCCGCCCGGCCGGGAACTCGCCGCTGAGCACCCACTCGGTGAACGGCTCGGTGACGACGGGGGCTTCGTCGGCACGCCCGGTCGCGTCGCGCACGGCCGCCACGTCCTCCGGGGTGGTCCACGGGGTGATCCGGTCGACCATGGTGGCGACATACGAGGCGTGCGCGGCAGCCTCGCGCCATTCGGGGCGCCCGATCGTGTCCGCCAGTTCGCCGACCATCCGCGCGGTGACCTCGCCGTTGCCCGGCAGGTTGTCGCACGGCACGACGGCCACGGGGCCACCACCCGCGCGCCGCCTGGCGGCCAGCCCGGCCAGCAGCCGCGCGGCGACCGTCGACACCGGGGCCGTCGGATCGGCGCGCAGCGCGGCGATGTCGGCGCTCACATCGGCGCGTCGGGTGTCCAGGCCGCCTCCGGGCGCTCGGGCGTACGCCGCCTCGGTGACCGTCAGGGTGACCACGGCGAGTTCCGGCCGCCGCCAGTGGTCCAGCCACGCGGCGTGGTCGCCGCCGGGGTGCGCCGAGGTGAGCGAACCGACCACCTCTAGGCGGTCGCGGTCGGGACCGCGGGTGACCAGCGTGTAGAGCCCGTCCTGGGCGGTCAGCCGCTCGGCGACCGTGGTGCTGCGCCCGGTGAACGCCGCGATCCCCCACCGGTCGGCGTCTCCGGCGTGCTCGGTGTACCAGGCCTGATGGGCTCGGAAGAAGCCGCCCAGGCCGAGATGGAGCATGCGCACCGGCGCGGCGGGGCGTGCGTCGACCGCGCGGGACAGCGGTCGGGTCGTGGGGCGGGGGCTTGGCATGACGGCATGTTCGCCGCCGCCGGCTCGGCGCGGCAACCGGTTGCCATGTGTTGCCCCGGGCACTTGCACCACGTCGGACACCATGGTCCTCTGGCCGCCATGACAGCACAGATCGGTGGGCCGGGCACCGTCCTGCCCGAGGACCGGGTGCGAGCCTTCGTCGCCGAGCAACTGGCCGGCGAGGACCTCGACGGCCGGAGCGTTTGCCTGGTGGTACCCGACGGCACCCGCAGCTGCCCGCTTCCGCTGCTGCTCTCCGCGGTGCACGAGGCGCTGTACGGCCGGGTCTCCCGGTTGACGGTGCTGGTCGCGTTGGGTACGCACGCGCCGATGGGAGAGGCCGAACTGGCCGCCCACATCCCGCCGTTGCCCGGCATGACCGTGCTCAACCACGAGTGGTGGGAGCCGTCGACGTTCGCCTCGGTCGGCACGATCGGCGCCGACCGGGTGGCCGAATTGTCCGGCGGGCTGCTGCGCCAAGAGGTCGACGTACGCCTGAACCGGGCCGTCGTGGAGCACGACGTGGCCCTGGTCGTCGGCCCGGTCTTCCCGCACGAGGTGGTCGGTTTCTCCGGCGGTGACAAGTACTTCTTCCCCGGCGTCGCGGGCGCCGACATCATCGACCTGTCGCACTGGCTCGGGGCCCTGATCACCAGTGCGGAGATCATCGGCACGCGCGGCATCACTCCGGTGCGCGCGCTGATCCACGAGGCGGCCGCGCTGATTCCGAGCCGCCGGCGCGCGTTGTGCGTGGTGGTCGAATCCGGCACCGGGGCGCTGCACGCGATGGCGTACGGAACCCCGGAGGCGGCGTGGTCGGCGGCGGCCGACGTGTCCGCGCAGGTCCACGTCCGCTACCTCGACGCACCCGTACGGCGGGTGGTGTCCGTGATCCCGGAGAAGTACGAGGACATCTGGACCGCGGCGAAGGGCTTCTACAAGCTCGAACCGGTCGTCGCGGACGGCGGCGAGGTCATCCTGTACGCGCCGCACGTGCGCACGATCGCCGCGATGCACCCGGAGATCGAGCAGATCGGCTACCACTGCCGCGACTACTTCACCAAGCAGTGGGACCGGTTCAAGCATCTGCACTGGGGCGTCCTGGCGCACTCCACCCACCTGCGCGGCGCGGGTACGTACGACGAAGAGCAGGGCGAGCGCTGCCGGTTGACCGTCACCCTGGCGACCGGCATTCCCGAAGACATCGTCCGCGGCGCGAACCTGGGCCATCTGGACCCCGCTGCGGTGGACTTCGCGGCGTTCGCGGCCGATCCGGACACCCTCGTCGTGCCGCAGGCGGGCGAGATCCTGCATCGGTTGCGCCCGTGAGGGCCGCGTGGATCGACGCGTCCGCCGGCATCGCCGGGGACATGCTGCTCGCCGCCCTCGTCGACGCCGGGGCCGCGTTGAGCACCGTACGCGCCGCGGTGGAGGCCGTGGTCCCGGGCGAGGTACGTCTGGAACAAACGCAGGTCACGCGCGCCGGGATGCGGGCGACGCGGATCGAGGTGACGCCGAGTGCGCACGACCACGCACACCGCACATGGCGCGACGTACGCCGCCTCATCGAGCAGGCTCCCCTGGCCGATCCGGTCCGCACGTCGGCACTGGCCGCCTTCGCCCGCCTCGCCGTCGCCGAGGCGCACGTACACGGCACCACCACGGAGGAGGTGCACTTCCACGAGGTGGGTGCCTGGGACTCCATCGCCGACGTCGTCGGGGTGTGTGCCGCGCTGCACGACCTCACCGTGACCGAACTGACGGCGGGTCCGGTGGCGTTGGGCTTCGGCCGCGTCGGCACCGCCCACGGCGAACTTCCCGTCCCGGCCCCCGCGGTGGCCGAACTCGCCGCCGAGTGGCAGGTGTTCGCGGGCGGCGAGGGCGAACTCGCCACTCCCACGGGCCTGGCGCTGCTCACCACACTGGCTCGCGAGTGCTCGCCCCTGCCGCACCTGCGGCTGGAGCGCACCGGCGTCGGGGCCGGCAGCCGGGACATCCCCGGACGCCCCAACGTCACGCGCGTCTTCCTCGGCACCCCGGTCCCCGCCGCGAGCGGCGACGCCGCCGCGGACGCCGCCGAAGCCGTCGTCCTGGAAACCAACATCGACGACCTGGACCCGCGCGCGTGGCCCAGCGTCCTGGCCTCCCTCATGGAGGCCGGCGCCTCGGACGCCTGGCTGACCCCCATCCTGATGAAGAAGGGCCGCCCCGCACACACGCTCTCCGTGCTGTGCCCACCACAGGGCGCCGAACCCCTGCGAGACGCCGTCTTCCGCCTCACCACCACCCTGGGCGTCCGCGAACGGCCGGTCCGCAAAACCGAGCTGCAACGAGGCTGGATGCACGTGGACGTGCTCGGCGATCGCCTCCCGGTCAAGGTGGGCCACCGCGGCGGCAGAATCCTCCAGGCGACCCCCGAGTACGCCCCCGCCGCCGCCCTCGCCGCCCGGCTCGGCCTTCCCGTGCACGTCGTCCTCGCCGCCACCACCACCGCCGCCCACCGGGCGGCCCTGACCACCGGCGCCCCCACTCCGCGCACGCTCGCCCCCGAACCGGCCTGAACCCGGGGCGCCGCCGCGCGGTGGGTGGCGGCGACGAAACGGGGTACAGTGCGCTGCCTCCCACCATCCCGTGGGCGGTCACGGCATCGTCCGACCACCGGTGTCGCCGCCCCGGACGTGGGGTTTTCCCGCGAGAACGGAAGTGAGATCGGGTGAGCGAGCGTGACGGCGCACCGAGCGCACCGAGCGCACCGACCGGCGGGAAGGCGCCGACGATCTACGATGTCGCCCGGGCCGCGGGGGTGGCCGCGTCCACCGTGTCCCGGGCGTTCGCCCGGCCCGGCCGGGTCAACGCGGCGACCGCGGAGCGCATCCGGCGGGTGGCCGCGGAGCTGGGCTACCGGGTCAATCCGTTGGCGTCGGGGCTGCCCACCGGCCGCACCTCGATGCTCGCGCTGGTGGTCTCCGACGTGACCAACCCGTTCTACGCCGAGATCATCCGGGGCGCCGAGTCGGCCGCCGCCGAGGCCGGGTTCGTCCTGCTCCTGATCGATGCCCAGGAGAACGACCGGGTGGAACGCGCCAGTCTGGAAAGGGCGTTGCCCGCCGTCGAGGGACTGGTCCTGGCGGGTACCCGGCTGTCGGACTCGGCCATCCGGATGACCGCCAAGCAGCGGCCGGTGGTCGTGCTCAACCGGGATGTCGCCGACGTCCCCAGCATCACCCTCGACAACCCGCACGGCATGCTCGTGACCGCGGAACACCTGGCCCGGTTGGGTCATCGCACGGTGACCTACGTGGCCGGCCCGGAGGCCTCGTGGGCGGACGGGATGCGGTTGCGGAGCCTGCGCGAGGCGGCGACCGGGCTGGGCCTGCGGGTGCAGCGTGTGGGCCCGTTCGCGCCGACGGTCGCGGGCGGTCGCGAAGCCGTCGACGCGCTCCCCGAGGACCTGCCGACCGCCGTCGTGGCGTACAACGACCAACTCGCGATCGGGGTCGTGCTCGCCCTCCAGGCGCGCGGCGTGCGAGTGCCCCGGGACGTCAGCGTGGTCGGCTTCGACGACATCTTCCCGACGCGCATCGTCCGGCCCGGACTGACCACCGTCGCCGCCCCGCTGCGCGCCCAGGGACGGGCCGCCGTCGACGCGCTGCTGTCCTCGCGCGGCAAACCGGCACCGCGCACCGGCAAGCCGATGACCCTGCCGGTCAAGCTGGTCGTCCGCGACTCGACGGCCCGGGCCCGGCGCGGCCCGCGGCCGAGCGGATAGAGCGGATAGAGCGGATAGAGCGGTACGCGGTCCCGGAGTCGGCTACCGCCGTACGTCGTGGGCGGCGGGAGCGACCTCGGCGAGCCACGCGTCGGCGATCAGTCGGTGTCCCAGCGGGCTCGGATGCACTCCGTCCGGGGCCAGCTCCGCCGATTCCCGCTCCTGCGCCGCGCGGGGCAGCAGGAGGTCGGCGCGAACCACCTGGGCCGCATTGCGCGCAGCCGCCCGCAGCACGGCGTCGGTGCGCGGTGACAGGTCCTCGAACCAGCGTTCCTGGTCCGGCCCGACCGGGAGCAGGAACGGGGTGATCACGACCAGCCGCGCGGAGGACTTCCGCGCGGTGGCCGCGAGCAGCCGGTCCAGGCATGCCTCGAACTCGTCGACCGGGCTGAGGAGGTCACGGTCGTAGCGTCGCCAGGTGTCGTTGATGCCGATCTTGACCGTGACGACCGTGGGCCGGTGGTCCAGGACGTCGGTGCTCCAGCGGGATTCGAGGTCGTACACGCGGTGGCCGTTGATGCCCCTGTTGACGACGCGAGGCCCGGGTCCGTTCTGTGCCCGCTCGCGCAGGGTCCGGGCGATCTCGTGCACGTATCCCCCGCCGAGCGACGTGGGGTCCGTGCGGTCGCGGCCCGCGTCGGTGATGGAGTCGCCGATGAACAGGAGCGTGTCGTCGTCCTTGAAGTGCATGCCTGCCGTCCTGGCGTCGATGGGTGGCGGCCCGGCGGGACATCCCACGCGTGGCCCGCCGGATCACAGTCTCGACCATGTCGGGTCGAGGGGTTCATCCTGCCGCGCGCCGCAGCGTCTCGGCCTCGCGTGCCAGCACCGCAGGGTCGTCGCCGGGGACGAACTCCAGGAGTGCCTCGATGCCCCGGCCCGCCTGTAGGCCCAGGGCCGCGACCCACAGGTCCCGGCGATCCGCGAGCGGCAGCCGGTTGTTGCCCGGCCACCACGAGAAGACGTGCACGGCGGTGACCCGGTCGCCGAGTGCGACGAGCCCGGCCAGCGCTTCCTCGTCGGGGGCGTTCTGTGGCGGCTGCCAGTACGTGCGGACGTTGTCGGCGTCCACCTCGTCGAGCAGCCGAATGGTCGAGGCGACGGTGTCGGTGAGTGTGTTGCCGTGGAATTCCGTCGCGAGTTCCAGGCCGTGGTCGGCGGCGATCCGGGCCGCCTCCCGCAGGCCGCGCACGGTGGTGTGCCGCTCGTCGCGCCGGGCCTCCCGCGATCCGGTCGCGCCCGCCCAGACCCGTATCCGGGGTGCCCCGAGCAGCACGGCGGCCCGGGCGACGGCGGGGAATCCGGCCAGTTCGGCGGGAGTGGCGCGAAAGTACGAGCCGTACGAGCAACACACCAGCCCGTGGCGGGCGGAGACCTCACGGACCGCACGGACCGCGCCGGGCCGCTCCGCCGGCGCGTGCACGTCCGCGCCCCACTCGATCACCTCCAGGCCCGCGTCGACCGCGAGGCGCACGACCTCGGCGGCGGGCAGCCGGCGGAAGGTGACCGAGCACAGGCCCGGACGGATCCGCCCGGCGTCCGACGCGGCCGACGGGCGGAGCGGGGGGTGGTCCGCCGCGCTCCGTTGGCTCTCCTCGGTCATGGCCCTGCCTTCCTGCGGTCGGCCTGTGAGTGGTCTGCGGGGTCCGAAGCGGTCCGCCCGGACGGGACCGGGCGGACCGCTTCGCAAGGTCGGGCGCGGTCGGTTGCACGAACCGGTCGGGTGTCCGGTGCCCCGTCACCGCCGGTCGCTCAGGGAGCGTTCGGGCCCACGTCCGCGGCGGTGAGGGGGTGCCGGAGTGCGGGCGCCGTCGAATACTCGTCGGCACCGATGTCCCGTACGCTGCCGCGCTGGTCTCCGTCGATGTCGTCGGCCAGGGTGATGTTCAGCGTGGCCGCGCCGATCGCCGGGCTGCCCGCCGTCAGTCGCGACACACCGTCCGTGCCCTGGGCGAGCAGCGGGTCGGCCCGGGTGAAACCGCCGGCGGGGATGTTGCCGTTGCCGGCCGCTCCCCACAGCAGGTTGCTCTTCCAGGTGAAGCCGGTGGTGGCTCCCATGGCCACGAGGTCGCCGGAGTCGCCGACCAGCAGGTTGTCGGCGATGGTCACGTTCTGCGGTTCGAACGCCCGCGTCTCGCCCTCCAACATGCCCGCGTTGTTGAGCAGCGTGTTGTGCGCGATCACCGCGCGGTCGCAGGCGTCGTTGCCCCGCCGCTGGGTTTCCGTCTCGCTCGGGGTGTGGTCCCGGGTGCTGCCGCTGCCGACCACCAGGGCGCGGCCGGACAGACTACTCAGGTAGTTGTTGACGATCACGTGGTCGTTGCCGTAGATCCGCACCCCGTCGACGCCGCCGATGAGGTAATTGCCCTCCACCGTCGAGCCGTTGCCGTGGCGCAGCACGATGCCGCCCTTGCTGTCCCGAATGGTGTTGTATCGGATGGTGTTGCCCGAGGACTTCACCGAGATGGCCTCGGGGTCGCCGTTGCAGCGCTCGAACAGGTTGTACTCGACCTTTCCGCCGGCGTTCGCCAGGGCCTTGCCGCTGACGCCGAAGCGGATCGGCTCGCCGCCGTTGTCCCCGGTGAAGCTGTGGTCGGAGAAGTGGTTGCGGAAGATCTGTACGTTCTGCGCCATGTCGGTCTTGTTGGGACCGTCGACGACGACGAAGATGCCCGTGGTGGTCTTGTTGTGGAAGTGGTTCCGGTCGATCTTGGTGTCGTTCGCCCGCACGACGACCCAGTACGGGTCGCCGTTGTCCGCGAACTGGAAGTCGTTGCGGGTCAGCCGGATCGCCGGGCAGTTCGTCGGGATCTCCAGCGTGGTGCTCTGCCGGAAGGCGAAGCCGCTGATCACGATGTTGGTCGAATTGCTCAGCACGAAGCTGCGTTCGCCCCGCAGCACCACACCGCCGCGCGTCTTCGACACGATGGTGATGGGTGCGGCGCTCGTGCCGTTCTTGCCGGAGATGGTGATCGAGCCGCCAGTGGGGACCGTGTAGGTTCCATCGGCGACGACGATCCGGTCACCGGGCGCGGCGCCGTTGATCGCGCTCTGGAGCGCCGCGAGGGAGGCGACCGGGATGTCGGCCGCGGACGCGCTGCCCGACAGTGAGGTGGTGAGGGGTACCGCGGCGAGTGCGGCCACGGCGGAGCCTTTGAGGAACGTGCGTCGTTGCATGATGCCTCCTGCGTCGAAGTGGGCGGGCGGGTCGCTCAGTCGGCCAGGGGACCGACGTCGGCGGGGGTCAGGGGGCCACACTTCGGCGCCCGGCGGAAGTATTCGTGCGCGCCCACGTCGGGCGTCCTGGTGCGGGGCTGTCCGTCGATGTCGTGCGTGATGCGCGGCCGGCGCGGCGTGCCGCCGTCGATCGCCGGGCTGCCGGCGGCCGGGCGGGCGATGCCGTACGCGTCCTTCACCAGCTTCGGGTCGACCCGGGTTCCGCCGCCGGCGGGGATGTTGCCGTCCGCGGCGGCGCCCCACAGGAGATTGCCGGACCAGGTGAAGCGCACGGTGTTGGCCATGGCGACCAGTTGGCCCGTGTCCGCCACGAACAGGTTGTCGGCAACGGTGACATCGCGCGGCTCGTGCGGGCGCTGGCTCTCGCCGGAGATCGTGCCGCCGTTGTTCACCAGGGTGTTGTGGGCAATCAGGATGCGGTCGGGGGCGTCGTTGCCGCGGCGCGCCTCGGGCGTCTCGCCGGGCACGTGATCGCGCTCCGATCCGCTGCCGATCACCAGGGCGCGCCCGGCCAGGCCGGAGAGGTGGTTGTTGACGATCACATGGTCGTTGCCATAGATCCGCACACCTTCGGTGCCGTCGATGAAGTGGTTGGCCTCCACCCGGTTGCGGTTGCCGTGCCGCAGGACGATTCCGCCGAAACTGTTGCGGATGGTGTTGTGCCGGATGGTGTTGTCCGAGCTCTTCACCGAGATCGCCTCGGGGTCCCCGTTGGCCCGCTCGAACAGGTTGTACTCGACGATCGCGTGGGCACTGGACAGGGCCCGGGGGCTGACGCCGAGCCGGATCGGTTCGCCGCCGTTGGAGCCGGTGAAGGTGTGGTCGGAGAAGTAGTTGCGGTACACGTGGACGCGCTGGGCCATTTCCTCGGTGTTCGCGCCCTCGATGCCGAGGTAGATGCCGAGGGTGCTCTTGCCGTGGAAGTGGTTGTGGTCGACGGTGCTGTCGTCCGCGCGCACCATCACCCAGTGCACGCCCTCGATGTCGGCGAGGTGGATGTCGTTGCGGGTGAGCCTGATGTGCGAGCAGTCCGGTGGTATGTCCAGCGTGTTCCGCTGCCGGAAGGAGAAGCCGCTCAGGGTGATGTGAGTGGACGCTTCGAAGACGAAGCTGTGTTCGCCTTCCAGGACGACGCCGCCCTGCGTCCGGGCCTCGATGGTGATCGGCGCGAACCCGATGCCCTGCTTGTTCCGAATGGTGAGCGGGCGGTCCGAGGGGACGGTGTAGGTCCCGTCGGCCACCACGATCCGGTCGCCGGGTCGTGCCCGGTCGATCGCGGCCTGCAGCTCGTCCAGTGTGCGGACGGCGCCGCGGGCCGCGCTCGCGCTCGCGGTCAGCGCTCCGCCGACGGGGGCGGCGGCCAGCGCCACCCCTGCCGCGGTACCCATCAGGAACGTGCGGCGTTGCATGGTGCCTCCGTGAGGATGTGGTGGAGGTACGGACGGTGTTGCGGCTGGTGATCAGCCGGCGATCGGGGTGTCCCCGGTGGTGTCGTCGGCGTCCCGGGGCGCCTGGGCGTCCAGGAACAGTTCGATGACGGGTACGGGGGTGTCGGGGCGCCCGACCGGGATCTGGAGGGTGAGCGTTCCGGCGGGCTGGCCGCCCATCTCGGTGTTGACCGCGGGCCGGTCCGGGTCGATGTGGACCGGGATGATCTCGGACGCGTCGTTGAGCAGTTGGGCGTAGCGCACCCGCCCGGCCAGGCCGGGCAGGTGCAGGTGACGCGGCGGCCAGGCGAACAGGTGCACGTAGAGCCGGTCGCCGCGTTGGGTGTACCGGCATTCGGCGGGGGCGGTGTACGAGGAGGGGCCGCAGCCGCGGATCGACCGCTCGTGCAGCCGCGTCCACCGGCCGATCTCGTCGAGGATGGCGGTGTCGCGCGGGTCGAGCGCGCCGCGGCCGTCGGGCCCCACGTTGAGCAGCAGGTTGCCGCCCTTGGACACGCCGTCGACGAGCATGCGGATCAGCAGGTCGGGGCTCTTGTGGTCCAGGTTGTCCCGGTCGTAGCCCCAGCTGCCGTTGAGCGTCTGGCAGGCCTCCCAGACCACGGGTCGCCCATTCTCGGTCATCGGGCCGGACGGCTGGTACTGCTCGGGGGTGACGAAGTCCCCGGGCAGGCCGGTCCGGTCGTTGACGAGGACGTGCGGCTGCAGTTCGCGAATCGTCTTCAGGAGTTGCGGGGAGTCCCAGTCGTCGGGTCCCTTGCCGCCCCACCAGGCGCGCCCGACGTACGAGAAGTCGAAGAACAGGTAGTCGATCCGTCCGAACGAGGTCAGCAGTTCACGCACCTGGCCGTGCAGATAGCGCTGGTACTCGCGGATGTCCCGGTCGGCGTTGGCGGCCTTGAACGCCTCGTCGTCGCGCTGCGGGTGGGTGCCGTCCACCGGGAAGGACGGGTGGTGCCAGTCGATCAGCGAGTAGTAGAGGCCGACCTTGAGCCCCTCGGCGCGGCACGCCTCGACGAACGGCCCCACGAGGTCGCGGCCGTACGGGGTGTTGGTGACCTTGTACTCGGTGAGGGCGCTGTCCCACAGGCAGAAGCCGTCGTGGTGCTTGGTGGTGAGCACGACGTAGCGCATGCCCGCGGCCTTGGCCGTCCTGGCCCACTCGACGGGGTCGTAGCGGTCCGGGTCGAAGTGGTCGAAGTAGACCTGGTACTGCTCGTCGGTCAGTTCCTCCCGGTTCTTGACCCACTCGTGCCGTGCGGCGAGGGAGTACAGACCCCAGTGCACGAACATGCCGAACCGGGCGGTGGTGAACCAGTTCGTCTCCGGGCCTGCCTCGGGATCCGGGGTCGCGGACGAATGCGCCTGCGGGGTGTCAGCGCTCGCGGTCATGGGGAATCGCTCTTTCTCGTCGGCCGTCGGCGCGCGCCGGCTTTTCGTGCGCGTCGGGCTGGTCGTACGGGAGGGGGGTGGGGAAGGGGGCCGACGGGTGTGCGGGTCAGCCCTTGAGTGCCCCGGAGGACAGGCCGCTGACGAAGGACCGCTGGAAGAACAGGAAGACGATCACCGAGGGCAGCAGCGCCAGCAGCGAGGCCGCCATCACCACGCCGGGGGTCACGGCCGGATCGATCCGCAGGGTCCGCAGCGCCAGTGGCAGCGTGTACGAGGAGGAGTCGGTGGCCACGAGCAGGGGCAGCAGGTACTGGTCCCAGATCATGGTGAAGCCGAAGACCCCGATGACGCCGAGCGCGGGCTTGCACATCGGCAGGATGATCTGGGCGAAGATCCGGAAGTCCCCGGCGCCGTCGATGCGCGCCGCCTCCTCGAGTTCGCGCGGCACGTCCTTCATGAACTCGGTCATCACCAGGATGGAGAACCCCCAGGCGCCCAGCGGAACGATCATTCCGGCGAGGGTGCCGATGAGGTTGAAGTGCACGACCGGCAGGTCGGCGAGCACGACGGACAGCGGGATGGCCAGGATCTCCTCGGGCAGCATCAGCGTCGCCAGGATGGCAACGAACGCCAGCGTCATGCCGGGGAAGACCTTCCTGGCCAGCGCGTATCCGGCCAGGACGGAGACGGACACTTGGAGCAGCAGCCCGAAGCCGACGACGAAGAAGGAGTTCAGCAGATACTTGAGCACCCCTTGGTCGAAGGCGATGCTGAAGTTGTCCAACGTGAAGCCCGAAGGCACGATGCTCAGCTGCGTCGGGTCCTTGATGTCGCCGAAGGCGCCGACGAGCAGGGCCAGCAGCGGACCCGCGAACATGGTCAGGACCAGGAGGTAGACGACGGCCTTCAGGATCCGTCCGCCGATGCTGCGGCTCTCGGTCAGGCCCAGCGCGGTTTCGGTCGACTCGCTCACTTGCTCTCCCTCCGCCGCAGCAGTTGGACGATGATGGTCAGGATCAGCGTCGCCGCGAACAGCAGGACCGCTCCCGCCGCGCCGACTCCGAGCCGGTTCTGCTCGAGTCCGAGCTTGTAGATGAGGGTCATGACGACCTCGGTGGAGCCGTTGGGCCCGCCGTTGGTCAGCAGGAACACCTCGGTGAACACGCGCAGTCCGCGAATGGCGGCGAGGATGAACAGGATCGAGAACACCGATCGCAGCCCGGGCACCGTCACATGCCGCACCCGCTGCCACCGGGAGGCACCGTCGACCCTGGCCGCCTCGTACAGACCGCGGTCCACACTCGTCAGACCGGCGAGGAAGATCATCATGTCGTAGGGGGCGCCGCGCCAGATGCCGGTAACCATGATGGATGCCATCGAGGTGTCGGGGTCGTTGATGAACCCCGATGGGCCCATTCCCGCCAGAGCGAGAATGGAGTTGAGCATGCCGTCGCCGGTCGGGTGGTACATGATCCGCCACAGTTCGGCGACGACCGCCATCGGCACCACCACCGGAAGGAACGCGGCGGAGCGCACGAATCCCAGCCGGCGGCTCTGCCCCTCCATCAGCAGGGCCAGTGCGAAACCGAGCGCCATCGCGCCGAAGGTCTGGCCGACGGCGAGGACGATCGTGTGCCACACGGCCTCGCGGAAGCCGTGGGACTGCAACACCGTGCTGTAGTTCTCGGTGCCGACCCACCGGTTTCCCAGGTAGGGCTGAACGTCCTGGAAGGACATGGTCACCGCGTTGACCATGGGAATGAACTTGAAGTACAGGGAGAGGATCAGCGCCGGGGCCAGGAACAGCCAGGGCGTCCACCACCGCCCTCCCCTGCGGCCGCGGACCCGGCGGTCGGCGGCCCCGCCGCCCCGGCGACCCACTTTTCGCGGGGCGGGGCCGGTCGCCGGCAGGGCGGCCGGATCCGCCTGGTCGAGGCTCATGACGCGGCGATCCCCTGCTCCTTGAGGATGTCGGCGAGCTGCTTGTCGAGCTCACGCAACTTGGCGTTGATGTCGAGGCCGCAGTCCGCCATCAGCGCGTTCACCGCGTCCGCCGTCACCTGTCGCACCGGCGTCCAGTTCGGGATGGACGGCGCGTAGCGGCCGGAGTCCTGATACGCCTGGGCGTAGGTCTTCCAGCGCGGGTCGGTGCGGATCTGGGCGATGTCCACGTTGGTGTTGACGGGAATCTGCACGGTGTAGCCGGTGGTGCCCTCCATGCCCTTCTTCTGGCCCTCGACGGAGACCGCGAAGGCGGCGAAGGCGTCCTGGCCGGCGCGGTTGTCGGAGCCGGCCATCAGGTAGACGGAGCTGCCCTCGGCGAGGACGGTGGCGTCCTTCGGCCCCTTGGGCATCGGCACGACCTCGTACTTGTCCGCGCCGAGCGACTTGTCGAAGCGCGGCAGCAGGTACGGGCCGACGACGTACATCCCGGCCTTGCCCGCCTCGAACGTCTCGTTCGTCGGCGGGGTGTCCATGGTCACGGCGCCGGGCTGGATCGCCTTGCTCTTGCAGCCGAGGTCACGGAACCACTGCATGGCCTGCACCGATGCAGGGGTGGTCATGGCCGGCTTGTACTTGCCCTTGCCGGTCTCGGTGATGAAGTCGCCACCCGCGGCCCAGAGGAAGTTGGAGAAATACCAGGAGGCGTAGCCGCGCTTGGTGGACAGCGGCGCGGCGAGCCCGGCGGTGTTGTTCTTGCCGTCGCCGTCGGGGTCCTGGGTGGTGAAGGCCGCGGCCATCGCGGCGAACTCGTCCCAGGTCCGCGGGGGCTCGAGCTTGAGCTTTTCGCGCCAGTCCTTGCGGATGAGCAGCGCGGACGCCTGCGCGGAGATGGGCAGGCCGAACTGCTTGCCGTCCAGGCTCTTCCCGGACTGCAGTCCCTGAGCGATGATCTGGGCGCTGTCCTTGATCTTGCCCATGTCGATCTCGCGGAGCAGACCCTGGCTGTGCATGGTCCCGATCTGCGTCGCGTCGTTCATGACGATGTCGGGAAGCTTCTTCTGGGCGGCGCGCTGCTGCAGTTTGGTCTCGAAGTCGTCGAAGATGGCCGTGACCTCGACCTTGAAGCCCGTGGCCTTCTCGAAGGCGGCGGCCAGCTCCTGCGCACCCTTCTCGCCCGGTCCGCCCGGCGTCGTGCGGGTCCAAAGCTCGAGAGGCGCCTTGGAGTTCTGCTTGGCATCCACTCCCGCAGGCCCGGATGTACAGCTGGTGAGGATCAGGGCGGAGGCGAGGGCCCCGACACCGATCCATCGCGATCTTTGCATGACTACTCCTGTTTTCGCCGGATCGCAGTGGCCTGGAAAGCGCTTGCTGGGACGGTAACGGGGTCCGATTCGCCGGTCAATAGTCCGATGAATACAAGAGGTTTCAGCGGCCGACGAGAACACTCGTCCGGCGCGCTCCCGCACCGGCTCCACGTGATCCGACGGGCGGTAGAGACGGCCTGGCACCGGTGGATGGGCGCTTACGCGTGGATTTTGGGCATCGACGGGAACGGCGAGTAGTCGTCCGAGTCGAGAAGTTCGAGCAGTCAAGGTCACAGCGATGACATTTCAATGATCCGATGTATGGTTTCCGTGAGCTTCAGGCCGGACAACACCCGGGCCGGCCCGCGCCGAACCCGGGCCAGGCCGTACCAATCGCGACATTCAGTCAGACGTTTGCCACCGCATCCGAGCAGGGACCGCCGATCGTCCGGCTGTCGGTCCACCATCGGACAGGCCGAGGAGACCGACCCGCCATGAACGAACCGGCCACCGTACCGACAGCGCTGTTGGTCATGGAGGAAGCACGCCGGGCCGACGTCTACCCGCCCGAAGTGCTGGCCGGGCTCGGCCGGCTCGTGCACTGGCAGGGCCCTCCCCTCACCAGGCAGGAGTTGGCCGCGGACCCGGGTGTGCTGCGGGACGTCGACCTTCTGCTCACGGGCTGGGGTGCACCCGTCCTGGATGGCGCCCTCCTGTCACATGCCCCACGGCTGCGGGCGGTTCTCGTCGCGGCGGGATCCGTCCGGCATCTGACCACACCCGCCTTCTGGGACCGCGGCATCCCGATCGTCTCGGCCGCCGCGGCCAATGCGGTTCCGGTGGCGGAGTTCACCCTCGCCCATGTCCTCCTCGGGCTGAAGCAGGCCCACCACATCGCGCGGGAGGTGGCGCACAACCGCCGCTTCCCCACCAATCCCGACGTCCCGGGCGCCTACCGGTCACGGGTGGGCCTGTTGGGGCTCGGGCACATAGGCCGGCTGGTCGCCGCCCACTTGGCGCGCTTCGACGTCGAGGTGCTCGCCACGGATCCCATCGCCTCCTCGGACACCGCCGAGCGCGCGGGAGTCCGGCTGGTCTCCATCGACGAACTCTTCGCCGGCTGCCATGTCGTCAGCCTCCACGCGCCGCTGCTGCCCGAGACCCGCGGCTCGATCGGGGCACGGCTGCTGGGCTCCATGCGGCCGGGCGCGACACTGATCAACACCGCGCGGGGCGCGCTGATCGACGAGACCGCCGCCACGGAGGTCCTGCGGGCCAGGCCCGACCTCACCGCCGTACTCGACGTCACGCACCCCGAGCCCCCGGCCGCCGACTCGCCACTGTTCACCCTTCCCAACGTCGTTTTGACACCGCACCTGGCCGGCGCCATGGGCGCCGAACGCCACCGCCTCGGACAGCTCGTGCTCGAGGAAGTGCGCCGCTTCACCGAGGACCGGCCGCTTCGGCACGCGATCGACCCCGCACACGCCGCGTCGTTGGCCTGACCGCGCGGTCGGGCACTGCCGGGCGCGGTCGGGTCGGGCACTGCCGGGCCCGGCCCGACCGCGCGTCAGGCCACCTTGCGCAGCCACTGCTCGACGCCCGCGATGTGCGCCGTCGACCACGCCCGCGCGGCCTCCGCGTCGCCGCTCTCCAGCGCGTCCACGATCGCCTGGTGCTCGCGCACCGTACGCTCCCACGAACCACTCTGGGTCAGGCCGCGCCAGTGCCGGGCGCGCATCGTGGGACTGGACAGCGAGTCCAGCAGCGAGCACAGCACGGGATTGCCGCTGAAGCCCGCGATGGCCTGGTGGAAGCGCAGATCCTGCTCGATCAGTTGCTCGGTGGTCGGCTGCGGCTCGTCGACCTGCGCGAGGCCGCGCAGCTCGGCGATCCCCGTGGCGTCGATCCGGGCCGCGGCGAGCGCGGTCGCGGCGGGTTCCAGGATCCGTCTGACCTGGAGGAAGTCGAGCACGCTCTTGTCGTGGTGGAAGTCCACGACGAACGCGATCGCGCCCATCAACAGGCCCGGTTCCAGACTGGTCACATATGTGCCGTCGCCCTGGCGTACGTCCAGGATCTGGATCAGCGACAACGCCTTGACCGCCTCGCGCAGCGAGTTGCGCGACAACCCCAGCTTGGTGGCCAGGTCCGCCTCTTTCGGAAGCTTGTCGCCGGGCCGCAGCTCCCCGGAGACGATCATCTCCTTGATCCTGTCGATGGCCTCGTCCGTCACAGCCATGCCGATGATCCTTCCAGAGGTCCGATGACTTCCAGTATGACGGCCGGGCGCACCGGAAAACAGGGCTGGTTGGACCACCACCCATCGGCCGCTCGCGGCGTCGCCCCCACACCCTCGGGTCCTCAGCCATCCGATCTCCCGGGACGTTCCGGGAACGGCTCCCGTCGACGGCGCCGGATGCGCGGAACCCGACACGGCGAACGAGGCCGCGGCGGGGGCCGCGGCCTCGTCTGGGGAACGGACGTCGGGTGCCTGTCGTCGGATGCCTATCGAGGTGCGTTCGGCATCACGGGCAGGTCGGGTCACCGGGCTGGGCCGGGACGCTCACCGCGTTCCAGGCGGCCTTGGTCTTGTTGAACAGGCCGCAGGTGGAGTCGAGCGCCTTGGCTGACTTCAGGGTCGCGGTGCGGTACTTCTTGTAGGTCATGCCGCTCGTCTTGAGCAACATGCCGCCGTAGAAGATCTTGCCCGCGGTCTGGATTCCGGCGCCCGTGAGTTGCGTGTTGTTGCAGGTCGGGCTGCTGGGCTTGCCGCCGCCGGGGTTCGTGCCCTCGGCGAGCAGGTAGAACCAGTGGTTCAACGGCCCGGCCGCCGCGTGGGTCTCGGTGCCCGGGATCGAGGCGCTGTAGCAGTTCGGGTTGTTGCTGATCTGCGAGGGGTTGTACATGTTGCGGATCGGGCCGTTGCCGACCAGGTTGACCGTCTCGCCGACCAGGTAGTCCGGGCGGTCGTAGGGCGAGGGCTCGTTGGTGTACGCCTCGGTGAGCGCGCCGAAGATATCGCCGGTGCCTTCACCCAGACCGGCCTCGGAGCCGGCGCCGCCGGGGGTGAACTGGTCTATGCCGTGCCCGAATTCGTGGCCCACGACGTCCATGGACGCGATCCACTGGTTGCTCTGGTTGTGGCCGATCTGGATCTGCGAGCCGGTCCAGTAGGCGTTGACCGCGGGCAGCCCGACGCGGACCGGCCAGCTTCCGCCGGTGCCGTTGTGGCCGTTGCGGCCGAGCCAGTCGCGGAGCATGTTCCATTCCTTCTGCGCGGCCCACAGGGCGTCCACGCAGCCGGTCTCCTTGCTCGCGGCGTTGCCGTTGCCCCAGGTGTCGGTGGCCTTGGTGAAGACGCCGCCGTTGTAGTCGGAGCAGGACAGGCCGGGCCGGGTCAGGTCGGTCATCTTGTAGTTGCCGGCGCTGCCGCTGGTGGTGATCGTCAGCGGGTTGGGGCCGTTCCACTGGCTGGTGCCGGTGCCGCCCTTGACGTCGTCGTAGGAGTCGAGCAGCTGCCCCGAGCGGGCGTCGACGAAGACGTGCAGCCGACTGGGCGCGGTGTCGGTGTTGCCGATCAGCACGGTCTCCCAGGCCAGGTTCGCGCCACCCTCCCGGACCCGGACGACCAGGCGTCGAGAGTCGACCTTCTCGACGACCTTGAGTTGCGCACGCGAGACGTTCTCGGCCGCGTCCTTGCCGACCGTCGGCTTGACGGGGACGTCGATCCGCTGATCGGTGGCCGACTGGGCGGCCCGGACGGTGCCGTTGCCGTCGGCCAGTACCGCCGCGCTGCCGCCGACCACGGGCAGCCCGCGGTAGGTGCGCTCGTAGGCCACGGAGTACAGGTTGTCGACCCACGGGGTGACCTGCTGCCGCACGTAACTCTCGTCGGGGCCCTTGGCCAGGACGTCCAGGCCGCTCGTCGCGGCCCGGTCGGCGGCGGACACGGCCGCCGCCAATCCGGGCGCGGGCGGAGGCGTCGCCGCGTTCGACTGGGAGGTACCGACCACGAGGCCGGCGAGTAGGGCCAGGACCGACCCGACCGTCACCGTGCTGCGTTTCATCGAGGCTCCTTGGATGGAGGACAGGCCTCGACCACGAGTCCGACTCGCGCCGGCCCCGCGAGGTGAACGGAACCGACCGTCAGGTGCGTCGGGTTCGTGCCCGAGCGAACGAAACGCTCACACAGGCACAAGTCGACCGTCAATAAAACGCAACCGGCACGGCACAATCTGTCAAAAACCCCACACCCTCCCCAACCACCCACCCACGAAGACGATTTGGCCGGGGCGCCCGCCGGCGTCAGGCTCCGGGATCGGGCTTTATGGGTTCGGGGAGGTGGGCGCGGACCGCTTCCAGTTGTGCGGCGAATGCCAAGCCCAGGAACAGCGCGATCGAGGTCAGGTAGGCCCACAGGATCAACGACACGAACGCGCTGAGGGGGCCGTACACCGAGTCGAACGAGCTGCTGAAGCGGACGTACAGGCCCAGCAGCCACGTCAGCAACACCCACAACGCCACGTACACCGCCGCCCCGAACGCCAGCCAGGTGAAGCCGGGTTGGCGACGGCGCGGCGACCACCGGAACACCGCGGACGCCGAGAGCAGCGCGAGCCCGATGCCCACCGGCCAGCGCATCGTGTTCCCCAACGCCTGTTGGGTGTCGCTCCAGCCGTAGACGTCGCCGGCCGCTCCGACGATGTCACGTCCTGCCACGGTCAGCAGTACGCCGAGACCGATCGGGATGCCCACCACGAGGGTCATCACCGCGGCGCGGCCGTACTTGCGCGGGAACGGGCGGTCGCGTTCCACGCCGTAGATCCGGTTGGCGCCCCGCTCGATCTGGCTCATCGCCGTCGCGACGTTGACCAGCGCGAACAGCAGCCCCAGGAAGAGCGCTGCCGCGCTGCCCTCACCCGCGTCGCGCAGCGTGTCCTGCACGACGGCCGAACTGGGGCCGGTGGACAGCCGACCGAGGACCGACGAGACGAACATGCCGAATTTGTCCGTGTGCAAGACCCTGGACAGACCCACGACGGCGATCGCGAACGGCAGCACCGACAACACGGCCTGGAGCGCGAGCGCACGCGAGTGCGTGAACCCGTCCGCGTACCGAAAGCGGATGAACGCGTTCTTGACCAGCGTCCACCCGCCGTACCGACGCAGCGTCGCCCACGCCTCGTCGGCCGACAACTCCTCACCCTTCATGTCCCGCGTCTGCGGAACCCGCATCGCTGTGCCCATGGCCGACTTCTGCCCGACGACCACGAATACAGCACAAAAACCAAAGAGTTTCGGATCACCCCCGCTCCCGCCAACGTCGCGAGCAGACCGATACCGACAGCCACCGCGATGTCGGTCGTGATGGATGACCGTTTCTCTCACGGGGTGTGATGAAACGATGACGAGGCCTCTGGGTGGGGTTTTTGCGGGAGGTGGCCGGCCGGGTCGATTGTCGACACCGGGGGCGGCAGCGTCACGCTCACGCTGCCCCTCGACGCCGGGCGAGTGCCGGTGGACGCGATCCACCAACTCACCTGCACCGCGGCCAACGCCCGCGTTCCGGGCGGCCGACCCGCCACCGACGTCGACGTCAACTTCCGCGAACTCGGCAAGCCGGGCCTGTGCGGCCCGCTGCACTGCGACATCGCCGGCTACAACGCGCAGCCCGAGCGGCCCACTCCCCAGGCGAGCCGGCCCGGCTGAATCTGCCGAACCTCGGGCCGGAGGCCCGGCCGAGTCGCCATGTCGCCATAAACCGGGCATCGGCCGTGAGCCGGCCGGCCGCATGGGGAGATACCCACACCTGCCTCCTCTCGGGACGCAACGATGGTGTCGATCGAACCGGGGGGCGGGTGCGGATCGTGCGCGCGGCGCCTCCGACAGGCGCCGTACGGAGAGGACGTGGCGGACGATGCGCTTACAACAGGTGAGAGTGGCGGCCGGATGTCTGGTAGTGGTCGTGCTCATGGGTCTGGCGGTCGGATGCGGTGGTTCCCCGCCCACGCGGCGCCCGTTACCCGCGGCGGTCGTCGGAGCGCCGGCGGCGACACCGCCCGCCACGCCGCCGGCCGCGCCGCCGCCCGCGTGCGATCCGTGGGCCAGTCTGCGGCCGACGAACGCCGACGACGGGCCGGCGATCACCCGGATCCGGCAGAACGGACTCCTGGTCGCGGGCATCGACCTCAACAGTTACCTATGGGGGTCCGTCGACCCGGCGACGGGCGAGGTGGTCGGGTTCGACATCGACATCGTGTGGGCCATCGCCCGCGGGATCCTGGGCCCGAACGCCCGGGTCAGGTTCGTGACCATGTCCCCCGACCAGCGTGTCCCGCGGCTCCGGGCCCGAGACGTCGACGTGATGGTGCGGACGATGACCATCACGTGTCAACGCAAGTCCGAAGTGGCCTTCTCCACCGTCTACTTCCGCAGCGGCCAGCAGCTCGTGGTGCCCAAGGGATCGCCCGTGCGGGCATTCGACGCGTCGCTTCGCGGACGGCGGGTGTGCGTGGGCGCGGGCACCACGGCCGTGGACGTACTGGCACAGGCGAACCTGGGCGCGATCGTCGACCTCGCCGACAACCATCTCGACTGCCTGGTGCGCCTACAGGAGGGTCAGACCGATGCGATCCTCACACACGGTTCACTCGCCGCGGGACTCGCCGCACAGGACCCGATGATCCGCGTATTGGAACCACGCCTGGACGAAACGTTGTACGGCGTCGCGATGAATCCCAACGACACCGACCTCGTCCGCCGGGTCAACGCAATCCTGGAGAACTACCGCGCAGGCGGCCCGAACAGCCCATGGATGGCCTCCTACCGAAAGTGGCTGGCCGCGAACCTCTCCGACCCCACCGCAACCCCACCCCCCGCCCGCTACGTGGACTGAGCGGCGGGCCACGAGGTCGACCACCTCGTGGCCCCGCCGCCCGGGCATGCTCGCCTCACATGACGGGTCGTCAGCCCGCGATCTGGGCCACCTTGGACAGCTGGCCGGTGATCATCGCGGACGGCACCTCGGCCGGGCCGGCCTGTGCGAACGACGCCATCTGCATGGCGACGTTGCCCTTCACGGCCACCACGAGGTAGGCGTACAGGCGTCCGTTCGTGGGGTGGTCGTCGCGCATCCGAAACGCCACGGTGTCCGCGCCGATGCGTCCGACGGAGACCTCGGTGATCGTGTACCGGTCGACCGTGCCGTCGTCGTTGGTCTCGGAGAACGACGAGCAGACCTTGAGCGCCGCGACGTACGCGTCGAACTCCTGCTTCAGCACCGCGTGTCGGCCGCTCGACAGTTCGGTGACCACACCCTCGGTGGGCTGTACGGTCGCGTCGAGGGTCGTCTTGCGATACTTCTGCTGAATCGCGGCGGTGCGCTGGTCCAGTGAGGTGTCCATCAACGGTGCACAACGCGGGTCGGACAGTCGGGGTGCGGCCTCGGGCGTCGCGGGTTCCGGGGCCTCGGCCGAGTACTCCGCCGGAATCTCCTGCGCGTTGAGCAGGGCCGCCGTCAGTGTGTCGGCGGTCGGCATCGTCCTGCTCTCGGCGCTCTGCGTGGCCGAAGGCTTGGCCGTGGGCCGCGCCGGCTCGGACGGGGAACTCCCCGTGTCCGGAGGCATCTTGTCGAGCCGGGAGAGCTGGGCGCTCACGAACGGGCCGGTATCGGCGGGGTCGCCCTTGCCCGGCGTCGCGAACGACGTGACGGCGAGACCGGTGGTGCCCCGGAGAACCAGGGTGTTGACGGCGGTGCCGAGCAGTCGGCCGTTGCCGGAAACCGCGACCTTGTACGAGACGCTGTCCTTGCCCCGCACGCCGACCTTGACGTCGGTCACGGCGAAGGTCGTGACGTCGCCGCCTTCGGTGAGTGTGTAGTGCGCGCAGGAACCCAGCGCCTTGATCCCGTCGTCGAGTTGCTTTTGCAGCACATCGCGCGGCGCGCTGGACAGGCTCACCCGCACCGAGTCGTCCGACTCCGGGTCCGCGGGAGCGAGGGCGTACGACCGCTCGGCGTGGCCGACCGGGTGCGACGTGCCGCCGCTGCCGAGCGCCACACATTCGGCGGGGCTGACCACCTGGCCCGGCTTGTCCGGTGACCGTTCGTTCGACACCTTGCCGCCGCCGTATCCGGCGGGGAGGTCCTTGCCGTCGATGAGGGCCGCGGACAACTGCCGGTCCGTCGCCGGGGTCGCGTTCTTGTCCCCCTTGCCGCTGTCGGCGGATGCCGAAGCGGACGCGGACGGCTCGTCCTTGGCGTCGCCGCCCGACTTCTCGCAGGCCGTAAGGCCGAAGAGCGCGAGCGCGGTCAGCGGTACAACAACTTTGGTCGCCGCGCGACGCGGCATGGTGATACGCACCGTGAACCCCCCAGTTCGGTGTCTGTCGCGGACCACGACGCCGCCGTGTATGTGACGCGGGTACCCGTAACCCCCCTGGTGCCGGGTACCCGACGGCGGCGCCGTGCTTGTGATCACGACCCTAAAGCCGCGAACCGCGCTCGCCGGCCGCTGTTACCGGAACGGCACGATCCGGGGACACATGTGACATCCGGGTCCCCGGCGGCCGCACGCTGCCCGCGGGGCGTCACCCGGCCGGGGTTTCGGGGGTGGCCTCGTGCAGCACCCGGAGCAGTTCCGTCAGGAACTCCTTGGGGCGCTCGATGTGCACGCTGTGGCCCGCGCCCTCGATCACCGCCTCCCGGACCGGGCCGCCGGCCGCCGCGTAGCGGGCCAGGACGGCGCGGGTCTGGGCGATCATCGGCTGGGCCGGGCAGTGCTCCGCGCCGGGCCAGCCGGGAACGGCGCCCAGTGCGCCCAGGTGGGCCAGGTCGAAGAGCGAGGTGTCCGAGACGATCACGTCGGCCGAGCCCCGCAGCCACAACACCGGGGGCCGGGCCTCGGCGAGTTCCAGGTCGTCGATCCGAAAGTGCGTCGGCGCCAGGCAGTTGAGCACGCCGCGGTCGCCCGGAGCCAGGCCCGGCCAGACCTCGCTGGTGCGGGAGTCGCCGGGGTAGTGGTCGTCGCCGATCCGGGTGGTGAGCATCGAGGCCACATAGGCGTCGGCCGGCTCCACGGGCGCATTGACGTAGCACGCGTCGAACACCGCGCGGGGTGACAGCGGTGACTCCCCGCCGGTATCGCCTGCCGCCAGCAACCGCACGAACTCCGGGTTCGCGGCGCCGCCGCCGGAGCCCGCGCCGTCCGGGCTGTTCAGCCGGCCGTCGATCCCGTGCGTGCCGCCGAACCCGTACGGCGAGACCGGGTTGACCAGGGTCGCCGAGCGCAACCGCTGGGCGTGGTCCCGCAGTTGTTGCAGGACCACGCCTCCGCCCAGGCTCCAGCCGACCAGGTGTACCCGGCCCAGGTCGAGCGCCTCGATCAGCGCGCTCAGATCGTCGCTGTAGTCGCGCAGGCCGCGGGTCGCGTCCACCGGCAGCGGGTCGGTGTCGCCGAAGCCGCGCAGGTCGAGCGCGATCGGCCGGTAGTGCGAAGGCAGTTCGAGCATCGCCTGTCGCCAAAAGAGCGAGGACGACACGTTGCCGTGCACGAAGACCACCGGCTCACCGGAACGTCCTTCAATCTGCAGGCAGTTGACGGTGAGCCGGGAGGTCGCGATCCGACCGGCGGCGATGGTGGGCAGCAGCATCCTTGATTCCTTCAGTCGAGCCAGCCGGCGACCTTGGCCGCGACCGTGGTGTTCCAGCCGAGTTCGAGGTGGTTGGCGCCGGCGACCAGCGCGGTCCCGCCGACCGTACCGACTCCGGTGGTGTCCAGGGCACTGGAGACGAAGACCACGCCGTCGCTGGGCCCTCGGTTCTCGTTGAAGATGCCGAGGATGCTCGGTGTACCGCCGGCCAGCAGGAAGGTACGGACCTGGGCGGGGATGCCGGCCTGGTGCAGCGGTGTGATCAACGAGCCCGCGGCGATGGCGGGTTGGATGCCGGTGCCGTCGGTGTAGAACCCCTGGCCGCCGTAGTACGTGGTGTACCAGTCCTGTTGGCTCTGGTCGACCCCGTACGTACCGTCCCAGCGGGCCAACATCTGCCGCTGCCCCGGGTAGTCGTCGTAGCCGCCGGTCGGGGTGAACGCGTACTCCGGGTGTGCCTGATACGTCCCGTAGCACGTCATGCGCAGGTGCGGCGAGGGCGCGTTGACCTTGCCGCCGCACTCCGGCCAGATGCTGAAATCGTGCGCCCAGCCGTGCGCGAAGGGGTAGTCGTAGCCGCCGTTGGGGCCGCCCAGGGTGACCAGCCGCCGTACGTCGCCGGCGTACGGCCGCCCCCAGGAGGGCTTGACCGAGGAGACGTACGCCCTGGTGGACATCTCGCCCTTGCTCCAGCCGACCAGATCCACCTGGGGAACGCCCAACCGGGCGCGGATCAACGCGACCGCGTCGCCCACCTCCTGAGCCTGCATCAGGTTGTCGCCCTGCTTGTGCGCGAAGCCGATGGCGAAAACCCGGTATCCCCGCGTGGAGAGGTACTGCATCAGACCGGTGTTCGGGCAGGACGCCGTCCCGCACCCGTAGCCACCCGACTCGCCCGGGTTGGCCCAGGCCCGGTCCGGGTTGTCGTTGGCGCCGTGCACCAGCAGCACCGGCACCTGGTGTGCGCCGCTGTTCCAGCCGGGCGCGGAATAGAGCAGGAAGCGCCCGGAATACGGCTGCTTCACCCCGCCGAAGAAGGTCAGGCGCTGACCGTCCTGGTCACCGCGACCGTCCGGCGGGTACTGCTCCTGGTGGAAACCGGCGGTGGTGTCGAGATAACGCTCGACGCGCTCCCAGCCGTTGGCCGGCGAGGTGTAGCTCGCCTCCATCGTGAGGTAGGCCGGCGCCGCGGCCGAGGCGGCCGGCGCTCCGACGAGCCCGGTCAGCAGCGCGAGCAACACCGCGAGAATCCAGCCGCCCGACTTCCGCACCATCGTCAACTCCTCCGCCCGGCGGGCCCGGAGCGGCCCGCCCCGACACGGTAGGCGGGACACGTGGGCCGGGCCCATGAGGATGGCCCACACGACGAGCGGCCGGAGGTGTGGGTCACACCCCTGGTCCGGGGTCGACCGAGCGACGACGTACCGGTCCGTGCGCCGGTGCAATCGCCGTGCGCCGGCGGCCGATCCGGCGGCTGGTGTGCTCCGCGACCATGCCCGGGCGCCGACATGTGTGGCTCGTCGCCATGGACGACATCCGGGTACGCCCGTACCGTCGTGCGGATGCGCGGCGCTCCGGCGCGGCGCCCCGGCATGGCGCTCCCGCGCGGTACGGGCGTATCCCACCACTCTCCGAAGGAGCCGGCGATGGCGGACACCACGGAAGGCGGCGCCGCGCGCGCCGTGCGCGTCGACACCGGCCGCACGGTCCACGTGCCGGGAGCCGAACGCCAACAGGTCGTGCGCCTCGCGGATTTGACCACCGTCGGCACCGCCGTCACGGGGCACACCGCCCTCGCGGACTGGGAAAACCTGCACGCGTCCGGGACTCCACGGCCCGAACGTCCGGTGCCGGGGCTGCAGATCGACGGCTGCTTCCCCGCCGAGACCCGGCTGAATCCCCATCACGGTTGGCACCACGACGCGCAGTTCGTACTGCGTCTCCCCGACGACTGGAACGGCAAACTGGTCGTCACCGCCGCCCCGGGGATCCGCCGCCAATACGCCACCGACCGCATCATCGCCGATGGGGCGCTCGCCGCCGGCTATGCCTACGCGGCCACCGACAAGGGCAACTCCGGCCCCGACTTCCACACCGCGGGGCGCCGCCCCGGCGACGCGCTCGTCGACTGGTCCCGGCGCCTGTACGAACTCGCCGTAGCCGCACGCCTGGTGGTGCGCCGCCACTACGGCACGGAGGCGCACCGCACCTACGTCACCGGGATCTCCAACGGCGGCTACCTGACGCGCGCTCAGCTGGAGCGGCACCCGGACCTGTACGACGGCGGCGTGGACTGGGAGGGCCCGCTGTGGTTGGCCGAAGGACCCAACCTGTTCACCTACCTGCCGACGGCCCTGGCCCACTATCCGCGCTACCGGGACGGCGGTGATCCGGACGCGGCGGCACGGCTGATCGACGCGGGGCTGCCGGCCGGCTCGGAGTTCCTGTGGGACATCCACCACCGGACCTACTGGGATGCCACCCAACGCACATACCGGGCCGTCTTCGACCCGCACCACCCCGGCCCGGGTCTACCGCCCGCCGGAGTCCCCTTCGCCGGTCCCGGCGAAGCGGGCAGCGACGCCGACTACGACTACCCGAACCGCCCCCGCGCCGTACACGAGGCCGTCGCCCGGGTCGCGCTCACCGGGGCGATCGGCAAGCCGCTGCTCTCCCTGCACGGGACCCTCGACGCGTTCCTGCCCATCACGCTGCACTCCGACCGCTACGCCGACCTCGTCGCCGCCGCCGGTCGCGGCCGGCTGCACCGCCAGTACCGCATCGAGGGCGGCAACCACGTCGACGGGTTCTGCGACCTCTTCCCCACTCGGCTGCGTCCGCTCCTACCCGCGTACCGCACCGTGTTCAAGGCCCTCGAAGACTGGGTCGAACACGGCACGAACCCGCCGTCGAACCGCACGGTGGCCTGGAACGACGACGTCGACGACGGCGACATCGGCACGTGGTGACCCCCGGTCGGGGCCGCTCGATACGCGCCCGGCGACACCGCCGCATCCGCAGGCCCGACATGGCGCCTCGGCCCACGGCACACCCCACGACTATGGCGACGGACTCCATGTGCCCGCAGGCTCGCCTTTCCTACGATATGGCCATGGCAACCAGTGCGATCACCGGCGACCTCTCGCCCACTCCCCCCGACGACCCCTTCCTCGCCGGACGCGTCGTGTTGGTGACCGGGGCGGCGAGCGGGATCGGACGCGCCTGCGCCCTCGCGTTCGCCGCCGCCGGCGCACACGTGCACGTCGTGGACATCGCGGTCGACGCGGCCGAAGCGGTCGCCGAGGAGATCGGCGGCACCGCGCACGGGACCGATCTGGCCGACCCGGACGCCGTGGACGCGCTGCCGACCCGGGTCGACATCGTGGTCAACAACGCCGGCCTGCAACACGTGGCCCCGATCCAGGAGTTCCCCCTCGAACGGTTCGCCCTCATCCACAAGGTGATGGTGGAGGCGCCCTTTCGCATCATGCGCCGCGTCCTGCCGCACATGTACGCGCAGAACTGGGGGCGCATCGTCAACATCTCCTCAGTGCACGGTCTGCGGGCGAGCGCGTTCAAGTCGGCGTATGTGAGCGCCAAGCACGCCCTGGAGGGGCTCAGCAAGGTCGCCGCCCTGGAAGGCGCCCCGCACGGGGTGACCAGCAACTGCGTCTGCCCCGGCTACGTCCGCACGCCGCTGATCGAGGGCCAGATCGCCGCCCAGGCCGCCGCGCACGGAATCCCCGCCGACGACGTCGTCCGCGACATCCTGCTGGAACGCACGGCGATCAAACGGCTGATCGAGCCCGAGGAGGTCGCCGCGGCGGCCCTGTACCTGTGCGGACCGCACGCCCGCCACGTCACCGGCACGTCCTTCGTCCTGGACGGCGGCTGGACCGCACACTGACTCGCACGGCGAACGGACGGACGGACCACCATGGCAGAGCAACACCCCGTGCGACCCGCGCGGTTCGCCCGGGATCTCCTCGACCTCCTCTCCGCGGACGCGCCCGCCGAGGACTTCCGGGCCCTGGCCGCGCAGGCCCGCGCGGCCGGTGCCGCGCCCGACGATCTCGCGGACCTCGACGACGCCACGGCGAAGGCCCTGCGCATCCGTGGCACGCTGCGTGAACACCGGCGTCGGGAGCGGGAGTTGACCGCGCTGTTCGACACCGCGAGCGACCTGGCGGCGCTGCGCGACCTGGACTCGGTGCTGCGCTCGATCGTCCGACGGGCGCGGATGTTGCTGGGCACCGACACCGCGTACCTCACCCTGCCCGACGAGGAGGCCGGCGACACCTACATGCGGGTGACCGACGGATCGGTCTCCCCGATCTTCCAGGCCCTGCGCCTGGGCCTCGGGGACGGCCTCGGCGGCCTCGTCGCACAGACCGCGCGACCGTACGCGACCCCCGACTACCGCACGGACACCCGTTTCCGGCACGTCGATCGGGTCGACGAGGGCGTACTCGACGAGGGTCTGGTCGCCATCCTCGGCGTGCCCCTCCTGCTGGGTTCCACGCGCGGGGACGGGGGCAAGGTCGTCGGTGTCCTGATGGCGGCCGACCGGGCGCCGCGCACGTTCGGCGGCGACGAAGTGGCGCTGATGAGTTCGCTGGCCACGCACGCCGCCATCGCCATCGACACCGCGCGCGCCATGGCCGACACCCGTGCGGCGCTCGCGGAACTGGCCGAGGCGAACACCGTGATCCGGGCCCACGCCGACGCGGTGCAGCGCGCCGAGGAGGCGCACGACAAACTCACCGATCTGGTGCTGCGCGGCGGCGACCTGCCGGACGTGGCCGCCGCGGTCGCCGAACTCCTCGGCGGGGCGGTCGCCATCCACGACACCGCCGGCCTGGACCTGACCGGCACCACGACGGACGACGGCTCCACCCCGCTCGACGGCGCCGAACTGGTCCGCGCCGCCGAGGAGTCGCACGCGCTCGGACGCGCGGTGGCGTGGCACGGCGGGTGGGTCTGCGCCGTCCTGGCCGGGCCCGAGGCGCTCGGCAGCCTGGTGCTGCGTCGCGCCGATCTCGACGACGCCGACCGGCACGTCTTCGAGCGGGCCGGCGTCGTGGCCGCGCTCCTGCTGCTGCTGCGCCGCTCGGTCGCGGAGACGGAGAACCGGGTCCGCGGCGAGTTGCTGGCCGACCTGCTGACCGATCCCGACCGCGATCCCGTGACGCTGTCGGCCCGGGCGCGGCGTTCCGGGATCGACCTCGACCGCCCCCACCTGGTCCTCGTCGCCGACACCGCGACGTCGGACCGGGAGCGGCTCGCGGCGCGCGCCCGGCAATACCTGTTCGCGGGCAGCGGCGTGACCGCGCAGCACGCCGGGTCCACGGTGTTGCTCCTGCCGGACGACGGCACACCGCCCGGCGAGGCGGCCCGACGCGCCGCGAGCCGGCTCGGGGTACGTATCGGAGCGCCGGTCACCGTCGCCGCGGCGGGTCCCGCCGTCGGTGCGCGCGGCATCGCCGCGGCCCACGCCGAGGCGGCCCGCTGCCTGCGCGCCCTGATCGTGCTGGGCCGCACCGGCGACGGCGCGTGCGCCGCGGAGCTGGGGTTCCTGGGCGTCGTACTCGGCGGCCGGCAGGACGTCGACACGTTCGTCGGCGACGCGTTGGGCCCGCTGCTGGCGTACGACGCGCGGCGCGGCACGGAGCTGGTGCGCACGCTCCGGGTCTACTTCGCGTGCGGCGGCAGCCTGACCCGCGCCAAGGACGAACTGCACATCCACGTCAACACGGTCGTACAACGCCTGGACCGCGTCGAAGCCCTCCTGGGCCCGGACTGGAACGGGCCGCAGCAGGCACTCGAACTGCAACTCGCCCTGCGCCTGCACCAACTCACCGAACGCCCGCCGGCGGTCGTCACCGAGAGCTGCGCTCCCCCACCCCCGGGTCGATGATGTGAGATGGGCGCGCGACGCCCTTCCGTATCCCACACCGAGGAGGCGGCAGCATGACTGCCACGAACGACCCGTACCACGACGAGACGGCCTTGCCGCACGAAACCGCCGCCGCGGGCGAACACCGCCGCGTCGCGGGCGTGTTCACCGAGCGGGTACACGGCGTGCCGGCCGCCGCGTGGGACAACCCGGCACCGTGCGAGGGGTGGACCGCCCGGGACGTGGTGCGCCATCTGGTCGAGTGGTTCCCGGCGTTTCTCCGATCGGGCGCCGGGATCGAACTGCCGAAGGGGCCGCCGGTGGACGACGACCCGGAGGCCGCCTGGACCGTGCACAACGAGGCGGTGCAGGCCCTCCTCGACGACCCCGCCACCACCGGCAAGATGTTGGTGAACCCGAATATCGGCGAACTGCCGCTGAGCGAGGCGATCGACCGGTTCTATACGGTCGACGTCTTCATGCACACCTGGGACCTGGCCCGGGCGACCGGCCAGGACGAGCGGCTGGACCAGGCCACGTGCGCCCGGCTCCTGGAAGGGATGTTGCCGCTCGACGAAGTCCTGCGCGGCAGCGGCCACTACGGCCCCCGGGTCGAGGTCCCGGAGGACGCCGACGCACAAACCCGCCTGCTCGCCTTCATCGGCCGCACCCCCTGACTCCCGCCGCCGCTGCGCGGGGGCGGGAGTCGGGTCTCGGGCCGGGAGTCAGGCCTCCGGGGATTGTCAGACCTTCGACGAGACGGCGGCGACCGCCGGGTCGGTGGTCCCCGCACCGCGCTTCGGCGCGACCTTGCGGGCGTCTCGGCGGCGGGACATCGTGGCGCGGGGGCGGGGGATCGCGGCCGGGCCGGGGAGCGCGAAGCTCCGGGTCGAGACCTGAAAACCGTTGACGCACAGGACTTCGAGCCGGGCGCCCACCCCCACGGCGTCGGGCAGTTCCATGGTCGTGGTCGAACGTCCGCCCGGTTCCAACCGGAAGTGCTCCCCGGGCGACGGCTTCACCGGGCCGCCCTCCACGTCACCGGGAGCGAACCGAAGGTGCATCGCCGTCGGGGCCACGGCTCGCGGGTCCGCGACCGTCGCGATCTCCAGGACGGCGGAGCCCGAACGGGCGACCAGGCGGACGTCGATCTCGGGGCCGGGTTCGCCGTAAGGGTTATGGGCGGTTCGACCACACGGGTCGCAGGACACGGTGACCCGGTCCATGACGCCCGGGTACAGGCTGGTGTACACCACACGCTCGCCGTCGTTCCCGCAGCGAGCGCAGGGTTTGGCGGGGCCGACCCGTACCACCTGGTGGGTCGCGATCAGCGCGTCGCAGAGGTGGTCGAACCAGCCCGGGTGCTCGATCAGGCGAGCCAGCGCGTGCGTCCAGCGCGACGCGTGCTCGCTCACCTCCCGCGCGAGCGCGGCACCCGTCGGGTCCGTGGCACCGCCGGCGGTGGCACCGGCGTCACCGGCGACACCGGCGCGTACGGCCGCGAGGATCGAGGCCTGTGCCTCGTCGTTGTGCAGGCGCATCGCACGCAGCGATCTGGCGCCCGGAGCCGTCGTGCGGTTCCGGAGTTGCGCGTCCAGGTAGTGGTGGATCCGGTCCACCGTCGCGATGTCCTCCAGCCACGAGGCGATCCGTGTGGTGGATGTCGCGATCGTGACGGGCTCGCCATTGAGCCTGTCACCGTGATGAGTGACGGTCACCTGTTCCTCCGAGGATGAGGCTCGGGCCATTGCCCGGCCGAGTACTCGGAGCCCGTCCACGCTTCGACGACGCTGTCGAAACGACAGGCCCCGAAATCCGGTTCACCACGGGTGCGGTTCCCCGGTGGGGCTGACCAACCCCGCCGACAATTTTCCGCTCGTGTCGCGCCGTTGCCTAGTGGTTCAGGTGGCGAGACTGCGAGGGTGGGGCCGACAATCTCGGGGCCTGCGTAACGGGAAGCGAGCCGTTCCGGATGGATGAATCACCCAATTCGGCTCATGGGCGGGGCCACGGGTTGGGCGAGCACGTGGCGCTGCCGGTGACGAGGGTCAACGTCTGCTGCATCATCACCGGCGCGGGTGCGCCCGACCGGTCACACGTCTCGTGCATGTGACCGAGGCGATGGCCGACTTCGTGGTTGATCAGCATGCGTCGGTAGTTCGCCAGGTCGTCGCCGTACGTCGTGGATCCCGTCGCCCACCGCCACGCGTTGATCATCACCCGCCGGGTGGAGGCGACGTTGCACGAGACACGTTGTTCGCCGGTGTCCAGGCCGTCCTTGGCGCACCAGGTGTTGACGGTTCCGGTGCTGGCGAGGGTCACGACGAAGTCGGAGTCGCCCGAACCCACCCGTTCCAGGGCGATGGTCCCGTCGCCACCCCAACTGCGCGTGTCGTTGAGCGTCTCGTGCACGGCGCGCGCGAAGTATGTGGCGTCGATCGACAGGCCCTCCTCGATCTGTATGCGATAGCGCAGTACGCGTGTCCCGCCCCTGGCCTCGTCGTGGCCCGGAACGGTGCGGAACCGCCCCGCGAGCGCGAGGTCGGCCGGTATCTCCGAGCGTGCCGCGAGCCACTCCTCGTACGGGCGGGTATCCGCGGCGCCGGTGACGTACTTCTCATCCTTGTCGTCTTTTTTGTCCGAGAGTCGGCAGCCGGCCGTCGCCAGGAGCAGGCCGGACGCCAGGAGGGCGGCGAGGATCGACTTGAGGGCCGAGTTCACGATGGGTCGGGCTTCCCGTCTGTCGTGGTGAGCACGGACATCGCGCTCCACAGGATCATCCGCATCCACGTCGAAGGACGCCATGACCGAAGCCACAACGACCGGATCGACGGAACTCCGGCCGACACCGGTGCGATTCTTTTCCTGGCCATAACATCACCAAAAGGGGAGATTGCTATTACCCGTGGAATCCGACGTTGGGGATCCTGGTGTCCCCTGTACCCCACGCGTGAGATATCGCGTGTCGTCGGAAACGAGGAACTTTGCGAATAACCAGGATCGTCCCCGCCCTCTTGGCCGCATTGCTCATGGTGCTCACCCTCGGCGCCACCGCCACCGCCTCCCCCGCTCCGGTCGAGGTTTCCAACGAGAACCCGTCGGCCGAAGGTCCCCGGCCGATCATCGGTGGCGGATACGCACAGAACGCCCCTTGGGCGGCCCGCCTGTTCTCCGCCGGCAGGCAGACCTGTACCTCGACCATCATCGCCCCCACCTGGATCCTGACTGCCAAACACTGCGTCAGCGGTGGGCAGTTGACGTTCCGGATCGGCAGCCTCGACCAGAGTTCCGGCGGCACCGTGGCCAACGGCGCCCAGACCTACACCAATCCGTCGGCGGACCTGGCTCTGGTACGCCTGGACCGCTCCGTCTCGGCGACCTACTCCCGGCTGGGCCAGCCCGGATCGGTGACGGTGGGTCAGAGCGTCCAGGTCTACGGCTGGGGCGCGACGTCCCGGTGCGGCCAGGAGATCAACTGCCAGTCGCAGTTCCTGAAAGTCGCCAACGTGACCGTCACCGGCGGTTGCCGCGACGCGTACAACGGCTCGGCGATCTGCGCCGGTTACGGCAACGGCATCACCGCGGGCGGCGATTCGGGTGGTCCGATGAACGCGAACGGCATTCAGGTCGGCGTCGCCTCCACCAGCGACCGACAGAGCACCACCGCGTACACGAACGTGACCGCGTACCGCACATGGATCCAGTCCGTCGCGGGCGTCTGACCGAATAGCCGTCGCCCCGATCCCGAACCCGCCTCCCCCGACTGACCCGAAGCCACGCTCTGACGGGGCCTCAGTCGCCGTGGGCGACGGGTTCGGGATCGGCGTCGAGCGCGTCGAGCACCGCGTCGCCGTGCGCCCTGGCCCACTCGGTCAGCATGTGGATCGGATCGATCAGCGTCGCCCCGAGCGGGGTCAACTCGTACTCGACCCGCGGCGGCACCTCGGCATGGGCGTGGCGTCGAACGAGCCCGTGTGCCTGGAGCCGTCGGAGCGTCTGGGTGAGCACCTTGCGGGAGATCCCACCGATCAGCCCGACCAACTCCCCATGACGCACCGGGCCCCTGCTCAGGCCGTAGAGCACGACCACCGTCCACTTGTCGGCGATCAACTCGACCGCCAGCCGCCCCGGACAGTCGGCGAGGAAGGGATCGCCGGCACCGAATCCGCTCATGGCCCCCAAGGTACCTGCCGGTACCCATCAAAAACCTAGCCTGGATCTCTCCCCCTTCCTCACATCAGGAGAGCCATGCGAGTCGTCACCCAACACACCCTCGGCGGCCCCGAGGTCCTCACCGTCGTGGACGCACCCGAACCCCGCCCGCTGCCGACCGAGGTCCTGGTCCGCGTCAAGGCCATCGGCCTGAACCCGCTGGAGGCGCGCCTGCGCGCGGGCGAGTTCCCGCTGCTCGGCCGGCCACCGTTCGTCCTGGGCTGGGACATCAGCGGGGTGGTCGAGGAGGGCCCGCTGACGTGGCGGTTCCGGCCCGGCGACGAGGTGTTCGGGATGCCCCTGTTCCCGCGCGCGGCGAACGCGTACGCCGAGGTGGTCGCCGCCCCGGCCCTGCACCTGGCCCACAAGCCGCCGTCGCTCTCGCACATCGAGGCCGCGGCACTGCCGATCGCCGGACTCACGGCCTGGCAGGGCCTCGTCGACCTCGCCGCCGTGACCGAGGGCCACCGCGTCCTGATCCACGGCGGAGGCGGCGGAGTCGGCCACATCGCGATCCAGATCGCCAAAGCACGCGGCGCACACGTGATCACCACCGCCGGCCCGAACAAGCGGAGCTTCGTCGAGGCGCTCGGCGCCGACGAGGTAATCGACTACACCACCGTCGACTTCACCAAGGCCGCCCGCGACATCGACGTCGTCCTGGACACGATCGGCGGCGACACCGCCGAACGCTCCCTCGCCGTTCTCCACCCGGGCGGGCGGCTCGTAACAGCGGTCGCCGAGGACGACCAACGCCTGATCGCCGCCTACGAAGCAGCCGGCATGCACTTCAGCGGCATCGCCGTCGACCCCGACCCCATCGCCCTACGCGGTCTCGTCGACCTGGTCAACCAGGGCAGACTCCAAGTCCACATCCAAAAGACCTTCCCCTTCGAAGACATCACGGAAGCCCACCGACACCTGGACACCGGCCACCTCCAAGGCAAACTCGTCCTCACCATCTGACGAAACCAGCCACCCGGGGCCGTGCCAAAAGCCGAACGCCCCGCGCCCCGAGGTCGGATCAAAACCCAATGCCCGAGCCCGACCCAACCGGGCCGCCGCACCCTCTCGGTGCCGGCGGCCCGGTTCCGGTCCAGCGCCGGGCTGCGACGTATACGACCACGCGCTACGGGCCGACCTTTGCGACCGATCGTGAACCGCACCGTCGCCGCGCCCGCGGCGCTTCACCCGGCCATTACGTGCACCGCCGCGTCAGGCCGTACATGCGTGAGCGATGAGTTTGGCCGACGGATCGGGTCTGCCCTGGTACAACCCGCAACATCGCTGACCACGCACCTCTCCCACGACATCTCCGGGTGAACCGATGACCACTGTGCATGCCAACGAAATCGCCATGGGCGTCGAGTCGTTCGGGGACGACGACGCACCGCTCGTCCTGCTTGCGGGCGGGACCACGATGCTGTCCTGGCCCGACGCGCTGTGCGAGCGCCTCGCCGCCGGCGGGCGCCGCGTGGTGCGCTACGACCTGCGCGACAGCGGGGAGTCGACGACGAAGGACCCGGAAGCGCCCGCCTACACGCTGCGCGACCTCGCCGCCGACGCGGCGGCCCTGGTCGACGCGCTCGGCGGCGGGCCCGCGCACCTCGGCGGGATCGGCGTCGGCGGGATGGTCGCCCAGGTAGCCGTACTCGACCATCCGGGCGCGTTCTCGGCGCTCACCCTGGTCGGCACCCGCGCGGTCGCCCCCGGCCCGGCCGACGACGACCTCCCCGAGCACGACCAGGCGACGATGGGCCGGCTGTTCGCGCGGGCGATGCCCGATTGGACCGACCGCGAGGCGGTCGCGGAATTCGCCGCCGCCGGCGCGGAGATCCTCGGCAACGACCCCGTCGCCGCGCGCACGATCGCCGCACGCATCTGGGACCGCACACCCAACACCACGCCCCCGGTCCAGATGGCCAACCAGATGGGCATGGTGTTCTCCAGGCTCGACTGCGCACCCCGCTGGCGCGAACGCCTGCCCGACATCGAGATCCCCACGCTCGTCGTCCACGGTCGCCGCGACCCGTTCTTCCCCCTCGCCAACAGCGAGGCAATCGCACACGAAATCCCCGAAGCACAACTGCTCATCCTCGACGCCGCCACCACGATCCCCAACACGGCGATCGCCAAGGTCACCGAGGCAATGCTCACGCTCGCGTAGGTGGTCGTGTTCGCCGGCTGTACCGCCTCGCGCGTTATTCGGCCAGGGTTGGGGCGGCGTGGGACCAGTGGTGTTCGTCGAGTTCGTGGGCTATGAAGCGGGCGAGGTCGGTGCGGGTCACCTTTCGGCCGCCCTTGGGGTTGCTCGCGTCGACGACGCGGTAGTTGCCGGTGGGGGGTTCGTCCTGCAACCGCGCGGGGCGGACGAAGGTCCAGTCGAGGGTGCTTCCGCGCACGATCGTTTCCATCAACCGCATGTCGTCGTACAACTCCCGAGCCAGGGGGGCGACGAGATTGCGATACCACCAAGGGAAGTTGGGGTCACGGTCATGCACTCCCCCCGACGTGACCGCGATCAACCGGGGTACGCCCGCCCCTTCCATCGCGGACACCAGCGCCCGCGCCGCGTCGGAGTAGAGCCCGTGTGCGTGCCGCCCCGGCGGGCCGATCGCGCAGACCACAATGTCGTGGCCCTCGACGGCGGCGCGTACGTCGGCGGCGTCGCGCACGTCGGCCCGCACGACGTTCGACTTCCCCGTACCGGGCGATTCCTCCGGGGATGGGGGCTGCCACCGGGCCGGGTCGCGCACCGCGGCGGTGACGTCGTGGCCCTGTCGCAGGGCCTCGCGGACGACGAGGTGCCCGGTACGGCCGTTGGCTCCGAAGACGATGACGTTGCTCATGACGGTGTCCTCACGTGATCAATGGGTCGAAGGGGTTGCAGGAGTCGCAGGAGTCGAAGGGGCCGAAGTGGGTTGCTCGTCGCGTGCACGTGGCAGTAGGAACACCAGGCCCGCGCCGACCAGACAGGTCGCCGTGACCACCAGCGCACCGATCACCAGACCGTGCGCTCCCGTCTCCGGAGCGCCGGCGTCGTGCGCGGCGAAGTACACCGTGCCCAACACCGCCACACCCAGGGCCGTGGAAAGTTGTTGGAGTGCGTTGAGCGTTCCCGACGCGCTGCCCGTCTCGGCGGGTTCGGCCGCCGCCAGGATCGACCGGACCAGCGTGCCGGACACCAGGCCCACCCCCAGGCCCACGACCAGGGTCGGTATCGACAGCGCCCAGACCGCGGACCCCGACCCGGCCACCGCCGCCAGGCCGAGCGTGCCGAGCGCCTCGACCCCGAGCCCCAGATGCAGGAGCGAGCGGCCGAGCCGGGCGGACACCGCCGGGGCGAAGAGCGAGGCGAGCCCGATACCCACCGCGAGCGGCGACAGGTGGAGCGCGGTTCCCCACGCGGACCGACCGAGATCGAGCTGGAAGTGCAGGGACAGGACGAGCAGCAGTCCGCCGAGGCCGGTGAAGAACGCCGCGGTGACCGCAAGGCCCCCGACGAACGCGGGTTTGCGCAGCAGGCTCGGCACCAGGACCGGCGAGCGGCTGGTGCGTTGACGTCGGCCGAAGGCGGCGAAGGCCGCGATGCCGGCGGCGATCTCCGCGAACGTCCACCACGGCCAACCCGCCTCCCGCCCCTGGATCAGCGGGTGCACGACGAGCGCGGACCCCATCGCGACCAGGAGCGCGCCCGGCGGGTCGATCCGCACGAGCGGGTCCCCACGGTCGGCCGGCATCCACCGCAGCGCCCCGACCACGGCGAGCGCGCCGAGCGGAAGGTTGATCAGGAAGATCAGCCGCCAGTCGAGTCCGGCCGGGTCGAGCGCGATGAGGCCGCCCGCGAGGACGGGGCCGCCGACGCCGGCAAGCGCCATCACCGGCCCGAACGTCGCGAACGCGCGGCCGCGTTCGCGTTCGTCGAACACCGAGGTCAGGACACCGAAGCCCTGCGGGATCATCAGCGCGCCGAGCGCACCCTGCACCACCCGAGCCGCCACCAGCACGGTCGGCGAAGGCGCCGCCGCGCACACCGCGGAGGCCGCGGTGAACCCGGCGGCGCCCAGGACGAACAACCGCCGCCGACCCCACCGATCACCCAGCCGCCCGCCGACGATCAGCAGGACGCCGAAGGCGAGCGTGTACCCGGCGGTGAGCCACTGCATCATCGCCGCACCACCACCCAGCCCGGCGCGCACCGACGGGGCGGCCACGTTCATCACGGTCGCGTCCAGCAGATCCAGCGCCTGGGCGAGCAGCACCACCGCCAGGATCCGCCACCGACGCGGATGGGCGCGCGGCGGCGCCGTACGAACGGCCGACGTCGACGCCGAAGCCGACGTCGAAGCGGGAACGGTCACAGGTCTCCCTCTCACGCTTAACAAACACTGTTCGTCAAGCAGAATGCCCTTAACGAACAGCATTCGTCAAGGTAGGCTCAGACCATGCCGCAAGCCCGCTCACGCTCCCGCCCCTCGAAATCCATGCTCGGCCTGGACGCCGTGCTGGCCGCGACCATCGCGCTGGTCGACGAGCTGGGCTGCGAAGCGGTGAGCCTGCGGCGCGTCGCCCAGGCCCTGGAGACCGGCCCCGCCTCGCTCTACGTGTACGTCCGCGATCGGCAGGAGCTGATGGCGCTCGTCCTCGACCACGCGGTGGCCGACGTGGTCGTGCCCGACGAGGGCGCCGGGGACTGGCGTACCCGCCTCGAACTGCTCGTCGCACGCATCGTCGCGGCCCTGGCCGGCCACAACGACATCGCCTCCGTCGGCCTGCGGGACGCCCTCCCCGGCCCGCACGGCCTGCGCCTGACCGAGGAGATGGCGCGCCTGCTCCGGGCGGGCGGACTCGACGACGACGCCTGCTCCTGGGCCATCGACCTGCTCGGCCAGTACGTCTACTCGACCGCCCTGGAGAACACCGGCGCCGGCGCCGACCCGCCCACGCCCGAGACGTTCACCGCCCGACTCGACGCGACCTTCCGGACGTTGCCCGCCGACCGATACCCCACCCTGCGATCCCTGACCCCGAGCCTCACCGGCGGCAACCAGGACGCCAGGGCCGCCTGGAAACTCCGCGTGATCATCGACGGCCTCCTCGCCCAACCCCCGCACGCATCGCTCGACCGAGAGACGCACGTCACACCCGCTCCTGTCACAAGCCGCCAAGGCCCCTTGTCTTAGAGGGGCAACAGCGGACAACAACAAGGAGCGCACCATGAACGCCCGTCTGAACTTCATGACCAGCCCCGTCGCGGCCAAGGCCATGAAGCACCTCATCGCGGCCGGCAAAGCGCTCGCGGACTCGACGGTGCCGGCCGCGACGCGGGAACTGGTGATGCTCCGCGCCAGTCAGATCAACGGCTGCGCGGGATGCATCGACATGCACACCAAGGACGCCGCCCACGCCGGGGAAAGCTCGGTACGGCTGAACCTGGTCGTGGCCTGGCGGGAGGCCACCGTGTTCACCGATGCCGAACGCGCCGCCCTGGAACTGGCCGAACAGGGCACCCGCATCGCCGACGCGGCGGGCGGCGTCCCGGACGAGGTCTGGGCGAACGCCGCCAAGTACTACGACGAGGACCAACTCGCCGACCTGGTCGCCCAGATCGCCGTCATCAACGCCTTCAACCGCGGCAATGTCATGGTCGGGACGCCCGCCGGCGACTACCGGCCCGGGCAACTCGGGTGACCTGAGACCTTCCGCGTCCTGCGCACACCCCGCACCAGGGGAGGCGAGCACCCGAGCCGCCTCCCCTGGCCACCTTCAGGCCCGCCCGTTGCGAGGCAGCGCCGGGGCGCGAGCACGCTCGCCGGCACGCCGGCCGTGACGATCATCGCTCGGGATACGGACCGTACGCACCGATCGGCAGGTACGGTCCGCTGAACTCCCACTCCACATCCGTCGGTTGCTCTCGAAGTCACAACACGACGATCCACCGGATCGGGACCGCCTCGACGACGGATCCCAGGGTTGATGGCAACCCGATACACGGCCTAGTCGAGCATGTCGGCCGCGTTCACTTGCCGGAGGTGGATCACCACGTCGTGTGTCTTCGCGAGTTGGATCTGCGGGGCGTCCGCGATCCCGGGGTAGGTGGCGCCGATGTTCTTGATGGTGTGCGGCTCGGCAAGCCAGGTGCGGGCTTCGCCGGGGGCGTTGCGCAGGTCGACCACGAAGTCGCGGTAGCGCACCCGGTCGAGGGTGTACTCGGCGGTGCCGGGTGCGGCCGGGCCGACGGCGAAGCGGTGGATGCCGCCGTCCTGGCCGAAGGCGTTGAACGAGCCCTGGTCGAAGGTGAGTCCGACGCTCAGGTAGCCGTTGCCCAATTGCTCGCGGAGGAAGGCGCCCTGGACCTTCGGGTGAGTGGCGGGGGCGTAGGTGTTCAGGGCGACATGGGTGTTGTGGGCGGCGAGCATGATCTTGTTGCCGGTGTGCCGCTGCCACCAGACGACGTTGTCCGCCATGCTCCGGTCGCGGTAGGTCATGGCTTCGGGAATGCTTCGGGGGTCGTCCCAGTCGAAGGCGTACAGCGTGGTCATCTGGTTGATCGCGGTGGCGTGTTGAACGGCCCAGGCCTGCGCGTCGGCGTCGCTGCCCGTACCGGGCCGTTGCCTGAGCAACTCCACCGCCCGGCCCGTCCGCTCGGCGATCGCCTTACGTTCGGCGATCGGCTTGGACAGGTACTCGTTGATGTACGTGTCGACGTCGGTGGCGGGCCGCAGGCCCCGATACAACTCGGTGAGCTGCGGAACCAGTTCGGGGCGGGCCGCAGCCGCGTAGGCGCCGACCTTGTCGTACAGCTCGGCACCGGCGAACCCGTTGTCGTCGCCGACGAAGCGAACCGGGTCCTTCGGGTGCTTGACGTTGTACGCGCGCATCCACTGAAGCAGATCACGGTACTCGGCGTTGTTCCACAACCGGTAGGAGCCCTGGAACTCCTCGTCCATGATCTTCTTCAGGTCGCCCTCGCCACGCACGACGTAGGCGTCGAGCCGCAGTCCGGTGCTCCACGCGGCTTCGAGGGTGAAGGCCCGAAAACCCTTCTCCTCGACCAGGTACCGCAGGACCCGGTGCTTGACGGTGAGGAACTCGTGCGAGCTGTGGGTGGCCTCGCCCAGGCCCACCACTCGGGCGTCGCCGACCATGCGGCCGAACGGACGCAGATCAGCCAGGCCGCCGCGTGGCTCGGTGGTGCGCAGCGGGTGGGCCACCCGGCCCAGGGCCGCCTCGGGGGAGCGAAACGCCGCGGCCGCGGCGTCCTCCGGGCCGGCGGGCGTGGCGGCGTCGGCGGAGACCGACGCGGTGGCCGGAGAATTGGCGTCGGTCGACGATCCCGCATATGCGGTGCCGATCCCGCCGGCGGTCGCACCCACGCACAGCACGAGGGGCACGAAGGTACGCAGCACTTGCCTGACTGCCCGCGAATGCGGGTGAATCCGTTGATCGGACGGGCGGTCGGGGAGGGCACGCGGTACACGCGGCGTTGCGTTTGGCATGGCGCCCAGGCTAGGAACCCGGGCTTTCGGCGCACATCGTCCGCCGGTCCGAGGACCGGAGTCCTCCTTCGACTCGTCCGATCGGTACTCAGGTCCGGGGTCGGACGGCAAGTCCGAACTCACGTACCCGGTGCTGGAGTTCGCGTGCGGAGCGTGGTCGATGATCCGGCTCGACGCCCTCGGTCGGAGCTCCCGCCGATCTCGACGGGAAACGCGCCTTAGGGGATCGTGAGTACGATCTTGCCCCGGATGTGCCCCCGGGCGGCGCGTTCGTGCGCTGTCCGGGCGTCCGCGAGGGTGAACGTGCTGTCGATCGCGACGCGGATCGTGCCCGCGTCGAAAAGGCGGCCACACTCGCCGAGACGTCGAACCCGCCCGACGAAGCCCTCGTCTCGTGGGTACGCGATTGCGTCGCGTGGACGACCGAGTATCGGGGCGTGACCGTACTGATGGCAGCCGCCATCGCGGACACCGAATCCGCGCTCCACGCCTCGTGCGTCACCCTGCGCGCGGCCGGCGCGCGGCTCCTCGCCCGCGCCCAGGCCGCGGGCACGGCGCGCGGCGACCTCGACGGCGACGACCTGTTCGCGCTGATGGCCATGCTCGCCTGGCTGGGCGACCAACCCGCACCCACCCCACGCGCCGCTCACCTCTTCGACGTCATCGCCGGCGCAATCCTGACCGACACAGGCAATACGTGACGTGCGGGGGTTAAACCAGGCGCGCGTAAGACCAATGAGCACTACATTCCCGGTAGTCGCGATCCGATGGGCCGTCGACATCGGCCAGGACGTGACGTGACGTGGAGAATCGATGCCACCGCCACCTCTCGACATCCGCTACCACCCGGGTGCGCTCGTCGATCCCGATACCGACCTTGCCCGGGTCCTGGCCGAGGTCACCTGGGACGAAGACATGCGGGCGCGCCGGACCGCCTGCTTCGGCGTGCCGTACGACTACTCCGGACGGCGGCACGATGTCGCACCCATGCCCCCGCGGATCGCCGCGATCGGCGCCCGCGCCGGCTCACACGCCGGTCATCCCTTCGACAACTGCCTGGCGAACCTGTACGAGACCGGCGACAACACCATGGGCTTCCACCGGGACTCCTACGACGGTCTCACCCCCGGCAGCGCGATCGCGATCGTCTCCCTCGGCGCGACGCGCCGCCTCGCCTTCCGCAGCCTCGACCGCAACCACCGCCACGAACTCGCCCTCGTGCACGGCTCGTTGCTGCTCATGACCGCCGTGACCCAACGCGGCTGGACCCACGCCGTCCCCCGGGAACCCGCGGCCAGCCCTCGCGTCAGTCTCACCTTCCGCCACTTCGAGCCGCACCTCCCCGCGAACACATAGCGAGCCGCGGCATCCGACCGACGTCACGCCGGTCCATACGCGGTCGGTGGGCGGCCGAGAAGGTTCCTGAACGCCGCCGTGAAAGCGGCGGGATTCTCGTAGCCGAGTGTGGTCGCGACCCGGGAGACCGGAACCCCCGCCGCCAGGGGCCGCAGGGAGTGCAGGACGCAGGCGCGCTGTCGCCATTGGGTGAAGCTCAAGCCCGTGCCGCCACGAAACAGACGACTGAGCGTGCGTTCACTCACGTTGAGCGCGGTCGCCCAGCGAGCCTGCGGGTCGTGGATGTCGGGCTCGCGGAGAAACGCGTCGCACAATCGGCGCAGCCCCGGGTCCGAGGGCAGCGGCACATCGAGCGGAAGCGGTGTGAGGTTTCTGATCTCGTGCAGGAGCAGTTCGATGACGACGGCGTCGCGACCGTGGTCGGGATAACGGGGTTCCATGTCGACGGCGACGAGGATGAGCTCCCGCAGCAGCGCGGAGACGTCGACGACGCGGCAGCGCGTGGGAAACCACGGGACGGCGCTCGGCTCGATGTACAGGCTGCGCGTGGAGACCCCCGTCATGGTGACCTGATGAGCGGTCAGGGGCGGGATGAGCACCGCACGGTCGGCGGGAACGGTCCAGGTGCCGTCGATCGTCTCCACCTGCATGACGCCGGTGACGGCGTACAGGAACTGGGTGCGCCGATGCTCGTGGAACGGGAGCAGGTGGTCGTGGGGATAGTCCGTGCCGACGGCCAGCACGGCACGGTCGAGGTCGTCCACCTCCGCGACGGGGATGTTGCGCATACGGCGAAGCTACCCCCTCCTGTCCGCTGCGCGTAAGAACATGGCGAACGATCGATTGCCCGCCGGCTACGGACGCCCGTAGCGTTCCGGCAGTGCCGACCCTTTTCCTTGTCCTCTTCCTGTTCGGCTGCCTGACCGGCGTCACGACGGTGCTCTTCGGTTTCGGCGGCGGGTTCATCACCGTCCCGGTCGTCTACGGCTTCCGGACCGTCACGGCCGATTCCGGCGCCGATGCGATGCATGTCGCGGTGGCGACGTCGACGGCGGTCATGCTCGTGAACGCGCTGACCGCCACCCTGGTACAACTGCGCGCCGGGCGGCTCCGCCGGGAGTACATGTGGCCGCTGACCGCCTTCGTCGCGATCGGCGCCGGCCTCGGATCCCTCGCAGCCACCCGGGTCGAAGGCCCGCAGCTGCACCTCCTCTTCGCCGCCTATCTGGCCGTGACGATCATCGACAGCCTGGTGCGAAAGGGATTCCTCGTACCCGCACACGCGGCACAACCGGCGGCCCTCGGACGGCTCACCACCACATTCGGCGGAGCCGGAATAGGCGCGGTCGCCGCGTGCCTGGGAGTGGGCGGAAGCGTCATGACGGTCCCGCTCCTGCGGCGCAGAGGCCTCCCCATGGCCGATGCGGCAGCGATGGCAAACCCACTGAGCCTTCCCGTCGCCGCGGTCGGAAGCATCGTCTACGCGCTCGCCGCCACCTCCTCGACACACGCGGGCCGAGTCGGCTACGTCGACCTGCTCTCCTCCGCGGCCCTGCTCAGCGGCTCGCTACCTACGATCGCCCTGGTGAAGCGCCTCGGCCGCCACGTCCCGGACCGCGTCCACTCCATCGCCTACATCGCCCTACTCGTCATCGTTCTCCTCGCGATGATCACCACCGGAAGCTGAACCGAACCCGCATCCCGCGCCGGCGTCATCCCGCGCTCGGGATCCGGTGGGTCTCGACGTAGTTCGCCGGGAAGGCGATGGGGTCTCGGTGCCACTGGGCGAGGGTGCGGTGGGCGAAAGTCTCGCCCGTCGCGGCGACCGCTTCGAGCGGCTCCAGGTACGACAGTGTCTCGGCACGTTCGAGGCCGGCTTCGACACGGGCGCGCAGCCCCGTCCTGCTCAGACGGAGCAGTTCGGCCGCCGTTTCGCGCACGGGGCGGCCGGCCAGGGTCGCCTGCATGCCGCGCCGGGCGATGTCGTCGAGGGCCACGAGGTGCTGCTCGGCGGTGATGTCGCGCAGCAACTCCCATACGGCCGCGCGCGTGGGCGCGTGGTAGGTCAATCCGCTCCAGAACGCGGGTACCGCGGCGAGGTCCGCGTAGGGGAGCCCGTCCACCGCGCGCAGTTCCAGGGTGTCGCGCAGCCGCACGTCCGGGAAGATCTGCGACAGATGGTCGCGCCAGTCCCGCAGTCCCGGCCGGGTGCCGTCCTCGAAGCCCTCGGCCAGCAGGGTGCGGAACGGCACGGGGGGCACGCGCTTGCGGCTTCCGTCCGGCATGCCCCGGTGCATCATCGGCAGGCCCAGGGCCCAGTCGATGAAGAGGTCGACGGTGAAGTCCTCCCGCAGCGTCACGGGAACGACGCGGGTGCGAATCGGGTCGGCACGACTCCAGAAGCGCATCCGGCGCGACAACAGTCCGCTCGGCTTTCCGGCGTCCATCGGCGCGTTGACGAACAGCGCGGCCGCCGGCGTGGAGGCCGCGGCCTGGACCCGGAGTTTGTCCGCGAGATCGTCGGGCGAGGTGAAGTCGAACGACACCTGCGTCGACACGATCATGGACATGATCCGCGGACCCCACTCCCCTTCCCGCCCCAGGCTCGCGAAGTGGTCGCGCATCAGCGACGTACGCGAGTGCGGCATCCACCGCACGTCCTCGAAGGCCGTACACGGGTACTGCGCGCCCGGCACGAGAGCGAAACCGAATCGGTCCGCGACGGCGGCGAGCCGTTCCAGGGTCGTGCGCACGACCCTCATCAGGTCCGCGACACACGCCGCGGGAGCCGACGAATACTCCACGGCCCCGCCGTGCTCCAGGGAGACCTGGCCACCGTCGGGCAGCCGGACACCGACGAGCGTGCCGTAGTCGTGGACGGCTTCGTTGCCGGGCTCGGCCGCGAGCCGGGCGAGGTAGGCCCCGATTCCGGTCTCGCCCTCGTACGGAATCGCCTCCGCCGTACGCGGGTTCAGCGCGGCCGACTCGATCTCGATGCCGACCAGCTCGTCCTGTTTGTCCTGCTCGAACACGCTGCGCAGTTCGGCCGGTGAAAGCACGTGTGCCGCGGATGCGATGGACATGGAACACACCTTGGATTCAATGGAGCACGACGAAGCGTCGCGCGTTGGGTCAAAAGCCGACCACCGCGGAAGCGGCCGACCGTCGCGACGCGGCTGACAGCCTTCCACAACGCGGGGCGCCGGCGGCCGGGCATACGCGGACATACACCCGACCGCAGTACCCGGCCACCCGGCTCGTACGGCGACCGCCGACCACCGGCCGCGTCATCCGGTGCGGTCGAAACGCTCCCGTATCTCCGGTACCAATCCTGTCCGGTCCCAGGTGAAGTCCTGGTCGGGACGGCCGTAGTGGCCGTAGGTGGCGGTCGGCCGGAACCGTGCCGTGCGCAGTTCCAGGCGTTCGATCACCGCCTCCACCCGCAGGTCCACGAGGGCCGGCAGCGCCTGGGCCACCTCCGCCGCGTCCACGACGCCGGTACCGGCGAAATCCACGTTCACCCATACGGGTGTGGGATGCCCGATGGCGTACCCGAGCCCGACCCGGCAGCGCCGGGCCAGTCCCGCCGCGACCAGGTTGGTCGCCAGGTATCTGGCCACATAGGCGCCCGAACGGTCGACCTTGGTGGCGTCCTTGCCCGAACAGCAGCCACCGCCGTGTCGCACCAGACCGCCGTAGGAGTCCACCATGAGTTTGCGCCCCGTGAGCCCGGCGTCGGCGGACGGCCCGCCCACCACGAACGTGCCCGCCGGGTTCACGTAGATCCGGTCGGGACGCACACCACGGTCCCGCAGCGCGGGCACGACGAGCTTTTCGGTCACCGTCTCGGTCAGATCAGCCGGCGAGAGCGCCTGCGGGTGTTGCGCCGAGACCACGACCACGGCTCGGAGCGTCTCCTCCCCGACGGTCGCCGGTTCGCCGGACAACTGGACCTGGACCTTGCCGTCCGGTCCCAGGAGCCGGGCGCCGTCGTCGTCGCGAGTGCCGGCGACCCGGCGGGCGATGTCGTGCGCGAGAACACAGCCCAGGGGCATGTGTTCGGGTGTCTCGTCGGTCGCGTAGCCGTAGACGATGCCCGAATCGCCCGCCCCACCCAGGTCGACGCGGTGGGCGATCTCGGGTGACTGGCGGTCCAACAACAGCTGTATCCCACTGGTGTTCGCACTCAGGCCGTGCCGCGCCGGCTCGTGGTAGCCGACGTCCGCCAGCACGCCGCGGACCACGGCCTCGACGTCCACATCGGCGGTGGAGGTGATCTGTCCGGTGACCACCACGACGCCCCGGGTGACCAGTACTTCGCAGTTGACGCGGGCGCGGGGATCCGCGGCGACATACGCGTCCAGCACGCTGTCCGACACCTGGTCGGCGACCTTGTCCGGGTGGCCGGGGCATACCGATTCGGCGATCTGCTCCGCCGCCGGTTCGGAGGGTGACAGGGACACGGGTTCTCCTTCACAGAGGGCTGTTCGGGACGGCTGTGCCGAAAGCGCTGTTCGCAGAGAGCTGTTCCGAGAGGGCTGTGCCGAAGGCGCTGTTCGCAGGGAACGATTCCAAGAGGGCCGAGCACAAAAAGCGGTTCGGGGAGGGCCGTTCGCGCGCTAGGGAGCAGCCGCCGCAACCCGCTCCTCCGAACACCGCGCGATCGCGTCGAGCACCCTCGCCCGCTGACCGGCCGGCCCGATGGTGATCCGCAGGCAGCCCGCCAGGTCGGGGACCTTCAGGTGGCGGACGAAGATCCCCCGCGCCGCGAGCGCCTCGGCGAGGTGTTCGCCCGTCGCCGGATCGGTCGGCCGCACGGTGACGAAGTTGGTCGTTCCGGGCAGCACACTCAGGCCCAGTCGGCCCAGGGCGGCCGTGTAGTGCGCTCGCCCCTCCGCGGTCCGCTCGACGACACGCGCCAGGTGCGCCTCGGCGTCGAGCGAGGCCAGCGCCGCCGCCTCGGCCACCCGGCCCACCACGTAGTGCTCGGCACCGCGGGCCAGAGCGTCGAGCAGCGACCGGTCCCCGACCGCGTACCCGATCCGCAGCCCGGCCAGGGCATACGCCTTGGAGAACGTCCGCAGCCACAACATCCGTGTGCCCGTGACCTGTCGAGCGCTCAACTGCTCGGCCGGACTCTGGTACTCGGCGTAGGCACCGTCGACCACGAGCAGCGTCGCCGCCGGCAGAGCCCGGGCCAGGGCCGACACCGCCGCCGCGCCGTGCGAACCGCCGCCGGGGTTGTCGGGATCCGCGAGGTAGACGACATCGGCACGGCACTCGTGCGCGCGCCGCGCCAGCGCCCGCAGGTCTGGCGCGTCCGCCCGGTAGGGCACCGCGTGCACGTCGGATCCGGCGGCCCGGGCGAAGTAGCCGAATGTCGGATAGGTGGACTCGCTGGTCACCGCCGTCCGGCCGGCGCCGAGGAATGCCCGCGTCGTCATGGCGAGAAGCCCGTCCACACCCGGGCCCACCATGACGGTGTCCCGGTCGGTCCGCAGCCCGGCGGCCAGCCGTTCGCGCAGCGCGAAGTGCTCGCAGTCGGGATACCGATGCGCCTGGGCGGCCGCGGTGTGGATCGCCCGGATCACCTCGGCCGACGGGCCGAACTCGTTCTCGTTGGTGCTCAATCGTTCGCGGGCGCGCAGACCCGTGGCCCGTTCCGTCATCTCCAGCGACGGAAACGGATTCTCCGCCGCCGGGCTCACGGGTTCGGCTCGGCGGCCGGCCCCACCCCGAGCAGTGTGGCGAGGTACTCGTTGTATCGGCGCATGGCGAGCATCCGAAGCGCTCCGCCCGTGATCAACTCGATGCCGGCCTCGGGTTCGGCCTCGACGATCGGCAGTACGACTCCGTCCAGCCACTCGGGCCCGTGCTCCGCGTCGCCCTCCACGTGGTTGTGGAAGAACTCGAAGTCCTCCGCCGCGCCGTAGCCGTGCCGTTCCAGGCCGCGGATCACCGAGGCGTCGCGGTCCACGTCGAACAGTTCCGGCATGGCCAGGCTGCCCAGCGCCTTGAAGTGGTTCCGGCGGTTGCAGGCCAGCACGAAGTACAGGTTGTGCCCGGCGTAGGGACGCCAGTCCTCCCACGGCGGCACGGTCGGCAGGGTCAGTCCGAGGGTCTGCAGGCTGCGGGTGAACTGGAGGGTGTGCGCCCGGTGTCGTTCGCCCGCGCCGCACTCGTCCCACAGATGACGGCTGATCTCGTGCTTGACCGTCTCCATGAAGTGCGGCTGGGCCAGGACCAGCGCGTCGAAGAAGCGGTAGTTGAGATATCCGTCGGCCCGGATGAACAGGGCCAACTGGTCGATCGTGGCCCGCTCTTCCAGACAGGTCTCCACGAGGCGGTCGAGTTCGTTGCGTTCCTTGGCCTCGGTGACGAACCAGTCCCGCACGAAGTCGGGACTGGCGGCGTCCTGCGGGGACGGCAGCCGGTCCTGGATCTCGGCCGTGTCCGCACGCAGCACCTCGTCCTCGTACAGCAGGCGGAACGCGTTGAACCAGGCCGTGCGTTCGTGCACGGCGATGCCCAGCGGGTGGCCGAGCAGCCCCTCGTACACGGTGTACGCGCTGCGGTGTACGTCGAGCAGGGCCGCCGCGTCGCCGTGGCTGCGCCCGCGTTCCTGGGCTTCGCCGAGTGCGGCCAGCAGGCGACGACGACCGGCGTCGAGTTCGAGCGGTTCGACCGCACCGTCCAGGGCGGCGTTGAGCAGGCTCTCCACCGAGCCCTCCGGAACGTCCGCGGCCGGCCGCCGCACACCTTCGCGCGGCGGAATCCGTTCCATACCCGGGTCCTCGACCATGTTTGTCCTCCACGTTCGCTACGGGGGCGGTGGTCAGTCCTCGAAAGCCTCGATGCCGTCTCGGCGCGGCCGGGAATCCTCGACGCGCACGGGCATCCGCAGGGTCGCAAGGAGTTCGTACAGGCTCAGCCCCAGCTCCGCGCCCAGATCCCGGGCGGTGCGCGCCGGCCCGCCGCCCTCGTGCTCCGGCCCGATGAAGGTCATCCAGTCCCCGGGGCGGGCGCCGCCCGGCACGTCCGTCACGTCGAATTGGGTGCAGTCCATGCCGGGCCGGCCGACCATGGCGCAACTTCGCCCGCGCAGCAGTCCGCGCGGCGCCGCGGCCGATCCGGCCAGCCCGTGCGAGAAGCCGATGGCGACCGAGCCCAGGCGCCGGCCGGGAGCGACCGACGCGGACCGGTCGTATCCGAACCCCTCCGAGCGGGTCACCGTGACCACGTCCAGGACCCGGGCGCGTACGGAGACCGCCGGCCGAAGCCCGTCGAGACGCGCACCCGCCGGGGTCGCGCGTACCCGATCGTCGGCCTGGAGCAGCCCGTACAGACCGAGCCCCGGCCGCACCCAGTCCGTCCCGCGCAGCGCGTCGGGGTGCAGCAGTCCGTGCGTCGCCGCGAGCGAGGCCACCACCCGAGGCCCCAGCACGGCGCGGGTCGAGGCCAGCCGGGCCCGGAACGCATCGGCCTGCGCCGCGGTCTCCCCCTCGTCCCGACCGGCGCTGGACAGGTGGGCGAACACCCCGGCCGGCCGCACAGCGTCACGCGCCTCGTGCAGCGCGTCCAGTACGGCACCGAACCCCTCGTCCTCGCGCGGCCCGAACCGGTTGAACCCGACATTGGTACGCAGCCACACCGTAGCCGGCGCGCCGCCCCGATCCCGCAGCACCGCGCCGTGGCGCCGGACCTGCTCCGCCGTGGCGACCGCCGGCATGAGCCGATGGCGCGCGCAGGCGGCGGCGTTGTCCGCGACATCCACGTCCATCACCAGGATCGGGACCTCGATGCCGACCTCCCGAAGCTCGGCCCCCTGGGCGACCGTGTCCACGGCCAGCGCGTCCACCCGCGCGTCGACCAGGAGGCGGGCGAGGTCGGGTGCGCCGAACCCGTACGCGTCGCCCTTGACCACGGCCATGACGCGCCGGCCCCCGGCGGCCGCGCGCAGCACCCCGAGGTTGTGCCGCACCGCGTCGGCGGACACGGTCTTCTCCAGCCGGGCGGCGGCGAGGGAGGCGACGCGCTCGCGTCGCGGGATCGCCGTCACACCACCTCCGGGTCGGGATAACGCACATGGTCCCCCTGCCAGTTGACCATTTCCAACACCCGAAAACCCTCGTCGTCCAGGACGTGTCGAGGCAGGCCGTCGGTGGAGCCGACGTCCACCAGCGGAACCGTGTACTTGCCCGTGGCGTGCGGCAGCACGTACTCGGGGACGGCGGGGTTGGAGATCCGGCGTTTGAGCGACCGCATGATCTCCACCCCGCGCTGCACCGGGATGCGAAAACACTCGGACTCGGGGCTGTGCGGCATGAAGTGGTAGAGGTAGCCCGCGTGCACGCCCCGTCGATACAGACCCATGCACAACTCCCGCATGGTCTCCGGGGAGTCGTTGACACCGCCGAGGAGCGGAACGTTCGCGAAGATGATGGGCACCCCCGCCTGCAACCTCTTGACCGCGACGTCGAATTCCGGCGTCAGCTCCCTGGGGTGGGTGACGTGCAGCCCGATCGAGACGACGCCGTGCCGGGCCAGGATCGCGGCGAGTTCGTCGTCGATCCGGTAGGGGTTGAACGTCAGGGCCCGGGTATGGAAGCGCACCAGCAGATCGGGCCGGGCGGCCGAGACCTCACCCAGCACTTGGTCGATCTGGCCGTTGGCGTGCATGAGCGGCTCGCCCCCGCTCAGGATGATCTCCTCGACCTGCGGGTGCGCGTGTAAGTAGTCCAGGGTGGCCCGCCAGTGGTCGCGATCGAAGCTCGCCTTCGCGGAGTCCTTGTCGAGCGTGCGCAGCGCCTCGTAACAGAACTGGCAGTAGGCATGACACACGTTCGCGTACCGCAGGATCACGCGGTTGTCGTACTTGTGCTGCGCGATGGGCGTGACCATCTCGTGCGGGAGTTCCCAGTTCTCGGTCTTGCCGTCGTAGGCGTACGGTTCGTCGCCGCCGTCGCCGCCGAACCGTTGCGGGGCGACCTGCTTCCACAGCGGGTCGTCGAGCGCCGGTCCGCCCGTGGTCGGGTCGGTGGCGACCAGGCTCAGGTAGTAGGGCGTCACCTGGAAACGCTTGGAGAAGTTGTGCCGGGTGATGCGATCCAGGATCTCCTGGTCACACCCGGGGAAGCGCGTCCGGAACTGTCCGGCCGTGCGGATCGCGTTGCGCTGCTGCCACTTCCAGTCGGTCCATTCGTCGTCCGGGGTGGACTCCCCGTCCGCGGCGCACCGGACTGCGTCGGTGGTCATCCTGCTCTCCTCGGAGTGGAGTGAGGCGCATGGGTCGGGCGTAGCTCAGGCGTAGCTCATGCGTGGCTCATGACACCGGGACAGCCGAGGTGATCGGCTCCCCTCCGATCATCTGGCGAACGGCTTCGGCGGCACGCGTGCGCAGTTCCGTGAGGGACGAGGAGGAGTAGAACGCCGCATGGGGACTGATCAGGGCCCTGGGGTGGTTCCGCAGCCAGTGGGGGATGTCCGGCTCACCGTCGACGACGTCCAGGCCCACCCGCGCGGGTCGCTCCTCGGCCAGCGCGCCTTCCAGCGCCGAGAGGTCGATCAGCCCGCCGCGCGCGGTGTTGATCAGGACGGACCGCCGCCGCATGCGGTGCAGCCGGTCGGCGTCCAGCAGATGGCGGGTGTCCGCGGTGAGCGGTACGTGCAGGCTGACGACGTCGGATTCGGCGAGCAGTCGGTCCAGGTCGTGGCGCCGCTCCACGGCGAGCGCCTTCTCGATCCCGGGATGGTTGTACGGGTCGAAGAACACGACCCGGAGCCCGAACGCCTCGGCCCGCCGGGCCACCGCGAGCCCGATGCGTCCGAGACCCACCACACCCCAGACCAGTCCCCGCAGCCGTCGTGGATCGCCGATGGCCCGCCAGTCCCATCCGCCGTTCGCCACATGGTCGCGCAGCTCGCCGAGGCGCCGTTCCAGGGCGAGGAAGAGCGCCAGCGTGTGGTCGGCGACCTCCTCGGTTCCGTAATGGGGAACGTGGTAGACGGGGACGCCGTGTGCCCTGGCCGCGTCGATGTCGACGTGGTCGTAGCCGACGCTGGCGCAGACCACGGCCCGGCAGCCGGCGGATTTCTCGAAGAACTCGGCGTCCAGTGCGACCCGGTGCCACAGGATGACGTAGTCGGCCTCCATGTCGAAGAGCAGGTCACGCCGATGTGCCGGTACGATCAGCGGCCGCACGTCGCCGTGGGGGCCGATGACCTCCCCTTCCGGTTCGGCGCCCTCGGCGTATCCCGCCCCCGGAGCGTCGAGCACCACGACCGACGGCCGGGACCCCGTCACGGGCGAGGGTTGCCGTCGAGGATCGACGCCGCGATGAGTCGTCAATCTTCAGCCTCTCTCCGTAGTCGGATGGGGCATGAGCAGTAATTGAATCCACACGGCGCGTGAGGGACCAGCCGTTTTTCGGCCTTGTGGCAATTCGCTTCATACAGGGCGTTTGTGCGATTGCTCCCGTCCGGGTGGCCGATACCCGACCCCGGGCGCGACGGGTGGGATCGCGACCCGGGGCCGATCGGCGCCGACCGTCACACAGCGTGACAGTGTCGCGGGCCGCCACGCACCGATGAGTTCCGCCGACGTTTCCGGTCCATACCTCAGAGCAGCTTCATCCGACCCGGGAGGAACCATGACCGACCAGAGCACCGGCGCCCTGCCCCCGGTCGTCGAGCAACAGGAGTGGCAGGCCGCGCTCGACGACCTGCGGGCGCGGGAGAAGGCCGCCACCCGCGAACTCGACGCCATCGCCGCACAGCGCCGCAGGCTGCCGATGGTCGAGCTCCCGGACTACACGCTGATCGGTCCGGACGGCCCGATCCGGCTGGTCGACGTATTCGACGGGCGCTCCCAGCTCATCACCTACCACCACATGTGGTCCGAGGGCGCAAAGTGGCAGTGCGGCGGCTGTACCGGACTGACGTCGCAGTACGTCCGGCTCGACTTCCTCGACAACTACGATGCCCGCTTCGTCATCGTGACCAACGGGCGCATCGACGAAGCGCTCGCCTACCGGGCCAAGGTCGGCAACACGATGGAGTGGTACTCGTCGGCGGAAAGCTCGTTCGGCGCCGACGTGGGCGCGCCGCCCGGTGGGGGCTTCGCGGTGAACGTGTTCCTCCGCGACGGCGACACGGTCCACCGCACCTGGCACACCGCCGGTCGTGGTACCGAACAACTAAGCTACACCTTCCCGTTGATCGACATCCTGCCGTGGGGTCGGCAGGAGGAATGGCAGGATTCACCCGAGGGTTGGCCGAAGTCGCCCACCTACTCCAAGTGGCTCGGCTCGCCCGATGTCGCCCGGCTGTACGGCCCGAACCCGGATGCCGACAAGGCACGGCGATGAAGCCGCCACGCACCGGCCGACTGCCGATCAACGGTCTGAGTCTCTATTACGAAGTGCACGGCGAACTCGGCGCGTCGGCTACGCCTCCGTTGTTGCTCATCCCCGGCGGGTTCATGGGCACCGAGTCGATGGCGTCGTGGGTGTCGGCCTTCGCCGATCGGCGCACCGTGATCGTCTTCGATCAGCAGGGGCACGGCCGCACTCCGGACACCTCGCGCCCGATGTCGTACGAGCAATTCGCCGACGACGCCGGCGCGTTGCTGCGGGCGCTGCGGGTCGAGCGCGCGGATGTGCTGGGCTACTCGCAGGGCGGCGGGGTCGCGCTGCAACTGGCCCTGCGGCATCCGGCGCTCGTCGGGAAACTGGTCTCGCTGTCGGCCACCTGTCGCCGGGACGGCTGGTACCCGTCGGTGTCCAAGGCCATCGACGGGCTCGACGCCTCGGCCTTTGCCGGTACGCCCGTCGAGCGGGCATTTCGCGAACATACGCCGGACGCCGCGGCGTTCGACGCCTACGTCGCCAAGATGAAGGTCCTGGGCATCGACGACCAGCACATCACCGACGCGCAGATGCGCTCGATCGCCGCGAAGACGATGGTGATCGCCGGGGATGCCGATGCCGTGCGGCCGGAACACGCACTGACCATGTTCCGGCTGCGCGGTGGCGGCGACGAGGCGGCGGCGGGCTCCGGGATGCTGCAAGAGGTTCCGGCCGCGCGCCTGGTGATCCTGCCGGCGACGTCGCATGTCGGCATCTTCGGGGAGTCGGCGGTGTTGGGGCCGATGGTGACCGCGTTCCTCGACGATGTGACGCCGACGGCGCCGGATCTTTTCCAGGCCGATCCGATCGTGTAGGTCGCCCGCGCGCGCCCGGCCTACGCCGTTCGGAGCCTGCGCTGCCACGTCGCGACCGCGGGCCGCGCGGGCGACCCGCCGCACCGGAACCCCGTGCCCGACGAGCCGACGGGCGTCGGCGGACGCGGTTGTGTGCCGATCGTGGGGACGTCCTCGGCGTTGCTCCCGGCGGCGACACGGTACGCGCCGGGCGGTATGCCCGTGGCGGTGCGGAAGGCCCGGTTGAACTCGGCGGGCCGGGTGAACCCCCAGCGCGCGGCGACGGCGTGCACGGGCAGGTGCGCCATGGCGGGGTCGGCCAGGTCCCGTCGGCAGCGGTCCAGGCGCCGGTGGCGGACGTAGGCGCTCGGCGACGTGCCGTGCGTCCGGAAGATCCGCTGCAGGTAGCGGGTCGAGATCCGGTGGGCCGCCGCGATCACCGCGGGGCTCAGTTCCGGTACGTGCAGGTGACGGTCGACGAACGAGGTGATCCGCAGGAACAGGACGTGTTGTGAGGAGTTTGCCGCCGACGCACCCTCGCCGTCGGTGTGGTGGGCCACCACGGCCACGGCCAGGTCGAGCGCGATGTGGCCCAGCCGGGCATGGTCATCGGGTGTGTAGAGCGCGGGCTCGTCGGCCACGTCGGTCATGAACCGGGCCAGGAGCCGGCCGACTCCGCGCGTGCCGCACAGGGGGGTCGCCAACAGTCGCGCGACCTTGGACTCCGGCACGGGCAGCAGTCGTTTCGGGAACTGCAGCACCACCGACCCGGACGCCGTGTCCGGGGCCTCGGCACCGGCGTCGAAGGGACGGGAGCTGTCCACCAGGACGAGGTCGCCGGGCCCCAACGAGGCCCGGTTGTGGGCCTGTTCGACGCGCTGACGGCCGTGGCGGAGCAGGGCGAGCAGGTACACCTCGGGATCCGAGCGCCGGATCGCCGCCGGTGTGCGCCGGCATGCCCGCGACCCGTGCGAGATCGCGGATATCCGGACGATCCCTCGGGTCACGATCGACACGCGCGCTCCGTGGGCGGGTGGCTCCGGGGCCGGGTTGCCGTCCCGGAGCAACGCCTCTTGGTCGAACACCGTTTCCATGATCCCCCGTTCGTATCGAACAAGACCGTGCCCCGGCGCGGTCCGGTGGTCGTGCCGCCGGGGACACATCCAAGCCTTCGGGGCGGGGAATTGTTGCGCAGGCAGGTCGGGCGCCCGAAACAATCGTCGAGATCAACGGATTCTCCGGAGTGATCTTCGGTATCCGACCGAATTCGCTACTGGTCGGGGCCGGCGGCACGCGGGTACCGTTCCGGGTGGTATGGGATTCGGCGTCCCTTCGGCGACGCTCACGGGAGGGGAACCGGTGGCGGGACGGCCGGAGAAGCCACTGGACCCGGGTGCCGGGCCGGTGCAGCGCTTCGCCCACGAACTCCGGCGATTACGGGCCGACGCGGGCGGCCCCACGTATCGCGAGATGTCCCGGCAGGCCGGCGTTTCGGTCACGGTGTTGTCCCGCGCGGCGGCCGGCGAGCAGTTGCCGACGCTGAAGGTTGCACTGGCCTATGCGGTCGCGTGCGGCGGGGATCCGGACACGTGGAAGCGGCGCTGGCAGGAGGCGGCGGACGAGGATTCCCGACCGCTCGACGACGTCCCGTCGCCCTATCCGGGCCTCGCCCGGTTCGAGATCGAGGACTCGGAGCAGTTCTTCGGCCGGGATCGACTGATCGACGACGTTCTCGACCTGGTGCGTACCCGTCGGCTGGCCGCGCTCGTCGGGGCTTCGGGCAGCGGCAAGTCCTCGCTGCTGCGCGCGGGGTTGATACCCCGGCTGTGGCAATCCGACGGCGACCCTGCCGGCGCGGCCCCGTTCGGGCGTCCCGCCGAGATCCGGATCCGTACCCCCGGGTCGCATCCCGCCGATGTGCTCACCGCGTTCGGCCCTCGGGGCGACGACGGGGACGGCGACGAAGACGGCGATGGGCACACCGGCGACATCGTCGTGATCGTCGACCAGTTCGAGGAGATCTTCACGCTCTGCCGGTACCGGGCCGAACGCACGGAGTTCCTGAACGGCCTGATCGCGGCCGTACGACGGCCCGAGGGCGGGGTGCGCGTCGTCATCGCGGTGCGCGCCGACTTCTACGGCCGCTGCGCCGAACACCGGCAACTCGCCGAGGCGTTGCGCGAAACCACCCTCCTGGTGGGGCCCATGACGCCCGCCGAGTTGCGTCAGGCCATCGTCGGGCCCGCCCAGGCGCACGGCCTGATCGTCGAGCGGGCCCTGACCGCACGGCTGGTGGAGGAGGTGCAGGGCGAGCCGGGCGGACTGCCGCTGCTGTCGCACGTGATGCGGGAGATCTGGCGCAGGCGTCGCGCCCGAACCCTGTCGGTGGAGGCGTACGAGGCCGCGGGTGGCGTCCACGGCGCGATCGCGGCCACGGCGGAGCAGGTGTGCTCCCGGCTCTCGTCCGAGGAACTCGTGTTGGTCCGTCGGGTGTTGCTGCGGCTGATCACGCCGGGCGAGGGAGCGCAGGACACCCGGCGCCCGGTCGCCCGGGCCGAGTTGGAGGCCGTCGGCACGGGCACGGCCGCGCCGGGGACAGGGCCGGCGCAGGGCATCGCGTCGATCCTCGAACAGCTCGTGCAGGCCCGTCTGGTCACCCTCGACGGGGAGAACGTCGAGCTTGTCCACGAGGCGCTGATCACCGCCTGGCCCCGGCTGCGGGCCTGGATCGACGAGGACCGCGAGGGAATCCTCACCCACCGACGACTGACGGAGGCGGCCGGCGTCTGGGCCGACTTCGCGCGCGACCCGGGCACGCTGTACCGGGGAACCCGGCTGGCGGTGGCTCGGGAGTGGGCCGAGCGGGATCGGCATCGCGACGAACTGACCGAGCTGGAAGGGGACTTCCTCGCCGCGAGCATCGCCGCCGAGGACCGCGAGCGGATGGTGGCCGCCCGACGCACCCGTCGTCTGCGGTATCTGGCGGCGGGCCTGGCGCTGCTGCTGGTCGCGGTGACGGTCGTCGGCGGGGTGGCGGTGGAGCAGCGCCGCAGTGCGCTTCGGTCCCGGGACACCGCGCTGTCGCGGCAGTTGGCCGCCCAGGCGCTGAACCTGGCCGATTCCCGGCCCGGGACGGCGATGCTGCTGAGCGTGGAGGCGTATCGCACCGCGCACACGGCGGAGGCGCGTGGCGCGCTGCTGAGCATGTCCACGCGCCGCTTCTACCAGGCCGAGTTGACCGGTCACGTCGATGCGGTGTCGGAGGTGGCGTACAGCCCGGACGGCACCCTGGCCAGTGTCGGGCGGGACGGGAAGGTGGTGCTGTGGGATTCGGTCCGCCGCGTGCGCCTGGCGACGCTGACCGACCACCCGGGCTGGTTGCGGGCGGTGGCCTTCAGCCGGGACGGGCGGTCGATGGCCACGGGTGGGGACGACGGCCGGGTCGTGGTGTGGGACGTGGCGCAGCGCAGGCCGCGCGCGACCATGACCGGCTACGGGGCCTCGATCAAGAGCGTCGCGTTCGGCGCCGACGGCCGCACCGTGGCGGCGGCCGGGGACAACGGCACCACCGCGGTGTGGGACGTGGAGAGCGGGCAGCGCCGGCTGACCCTGACCGGGCACGCCGGCCGGGTGTGGTCGGTGGAGTTCAGTCCGGACGGCCGCACGATCGCCACGTGCGGCGCGGACCACACGGCTCGGCTGTGGCGCGCGGAGGACGGCGCCCCGCTGACCGTGTTGACCGGCCATACCGCCTCCGTCGACTCCGTGGTGTTCAGCCCCGACGGAACACTGCTGGCCACGGGCAGCCGGGATCGCACCGCGCAGCTGTGGGACATCGCCCACGGCACGAGTGTGGCCGTCCTGCGCGGCCACGACGCGGAGGTCAGGGCCGTGGCCTTCAGCCCCGACGGCCGCACGCTCGCAAGTGCCGGCCAGGACCACCTGATCAAGCTGTGGGACACGGCGCGACACAGCCTCGGGGCCACCTTCGTCGGGCACGGCTCCAACATCTACGGCATCGCGTTCCATCCGCGTGGCGACCGGTTGGCCGCGGCGGGCGAAAGCGGCACGGTTTCCCTGTGGGATCCCACCAGGCGTCCGCTCGACGGGCACTCGGACCGGGTCAACGACATCGCGTTCAGCCCGGACGGACGCACCCTGGCCACGAGCGGCACCGATCGGGCCACGCTGCTGTGGGACCTCGCTCGCGGCACCGGCCCACGCGCGCTCGCCCCCGGGACGAGCGCGATCCGGGGCGTCGCCTTCAGTCCCGACGGCCGGACCCTGGCCACCGTGGCGGGCGTGTCCCCGGACAGCACCAACGGCCCCGCCCAACCACCCGACCCCAACGAGCAGGTCCTCACGCTGTTCGACCTCGCGGGCGGCGCCCCGCCGGTGCGGCTGATCGGCCACGACGAACGGGTGACGGACGTGGCCTTCAGCCCGGACGGCCGCATGATCGCCACCGCGAGCGTCGACAAGACGGTCATCGTGCGGGACGCCGTGCGACACACACCCCTGACCCGACTCGTCGTGGACACCGGCACGGAGGGCAGCGGCGTCAACGCGATCGCGTTCAGCCCCGACGGCCATACCCTGGCCACCGCCAACTACGACGGGCGCGTCACCCTATGGGATACGACCCGGTGGGTCCGTACGGCCGTGCTCACCGGACACACCGGGCAGGTGCGCGCGGTGGCCTTCAGTCCCGACGGCCGCACCCTGGCCACCGCCGGCATCGATCAGACCGTGCAGCTGTGGGACCCGGCTCGACAGACCCGGCGGGCCACGCTACTGAACACCGCCGGCGCCACGATCTCGCTGACCTTCAGCCCTGACGGCCGCATCCTGGCCACGGCCGACGCGGACACGTCCGTGATGATCTGGGACGTCGCCGACCACACCCGTCTGGCCACCCTGACGGGTCACACCGGACAGGTCCGCACCGTGGCCTTCGGGCCCGACGGTCACACCCTGGCCAGCGGCGGCGACGACCATGTCGTCCGCCTGTGGGACACCGACCCCGCCCGCACGGCGACCGACCTGTGCGCCACGCTCGCCCGCGACCTGACCCGGGAGGAATGGCGGCAGCTGATCCCGGGTCGGTCCTACCGACGCACGTGCGGAACGGGGTGACCCTGAACCGGTCACGGTCACGGTCGCGGCGTGCCGTTCCGCGTCACCGGGGCGGCGGACTCCATTCGAAGAGCAGGATGGTCGCGTCGTCGCGCAGCGGGTTGCGCTGGTAGTCGAGGATGGCGTGGATGAGCAGCCGCAACACCTCTTCCGGGCGCTGCCCCGCGGAGGAGGAGCTGATGATGAAGTCGGTGAACCGGTCGAGGCCGAACTCCGCGCCGTTCGCGTCCCGGGCCTCCACGACGCCGTCGGTGTAGAGCAGGACACAATCGCCCGGTTCCAAGGTCGCCTCGTGCACCTGCCGGGCCGCCGGGGCGAGCGAACCGGCCAGGCCGATCGGCGGTTGCGGGGGCCGGTCCAGCGCCCCGGGGAGTACCCGCTCGGCACGGATGAGCAGCGGCGGAGGATGACCACAATTGACCCAGTGCAGCACTCCGGTCTCCGCGTCGAGCCGACACAGCACGCCGGTACAGAAGTGGTCGGGCAGCCATTGGGCGAGCGCCCGGTCGACGGAGCCGACGATGTCGGGCAGTTCGGCCCCGTTTCGGCGGGCGTTGCGCGCCGCCGCCATGGCGACCGACGAGGTCAGTCCGGCGGTCAGATCGTGACCCATGGCGTCCAGGATCATGGTGTGCAGGATGTTCTTGACCACCGAATGGTCGAAGGCGTCGCCCGCGATGTCGTACGCCGGTTCCAGGACCGCGGTCGACACGCACCGCCTGCTGCCGATCGTGCGCGGGGGCAGGAAGGCCCGCAACATCTCGGCGGGCGCGCCCATGGACTCGGTGCGGGTACGGGCGGCGAGCCAGTCACTGTAGGCCCGCTTGGAGGTGATCAGCATGGCGAGCAGATGGGCCAGCATCCGGCTGCGGCGCATGCGCACCGCGTCGAGCGCGGCGGTCCACACCGCCAGTACGCCCAGCCGCTCCGCGCCGTCGACCAGGGGCATCCACAGGATCAGGCCGTCGTCGACCTCGGCCACCCGGGGGGAGACCGTGCGGTACGCCCATCCGGCCGACGTGCCTTCCATCCGCAACGACTCCGCGGCCTCGTCGAGTGGCACGAGCAGACGCTGTTGCAGGTCGACGAGGTAGATCGACGCGGTGTCCAGGCCGAGGAGGTCGGCACACCGATTCGCCAGCGCGGGCAACTCGACCGGCAGCGCGGTCTGCGCCTCGATGATCAGCTCTTCCAGGCGATTCTCGTCGACGGCGTCGTCGGGAACGGAGAACACGCGCGGTGTGTCCGGCACGAGGACCACCCCTTCCTCGCCCAGTCTCACACCGATCCCACCCGAGGGCATTAAGCCCTATATATTACTTATTCTGCAAATGAGCATTTTGGCACCTTCGGGGTATCTTGCGGTTGCAAAACCGCGGAGCACCCTGGAGGAAACGCAGTGTCCGACTCACCGCAGCACCGCATCTTCGCCATGTTGGATGTCGACGGCGACGGCGCCATCACCCACGAGGAATACCTCTCACGGGTGGACCGCGTCGCCTCCGCCGTCGGCCGCGACGCCGACCATTCGGTCGTCACTGCGTCGCGGGCGGCTCACGAGGCGGTCTTCCGGGACATGGACGCCGACCGCGACGGGCGCGTGACATTCGAGGAATACCGCACGTGGGTCGGGCACGACGCGTTCGAACGCTCCTGCCGACCCGCGCTGGGTTCCCTGTTCGACATCGCCGACGCCGACGCCGACGGACGCCTGGACCGCGCCGAGTTCATCCGCCTGCGTACGGCCGGGGGCAACGCCGAAACCGACGCCGCCGCGGCATTCGACGCCCTCGACACCGACGGTGACGGACTGGTCGACCGCGACGCCTACCTGGCGGGCATCCGGAGCTTCGTGACCAACGCGAAGTCCCCCATGGCCGCGGCCTACGGCGCCGGACAGCCGGTGCCGGGCCGTTCCTGATCCCGCCGGCGAAGTGGTCAGGCCGACTGGACCTCGTCGAACAGGGCGATGGCGTCGGCGGGGTTCGGGCTCACGAGGCGGTCCAGACCGGCCGTCGTGATCTTCGCCCATTTGGCGGCCCGTACCCACATCCGTTCCTCGAACGTACGCACGGCCTCGTCCACATCCCCGGAGCCGGTGGCGATCGACTCGGCGAGTTCGGCGCCATCCAGCATCGCGAGGTTCGCGCCCGCCCCCAATGGCGGCATCAGATGGGCGGCGTCGCCCAGGAGCGTCACCCCGCGGACGTGGGTCCAGGTGTGGGACTCGGGCAGCACGTGGAGCGGGCGGTGGACGAAATCGGTGCCGTGGCGGAGCAGGTCGAGTACGGGAGGGGCCCAGCCGTCGAACAGGGCCAACAGGCTTGATCGCACGGCCTCGACGTCGGCCGGTTCCTGGTTCGTGTGCCGCTCCAGCGGCGCGCGGAACTGGGCGTACACCTTGACGTGGCCGCCGCTGTTGCGTTGGGCGACAAGACCTCGGTTCACGCCGTACACGGCCATGGAGCCGTCGCCGATCATCCGGGCCAGGTCGGGCCGGCGGTTGTCGACGTCGTCCAGGGAGGTCTCGACCATGGTGATGCCGGTGTAGTGCGGCGTCACCGACGAGAGGGCCGGGCGGACCCGAGACCAGGCACCGTCCGCGCCGATCACGAGGTCGAACGTCTCTTGTCGCCCGTCCGCAAAGTGGAGCAGTACGCCGTCCCGGGTCCCCGGCACCACCTCCGTCACGCCGCTCCCCCACCGGACGTCGAGAGGGCCGAGCAGCAGGTCGCGGAGTTGCCCGCGGTCGATCTCGGGATTGGCCCGATCGTCCGGACGGGGTCGCCAGTCGCGCAGGACGGCCCCGTCCGGGTCCAGAATGCGCATGGCCTGCCCCTCGGGACGAGACAGCGCCCGAAACTCCGCCGCCAACCCGGCCCTGTCCAGCGCGAGTTGGCCCATCCCCTCGCGCAGGTCCAGCGTGCCACCCGGGGGGCGCGCATCGGGGGCGGGATCACGTTCGAGGATGGTGACGGGGTGGCCATGGCGGTACAGGACTCGGGCAAAGGTAAGGCCGGCGGGACCACTCCCGACTACGGCGATGCGGTGTCTCATGTCGATACACCGTATTACTCGATACACTGCATCGCAACCATCGAGGCCGACGTCGAGGACCCGGTCGTCTTCGAGGAGGACGAGGCACCTCCGGCCGCCTCCACCCGCTCCAGCGGCCGAAGTTCGGCGAATTACCCACCTACCCGCGGCCGGGCGACGCCGTACACGTCTTCGAGATGCTCTGTCATCGAGGCGGACTTGGGTGTTGCCGCCCGAGATTGACTCGTCGGTAGGCTCGTGCCGTCGAAATCCGAGCCGTTGGTGCGGAGTCGGGGGAGCCTTGGGCGTCGAGATCGTGGAGTACGAGTCGGCCTCCCCGTGGGAGGGCTTTCTGGCGGAGCCGATCAGTGGTCCTGCGGCGGCGGGTGTTCTGGTGTTGTCCGGTTCGAGCGGACGGATCGAGCGCGAGCGGTGTCGACTCTTCGCCCGCGCCGGGGTTACGGCGGTGTCGATCCGGTGGTTCGGCGGGTCCGGGCAGCCGTCGGGTATCTGCGAGGTCGCGCTGGAGACCTTCGTCGCCGCGACCGGGTGGCTGCGAGAGCGCGGCACGGAACGCGTCGGTGTTCTCGGCGTGTCCAAGGGCGCCGAGGCCGCGCTACTGGTGTCCACCGTCTCGGATTGCGCCGACGCCGTGATCGCGCTCGCCCCGACGTCGGTCGTCCGGGCCAACGTCGGCGCCGGCCGCGACGGTTGCGAGCGCCCGTGTCGCTCCGGCTGGACCTGGCAGGGGCAGCCGCTCCCCTTCGTCCCCTACGACGACTCCTGGCAGCCGACGGAACCTCGAGATGCTCCGGTGTCCGTGCTCGGCTGGTACGAACGCAGCCTCGCGACGCACCCGGACCGGCTCCCCGCCGCGACCATCCCCGTGGAGAGGACCGCAGCCGACCTGGTCCTGATCGCGGGCGGCGCGGACCGGATGTGGCCCTCGATGCGCTTCGCGCACGAACTCGCGGACCGCTACGCGGCAACCGGACGCAAAGCAGCCCTCATCTCCCGCCCCGACGCGGGCCACCGAACCGTATTCCCAGGCGAGGCCCCTCCACCCCCATCCCCCCACTTCGACCACGGCGGCACCCCCGATGCCGACGCCAAGCTCGGCGCAGCCGCCTGGCCAACCGTCCGAGCCACCATCCTCGGCACCTGACCACCGGCCGGGACGCCGGTACCAAGTGGCCGGTAATCGGCTCGCGATCGACGTGCCGCCTGCCCACCGCGCATGTCGGATCCAACTCCGGACCTTCCCCGGCGCATTCGACGCCTCGTAACGCTCGGCCCGCGCCACTTCCTGACCCTGAAACCGAACCCCGACGACTGGCGCATCGTCATCGAAGTCGAGTCAGGAGAATGGATCCGCTCGCCGACCCGGTGAGCGTTTCCGGTTGTGGCACCGGGTGTCGGGGGGTCAGTGGTGTTGGGTTGCCGAGGTGCGGGCGTATCGGGGGAATTCGGTGGTTTGGTTGCCCAACGTGAGTAGGCGGTATGTGTAGCGGGCCGCGCTTTCCAGGTTTTGGGCTTTGCGTAGTGCGTCCTGGGGGGATGTGCCCACCGTGGAGCAACCGTGGTGGGCCAGGATTACGCAGTCGCTGTGGTGGGTCGCGGTTGCCGCGGCTTCGGCCAGTTCGCGGGAGCCGTTGGGGTGGAACGGCACACGTTCGATCACGGGGGCGTACGCGATGTGGTCGAGGGTGAGTTGGCGGATGCGCTCGCCCATGGCGTCGACGAGCACGGCGTATTCGGGATGCACGTGCACCACCGCCTCGACGTCGGGTCGGGCCAGGTAGGTGTGTTGGTGCAGGCGCCATTCGCTGGACGGTGCCGCCGAACCCGCGTCGCCCGCGAGCGGCTCGCCGTCGAGGCGCACGATCGCGAAGTCCCGTTCGCTCAGCCGGTCGAGCCGGCTGCCGGCAGCCGTCACCGCGAAGGTGTCGGTGCCGGGCAGCCGGGCCGACAGGTTGCCGCCGCTCGCCAGGACGAGGCCGCTGTCCACGCACTGCCGGCCGGCGTCGACCAGGGCCGCGAGGATGTGCTCCGCCGTCATCGGGGTCCGCGTCCCTCGCCGCCCGCCGGCGCGGACGCGGCCTCGGCGACACGCGCCGGGGTCAGCGTGGCCCGGTCCACGAGCAGGGTTCGGGACAGCCGCAACATCGCGGCGCCGACGACGGCGTACCGATCGTCGTCCAGCGTCTCCAGGTCGCTGACCTTGGCCAGCCCCACGGTACGCCGCGCCGCCTCGCAGCCCGCGAAGCCGAACGCGTCGGCGAGGACGGCCGGCAGCCGCCCGTCGAGGTAGGCGTCCGGGTAGCGCTCCGGCGCGCGCCGCCCCGGCCAGTGTCCGCGCAGCCGTGCCGTGAACGCCTCCCAGCTCGTCGTGAGTGTCCCGAACAGGGCCTCTGCACGCCCCTGTTCGCCCAGCGCGGCGGCCCGGGTGCCCGCGAAGAGCAGGTTCGCCCACAACATGCCGAGGTCGAACCCGATCGGCCCGTAGCACGCGAACTCGGGGTCGAACGCCCGCACCGACAGGTCGCCGTCCCGCGCGTTGCCGCGAACGAAGACGCTGCCGGTGTGCAGGTCGCCGTGCAGCAGGGTTTCCTGCGTGGTGAGGAACGTGTGTTTCATCGCCATCGCGGCGGCCGACCACGCCCGATCCGCCCGCAGTTCGGCGTAGAGCGCGTCGAGCGCCGGCCGTACCGAGTTGCGTTCGGCGCCCAGGAAGGGCTCGGTGAACACCAGATCCTCGGTGATCTCGCACAGTTCCGGATTGATCGCGGCGGCGGCACGGGCACGGAACTCGGCCTCGGTGAGGCTGCCTACCGAGGTGCCGAACGCGACGTCGGCGAGGTATTCGGCGAGTCGTTCGGCGACGCCCTCGTGTGCTCCGCCGGCGTTGAGCCGGGTGCGGAACACCTCGTGGTCGGACAGGTCTTCGAGCGCGAGCACATACCCGTCGGGGTCGAAGTCGAGGAGACCGCAGACGTGTTCGGACAGTGCGCCGTGGATCCGCAGGGCGGCGGCCTCCCGCACCGCACGCTGTTCGGTCATCGGCCATTCCGGGCCGACGAGGCGTACATACGGCAGCGCCTGCTTCAGCACCAGCCGTCGGCCCGCGGCGTCCGCGCAGACGAAGACGAGGTTGAGGTTGCCGTCGCCGACCTCGGCGACGGTGAGCGTCGTCGGGTCGATCAGGTCGCGCAGCGTGGCGCGTTCGGCGATGTAGGCGGGGACCTCGGCGGAGGTCAGGATCCGGTCAGCCATGGGTGCGCTCCGCGATCGCCGGTGCGGTGGTGGGGACTTCGGGGCCGGCTCCGACCCGAGAGTCGGAGCCGGGTGTCGCCGCGGCGGCCCGGCGGCGCCGGCCGCGGCGCAGCGAGAAGGACATCAGCAGGGCGAAGATGAGCACGAGCCCCTTGATCAAGTCCTGCGTGTAGTAGGGCAGTCCGCGCATGGTCAGGCCCTGGAGGATCAGCCCGATGAACACCGCGCCGACGAACGTGCCGAGCGCGTTGGGCTTCTTGGCGCCCAGCACCGCGTAGCCGACCAGGGTCATGGCGACCGCGTCGAGCAGCGAGGAGTCGCCCGCGGTGACGTCGCCCTGCCGCAGGCGCGAGGCGAGGATGATGCCGGCGGTCGCGGCGAGTACGCCCGAGATGGCGTAGGCGGCGAACTTGTAGCGCTTGACCCGGGTACCGGCCAGGCGCGCGGCCTCCTCGTTGCCGCCGACCGCGTAGAACACCCGTCCGTGGCGGGTACGTTGCAGGAAGACCCACAGCAGCAGAGCGATGACGAGGAAGAGGTAGACGGAGTAGGGGATGCCGAACAGCTTGTCGCCGTCGATGGCGGTGAAGTCGTCGGTGAACCTGCCCTTGACCACGGTGCCGTCGCCGAGCTTCATGCCGGTGGTCAGGGTCTGGCCGTCGACGAGCCAGCGTTTGAGGCCCTGGATGGTGAACATGGTGCCGAGGGTGGCGAGCAGCGGCGGGATGTTCAGGAACACGATGAGGGTGGCATTGACACATCCGACGAGCAGGCCGACCAGGAGGCAGATGACGATCGCGCTCGGGCCGGTGAGTTCGTAGTGGATCATCGCCTCGGCGGCCACCGTGACCGACAGGCCGGTGACCGCGCCGACCGACAGGTCCAGGTCGCCGACGATGGCGGTCAGCGTCATCCCGAGCGCGGCGATCGCCGCGACCGCCTGGATCTGCAGGATCGACACCGTGTTGTCCCAGGTGCCGAAGCCCGTCGTGGTGGCGGAGAACGCGATGTAGAGCGTGACGCCCACGAGGATGATCCCGTAGCGGACCACGAAGTCGCCGAGCGCGGCCGGGAACGCGGCCGGAAGTGGGGTCCGCCGCGCGGTCGATGTCGAGTCGCGCAGATTCATGCGTGGCTTTCCTTTCCGGCTGCGCTCGGCGCTGCCTCCGAGGGCGGTGGTGACGGGGTACGGCGTACGCTCATCGCCGCGATGAGGCGTTCGCGGCCGGCGTCGCTCAGGGCGAGGTCGGCGGTGATCCGGCCGCGGTCGAGCACCACGATGCGGTCGCCGACCTCCAGGGCCTCGTCCACGTCGGAGGTGGCGACCAGGACCGCGGCGGTCGCGGCGAGTTCGCGCACGGTGGCGCCGATGTCGTGGCGGGCGTTGATGTCGACGCCGCGGAACGGTTCGTCGAGCAGCAGTACCCGCGGTTCGCCGAGCAGCCAGCGGCCGATGACCACCTTCTGCTGGTTTCCGCCGGACAGGGTCTCGATCGGCGCGTCGGGGCCGGCGGCCACCACGCCGAGGTCGCGCATCATCGTCGCGGTGGCCCGGCGTTCGGCGCCGGTGCGCATCAGGGTGCCCCGGGTGAACGTGCTCACGAAGGGCAGGGTCAGTTGGGAGCGGATCGGCCAGCCGGGGATGATCGCCTGTTCGTGGCGGGATTCGGGGACGAGGTAGACGCCGCGTTTGATCGCGGCGCCGGGATACCCGGGGTCGAAGGGGCGACCGTCGAGGGTTCGCCGGCCCGCGCCGATCGACGTGGCGCCGAAGATCCATTCGAGCAGTTCGGTCTTGCCACTGCCGAGCAGACCGAGCAGCACGGTGACCTGGCCGCGGTGCAGTTCCAGGTCGAGGGGGTGCGGGTCGTCCTCCTGTAGGCGGACCCCTTCGAGCGCCAATACCGGCTCCCCCGGCGGGAGTTCGGCACGCTCGGACTCGGCGGGGGTGCGGTCGAACAGGGCGGTCAGTACGGTCGTCCAATCGAACCCCCGCCCGGGTATGGGCTCGAACTCGCCCTGCATGGCCCCGTCGCGCAGGACGCCGACGCGGTCGCACAGTTGGTCGATCTCGGCGAGTTTGTGGGTGACGAACAGGACGGTCATGCCGTCCGCGGCGAGCGCGCGCACCAGGTCGAACAGGCGCGCGCTCTCCTCCGCGGACAACGCCGAGGTGGGCTCGTCCAGGATCAGCAGCCTGGGTTTGCGGGACAACGCCCGCGCCAGGACCAGGAGTTGCCGCTCGGAGACGCCCACGTCGCGCACCGGTGCGCGCAACGTCTGCCGGTCGAAGCGCAGGCCCAGGGTGGCCGCGACCTCGACGGCCTGGGCCTCGGTCCGGCGCCGGCTGAACAAGATGGGCGAGGATCGGTCACCGAGCCGGTCCAGCGCCAGGTTCTCCGCGACGGTCATGTCGAGGATCACCCCGTCGTTGGGGTTCTGGTGCACGGTGCCGATGCCGCTGCGCTGGGCGGCGAGCGGGTCGGGGAAGACCACGACTTCGCCGTCGCGCAGGATCTCACCCCCGTCCGGGGATTCCGCGCCCGAAAGAATCTTGATGAGCGTGGACTTGCCCGCGCCGTTGGCGCCCATCAGGCCGTAGATGTCACCCGCGCCGATGCGGAGGCCGACCCCGCGCAGCACCCGGTTCGGGCCGTAGCTCTTCGAGATGTCCCGCACTTCGAGGACGGTGTCCCGGTGGCGGTCTCGGCGGTCTTCGCGTCGGTCGTCTTGTCGGGGCTGCACGGGGCCTCCTTTCCGGTTTCGACCGAGGGTGGGTCAGGCGCCCGGCCGGATCGGGGTGATCCACGGCGCCCCGAGCACGTCCGGGGTGGCCAGTTCGGGCAGTGCCTTGCGCAGCGTGTCCATGTTCGTCACGCCGTTCGCCTTGAGCGTGTCCTGGGTGATCAGCGTCGCGGGGATCGTCATCTTCTGCGGCAGGTCGACCTTCCCGGCCGCCGCGATCGAGGCCCGGGCCACGACCGCGCCCACGTTCGCCGGGTCGGTGGCGGCGGTGGCCCGCCACGGGCTGCCGGCCTCGGTCATCAGCTGGATGTCGGCGGTGGAGACGTCCACGCCGTAGACCTTCACCTTGTTCGTCATGCCGTTCTGGCGCAGCGCGATCAGCGTGCCCTTGGCGAGTTCGTCGTAGGCGGCGAACGCGAGCGTGGTGTCCGGGGCGGCCGACAGCGCCGCGGTGCCCTCGGTCGCGGTGTCGGCGGCCACCGACTCGGTGTACTTGCCGAAGCGCGCCTTCTGGGTGAACGTCGGGTTGTCCTTGAGGAACTGCTGGTACACCTTGTCGCGGGAGTCGAGCGGCGCGATGCCGGACACGTTGACGTAGGCGAGCTTGCCGCCCGAGGGGTTGTCCTGCTTCATGTAGCCGAGGATCTTGTCGGCGATCGAGGCGTCGTCCTGCGATATGTAGGTGGCCTTGCAGTTGGAGATCGCCACGTCGTAGACGACGACCGGGATGCCCTTGGCGATCGCGTCGTCGATCTTGGGGTTGACCGAGTCGGCGAGGCCGTGGTCCACGATGATCACGTCGGGCTTGGCGTTGATGGCCTGGTCGAGCTGGCTGACCTGGGTCGCGTTGTTGCCCCGCGCGTCGTACACGGTGACGCTGCCGCCGGCGGCCTTGATCTGCTTGGTCGCGCCGTCGCCCCACTGCTCGAAGTAGTCGCCGACGCCGGATTGGCGGACGAGCGCCACCTTGAAGTCGCCCTTGAGGCCGGCGGGCTTGGCCTCGGGCAGTTTGCGCGCGTTGTCGACGGTGCGCTGCGTCGCGCAGTTGCCGGCGCCGCCGGCGGCGCCGGACGCGCCGGGCTCCGCCTTCTTGTCGTCGGTGCTCTGGGAGCAGGCGGCGAGCAGGGACATTCCGACGGCGGCGGCCCCGATCACGCGAATGGCCTTGGATCTCATGGTGTTCTCCTCACTCGGTGGTCTCGGCCACGACCGGCCGGTCCGCGGGGGTGTCATGCACGGGAGGTGTCGCCGGCAGGGGTGTCGCCCGCCGCGACGTCGATGACGCGCGTGTCGGTGACGATCGCCGTGATCAGGTCGGCGGGTGTCACGTCGAAGGCGGGGTTGAGGGCGGTGGCGTCGGGCGGGGTGACCCGTACACCGTGGAAGAAGCGGACCTCGGCGCCGCCGCGATCCTCGATCTCGATCGCGTCGCCGTTCGGGGTGTCCCGGTCGATCGTGGTCTCGGGGGCGACCACGAGAAACGGCACCCCGGCCCGAGCCGCGGCCAAGGCCACCGCGAACGTGCCGATCTTGTTCGCCGTGTCGCCGTTGGCGGCGATCCGGTCGGCCCCCACCAGCACCGCGTCGACGCCGCCCCGGGCCAACGTGATCGCCGCAGCCGAGTCCACGATCACGTCGTACCGCGCGCCCATGCGGCCCAGTTCCCACGCGGTCAGCCGCGCACCCTGGAGCAGCGGCCTCGTCTCGCACGCGATGGCGCGCACCAGTCGGCCGTCGCGGTGCAGCTTCGCCACCACGCCGAGCGCCGTGCCGTGCTCGACGGCGGCGAGCGCGCCTGTGTTGCAGATGGTCAGTACGGTCAGCGCGGCCCGGTCCGGAACCAGCCGCGCCAGCGCGTCGGTACCCCGTTCGGCCATCGCGACGCAGGCCGCGATGTCCGCGTCCCGTACCCGCAGCGCGGCGTCCAGGGCGGCGAGCGGGCCGCCCTGCTCCAGGGCGGCGAGCGCGGTGTCCACGCCGTAGGCGAGGTTGACCGCCGTGGGCCGGGCCTCGCGCAGTTCGGCGATGGCCTGCCGGGCCCGGTCGGCCGGCAGGTTCTGCGCGGCGAGCGCGACGCCCAGGGCGCCGGCCACGCCGAGTGCGGGGGCTCCGCGTACCGCCAGTCGTTGGATCGCGTCCACCAGGACGTCGAGGTCGTGGATGTCGAGTTCGACGAGGCTGTCGGGCAGCAGGGTTTGGTCGACCAGCCTGATGAATCCCCTGCCGGGTTCCCGCTCGGCGTCGTCGGCGGGAATCCAGTCGATCGTGCGCATCCGCCGCGTCTCCGTCTCTTCGTGGGACGACCCGTCGATGCCTCCGCGGGTCGTCCTCATGATCCGAGTGCGCCGAAGTTGTCAGACAATTCGAAGCGTGTCAAGATGTCCGACATGGCGACCCAGACACGGCGGCCGCTGGCCGACGACATCGTTCGGGAACTCAAGATCGAGATCCGCGACGGCGTCCATCCCGCGGGGGCACGGTTGCCGACCGAGGCCGATCTGTGCAGGCGGTTCGGGGTCTCGCGGGCCACGGTGCGCACCGCGCTCAAGGAACTCGACGTGCTCGGCCTGATCCGCACCCAGCAGGGCGCGGGCACATTCGTGCGCACCCGCCCCGCGGTGCGCGACGGCCTGGAACGCATGGGCTCGATCACCGAGTCGATCCGGCGCAGCGGCAAGGAACCCGGGCACGAGTACGGGCGGCGCACGCTGCGCCAAGTGCTGCCCGACGAGGCCGAACGCATGGGTGTTCCGTCCGACACCGAGGCGCTGGAACTGCGCCGCCGGGTGACCGCCGACGGCGACGTGGTCGCCTACTCCTACGACGTGATCCCGCGCGGCCTGCTGCCGGCCGCGTTCGATCCGGAGGAGCTGAGCGGGTCGTTGTTCGCCTATTTCGAAACCGAGTTGGGCATCCATCCGACGCTCGGCCTCGCGAAGGTGCACGCGGTCTCGTCGGCGCACATCGCGTGGGGTCCGGACGCGGCCAAACACCGCCTGTTCGTGCTGCTCGACCAGTTGCACTACGACGACGACCACCGGCTGCTCGCATACTGCAAGACGTATTTCGTCGAGGGCTCCTACGAGTTCCAGCTGGTACGCACGGCCTGACCGCGCCGGCACGGCGGCCCGACCGCACGGCGCTCGGGGCGAACCCGCGAGCGCACGAGCGGCGGCCTCTCGAAGCCCGACCGCGCAAGCGCACGGCAACGAGCGGGTACGCGCGCGCAGTTCCGCGCGTACCCGCCCAACTCCCCCTACCGTGCCCGTTCGTGGGCACGGTAGGCACTCACACGACCCGTTCGCTGCCACCGTCCACGGGGATCTGCGCGCCCGTGGTCGCGGCGAAGTCGTCGGAGCACAGCCGGGTGACCGCCTGCGCCACGGTGGTGCTGCTCACCTCGGTACGCAGCAGGTTGCGCCGCTTGTACTCCTCGACCGTCATGCCGTAGTCGGCGGCGCGCTTGGCCAGGATCTCGTCGGTCCACAGGCCGGTGTCGAAGACCGCGTCCGGGTGCACCACGTTGACCCTGATGCCGTCGGCGGCCCACTCCAGCGCGGCCACCCTGGACAACTGCGTGACGGCCGCCTTGGACGCCGAGTACGCCGCCGCGCCCGGCCCGGGCGCCGGCACGTTGCGGGACGCGATCACCACCACCCGGCCGCCGCGTGGCGCGAGCGCGAGCAGTGGGTGGGCCTCGCGGAACAGGAGGGCGACGGAGTCCACGTTGACCGCCATCGAGGTGCGCCACGCGTCGGCGTCCAGCGCGGAGATCGGCGCGCCCGCCTTGAACACGCCCGCGCTCGCGACCACCATGTCGAGGCCGCCGAACCGCTCGACGGCGGCCCGCAGGGCGCTTTCCACTGCAGCGCGGTCGGTGACGTCCACGACCTGACCGAGGTATCCGACGCCCGGCAGGGTCTGCGTGACGCCGGCGTCGAGGTCCCAGCCGACGACGCTCGCGCCGGCCGCCGCCAGCGCCTGTGCGCACGCCCTGCCGATGCCCGACGCGGCCCCGGTGACCAGCGCAACCTCGCCGGCGAACGCCTGCGGCGCCCCGGCCCGGCGCAGCTTGGCCTGCTCCAGGTCCCAGTATTCGAGGTCGAAGATGTGCTCCTCGGACGCGGGCCGGTAGCCGCCGAGGCGTTCGCCGACGGTGATCACGTCCATCGTGTGCCGGTAGATGTCGCGGGCGACGTCGGTGTCCTTGGCGCTGCCGCCGACCGTGAGCATGCCCAGGTCGGGGTCCAGCACGATCCTCGGCGCCGGGTCCAGCGGCTTCAACTCGGTGCCGCGACGCCGGTGATGGCGTTCGAAGTACTCCCGGTAGCGGTCGGCGTAGCCGGCCACGTCACGGCCCACCAGCGGCACCCGCTTGGTGCGGATGACGTGGTCGGGGGTCGCCGGGCCCCGCGAGGCGACCTCGGCCAGGTCGGCCCGCGCGACGAACCTCGCCGTGTCCTCGTCGGCGTGCCGGGCGACGATCATCGGCCGGCCCGCGGCCTCGCTGATCTCCCGGCGCAGCAGGGCGAGTTCGGCGCTCGTCGGGCGTGCCGGCGCGGGGGCGGGGGCGGGCGCGGCGTCGGTGTGTTCGGCCAGTCGGCGCTCGGCGCGGGTGATCAGGTCCAGGTGGCGCTCGTACGCCTCGCGAGTGTCGTCGCCGAAGGTGAACAGGCCGTGGTTGAGCAGTACGAGGCCGATGGTCCCGGCGTGTGCCTGGTCGCGCCACACCTCGGCGCAGCGCACGGCGAGATCGAAGCCGGGCATCACGTACGGGACGATCGCGACGTCGTCGCCGAACACGTCCCGGATCACCGCCTCGCCGTCGGCGAGGTTGGTCAGGGTCAGGATCGCGTCGGCGTGGCTGTGCTGTACCGCGCGGTGCGGCAACATCGCGTGCAGCAGCGCCTCGACGGAGGGGTCGGGGGCGGACGCGTCGAGCAGCGCGCAGCGCAGTTCGTTGACCATCTGGGCGTCGCTGAGCGCGCTGACGGTGAGCAGTTCGCGCAGCCGGGCCAGGCGCAGCGGGGCGAACCCCTCGGGGCCGATCGAGGCCAGGTCGTGGCCGCTGCCCTTGACGTAGAGCACCTCGACCGGCGCGCCGGTGACATCGGCGATCTCGGCCTTGACGGAGGTGTTGCCGCCGCCGTGCAACACGAGTGTGGGTTCGCCGCCGATCAGCCGTGAACCGTAGGCGCACTGCCCCAGGGGACCGTCGCCGGCGTCCGCGTCGGACCATCGATTGCGCATGGGTGCACCGTCCTCGTCCTGGTATTCATCAGACCAACCAAGCCAATTTGTCTGACAACCTAGGAGCTGCCGTGCCCACGGTCAATACGCCGGCCCGGAAGGCCGGGTCCGCCCGGGCACCACTGCACCGCGAGCGAGGCACGCACCGGGTTCACGTCGTACGAAGTCCGCCGCGGCCTGCTCGGGTGCGGGGCCGCGGCGGTTCGGTCGGGGTGGGTCGGACGCGAAGGAGGGCCTTGATGGCGCGGCGTTCGTCCATGGCGCGGTATGCCTCTGCGGCCTGGTCGAGGGGGAGCGTGGGGCCGAAGACCTTCGATGCCCACCGCCCATGCCGGTGGCCGTGTTCGTCGCCCGGGCCTGACCGGCCGGGAGGTCGGCGCGCACCCGTTCCTCGGCGCCGGCAGCGTGAAACCCGGGTCACCCGCCTACTCGCAACGCTCGCCGTCTCCTACCGCGCGGGCACCACCCGCCGCCCGGACGACGAGGCACCGGAGCAGCGGCCCCTCGCGGTCCACCCCTTCGGGTCGGTAGGGCCGAGGCCCGCGTCGAGCCGGCGCCCGCCTCCGGCTTCCCCGGTGCCGGACACGGGCCGCCGTCCCCGCTCGATGGCGATTCAGTCGAGGTCCGGCATGAGGGGCGAGCCGTGCTCCTCGACGGCGAGGGCCACGACCCGCAGGAGGGCGGCCAGGTCGCCCACCTGCTTGCCGGTCAGGGGCGCCAGCAGACCGGTCTCGGCCGCCCGCTGGTCGTCGATCACCGCCGCCCACGTCTCGGCGCCCCGGGGGGTCAGGCCGACGAGCAGACTGCGGCGATCCTCGGCCGCATGCTCACGCGTGATCAGGCCCGCCGACTGCAGGCGGTCGAGGCGGCTGGTCAGCGTCGCGGGATGGACGCCGAGCCCCCGGGCCAGGCGGGTGGGCGCCATACGGTACGGCTCGCCCGCCGAGCGCAGGCGCCACAGGATCTCGTACTCCCACAACTTCAGGCCGTGCCGCGCCAAGGCGGCCTCCTTCTCCTGCTGCAGGTGTCGCACGAGCATCTGCATGCGGGTGATGGCGCCCTCCAATTCCGGTTCCAAGCCCGGGACTTCGTGCTCCCAACGGAGGATGTGCCGGTCGATCGAGTCTTGTGTCCGCGCCGATTGCGCCGCCGCATGCCGTGCTGTCACAGGGCCACCCTACCCTCCGGAAATTATTATTTCAGATATTTTGAAATCGTAGTACTGTCCGAACCCATGACGACCTTCACCCTCGCCGGCCGCATCGACGAACACGTCGTCGACAGTGTGCTGCTGCGCGGCAACCCCCTCGGCGACCCGACCCGACGCCCGCTGTGGGTCTACACCCCACCCGACTACGACGAAGCGCCCCAACGCCGCTACCCCGTCACGTATCTGCTGCTCGGCTACGCCGGTACCCTCCCGGTCTGGGGCAACCGCACGGCCTTTCGCAAGCCGGTCCCCGAACTGATCGACGAGATCTTCGCTCGCGGCGAGGCACCCGGGATGGTGCTGGTCTTCGTGGACGCCTGGACCACGTACGGCGGCAGCCAGTTCATCGACTCGCCCGGCACCGGCCGCTACCACTCCTACCTGTGCGAGGAGATCGTGCCGTACGTCGACGCCCATTACCGCACCCTCCCCGAGCGCGACCACCGGGCCATCGCGGGCAAGTCCAGCGGCGGACTCGGCGCCGCGATCACCTCGATGCTCCGCCCGGACCTGTTCGGCGCCTTCGCCACCCACTCCGGCGACTCGCTGTCCGAGGCCCAATACCAACCGCACTTCCTCACCGCGGCCCGCCAACTACGGCCCTACGGCGGCGACATCCTCCGCTGGTGGGCCGACTTCCGCTCGCGCGTCGCCTTCACCAGGGAAGAAGACCTGAACCTCCTGGAGATCCTCGGCGTCTCCGCCTGCTTCTCCCCCGGCCCCGACGGCTCCCCCACCCTCCCCTTCGACCCCCGCACCGGGGCTCTGCGCGAGAGCGAGTGGCAACGCTGGCTGGCCTGGGACCCGGTACGCATGGCCCCCGCGCACGCCGACGCCCTCCGCTCGCAGCGCGGCATCCGGATCGACGCCGGCACCCGCGACGAATGGTTCCTCGACCTGGGCGCACTGGCCTTCCGCGACGCGCTCACCGACATCGAAGTCCCCGACGACATCGTGCACTTCGAGTTGTTCGAGGGCGGCCACCACGCCGTCGAACACCGCATGCCGCCCGCCCTGGCCTGGCTGGCACACCGCGTCACGGACCACCCCTGACCGTCGGCGCCCGGCGCGGCTTCATCATGGCGTCATGTCGCTCACCGGAACCGACGCGACCGGGACGCCGACGCTCTCCCCCCTCTGGTCCGGCGGGCGGTGGAGGCGGCGCGCCGGCACGGATTCGCGTTCTCCTGCAGGCCCGAACAGGGCCGCCTGTTGCAGGTGTTGGCCGCCGGGGCCACGCACCGCATCGGCGAGACCGGGACCGGATACGGCGTCGGCCCGGCGTGGTTGGCCTCCGGCGCGCTCCCCGGCACCAGGCTCGTCAGCTGGAGCAACACCGCGCCGGCAACCGGATCGAGCGCGGACCGGGGCCGGGTCCGGGCCGGAGGTCGGGGGCCGGCGTGAAGCTCCCGTTTCCGCCGACCGCCGACGCTTCCTCCGCACACGCGGTCCGTTCGTCGGACCGGGGGGATGGACCGACGCCGGATCGCGCGGGTACCGGCCACCGGAGCAGCCGGCACACCCATACGCCTACCCCCGTCACCCGGAGCGATACTCCGCCCGGGTGACGGGGGTAGGCCGCGAAAACGCCGCGGATGCCCGCCGAAGGCGCCGAGCAGGCGCCCCGGATTCGTACGTCCGCCGGTTCCGCGGGGCCGCGCCGGCAGCCTCGGGGGCACACTGGGGAGATGGACGTTCTCGCCGCCCACGGCCACATCGACGTGCCGGGTGGGCGCCACGTCGAGGTGGACGTTTGTCTGCACGACTGGCCCGCGGCCGACACCGACTACCCGTTCACCTGGAACGCGGTACTCACCGGCGGCCCGAAACTCGCCGTCGGCACCGAGGGTGAACTGCACATCGACACCGAGAACACCGACCACGGCCACCCCTGCGTCGTGATCGCGAGCACCGACCACCACATCCAGGTCCGCGGACACGAGAACCACGCGCGCGCCCTCGCCCCGGGCCGCGAGAACCCGCCGCCATCGGCTACCGCGTTCGAGTGAACCGCCCCTGCACCCGATCCCCCTGAGCATCCGTGTCGTTGGGCCGTAAAGAGGCGCCCAACGGGCACTCTCGGCCTCGCAAACCGGACCCCGGGTCCTCGCGCTTGCATCCCGCGAGGACCCGGCCGGACCACCCCGCGAGGACAACCCCCGCCGGGCCCGCCGTACCCACCAGCGGACCCGACGGGGTGCCGCGCGCTTCGGCTCGCTCGCTCCGGGGACGAGCGAGCCGAAGCGCAGCCGGTCACGCCCGGTGCCCGGCGAAGGCGGCAGCCAACCGGCTCTCCAACGCGCAGCCACAGTTTCCGCGGCGCCTGCTCCGACCAGCGCCGCAGGGTCGCCTCCTCGGCCGGGTCGGCGGCCGGGGGCGAGACGAAGTCGGCGAGGAGGACGAGTGCGCCGGGATCCGCGTATTCGGTGATCACGGTGCGCCCGTCGCGGCCCGGCGCGCCGGCTCCGAGGCAAGCCGCTCCGGTGGGCGCAGGGAGCTGCGGCCCTCGTTCCAGGCGGTGAGCAGGTGCGCGGCGAGCCGGTCCTCCACGACGCCGCCGGCCCGGATCCCGAAGACCACGTCGTCCTCGAGGTCGGGTTCGTGCTCCAGCAGCGCCGCCACCACTTCGCGGCGCATGAGCTGTTCGTGGACGGCGTCCGCCTCGACGTGTTCGGTGTAGAACAGGGCGCACGCCGGGTCCGCGACGTTCAACCGTTCCAGCGCCGCGGCAAGGCGGGCCGCACCGGGTGGCGAGCCGATCTCGATGGCGGCGAACTGGCCCACGGCCATGCCCCGGTGCGCCCGGTGCAGTCCGAACAGTGACATGAGGTTGACCACTGCCAGCATCGGCGCGGGCACCCGGTCGAGGTAGAAGCCATACGTCGGATCGAGCCCGAGTCCGCGCATGAGGTCGGCGAACAGCCGCGCGTGCATACGTTCGGCACGGCCGCCGCCGTACTCGTCGAACTCGACGGTGACCACGCCCGCCTTGGCGCGTCCGGTCAGGCGCGGGATGAGCCACGCCTGGGGGTCGGCCTCCTTCAGGTGGTAGAGCGAGCGGTGCACGACGTACTCGCGGAACTGCTCCAGGTCACCGCGCTCCAGGAGGTGGCGGCTGACCCCGGTGCCGTCGAGGGGCTCGATCAGCAGCGGCGCGAGGGCATCGTCCACACCGCCATCGGCGTCGACGTTCTCCCGCAGTGCGCACAGGAACGACTTCTCCAGTCGCGCACGCAGACGCAGGAGGTCGGGGTCCCATTCCCAGCGCGGATCGACTCCCGCGAACGCGCGATAGTGCAGTTCATAGCAGGCGTACAGGGCGAACTGGAGGTCCTCGCCGAAGCCGTCGGCGCCGGAGTCGGGGTCGGCTCCGGCCGGCGCCCGTACGCCCGTCCCGGCCGGTTCGGCCAGAGCCGCGAGAACCGCGCGGGACAGCGGCCCGCGAGGGGTTGGCAGTATCGGCGTGGTCATCCGTCCTCCCCGGCCGTCGGTGGGGTAAATCGTGGCTCCGGTGGGAGCCGATGGGCTCGGTGGCTGGTGTCGCACCACGGCGGGCGACGGGTTCGGCGGCACGTGCACAGAGCCACCACGCTCCGGTCGGAGAAGGCCGTACTCCCGTCGGCAAGCTCCACCTCCACGGGCCCCTCGACCAGCATCGGGCCGCCGTCGACGACCGTGATCCTGCGGGTGTCACTGTGGGAAGTCGCCACGGATGACCACCAACTCCTCCTCGCGACAGCCCGGCTCGATCAGGCCGCGCTCCTCCAGGAAGGCCGCCCGCGCGGACAGGACGGGACCGAACGGCTCCAGGCTGCGGGCGACCACCCGGGCACGCAGGCCGACGGCTTCGAGCAGCCCCAGCGTCGTCCCCACGCCGCACAGCGCGGAATGCACGACCAGGAGCGTGCCCTGGGGCTTCAGGTGGCGCGGCACCTGGGTACACAGCCGATCCAGCACGAGCCGCCCGTCCGTACCGGCGTCCCAGGCCCGCGCCCGCCCGCGCGGAGCGGCGTTCTCCTCCCGCGTGGGCACGTACGGCGGATTCGCCAACACCACGTCGAACGTCCGGCCGGCCACGGGTTCCAACAGGTCGCCGCGACGTACGCTGACCCGGCCGCGACGCCACGCGCTGTTCAGGCGAGCCGCCCACACGGCCTGGCGGGAGATGTCGATCGCCGTGACCCGACAGCCGGGGGACGTCGCGGAAGCCGCCGCGAGCGCCACCGCCCCGGTCCCGGTCCCGACGTCCAACACCTGATCGGCTCGATGCAACCCCTGCTCGACGAACGCCGACGCCAGGAGTTTCGTGTCCGCCTGAGGTCGATACACACCGGGCAAACGAAGCATTCTCATCATCGTCGGCTGCCCCCGGGGAGCCCCGACAAACTCCATGATCCTCGCGCCGACGGGATCGCACCGGGTGGGCGCCGGTGCACGTATCCGCCCGCTGCCCGCCGCGCATGGGCCGGAGCCCTGCGGGTAGCGGGCGGATCGCGCGCCCGCACGGGCGACGGCCACGCCACCGACCGCCCCATGGTCGTGCTCGAAAGGACCCGCGATGAGTAAACCGGCCAAGGACACTCCCCCGCCCCCGCCCCCGCAGCAGCAGAGCGCGCCGGGCACGACCCGGCAGATGACGCCGTCCCCTCGGGACGAGATGGCCGACTACCGGGGCAGCGGGCTCCTCGACGGCAAACGGGCGTTGATCACGGGCGGCGACTCGGGTATCGGGCGCGCCGTGGCGGTCGCCTTCGCCAAGGAGGGCGCCCACGTCGCCGTCGCGTACCTGTCCGACCAGGAGGACGAGGACGCCGCGCACACCCGACGGCTGGTGGAGGCAACCGGGCGCACGTGTGTACTCCATCGCGCCGATCTGTCCATCGAACGCAACTGCCGGGAGATGGTCGAGCGCACCGTGGCCGACCTCGGCGGGCTCGACATCCTCGTCAACAACTGCGGCACCCAGAACCCGGTCGACGACCTCGAACAACTCGACAGCGCCCAGTGGGACCACACGTTCCGGGTGAACATCCACAGCTTCTTCTGGACCACCAAGGCCGCCTTGGCCCACCTCCCGTCGGGCGGCAGCGTGATCAACACGTCGTCGATCAACGGGCTGCGCGGAAACAAGACACTGATCGACTACTCCGCGACCAAGGGCGCGATCCTCGCGTTCACCTACTCCCTGGCCCAGTCCTTCCAGGAACGGGGTATCCGGGTCAACGCCGTCGCCCCCGGACCGGTCTGGACCCCGCTCATCCCGGCCACGTTCCCGCCGGAAAAGGTCGCCTCGTTCGGAGAGCAGACACCCATGGGCCGCGCCGCACACCCCGACGAGATCGCCCCGTCCTACGTCTTCTTCGCCTCCGGCCGCCTGTCCGGCTACTACTCCGGCGAAGTCCTGGCCCCCATCGGCGGCGAAACCCTCCCGGGCTGACCCCGCCGCCCGGCACGATCGACACGCGGCCGCTCCCGCCGTACGGCACGAACGGCCGCCCGGTCGCCCGGTCGCTCGGTCGCTCGGTCGCTAGGCGGACGTCCCGGTTCGGCGGATCGCCTTGCCCGCGAGGACGTCCGTGCGGCGGCCGTCCTCGATGACGAACCTGCCGTCGATCAGGACGTGTGGGATACCCGTGGGCAGGACGCGCGGGTTTTCGAACGTCGAGCCGGCCGCGACCGTGTCCGGGTCGAACAGGACCAGGTCGGCGCGGTATCCCTCGCGGACCAGACCCCGGTCGGGCAGGCCCAGTCGGGCCGCCGAACGCGAGGTCAGGTGCGCCACGCACTCCTCCAGGCTCAGCACCCCCAACTCGCGAACGTAGCGGCCGAGGTACTGCGGGAAGGTGCCGTACGCGCGCGGGTGTGGCTTGTCGCCCTGCAGGATTCCGTCGCTGCCGCCGGTGTGGACCCGGTGGCGCATGATCTGCCGAACGTTCTCCTCGTGCCCGACGTGCTGGAGGATCGTCGAGCCGAGCCGGTCGCCGATGAGCAGGCGTCGGGCGGTGACCCACGGCTCCTCGCCGTGCTCGGCGGCGCTGCGGGCGACGGTCTTGCCCACGTACGCCTCCAGACCCGGATCGGTGATGCCGGACATCTCGATCGTGTCCCACTCGATGGGGACACCGTGGCAGCCGTCGGAGCCGATCTCCTCCAGGTGGTGACGGATGCGCTCGGCCTCGGCGTCGTCCCGGAGCCGGGCCAGGGTCGCTTCGGGGCCGCCCTCGCTCGCCCAACTCGGCAGCACGGCGACGAGCGTCGTACAGCCGGGGGTGTAGGGATATGTGTCGAGGGAGATGTCGCAGCCGTCGTCCAGCGCCGCGTCCAGCAGGGCCAGGAGGTCGGGGGCCCGGCCCTTGTTCACGCCGAAGTTCATCGTGGCGTGGGCCAGGTGGAGCGCGCAGCCGGCCGCCTTCGTGAGTTGCACCATCTCCTCGTACGCCTGCAACGCCCCGGCTCCGTACGAGCGGTGGTGCGGGCAGTAGTAGCCGTCGTATCGGGCGACGACGCGGCACAGTTCGGTGAGTTCGGCGTCGTCCGCGTACATCCCGGGCGTGTAGGTGAGCCCGGACGACATGCCGACCGCACCCTGCTCCATGCCCTCGGCGACGAGCTGTTTCATCCGGGCGAGTTCGGTGTCGGTCGCGGGGCGGCCGTCCCACCCCATGGCGTACATGCGCAGTGTGCCCTGCGGGATCAGGTAGGCCGCGTTGACCGCGATGCCCTGCCCGCCGAAGTTGCGGTCGAGGCGGTCGAGGTAGCCGCCGACGGTGCGCCAGTCGAAGTCGATGTCGGAGCCGTCGCCGTTCCAGCCGGTGATCGACCTGCGCACCTCGGCGAGCGTACGGTCGTCGACGGGCGCGTACGACAGGCCGTCCTGGCCGAGGACTTCGAGCGTCACCCCCTGTGCGGCCTTGGCGGAGTGGTCCGGGTCGCGCAGCAGCGCGAGGTCGCTGTGCGCGTGCATGTCGATGAAGCCCGGCGAGAGCGCGAGCCCGCCCGCGTCGAGGGTGCGCCGCCCGGACAGCCGGGGACCGCCCGCACGCCGGATCTCGCTGATCCGGCCGCCGTCCAGACCCACATCGGCCCGGTAGGACGCGCCGCCGGCGCCGTCGATGACGCGTGCATCACGAATGACGAGGTCCATGCGACGGCTCCTAGAACAGGGTGTGGATGTAGTCGGTCACGGTGCCGTCGGCGGTGACCAACGGGATCAGCTGCCATTTGTCGAAGGACGTACACGGGTGCGACAGGCCCATCCCGAGCCAGTCGCCCACCTCCAACTCGGCGTCGGCGTCGGTGGTGATCCAGCCGTGCTGGTCGGAGAGGCCGGTGACGGCGATGCCGGCGGCGGGACGCGTCGAGCCGTCCCGCGCGGAGCGCACCACCTGTGCTTCCGGCAGGTCGAGGTCGTACGCGGCGTCGCGCTTGCCGGCGTTGACGAACGCCTGTGTCGCGGACGGGCGGGAGACGACCTGGGCCCACAGCCGGAAGGCCGGCTGGAGGACGCCCTCGTCGGGGACCCGGTTGAACGGCGTGAGGTGGCGATAGTGGCCGTCGTCGTGCGAGACGTACGCTCCGGAGCGCAGCAGTTTCAGGACCGGGCGGGACAGCGCGGGAAGCTCGGCGAAGACGTCGGCCACTGCGTCGAACCAGGCGCTGCCGCCCGCGCTGAGCACGATCTCGTCGAGCTGCTCGAAGCGGCCCCGCTTGTCGAACTCGGCGGCCAGGGACGTCAGTCGGCGCAGCCACGCACGCACGCGGTCGCCGTCGGCCCGCGGCACCTCGCCCTCGTAGCCGGCGACGCCGACGAGGCGCAGGACCGGGGAGGCGGCGACCGCGTCGGCGATCTCGGCGCACTCGCTCTCGGTCCGGGCTCCGGTGCGGGCGCCCTCGCCCGCCGCGAGTTCGACGACCACGTCGACCGGGCGGCGGGCCCCGGCGGCGCGCAGCGCGGCGTCCATCAACGCGACGCCGCGCACGGAGTCGACGTAGCACAGGAACCGGAAGTCCGGGTCCGCGTCGAGTTCGGCGGCCACCCAGCGCAGCGCCGCCGCGTCGACCACCTCGTTGGCGAGGAAGATCCGCGGGACGCCGAACGCGCGGGCGACCCGGGCCTGGTGCGGGACGGCCACCGTGATGCCCCACGCGCCGTGCTCGAGTTGGCGGGCGAACAACTGCGGCGCCATCGACGTCTTGCCGTGCGGGGCGAACGCCAGGCCGTGCCGTCGTGCGTACGTCTCCATCAGGGCGAGGTTGTGCTCGACGGATTCGGCGGACAGGGCCAGGACCGGCGTGGTGAAGCCGCCTGTGAACAGGTTGCGCCGCTCGGCGGCCAGTTCGCCGACGGTCAGGCCCTCGGCGTCCGGCGGCAGGCCCTTGAAACGGTGGTCGACACGCTCGTCCGCGAGCCTGGCGAGCCGTCCGACGGCGTTGTCGACGGCCATGGGCACCTCCGGAGTATCGTTGCATCCTGTGCAACGGCCATTGCGTATATCGCTCGCTGCTGTCTAACATCCGAGCCAACGCCGGGTCAATGGTCGGCGTCGCGCGGCCGTCGACGAGGCGGATGCGACCGCCCGATGATCTGCGATCATCCGATGAACCAGGAGCCCGAGCGATCGTGAGCGTGACCGCACCGGCAACCGTCGACGTCGTCTGCCTCGGCGAGTCCATGGTCACGTTCCTGCCCACACGCTCCGGTCGCCTCGCCGACGTTCCGTCCTTCGAGCGCGGCATAGGCGGCGCCGAGTCCAACGTGGCGTGCGCGCTGGCCGCGGCCGGGCACCGTACGCGCTGGCTCAGCCGGGTCGGCACCGACGGCTTCGGCGACCACCTCGTCGAGGCGGTCGCGGCGTACGGGGTCGACACGTCGGCCGTGCAGCGCGACCGGCTCCGCCCGACCGGCATCTACTTCCGCACCGCCGGCGAACGCGCCGTCGGGGACGGCGACCGGGTCACGCCGGCCGGCGTCGAAGCCGAACGCGACGCGGAAACCGTCACCGAACCCGTCGCGGAAGTCCTCTACTACCGCGCCGGCTCCGCGGCCTCCGCCATGTCGCCCCGCGTCGTCCCCGACCGGGACCTGTGGTCGGGCCGCATCCTGCACGTCTCGGGCATCACCGCCGCCCTCTCCGACGACTGCCTCGCGCTCCTGGGCGAGGCGACCCGCCGCCGGCCCGGTCGGCCCCTCGTGTCCTTCGACGTCAACTACCGCGTGAACCTCTGGGACGAGCGCCGGAGCGTGGCGGCCGACCCCACCGTCCTGCTCGACCTGGCGCGCGGCGCCGACCTGGTCTTCGTCGGCGAGGACGAGGCCGCGGCCGCGTGGAACATCCGCGGCGCGAGCGCGATTCGGGCCGCGCTCCCCGAGCCGGGCGTGGTCGTCGTCAAGCAGGGCGGCGCGGGCGCCACCGTCTTCACCGACGACGGGCCGTCGGTGTTCGTACCGGCCCTCACCGTCGACATCGCCGCTCCCGTCGGTGCGGGCGACGCCTTCGCGGCCGGGTTCCTGTCCGCGACCCTGCGCGGCCTGCCGGTACGCCGGCGCATCCGCCACGGCCACCTCATGGCCGCCGCCGCCCTCACCGTCGCGGGCGACCTCGCCGTCCCGCCGCCGCGCGCCGTCGCCGATCGCCTCGCGGCCCTGGACGACGCGGCCTGGGGCAGACTGCGTCTCGGCCCCGGCTGGACCGAGGCCACCGCCACCGGGGCGGACCGGGAGGTATGTACGCCATGAGCCAGACCGTCGACCGCGCGCTGAGCATCCTGCCGCTGCTGGCCCAGGGGCCCGCGGACCTCGGACAGGTCGCAGAGCGCCTCGGCGTCCACAAGTCCACCGCACTGCGTCTGCTCCGCACCCTGCACGAGCACGGTCTCGTCTACCGCCAGCAGGACCAGCGCTACCGCCTCGGCGCGCGCCTGTTCGCGCTCGCCCAAGAGGCCGTCGAGAACCTCGACGTCCGCGAGATCGCGCACCCGCACCTGGTCGCGCTCAACGAGCAGTGCGGGCACACCGTGCACCTCGCGGTGTACGAGGAGAACGAGGTCCTCTACATCGACAAGGTCGAGAGCCGCTACCCGGTGCGGATGTACTCGCGTGTGGGCAAGCCGGTCGCGATCACCGTCGCCGCCGTCGCCAAGCTGCTCCTCGGCGACCTGCCCGAGCCCGAACGGCGCGCCGTCGCCGAGCGGCTCGACTACCCCATGTACACGTCCCGTTCGATACCGAACGCCGCCGCGTTCCTCAGGGAACTGGCGACCGTCCGCGAACAGGGCTGGGCCACCGACCTCGGTGGCCACGAGGAGTCCATCAACTGCATCGCGGCCCCCGTCCGCGGTGCGGACGGTCTGGTCGTCGCCGCCATGTCGGTCTCCGCGCCGAATGTCGTCGTCACCGCCGAGGAACTCCTGAGCCTGCTCCCGCTGGTACGCCGCACCGCCGACGCCATCACGCGGGAGTACTCGGGCACCGCCCACCCCCCGCGCTGACCGCCCGACGACCGGGCGATCAGCGCTCGATCACCGCCCCGACCACGAAGGCATGTTCATGACCGACAAGCTCGAAAAGACCGCGATCACCCCCGCCACGCACACCGCGCCGCCCGCCAAGTTCTCCCACGGCGTGCGCAAGGGCAACATCCTCCAGGTCGCCGGCCAGGTCGGGTTCCTCCCGGCCGTCGAGGGCCAGGCGCCCACCCCCGCCGGTCCGACCCTGCGCGAGCAGACCCTTCAGACCTTCGCCAACGTCAAGGCGATCCTGGAGGAGGGCGGCGCGAGCTGGGACGACGTGATGATGATGCGCGTCTACCTGACCGACACCGGCCACTTCGCCGAGATGAACGAGATCTACAACGCGTACTTCGAGGAGCAGGGCCTGACCGCGCCCGCCTCCGCCCGCACCACCGTCTACGTCGGCCTCCCCGCGGGTCTGCTCATCGAGATCGACGCGCTCGCCGTTCTCGGCTGAGCCCCCTTGCCCCGATCGTTCCCGGCTGTCCCCCACGGCACGGCGCCCTCCTCCCCCATGGCGCCGTGCCGCGGTCCCCCTGCCCCACGTGCCCGGAATCCATGAGGTCCCCTCCGTGCTGTCCACGCTGCCGGCTTCGACGCCGCCCCCGAAGTCCCCACCGCACACCGGCGGTCTGCTGCTCCTGTTCGACGGCACGGCCGCCCTGCTGACCGTCGCGACGCTCGGCATCGCGCTCCTTCTCTACCTGATCATCAAGGTCAGGCTTCAGCCGTTCGTCGCGCTGCTCGCGGTTTCCATAGCCGTCGGCCTCGGCGCGGGGCTGTCCGTCACCGAACTCTTCGGTACCGTCCAGAAGTCCGCCGCCGTCTCGGTCATCGAGTCGGGCATGGGCGGCATTCTCGGCCATGTGGCGATCATCATCGGCCTGGGCACGATGCTCGGCGCGATCCTCGAGGTGTCCGGCGGCGCGGAGGTGCTGAGCACCCGCCTGCTGAACCTCTTCGGCGAAAAGCGCGCGCCGCTCGCCATGGGCCTGACCGGCCTCATCTTCGGTGTCCCGGTCTTCTTCGACGTCGGCATCTTCGTACTGGCGCCGATCGTCTACGCCGCCGCCAAGCGCTCCGGCAAGTCGATCCTGTTGTACGCGATGCCGCTGCTCGCCGGTCTGTCGATGACCCATGCGTTCCTGCCGCCGCACCCCGGACCCGTGGCCGCGGCGGGGCTGTTCGACGTCTCGCTCGGCTGGGTCATCCTCATGGGCGTCGTCGTGGGCATCCCCGCCGTGCTGGCCGCCTGGGCGTACGCCGCGTGGATCGGCAAGCGCATCTTCGTCGACGTCCCGCACGACATGGTCGAGGCCGCCGCGGAGGCGAAGGCCGCCGTCGCCGCCGAGCAGGCCGCCTCGGGCATCGAGCCGCCGGAGAAGCCCGTCGCGCTCGGTACGGTTCTCGCCATCATCGGCACGCCGCTCATCCTGATCCTGGGCGCGACGTTCTCCTCCATCGCCTTCGACCCGTCGACCGTGCGTTCGGTCATCGAGTTCTTCGGCAACCCCTTCGTCGCCCTGACGATCGCGCTGATCCTCGCGTACTACCTGCTCGGCATCCGCAGGGGCTGGTCCCGCAAGTCACTCGAAACGGTGTCGACCGCCTCGCTCAAGCCCGTCGGGAACATCCTGCTGGTCGTGGGCGCGGGCGGGGTCTTCGGCGCGGTCCTCAAGGCGTCGGGTATCGCGAACGCGCTCGCGACGACCTTCGACAACGTCGGCCTCCCGGTCATCGTCCTCGCGTGGCTGATCTCGGTGGTCCTGCGCGTCGCCCAGGGTTCGGCGACCGTCGCCATCGTCGCCACCTCGGGCATCGTCGTGCCCCTGGTCGAGGGCCAGGACATGTCGCAGGCCCACCTCGCCCTGATCATCATGGCGATCTCCGCGGGCTCCATCTTCGCCTCCCACGTCAACGACGGCGGGTTCTGGATGGTCGCCAAGTACTTCGGCATCTCCGAGCGCGACACCCTCAAGTCCTGGACGGTCCTCGAAACCGTGTTGTCGGTGGCGGGCTTCGCGGTCGCGGCGTTGCTGAGCCTGGTGATCTAGCGGCGCACGTACGCGGGCCGAAGGCCGTCTTCCCGGAACCGGGAAGGCGGCCTTTTGCGTATGGTCGCCCGGCCAAGACCATTGGCATCGATAACATCCTCTGCCATAGTTCCTGGCGTGGGCGCGCGCTCGCCGGCACGACGTACTCGCTTTCCCCTCGGAAGTCCGGCCTCTACGGGCCGCCACGACCGAGCGATCCACGCTGATATCGATATCAGAACGCACCGTCCGCAGGTGCTGCGGTGGGGCGTTGGAGAACGGAGAGAGATGTCACCTCCCGGAAGAATCATCGCGGCGGTCCTCGGCACGGCCCTGGCGTTCGCGAGCGGCGGCTCGGCTTCGGCGGGTACGGCTTCCGCGGCGGAGTCGGCTTCGGCGCCGGCAACCGCGACCGCCCCCACCTACTCCGTGACCGTCGGCGCCAAGGGGTCGTGGACGCACCCGGACGACACCCCGGCCAACCCCTACATCGACAAGGACGGCACCTTCTACTTCCAGCAGGCCCATTCCCTCTACGGCGCAACGCAGAGCCGCGCGTGGAGCTTCTTCACCGGGACCGATTTCGACTCGGCCCGCTTCTCCGACACGATCGGCAACGCCGGCACGAACGCGAACACGACCGCCTTCTGCAACAACAGCCCCACCGGCGTGGAGTCTACGTACGCGCCCGCCGGTTCGGGGTACTCGCAGCGCAACTTCTGCGATCTGACCGGGATGTGGGTCGACCCGGACACCGGCGACTGGTATGGGCTGGTACACAACGAGTTCAGCCCGCAACCCTTCGGCGACGGTGTGCACTTCGACTCCATCGACTACGCGGTCTCCCGGGACCAGGGCCGGACGTGGACAATCAAGGACCACGCCATCACGTCGCCCTACAGCACCAAGCGGGGTGACACCGCCGCCTTCCCGAACCAGACCTACTCCTACGGCGACGGCGACCAACGGCTCTACGTGGACACCGCCTCCGGCTACTTCTACGCCTTCTACGGCTCGCGCGTGGTGGACAAGAACGGCGGCTGGAAGGCGTTCTACGCCCACGTGGCCCGGGCGCCCATCTCGGGGAAGATGGCGACCGGCACCTGGCAGAAGTGGTACGACGGCGCCTGGTCGCAGCCCGGCGTGGGCGGCAAGGAAAGCAACGCGGTACCGGTGGACGCCACCAACTCCGTCGGCTACACGCCCACTTCGAAGGAGTACGACCCGGCCAACACCGGCACGGTCGCTCAGCAGGTCGCGGCCGGCACCGCGCCGCCGACCTCGCCGCTGTTCGTCATGGACATCACGTACAACGCCTATCTGGGGTTGTACATCGGGCAACCGCAGGCGGTCGACCAGAGCGGGAACGCGCCGCAGCAGTTCTACGCCACCGACAATCTCGCCACCCAGAAGTGGAAGCTCATCGGCGACACCGGCGGCTACCACACGGCTTCGTGGTACCGCTGGTTCCTCGACGGCGCGAGCAAGACGAGTTCCGTGATCGTCGGCAAGAACTTCCGCTCCTACTGCTCCTTCGGCTGCTCCGGCGGATCCTCGTCCGAATACGTCAACGTCGACATCGGCAGCTCGGCGCCCGCCGTCGCCCCGTTCGACCCCGCGAAGACGTACCGCATCGGTGGCGGGAGCGGCCGGGTCCTGGCCCAGGTGTCGGGCGGCTCGGCCACCACGTCCCTGCCGGCCGCCACCGGATCAAGTCTGGAGGCGTGGAGCTTCGCCGCCAACGGTGACGGCTCCTACCGCATCACCAACGCCGCCACCGGCCGACTCCTCGGCGTCCCGACCACCCCGGCCGCGGGCCGCGCCTGGGGAACCACCCCCACCGTCACGGCGGTCGGTGCCGGCGGGCCGAGCCTGGGTCAGCAGTGGTTCGTCATCCCCGGCACCGCCGCCGACGGCGCGGCCACCGGGACGTACCGGCTGGTCAACCGCTACAGCGGACTGGTCGTCGGTCTCTCGGGGACATCCGGCCGACTCGCCGAGACGACCCCGGTCCGCGCCTGGACCGACACCACCGGCAGCGGCGTCGGCGCGGGCCGTACCGCCGCCGAGCAGACCCTGACCATCGCCGCGGTCGGCACCGGGCTGGGCGACCTGAGCGGCACCCACACCCTCACCACCGGCGGCAAGGCCCTCGACGACCCGAATCACAGCACCACGCCCGGCACTTCGCTGATCACCTGGACCGCCGGCGGCGGCCTCAACCAGAGCTGGCGCTTCACCCGGCAAAGCGACGGCTCCTACGAACTGGCCAACGCCGAATCCGGGCTGTGCGCCGACGTCGAGGGCGCCGCGACCACGGCCGGCGCCAAGGTCGTCCAGTGGACCTGCACCGGCCGCGACAACCAGCGGTGGACCCTGACCGGGCTGCCCGCCGGGGACTACACCGTCGCCTCCGTACACAGCGGACTACTGCTCACCACCGGCTCGACCGCGAACGGCGCCGCAGTAACGCAGCAGACGGACACCGGATCGCCGCTCCAGCGGTGGACGATCACCTGACGGACCTCCGGATGTTATCGATCCCGGCGCGGGGATCGATCGGGCCGCCTTGAATCGATATTTCATTTGTGATCGACTGGCATCGATATCAAGGCGGCTCGACCGGGAGGACCCCCGGCGGCTCGACGGGGGAGGATCCCCATGGCGAACGACAGGCCACGTGACACCGCCCGGCCACCCGGGATGGCCGACGTCGCCCGAGTCGCCGGCGTCTCCGCGCAGACCGTCTCCCGCGCTCTGGCCGGCCATCCGAACGTCCAGGCCGAAACCCGCGCGAAGGTGCTGGTCGCCGTGGACCAGCTCGGCTACCGCAAGAACAACGCCGCCCGGGTGTTGTCCTCGGGGCGCAGCCGTTCCCTCGGCGTGGTCACCCTCCAGACCGGCTTCTACTCCCGAACCGCCCTCACCGTCGGCATCGAACGCGCCGCCGACGAGGCCGGCTACACCGTGAGCACCGCCACCACCGCCTCGCTGGACACCTCCGCGATCGAGGCCGCGCTGGTCCGGTTGTCCGAGCAGCACGTCGAGGGCGTCATCCTCGCGGTGCCGCTGATCCACGTCAGCCGGCGCATCGAACAGCTCACCTCCGTGGTGCCCACCATCACCGTCGACGGCTCGCGCACGGCGGCGACCGAAGTGGTCGCCGTCGACCAGCAGTCGGTGGGCCGGTTGGCCACCCGGCACCTGCTCGACCTCGGGCACGAGAGCGTCTGGCACGTCGCCGGGCCGCAGGAGTGGCACGACGCGGCGGGCCGCTCGCGGGGCCGGGTCGCGACCCTGGAGGAGGAGGGTCGGTCGGTGCCGCCGGAGCTGGTGGGCGACTGGTCCCCCGCCTCCGGCTATCACCACGGCCTGATCCTGGGCAAGATCCCCGACGTCACGGCGGTCTTCGTGGCCAGCGACGAGATGGCCTTCGGGGTGATCAGGGCGCTGCACGAACTCGGCCGCCGGGTGCCGGCGGACGTGTCCGTGGTGGGTGTGGACGACATCCCGCTGGCCGAATACTGCTCGCCGTCCCTGACCACCGTGGCCCAGCCGTTCGGGCAGATGGGAGCCCTCGCCGTCGGTCGGCTGCTGCGGTACATCGCCGACCCGACGGCGCCACAGGAGCCGGCCGCGGTGGAGCCGACGCTGCTGATCCGGGCCAGCACGGGGCCGGCGCCCGGGGCGTCGACGGCGGCCTGACCGCCGTTACCGGGTCGGGGACTTCGGTCCGTTCTCGGTCAGGCGTTGCAGTCCCGAGGTGAGGCGGCCCAGCAGTATGGGAAGGGCCTCGCGGTCGGATTCGGGCCAGTCGCGGGTGACTTCGGCGATGGCGTCGCTCCAGGCCGCCCAGATCCGGCGCAGCGTCTCCTCGCCGTGGTCGGTGAGTTCGAGGGCGGCGGCGCGGGCGTCGTCGGGGTCGGGGGTGCGCCGCACGAATCCGGCGGCGACGAGTTCGGCGACCTGACGGCTGAGGGTGGTGCGGCCGACCTCCATCCGGTCCGCGAGGTCGGACAGGCGTACCGGCTGGAAGTCGCCGATGCGGGTCAGGGCGAGCACCAGGTGGGTGGGGACCCGTACGCCGGCCTCGCGTCCCACCCGTTCGACGAGGCGGTCGTCGCGGGATACGCGCACCAGATCGCGCAGGGGCGGGATGACCGAGCGCAGCCAGGCACCGTGCGGCGAGTCGCCGCCTATGGCGGCCTCGCTGAGTCGGGGGTGCGGGTCGGGCTGGGGGGTGGCGTCGGTCATCTGGGCTTCCCGGTCGCGTCGTGTGGTGCCGGGCGGCCCGGCGGGGCCCACTTTAGCAAGATGGTTGCGTCAGTGTCGCAACTGTGGTTCGGTGCAGGGCCGGGCAATCCAGAGAAAGGAACCCGCCGTCATGAGCGACCGCGAGCAGCGGGCGAAGACCGTCGCGAACTTCTGGAAGGGCGTCGACAGCCACGACTGGGACCTCGTCGCGTCCACTCTCGCCGATGATTTCGTCCGCATCGGCATGCGCGACAACGAAGAGGACACCTGCCGGGGCAAGGACGCGTACATCGCGTTCGTGTCCGGTGTGATCGGCCGCACCCGGGCCCACGAGCTCCGGTCGCGCTTCACATTCCTCAGCGACGACGGCCGCTACGCGTTCAACGAGGCCGTGGAGACCATCACGTACGCCGCCGGCGAGGAGCCGCTCGCGATGCGCTTCGCCAACTACCTGGAGCTGAACGACGACGGGCTGATCCGCAAGCTCGACATCTTCTGGAAGACGCCGTCCACGATGCCGCCGGACTGGATCACCGTCGACTCGATCATCGGCGACGACTCGGCGGCCGAGACGGCGTAGCGCCCGGAGGACGTGGCGGCGCCGGGCACGTCCGGGTCTGCGGGGGCTCGACCGGGTCGCGGAACTCCCCTGCCTCCGGAGCGTGTTCGGGATCGGCGTCGGCCCACTCGACCTCGCCGGACCCGGCTTCGGCTCGATCACCCTGTGGCGCCCCGACGAGCCGGTCACCACGACCCCGGTCGACCAGTGGGGTTTCGTCGCCCGCAAACCCTGACCTCGGTGCCGGCGTGCGGTCAGCGGGTGAGCGGGAGTTGGCTGCCGGTGGCGCCCGCTTCCAGCGTCGGGTAGTCGGGGTGGTCCAGGCGGTGATGGGCGGGTCGGGTCAGGTCCGCGCCGGGTGGCGGGCGCGCGGCGGGGTTTCGCCGAGGAGTTCCAGGCCCAGCGAGGTCAGCGAGTGCAGGACCGCGCCGCCGCGACGGGTCGTGGTGATCAGCCGGGCGTTGCGCAGCACGGTCGCGTGTTGGCTCGCGGACGCCGCCGAGACGTTCAGCCGACGGGCCAACTCCGTGGTCGTACAACCGTCGTTGATCACGGTCAGCGCGGCGGCCCGGGTCTGCCCCAGGAGTGCGCCGAGCGCGCGATCGTCGCCCGTACCGGGCCGCCACAGCGCGGCGCCGTCCTGGAGGTCGCGCACCGTGGGCACGGCCAGCACGTACGGCGCGGTTTCGTCCTGGACGTCCCAGAGCACCGCCGATTCCCGCCAGACGAAGAGCGTCGGTGCGATCACCAGGCCCCGGCCGCCGAGCACGATGTCGTGGTCCTTGCGTCGCCGGATCTCCAGGACCGGCGGATTCCACCGGATGAACGGCACGTACAACCCGGCCAACAGCCCCTCGACACCGCCGTCGAGCAAGGCGCGGGTGTAGCGGCTGCGGGCCGCCTCCAGGTGCGAGCGCACCCGCTCGTGGAAGGGCGCGACGGTCGCGGCATGAGCGGCCCGCAGCGCCTCGGCGAACTCGCGGCGCGGTTCGAGGGCGCCGTCCAGAAAATCGCGCACCCAGGTCGAGTAGGCGGGATCGAAGGTCAGGTCCGCCAGTTCCGCGCGTAATCGCGCGCCGGGTACCGCGAGCAGGTTCTCGATGCCCTCGTCGAGGGAGGGCGAGTCCCCGACCAGCGTGCGCAGGTCCAGGCCCGGGCCGCGGACGGGCATCAGCGCGGTGAGCGGACCGGGCCCCGCCTCCAGTCGCGCGGCCACCTCGGCGCGCCAGGCCCGGAAGGGCAGCGGTCTGCGCGGACCGTGCAGCAGTTCCAGGCTGTGGTAGGTCTCGGCCGCCGCACCGACCGTCGTGGCCAGTCGGGTCCGGGCCAGGTCCTCCGCGGTGAAGTGGATCCGCAGCACTCGTGTACTCCGAGGGTCGGGGGCGATTCGTCCGAGACGCGCTGTATGCCACCTCCCGTTCGGTGCGTACCTCATCGGGAGGACCACGACAGTGTGCGTCCTCGACGGCGCTCCGACCAGGGGGTTTCGGCCCAGCCTGAAAGGCGTTTTCAGACGACGCCGGATCGACCAGGCTTCGGGAACGAGGCGAACGGACAACGTCGTCCGCCCGCCGAGCAGATTCGAGCCGCAGTGGAGGACTCCGGGTGCGAGACCACATGGGTACAGGCGACGCAATCGGCCGAGGATCCGACACGGGGCGGAAGCACAGGCCGAAAAGCACGCCGCCCAACCCCATGCGGCACCCACACCCGGATCGCACCCCGCCCAACGGGGAGGGCCGGGACGTCCACCGGACTCGAACCCGGCCGGAGGTGAGCGGATATCCGCCCACCTCCGGCCGCACTCGTCGGTCGGACCGGTCGGGGCCTGCGCCGCCGCAACTCGGTCGGCCACTCCCGTACCCGGTCGTCGTCGTGGAGGTGGTCCTCGCCGGGGCCGTGTCTCGAGTCGACGCCGTACAACGACCCCGGCGCCCACCAGGTCGGTTCGTCCCACTCGATCCGACTGCCGTCGTCGAGGGCATCCCGCTGGACCCGGTGCGCGGCCCATCGGTCGGCTGCGTCACGGCTCATCCGAACGTCGAGCAGGGCGACGAGGCACGCCTCGACCTCTCCCGGGCCGGCCGCGGAATGGGATCAAAACCGAGGCGGCTTCGGCAAGGGTGGTGGTCGTCACGACTGGTGATGATGCGCCGTATTGGTGGAATACGTCGTATCGATGCAGGCGATGTATCGTCGGCGGCATGTTGGTGTGGGAGCGGGAGGAGCCGCCGAGTCGGCCGGTGCCGGCGCCGTTGAGCCGGGAGCGGATTCTGGGTGCGGCGATCGGGCTGGCGGATGTGGACGGCCTGGAGGCGGTGTCGCTGCGCAAGGTGGCCGCCGTGCTGGGCGTCGGGCCGATGCGGCTGTATGGCTACATCGCCACCAAGGAGGAGTTGCTCGACCTGATGGTCGATGCGGTTCACGCGGAGATTCGGCCGGTCGGGGACGGTTGGCGCGAGGTGCTGCACTCCCTGGCCGAGACCACCCGGCAGGCAGCCCACCGGCACGAATGGTTCGCCGATCTGATCGGTGGGCGTCCCCGGCTCGGACCGCATGCGCTGGCCCGGGGGGAGGCCGTGCTGGCCGCGATGGGCGACATCGGCCTGGACATCGTCGTGCCGGCCGTCGACGCGGTCGATGCGTACGTGATCGGCGCGGTGCGCCGCGAGATCACCGAGTGGCGCGCCGAGCGGGCCACCGGGATGGACAAGCGGCAGTGGCAGGCCGCCTTCGGGCCCTATCTGGAACGCGTCTTCGCCACCGGCCGATTCCCGGCGCTGGAATCGGTCGTCCGTGACGGCCCGCACCCGGACCCCGACGAGACCTTCCGAACCGGCCTCGACTTCATCCTCGACGGCATCGAGGCCCGCCTCTCGAACCGACGCGCCGGCGACCGCGTGTCTCACTCGACGAGTTCCGCGCGCAGTGCGCCGACCGAGGCCGGGTCCCAGCCGGGGCGCGGTGCGGAGCCGACCAGCAGCCGGGTGTAGGCGTGTCGCGGGTCGGTCAGGATGTCGGCGGTGCGGCCCTGTTCGACCGCCACGCCCCGATACAGCACCAACAGGTCGTCGGTGACCTGCTGCACCACCGCGAGGTCGTGGCTGACGAACACCAGCGCGACGTTCGTCTCCGTGCGCAACTCGGTGAGCAGGTGCAGGATCTGCGCCTGGATCGACACATCCAGCGCGGAGACCGCCTCGTCGAGCACCAGGACGCGCGGGCGGGCCGCCAACGCCCGGGCGATGGACAGCCGTTGCCGCTGTCCGCCGCTGAGCCGATGCGGACGCGCGTCGGCCTCGCGCGTGCCCAGGCCGACCTGGTCGAGCAGTTCACGCACCCGCTTGTCACGATCCGCCTCGCCGTGCAGCCGCAGTACGCCGGCCACGCACTGCGCGGCGGTGAGCCTGGGATCCAGCGAGACGTACGGGTCCTGGAAGACCATCTGGATCTCGCGCGCCCGACGCAGCCGTTGCGCCGAGCCCCGTGCGCGTGGCGCGCGCGGATGTCCGTCCACCGCGATGGTGCCCGCGTCCGGGCGGACCAGGCCCACCAACATGCGCGCGATCGTGGTCTTGCCCGAGCCGGACTCGCCGACCAGGCCGAGCGAACCGCCCGGCGGCACGGTGAAGGAGATGTCGTCGGCCGCGACCGTCCGGCCGCCACGACGGCCCGGCAGCGCGAACTCGCGGCACAGGCCGTGTACTTCCAAAGCCGGCGTGGTCATGCGCGCACCATCTCCACGGGGTGGTCCAGGTCGGTGCGGCGGCACATCACGCTGCCGCCGCCGTCGAGTTCGCGGGCAACCGGCCGCCAGGTCTCGCACGCGCCCTGCGCCGCCGGGCAGCGCGCGACGAACGGGCAGCCGGGGAAGGCGTCGTCCAGCGACGGCGGCCGGCCCGGGATCGGCCGGATCGGGCGCGGATCGCCCAACTCCGGTGTACAGGCGAGGAGTCCGGCCGTGTACGGATGGCGAGGATCCGCGAACAGCTGCTCGGCCGTGCGCTCCTCCACGACCCGTCCGGCGTACATCACGTACACCCGGTCGCAGTAGGCCGCGGCCAGGTGCAGATCGTGCGTGATGAACAGCAGGCCCAGGCCGCGCCGGGCGCGGTGTTCGCGCAGGATGGCCAGGATCTCGGCCTGGGTCGTCACGTCCAGCGCGCTCGTCGCCTCGTCCGCGAGCAGCAGTTCGGGGTCGCCCGCGAGCGCCGCCGCGATCACCACCCGCTGGAGCATCCCGCCGGACAACTCGTGCGGGAACTGCCGCAACCGCTCGGCCGGTCGCACGATGCCCACCGCTTCCAGCAGCCGCAGTGCCTCGGCGTACGCCTGCGCCCTCGGCCGGCCCAGGGTGTGGATCAGCCGCTCGGTCAGGAAGTCGCCGATCCGGCGCACCGGATTGAGCGAGGAGCGGGGGTCCTGGTGCACCATGGCCACCCGGCGGGCGCGCAGTTCGCGCAGGTCGCCGGTGTCCAGGGTGAGTACATCGCGCCCGGCCACGCCCACCCGACCGCGGATCCGCGCGTCGCGCGGCAACATCCGCAACACGGCCTTGGCGGCGGTGGACTTGCCCGAGCCGGACTCGCCGACCAGGCCCACCACTTCGCCGCGATCCACGCACAGGCGCACCGCGTCGAGCACCGGGCGGCGCGCGCCGACGCCGGGCAGTTCGACCGTCAGGTCCTCGATGTCCAGCAGGCGATCGTGGTCGAGCCGGTTCTCGACGGCCGCGTTCGCCTTGTCGACCATCGTCATCGTTCCCTCACCCCCAGGCGGTCGGAGATCCGCACGCCGACGACGTTGAAGGCCACCACGACCAGGGCGATCGCGGTGCCTGGTACCAGGGCCGGCCACAGCGCGCCCTGGATCAGCGCGGCCTGCCCCTCCTTGACCATCAGCCCCCATTCCGAACTGGGCGGCTGGGCACCGAAACCCAGATAGCTGAGCGTGGCCATGCCCATCAGCACCTGGCCGAACATCAGCACCAGGTAGCCGATCAGCGACGGTGCCAGGTTGGGCACGAGCCGCCGGGCGCAGATCGCGAATCCGCCCATGCCCTGCACCCGGTAGGCGTCGATGTAGGGCTTGGCCCGCTCCGCGAGCGCGATGCTGCGGGTGTACTTGGCCACCACCGGCGAGTAGGCCAGCGCGAGCGCGATCACCGCCGTGGTCAGTCCGTCGCCGAACACCGACACGATCAGGATCACGAACAACAACCCGGGGAACGCGAACATCACGTCGGTGACGCGCGAGACGAACGCGTCCACCCAACCGCCGTGCCAGGCGGCCAGCGTGCCCAGCGCGATGCCGATCACCGACGCGAGCGCGAGCAGCGCCAGCGGCGCCACCAGGCTCGGGCCGGCCCCGTGCAACACCCGGGAGAGCAGGTCGCGCCCGGACTGGTCGGTGCCCAGCACGTGTGCGCCGTCGGGCAGCGCGAGCGAGGCGTTCAGGTCGATCGCGTCGGGTTCGTACGGCGCCACCAGCGGCGCCAGGATCGCCGACGCCGCGGTCAGCAGCAGGAATCCGGCCGCGATCCGGAACGGGATCGGCCAGGTCCGCTTGGGCTTGGCCGGCTCGGGGGATGCCGTGGTGGCCGACGGCACGGCGGCTTGGAGGAGGGTCATGCGGCGCTTCCTTCGAGGCGCACCCGCGGGTCGATCAGCGGGTGGACGAGGTCGACGAGCGTGGTGACGAGCATGTACGCGAGCACCATGAGCAGCAGCACGGCCTGGGTCACCGGGAAGTCGTGCGTATTGATCGCCTGGACCAGGAGCGAGCCCATTCCGCTGATCCCGAACGCGGTCTCCACGACCACGGTGCCCGCGAACAGGCTCGCGGTGATCAGGCCGCACATGGTCACCACCGGCGCGAGCGCGTTGCGCAGCACGTGTCGGCGGATCACCTTGAACTCGGACAGTCCCGCCGCGCGGGCCACGGCGACGTGGTCCTGGGCGTACTGCTCCAACATGCTCTGCCGGGTCACCCGGCTGACCACGGCCAGTTCGCCCAGGGCCAGGGAGAGCGCGGGCAGGGTCAGATGGTGGAGCCGGTCGCCGAAGCCCTCGCCGGCGCCGGTGACCGGGAACCAGCCCAACTGCACGCCCAGGAAGGCGACCAGGGCCAGCGCCTTGACGAACTTGGGGATCGACGCGAGCAGTGTGGTGACCGCGACGACGACCGCGTCGACCCGCCCGCCGCGCACCGCCGACACCACGCCGAGGGCGACGCCGGCCACCACGAACAGCACGGCGGAGTAGGAGACGAGGAACAGCGTGGTGGGCACGCGCGAGGACACCAGGTCCGCGACCTGGTCGTGGTACTGCATCGAGCGGCCGAGGTCGCCGTGCAGGACGCCGCCGATCCAGTCCCCGTACTGCACCCACAGCGGGTCGTCGAGGTGGTAGGCGGCCCGGACGGCGGCCAGCTTCTCCGGCGTCGCGTCCTCCTGGCCGCCGACCAGGAACGCGGCCGGGTCGCCGGGGGCGGCGTAGATGGCGCCGAAGATCACGAAGGACGCGGCGAGCAGGGTGACGAGCAGCCCAAGGGTGATGCGCAGGGCGCGGGCGGGCATGGGAGACACCTCCGGGGGCGGGGAAACGGGCCTGGGCGCGCCGGTGGGACCGGCGCGGGACGTCAGCCCTTGGCGCCGAGGTCGGCCAGCCACGGGTAGGCGACGTTGGACATCGACGCGGGGGCGCCGGTCAGCTTGGTGCTGGTGACCAGCACGTTCGGCACCTGGACCAGCGGCAGCCACACCGCGTCGGCGGTGAACCGGCGCTCGGCCTCGACCAGCAGCTTGGCCCGGGCCGCGTCGTCGGTGGTGCGCAGCGCCTCGTTGACGACCTTGTCGTACTCGGGCGAACCGAAGCCGACCCAGTTGTTGTTCGAGCCGGTGAGCGCGTTGTCGTAGAAACCGGCCGGGTCGGCCTTGGAGATGTACCAGTCGTCGGCAAACATGTCGACGCTCTTGCGCAGCGCCTGGTCGGTGTACAGGGAGGTGAAGTCGGCGCCGGACATGGTCTTGATCTGGGCCTTGAGGCCGATCCGGTGGGCCGCGTCCACCACCGCGTTGGCGATCAGGTTGCGGGTGGGCGTGCCGTCGTTGGCGATCACGAGGGTGGGGGCCGCCGGGCCCAGTTCGGTGACCAGTTTCTTCGCCGCGTCCAGGTCGGCGGCGGTGGGCTGCGCCGGGGCGCCCTGGAGGGCGTCGTAGCCGGCCTGGAAGGTGGCCTTCTCGTAGCCCCACGCGCCCGGTCCCAGGGGGGTCTTCCAGGGGGTGGCCAGTCCGGCGAAGGCCGCCTTGGCGATGCCCTGGCGATCCAGCGCGAGCGAGAGCGCGCGCCGCACGCGCGAGTCCTTCATGCCGCCGCGCTCGGTGGGGATGAGCGTCCAGGCGCGGGAGGAGGAGCCGTAGGAGACGGTGAGCGCGCCGTTGCCGGCCAGCGGCGGGACGGCGCTCATCGTGGTCAGGTAGGTGCCGTCGGCGGCGCCGGTGGTCATGCTGTTGACCATGGCGTTCTCGTCGGCCCAGCCGAAGGTGGCCGAACGCACCAGCGGCTTGCGGGACTTGTCCCAGTAGGCGTCGTAGCGCTCCAGGGTTATCCGGCTGCCGGCCTTCCATTCCTTGAGGGTGTACGGGCCCGTGCAGGCGTCGGTGCGGCCCGGGGTGCCGTAGTCCTTGCCCGCGGGCTCGGCCTGTTCGCGGTCGAGCACGACGCCCGCGTTGCCGGCGAGGGCCTTGGTGAACAGCGCGTCGGGTTCCTTCAGCCGCACGGTGACCTCGGCGTCGCCGGTGCGTTCGATGGAGCCGACCCGCTCGAACTCGTCCGATTCGTTCCTGCCGTCGGCGGCGTGCCGTTGCAGGCTCCACACCACGTCGTCGGCGGTCATCGGCGAACCGTCGTGGAAGGTGACGCCGGCGCGCAGCTTGAGGACGAGCGTGGTGGGATCGGTGTAGGTGGCCGAGTCGGCCAGGTGCGGGCGCGAGCTCAGGTCGGGTTGGGTCTGGAACAGTCGTTCGCAGACGTTCGCGAGCAGCGCGTTCGAGTCGCTGTCCGAACGCACGTCCAGGTCCAGCGACTTGGGTTCCTTGGCGAGCAGCCATCTGACGTTGTCCACCGGGCCGGTGCCCTTGGCGGTGGTGTCGGTCAGCGCGAGGTCGGCGGGTTTGCCGGGGGTGCCCGCGGGGTGGTTGCCGCCGGTGGTCTTGGTGGAGCAGGCGGTGCTCAGGCCGAGCAGGGCCGCGAGGCCGAGGGCGGCGAGGGAACGGGTACGGGTGCGGGGCATGCGACTCTCCGGGGATGCGGGCGTGCGGGGACGCGGGGTGCGGGGATGCGAGGCCGAGCGGCGCCGGGAGCGGCGGGTTCAGGCGCCGCCGGGGCCGTCGTGCAGGTTCCAGGGCAGGAGTTCGTACTCGTGATCGCACGGGGTGCCGGCGGTGACGCGGTATTCGCCCGTGGTCAGATCGACGCAACTGGACAGGAGCGTCGCCCACTGTCGGACCGCCGGTCGGGCCGGATCCGGGTGGGTGCACAACGATTCGGGGTAGCCGAGGTGGTCGGACATCGCGGCGTGGATCAGCTTGCGGGTCGCGGCCGGGTCGCCCGCGTCCCGGCAGCGCCGCAGGCCGGCCTCTGCGCGCGGCACTCGAAGCAGCGAATCCGGCGCCGAGGGGCGGTAGTTCGCGGCCAGCTGGGTGGGCATGAAGGCCTGGTAGTGATTGCCGTGCACGAGCAGGCCGTCGTCGGGATACATCCAGCCGTTGGCGCCGGGGGTGGTCTCGACGTCGATCGCGAAGCCCGCGCGGTGGGTGAGCAGGGCGTTGCTGGCGATGTGTGCGCGGGTGCGGAAGAGCACGTCCAGCGCCTCGGCCGGGTTGGCGCAGTCGAGTACGCGGCGCCGGATCAGCGTCTGCGGGATGCCGATGGCGTGGTCGAAGCGACCGCCGAGGCCGTTGGCGTTGAGCGCGAGGCCGGCCGAGTTGGCGCCCTGCCGGCCGACCTGGCCCGCCTCGACCTGCATCACCACGGTGGGCTTGCCGGGCTGGACCACGCGCACGACCATGACCGTCTCGCGCACGCCGTGGCGCCAGTCCCAGTTCTGACCGGCGTACACGTGGCCGTCGCCGGAGGCCGGTTCGAGCAGGGCGAAGGAGGTACAGCCGTCGGGGGTCTCCGGGGTCTTTGGGGTCGGGGGTGCGGCCGGGGCTCCCATCGCGGCGAAGGTGTCGTCGTAGATGATCTCGCCGCGGGCGTTGAGGGCGAGGATGTCGAGCAGGTCGAGGCCGGCGCCCTCGGCGATCCCGGTCATCTCCTCGACCAGGTCGGGGGCGAAGGCGCGGGACGGGGCGAGCCAGTGTTCGGCGCGGGCGGTGACCTGACTCCAGGTCAGGCCGCCGGCGGCGCCGAACGCCTCGGCGTAGTAGTCGACAGCGGTATGGATGAGCGCGCTCGCCCCTTCGCCGTACTGGCGGCCCCGGCTCCGGGGCTCGCCGCCGATCTCGATGGTCGGAAGGGACACGCCACTCACGTCGTCTCCTGGGGTGCTGGGGTATGGGGGTCCGCCGTACGGGCGTATCGCGGGGGTCGCGGCGACACTTGTCGTTCCGGGTCGTCCCGGGGCGGTTCGATCCGAGCCGCTGCCGTAACAGTCATTACGAGATTGCGGTAACATGTATTGCTTGTTTCATGAGGAGAGTAATGGTTGATACCGGGGAGTCAAGAGGCGTGAGCGAACAACCGCAGGAGAATCCGGCGCTGGCCCGAGTCCGGGCGGCGATCCGTGAGCAGTGGGCCGACCTGTCTCCGGCCGAGCGGAACGTGGCCAGATACCTGACCAATTGCTCCCCCGAGCAAGTACTCTTCGCCAGCGCCGCGGACCTCGGCGCGAGCATCGGCGTCAGCAACGCCACCGTGGTGCGCACCCTGCAACGCCTGGGGCTGGGTGGCCTGTCCGCGCTCAAGCGCGACATCGCCGCAGACTTCGTCACGGACGTGGCCCCCGAGGTGCGGGTCCGGCAGCGGATCACCCAGGTCGGCCAGGACCTCGACGGCATCCGCGCCAGGGTCTACGACGAGGCGATCGAACGGCTGGAACACGGCCGGGCCAACCTGGACGCGACCGCCTTCCGCCGGGCCACCCAACTGCTGGCCGACGCCGGCGAGGTGCTGGCGTACGGCGTCGGCGCCTCCGAACTGGCCGGCCGCCATCTCGCGCTCAAGCTCAACCGCATGGGCCGGCGAGCCCGCTTCGTGGGCACCACGGGCTTCGCGCTGGCCGACGAACTGCTCACGCTGCGCCGCCAGGACGTGGTGGTGATGTTCGTCCCGGGCCGATTCCTGCACGACATGGAGGTACTGCTGGACCGCGCCCGCGTACTCGGCGCCGGCATCGTGGTGGTCACCGACGAACTGGTGGAACGCCTGGCCGACACGGCGGACGCGGTCCTGTACGCCCCCCACACCCCGACCGGCATCACCACCGAATCCCTGGCCGCACTCGTCCTCGGCGACGCACTCCTACTGGCCGTCGCCTCCCTCGACGAAACCCGCTCCGTCGAACACTCCCACCAACTCACATCCCTCAGAGCCCAACTCCTCGACCCCAGAGAAGCCCGCCCCAAACGCTGAAACCGAAGCAGGGGGTGGTCACGAGCCCCGGCCATCCACCTCGACCACGCCGCTCGTAGCCTCCGCTCAGGGGGCGGGTGGCGCGGGTCGGTCGTGGGTTGGCGGGTGTTTGGGGGCGGGGACCCGGACTTCGGTGCGGAATTGGAGGCAGTCGGCTGCCGGGTTGTCTCGGGTGCATTCGAGCATGTACCCGAGGTAGCCGCGGGCCGTGTCGAGTTGGTCTATTTGCGCCTCGATGGCGGTGATCCTCGAGGCGACGGTGTCGCGCCAGTTGTGTGTCGCGGTGCGGCCGGCCAGGACGGCGGCTATCTCGTCGAGCGACATCAGGCCGGTGTCGCGCCACAGGCGGATCAGCGCGATTCGGTACAGGTGTTCCGCGTCGTAGTAGCGCCGGCCCGCGCGGCGGTGCGGGGTGATCAGCCCTCGGCGCTCCCAGTAGTGCAGCGTCGAGATCGGCAGGTCGAAGCGGTCCGCGACGTCGCCGACCGCGACCGGGGTGTCCCTCATCGCCTCAGTTGACCTCAACCCGGGTTGAGAAGGCAAGGTCGATCCCACTCGACCCGGCCCCGGGCGCGGATGTCCGCGCCGGCCGCGAGTCGGTCTGCCACGCGCACCTCGGGAGAGCCGATGAGAACCGTCCGCGACACGAGTACGCCGCCGACCTCGATCGGCGAGCGGGCGATCCGGCGCCGGGAGCGGGTGGTGCTCGTGCTTGCCTGCGTGGTCTCGTTCGTGGTGGTCCTGGACGCGACGATCGTGTCCGTGGCGCTGCCGGACATCCGGGTCGACCTCGGCTACTCCCCCGCGGCGCTGCCCTGGGTGGTCAACGCCTACACGCTCGCGTTCGCCGGGTTCCTCCTGCTCGGCGGGCGCTGCTGCGACGTGTACGGGCCGCGCCGGAGCCTCGCCGTCGGGATGGCCCTCTTCACGGCGGCCGGGCTCGTGTGCGCACTGGCCACGTCGCCGGCGATGTTGTCGGCGGCCCGGGCGGCGCAGGGCCTGGGGGCGGCGTTGTCGATGCCCACCACGCTGTCCGTGCTCACCGCCACGTTTGCGGAAGGGCCGCGTCGGGCCGGGGTGTTGGGCACCTGGAGCGCGGTCGGCGGGATCGCCGCGACGGCGGGGCCCGTGCTCGGCGGGGTGCTGACCCAGTGGCTCGGGTGGCGCTGGGTGTTTCTGGTGAACGTCCCGTTGGGGATCGGCGCCGTGGCCGTCGGCCTCGCCGTACTCGCGCCGCACCGACGCGGATCGGGCGGGCCCGGTCGGCTCGACGTCGTCGGCGCGCTCGTGGCCACGTCGGGGCTGGTGGCCGTGGTGTTCGCCGTGATGCGTTCCGAGGCGGTGGGGTGGGCGAGTTCGTCGGTGTGGGCCGTGCTGACGGTCGGCGTGTTGTTGCTCGGCCTCTTCCCCGTACATCAGGCCCGGTGGGCCGCCGATCCGCTGCTGCCGCCGGGGTTGTTCCGATTGCGGTCGGTGCGCGGCGCCAACGTGGTGATGTTCCTGGTGGCGCTGGGTTTCGTCGCGACGCTGATCATCCTGTCGTTCCACATGCAGTACGTCCGCGGTTACACACCGCTGCGCGCCGGATGCGGATTCCTGCCGATCGGCCTCGGCATGATGGTCGGGGCACGAACCGCCGGGTCACTGAGCCTTCGGCTCGGCCCGCGCCGCGCCGTCTCCGCGTACTGCGCCCTGGGCGCGGTGGGGCTCATCGCGCTCGCGGCGTCCGCGACCGCCGCCGCGCACGGCTCCTATTGGTGGGCCGTCGCCGTCCCGGGCATGCTGTTCGGGCTCGGAACCGCCGCCGCCTTCACGCCGATCACGCTGGCCGCCACCGCGGGTGTCCCGCCCGCCCGAGGCGGTGTGGCGGCCGGGCTGCTCAACACCGTCCGCCAAGTCGGCGGCGCCGTCGGCTTGGCGGTCCTGAGCACGATCGCCTCCGCCGTGACGGGCGCGGGCCGAACCCCCGCCCCGCACGCCCTCGCCGACGGCTACGCGGCGGCCCTGGCGGTGGCGGCCGGCTGCGTAGCCGGCGCATCGGTGATGGCCCTCGTCGCGATGCCACGAAACACCCGCCCGACGGCGGCCCGGGCACCCACCTCGGACACCTGACGGCCACCCCCGCACCAGCCCGACAGACCCGCCCCGCACGCGCCCGGCGGCAACAAGCGGCGCCCCCGGAACCACGACTCCACACGCGACGCCACCCCTCAAAGGGTCGGTCAGAACGGACGCCGTCGAAGGCACAGCACGGTCGCGGTGAGCAGCAGGGCGGAGAGCGTGACGTACAGGGTCGCTTCGACGAGTTGGAAGTGCCAGAAGCGAGTTGCCGGCTGGTAGGTCTCCCAGGAGCGCATGCCGTGGGATCGCAGGTATTCGACCAGGCTCGCGTCGTCCGCGTGGGCGTTGGCAATGCGGCGGAATTCGTCGTGGGACAGATGCCGTCCGGAGGCGTCCAGCCAGCCGTCGGACAGGATCCAGTCCCGGCGCGGCACCTTCTCCGAACGCGGAGGCGTGGGTGACCAGTAGCGGGTCAGCGGGTTTTGGTAGTGCGGCCTGAGGTAGTTCTCGGCCGGGAGCCGGACCGCGAGGAACACCGCGAAGGCGACGACGATGGCGGCGACCGTACGGCGGAGCAGCAAGCCGGCGAGGGCACCGAGGGACAGCGCGAACAGCGTGTACACCGCCAGTGACAGGCCCTCGGTATCGAAGGCCTGCGCCGAGAAGCGGCCGTCGACGGAAACCTTGTCCAGGGGCTCGCGGTACCAGGTGAACAGCCATGACATCGCCGCGCCGAAGAGCAGCGTGGCCGACACGATCAGCGCCGACTTGGTGACCAGCCACCGGGTGCGGGTGACGCCCTGGGTCCAGACCAGTCGCCACGTTCCGTTCTCGTACTCGGGGGCCAGCAGCGTCGCCCCGACGACCGCGCCGACCAGGCCCGGAATCACGTTGACCCAGGTGATCAGCCGTTCCGCCCGGGCGACTTCGTTGAAGTACGACCGGACCGTGAGCGAACAGGCGGGCGAGGGCGAGGTCTGATGGAGGCAACCTGCGACGTGCCGGTTGTACTCGTCGTGGAGGGATTGCCCGTGCATGCCGAGGAACACGCCGGCCAGGATCAACAGGCCGACGGCACTCAGCGCCTGGATCCGGTGTTGACGCCAGGTCAGCCAGATCACCGGGAACTCCATTCGGCAGGAGGAGAATTCGACGCCCGGCCTGTCGACGGGTCCGGAAGTATTCGAGGCTTACCGGGTGTTCCGGGTATCCCGGGCGCGTTGCCCGGCACCACCGGCTCCCCCTCCGGGAGTTCCAGATAAGCGAGTACCAACTCCTCCAACCCGACCGGCCGTGACTGCCAGTTCGGGTGCACCGGTGGTCGCTCGCCGATCGTGTGCACGAGCAACGTGCTTTGTCGTTCCGCCTGTTCGTGGCGCACCACGCCCGGGATGGACGTGCCGAGTTCGGTGCGCGGGCCGGTCAGTACCCGGTGCGAGGCGACCAGGTCGTCCACCGGGCCGGTCATCCGGACGCGGCCGTGGGACAACACCACGAGCCAGTCGCAGACCCGTTCCAGCTCGGCGACGACGTGGGAGGACATCAGTACGGTCAGCCCGTCCTCCACGACGGCCGCCAGCACGGTGGCCATGAACTCGCGTCGGGCCAGCGGGTCCAGACTGGCCAAAGGCTCGTCCAGGACCAGCAACGGCGCGCGCTTGGCCATCGCGAGAGCGAGGGCGACCTGGGCCTGTTGGCCGCCGGAGAGGTCCTTGGCGCGACGGCGCAGCGGCAGGTCCAGTTCGGCGAAGCGCCGTTCCGCGAGCGTCCGATCCCAGCGCCGGTTCAGCCTGTGGCCCAGTTCGAGATGGTCGGCCAGGGTGAGGTGCCGGTACAGCGGGTGGTCCTGCGCGACGAACGCCACCCGTTCCAGACCCGCCGCCACGCCCGCCCGCACGGGCTCGTCGAACACCCGGATCACGCCCTCGGTCGGCTCGAGGAGCGCCGTCACCAACTGCAGCAGGGTGCTCTTGCCCGCGCCGTTGGGCCCCGCCAACGCGATCACCGAACCCGCCGGCAACGACAACCAACAGTCGTGCAGCGCCCGGACCTTCCCATAACGCCGGCCCAGACGCTCGGTCTCCAGGGCCGGCGCCGCGCCGGCGAGAACCGGCTCGATGGACAGCGGCGCGCTCACGCGACGCCCTCGTTTCGAACCTCGGCACGAATCGTCGCGAACATCGCGGTGACCATCTCGTCGTCCAGCCCAGCCGCGTAGGCGTCGTGCACCCACCGCTGCAACGACCGCCGCAGCGCCGCGTGTACGCCGGGCGGCACCGGGGCCACCTCGCCGACGACGAACGTGCCCTGGCCGGGCTTGGCCGAGACCAGGCCCTCGTGCTCCAGTTGCCGGTACGCCTTGACCACCGTGTTCGGGTTGATCGCCAGTTCGGCGACCGCCTCCTTGACGGTCGGCAGTCGGTCACCGACGCGGATGTAGCCGAGCAGCAGCGCCTGTCGGACCTGCTGCACGATCTGCAGATAGGGCGGCACGCCGGTGGCACCGTCGAGACGTAACTTCAACACCCGACTCTCCGTTTCACTATGATGATAGTAAAAGTAGAGAGGCGAGAACCCCGAGTCAACTGTTCCCGGGAGGCTCGACCGCGCCGGCGGCTGCGGTCACGCGGGGATCGCCGGCCTGGTGCCGTCGCGTAGGGGGTTCGGTGGGCGTGGTTGCCGTCAGCCACAGGCCCGTGAATACGGCGCTGATCAGGGTGATCACGCCGGCCACCAGGAACGCGCTGTTCAGGCCCGCCTCGAACGAGGCACCGTCGGACTGCCGCGTGCGCACGACGGCCCCGAGCACGGCCACGCCCAGCACGGCGCCGATCTGGCGCGTGGTGCTGCTGATGCCCGCGGCAAGCCCTCCCTCCTGCGGGTCGACCGCCTGGATGGCGGCGCCGGTGAGCGGGGACATGGTCAGGGCGAAGCCGATACCGACGATCGCCAGTCGCCACCACACGTTCCCGTAGCCGGTGTGGGCGTGCACGAAGCCCAGCGCCAGCAGCCCGAGTCCGGCCAGGGTCAGACCTGCGGTCACCACGACGCGGAAGCCGTACCGGGCGGCGAGCCTGCCCGCGAACGGGCTGACGATCACCATCGCGAGCGTGGACGGCAGGGTCTGCAGGCCGGCGCGCACCAGCGAAGTGCCCTGGACGTACACGAAGAACTGGGAGAAGAAGAACGTCGAGCCCATGAGCGCGAAGCCCACCACGACCATGGCGGTGTTGGACACGGTGAACAGTCGCCGGCGGAACAACCGCGGCGGGAGCACCGGATTGGCGCGGCGCCCCTCGACGACGACGAAGGCGGCGAGGACGACGACCGCGGCGGCGAAGCCGCCCAGGATCGGCGGCGAGGTCCAGCCGCGGCTGCCGCCCTCGATCAGGGAATATGTCAGCGTCCCCACGCCGAGGACGGACAACACCGTCCCGGGGACGTCGATCGCGGGCGCGTTCGGATTACGGGACTCGCCCAGAAGGCGCAGCCCGGCCGCCAGGAGCAGCACGCCGATGGGCACGTTGATCAGGAAGATGGCGGGCCATCCGAAGGCATCGGCCAACATGCCACCGGCCGGCGGACCGGCGGCCAGGCCGATGCCGCTGAAGCCGGCCCACAGTCCGATCGCCTTCACTCGTTCCTGCGGAACGGGATGGGCGGCGACGAGCAGGGCCAGCGACGCCGGGCTCAACGCCGCGGCACCGACGCCCTGGAGCACCCGTCCGGCGAGCAACCAGCCGACCGAGGGCGCCATGGCGCACATCAACGACGCGAGGGTGAACACCGCCACGCCGGACAGGAACACCCGTTTTCGGCCGAAGCGGTCGGCGAACACGCCGCCGGACAGCAGCAACATGGCCACCAGCAGCACATAGGCGTCGACGATCCATTGCAGGCCGGTCAGTTCGGTATGCAGGCGCTCCTGCATGTCGGGCAGCGCCGCGCCGACGATCGTGTTGTCGAGCAGCACCATGAACTGGCCCGCGCAGGTCGCAGCGAGCAACGCCGTCCGGCTCGATCGACCGCCTGCGGCCACAGGCAATGCAGCCATGCTCGTCCCCCTCTTTCGCCCGGTACGACCGGGCATGACCGATTTGCCGGCACAAATAAGCCCGGCAGGACCCACAAACGCAGCTGACTACTGCGTTAGAGAGGACTGTAAAGCGCATCCGCCCACTAACGCAAGCAGTGGCTGCGTTAAGGTGAGCGGATGGACGAGTCACAGATCGACGAGCCGCGGATGGATGAACCACAACGAGCCCGGCGGCCCGGCGGGCGCAGCGCCCGCGTGCGCGCGGCGGTACACCAGGCCGTCGCGGATCTGGTCGGCGAACGCGGCTACACCGGCTTCACCGTCGGCGAGGTCGCCGCCCGCGCGGGTGTGGCCGACACGAGCATCTATCGCAGGTGGGGCAGCCTGGAGAATCTGCTCGCCGACGTGACGAACTCCCGCCTCACCGCACGCTCGCCGATGCCCGACACCGGAAGCCTGTCCGGCGACCTCCACACCTACGCGGCCAACGTGGCCCGCGAAATCACCGGCCCCGACGGCCCGGCGGTGTTGCGCCTGACCATCGCGCTGTCCGACATGGACGAACAGGGCCTGCGGGCACGCGACGACTTCCTCGCCGAACGCTCCCGGCAACTGCAGTCGATGCTCGACCGCGCCACCGAGCGCGGGGAAAACCCACCCGACGCGCTGGACGTACTCGACCACGTCATGGCCCCGATGTACATCCGGGTCCTGTTCGGGATCGGCGCACTCACTCCGGAGTACATCGACGGGCTGGTCGACCGACTGTTGTCGTGACCCGCCGCCGGCCGGGTAATCCCACAATCGACCCGGTCACGAATCGACCCACCCCGCCTCGCCCACACTTCGCCGCACCTCCTGGTCGGACCGAAATCGGCCGGGCGTACACCCGATCAGACCCTTGAAGGTGCGGACGAAGTGGGGCTGATCGTGGTAGCCGGTCTCCGTGGCCGCCTCCGTCCACGACAGCCCCGCGTCATGCAGTCGCAACGCCGCGCGCAGGCGCAGGACTTGAGCCATGGTCTTGGGCGACGTGCCGATCTGCTCGCGGAAGCGCCGCTCCAGGCGCCGTACGCTCCAGCCGGCCGCGTCGGCCAGCTCGTCCACTCGCGTGCGTCCGTCCACCCGCACCAACTCCCGCCAGGCGTCAACGACTTCGGGACAACAAAGCGGACCGTCCCGGAGCCGGGCGGCAAGCAGGTCCTCGACCAAGCCGAAACGGCCCGACCAGTCCGGGCATTCGGCCAGGCGTTCGTCGAAGTGCCGCCCCCGCGAGCCGAGCAGGTGCACGGGGTCCAGCGGGCGGTCAACCCATTCGGCCATCGGGAGGCCGCAGATCCGGTAGGCCGCGAGCGGCGTCAGCAGCACGGTGACGCCCGCCAGGACACCGGTGTGCTCGCCGATCACGGTCTTCGTACACCCCCCGGTGACCATCGAGGTTCCGGACACGGCACGCCTCGGGTCGATCGCGTCGACCACCCGCACCGGTTCGCCGAACCCGATCATCACCCTGACGACCCCGTCCGGCACGACCAACCGGTGTCTGGTGCCACGGGCTCGGAGGCGGAATCCACGCAGGCCCAACACCTGTCCGCGCAATGCCGGACCCGCCCTTCGGGCCACGAACTCCCCTGCCTCCGCACCGTTTGCCGCAGGGCTCACCTCGGCGCGGACGGCACTCGTCGCGCTCCCACCACCGCGCGCTTCGGGGCGCCTGTCCCCCGACGGTCGACCGGCTTCTCGCATATCGACGCACAGTAGCGTGTCGGTCACGGCGCCGACGAGCCCGGAATCGGACCGTTTGGCTGCCGGAACGCGCCGCAGCCCCCACCGTGACGTATTCGTGCAATACACGCGCCCTCGGACCCGCCAATCTGGGACTCGGGCACGGCGATCCCGCACCGCCGGCTCCTCGGTCGCGAATCGGCCGCGAATCGGCCGCGGGGCGGGCCGCGGACGGACGAAGAAGTACCGATATCACCGCTTCGACCGACCGGCTGCCCGTCGACGGGGGGCGGGCAGCACCGGGGGGAGGGCGCTGCCCGCGCCCGTATCGCCGATCCGGCCTCCCCGGCGAGCGGACCGGCGCTCGCGACCGGTCATGAACACCAAGACGCCCTCGGACGCGCCCGGGTCCTCGACCCGCGGCAGACACGAATCGCCACCTCGTGTGATGCCGCGCCCGATCCGCGGGGCCGCCGCCCGGGCCGAGGCACCACCCATGCCTCGGCCCGGAGCCGTGCTTGTCCTCATGCCCCCGGGAGGGAAGCACCGGGCAGCGAAGCCCATCCGGGCCCGATGGGGACGATCGCGAACCCGTCGCGACGGAGCAGCGGGTCGGGGTCGGGCAACGCGCGACGCGCAGGCCGGCAGGGCGTACCCGGCGCGACCTCGGCCCCGCTCGTCCGCGCCGAGATCAACGGCGAAGCGCGGAGCCGGGTGGTCGCGCCGGGAATCGTGCGCGGCCTCGGTGTGCTTCCGGGCCGCCCATCCGCAAACCCGCCGCCGGGCGTCAAGGCACCGTCACGACGATCTTGCCGCGTGCGTGGCCGAGGGCGCTGACGTCGTGCGCCGTGGCGATCTCCTTCAGCGGGAACACCGCGTGCAGCGGGACGGTGAGGCGGCCCGCGTCGGCCAGTTCGGCCGCCAGGGGCAGCCCGGCCCAGCCCGGCGACTCCCCCGCCTCGGAGCGGCAGAACCGCACACCGTGCCGAGCGGCATCGAAGTCCGCGATGGTCACCACCCGCCCCGGGTCACCGGCGATGGCCACAAGGTCGGCGAGAGAGCCCTTGCCCGCCGCATCCAGAACCACATCGACCCCGCGCGGAGCAAGCGCGGCGACCCGATCGGCCAGCCCCGCCCCGTAGGTGACCGGTACGACACCGAACTGCTCCAGAAAGCCGTGGTTGCCCTCGCTCGCGGTGCCGATCACCGCGAGGCCCCGGGCCCGGGCGAGTTGCGCCGTGATGGTGCCGACGCCTCCGGCGGCGCCCTCGATCAACAGGGTCATGCCCTCGGCGGCGGCCGACGCCTCCAATACCCGCGTGGCCGTGTCGATGTTGCCCGCGGCTCCACCCGCCTCCTCGAAGGACCACGACCGAGGCTTGGACGCCCACGCCTCCAGCACGGCGTACTCGGCCGCGGCGCCGCCCTGATCCACGAAGGGAACGAGACCGAACACCGCGTCTCCCACGGCGGTGCCGATCACCCCCTCCCCCACCTCGTCGACGATTCCCGCGGCATCCATGCCCGGCGTATGCGGGAAGTCCAGGGAGACGAAGTCCCGCAGCCTCCCCGAACGCAGGTACCAGTCGGCAGGGGTGACACCGGTGGCCCGCACCGCGATGCGGACCTGCCCGGGCCCCGCGTGCGGCTCCTCGACCTCCTCGACCGCGAGAACCTCGGAACCCCCATAGCGGTGGTATTGCACGGCAAACACGGTCAACCTCCGTACACACGCCCGTCGTTCGGCGGGAGAGTTCACGGCCGCGCACCTTCGCGGCCGACGGTCGGCCGCGAAACACCGCGGCACCACGTCACGCTAACCCGCCAAACGGTCGACCCCTTCCGTTTGTGCTTAAGTGGGAGACATGCCTGCCCGACTGTCTCGGAACCCCCCTCCCAGCACCTCCGGCACCCCCGCGACGGGCCGAAGGGCCGACGCCCGGAACAACCGCGCCCGGCTCCTCCGAGCCGCCCGCGAGGCGTACGCCCTGGACGGCCCCGGCGTGTCCTCCGGCGCAATCGCCCGCAGGGCGGGCGTGGGTGCCGCCACCCTCTACCGGCACTTCCCCACCCGCGGCTCGCTGATCGCCGCCGCGTTCTCCGAACAACTCGCCCAGTGCGTAGCCGCCCTCGACGAGGCCCTCCGGGACGACGATCCCTGGCGCGGACTGCGCACCGCCCTCACCAAGGTCTGCATGATGCAGGCCCACGACCGAGGGTTCAGCGCCGCGTTCCTCGCCGAATTCCCCGACGCGCCCGACGTCCGGCGCGAGCGTGTCCGCGCCGAGGCGGGCCTGGCCCGGCTGGTACAGCGGGCGAAGGACGCCGGACAACTGCGCCGTGACTTCGACACCAGCGACGTCACCCTCCTGCTCCTGGCCAACAACGGCGTCCTGCGCGACTCCCCGGCGGACTCCGTCGCCGCATCCCGCCGCCTGCTCGCCTACTTCCTCCAGTCCTGCCGGCCATCGCCCGACACACCCCTACCCGCCCCGGCCCCACTCCACCTCGACGACCTCCACCGGCCGGCGCATCGAGCGCAGTGAACGCCCGCACCGGTCGGCGTCGTCCGGGCCGCGGTCGATCGTCGATCCCCTCCTGATTCCGGCAGGGCCCCGATGGTGGGCCGGAGCCTGGAGTCTCCGTCACCTACACGGACGGCCGACGGCACGGGTTCACCGGGCCGACGTTCACCCGTCCGCGTCCGCCCACCGGTCCAAAAGCATCGCCGGATCGTCGCCGCCGGGCGGTGGGATGTACCGCGCGCCCGGGGAGGCGTGTGCGGGCGGTGTGTAGGAGCCGCGATCGATCAGGCGGCGGATGTTGGCGCGATAGATCTCGTCGACGTCGGCATGGCCCGTTGGATCCTGATCGAGCCACAGATTGGCCGGGTGTACGGGGTGGTCGTACATCCGGCGGAAGAGTTCGGTGCGCAGGTCCTTCAGCCAGTTGGAGTTGAGGTTCATCGTCCGGAATCGGCGCAGCGCCTCGATGTCCACGATGCCGGCGACGAAGCTGTTCGCGCCGGAGACGGTGTGTCCGATCACGGCGCCGAGGTGGTCGACGATGTGCGAGTGCCCGCCGGCGATGTCGTAGGGGTGCCGGGCGTCGGGAGTCACGTACACCGGGCCGACGTTCGGGCAGACCATGTACAGGGAGTTGAAGTGCGCGTGGGCCCGGTTCTGCAGGAGCCACGTGCCGCCGGGGTCGGGGCCGGCCTGGGTCATCGGCACCGCTTCGCTGGGGCGATACACCACCTCGGCGCCGTTCAGCGCCAACGCCCGTACCGCCTCCGGGTATTCGCCGTCGCTGCAGCAGATCGTGCCGATGTTGCCGATGTCCGGGGTGCGCAGCACCGGGTAGAAGGCGTCGATCCCGTCGCCGAACACCTCGACCCAGCGGTCGTAGACGTCGTGCGGGGTGCACGAGCGCTCGCGGCACCAGACGTGGTTCTTGGCGGCGCGGTGCACGATCTCGCCGTCGGGGGAGATCACGAACAGCACGTTGAAGTAGCGGTCGGGCACGATCTCGGGCCAGCGGGCCTTGCACTGGACGACGAGGTAGGTGCCGTAGTGGCGGGCGAGGGCGGCGAGGCGGTCGGTCTCGGGGCCGGGGATGTCGATGAACAGGTCCCGGGCGGCCCGGACGTGCGGGAGGTCGAAGATCTCGTCGGTGAAGCCGGTGAGCGCGCCCTCGGCGAGCGCGATCAGCTTGACCGGCATGTTGATCCCGATGGTCGAGACCGCGGCGTGGATGGCGTCCTCGATGGTGTCGAGGTTGCGGGTGATGTGCCGGCGGGCGCCGATGCCGTGCACGATGGTCGACAGTCCGACGGCCATGTACGGCGCGATCGGTTCGGAACCGCTCATGCGCCGCACCAATCGATCGCCGCGAGCGCGTAGGTACGGGCCGCGCAGATGATCTCGTCGACCGCGCAACGTTCGTCGTAGGTGTGCGCCATGGCCAGTTCACCCGGGCCCAGGCCCACGGTCGGAATACCCGCCCGGCAGAGCCAGGTGGCGTCGGTCGCGGAGGGGAACGCCTCGATGCCGGGTCGGGCCGCGTATCGACTGTCGTGCCCGGCCAGTTCGCGCGCGCCGACCACGACGTCGCACAGCGGATGGGTCGGGTCCACGCGCGAGCCGGGATAGCACAGTTGCCAGGTGACCACGGGCGGGTGGTCGCACAGCCACGGGTCGGTGGCGGCGACGTGCGCGATGTGGCTCTCGATCTCCGCCCGAATCGTGTCCTGTTCCTCGGCCGGCGGGTGGAACACCGCGTAGACCATGCTCATTTGGTCCGGGATGAACGCGCCGCTGCGGGAGTGTCGGGCGCCGCCGTCGAGGGCGCCGGGGGCGATGGTGAACTGTCCGGGTTCGAAGAGCGGGTCGAACTTGGTGACGGCCCAGTCGTGTTCGAGGCGTCGCAGGGCCTCGTGGATCACCAGTCCCCGGTCGATGGCGCTGACCGCGATCGGGTCCCGCGTGCCCTGCCCGCGCAACATGCGCCCGCGCATCGACGAGTGCGCGCTCTTGCCGACCACGTCGACCTTCATCACCAGCACGCCGGGGGTCGCGGCCATCACGGTCAACGGCCGAGCCGCGCCGGTGGGTTCGGCCACGATCGCGCCGTCGGCGGTGTAGCCGCGCGCGAGCACCATCGAGGTGCCCATGTGGTGTTCGAGGTTCTCCTCGCCGACCACGGCCTGGAGGATCAGGTCGCCGCGCAGCCGCACCCCGGCCTCGCGCAGCGCGCGGGCCGCGAACGCCTGCGCGACCAGGCCGCTCTTCATGTCCGCCGAGCCGCGCCCGTGGATCCAGCCGTCCTCGATCGCCCCGTCGAACGGGTCGCCGGAGCGCCACGCGGCGGGGTCGCCGGGCGGGACGACGTCGACGTGACCGTTGAAAATCAACGAACGGCCGCCCCCGGTACCGCGGATCACCCCGACCGCGTTGTCCCGCCCGGGGTCGACCGCGAACACGTCGACCTCGGCGCCGGCGTCGGCGTACACGCCCGCCAACAGGCGAGAGACCGCGCCCTCTGCGCCCACCACGTCGGCGTAGTCCTCGCCGGGGAAGGTCGGCGTGACGCTCGGGATGCGGATGGCCGCGGCGACGGTGGCCAGCAACTCGTCGCGCAGGCCGTCGATTCGGGTGAGCACCTGCTCGTGTGCGGTCATCGGCCGTTCTCCGTTTCGGGTTCGTCGCCGGCGTCCGCGAGGTCGCCGCTGTCGTGCACGGTGCGTCCGCCCAGGAGGGTGCGCAGCACCCGCGTGTCCGCGAGGTCGTCGATGTCGCAGCGCGAGGGGTCACGGTCGACGATCGCGATGTCCGCGTGGTGACCGGGTACCAGGGCTCCGATGTCCGGCCAGTCCAGCACCCGGGCTGCGCCGGTGGTCCACATCTCCAGTGCCTGGGCGCGGGTGAGGACCTGGTCGGGACCGGCGTTGCGGTGAGCGGAGCCGGCGAACTCGTGCGTCTGAGCGAGTTTGATCTGCTCCCACGGGTTCTTCGGTCCCCAGTCGGTACCGCCGCCGAGGTCCAGGCCCGCGTCGAGCAGTCGGCGCAGGGGGACGAGATCGCGCCACACGTGCTCGCCCATCCGCTCCCCGTACATCCGGCCCTTGCCCCATGCGAAGCCGACCGACGTGGTGACCTGGAATCCGAGCGCGCGGTAGCGGCGGACCTGGTCGGGGGTGATGGTGATCGCGTGTTGCAGGATCCAGCGCCGATCGCGGAAGTCGTGCTCGCGGACCACACGTTCGGCGATCGCGAGGAAGTCGTCGTGCTCGCGGAAGGCGCCCATGCACATGTTCGCGCGGATGCCGCGCTCGGCGCAGAACCGGACGAACAGTTCCTCCTTCTCCAGGGACAGGAACCGAACTCCCCGGGTGGGCCGCCCGAACGGGTCGGGGTAGGGCTCGTGTGTCGCGAAGTAGCCGGAGAAGCACGGCCCGCCCGGGCTCATGGTGATGCCGTCGACGCGCAACAACTCGTCGTCCCGCTCGGAGGGTTGTGCGGTCAGCCGCTCCAGGCGAGCCCCGAAGTCGGCCGTGGTCAGCGGCTCGAACGGGCTGAAGATGACCGATTCGATGTCCGGCGCGGTCAGCACGCGGAAGGTGAGCAGCCCCTGGGCGCGCAAGTGCCGGTAGACGTCGATGTGTTCGGGTTCCATCGCGTGGCCCTCGTACACGGTGGTCACCCCGCGCGCGGTGAAGCGGGCCATCTCGTCGAGGGTGCCCTGTACGGCGCGGGCGGGGTCGAGCGGGGGCAGTTTGCTCAGGATCTGGGACCAGAACGGGTCGTACGTGTAGTAGTTGGTGACCGGTCCGCGCAGGATGCCGGTGAGTGCGCCGTCGTCGTCCTTGTCGATCTCGACGTCGCAGACGCGGTCGGGGATGAAGGCGCTCAGCCCGACGGCGCGCAGTCCCGCGCTGTTGAACGCCACCACGTTCGGCATGCGCGGCGCCCATGCCTGGATCAGCACCGGGTGATCGGCGGTCGCCGCGTCCAGGGTGTGCCGGTCGGGCAGGCGCCGTTCGGCGAGGTCGGCCGACGAGCGCCGAACGAAGTAGTGCGGTTCCCCGACCGGCGTACACATGATCCACTCGCCCGGGGGCGTGTGTGCCGCGTGCTCGCGGATCCGGGCCACGATGTCGGCGTGGTCGACGGCGTCGGTCAGGTCGACCAGGCCCGCCGCCAGGCCACCGAAGTGCAGCACGTGCGGGTGGGTGTCGATCAGACCGGGCAGCACGGTCGCCCCGGCCACGTCGATCGTCCGCGCGCCCGGACCCGCGAGGCTCGCCATGTCGCGGGCGCTGCCGGTGGCGAGCACCCGTCCCGCCTCGACCACCAGCGCCTCGGCGTCCGGCGCGGACCGATCGAGGGTCAGTACGTTGCCACCGGTGATGAGTGTCCTGGCCATCCGCTGCCTCCGCTCCGACCGGCGGGTCCGGTCATCGGGTGAAAGTAGGCGCGGACGCGGTGGGGCACATCGATCCAACGGTTGACACCCGACCTTGACCCCCGGCTTCGGACGCGGTTAGGTTCCTCCTGCCTCCCTTCGACCTCCTTGTGTCGATCTCCTCCGGTCGGCCACCTCGGTCGACCCCTCCTCGACCCTTCCTTCGGACGAAGCGGGCGGCCCCGATGCACCCCACGCACCCCAGCGGCACACGATCCACCGTCGGCCCGCGAAACGTCGACGAGTTCAAGGCGCAGACGATGGACTTCCTGGCCGAGTCGGTCTCGGCGACCGGGATGGTCTTCTATTCCGTCGACGCGGGCCTGAACGCGGTCGGCCACGTCTTCCGGGCCATTCCGCCGGTGCGCAATGTCGGCTACCTGAGCCATTTCCATCTGCTCGATCCGTTCCACCCGAGGCGGTTCGCCGCGTCGGACACCCCGCTGGCGACGCTGTTCGACCTGGGGGAACGGTTCGACGCGTCGGACTACTACCGGCACTTCATGCGTCCGCTCGGGATCCGCTACGAGGCCGAGTTGTACCTGCGCCACGATGGCCGGCTCGTGGGGGGTGTGTCGCTGTTGCGGGACGCGCGCGAGGGCGATTTCACCGCGCGCGAGCTGCGGTTTCTCCGCAAGGCGCACCCGTACGTGGAGTATGCGTTCGGGGCGTGGCAGCAGCCGGCGGCCGATCCGGCCCCCGAGGCGGCCTGGGAGCTGACCGCGCGCGAGGCCGAGGTCGTCGCCCTGCTGCTCGACGGTGCCACGAACGCGGAGATCGGCCGCGTGTTGTCGATCGGCGTGCCCACGGTCAAAAGTCACCTTCAGCACATCTTCGACAAGACGGGGCTGCGGTCCCGGGGCCGACTCCTGGCCCACATGTTGCGGGACGGGCCGGCGGATCGGGCGGCGCGCTGACGGCGGGCCCGGACAGGGCCTATCCGTGGCCGGTGCAGTGGCGCAGGATCGCGGGGCGCAGGCGGGTGTGCTCGAAGTCGTCGTCGGGTGTGGCGAGTTGTTCGAGGACGAGGCCGTTGAGCAGGGTCAGCAGGTCGGCTGCGGCGGCCTCGGGTTCGACTGCGCCCACGGCCGCCAACCGGGCGGCCAGGGCCTCGCGTTGTACCGCCCCCCACTCCGCCAGGGCCGGGCGCAGCTCGGGTCGGCGGGCCACCTCCAGGAACAGCTCGTATCGGGCGATGCTCGCGTCCCGATCGCCGGCGACGGTGTCCGTCAGGTAGCGGGCGAGCCGGGTGGCGAACTCCTGCGGGTCGGCGGTGGCCGAGCGCCGCAACACGGTACGGATCTCGTCGATCTGCCGGGCCGCGAGGCGGCGCAGGGCCTCGTCGAGCAGCTGCTCACGGGTGCCGAAGTAGTAGCGGGCGGACCCGTGGGTGGTGCCCGCCTCGACCGCCACGGCGCGGTGCGTAACGGCCCGGGCGCCGTCCCGGGCGAGCAGCCGCACGGTGGCGTCGAGAAGGGCCTCGCGCCGCGCCGCGCCGCCGGCCGACCGGGGTGCTCGGACGGGAGACATGGGGGCACCCTAGCGCGTGTCTTCAAACCCCCGCCGAGCTCCACGACGCCCGGCACCGCACCTCGCCGCCCCGGTGAAACAGGCGAATGGAACCACTGCGCACCTGCTTCTCCGGCACGCCGATGCACGGCATCCGCCCTTCGGGCTCCTCGCTGCGCTCACGCCGCAGAGCCCGACGGGGGCTTGAAGACACGCGCTAGTTCCCCGGCAAAGTTTTCTCCATCTGGAGAAAACTGGTGCTACGGTCTTCGCGAGGAGGCGGGAAGAGAGGTGGGAAGAGCGGACGCGCCGTCAGGCGTGGGAACGGTTCCGGGACCGGGCGGTGATCACCGCCCGGCGGTCGGATGCGTTCAGATGCGGTCGGCTGCGATCAGGAGGTACTGGAAGGAGCCGTTGCGGTAGGAGTTGAGGAAGGCATCCTCGATGCCCGTGGTGAGGGAGGACG
>NZ_JBHZAE010000013.1:0-332109 GCF_042754105.1 Embleya sp. NPDC059237 | reverse complement strand
TCGACGACGACCTCCAGCCGGCTGCTGGCGCTGCTGTCCATGCTTCAGGCCCGCCGCGACTGGCCGGGCGGCGTGCTCGCCGAGCGGCTGGGCGTCAGCGAGCGAACCGTGCGCCGCGACGTCGACCGGCTGCGCGAGCTGGGGTACCGCGTGCAGGCGGTCAAGGGCCCCGACGGCGGCTACCGGCTCGAAGCGGGCAGCCAGGTGCCGCCGCTGCTGTTCGACGAGGAGCAGGCGGTTGCGCTGGCTGTGGCGTTGCGGATCGCCGTCGGGACGGGCGCGGGCATCGAGGAGGCGGCCGCGCGGGCGCTGGCCGGCGTGCGACAGGTGTTGCCGTCGCGGTTGCGGCAGCGAGTCGACGCCCTCGAGATCAGCGCGGCCGGGCACGGTGTCGATGCGCAGGTCGATACCGGGATCCTGCTGACGCTGAGTTCCGCGGTCCGCGCGGGGGAGGAGCTGCGGTTCGACTACCGCTCACCGGGGCGCACCGAGGATGCCGAGCCGCGCCCGCCTCGCCGGGTGCAGCCGCATCACCTGGTGGCGCGGGCCGGCCGCTGGTACGTCGTCGGCTGGGACCCCGACCGCGGCGACTGGCGGACCTTCCGGGTCGATCGGATGACACCGCGGGTTCCGCATGGGCCGCGGTTCGTTCCCCGTGAAGTGCCGGGCGGCGACGTGATCGCCTTCCTGTCGGCCCGGTTCAAGGGTTCCGAGAGCGCGGACGCCTGGCCGTGCCGTGGCGAGGTGATCCTCGGCCTGCCGGTGGCGGAGGTGGCCCCGTTCGCCGGCGACGGTGTCGTCGAGGAACTCGGCGCCGGCCGGACCAGGCTGACGACGGGATCCTGGTCCTGGGCCGCTCTCGCGGCGGCGTTGGCCCGCTTCGACACCGAGATCGAGGTGGTTGCCCCACCGGAACTGCGCGCGGCGTTCGCGGAGTTGTCCCGTCGCGCCGGCCGCGCCGCAGGGACCGGATAGCACGGCAGCCCACATGCCGGCGCACTCCACGGCCGCGAGGACGGCCGGCCTCGGGACGTTCGGCCGGACCACGACCCCGGAGACGGGTCGGCCTTCCTCTCTCCTCCCGCCGCCTCGCGCCGCCCCCACCCGTCGCCGCGCCTCAGGCGTTCGCGCAGGTCAGGGGCTGTCCTGCGCGAGCAGCCGGGTAACCACGTCGTCGAGGACGGCGAGCAGGTCCGGCAGGGGGTACGTGCAGTCGCCGAGTGCGTGGTGGAGCTCGATGCCGTCGACGGCCGCGTAGACGAACTCGCCGATGACACGCAGGCGTTCGGGATCCGGCAGCGGATGTTCGTCCGAAGTGGCGTCGCCCTGGACGGTGTCGGCGAACGCGCGGACCGTCCAGGCGTTCAGTTTGACGAGCCGGGCGCGCAACGCGTCGTCGTGGAGTCCGAGTACGGCGATGGCGGCGTGTCTTTGCGCGGTTGCCGCAGACGGCCATCGAGCACCAGCGGGCGCGGTGGGCGCGGCTGCGGTCGAGCAGGAACAGCCGGCACTCGTCGTTGGCGCAGGGGCGTAGCCGGCCGGGCAGTTGCGCTCGGTGGCGGCCCAGGCGAGAACCGCCTCGACGGCCGGCCGGACATGCGGCAGCGTCTCGACCTGGGACTGCCGGGCCACGGGCGCCGCGATCGTCCCGCCCGGACCGTCCCGTGATCCGCCTCCAGGCCGACGGCAGCGCCGTGTACACCCTCTCTGCCCTGTGGAGCCACGCCCGCGAACATGCGACCGTCCTTGGGAAAGGGCACGTCGTCGATTGCCCACGCGTTCGGACGCACCAGGGGAAGCAGCCGCTCGGCGATCCGCCGCCGCACCGGCAGTTGGCGCGAGCAGGAGGGCTCCGTGATCGGCCCGGTCGACCCGATGGCCCGGTTAGGCTGCGGGACGCTGGGTCGCCGAGTGTGGGGTGGAGGCGGGGCGTTGCGGGTGCTTGTGGTCGAGGATGACGAGGAGATGGCGCAGGTCGTGGCGGTGGGTCTGCGGCGTGCGCAGATGGCCGTCGATCTCGCGTACGACGGCGAGGCGGCGTTGGAGCGGGTGTTGGGGCCCGATCGCGACGCGTACGATGTGGTGGTCTTGGACCGGGACTTGCCCGGCACGCACGGGGACGATGTCTGTGCGGCGCTGATCGCCGCCGGTGGCCGCAGTCGCGTGCTGATGCTGACGGCCGCGGCCACGGCGGACGACATTGTGGACGGGTTGGGGCTTGGGGCCGATGACTACCTGCCGAAGCCCTTCGATTTTCCGGTGCTCGTCGCCCGGATCGCCGCGTTGGCGCGCCGCTCCCATCCGGCCGTGCCGCCTGTGGTCCGGTGCGGCGATCTGGTCGTCGACACCGGCCGGCGCACCGCCGTCCGGGGCGGTCGGCCGCTGGTGCTCACGCCGAAGGAGTTCGGCGTGCTCGAACTGCTCCTGGCCGCAAGGGGTCGCGCGGTCTCCGCCGAGGAACTGCTCGAGCGTGTCTGGGATGAGACGGCCGACCCCTTCACCAGCGCGGTGAAGATCACCGTGAGCCGGCTGCGGGCCAAGCTCGGGGCGCCGCCGGTCGTCGAAACGGTCGCCGGCCGGGGCTATCGGATGCTGGGAGAAGTCGCCTGAGCGGGATGGCGGGCCGGGCCGGCCGGCCGATCCCGCGGACGTTCCTCCGTGGGCTCGGTCGCCTCACCGCCGGGATCGTGCGCTCCGGTCGGCCCCGCGGTACCGTGCGGTTGCGGTTGACCGCCCTGTACGGCGGGCTGTTCCTGGTTTGCGGTGCGGCGCTGTTGGCGATCACCTACGCGCTGGTGGCCGGCGCCCTGGAACGTCCGCCCGCGGTGGTCAAGCGTGAGGTGAGTGCCGGCGCTCCGACCGGCGGCGCTCCGACTGTCAACGCTCCGGCGCCCGGCGACGGAGCGGGGCCGAACGCAGGGCCCGGTGACCCGGCCGCCGCGGACTCCCTTCAGCAGGAGGTCCGGCGGACCGTCGACCACCAAAAGTCGGCCATGCTGCACACCCTGATCGTCCAGTCCGGATTCGCACTGGGGCTGATGGTGGTGACATCCGTGCTGCTCGGATGGGTGGTGGCCGGTCGCATTTTGCGCCCGCTGCGGACCATCACCTCCACCGTGCGGGACATCTCCGCCACCAGCCTGCAACGGCGTCTTGCCCTGGACGGACCGCGGGACGAACTCCGGGAGCTGGGCGACACGTTCGACGCGTTGCTGGCCCGGCTCGAGGGATCATTCCAGGCGCAGCGGCAGTTCGTCGCCAACGCCTCCCACGAGCTGCGTACGCCGCTGGCCCGGCAGCGTGCGCTGGGCCAGGTCGCGCTGGCCGACCCCGAGCCGAGCATCGCGTCGCTGCGTACCGCCCACGAGCGCATACTCGTTGCGGGGGAGCAGCAGGAGCGGCTCATCGAAGCGCTGCTCACCCTCGCCCGCGGCCAAGCGGGCGTCGACGTGCGCCGCCCGGTCGACCTGGCCCGGCTCGTCGCCGAGAGCGTGGTCGGATGCGGCACGGACGCCGCGGCCCGGCTCGTCACGCTGCGCCCGTCGCTCGACGTGGCCGTCACCGCAGGTCATCGGGCGCTCGTCGAACGGCTGGTCGCCAATCTGCTCGACAACGCGATCCGTTACAACACGCCCGGCGGACACGTCGACATCGGCACCGCCACGGAGAACGGCCGCGCCGTGGTCACCGTCGCCAACACCGGGCCTGTCGTACCCGCGGACGCCGTCGAACGGATCATCCGGCCGTTCCAACGCCTCGACGCGACCCGCCCGGCCCGCAACGTGCGCACCGCCGACGCCGCGGGCCTCGGCCTGGGCTTGTCCATCGTCGCGGCAATCGCGTCCGCCCACGACGCCGCGTTCACCGCCGCCGCGCGCCCCGACGGCGGCTTGGCGGTCACCATCGCCTTCCCCGCGGCGGCGACGAAACCGCCGTGAAACCGGCCGCTCGGTAGAACTTCCGTCAGCGCGGCAGGCGCACCGACAGCGGTGCCGCCGCGTCCGCAGGACTGACGCGAGTTCGGGAGCAGCCCAGATGAGCAACGACATGCCCACCATCGACACAATCGCCCAAGCCGTTGCGGCCGAATCCGCTCCGGCAGCGCCGACCGGGATCGACGAATGTGCACCTGCGGAAGCCGAGGGCGGGCGGCGCCAGGACCCGGCGCCCGACGCCGGGCCGGTCGGCCGAGGGCGCGGGGACCGGCGCCGGGCGCTGACCCGAAAGCGGCGCCTGCCGGCAGCCACGGGCGTGACCGTACTGGTTGGCGGCCTGGTCGCCGGGGGCATCCTCGTTCCGGACTTCACCGCCTCGGCCGACTCGGCGGGCCGGCCCGCCGCCTGCGTCGCACAGGATCCGACCCGACCCCAACCGCCCGCGCAGGCACCGATCCCCACGTCCGTCGCTACCGTGCAGCAGGCGTACTACTGCCTGTTCGACAACTACTACGGCGGCTCGCGACTCGACGACCGCATACTGCTCCAGTACGCCTTCCAGGCCGTCGTCCGCGAACTACGCAAGCGCGGTTGGGACCAGCCGAACGCCGTGCTGCCCGCCCTGACCGGTCACCGCGACAAGGACTGGGCGCGCTTCGGCAAGCGCCTCCAAGAGATACTGGACGCGGTGCCGAACGACCGGGCGCTGCGCTCGTCCCTCGCCGTCGTCGCGATCCAGGGCATGCTCGCCGCCCTCCACGACAATCACGCGGGTTACCAGGCGTCCGGCGCCGTCCCGGGCCCGGGCGTTCCCCGATGGGGCCTCGGCGTCAGCCTGAACTACGCACTGCCACGCCCCGAGACCGCGCCGGACTTCACCGGACCGCTGTTCGCCACCGCGGTCGCCGCGGGCAGCCCCGCCGCCGTGGCCGGACTCGCGCCCGGCGACATCATCGAGTCGGTGAACGGCGTCCCGGCCTTCACCAGCGGCAAACTCAACCCGGGAGTCTTGGACCTGCTGCGCCCGCCCGCTCCGCAACGCACCCCGGTGACGCTGGCAATAAGCCGTCCCGCGACCGGTGAGACGCGGCAACTGACGGTCACCCCTGGCGAGTTGCCCCCACCGCCGCAACCGCGCGTGGACGCCGCGGTGTTGGACGGCGGCATAGCTCGGATCCGCTTCGACGCCTTCTACCCGGGCGTCGCCCAAGAGATCCTCAAGGCCATCGCCGATCTCCGGGCGACGACGACGCTCACCGGCGTGATCTTCGACGTACGCGGCAACCGCGGCGGCGTCGCCGACGAAGGCAACATACTGCTGGGTGCCTTCATCCACGACGCGACGGTCCTCTCCTTCTGCGACGCCAACGGCCGCTGCGACGCCCAGCGCGTCGACGACAGCACCCCGCTGCTGCACCTGCCGATGGTCACCCTCACCGACGACGGCTGCGCCTCCGCCTGCGAGGCGTTCGCGACCGGCGTCAAGGACCTGCGCCTGGGCACCCTGATCGGCACCCGCACCGCGGGCGTGAACTCCGGTCCCGCCCGGTTGTACGCGCTCGCCGACAACACGAGCGCGATCCGCTTCCCCTCGCAGCGCGCCATCGGCGCCAACGGCGAGATCGTCGACGGCATCGGCGTACCCCCCGACATCTACGCGCCGCTGACCGCCGCGGACCGCTCCACCGGCAAGGACCCGGCCCTCGCCCAGGCGATAGCGTTCCTCAAACACTAGTCACCTGGGCCGCGCGTAGCCCCCCACCGCCTGCCCGAGATGGAACGCCCAACGAACGAAGCCTTCCAACTCGCCGCCCAGACCGCCCAGTTGGTCCCGATCCAGGGCCGGCTGACGGTATGGGCAGGCGAGGTGGAAGTCGAACGCCGCCCCGACCTCCTCACCCGCCGCCACACGGCCGAACAAACCCTGCAAACCCTGCAACGCCACGGCCCCGCCTGGCAGGCCGCCCGCGCGGAACTCCTCGCCGTCCTCACCGAGGCGCGCGAGGCCACCGCGTGACCTGGGCCCGGGAGTGTGCGCGACCTCCTCATGGAATGCGGCCGGCGAGGTCCGGTCGGCGGCCGGGAGGACATGATCGGCGACATCGCGCCGGCCCTGTCCGCGTGGGCGACCCGTGCCCGCGCCGGTGCCGAATCCGTCGGGGCGGGCCGTGGCGTGATGTGTGGGTTGTCCGTCGTTGATGCCGTTCGTGCAGGTCAGGCAGCCTTGCGGGCATACGTCGGGTGGTTTTTGTGGTGTACGAGGGGTTCCAGGCGGTCGACCTGGTCGGTCCGCATGCGGTGTTCGATTACACGCGGCAGGCGGCCGGCGGCTACGACTGCCGATTGGTGGCGCCACGCGCCGGTGTGGTCCGCTTCTCCAGCGGCCTGCCGATGCTCGCCGAGTGTGGCATCGACGAGTTCGCCCCCGAGGGATTGGACACCCTTGTCGTGGTGGGAGGACCGGGTGTCGACGACGCGCGCCGCGACCCCGAACCGGTCGCGTGGATCGCCGCGGCCGGGGCCAGGCGGGTGGCGTCGGTGTGCAGCGGGGACGCTCCTGCTCGCCGCCACGGGATTCCTCACCGGGCGACGGGTCACCACGCACTGGGCCCGCGCGCGGCAACTCGCCGACGAGCATCCCGAGTCGACGGTGGACTGCGACCCGATCTTCGTCCGGGACGGTCCGGTGTGGACCTCGGCCGGGGTCGGCGCCGGCATGGACCTCGCGCTCGCCCTGGTGGAGGACGACCACGGCCCGGAACTCGCGTCGGCCGCCGCGCACGCGTGGCCGAACAGGGCCCGGCCCCATCGCAGCCGGGGTGCCGAGTGGCCGATCCCGGGATGCCTCGGTGCGGAGGGTTCGCCGTTGCCGGGCCCTCGACCGGGACACGCCTTCGAGTATCGAGGGGACGTCGAGCGGGTGGCGGCCGAACCGAATCCGGGGGCGGAATCAGCGGCCGGGATCAGGCCCGGAGGCGGGGTCGGGGTGCCTGCTCGAGGAGCGTGTGCAGTTCCCGGGCGGCGTGGAAGTCGGGTGTGGTGTGCGTGCCTTCGCGAAGGTCGGCGGCGAGCCGCTCGTACACCCGCGCGACGTTGGCCGCCTCGATCGGCAACGCGTCGGCGGGGTCCCGGTCGAGCGCGACGGGCGTCCACTCCGGCCGTTCGGCTCGGGATTCGTACAGGTCGAGTCGGCCGATCTGGATCTGCGCGGCCCACGGGTCGCGTTCGGGCGCGGAGGTCAGGAGAAGGTTCGACGCGGTGCCGGCGATCTCGACACGCGTCCCTGGAATGGCCGTGGCGCCGTCCCGCAGGTGGACGGACACGACCGCGCCGCCGTCGACTTCGGCGTGGGTGAGGAACTGGTCGGGCGCGGTGACGGTGATCGGCGCGCCGGTTTCGGCGACACGATGCCCTTCGGTACGTATGGCCGTACGCATCGATGGGTCGCGGATCGGTCCGAGCAGGAACCGCACGAGATCGAGGGCGTGTCCGCCGAGGACCTCGACCAGACCGGCGCCGTTGCGGTGGTCGTAGGTGTAGGCCGTCCAGTCGGGGACGTCGCGCGTGTTGCCCTTGGCGCGGGAGCTGTACACGGTCGCCGACTGCACGGTGCCGAGTCGGCCTTCGGCGATCGTCGCCCGCGCCCTGAGTACGGCCGGCGAGAACCGGGCCTGCAGGCCGACGGTGGCGTGGACGCCCGCCCGCCGCGCGGCGGCGGCCAGGGTGGCGGCCTCGTCGGCCGTGGTGGCCAGGGGCCATTCGCAGTACACGTGTTTGCCGGCGTCGAGCGCGGCGGTGACCAGCTCGACGTGTGCCGGCACCTTCACCGCGACCACCACGAGGTCGACGTCGGGATGCACGGCGAGCCGGCGCGCGTCGGTGAACGCGTGGCGGGCGCCGAATCGCACGCGCGCGGCCTCCGCGCTGTCCTCGCGGGTGGTGGCGACGGCCGCGAGTGTGAAGTGCGCCGACGCGGTGATCGCGGGGATGTGCGCGCGGGCGGCCCACCCTCGATCCGGGTTCGCGCCGAGGATTCCGACGCCGATCGGCTCGCGCATGCTCGTACCTCCATAATCGGGTCATGATGTTCCGTTTACTCACGATAGCAGAACCGGAACATGATGACCCGCTTGCCTGCCTCGCCCGGGTCGGACCGGACCGGACCGGACCGATCCACGGCATACGGCCTAAGCTGCGGTCGTGCACGAATCCGCAGTCACCGCGCTGCTCGCAGAGGGCGAGACCCGCCCGCGCGCGGACGCACGACGCAACGTCGAGCGCCTTGTCGCCGCGACCCGCCGGGCCTTGGACGAACAGGGACTCGCCATCACCACCCGCGACATCGCGCAACGCGCGGGCGTGGGCCTGGGCACGCTGTATCGCCGGATCCCGTCATTGGACGCCCTGCTCGCCGCCATCCTCACCGACACCATCGACGAGATGACCGAACGGGCCCGGACCGCGCTCGACGCCCCCGACGCGTGGCAGGGGTTCGTCGAGTTCGCCGAGGCGTACGTACGACTACGCACGTCGAGCTGCGGCCTGCACGACGTGTTGTCCGGCCGCGGCGAGGACCGCCTGGACCTGGAGCCGCACATCGCCCGCCTCGGAGCGGCGGTCCGTCACCTGGTCCGACGGGGCCAACGAACCCGCGTCATCCGCGACGACATCGACTGGCGCGACGTCCCCTTCGTACTCGCCACGGCCATCCCCACCGATCACACCATCGGCCTCGAACCGAGCGCCGACCAATGGCGCCGAAACCTGCGCATCATCCTGACCGGCCTGCGCGCACCGACCGACGCCGAGCCCCGCGGCACGGGGTAAGTGACCGTCGCCCGGGGAGCGTCGGCGGTGGCGAGGGTGTTCCAGTGCGGGTCGGGCCACAACGTCGCCAATACGAGAACGGGGCGACGCGCCGGGTCGGTAGCAAGCCGTCGCCGTCGTGTGGACCGGCGCTGCCGACCGGGTGATGTGGGTCGGATGACATGAATAGGGCGATACCGATTGTGCGATGCCGATTCGTTGTATGACTCGCGTCGTCGGTTTGGCCGAACATGCCCTCGGATCGAGGCTGTTCCGCGCATGATCGACGGATGCGCGCTCGTGGGGGGCGCGGCGGATGCGTCCGGTGGAGCCGTGACGGGCGTGAAGTGGGGATGGTGGGGGACATGACGGCGTGGTCGTGGGCCGCGGCGCGCGTTCGGACGGCGGTGGTGCTCGCGGTGGTTGTGGCCGTGGTCGCCGGATGCACGTCGGGCGGCGGAGGCGATGGCGACGGCAAGGGCTCCGTCGAGGCGGCCAACCCCCAAGGGGGCGTGTCCGTTTCGGCACCTGCCAAGGCGTTCAAGGGGGCTTCGCCGGTCCTGCACCTGAGTACCGTCGACGACGCGCCGCCGCCGAGCGGCCCGTACAAGCTCTTCGGCAAGCCGACCAGGATCGAGGTACGGGGCGGCGAACTCGCCAAGGGACGGGCCGTGGTGACCCTGGACTATCCGGCCGAGGCCACGCCGCAACAGGTCGAAAACCTAAGGGTGTTGCGCTACGAGGGCGACGAATGGCAGGCACTGACGCCGGAACATGTGGACACGGCACGGCATCGGGTCTCGGTGGGCACGGACCGCTTCTCGCTCTGGGGAATCGGCTGGTGGGACGTCGAAAGCGCGATCGCGACGACCGTGACCAAGGCGAGGAACCTGCTGAGCACCGACGGCGTCCTGGGCATCGGCAAGCGCGTGGCGAATCCGCCCACCGTCGAGTGCGCGTACCCGGCGCTCACCCTCGCCCTCGACGTCGAGAAGTTCGTACCGGGCGCCATCACGTGCACCGGATTCGATGTCACCGACGCGTCGCGACGAACCCTCGATCTGTACGTGAGCAATCCGCACTTCACACCCTTCCTGCTTGATCTGCCCACCGGCGTCCGGTTCGTCGAGGCCAAGCCGGACCCCGACAATCCGTATACGCTCCTGGCCCGGACCATGGCTGCGGCCCAGAACCTGCCCGTCGCGTTTCTGCCCGCCGGCGGCATGATCCGACTCAAGGTCGACCTGTCGAAGCTGACGCCCGGCGCCGCGATCACCGCAACCCTGGACGCCGCGACCCCGCTGTTGGATCTGGCCACGGCCACCTTCAAGGGCATGCTGCCCGCCGAACCGACCGATCCCGTGGTCCGGGCGGTGGCGGTGAGCCACGAGGCCGCCGAGGCGTTCGCCTGCCTGTACAAGCACGGGACGGAGATCTCCAAGCTGGCGAACCCCTCCGCCGCCGACATCACCGGTCGACTCGTCGCGGGCGCACGCGAGTGCGGTGACGCGATGCGCAAACTCGGCACCCGACTCGCCGTCGCCGTCAGCCACCAGGGCTGGAGCCCGGAACAGGTCGCATCGGCCGCCGGCAAGGAGATCGAGGAGTTGTGCGAGAAGCACTGCCCCGGGATGATCCGGGCGATCCTGGCGACATGGGAACACGAACCCCTGCTCATGGAAGTGGGGGCCTCCATCGCCGAAGGAGCGAACGGATTCAAGGTGTACCGCCTGGGACTTGCCGCCGCCGAACCGCCGTTCGCCCGCCTCGCCGAGGTGCTGCCCGACGGAAACATCCCCGGATTCACCGTGAGGCCACCGATCGTCGACAACAACAACCGCTTCGGCGGCGGCACACTGGAGACCGTGCCCAACCCCGGCACCCCGTGCGTGGACCAACTCAAAGGCAAGCACTGGGACACGTGGCTCCATCCCCAACCCCGATTCGCCGCGAAGTCCTATCTCGCCGACGACATCGCCACCACGGTCACCCTCTGGTATGTCCGCAACGACTTCCGGGACCTCACCAGGGATTACTTCGTACAACTCGTCGGCAGCGGCAAATGCACCCTCAAGCCGACGGGCAGATACCAGGAAAACGAGGAGCAGACCTCCGAGCCTTATCCGGGGCCGCGCGTCAAGGGCCTGGCCGACTTCCGCGAATTCCTCACCTACGTGCCGAACGCCGACGGCTTCCACACCCGCCCCCGCGCCGCGCTGTACGACCCCGGCACCGGCGTACTCGCACTGATCGAGGGCAAGGTGGCCGACTCCACGGCTTCGGAGGAACACATGCCCCCGACCCTGGACGCCCTCAAGCGTCGCGTCGGCAGCCAACTCGAATACCTCATCCACCGCCTCGACGACCAACTCGGTACACAGTTCGTCCCGGCGAACTGACACCACGGCCACGCGACGGGCACCGAAAAGGCGGCCGGGTGAACCACTTGCCGGCCCCGGCCGCCGCAGTGTTCTGGGAAGGGTCGGCCACCCCGGACCCGAGAGCGCGTCCTCACCGTACGGAGCGACGCGAAGCCTTCCCCGCCTGGCTCCACACCTACGATCACCACCACGGACACACCGCGCTCGGCGGCCACCCACCCGCCGGCCGCGTCACCGATCGCACGGGTGGATACACCGAGGACGCAAGCCGAGCGCGAGGCAACGGAGTTGTCGGCGAGATCGCGCTCGCGCCTACCCGCCTCCGCCGGACGGCGGTGCAGTGTCGGTGAGGAAGTCGAAGGCCAGCCCGCTGGAAGCCTCGCCGCGGCCGGGGGTGCGGTGCGCGGCGAGCCAGACCGAGACCCGGCCGTTGCGCCAACGCGTGCGGTTGTAGGCCACCGTCACCCCGGTGCCCGTCTGCGAGACCTCCTCCTCGTGGACGAAGTACGGCCGGCCCTGGTCGAACCCCTCTCGCAGCAACGACGTACGAGCGCGCACCGGCAGACCGTCGACCACCCCGGGCATGGCCGCGCGTTGCAGCCGGATCTTCCGGTTCTGGCCGGGCACGTGTACCGGAATGAACGGAATCCAGTTCTCCGGCACCGAGTTCATCGCCTCGTAGGCCACCGGCGCGACGGCCGGCGGCGGGTCGGCGGGCGGGTGCAGGCGCAGCCGGTGCGCGAGGATCTCCGCCGCCACCTCGCTGCCGCGCCGGGGCTCGCCGGTCGCCAGGCGCACGGTCTGCTCGACGCCCCACACCATGTTCGCGCTCTCGTCGCGAACCAGTGCCACCTCCTCCAGGACCGGCCCCTCGGCGATCTTGGGCACGCTCGGCGGCAGCAGCAGGTCGGTGTCCGCCGCGATGGAAGCGTCGCCGATGGTGTCCAGGGTGAACATCGACCAGCGCTGCCAGTCGGCGTCGTCACCCGAACCCGCCGGCGTGATCCACAACTTCCGGCCGAAGACGTCGGTCACCGCGAGGCCGCGGATCGAGGCCAGCGTGCCGACGGGCAGATCGCACGGCAGCCGGAACCAGTCGTTGCTGTAGACGAGCGCGAACTCCAGGAAGATCAGCCGCGCCAGGTCCGTGCTGTCCGGTCGCACGGCGGCGAAGTTGGTACGACCGTCCTCGACGGCCCACCAGCGCGGCAGCGGCATGCCGGAGAACCGCACCGGCGCGGGGAAGACGGTGCGGTTGAGCGCCGCCGGCGGCGTGGTGGTCCCGCCGAGCGGACCGGTCGGATCGACGGAGAACGCGTGCCAGTCGAGGGTGCCGCCCGGATACTCCCGCGCGGTGAGTACCTTCTCCGCGCCGCCGGGGGTGCCGGCGGCCACCGAGAATCGGTGTTCGAGGCGTGCCGGGTCCCACGTGGTGTTGCCGGTGTGGGTGGTGGGGTTCTCGGTCGGCTGATCGATCAGGGTGTCGAACCAGTCCACCAACCGCCGGCCCAGCTTGGTGAGTTCGTCCCGATGCAGACCCAACAGCCCGGAGATGCCCTCGTAGGCGGGGCGACCCCGCTTGAGGTCCAGGTAGAACTCGTACCCGTCCATCCGGCGCCCGGCGATCGCCTGCATCGTGGACCAGACCTCGGGATGCGCCACCCGGGGGGTGTCGGCGTCGACGGCGGGATCGGGCAGCGCGATCGGGTAGCGCGCGATGTACTTCTGCCGCACGTTGAGGCTGATCAGGTTGAGCAGCAGGTTGCGTCCGACGAGCTTCATCCACCGGCGGCCGATGGCCAACCTCAGGTCGAAGGAGATCCGGTCCGCGCCGAACGCGAACGGCAGCGCGCGCCGTTCGGCGATCGTCTCCAGTGGGCGGTCGGCGGGCAGCGGCTCCACCGCGCCGTCGGTGGGTCGGAACCGGGTGGGGGGCGAGGCGACGACCGAATACGTGGCGGTCACCGGCGAGCCGGCGTCCGCGCCGCGGAACTCGCCCATCTGCCACTGCCGGGTGAGCATCCACAGCGGATCGCGCACCTCCGCGCGCAGCGCGCGATCGAAGTCGGTGGTGCGGGGTCGTCCCTCGAGACGGTTCCACAGGCCGACCGTGGGTGCGGAGCGCTGTTCCAGTGCCTCGCGGAGGTTTTCGATACGGAGCTCAGTCACGGGCCTTCCAGCGCAGGTTGGCGATCGCGAGATCGGTGCTGATCGTGATCGGTTGTCGAGTCGCCGACATGACCGTGGCCGGGAGCAGTTGCGCGTAGGCGGTGTCGTCCAGGTGTTGCGGCTCCACCGCGCGGATCCGGGCCAGCTCGAACGTCTCCTCGACGGCGGCGACCAGGTCCTCCCAGGCCAAGGGGTCGGTCGCGACGGGCGGTACGACCAGGAGCATCGCCTGCGGGGGCTCGGAGTCCGGCGCGTCGAAGTGCACGGCGATCCCGGTGGTCTCCCGCTCGGCGGGGATCACCTCGGTCCACTCGTCGAACAGCAGGCCGCAGCGTCGAGGGCCGGCGAGCAGGGGCTCGGGCATGTACTGCGCGGTGAACAGCAGGCGATCCTCGACGATCGTGGTACCCGCCTTGAACTCCATCGCCAGCCAGTGGTCACCGGCGCGATAGGGGAACTGGATCGGGGTCAACTGCGGTTCCTGCCAACCCACCACGTTGCTCAGCAGCCCGCCCGGTCCGCGCAGCGCGTCCCCGAGCGCGACGGCCTTCTCCCACAGGCGGGGCTTGTCCCGCACCCGGGCGACGCCGTGCACCCAGTCGTCGACGGGGAAGTCCCGGCCGAAGTCGTCGACGAGGTGCCGGACCAGAGCGGTGCTGTCGGTGCGGGCCTTCTTCCAGTCCTGGGCCAACTGGTCCGAAGGGGTGAACTCGGGTACCACCAGGACGTCCTCGCCGAGCATCGCCACCAGCGCCTCGGTCGCGGCCCGGACCCGATCCGGGTCGGTCGCGGCCTGGTCGTACGCGGCGAGCGCCTTGTCGCCGGCGGTGAGCCGGCCGGTGACGTCGACCTGCAACGCCTGGGCCCGGCCGAGCAGATCCCGCCCCAGCGTGACGATGCGGTCCTCCAGCGGCGTCAGGTCCAGCCCGACCGCGTCGAAGGCGCTCAGCGGCAGCAGCGCGCGGACGTCGGTGAGCAGCGCGCTCAGCGTGGTCCTGGTGGTGCGGGCGATCCGCTTGAGCCCCTGCAACCGGGAGTCGAACGCCGACCTCCTGGTGCCGACGGTGGTCCGCAACTTCGCGGGGGTCGACGGGCGCGGGCTGGTCGGCGTCGTGGTGAGCAGGCGCTCGGCCGCCTCCAGCAACCGGTACCGATCCTCGGTGGGCGTGGAAGCCGGCAGCGCGTCGTAGCGGGCGATGAGCGTGTCGGCCTCGGCGAGCGAGAGCGTCATCCGGTCCGCCGCCACGTCGACGGTGTCCAACACGTCGTGGAACAGCCCCCGGCGCCACTCGATCAGCTCCGCCCAGCCGCTGCGCAGGAGACCGAACCCGCCTGCCGTCGAAGCGAGTTGGCAGTGCGTGGTGAGGAGCGCGTCGATGCGGGCCAGGATGTCCGTGCGCTGCGGTGGAGCGGGGTCGGGCGGGTACAGCGACACCAGCGCGGCGAGGTGGCCGGCCACGCCGGCGCGCAGTGCATCCAGGCCCGTGCGCACGGCCGCGGGCCGTTCTCTCGGCACCACGACCGCGTCGTCGGCCGAACGATCGACGGTGCCGGCCCCCGAGGCGGGCATCAGGTCGGTGGGACGCAGCGACCGGGAGGTGGTCACCAGCGAGCGCAGTGTCTCCACCAATTGCGACATCTCGAACACGGTGACCTTGCCGGCCACCCGCGTGGCGTATCGGATGGCCGGCGCTACGTCGGGGCGCGGCTTGTCGCGGGTGACCACGACGCCGATGATCCGGTCGTCCAGGTCGGTCATCGCGGCGTCGTCGGTCGGCCGGATCGTCCACAGCAGGTCGATGGGTTGCAGTTCGAGGTCGGCCTGGGTGACCACACTGCTGCGGGGCGTGCCGTCGAGCGGATCGGTCCAGGTAACCAGGACGGCGACGTCGGACTGCGCCGGCAGCAGGGTCGGCAGCCAGTCGTTGACGGCGGGTTCGGCCTTGGCGCGCGGGCCGTCGCCGCGGAAACGGCTCGCACCGTTGTTCGGGGCCAGTCCCGCGGTCAGTTGCACGGCGAAGCGGTGGGTGAGGGTGGTGCCGCTGCGAGGGGTCTGCACCACCGCCGGTTCGGGCGGGAAGCCCTCCTTGGCGTAGGCGTCCAGGGTCGCGGAGGCGCGTTCGGTGTTGCCGAGCATGACCTGATGGGTGCTCTCGGCCACCGCGAGGTCGGCCAGCGCGTCGTGGATGTCGAGCAGGTGTCGTACCTCGGTGTTCATCGCGGCCTGTTCGTCGGCGGAGGCGTCGGGCATGTTCTGGGCCCCGAAGGGGTACTTCGGCTCGGCCGGCGGGCGGGTGGCGCGCAGGACGAGTTCGAGCCCGTCGACGACGTTGCGCGCCTCGATCACGTCGATCTCGTTGCGCTCCCGCTCCGCGACCTCGGACAGCCGGCCCGCGCGCAGCGGGAACGCGCGACGCAACGCGGGCAGGAAGCGATCCAGTTCGATGCCCGGGTGACCGTCGTGCAGCCCGCGTTCGAACCGCTGCCCGAGCAGCGCCCCGAGTGACCGGCCCGCGCGCAGCCCGTCGAGGAGACCGAGCGCGATCCGTACCCGTTCGGAACTCAGGTTCACCGCGAACGAACCGGGGTGGGTCGGCGAGCCGTTGGCCAGGTAGCCGGCTCGCAGCACGGCGGCGGTCACCGCGTGGCTCGGCGAAGGGGTGTGCGTGTAGCCGCCGTTGCGGCGATCGTGGGTGATCGACGTGGTTCCGAACACGGTCGCGAGTTCTCCGGTCAGCGCTACCGAGGTGAGCCCTTCGGTATCGCGCGGGCGCACCTTTTCGAGGCGTCCGTAGCAGCCCAGGTGCAGCCCGCGCCGGGGGGTTCCGCCGCCGTCGGGGCCGAACCGCAGTTCGGACAGGCGTTCGTTGGCCAGTGCGAGCAGCCAGGCGTCGAGCCGGTAGGTCGCGCAGTCGAGGTGTTCGGCGAACACCCGCTCCAGTCGGGCCGTGGGCAGGTCGGCGAGGAGTGCGATGGCGCCGAGTTGTTCGGCGAGCAGCGCGGTGTCCGGATTGCCGGCGGCGAGCGCGCCGGGGATGAACCGGTGCACCACGACGTTCGGGTCGGTGCTGTGGGTGATCTCGGAGTCGGGTGTGTACAGCCGGCGGTATCGGCTCTCGCTCATCGGCGGCTGCGTCTCGCCCTGTCGCTGGGTCCTTACGTGGACGAACGGCGGGTCGGCGAGCGAGTCGGGGGGTCGGTGGGCGGAGACCGCGAGTCGGCGCCCGGTGTCCTCCCAGCCGAGCAGGACCGCGTGGCGCAGCAGCAGGTACAGCAGCGCGGCGGGTGGCCGATCGCGGGCGAAGCCCTTCTCGAGGCGGATCGTGTCCAGGTCGGTGCGGCCGTTGTCGACGAGCCAGTGCAGGTAGTTGCGCGCGTCGGGCGGCGCGGTGTAGGCCCGAACCGGGTCGGTCTCGGACAGCGGACGGTCGTCGACGAGCGGGGCGAGCAGGGGGTGTTGGGTGTCGACGAACAGGCGGTGCAGCAGCGCCGGGTCGGGGCGCTCCGGGGGATGTGCGTCGTAGCCGAGCCGCTTCAGGAGTTCGCGGATGGGGTCCGGCATGTGCAGGATGGTGTCCAGTGCCTCGGTGACCTTGGTGCCGAAGCCGCGAAGATTTTCCCGGTTGAAGATGTCCTCGACGCTCTGCGCGTGCCGCTGGTGGTACTCGGCGGAGGTGGGGTGCAGCGCCAGGATGTCCAGCAGCCGCTGATGCGGATCGGGGTTTCCGGTGTCGACGGTGGCGACCTTGGTCTTCGCGGCGGCCCGCCAGTCCGCCAGCGCGGCACGCAGCAGGGTGTTCAGGGCGATGCGGTGGGTGGATGCGGCCGGCCAGGTCATCCGGCTGAACGCGGTGGTCGGCAGGATTCCGTACGGCTGTCGACCGATGCGAACCGAGGGGATGGGTCCGCGTCCGCTGACGTTGCGGACGAAGAAGTCGCGGGTTCGGGCCACGGTCTGCTCCGGCACGATCGGATGCAGCGTGGTGCGCAGGAAGTTGCCCCAGGTCGCGGGCCACAGCGCGGCGTTCGCGGCGCGTGCGTCGCGCTGGTCGGTACGGTCGGCGTTGGGCATCCCGGTCAGGATCGCGGGGTCGATGCCCAGGAGTTCGGCGAAGCACTGGCCGTCGGTGCGTGCGGTCCAGTCTTCGGGCGCGGCCGTGGCCGCGTACCCGAGGGTCGTGCGCAGGGCGGCGTCGATCTCCTCGCGGGTGTCCTGGCCGGCGGGGGCCTGCCCGGTGTTGTTCGTGGGCGTGCCCTGGGGCAGCAGGGTGTAGCCCGCCGGGCTGCGCAGTTGCCGGGTGATCAACTCGCCCAGTTCGCGGGCGGATTGCTGGGGGTCGGTGCGTTCGCGCAGGCCCAGCACGATCAGCCGGTCGACACCGTTGCGGTTGTGCTCGTCGAGCGGGACGCGGATGCCCATACCCACGTCGACGGCCGCGGTGAAGTCGGTCAGCCAGCGCAGGGCCGGTGGTACGCGCAGCACGCCGGTGCGTTCGTCCACCCTGAGCTGTTCGCCCGTATTCGTGCCCGGGTCCGGGCCGACCGTCAACTCGTCGGGGACCGGCTTGCCGGGGACCGAGAACACCCGGGTCTCGCCGACGTATCCGAGGGCGACGAACCGGTCGGGCAGCAGGCGTGCCTTGGCGGGACGGGTCCACGAGTCGGCGGCGATTTGGGCGGGGCGCGGCAGCACCGGGAAGGCCACCACGACGTTGTCACGGGGGTCGGTGGGCGCGGCGTCGATTCCGGGCGGGGGCCTTTTGCGGATCTCCTGGGCGCGTACGGGGCCGACGGCGGTCAGCAACGCGGCGTCGGCGGAGCGCAGTCGGGTGCGGTCGCCGTGTGCCCGCCACACGGCGGTCCAGTAGGCGATCGTGGGTTGCCGGTCGGCCGCGGCCGGGGCGGTCGGGCCGATGAGCACCAGCACGACGGTGTCGGCGGGCACGTTCGCGGGTTTGTCAGCCTGGTTGGTGGGCGGGTGTTCGCCGCGCAGCCACGTCGCGCGACCGGGAGCGACCCGGGCGACGAACTCGTGCCACGCCACTCCTTCGCCGCCGGCGTCGCCGGCGGCCCGCCACACCGCGGTCCAATAGGCGCTCAACGCGGCGAACTCGGCGGCACTGGGCAGGGGTTCGAAGGTATCGACGGCCCATTCGTCCGGGAACACCCGGATCAGCAGCTCGGTGGAGGTGAAGCAGGTCTCCAGTCGGACGGGACCGAGGAGTACCGGAAGGTCGTCACTGAGCCGGTCGAGCATCGAGCAGCATCTCCTGTGCGTGTACGGCGATCAGTACCGGTGCCTGAAAGAGCATGTAGGCGACGTCCGCGGAACTCAGCCGCGAGTGCCACAGCGGCAACGCCGCGTCCTCGCGGCGCTGTTCGCGCTTTTCCTGGTCGTCCTCGGAGCCGTCGAAGGTCACGAGCGGGAACTGCACGGCCGGATCGAGGGTGACGAAGCCGCGGTCGTGCGGGTCGACGTCCCGCCAGGACACGTCGTTCCACACCTCGATCGGGGTGCCCGGGCCGTCGTCGGCGCCGAATCGGGGATCGCCCGGGCGTTCCTTGATCACGAAGAACCAGCCCGCGTCCCCGGGCGGGTTTCCCCGGGCCTGAGCGGCCGTCAGATCGAAGCCGAGCAGCGTGATGTCCGGTTCGACCTTGGCCTCGTAGATCGGCAGCTTGACCAGGTCGGGGGAGGGGTGTTCGTCGTCCGGAACCGGCGCGAGCACACGTTCCACGGTCGGGTCGACGACGCCGTCGTCGTTCGTCCCCCAGGTCGCGCGGTGCGCGTACACGGCCGCCGTCGGGTACTTCTTGAGCAACTCGCCGCGGATGACCAGGACCAGCTCCTCCTCCTGGACCAGATCACGATTGTCGTGCCCGCCCAGTACCGTCGCCGGCGTCCAGGAGTCCATGCGGGTGATGTCGTAGAGGCGTTCGCGTCGCTCGTCGGGTGTCTCGCCCGCTCGGGGCAGTTCCGCGCGCGGGTCCCAGAACTGGCGAAAGGGCGTGCCGCGTTGATCGGTCGGGTATTCGCGCCACAGCAGCTCGCGGGCCATCTCGTGGTTGAGGCCGGCCATGAAGGCCTCGATGAACTCCTGGTCGGTCGCCAGGAGGGTGATCGTGTTCGGCGGAATCAGACCCAGGTTCGGCACGAACGTGTCGACGGACATGTCCAGGAGCGTTCGGTACATCGGCAGGTCGACGACGGGATACGCCATCGCCTCGATGAATCGTTCGGCGAACGGCCGCAGCCGCGTCGGCAGGCTCACCTCGCTCAACAGCTGCCTGGGCACGGTCTCGTCGGAGCGCAGTGCGCCGAGCACCCGATTGCCGACCGGGACCACGCCCAGCGGATCGCGGGAGGGTGCGCGCCCGCCGACGGCGGCCGTGTCGAAGCCTCGATGCAGGTCCCCGATTCCGATCTTGAACCGCTCCGCCTCCTTGCTGTCCGTGCCGCCCGAGTGCGGGACCACGCCTTCGCCGGGCAGGCTGATCAGGAAATCGGCGCTGGTGGGCAGGTTGTCCAGGGGGTCCGACGATGCGAGAAGGTCCGGCGGGTACGACCGGGTGGACGCGGCCGGGGGAGGGCTCGGCGGGGGCAGTACGGCGGCCAGTTTCGCCGGGGTGACAACCGCGACGGGCGTGCTCTTCGGTGCGGCCGCGACGATCCCGGAGGCCGGGTCGTCCATCCTGGGCAACAGTGCGTCCGGCGGTGGTCGCTCGCCGTCGAACGGCAGCGTGCGCATCAACCGCGATCCCAGGCGGGTGATCCGCCGCATCGCCGGCGAAACCGGCGCGGCCGAGATCCGGCTGCCCGCCACCTTGTACTCGACGGCGACCAGCGGGCCCGCGTCGGCCGCGTCGGCTCCCGTGGTTTCGGGCGTCGTCACCCGCGAGCCGGTCGGCGTGGTCAGCCGCAATGCCCGGCCGCTGGGGACGGGGAGCGAGTCGGCGGCCGACCGCTCGGTCGGCGCGCTCGGCGACGACAGGTGCTTTTCGTGCAACACGCGGCCGACCTCGCGGACCAGTTGCGCGGCCCGGATGCGGTCGTTGGCCGCGAGTACGTCGCCCACCTGTGCCCAGGCCGCGGCCATGAACTCCTCCTGCCGCGTCTGCACCACCCGGGTGCCGAAGTTCGCGGCGATCCGAAAGCGCGGATCGAGGTTGAGCCGGTGTACCCAGTTGCGGTTCTCCGGCGCGGCGATCGGCGTGCCGTCGCGCCCGGTCAACAGCCGCGTGGTGCGCGCGTGCCAACGCCCGTACAGCGGAGGTGTGATCACCGGGTCGACCTCGGCGATGGCGACCGCGGTCGGCGGGCCCGGTGCGATGGCCGACCGGGCGTGCGCGAGCGCGGGCGCGTGTTCGAGGTAGTCGTCGGCCAGGTTGACCAGCTTGGCGAGCGCCTGCTGGAACGGGTGCGGATAGGGCAGGGGAACCGGTGGCGGGGGCAGCGGTGAAGGCGGGGGCGGTGGAGGGGGAAACCGACCATCCCAGTTGTCCCACAGGTCCTGCTTGCGGTCGGGGACGCGCAGCGCCCCACCGAGTTTGAGGACGCCGCCGAGTTCGGCGGGCGTGGTGATCCCGGGCAGCCCGGGACCCGGCGGGCGCCGCACGTCGACGTCGCGCCGCCCCACGCGCTCGTCGGCGTGCCCGGGTTGCAGCAGGCGGACCAGGTACTCGAAGTCGCCCGCGCTGCCGGTGCCGAAGAACCACCGGTGGTAATAGGGCAGTTGTCCGGATGACTGGCGGTGGGGATAGTCCGTTCCCCAGGCGGGGTGGGCCGCCGTCGGCGCGGCCGACGGGTCCAGGCCCAGTCCGGCCAGGCGTCCGGTCTCGAACGCGGGCACCAGGAAGGCGTGGTATCCGGTGTTCGGCAGCAGGTGGCGCGGACAGATCAGGCGGGAGCAGGCCCGGTCCGGCCGGGTGCCGAGCACCCCGCGTAGCGCGGACAGCGCCGCGGACATGTTCTCCGAGACGATCGGAGCGTCGAGCTCGCCGTCGACGTGCACGTGTGCCCACGCCCCGAGTTGCTCGGGCGGCGGCAGGGTGCCGGCCGGGTCGGCGACCGTGACGAACGGCAGCGGCCGGCCGGGGAGCGCGCCCTCGGTGAACTCGCCCGCCTCACCCGAGTCCGTCGGTCCGGCCAGCACGATCAGCGCGAGCCACGGCCGCAGCCGTCCGGTGTCCGCCTCGGGGGCCAGCGGGCTGTACTGCCAGGGGAAGTCCTCGTCGTAGAACTCGATGTGCGCCAGGTAGTTGGGTTCGGCGTTGGTGACCCACGCGCGCGGCTCGGTCCGCGAGACGACCCGTGGATCGATGCCGACGATGTCACCGGGCCCGTACAGCTGGACCTTCTGCTCGACGAAGCGCTCGGGCGGTTGCCCGCCGATCGGCTCGGCGGTCAGGTGCAGCTTGACCGGGATCTCGGCGCGGGTGACCGGGCCGGTGGGATCGGCGGCGATCCGGGTGGCGATCCCGCCGCGCAGCCACGGCAGGAAGGAATACGCGTTCGCCGTCACGAACCGCTCCCGAACACCTCGGTGGTCGCGGTGAGTTCGCCGACACTCGGGTCGGCGGCGGCCAGTCCGGCGCGCACGGTCCCACCGGTGATCAGGACCCGGCCGTCGGACAGCGCGGTGGCGGCGAACGCCCAGCGGCCGATCGCCGGTCCGGTCGCGGCGCTCCAGGTCCGGGCCGCGTCGTCGAAGATCAACGCGCTGCGATAGCCGACGCCGTCGCGCACCTCGGCGGTGCCGCCGACGAGCAGGAATTTGCGCGAACCCAGCGGCACCACGCGGTGGAAGCCGCGACCGCCGGGTGTGTCGGGCATGGCCGTCCACTTCCCCGTCGCCAGGTCGAAGCGCTCGGTGGTCAGGGTGGGGAACGGATCGAACGTGCCGTCGCCGGGGATGCCCGGAGTGGCGCCGCCGAAGGCCAGCACGGTCGTGTCGGTCGCCGCGACGGCCTGATGGCGGCTCCTGGGCCGGAGCATGCTCCCGGTGGGCGCCCAGCCCTGGGCGGGGGTGAACAACTCGCAGAACGCCAACGACGCGTCGTCGGCTCCGGAGATCGGCGCGGTGCCGCCGCAGACCAGCACCTGACCACCCTTGAGCAGCACCGCCGAGTGGCCGGATCGGGCGTCGGCCATCGGCCCGGCGTCGGTCCATGTGTCGGCGTGCGGATCGTAGATCTCCGCCGAGCGCACAGCCTTGAGCGAGTCCCCGGAGCGGATCGCCACACCACCCGCCACCAGCACCGTCTTGTCCGCCAACAAAACGGCGCTGTGTCCCCAGCGGGCCTCGCGCATGTCGGCGACGGCCTTCCAGGTGCCGTCGCCGACGTTGTAGATCTCGGCGGCGGCCAGGCCGGGGGACAGCCGCGAGGATCCGCTGGTGCCGCCGGCGACCAGGACGTTGCCGTCGTCGAGCCGGGTCACGGTGTGCTGCCGGCGCGGGAAGCGCAGCGGGACCGCGGCCGTCCAGGTTGCGGCCGTCGGTTCGTAGACCGCGGTCCTGGTGAGCACGACCGACGCGGCGTCGATGCCGCCGACCAGCAACACCTTGTCGTTCTTCAACAGCACGGCGTTGTCGTACTGTCCGTACCAGGCGGCCGACACCGGCAGATCGCCGGTCTTCGTCCACGTTCCGACGGCCGCGGCTGCGGGACTGGTCATGGGGTCGAACCCTTCGTGGTGGCCGGGGTCATGGCGTGAGGATCTCGGTGCCGGCGGTGACGACGGCGGTTTCGGCGGGTGCGGCCGGCCCGGCCAGCACCACACCGCCCGCGGCCAGCACCCGCCCGTCCGCCAGTTCGATCGCCGCGAAGTCGGTACGGCCGCCGCCCAACCCCCCGGTGGAGGTCCAGGTGCGATTGACGGGGTCGTACAGGATCGTGTTGCGCAGACCCGCGGCGACGGTCGGCCCGGCGCTGCCGCCCGACACCAGGACCCGGCCCGAACGCAGCAGCAGCGCTCGATGACCGCTGCGCCCACCCCCGGGCATGTTCGCCGCCGGAGCCCAGGTGTTGGTGCCCGGGTCATAGCGCTCCGCCGACGCGAGCGGGGCGAGCGTGAACCGGCCGGCCGCGGGGACCTCGGTCGCATCGCCCCCGGTCACCAGCACGGACCCGTCGGCCAGGGCCGTGGCCTGGTGCCCCTTGCGCGGGGTGTTCAGGCTCGCGGCCACCGACCAGGTGCCCGCGACCGGATCGTACAGCTCGCAGAACGCGAGCCCCCTCGGCCGGCCGCCGGTGGCCGTCGCGCCGCCGACGACCAGGACCCGGCCACCGGACAGCACCGCGGCCCGGTGGCCGGAACGGGCGTCGGTCATCGGCTTCGCCGGGGACCACCCGCCGGTGCGCGGGTCGAACAGCTCCGCCGAGTACAACGCGCGGCTTTCGGTGCCCCGGGCCCCGGTGCCGCCGGCCACGAGCACCGAGCCGGTGCTCAGCAGCGTCGCCGAGTGCCGCGCCCGGGCGGTCTTGGGGCCCGTTCCGGCCGGGCTCCAGGTGCCGGCGATCGGATCGAAGATCTCGGCCGACGCGAGCAGCGCCCCGTCCGCACCCCATCCGCCGACCACCAGGACCCGGCCGTCGTCGAGCACGGTGGTCGAGTGCCCCCGGCGGGCCTCGGCCAGATCCGCGGCGGCTTTCCAGCTCTTGTGGGCCGGATCGAACAGGGCCGCCGCCTTGATCGCCCGACCGCCGCCGTCGGCGCCGCCGGCCACGAACACGGCGCCGCCGCCCGGACGCACCGCCTCCAGGCCCGACGCCGCCACCGGCAGCGCGGTCGCCTCCGTCCAGGTACCGGGAGTGGACAGCGGCGCGGCCACCTCGGACACCGGGATCACATGCAGCGTGTTCGCCAGGCTCGGGTCGGCGTGGACCCAGTCCGCGAGCGCGTCGGACGCGCTCGCGAGGCTGCGGAAACTCGTCGCCCCCCGGTCGACGTCGGAGGTCGGCGGGAACGCCTGGAGGTTGTCGCGCCGGTAGGCGACGGCGTACCGCTGCCCCGTGATGCGGACCGTGTCCTCGGCCGCGAAGGGTTGGCGCTGCTGGGCCTCGCGCCGGGACAGCGACGAGCGACTGGTGCTGTTGCCCTCCAGGAGCCGGTCGTAGATCGCGCTGCCGACGTTGTGGAAGCGCTCGCGGCGGGTGGATCCCGGCGCGGCGGCGGTGCGCTGCGCCCGCACTGCGGCGGCACCGCTTTTTCGACTGTCGAAGATGTGCAGTTCGTAGCGGGTGCTGCGGCGGACGACCCGGGCGGAGGCGAGCGCCCCGCGCTCCGCGCTCAACTCCAGACCGGCGTCCTGGTCCTGATACGACGCGGCGGACAACTTTGCCGCGTCGTCCATGTCCTGGAACTGGGCCATCGCGAACTTGTCGTCGGGGACCGACAGTTGCACGAGACCGCTGTCCGACGCCGGGGCGATCGTGAAACGTTTGCCGTCGCTCGGCCGCTGCGAACCCACGCGGTCGATCCGCACGTTCAGCGGGATGGCCCGCTGCTGCACGAACAACGTACCGCGCGGGTGCAGCACGAGCCGGTCGGTGTCGGGCAGCGTGCGCAGTGTGACCCGGGTGTCGCCGCCGCCCGGGGGCAGTACGGTCCGCCAGCCCTCGACCTTGGTGATCTCGCTCGCCAGGAGCGGCAGCACCGCGATCGGCGGCAGCGTCGTGTTGCGTTCCTCGCCCCAGGCGATGTCGAAGTCGGCCGAGATCTCCAGGAGCAGCAGGGAGATCGAACCGCGACCGCGGGCCCGCCACGGCGACGGCCCCTCCAGGCGGAACCGCAGGTCGATCCCGAAGACCCCGACCCCGAACGCCTTCAGCGAGACACCGGCGCCGATCTCGATGACGAACGCGAACGGCGAGAACCGGAACAGCGCGTCGAACGCGAGATGCCCCTCGATCCCGAAGTCCGAGAAACCGAACCGTAGTTCGGCGGCGGCACCGAACTGGGCGGTGTTGCTGGTGAGGGCGAAGTAGCCGGATACCCGGATCAGGCCGCCGGGCCGGTTGAGGATGTCGATCGACAGCCGTTTGGGCACCGGGAACGGCAGTGGCGGCGGCTTGAACGCGGGGTGGAAGCCGCCGACGGTCAACACCAGATCGGGGTTGTCGCCCCAGGCGACGAGCAGGCCCATGCCGCCGTCGAGGGTCATGGTGAGAATGCGTGATTCGAAGAGTTGCGCGAAGAACCACAACCGCGACTTGTCGAACTCGAACGCGCCGATGAACGCGACCTTCAGGACCAGGAGCGCGAGCTCCTCGGTGGGCAGCGCGCACTCGAGCACACCCAGGACCGCCAGGTTGCCCGGGATCTCGATCACGACGCCTAGCGAGACGCTCACCAGCGTCGGTGTGCCCCAGCCGATCTTCGCCATCGGCCCGATCAGGAACGTGCCCTGCTCCGGCGGGAAGAAGGCGCGCAGATCGCTGAGGATGCGCGGGGCGTTGGCCACCACGTCCTTGGGGAACATCACCGATTCGACCCGGCCGGTGCGCACGCCCTCGGCGAGCGCGGTGAGGTTCATGCCGCGGTTGAGCCCGATCAGGCCGCCGACGGCGAGCAGGGTGAAGCCGTACCCCAGTTGCAGGCCGCCGGCACCGAACTCGGTGGTGATCACGATCAGCATCGAGAACCCGTCGGAGCCGTCCGGCATCCGGGTGCTGATCAGGCCGATCGCCTTGAGGTCGAGGAAACCGGCGAACTTCAGTTCGAGCGCGCCGGAATACTCCCCTCGCGCGGAGTCGACGGACAGGAAACCCCCTCCGGCGACGACCCCCGCGTCGACGGAGAGCCCGATGCCGGTGGGCGGCTTGAACGCGAAGCCGATGTCCAGGGGACCGAGATTGCCGCCGTCGCGAAAGCGCGCGGAGACGATGACGCCGACCCGGTCGACCGTCGCCTTGATCGGGCCCAGCTGCGCCGTGAACCCGGTGGAGATCTCCAGCGGCAGCGAACCGTCGGCACCCACGCCCACGCTCAGGTACAAGGTGGTGACCTCGACCGGGCCCAGTTCGAGGTGGGTGGGGATGGCCAGGTCGAGGGAGCCGCTGCCCTCCAGACGCAGGCCGTCCGAAGGCGACCACAGGGCGCGCAGCGTGAAGTCGGATTCGACGCGTCCGCCGCCGGTGATCGTGCCGATGAAGCCGTCACCCTCGGCGAGGTCGATCAGGACGTGACCGTCCACGAAGTCGATGTGCGCGGTGGGTTCGACGGTTGTGGCGGCGCCGGGCGCGGCCTGTGCCTTCAGGCCGAGCGCCGCGGTGAGCCGGCGGACCTCCAGCCGGGAGCCGCCCGACTTGCCCAGCAGCACGATGGGCTTGCCGTCGGCGCGCTCCGCTGTCGTGCCGAGACCGGCATCGAGGGTCAAACCCCCGGTTGCCGGCCGGAGTTCGATGCTCAAGGGCGGCCGGATGTGCCCTTCGAGCCCCGGCTCGAAACGGGTGCGCGCCTCCACGGCCAACTTCCACAGCGGGCTCGGGGTGTACGACCGGAGGTAGTCCTCGGTCGCCGCCACGTCCACGCGCGCGGTCAGCGCCGGCGGGGTACCGCTCGGGTCGACGGCCAACCGCAGCACATAGGCGTCCAGTGCCTTCGGCCCACCGGCCGGCGCCTCGTAGGTGAAGTCGCGGTCGTGGGCGACGAGATGCTCGGCGATCAGCCGGAACAACTCCCTGCCGTCGAACGACGGTTCACCGAAATCGAAGACGTCGCCGAAGAGATCGCCCGGGGCGGTGAACAGGGTGGGCAGGCGGTCCAGCCGCAGGGTGCGACGTCGGACCTGCAACACGGTGGGGTCCCGGGGGTCGACGGCCCCCGGCACGTCCGTGACGATTCCGAGCAGCGAGAGCACGTCGAGCGCGTTGCGACTGCGGCCCTGGATGTGGGTCAGGAGCGCGTGGTCGAGCAACCGGCGAGGCACCTGACGCACTTCGGCGCGCAGCCGTACCCGCTGTGCGTCGCTCAGCCCGACCCCGCCGACCACCGCGGTGTCCAGGGCGGGCGTCAGCGCGGTGATCGCGTCGAGGACCTGCCGCACCGCCCCCAGGAGGCTGACGCCCTCCAGGGTGATCCGTGCCCCGACATCGGCCGCGATCGCCGCGTCAAGGCGCGCGACGATCGATCCCAGGCCGCCGGACTGGATGGCCACCGTGCCGATCGCCCCCGAGGCGGCACCCAGACCGCCCGGCAGCCACAGACCCAACTCGATGAAGAACGCCTCCCGCCGGTCCGCGGCGAGCCACTGCTCCAGCGGACGCAACGCGTTGGCGAGCTCCCGGGCGAGCAACTCCAGTGTGCCGGCGGCCATGTCAGCTCAACCCCGCTCGTTCGTCGAGATCGGACAGCCGTGCTCCGGGCAGTTCGAGCAGGAAGTCGCGGTGCTCGGTGATCGCCTCGCGCAACGCGGGCGACCCGACCCGGGCGAGTTCGTCGAGGAGGCGGGCCAACCCGTCGCCCACCGACTGCCCGCCGAGGGTGCGCGGTACCGGCTCTTCGTGGGCGAGATCGCTGAGCAGCATCCGGCGCAGCAGCAGCGGACCGTGCATGCGATGCCAGGCCACGAGGACACGCCGGTCGTCCTCGACGAGCAGTCGCACCTCCTCGTGGTGCGTGGCGGCCAATTCGGCGACCCGGCGGCCCGTCGGGGTGGTGGCCAGCCGATCGAGGACCTCGTGTACGCGCGTGACCACGGGCACGTGCGCGGCGGGATAGGCGGCGGAGGGCAGGACGAGCGGTTCCCCCGCGGCGGCGTGCTCCTTCGCGAGCGTGGTCGGCATCGCGGCCAGGATCGCTTTCTCGGCGTTGACCCGACCGTGGCCCCAACCGCTGTCCAACTGTGTGGGAGGCGTCGGGGGGACCGGCTCGTCGCGGGTCTCGATCAGGTGTTTGACGATGGTGAGATGGTCGAGGTTGTTGTTCGCCTCGAACATCAGCGCGATGACGCCGGTGACGTACGGTGCGGCGGCGCTCGTCCCGTCGACCGCTTTGAGCAGGTTCGGCGGCTGGGCTTCGGCGTTGGCCGAGATGATGCCCTTTCCGGGAGCGCACACTTCCGGCTTGAGCCGGAGATCGGCGGTCGGTCCGCGGCTCGAGAATTTCGCGAGTGTGTTGTCCGTGGGGTCGTACGCCCCCACGGTGAGGGGAAGTCGGGCGCTGCCCGGACTCAAAATGGTTCGGGTGGGGTTTTGATCCCCGAAGGTGAAACGCGCGGGTGTGTCCGCGATGGTCTGGATGATCCAGCAGTCGAACGGTGTTTCGGTGCCCTGGGTTTCGCGCAATGTGATCAGCCAGGGCCCCTGGGTGATCGGCCCGTTGGCGGGCGGGTTGATGGTGACCGAGATATGCCGTTTGCCGCTGAGTTCATCTCTCAGAACGGAGTTGACGGACACGCGGTGCGCCGTCGTTCCCGTCCCGAGGGTTGCCACCACGCTGGATCCGGGATTGACGGGTGTCGGCAGCGACTGCCCCACGCCGGGCTGGGGTCCGCCACCGGCCAGAGGCGACGCGGTCAGGTTGAAACTGAGTCGACCGGGGCCGGAGTACCAGATGTGGAGGTCGTCGGCGACACGATCGTTGGGTTCGATGTCGAGTGTCAGTGCCACCGGGGCACCCGTCGGGCCCGCGGGTACCGAGCCCATCGCGTGCAGCCCGCTGCCGTCGAACGTCGTCGGCGCCGGCACCGGTGGTGGTGCGCCGGGGGGCGGCGGAAGATGCAGTTCTCCGTCGTTCCCGGCGGCGACCACGAACGACCTCTTCGTCGAGCCGGCGAGCGCGTCGTCGAGCACCGTGTCGAAGTTGGCGGTGCCGTCGTGCGCGGTGTCACCGGTGCCGAAGCTCATGTTCACCACCACAGGTCTGAGGGGGGCTCCGTCGGGACGCCACCGCTGTTCGAGGATGTGGTTGATGCCCTGGATGTTCTCCGCATCGCCGAAGGGTGAACGGACAACGACGAGGTCGGCGTCGTACGCGATGCCGACGGTCCGTTTCGGACTGCAACAGCCGGGCAGGCCGAATCCCGCCGCGATGCCCGCCGTGATGGTTCCGTGCTTCGCCCAGTCACGGGAGACGAAAGGCGCGGGCGGGGTCGCGGCCAAGGCGGTGTTGATCTGATCCCTGGTGAAGATCCGGCCGCGCTTGACGACGAGCTTGGGCTTGGTTCCTCCGGTGAGCGCCGTCCCGATGCGGATCGCCTGGATCTGCGTGGTGTCGAAGATCGTGCCGTCGTACCGCCCGCCGAAGTCGATCTCGATCGGGGTCGCCGGGAGCGGACCGCCGGTGATGGTGACATCGCCGGGGTTGATCCCGGCGAACCCGTTGAAGGCGGTCTGCAGGGTGGCGGCGGTCAGCGGAAGGGAAAGGATCGCAGTCTTTTGATCCGGCACCGTGCCCGGCGGCTTCCACGCCAGGATGAGCGTGCCTCCCGTCGGGTTTCCCTCCGCCGCCAGTGTTTGATGGAGTGTCAGGTCCAGCAGCGAGGCGATTCGAGTGGTCCCGTCGAGCCGGCGAAAGGCCGGATGAAAGATGTCGATGCCCGAGTCGATGATGCCGACGACCACACCCCGGCCGGTGAGCGTCGGCGCGAAGGCGTGCACCGGGTCGGCCGGGTCGACCAGGTCGTCCCCCGGGATCGATTCGCCCGTGGGTCTCAGCGGTCGCGACTGCCGATTGCTCTGGATCGCGACGACGTTGGCGAGCGCGGCCACCCGCGCCAGATCGCCGGCGGCGATCGTGCCGATCGCGACCCGCTCGGACCGGAACTCGGTCCACAGGCCCGCGTTCTCGATCATCGCGAGGTCCCCATTGAAGCGGACGGAGACCTTGATGCGCTCCAGCCGGGCGAACTCCGTGTCCGGGTCCAGGCCCGCGTCCGCCCCCTCCCGGCCGTGCGAAGCGGCGTACTCCAGCGCGCGCACCCGTGCCGACAGCGGTTCGTCCAGCTTCGTGCTCACCATTCGGCCCTCACACCCGATCATCGACGTTCGCGGTGACGGTGCGGCAGGCATGCCGAACTCACGCTTGCTGGACGAGAGGTTCGAAACCGGCCGGCGACAATCCCAACTTGGCGGATGGCCCTCAGCATGAGTCGCGGGAAAATCCGCTGTCAACCATCCGAATCCCCGGCGTGGCGCCCGCGCGACGCGCCGACCCCGCCAACTTCGCACCCCCGCAGGGGAAACGGACCCCTACCGCGCGACACCACATCTCACCCGTCCGGACCAGCCGGTGCGCCCGGAACCATACGCGACGGCGCGAAGGCGTGGACACACGAGGGACCGGCCCGCCCCGATCGACCGGGAGGCCGCCGCCATCCCGCGTGCCGGTACACGCACGACCGAGCGGTCGGGACGCACCGTGCCACCACGAGCGAATTGCCGACCGTGGTCAGTCGACCGGTACGCGTGGGCCGGTTCCCTCACGCCCGGAAGCCCCCAGCGCATTACGTACGACGCGGGCGACCCGGGCCGTGTTCGGCGGCGCGGTGAACTCGGCCCGGCCCGCGGGTGTGGACCGGGTGGTCCGCCAAGCGCCGCCCTGTACCGGCGCGTCCACGGTCGCAGAGTGCGCTTTCGTACAAGGCGACCGCTCAGCGGCCACTCCAAAATGGGCACGCGGCGCCCGCAAGCTGCTCCGGGAGAGCAACGTAGCGCCCTGAAAGGGACGTTGCGCCGAGAAAAACGGCGGACCGAATGGAGAGGTGATGATCGAAGTTACATTCACGACCGATGTTTTACCGAGGCAGGACCGCTGGGCAAGTTGGTACGACACCGGAACCAAGTCTCATCTGCCGACGTTGATTCACACCGACCATCAGGACGACTTCCGGGGCTCGATACGCCTTCTCGATCTCGGCTCCGTGCAGATATCGACACTGACGTACAGTCCGCTGCACGTGACGCGGACCTCGAAACTGATCCGACGGTCGGACCCGGGCATCTATTACTTCGTGTTCCCTCGGCTCGGACAAATAGGAATCGCTCAGGCGGGTCGTGAGACAGTGCTGACCTCGAAGACGTTGGTCTACTACGACACCTCGCGACCCTTTACCGCCTGGGCGACCGCCGGAGACGGGACGGTCGCCGGCTGCCTGATCCTGCAGGTACCCAGAAAGCTGTTCCCCGTCCGAGCGGAGGCTCTCGGCCCGCTCCTCGCAGCTCCCGTGGCGAGTCGGGACGGGCTCGGCGCGCTACTCGCCGGCCATCTCGACCAGCTCGTCGCGAACGCTGCCGGCTATACCCCCGCGGACGCCGCTCGCCTGGCGGCCATCACCATCGACCTGTCCGCCGCTCTGTGCGCACACGAGCTGGAATCCAAGGACACCTTGCCGCCGGAGACACATCGAAGGGCGATACAAGCACAGGTTCACGCGTTCATTCGGGTACACCTCGGCGACCCCGACCTCTCGCCGGACACCATTGCCGCAGCTCACCAAATTTCCACGCGCTACCTCTACAAGCTCTTTCAGGATCAGGGCCTCACGGTGGCCGATTGGATCCGCAGGAGTCGGCTCGAGCGCTGCAGGCGCGATCTGGCCGACCCCGCCCTGCGTTCCCGTCCGGTCCTGGCCATCGCGACCCAGTGGGGTTTCACGGACGGAGCCAACTTCAGCCGCGTCTTTCGATCCGCGTACGGCATGCCCCCCGGAGAGTACCGAAGCCATCATCACGGCGAGGCCGTGCGAGAACGGACAAGAACCGTGCAGGCCACGACAAGGACTTCCTGACTACGTCTCGACAAGCTGGTTCCCGACAGGCGGGGAATCCATGAAGATTCATTCCATCCCGCCCCCCGACCCCCCGACCGGAGCGATCGTGCGGCAGGGCACGATCTGGAATACCGCCGGTCGGGACGCGGGCCGGCGGTACGTCAACAAGTCGTTCCCGGATAACCAACCCGGGGTGACCCTCAAGACGGTGAGCTTCCGCACCTGCTCCGGTAATTACCCCTCGGACAGCATTTCAGAGGTCCCAACGATGAGGCTCGACAAAGGAGTTCTCGATGCTGCGGCCCGCAAGCCCCAACGATGTGGAAAGGATCGCGGAGATCTGGCAACGAGGGTGGCGCGATGGCCACCTGGGACACGTTCCCGAGGCTCTCGTCGCCGTCCGCAGCGCGTCGTCGTTCAGGACACGGGCGCTCGAACGTATGGACGCCACGATGGTCGTCGACATCGATGAAGCGGTTGGGGGTTTCGTGACGGTGATCGACGACGAGGTGGAACAGGTCTACGTATCGAAGCAGCACCGCGGCACGGGGGTGGGGGACCTACTGCTTGCGCAAGCCGAGCGCCTCGTCGGCGCCGGCGGCCATCGTCGGGCGTGGTTGGCCGTCGTGAGCGGCAATGCCCGGGCCCGCAGGTTCTACGCACGCAACGGCTGGGTGGACGAAGGCCTGTTCGACTATCCGGCCGACGCCGTGACGGGTTCCGTCCTCGTCCCTTGCCATCGGTACATCAAGCCTGTCGCGAGAACACTCGACGGGCGGCCGACCTTCACTCCTTCGGCGAGTTCGGGCCCCGCTGGGTGGCGGTATCAGTGATCGAAGACGTCCGCCAACCGTCCCTCGAGGGGAGCTTGGCCACGAGGGGCGGCACGGTCCGCGAGAAGGCGCAGCCGTGCGGGGGTGAGTCCGGCCAGGTCACGGAAGTCGCGGTTCATGTGTGCCTGGTCGTGATAGCCGCACGCGGCTGCCCGGTCGGCCAGTGACCGGCACGCGTCCGAGGGCAGAGTCAGCGCCCGTTGGAACCGCAGGATCCGGCTGACGGATTGCGGCGGGAGCCCGATCTGCTCGCGAAAAAGCACCTGAAGCCGCCGCGGACTCCGGCCTGTCACCGCGGCCAGATCCTGGACGGACAACCGCCCGTGAGATGCACGCAGCCGACTCCACGCTTCCGCAACGATCGGCGACGGCGACGGCGCCTCCACCATCCGCCGCGCCAAGGCGTTTTCGAGGACCGCCCAGCGCCCTTCCCAATCCGGCACCGCGAGGAGTTGCTCGGTGAGCCCGGCCGACCAGCCGGCGCCCAGCACCGCATCCGGGTGTACGTGATGGTGGGCCAGGTGGTGCAGCGGCAAACCCAGGCACATGTACGCGCCGAGCGGAGTGAACTCCACCTCGATCGCCTCCGCGACGCCTTCGTATCCGCCCCTGATCGACGACAGCTGCAGACCGGCGAGCATCGCATGCCACGTCGTTCGCACCGCCGGCGCGCTCGGGGCCTCATGGACCAAGTGAAGGGGATTTCCCCACCCCAGGATCAACGTCACGGTGGCCGAGGGAAGAGTGAGCCTGAGCGGTCCCCGACCCGTGGTGCGATGACCCCTGAACATCACCACATGGTCGCGTAACCGTCCGGAGGGGCACCGCTCCGCGTATTCGCCCCCACCCCTCGAATCCGTGGACATTCCAACCTCCGTTACGACCATCGACTCGGCCCGCGACGCCTGCCGCTGCGCGCGTCGGTCGACGACTTCGGCGCGAGAGTGCGCCTTCGTACACGACGACCGCCCAAGCTCCGCAGCAGTCTTGATGCCGCCCGCGTCGAACCCAGCCGCTCGAGGGGCAACGACCGCAACACCGTTGTGGAGAGATGAATCGATCATGCCGTGATCACCGACGACTGACAACGGTTCGGTTCCGCCCGGTTGCGGTCCGAACATTGAGCAAGACCTCGTGCGTCGCGGCGGCACGTCGCCGTGGACGCATACGAATGAACACGGGAGTGCGAATGTTGGCGCGAGAATACGGATACCAGGTGTCGTCGCAGGCGGCGATCCACACCCCGGGCATCCAGGACGAGTTGGTCCGCGGTCGGCGCACCACACTCATCGTCTACGCGGGGATAGCGGGACCTCTTGTAATCCTCGCGTTGACGATGGTGCTGATGTTCACCGTCGGCCTCGACACGCGGATCCACTACACCGCGATGGCCGTCTGCCTGGTGGTCGCTTTCGTGGCGGCGATGTTCAAAGGGCGGGCGGATCGGGTCGGTACAGGCGCGGTCGTGCTACGCAGCCAAGCCTGGCAGGTGTGGCCATGCCGCGTGGATGACATCGAAGGAAAGCTCACCGAGCGACGACTGTCACTGCTCGCACCCGATGGCAGCGCGCCGGCGACGTTTCGGACAAAGATGCCACGAAGCGTGTGGTCGGCGATGACCGACGGTCGCGGTGTCCTGTGGTGCGCCGGCGACCTGCGCTTCGCCCTGATCGTCGCCGCACCCGGCGGAAGCCCGTTCTGGGTCGCCACACCGGAGACACCACAGCAACGAAACGAACAACGCCCCCGCGACCTCGAGAGCTCCTCGCTCGACGTGCTGATCAGGGAGGCCAGGAGCAACGTCGTTTGGAACCTGTTCGGATAGCCGCCGCCCCCGCCCACCACCGCCGCCCCACCGCAACCCCGGGCAACCCACCAGCCCCCCCGACGGGCCCACCCACGATCCGGCGGCATCGATCGCCGGCCCGGTGCCGATCGGGTAGTGGCGGGGCGGGGTCGGAGGCCGAAGTCCACGACGCGGACCGTCTGTCCGGTCCGAGTGGCAGCGAATGGGCGGTTGTACCGCGACGCGGAAACGACGAAGCCGGCCCCGAACCGCCCGGTCGACCGGTCCGGTTCGTACCGCCCGCTCAGGTCATGTCCCGGTGCCGCCACGTCTCGGCCGCTCACAAGGCGTTGTTCGCCCTGTGCGGCCGGCTTGGTGGGAAGTCACCTGGCTGCGGCCGGCGCCGCGGACAGCGCGACGGCGTCCTTCGGGCGGCGGAGACTCCGGCGACGGTGGCCGCGGACAGCCCGGCGGCGGAGGTGGTGCCGTGCTGTCCTTGCCCAGACCTGCCCGACTGTATCCGGGCAGCCGACCCGGAACCGGCCGGGGGCGGGGATGTTCGTGGTTCGCGGGCATCTGCGGACGCGTCATGTGTCAGGCCGCCGACGGCGTCGCCGAGGAGTCCGGTGACCAGGACGAGGAAGAGGGCGGCCATTCCGACCTGCCGGGCAGGACCCCGTTTCCACAAGCACCTGAGCGATCGGAGTCCGCGCCCCAAGTGCGCCTTTTCGTGCGCCCTTTCGTGCGCCCTGCCGAAGGGTTTCTACTGGCGGTGCGCGAGCCTCGTCATCGGCAACGTGGTGGTGCTGTACATCCGCGCGCCACCCGGTAGAGGCAGGAAGTGCCCGCGGCTTCCGCGAGGACGATCCCACCCGACCGGTGACGGCAGGCCGAGGGTATCGCGCGTCCCGGCATGGATCGGGACCTCATAGCACAGGCGTCACGAAATCTCGAGACGAAGCCGGCAAGCGGAAGGCCGGGGACGACCGGGCCCCGCCCGGTCCGTTGCTCACGCCACGGCACGGCGATCGCCGAGTGGAGAGCAGGAGCAACCATGTCAGCTTCCAGTGCCGAACCGATCGCGATCATCGGCATCGGTTGTCGTTTCCCCGGTCACGTGGAGAGCGCCGCGGGGTTGTGGGCCTTGGCGGCGCAAGGCCGACGCACGGTGGGCCCGGTGCCGGCCGGCCGGTGGGACGCATCGCGCCTTGCGGCCCTGCACGCGCCCGAACTGGCCGAACGGGCGGGGCGCGGCTGTTTCGTGGACGGGGACGTGTGGGCGTGGGATCCGGAGGCGTTCTCGGTCGCACCGATGGAACAGCGCTGGGTCGATCCGCAGTTCCGGATGCTGATGGAGGTGGCCTGGCAGGCCGTGGAGCACGCCGGGATTCCCATGGAGGCGATCCGCGGCTCGCGGACCGGTGTCTACATGGGCACGTACGCCCCGGACAACCTTTTCCGCGAGGCGCGGCCGGTCGAAGACGCCCCCAACAGCGCCTACCTGTTCGGGAACTTCACCGCCGGCGCGGCGGGCCGAGTGGCGTTCGCGATGGATTTGCGCGGCCCGGTGATGGTCGTCAGTACCCACTGTTCCTCCGGGTTGGTCGCCCTGGACACCGCGTGCGGGGCGCTCACCCTGGGCGAGTGCGACACGGCGTTGGCCGGGGCGGTGTTGCTGATGATCTCGCCCGAGACGCACTACTACGAAGCGCCGTTGTTGTTGTCACGGCGCGGGGGCTGCTACGCGTTCGACTCCCGTGCCGACGGCTACGTGCGGGGCGAGGGCGCGGGTGTTTTGGTCCTGAAGCGGATGGCCGACGCACGGCGTGACGGAGACCGGGTGCTCGCCGTCATCCGGGGCAGCGCGGTCAACAACGACGGCCAGGCCACCCGCTTGACTGCGCCGTCCACGCGGTTGCAACAGCAGTTGTTCCGCGAGGCGGTCGCCAAGGCGGGTATCGATCCGGGCGAGGTGGGGCTGGTGGAGGCCCACGGCCCCGGCACCGCGGTGGGCGATCCCGTCGAGTTCACGTCCATCGACGCGGTCTACGGACACGGCCGGGGTCGGTGTGCCCTGGGGTCGATCAAGACGAACATCGGGCATTCCGAGCCGGTGTCCGGCATCGCGGGCACCATCAAGGCGGTGGAGTCCCTGCGCCAAGGCGCCGTCCCGCCCAACGCCGGCTTCCGGCAGTGGAACCCCGCCATCGCGCGGGACGAGAATTCACGGCTGTTCGTGCCGACCGAACTCACCGCGTGGCCGGTGGACGGCGAGACACGACTGGCCACCGTCTGCTCCTACGGCGTGACCGGTACCAACGCCCACGTGGTCCTGGAGTCCGCGCCCGTGCCCGTACGGCGGCGACGGCTCGCAGCCCCCGGCAGCGGTGACGTGCGGTTGTTCGTCCTGTCGGGTTCCTCCCCGCAGTCCCTGGCACCCGCCGCCGCGCGTCTGGCGCAGTGGGCCCAACGGGAGGGAGTGACGACCGCGCTGGAGGATGTGGCGCACACGCTCGCGGTACGCCGCTCGCACGGGGACTGCCGACTGGGCATCGTCGCCCGCGATCGCGGTGAACTCGCGTCCCGGGCTGCGGCGTTCGCGAGCGGACGGGTATGCGACGGTGTCGTGTCCGGGTCGCCGGTGCTGCCGCCCGGACACGCGGGCCCGGTGTTCGTGTTCACGGGACAGGGCTCCCAGCGCCCGGGGATGTGCCGCGACCTGCTGGCGGTCGACCCGGTGTTCGCCGCGGCCATCGACGGGATGGAGCCGCTGATCGGCGCCGAGGCCGGGTTCTCGCTCCGCGAGATGATCGAGCACCCCGGCCGTCTGGTCGGCCTCGAGCGGATCCAGCCGGTGCTGTTCGGTGTCCAGGTCGCGCTTGCGGCCGTGTGGCGGTCGTGGGGCATCGAACCCGCCGCGGTCATCGGACAGTCCCTCGGTGAGATAGCCGCGGCCGTGGTCGCCGGCGGACTCCGCCTGCAGGACGGCGTGAGGGTGATCTGCCGCCGCTCCGCGCTCCTGGCCACCATCACCGGCGGCGCCATGGCCTCCGTCATGCTCCCCGCCGACCAGGCGCAGGCGGCGATCGACGCCGCCGGTGCGCGCGGCGTGACGCTCGGTGTGCTCACCTCACCCGGGATCACCGTCGTCTCGGGTGACGCCGCCGGGGTCGCCGCGCTGGTCGAGCAGTGGTCGAGCGACGGCGTGGCGGCCCGGCTCATCGACGTCGAGGTGGCCTCGCACTCCCCACAGGTCGATTCGATCCTCCCGCGTTTGTACACGGCCTTGGCAGACCTGCCCGAGGCTCGGCCCGGAATTCCCTTCTACTCCACCGTCACCCCCGACCCGACAGCCCCGGTGACCTTGGACGGCGCGTACTGGGTACGCAATCAGCGCGAACCGGTGCGCTTCCGGACCGCTGTGTCGGCCGCCCTCGCCCACGGGCACCGGCTGTTCATCGAATGCACTCCCCACCCACTGGCCGTCCGGCCCGTCCTGGACACCGCCCGACACGACGACGCGCCCGACACCGTCGCGGTCGGCAGCCTGCGTCAGGGGACACCGGATCAGGAAGCCTTTCTGGCCCACCTCGCCGCCGTACACACCGCCGGCGGCGACGTGATCGACTGGAGTACGCACTACGGTGCCGGGCACCTGGTCGACGTGCCCGGTACCACCTGGCACCGCACCCGCCACGGCGGAGACGAACAGCCGTACCAACTGGTCGCCCCCTCCCTGCCCGGAAGCGGCCAACACCCCCTCCTGGGCGGTCACGTGCACGACCCCGACCACCCCGGGCGCCATCTGTGGCAGACCCCGGTCGGCCCTCGACGACTGCCCTGGCTCGCCGACCACCGGGTCGCCGACGTCCCCGTGCTGCCCGGCACGGCGGCCGTCGAAATGATGCTCGCCGCCGCAGCCCGGGTCTTCGACACCCGCCATGTCACCGTCCGCGACGTGAGTGTGCTCAAGCCACTGATCCTGGAGCCGGAACCAACCGTCACCAGCCGACTCCTGCGCGACGGCGACACCGCCCTCGTCGAAATCGTCTCCATCACGTCGCACACCACAACCGTGCACGCGCGCGGCACCGTGCACGCGGCGCCGGCCGACGAGCGGCCCGCGCCGCTCACCCCGGCCGAACGTGCCCCCAACGGCTGGCTCGACAGCGCACCCTCCGCCCTGCACCGCACGTTCCGCGAGCGCCACGACGTTTTCCACGGCCCGGCATTCACCGCCATCGACCGCATCCGGATCCACCCCGAACACGACCTTGCCCTCGCGGCGATGCACACCCACGAATCCGCGCGGGTGTCCGCCTGGACCATGTCACTGCACCCCGCACTCGCCGACCAGGCGGTCCAGATCGCAGTCTCGGCCTGGTTGGCCCACCATCGGCTCGCCCCGGGCCCCGTCGTCGTCACCTCCTTCGACGAGGTCACCGTCCACGGCAACACCGCCCACACCCGGCTCGCCGCCATCCGCGTCCACCACGCCGACGACCTCGGCTGCACCGCATCGGCCCGCCTCGCCACCGCCGACGGCACCGTGGTCGCCGAGATCCGCGGACTGCACGTCGCCAACATCACCCCACCCGCGAAACGGTTCACCGACCGCCTCTCCCACCTGCAATGGACGCCCCAGCCCCCACCGACGGGCCGCGACCGCGCGCGAGCCGGCACGGTGACACTGCTCGACGCCGGCGCGGGCGACACCTGGCCCGCACACCTGGCCCTGGAACTGGACAACCACACCGCAGGCTGTCACCTGAGGCCACTGGCCACCGCACTCACGAACCCCACCGCGGACGGAGCCGACACCGTCGTCCTCGCCCTCGGCGACGAGGACGCCCCCAACGACCCGGCGGCTCCCACCGCCCGTCCCGGACCCGCGCAAGCCGCCCACGACCTCGTCGGACACACCATCGCCCTCATCGATCACCTGGCCCACCGACCCCACGCACCCAGACTGTGGGTGATCACCCGCTCCCACGGCCCCACCGCGACAGCCGTACGCGGAGCCCTCCGCGCCGCCGCCTACGAACACCCCGAACTCGCCCCCAGCTTCCTGCGATTCACCTCCGACACCCCATACGGACAGGTCCTGGACGAACTCCTCGACACCCACCGACCCCTCACCGAGATCGCGCTCCGACCCGACGGACGGCACATCGCCCGCATACTCCCCGGCCCCGACACCGGCACGCCCTCCACCACCGAACCGGCCTCACCGGTGCACCCCCGGGCGTCATACCTGGTCACCGGCGGCCTGGGCGGCCTGGGCCTGCTCACCGTGCAATGGCTCGCCAGACGCCGCGCCGCCCGGATCGTGATCAACGGCCGCTCCGAGCCCACACGACAGACACACGCCGCCCTCGCCACGCTTCGCGCCGCAGGCACCGACATCCGGATCGTCCGCGGCGACATCGCCGACCCCGCCGTCGCCACCGAGGCGGTGTCCACGGCCCAGGCCGACGGGCTCCCCCTACGCGGGGTACTGCATGCCGCCGGCGTCGTCGAGGACGCCACCATCGCGCGCCTGGACCAAGACCTTCTCGCCCGCGTCTGGCGAGGCAAGGCGGACGGTGCCTGGACACTGCACCGAGCCACCCGGGACCTGGAACTCGACTTCTTCGTCCTCTACTCCTCCGTCGCCTCCCTCATCGGCTCGCCCGGCCAGACCGCCTACGCCGCCGCAAACGCCTTCCTGGACGGCCTCGTCACCCTGCGCCTGACACAAGGACTGCCGGCCACCGGCATCCACTGGGGCCCCTGGAGCGACGTCGGCCGCGGCCGACACCTGGCCGAACGCGGCTTCGCCACCATCACCCCGACCGACGGGATCGACGCCCTCGAACGCATCCTCGACGCCGGCCACCACCGGGTCGCCTATTCCCCGCTCGACGTCGCCCAGTGGATCGCGCCCTACCCGGCGCTGCGCACCTCCACCCTGTTCACCGCACTACCCACGACCACGGACGACGAGCACGACAACGCGCCGCTACGCGACCGACTCCTGACCGCCCCAAGCCCGTCGGCACGCCGCAACCTCCTGGAAGCCTTCATCATCGACACCGTCCGCGACCTCCTCGGCGCCACCACGCGCCACATCGGTCCCGACACCAGCCTGGTCATCCTCGGACTGGACTCCCTCGGCGCCGTCCAACTCCAACAACGCATCCAATACGCGCTGAAAACCGAGATGAAACCCGGCGTCATTTGGGTCAAACCCAACGCGGCCGCCCTGTGCGAATGGCTCCTGGCACACCTGGGCCTCGACGAGACCACACCCCCCGCGCCCGCCACCCAAGGCTCCGCATGACGAGCAACATGCCCGACGCCGAGCCCCCTTCCACCCGGAAAGGGCCGCCCACGCCGCCCGCACACAACCCACCCGTCGGATCCGGCGGCACCGCACGCCGAAACACTCCCACGGCTTCGACCCGCACCAAGGCCCGCGCCTCTGCGCCCGCCGGGGGCGGCCGACCGAAACGTGCCCGCACCCCGACCATCCGAAAAGGCGACGTCGAACGAGGAGAGTCACGATGCCCCCACACGACACCGACGCGGTAAACCTGGCGAGCGAGATCCTGATCGGCACCACCCGACAAAACGTCGGCAACCTCGCCGTGGCCCTTGTCGGCCTCGCCTCGACCGTCGTGATCATCGTGTGGGCCGCACGCGAGTACCGCACGAAACACAGGCCGCAACTGTGGATCCTGTTGGCGGCATCCCTTCTGGGGTGGCTCGCGGACTCCGGAGCCAGGATGCTGATCGGCCTGCAGGCAGACCCCGGTGCCAACGGCCTCATCCTCTACCGGGCCTTCGGCATCGACATGGCGATCTGGATGGGCTTCATGTTCCCGCCCTACATCTGTTTCATCGGCTACTCCACGTTCCTGGCCTTCGAAGAAGGCTGGACGCGGCGCGCATTCCGCCTGATCCTCCCGGTCGCCGTCACGATCGACACGGCGGGCGAGTACGTCATGATCCACGGAGCCCACCTGTACTCCTACACCGGCCGACAACCCCTGGACCTCTTCGGACTTCCCCTGGTGTGGCCGTGCGCGATCGTGACCACGCCGATGCTCACCGGCGCCACGGTCGCGCTGTTGTCCCGACACGTACACGGCAGGACATGGCTTCTCACCCTGCCCCTACTGGGCAGCGGATACATCGCCTACCTCGCCGCCGTCTCCTGGCCCAGCATGGTGGCCCGGAGCACCGACGCGAGCAGCACCGCGCTCACGATCATCGGCATCGCCACACTCGGGGGTCTGCTGGCCACCGTTCATCTCCTCGGCCTCTTCCTACCCGAAGGCCCACCGCGACCGCGTACAAAACGCCCGCCCGAACCCGACCGCCTCCCGGCCGCGAGCGACACCGACCGATCCCCGGCCCCCGCCTGCGCACCGCACCCACCACACACCGGAGCGGGCTCTCGGAGAACCCATGACCCCCGCCCTTCCCCCCTGTGAAGAGCGTGCCGCCGTCATCGGCGCCGGCATCGCCGGTCTGCTCGCCGCACGCGTACTCGCCGACCACTACCCCCAAGTCGTCATCCTCGAGCGAGACCGGATCCCCGAAACACCCCAACCACGCACCGGCGTTCCGCAAGGACACCATGTCCACGCCCTCTTCGGCCGAGGCATCCTCGCCATGGAAGAACTCCTGCCCGGATTCGGCGACGCGCTGTGCGCTCGAGGCGGTCAGCGCATCGACGCGGGCAAGGACCTCGTCATCGCCACACGCCACGGCCACGGACGACGATTCGCCTCCGACCTCCAGGCCCTCGGCGCAAGCCGACCCCTGATCGAAGAAGTCATCAGAGAACACGTCCTGGCACTGCCCTCCGTACACCTGCTCCAACGCCACCGGATCGACACCCTTACCGGCACATCCCGACACGTCACCGGCGTCACGGCCACCGAACACCACACCGGCCACGCCTTCCGCCTCCCCGCACAACTGGTCGTCGACGCCGCCGGGCGCGGCTCCCCCCTCCCGCGCTGGCTGGCCGAACTCCGCTGCCCGCCCGTCCCGGAAACGACAGTCAACGCGCACGTCGGCTACGCCACCCGTACCTACCGCCGCGCCCGCACAAGCCACCCGCCACCCTGGCGTGCCTGCTACAGCCCGCCCCAAGGCCCCACACTCACCCGCGGAGGGGTACTGGCCCCCCTCGAAAACGACCGATGGATCGCCACCCTCACCGGCATCGGAGCCGACCGCCCCACCTCGTCGGACACCGAATTCCTCCCCTTCGCCCGCACCCTCGCCACCCCACTCATCGCCGACGTCCTCACCGACTCCGCACCCCTGACCCCCGTGATACGCAGCAACTCCACCGCGAATCGACGCCGTTTCCTGCACCGGGCGACCCACCTGCCCGACAACCTGCTCGTCATCGGCGACTCCGCATGCGCGTTCGACCCCATCTACGCCCAAGGAATCACCGTGGCGGCACTCGACGCGACGACACTGCGCGCCTGCCTGACCGGCCCCGGCGCCCCCCGACACTCACTCGCCGGCCGGTACCACCGCAGGCTCAACGCCCTGCACACCCCACCCTGGCTCCTCGCGACCACCGCCGACCTGCGCTTCCCCGACACCCAGGGACAACTCCGCGCCCACCACCGCATACTCGGCCGCTACCTGGACCTGGTCCTCGCCGCCGGCACCCGCGACCGCAACGCCCAAGCCGCCTTCCTGAACGTACTCACCATGGTCCGCCACCCGGCCTTCCTCCTGACTCCCCGAGTCCTCCTCGGCGCGGTGGCCTCCCTACGCCACGACGATTGACGAGTAGCGACGAGTCGGTCCGCGCCCTGGCCGGCGGGTCGACGGCCACTCGTCAAAGGTGACGGCGGGGCGGCGCCAGGCGCATCCGCCGAACCTGCCGTGCCGTCATTCACATGCGTCGGCGAGCACCGTCGCCACAGCGCCGTGACCATGGCTGCCCGTCGAATGTGAACGCGCCGTGTGCGGCCCTTCGGCGCGCCGCAGGGGCGCGTCGGCGTCGTCCCGCAGGGCCACCCCGGCGACATCGCACGGGCAGGGTGAGAGCAGAACGCCATGGCGTTCCGATCACGCACAACCACGGGAACGGGTGCACTTCTGATTGCCGCAACGACGGTCCTGGCCGGCCTCGTCGGCACGACGCCGGCACAGGCCGCCTCCGGCGGAACCGCGCCCGCCTGCATCGATCGCAGCGACGTCACCAACATTCCCGACGGTGGTATTTCCGGCTACCTCTACAACTCCTGCGGCAAGACGATGCGGGTCAAAGTCATCGTCAAGCACTGGCGGGACACCTCCTGCTACACCATCAAGAACAAGCACAGCCAGTACGTGCACACCCTCGGCGGACAGTACGGACGAACCGTGGTCTGCTGACCGAACGCTCGTCCTGCGCAGGGCCCGACGGCAACCCGTCGCGGGGCGCCGTACAGCCCCGAATCGCGCGGGCGAATCGAATCCCGGGGCAAACCCCGGCTTCGTCCGCATGTCCGCCCATGCGGGGCGGACATGCGGGTGCCCCCGCCTGTTTAAGGAACCGGGGCCACGTCGGCGGCCACCGGGTGCAACAACACGAACCATCTCACCGGGTCCACGACGCGGCCCGATACCAACGAAAAGTGCCGACACGCATCGATCGGACATTGCCGGGCCCGGCGTGTCGTGCTCCGTTCCAGCCGTCAATGGATCACCCGCCGCTCGTTGCGCCGACGCACCCAACTCACCGGCGGCGTGTCGCGTGGCGCCGTCGGCGTTGGCGAGGCTCCCAGGGGGACAGCGTCGGGGACTCCCGCTGTAAGACCAATGCACATTCCAGCGGCGGCATTTCGCAGCGCGGGTGCTGATCGCGCCGGTCGACAACACCGCGATGAAGACCGGGCCCGACCTGGTCGCGGTTGTCAGCGACTCGAACCAGCGGGGTTCCAGGCACGGTCCGGAACTCTTCACGCTCGATGCGGCCGGTCGGCAGATCGGCGCGCAGCCGACGCCCGTCGACGGCCCGTCGGAGGACACCGACGCGGAGATCGTGACCCTGCATCCGCTGACGCTGCTCTTCCCGCAGGCCCTCGGGACGACTTCGCGCCGCAGATCGTCCGCTTCGACCGCGATGGCACCCGGATCGGCGCCTTCTCCCTCGCAAGCCCGCAGGGACCGGTCGATTCCCTGGGTGCGCGGACTCTCCACGACCACAAGGTGACGCCGTTCCAGGTCGTGGGGGACACGCTGTACGCGGTAACCGCGAAGGACCTCGACACCCGCGTCGGCGGACCGGGCGTCGTCGCGTTCGACCCGACCTCCGGCAAGCCGGCGTCACGGACGCGATGGTGAGGAAGACGGCGGCGACCCCGGCGAACGTTTTGCCAAGAATCGACTGTGCGCCCGAACTCCTTTTCCTCGTCGCACCGTTCCACCACACTTGGCGCCTTGCGACGAGAGTCGGCGGACGATCCGCCCCGCACCACACCCTGCCGAGGCGGAAACAGCCCATCCGATGGAAAGGGAAGCAAGTGACGACGAGCCACGAGTGGAACGACCACACGATCGTGCGCATCGACGCGGAGGACGACCGCGTCCGGACCGCCGACGGATTCGGGTACGACGCGTACCTGCGGAGTAACCTGCCCGAGTTGGACGACACGGTCGACGACGTGGGCGAGTTCGTCGCCTGGGCATGGCGCGTGGCGACCGAGCCGATCATGGAGCCGGGGTACGTCAGGCTCCGCCCCGATATCGCGCAGATCCGCATCGAGGTCGACTACGAGGAGGGCGGACCGATCGCCGTGGCCGTGCTGCCGATCCGTCACCAGGCGCTGGCCCGCAGGCCCCGCGCCGGAGACTGGGCCGTCGACGTGCACGACGCCGGAGCCGGGCCATATCGGGCGGTCGGCGAACCGAGCCGCAAGAGCCCGGTGGTGGTGGCGACCGCGACCGTCGTCGTCCCCGCGGGCGGCTGGGAACTGCCGAGGCTCCCCCGAAAAGAGGATCCCGGTGTGTACAGCCGGGCCCGCGAGGCGATCGACGCCCTGGTTCGAGGAATCAACACCGATCTGGCCCCGCTGATCGCCGACCTGTACGCCCCCTGACGACGAACACCCACCCCGCCACTCGTAGTTGCGCCGTGTGTTCGCCCGGGCCGTCGCCGCCGAGCCCACGTCGAACCCGCACGACCCGCAGGATGCGCGAGAGCCGGCCGAGGGGAGGTGGCTGACCAAACGCGAGATCGAGGTGCTCACCCTGGTGGGCCACGGCCTCTCCAACCGCGAGATCGCCGACCGCCCGTACATGGGCGTGACGACGGTGAAGTCCCACCCGGCCACGATGATGAGCAAGACCGGCACGAACAACCGCGGACGCCTGACCGTCCCGCCCACCCGCATGGGTTTGCTCGCCCACCGACACCAACCGCGACGCGGGATGAAACGGCGGTCGGGCCGGTCCCCGAGGGTTGGGCGACAATGCCTCGCAGTGGCTTGCCGCATAGAAGTCCTTGGGGCACGGTGCGCTTGGGTGCCGCACGCGGGCACGTCGGCGGTACGAAGCCGAATTCGGCGCTTCCGCTCGTTCGCAGCTCGATTCGGGACCGGGTTTCCACCCCACGTTGCGATCGCTCGTATCCCGTCGTGGCGGTAGGGTCGCGACGCATGACCGCAGAATCACCGGCGCAGACTGTGCAACGACTGTTTCCCCTGCTCGCAGAGGGGAGGAGCGCCGAGGCGGCGGCGTTGTTCGCCGATTCGGTGTCGTTTTCGATCCCGCACCCGCCGGGCATTCCGTGGGTACCGGCAGTCGACTCGGCAGACGGCATGCGGACGTTCTTCGAGTTGCTCCAAACCCACGTACAGCCCAAGGAGTTCGACCTGCACCAGGTGATCGCGGAGGGCGACGACGTGATTCTCGTCGGGCACATGGTCTCCGAGGTCAAGAAGACCGGCCGGGACATCGATACCGCGTTCGCCCTGCACACCACGGTCCGGGACGGCCGGATCACCCGCTACCACCTCTACGAGGACACCTACGCCGTCGCGAGGGCCTACTTCGATTCCTGATAGCGACTGTTGCGCCTTCGCCACCCCGTGCGAGCGCGTCGCGGACGCGAACTGCGGGGGAGGGCCGCCACCGCGCGAATCGGCAACCTGCGCCACTCGGGGTGGTGAACGCAGTACCCGGTTCCGGGTCTCCATCCCGTGCCCGCCCGCATCCTTCCAGAGCCCAGTCCACGTCCTCGGCGACCCCCACGCCGCCTGCCGCTGCGCCGCTGTCGGCCGTGCTGTCCGTGTCGTCGTCGGGTGCGTCGTCGAGGAAGACGGGGACGACGATCCCGGCGACCTTGCCCTGTCCCGGTTTCTGCCGTAGGGCTCTGCCCACGGCCTGGGTAATGCTGACGATGCTTGACATTTCGTCGAAAATGGCCACGGCATCGACGGCCGGACAATCGATGCCCTCCCCGAGGATCCGCACGTTCACTACCACGGACAGATCGCCCGGGACCCCCGGTTCGGCGAACCGGCCCAGGACGCGTCGCCGGTGCTCGACGGAATGCTCGCCGTGCAGTCACTCGACTCGGCCCGCACGTACGTGGATGTCCGGTTCGGGAGTTCGCCCCGCAGCCGCCGGCCGACGTCGGGCGGTCCGAGGGTGAACTCCTTGGCCTCGGCGACGCGATGGTGGAACGTGATGACGGTGCGCAGCTTGTTCTCGCGCGGTCTTCAACAGCGCGGTCTGCAACGTCGCGAGCCGTTTCCCGCGCCAGGCCTCGACGGACGGGGGGAGGGCCGAGGGTGCCGCTAGCGTGGACACATGGAGCGCAGCCCGCTGGACGAATGGCAAGCAATGCGTCGTGTCGTCGACGGCGTTCGGCGCGACGGCGCGTTCGAAGCGCGGACATCCACAAAGGCCCTGGCGGCCATTGTCGGCTGTACGGTGCCGTTGCTCGCGGCGATGGCGGGGTCGTTCGCGAGTCCGAATCCCGACATGCCGAAGGTGCTCGTCCCGGTGGTGGCGGTGCTGCTGGTGCCCGTCGTCGTGTGGATCGTCTGGCTGGTCGTGCCGCGTGTGCGGCTGCGGGTCGACGCGGACGGCATTGCCGTCCGCGGGCGGCGCGTCGTGGCGTGGGAGGACGTGGCCGAGTTCCGGACCGGGATCGCCGCGGGGCGGGCACCGCAAAGCTACGTGCTGGTCGAACGCGCCGGCGCCGCCGGCCCGCTGCCACCCGTGAAGCTGCCGATTCTGCTCGACGTCGACACGGCAATTCTGCGCGCCGCACTCAACACCCTCCTCGTCGAGCAGCGCGAAGGAACCCAGCCCGGCCCCGGACCCGCCTGGCCGCGCCCGAGCCGGCCCTGACGCGCCTGGCCAGTCCGGTGACGTCGCGGGCCCAGTCGGACACGGTGCGGTTGATGCGGTGCGCGAACGTGGCCATCGGGGTGCCGAGTCGTTCCAGGCGTTGCTGGTCGGACGGGGTCATGACGGCGTCCTCGGGGCTCACGCGAATCCTCCGCGAGCCGACGGAACCAATCGATCGGACGAAGACGAAGATGCGTCGCCCCGACCCGCAGCAATGGGCCGCGGGTGGGCACACCATTGCCTGCTACGCCCGCGACACCGGACTGCGTTGGACACGTCCATCCGAAAAGTAGGCGGAGTTGCGTCTGACGCATCGACTCCGCACGGGGCCGGCACGGCTTTGACTTGGTCGGATGGGGCTGATCGCGTCCTTCGTTCAGGTGGCGGCGGGGTGTCCGGCCTGGGCTGATGGGAAATGCAACGCCACGATGTTGCATCGGGTGCAACCGTGGCAGTTGGGTGTGCGGGGCCCTGACGGACGGGCCGTTGCCCACTTCGTTCGTTCTCCTGGTCGGGCGCCATCACCGGAGTACGACGGTGACGCCGTACTCGCGCAGGAGGTTCACGGTCTCCTCGAAGTAGGACAGGCCGCCGCAGTGGTGCAGGATGTGGCCGGCGAGGGCGCGGCGGGCGATGTCGGCGTGGTGCCACACGAGGGTGAACGGGGGGACGACGCAGGGTCCGCCGCACAGGCAGTCCACTACCGAATCAAGGCATGTCCCGTAATTGGCGCCGGGGCCGAGAAGGGCTTCGCCGAGCGCCAGGAGTAGGCCGGCCCTGTCGGTGACGTGCTGTCCGTCCAGGTGGTACGTCCCGCCGGAGAGGGCCTGCGGCCCGTGCGGGCCGACGCGGGTGAGGTCCAGCCACTCGGATCGGCCCTCGGCGTCGAACCGTGCCCACTGGTTGGGCCGCGTGGGAACACCGTCGGACCAGATTTCCCAGACTGCGCGAGCGGCGCGGGTGGGGCGGTCGTCACCGGGGTCGGTGACGGTGACGTCGATCAGGGCTCCGCCCAGGACGGATGGGCGTGCCTCGACGGTGTCCGGGGCGAGGCGGTACTCGGTCATCGTCCGACCGTCGCGATCGAGGCACCGGAGCGTGATCGGGTCGCCCTTCTGCGGAACGAGACGGCGCAGCAGGGCCGGCAGCGGTTCGGCGGGTTCGCAGCCGATCAGGTGCACGGGCTGGGTGGGTCGCGGCGGGCGCGGGGTGAACAGGCCGTCGATGGAACGGCATCCGCCTGAGGGGCCGTCCCCCCGAATCGAGGGGAACCACAGGTCGAACCGCGGATTCGAAGGCAGCCGCCTGCCGCCCCGGAAGTCGTCCTCCCTCCTGACGCCGGTGCCCACGACGATGTCCACGCGCCCGGGATCGCCCGGCGTGGGCCACTGGGCCAGCACGGCCGTGTCCTGCAGGTCCCAGAAGTGGGCCGGCCCGTCGTTCGAGGGATCCACGGGCTCGATCGAGAGTTTCCGTCCCCCAGCAGCCGCACCGGTGCGGCGCCGGCCGCCACGGCCCGGACCAGCAGGCTCTCGCGCGGGCACCCGCGCAGCGTCAGGACCTCACGCGGCAACGGAGGCGCGTCCACGAACAGGCCCTCGACCTCCGCGCACCGCCCCCACAGCACACCATCCTGCTCATCGCCGATATCCCCCTGAACCAGGAGATACCGGACTGGGAAGTCCTGCTCCCACCCAACGCGTTCCTTGGACCGCACGCTTGTCCCCTGCCACCAGGCTGTCTCGGCGCGCCAACCCTACGGCTCGCCGACGCCGAAGCCCTCCGAATATCGCCTGCTTGGAATGACGCTCCCCGCCGCGTCCGACGAGTACGAGGCGACGGCCGGCCGGGCGTCGTGGCATCGCCGTCCGTTCGTCGCCTCAGGCGACGGGTTCGTGACCGCGGCCGTCCGGCGACAGGGTTGCCCGGATCATCGCCCGGGGGTGTGCACGAGGTCGCGAACGCGGCCTCCCGGCAGGTGTGTTGCTCGCAGCGACCGGGTGCGCCGGGCACGAGGACGCCGGGGGGCGCCGGTCACGGCGCCGAGCTCGCACGACCGGCGCCACGGCGGAGGAGGGGCGGCCACGACCGGGATCGGCCCGACCGACCGCACATCGCGCTCCCGCATGACGTCTCCGACCCTGGATGTCACGGACGGCGATGGGCAGTCCGATCATCTCGCCCGCCTTGCCGAACCAGCAACGACCCCACCGTGAGGCCGACTTCGGGCAACGATCGTGGAGATCGTCGTGGCCCCGGGCACGCCGGGCGGTCGTCGAGCGGGTGGCGCCGTCCCACACCACGAAGTCACAGCCGCAATCCACGAGTCCGCCGGTCGCTTGGGCCGTTGTGGCTCGGCAGCCGCTCAGAGCACGTTCTTGCGCCGCGCCGCGGTGATCCACTTCGGGAACTCGGAAAGCAGTCGGTCGTACAGCTCCTGGTCGGGGACTTCGCCGATGTCGTCCACGGCGAAGAAGCCGACGTTGTCGACCCGGCGCCCGCGCATCGTGTCGAGGCGCCTCAGGATGCCGTAGTCCGCGTCGCCGAGCCCCACGAACTGCCAGAACGCCGGTTCCTTGGACGCGGCCTTGAGTTCACGCTTGATCTGGTCGTCGCAGTAGACGCCGCCGTCGGAGAAGAACAGCACCAACGTGGGGACCGCCGAGGGATTGTCCCGCAGATAGGCGCGGACCTCGGCGATCACCTTGTGCTCTTCGTTGCCGAAGCCGACCGCCGTCATGTCGACCTGGCTCGGCAACAGCCCGTGTTCGGGCTCGTCCATGCCCGGACGTACATGCAGCCGCAGCCATTCGGGCATGTCACCCACGCGAAGGTCCGGCAGGCGCGCCGGGTGCGAGGCGAACGTCCATGCCTGCATCACACCGTCGTCCTCGAGCTTCGCCGCCACGGCCGCCATACGCTCCACCACGTCGGCGACGACACCTCGCGAATAGAGCCGATCCATGGAACCGGACGAGTCCATGACCAGGATCACCCGCGCGGCGATCCCGTCCGCGCCCTGCTTCCGCAGGCTCACGGCCACCTGCTCCTTGCGCAGGGAAAGACGTTCGCGCATCTCCGCGGGCAGCGCCTCCTCGCCTTCCCCGACCGGCACGACGGCGGGCGCGGTGGCCGGCGGCGTCGCAACCGGCTGTGCGGTGATCGGGTCCGCCGCCGGTTCGTCGTGCACCGCGATGCCGAAATCCGCGGCCAACCCGGCCAGTCCGGAGGCGTACCCCTGTCCGACGGCGCGGAACTTCCACCGACCTCGATGTCGGTACAACTCGCCGCCGACGAAGGCGGTCTCGATCCCGGCGGTCATGTCGAAGCGGGCGATCTCGGCCGCCGTCGCCGCGTCCAGCACCCGCAGGGACAGGTCGGGGACCTGGCCGAAGGTGCCGCCGTCGGCCGACGCGCACAGCAGGACCCGGTGTACCGCCTCTTCCACGAGCGCGAGATCCACGGCGATCGCATCGACGACACCGTCGGCGTCCACGTCCCTGCCCAGGTGCGCCACCGCGCCGGACGGGTGCCGCGCCTGGTTGTAGAAGACGAAGTCGGCGTCCCCGCGCACGTGTCCGACGTCGGTGAGCAGCAGCGCCGACGCGTCGACGTCCGGCACGCCGGCCCGCGCGGACCACGACAGCTCCGCGCGAACCTGCGTGGACTCGACAGGCAGGTTGGCGCCTTGGCTCAAAGATGGCGATGTCATGGCGCAATCCTGCCGAATATCGATCGTCGCGCTACAACCAGGGTCAGCCTGATCGGTGTTCCGCGGCTTCGAGCGCCCGGACCGTCGAGTGGTACGCCGCGTTCGACCACCGGCACGACACCCACGGCGACGTCCACGGGAGCGGGAGCGTGCCCCACCCCGGGGCCGGGCAGGCGCGATCCACGCGGGCGGGAGGGGGTGCACGGAACACATGGCTTCTCATCGGCCCGGGGCGAGGACCAGGGCGAGCAGGCGACACCGGTCCCCGCGGCGGGTGGGTGGTGGCACGCCCGGGCGTGGGCGACGACGAAGCCGCCTTCGACGTGTGGGCCGCAGGCGGTGGCGGCACGGCCGGCGAGTGGTTCACCCGCGCTTCGGGAACCGCTGCCGCCCCATACCGGCACGGCGGACGAAGACGAGTGGGCGCCCGGACACCCCCGCCGCAGATCGTCGATCCTGCGCAGTACTTCGTCCCGCGGTCCGATGCGGCAGCGACCTACAGGTCGGGCAGGGCTGCGAGTTCACCGCCGCAGCCGACCGTGAGCCGCCCGTCCGCGCTCAGCGTCAACGCATAGGGCGTCGACAGGAACGAACGCCGGGGGAGGGCCGATGTGCCGCCGGTGGAGAGATCCCACAGGCGACGGGTCCTGTCGGCGTGGCCGGTCGCGGCGTGCGAACGCCCCCAGCGCGCAGGGACGTCCGTTGTCGCGACGGCCACCACCCCCGCCGACCGCACCCCGGTGCCGCGCCTGTGCCCCGGTGGCCAGGTCCCACAAGAGCACCGCCGCGTCGTCACCGCGGGTGATCGCGATCGCGCGACCGTCCACTTCGGCCGCGGCGACGGCCCCGGATCCCGTCGATGGGGCCGTCCAGGGCCGGGCCGGCCTGCTCGCCCGTGGCCAGGTTCCATACGCGTACCGCGTCGTACTCGGCGGCGGCGACCGCGGTCGGGCGACCGTCCAACGACCGGCAGTATGGTGCGCGGTTCCGGGGCCGGGCAGGTCGCCGGCAGCTCGGCGCGATGCGAGTTCGGCTGTTCAGCCGTGGGCGGAGCGGCAGACGCGGGCTTCGGGGGTGTCGTCGCTCCGGCCGCTGAACCGAAACCCGAAGTCACAGGCCGCCCAGGGGTTGACGGCGCCCGTCTTGGAGGTGTCGCGCTCGGGTTGACCGCGTCGGGCCGATGTACCGGACGCGGAGGAATGGTCGGCCCGGTCCGATGCGCCGGATCCACGCGAGGACGGGGAGGATGGGGCCGATCGGGTGTCGGCGGGTGGGTTCGCCCTCTGCGGGTCGGGCGGTACGGTACCCGCCGGGGTCGCGGGTGTCGCCGGGTCGGCCGCGCCGAGCGGGGTCGTCGAGGACGGCCCGGCGCCCGACGAGCCGGCGCCGGCGTCGGGAAGCGGCGCGCCGTTGGCGGCCAGGGCGGGATCGAGGGCCCGGGTGGGGGCGGTGGCCGGTGTGCTGTCGCAGGCGGTCACGAGCAGGAGCACGAGGGCCGCCGCGGCGGCCGGGCGAGTGATGCGCACACGTTCCTCCGAAAACACGAGGTCTGTCCTGTCGGGGCTAACGTCCGCGTGCCCGAAGGGTTACTCGGGTGTTGTGCCGGCCCGCGGCGCGAGTTGCGCCTCACGGCGCGTGGTTCACGAGTTCGGGATGCTCGGGTCGGGGCGTCCTTCGGTGCCGGGCATGTCGGCTTCGGTGACCCCGCCCCGGGCAGGTCTGCCAACTCTCCGGTGGCCTCGGCGCCGCAATTCGCCGACTGATCCGTTGCCGGGGCGTGGGTCGCTCGTTGAACCGATGTCGCGACCGGCGCGTGCCACGTGCCGGTGCGGAAGCCGGGTGCCGGAATCACCCGATCGAACGACAGCGAGGAACCGGCCGCGGCCGAGAGGGTCATCCTGTTGCCGGGTCGCGCTCCACGCCCCGCCACGAGGCCGCGGATCGGTCCGAACCGCCGGGCCTCATGGGCCTGTCGCCGACCACGTCCGCGCCCACCCGAATCGTCCGAGCGCGGCACCCGAACCGTCCGAGACCTCGGGAGAACCGTTGACCAACCACACCTCCGCCGTCCCGGCCACCCCCCTGTTCGTCATCGAGTACCCCGAGGACGGGGTCGCGACCGTGGACGGCACGCCGGTCTACGTCCCCGAGGGGGCGGAAGCCCGTCACGCCGCCATCGACGAGGTCCGCTTCACGGCGTCCCTCCTCGACCGGCCCGTCCGCGCGATCGACATCGATCCGGACGGCACCCGCTATCCCCTGCTCATCGACCCGGACGGGACGCTCACGTTCTTGGCCGAGCCCCATCCCGATCCCGACCCGGACGTCCCCGACGAGGAGACACCCAGCCCGTCGAGCGAGGAGGACGCGGCACCGACCGACGACCACGACGGTGCCTTCCGCGAGTGGTGGGCCGGTGTCGACGAGGACGACGCACACGGGCAGGCGCCCGACGAGCACACCGGGGACGAGCACACCGGCGACGAGCACACGGGCGACGAGCACGGCGGGCACGAGCGCGACCCACACGGGATGGCGGACCTACCCGGATCCGCCCCGCGGCCGGCCGAGGGCCCACCCGCGCCCGTGCCCGCGCGACCGGATCGCGCTCGGCGGCGGGCCCCGCGTTCCGGCCGCCGCGTAGCGCCGGCCGCGGTCGGCCTCGCGGTCGCCGCGGCGGTCACGGTCGTCGCGTTTCTCGTCTGGCCGGACGACGAGTCCGCCGAATCCCGGACGAGCACGACCTCGCGTGCCGAACCCGCCGCGGTCGCCGCTCCGGCCGGCTGGCGACAGACGTCCGCGTGGTCGCGGTCGATCGCACCGCCGGGAGCCGGTCGGCCGAGCGTGGCGACGCTCGGGGGTGTGCTCGCCATCCTCACACCGGACCGTCGAGTCGCGCTGCTCGATCCGCACGACGGCGCGGTCGTTCAGGTCGGCGAGCCGCTGCCGGCGGGCAACGTCGCGCTGCACGCGACCGGTGACCCGACCGCGCCGGCCCTCGTCGCCGAGACCGAGGGGCGGCTCCTGGTGTGGTCCCCACTGCGCGCTCCCCAATCGTCGCGTCCGCCCACCACCGTCGAGTTCGCGCCCGGCGCCCGCGTCAGCTACGCCGGTGCTCTCCCCCTGGTGACCGGGCCCGATGGATCGGCCGCCGTGCTGCGCGGCGATGCCCTCGTTCCGGTCCGGTTGTCTCCCGGAACCGTGGCGATGGCCGCCGATACGGCGCACGTGCTCGCGGGACGCGCCGTCGGACCCTGGGAGTTGGTCGGCTTCGACGGACGGACACACGTGGTGGCTCCGCTGCCACCGCGCCCCGGCGCGCGCATGCTGCGCGTGGCCGGCGCCGGGCACGGAGTGGTCGCCGCCGTGTGGTCCGGCCCCGCGGACGGCAGCGAGACACTCGCCGTGCACGACTCCTCCTCCGGCCGGGTACTCGTCGGCGCCGACGCCCCCGCCGGATCCCTGTCGGGCGCCTGGATCCACGCGGACGGCAGTCCCCTTGCCGCGTTGGGACCGGTCGTCGTCGATCTCGCCCAGGGACGTGCATCGGTCACGCCGGGCGTCGTCGCCCGCTCCGTCGCCGGCGACCGGGTGTACGGCACGCGCGACCTCCGCCCCGTCGCGGTGTCGTCGGCCGGCGTCGTCACGATGCCGGACCGGGCCGCCGTGCCCTGGGGCATCAGCGCCGGCCGCGCGATCCTGCTCACCGGCGACGGGGACCGAGCGGTCCTGCACGCCGTGGATCCGACCCCGTGACCGAACCCGGCGGGCGCGTCCGTGGCCGCGGGCCGGGAACCGTCGAGGCGCGCCGACGCGGAGCGGGCCCGCCGCGAGCCAGGAACACGTGAACGTGCTCACGGCGGGCCTGTGCGTGCCATCCGCCCACTCGCCCGGTCGGCGGAACCGGCTTCTGGCTCCACCGTTGCCGCGGCCCGGTCGGCGACGGCAGATCGAGCAGGCGGGGGAGGGCGGCCACCACAGGCATGGCGTGGTCGGGCAGGTGGTGGGATGCCCGGCCGGCCGCCGCGCAACGAAGTCGGTCAAGTCCCGCTCGACGCTCACCGGCAGCTGCCCGAGCGCGGAGGCGGACAGCTCGATCACCGGGCCGGCACGAGTCAGCCGGACATACCGACAGCACAACATCTCGGAAAACTCTCCCGAAGAAGTGCCGGTTCGTCGGCGCCGGGCGACGGCGAACAACGTCGGGGCCCCTACGCCACGACGAACTCGTCCCCGCTGACCCGCAGCCCCCTCGAACGCACGGGGAGGTCGTCGAACCGGACGCGGCCTACGCGTTTGGCTGCGGACACCGTCCCGCCCGACATCCCGGTGGGGCCGGTGTCGGCGTGTTCCGGGACAGAACGATCCTGGGATCTCAGGAGCTTTCCACGAAGCGCGCGCCCGGCCCGGGCGTGCGGCAGACGTCTTCCGGGGCGAGGTGGCTGTGCCCCGCAGCGCACTGGAGGACGATCTCGACCGGCTCGTCGCAGGAGTTTTCATCGTCGAGGGGCCGGTGCCGGACGATGACCGACGGACCCTGCGGGTCGGCGAGGTACGTGTCGCCCCATTCCAGGAGCGCCACGAGCGTGGGACGCAACGCCCGGCCCTGCTCGGTGAGTTCGTAGGCGAAGCGCTGTCGATCCCCGGGCTCCTGATAGGGCACGCGGCGCATCACTCCCGCGATCACCAAGGTCTCGAGCCGAGTCGCCAGGAGATTTCGGGCGATCCCGAGGCGGGAGTGGAACTCGCCGAACCGGCGCGCGCCGTCCAGCGCTTCACGAACGATCAGCAGGGACCAACGCTCGCCCACCACCGAGAGGGCACGCGCCACCGAGCAGTTCATCGGGTCGATTCGCCGCGTCTCCATGTGACGAGTGTACCCATCTGGGTTTACAAGTCTTACTCAGCTCTCGTAGGCTCCGGCCTGAGTTCAAAAACTAAACTCATCAAGGAGAGCAGCCATGCCCATGCTCGACGTGTACATTCCCGACGGCGCGCTCCAGCCGGACGCCGAGGCGGCCCTGCTGAAGCGCATCACCGAGATCCTCGTCCGCAACGAGGGATTCGACCCCGCCGACCCGGTGAGCCGTTCCGTCTCCTGGCTCTGGCTGCACCGACCGGCCGGCGTCTACGTCGGCGGAGAACCCGCGGACGCACCTCGCTACAAGGTCGTCCCCTCCGTCCCCGAGGGCCAGCTCGACGAGCACAAGCGTGCGAGCGTCATCGCCGAGGTCACCGAGGCAATCCTCGACGCGGAGAACGGCGCCTGGCCGCGCGACGCCGGCCGGATCTGGGTATTCCCCACCGAGATCCCCGAGGGCCACTGGGGCGGCTGGGGCCGGATCAGGCCGCTCGCAACGATCCTCGCCCGACTCACCGGCGACGACACCAAGCGAGCCCGTGCGCTCGCGCGTACGCGAATCGCTGCCACCCGAGCCGAACACGCCCGCCTGCCCTGACGAGTGGCGGATCATGCTGCCCTGCTCTTTGTGGGCGGCGTGGTCGATGCCGTCGAGGTGAAGTACGCGCGGCCCAGTCGCCGACGCGGCTGCCCTTCTTCGTGGTCGGGTGCGGGGAGAAGTGATCGCCGCGACGACGGTCCTGGCCGGCGCCGACGAGGACTTCGCTTCGGCCGTCCGCGACGGTGAACGGCGCGGCGAAATCGGTTCGCCTCGCAGTCGCGCCGGGCGTTGGCGTCGGGGCCGGAGCAGGGTTCGTCGGTCGGTGCCCGCAGGGTGCACGGGCAGGAGACCGGCGGCAAACGGGTCGGCGTCGGCGATCTCCCAGACAAAGTCCGGCGCACGTCCCCACGGCTCGTCCATGGGATCGCTCGCGCTCTCGGCCACCTTCTTCGGCCTGGTCCGAAGACGCCCCGTTCCCGAACGCTCCTTGTCGGGAGGGGAGTTCGACATCATCGGTGCGCTGACGAACCGCCCCGCACCCCGCACGGCGGTCTTCGCGAGGAGCGAGGCGGGGTACGTGGCGCGAGTACGAACGCGAACACGACGCGCACAGGCCCCCGGGAGACGTCCCCCGAGCACCCGACCCTCGTCGGGCCCGACCCGCACCGAACGCGCGGCACCCGTGGACCGCGGCAGGTCGTGCACGTCGATCACGACCGGGCCATCGGCCAGGTGGTCCAGCGACGCCCGATGGCGCTCGTCCGACGCGGACAGCGGTCCACGACCGCCTGACGAACACAAAACCCGGTCGACCCCGTGTTCACCCGTATGGAGCAGTCGGGAGGGTGCGCCGGCGCGCTCCCCGGAAGTATGGGGCGTGGCGGAGGACGTCGGCCGGCAAGCCCGCGCCGTCCTCCCCATTCGCCCGGCGCCCGGCCACGCCCCGCCGCCGAGCGTCCAGTCCGAACCCGTCGTCGGCCCCGCCGTCGCCCGCTCGCCACAGGGCATCCGCGGATCGATCCCGGCTTTCGGCCGGCGGCTCACCGCCACGCCAGGCACGGAAGACGGAAGGCTGAAGACGATGACTGTCCTCGAACGCTCCGCAGACGTTGTTCCGCAGACCATCTCCACGTTCGCGGGCACGGGAGCATCGGGTTTCTCCGGTGATCAAGGACCCGCGACCTCCGCGAAGTTGTACCGCCCGAGCTACATGGTGCGGGGCGAGAAAGGATGCCTGTACCTGTGTGACTCCGAGAACCACCGGGTGCGGAAGATCGCGACCGACGGAACGATCTTCACGGTCGCCGGTACCGGTATGGCCGGATCGACCGGCGACGGCGGCCATGCCACGTCGGCTCGACTGAACAGCCCTTCCGGGCTCGAATCGGATGACGCGGGCAACCTCTACATCGCCGAGTACAGAGGTCACCGGGTGCGCAAGGTCTCCACCGACGGGAGGATCTCCACGGTGGCCGGCACCGGGCAGGCCGGTCACAGCGGAGACGAGGGCTCCGCCACCTCTGCTCGACTCAACAGCCCCGTGGGTCTGGCGCTCGGGGCGGGCGAGCTGTACATCGCCTGCCGCGGCGGCCACAAGGTGCGCAAGGTCTCCACCGACCACAGGATCTCCACCGTGGCGGGCACCGGCAGGGGCGGATACTCCAGCGACGGCGGTCCCGCCACATCCGCCCGGCTGAGCGACCCACACGGGGTGGCGCTCGACGACGCCGGCAACCTGTACATCGCCGAACTCCGCAACCACCGGGTGCGCAAGGTCTCCACCGACCACAGGATCTCCACGGTGGCCGGCACCGGGCAGGACGGGCACTCCGGTGACGGAGGACCCGCCACCTCCGCACAACTGAGCGGTCCGACCGGCCTGGCACTGGACCGCGCGGGCAACCTCTACATCGTGGAGTGCTGGAGCCACCGCATCCGAAAGGTCGCCGACGACGGCACGATCTCCACCGTGGCGGGCACCGGCACGGGCGGCTACTCCGGCGACGGCGGCCCCGCCACCTCGGCACAGCTCCGCAACCCACTGGCGGCGGTACTGTCCGAGGAGCAGACACTGTTCGTCACCTGCAGCGGCAATCACGGCGTGCGAGCCATCGCCCTGATGCCGCCAGGCCGATCACCACACCGGCGGCGCTCACCCGCACCCCCGGGCCCACACTCGCAGGCACCGAGTTCCGCGAACCTTTGACGGCGAAGGGCATCGGCGTGGCCGGGCATGCCCTGGGAGGCCATGAGGCATGACTGCGAGGTACCCGGGGCCGGTACTTCCTCGACGAGTTCGCTCACATGTCGGATCGGCCGCCCGTGCTCGTGCGGTTCCGCGACCGGGCGGTCACGGGTTCCAGCCGTAGACGTCGGGCCGGCCATGTTGGGGGCTCCGCCGGGCCGAACCAGACCCGGACGTCTTCTCCGGCGCGGACCGGCAGCGCGGGGTAGTCGTTCTCGGCGTGCTCGGTGCGGTGCAGCGCGTGCTCGGGGCCGAGGTGCCGGACGGCGTACGCGTCGAAGGCAGCCGCGTCGGGCGGGTGGCAGACGGTCGCGGCCACCTCGCGGGTACCGGGTTGCGGCAGGTAACCCGGCCCCCGCAACAGCAGCACGTCGTCGGAGTCGATCATGGTGGCGTTGGCCGCGTCGCGGTGCCGTCGCCACACCGGGCCCGTGTAGAACGCCTCCAGCGAGCGTCGCCGGCGGGTCAGGTCGGGGAACGCGCGAATCCAGACGAAGCGGTCCGGGTCGTCCAGGTCGCGGAATCGGCCGCCGACGGTGATCCCGACCGCCTCCTGGCCGGTCACGAACTCGCGCTCGAACAGTTCGATCAACGTCTCCCTCGCACCGGGCCGCAGGGTGTACTGCCGAAATTCGACGATGCTCATGCGCCGGTCCCCTCGGTGCGGGTGAATTCCATGATCCAGTTGAGCTCCCAGGTGCGGCCGTCGTCGGCGGAGAACTCCTGCTCCCAGCGGGCGGCATCCGGGCCGAGGCGCCACCAGGTGAAGTGCACGCGGATCGGGCGGCCGTCGTGGGTGTCCTCGCCGTGGAAGTCGCCACGGTCGCCGCTGAAGCCGCCGACGACCGGCGGATCCAGTCGGCCCGTTCGGCTGTCGGCCCAGTGGATCGACCAGCGCTCCGTCGTGCGGTCGAACAGTCGCAGGGTCATGCCCTGTCGACCGAGGGTGGGGAAAGTGATCTCGTCGATGTTGCCGGCACCCCCGAACAGCGGCCGTGCCGTGGCATGACCGGGGAACTCCTCCCAGATGTCGGGGCCCGGGTCGAGCGGGTTGGCGAGGCGGCGGTTGCTCACGTCCCAACAACCGTGCAGGAAGTCGAAATGGTCCATGCGCCGCAGGTTAGGGGCGCTCTCCTGACATCCACTGTCAGTGGATACTGGGCGACATGCGTGCGAGTCGGTTGGTCACCCTGCTCCTGCTGTTGCAAAACCGCGGCCGGATGACGGCCGGGCAACTGGCCGAGGAGTTGGAGGTTTCCGTCCGCACGATCTACCGGGACGTCGAAGCGCTCGGCGCCGCCGGTATTCCGCTGTACGGCGCCGCCGGACACGCGGGCGGCTACCGGTTGATCGGCGGCTACCGAACCCGGCTCACCGGGCTGACGGCGGAGGAGGCACAGGCCGCGTTCCTCGCCGCGCTCCCGGGGGCCGCCGCCGAACTCGGCCTCGGCGCAGCCCTGGCCACCGCCCGACTCAAGTTGCGGGCCGCCCTCCCCGCGGAGTTGCGTGAGCAGGCCGAGCGGATCCAGGAACGATTCCTGCTCGACGCCCCCGGCTGGTACGACCCCGTCGACCGGGTGCCGCACCTGGCCGCGGTCGCCACCGCGGTGTGGGCGCGGCGGGCGGTGATACTGCGTTACCGGCGCTGGCGAGCACCGGAGGAGATCGAGCGGCGGGTGGAGCCTTACGGGCTCGTCCTCAAGGCCGGCCGCTGGTACCTGGTGGCCGCCGGGCCGTCCGGGATCCGCACGTATCGGATCGACCAGATCCTCGAACTCCGGTCGCTGGAGGATGAGTTCACCGTTGACGGGTTCGACCTGGCCGGATACTGGAACGGCTACCTGGCCGACTTCCGCACCCGACTGCACACCGGACAAGCCCTGGTACGGCTCACCCCACGAGGCGCGCGCCACCTGGGCGTGACACCCACGGGCAACGGATGGACGCAGACCCGGGTGCCCATCGAGTCGATCGACCAGGCCCACGGAGAGTTCCTGCGACTGGGCACGGACATCGAAGTCCTCGCCCCTGCCGTCCTCCGCGACCGCATCGCCGCGACGATACGGACCTTGAGCGCCCGCTACGAGAGCTGACGCACGCGCGGCATGATCCGCACGGCGCGCGCGTCCCCCACGCCGGCGGGGTCGTCGACCTGCCGCTGAACCTGCACCGGGTCTGCCTGAGACGCTGCGCGAGCGCGAACGCGAGTTGTCCTCCTCGACGGCACCGTCGCCGAGTGCGACCGGAGGGCCGAGACGGTCCGCCGGAAGGCCCGGCGGACCGTCATGAGGTGCCGCGCGGCTATTTGGTGGTGTCCGAGATGAAGAGTCGGGCGAATCTCTCGATCTGTCGACGGGTCTCGACGGTCCCGTTCTGCGGGCCAAAATAGAACGGCCTCGGCAAAACAAAATCGGGGTTGTTGTTCCGCAGGATTTCCCGCTCTTCATACATGTAGTGAGAGAAGGACACCGTGTTTGCTTGGAGTTCCCGGGTTTGCGATGTGTAGACCCGGGCCTCGCTGCCGTCGAGCGGCAGAGCCATGGCGTTGCCCGCCCGGTCGCGCCAACTCGTATAACGTACGCCTTCGCTATAGGCGGCGGACAAGGCGTTCATGGCGTCCGCGACGATCCGGCGGAAACGGGAGTTCTGTTCGTAAGGGATGATGTCGTAGAGACGACCTGCCTCATGAAGGAAGTCCGAGGCATCGTAGGCTTCCTGGGGACTGCCACCGGTCAGTGAGATTTCACGATTCCAGTCCGCGTACGAGCCGGTTATCGCCGCCTCCACCGCGCGACCGCCGATGCTTGAGGCGAAGTGCCGCATCTCCGAGATGACGATCGGATTCGCGTCCATGAAATAATAGACGACGTTTGTCCGTGTCATGAATCCTGCGATGTAGAGTGAGTGCGGATTGATGAACAGCACTCCTACACGTTGATTCGCCACGTTGCGGATGTCGAGTGCGATCAATCCGCCGTTGTAGGTCTGGGTTTCACTCAAAGAACCAGCAATAGGGTGACCCGCTACGCGACGTATCTCGTCTATCGTGTCGTAATATATCTGCCTGCCGTCCTGGCCGGTGCTCTGCAGTGTGATGATATGGGTGGTGATCCACGTTATCGTGCCGGGCCGGACGTCCGCAGAGGACGGTTGGATGGTGGCCCCCAGAAAGGTGAGAGCGGCCATCATGCAGGCGAGTGCGCGGAGCACGGTTTTTCTGGTGCGGATTCCTGACATCATTATTGTGCAGACTCCGGATCCGGTCTGGTGGGATTCCTGGGCGGACGGCTGGTGAACGGGGACGGAGGGCAGCCGCTTCCGGCCGGAGGGGGCTTCCCCTGCGCCACCGGGATGGCACCGCACCGCCCTAGCCATCTTTGCCCTTGATGGTCCTGACGTACGTGCGCACGTCCTGCCAGGTGTGCAGCGTTGTGTCGAGTCCTGGGATATAGCGCGGCGAAGTGCTCGGGTTTTCGGTAATGGCGTGGGCGAAGTTCGATACATCCTGCCAGGACGATCTCAGTCGCAGAGCCTCGTTGTCGAGATACTGATGGTTGCTGCTGCCGTCCAGTGCTGCGGAAAACTCGTCGCGGTAGTGGGGGAAGCGAGCGGCTTCGGAGAATGCCGCCATGAATTTGAACATCGCCAGGGAGACCTGCTGACGCATTGTTCCATTCGCACTCTGGCGGTCGACGACACCACCCAGGGTGTATGCGGTGGAACGCATGTCGTATACGTCCGTCCGGGTCGGCTCCGCCGATACATTCTTGCGGAGGTCGGCGTACGTTCCCGCCATTCCCAGGACGGCCGGGTCGACACCGCCGTCGTTACGCCGCACCTCGTCTGCCACATTTCGGGGGGTATCCGAGAAAACGTAGGAGTTTCCGTTCCTCGCTCGGAAGCCTGCCGTGTACAGGTTCTGCGGATTCAGATACAGCCAACACAGCGGGTCGCCGTGAGCGGAGTTCAGCTGTATGACGACGAGTCCCGCCGTGCTCGCTTTCCCCATTGTTTCGTAGACGTCACCCCTGTAGACGTGCCCCGCAGCTTTCCGTAGTTCCGTGACGGCTGTCTGATATCTGTCTGTGTTGTATGCGTCCGGCAGTTCGTCGTCCAGTGTCATGACGACATACCTGGTCGTGTGGTCGGGGGTGTCCGCGCCGGCGGACTGTACGGGGGCGCTCAGTGAAAGCGCGAGGGCTCCCAGGCAAAGCACTACCGCGTGGCGGCGCCGGTAACGGCGCGGCCGAGTATTCGATGTCATCGCTGCTTGCTCCATGCTCCAGTCGACGGGGAAAGGCGTCCGGCAAGCACAGGGAGGTGTTCGTCGCATCATTCGCCTCCGAGGCGCAACTGCGGTTCACGGAGCCGGGCTCGAACCCTCCCTTGATGGGCGAACCGAGAATCTGCGTGCCGGCTTTATCCAAGTGACCGTGCAGGGTGCCTACTTGTGACAGGCAACGTGAGCGCCGGGCGAAGTGTGTCGTCTGGCCGCGTACGAGTGAGCGGGCCCGGGGCCACTTCCCGGATGCCGTCGGCGGCCCTTCGTGCGCCGCACGAGGTGGGTCGTCGACTCGTCGACGGACTCGAAGTCCGCATGGCTGTTGGGCAACGAGGCGGAGAACGAACGTGGAAACGATGATTCCGGGGAGCCGTGTGCGGGCTCCCGGAGCCGGTGTGTGGCGGGGGCGGGTGTTCAGGGGTGTCCGGCGCGGGGGCCGGGGACGGGGGTGGGCCTGCCGGCTCCGGGTGGGCGTGTGCGGGGCCCGGGGCCGGTGTTCGCCGGTGTGGCCGGGGTTTCCCAGGGCAGTTCGCGTCCGGCCGCGATCCATTCGTTCGACAGAGCGTCGAACACCGGGGTGTCCTGGCGGTCTTGGGCGGGGGTGGGTTCGGGGCGTGCGTGGAGGTTGCTCATGCACGGTCCAACGAGTGGTCCGCGTCGCGGGTTTGGTGCCGTCTCGTTTGGAGTGTGCGAAGGCGGGAGGCGGGGCGTCGCCAGACGGTTGCCCATCGCGTCGGCGAAGGTCACCGGGAACGTCCATCCCGATCCGGGGGCGGCTGCGGGTCGCTCCACAGTCGTGCCTGGGCGACCGGCGCCGTCAACGCGTCGACGTCGCCGTTCCAGCGTGGATCGCTGTGCCTCGTGCCCGTGCCGGTGCCCCCGCCGGCGCCGGTCCCCGCTCCCCGAACGATCACAGGCGAGTCGCATGCGGGCAAACAGAGCGGGCGATTTCGATCACGAATCGTCACGCTTCGACGTCGGCTTCAGCCACTTCGGCTTACGGCTGTTTCCCGGCCGGACGGCGTCCTGCGCCGTTCGAGTGGTGACGCGTCGTTCGTGTGCCCGGTCGACGCGTGGGTGGTACCTCTGGAATGGCTTCTTCGGCGGAAAGGGGAGACCCGTGTCCGATGTCGCCGCCTCACCGGCGGAGAATTCACGAATGGTTGTCACCGTGTACCAGGTCGGCCCGGACGGCACCAGGCTCGTACGCGGTTCCCGTGTCCACTGCGGTACCGCACCGCCCATTCTCGTCTTTCCCCAGGAACCACCCTGTCGGTGCTCGAACGGTTGCCGCTACCCCGCCGATGGCGGGGAGCCGGACACGCCCGGCTCGGCCGGTGCCTGATCCGTCGCAGGCGCGAGAGGTCGGGTTCCGAACCCGGTTTCCGTGGGGCTCGGAGACTTCGCCCGCAGCCCAGCGGGCCCCATCAACACGTCGGCGTGCGGGTACGCAGACCGGCCGATGCCGGAGCTCGCGTCCCCCGGCGTGCGGAGCGCGGTGATCACCGACGGCACCGGTCTCCGGCAACATGCCTCCGGAGACCGGTGCCACGCGGGACCCGCGTCAACCGAGAGCGTCGATCGGTGTCGCGCGTTCCATCGGACGGCCTGCACCCGGCGCCGATGTCGGGCGCCGGGCGTTACTCACCGTCGGGTCAGGCCGCGGCGCCGCGGTTGCCACGGCGGCGGCTGACGTAGAACAGACCGCCGCCGAGTACCAGCACCCCGCCGGCGGACGCGCCGATGATGGCCGTGCCGTTGCTGTCGCCGCCCGTCTCGGCCAACTTCGTCCCCGGAGCCGCGGTCGAGGTGACCGGTGTGGCCGTGGTCGGAGCCGAACCGGTCGACGGCGCGGACGTGGCGGGCGGAGGAGTCGTCGGCGGCTTGGAGGTGGCCGGGGTGGAAGGCGTCGGCGTGCCGGTGCACTTGTCGTTCGTGCCGCCGTTCCACCCGCCGAGCAGGTTGTCCATGTAGACGTCGTCGTAGTGCGGCAGCGGGTACTGGCCGCCGTCGTACTTCTTGTGGTTCCCGAGCAGGTCGTACTGGACGAAGCACGGCACCGGGTACTTGGTGGCGTCGAACGTCACCGCCTTGTTCTGCTTGGTGATCGTGTCGGTCTGCCAACCGATGAACTTCTGCGTGCCCGAGGTCGCCCAGTTCGGGCCCTGGGTCGAGTACGTCGACAGCTGGACCGGGTACTTGCAGCCCTGCTCGAGCAGAGACGCGAACTCGTCGCCGAGCTTGACCACGACCTTCTTGGGCCGCTCGGGCATCTGCTTGCTGCCGATGCCGGACTTCACGGGAGCGCCGTCGTTGACGGTGTAGACGAACGAGGTGTCGGTGACCTTGGTGCACTGCGGCGCCTGCGAATCCCCGGTCGCGTGCGCGGTGCCGGCGCCCACGAGCGGAAGCGCCGCGAAGGCGAGCGCGCCGACGAGTGCGGCGCTCCGAACCTTCTTGTTGACTGACTGTGACACGGTTTGAGCTCCCCGAATTGTAATGAGCGAGGCCCCGGGGCCGACGTGATCGATCCGGACGGACACGGTCGTGTCGTAGGGCCTACGCGGCGAAATACTGCCGACAACGGATACCTCGACCAAGCCCGATCGCGCTCCGAAATGATCATCTGTGCTTCGCTTTCGATGCATATGGAGAGTTGTTGTTACAAGGTCATGGCATTAATGCACCCTGTGGACCTGCCGCGGAACGCGGCGATACCCGACGTGTATCGCCGATTATCAATACGTGAGCACATTCGCCCCCGACCGTGACGGAGGATGACGGATTCGACACGGGAATGGAACTTTCCTCGCTCGATCGCCGGCGCCGGCCCGCCCGTCACCCGGTCGAGCGCAACGCCTGGCCGCCCGAAGGCGGTTGGTCCGCGCAAAATGGATGTCCGGGTACGCCGTGAAGGCGTCGGATCGGGCCGTGGAGGACGGGCAACGCCTGCCCCCCACCGACTCCGAGACCTCGCCTTCGGGTCGGAGCCGCGGCTTCTCCTGGTGAGGGTGCGGGCAACCACTGCGGGTCCGCCGTCGACGAGGTGATGTTCCTCCGCGCGACCCGGCTCCGCGGCGTGATCACCGCGTTCTCCCGCCGGGATCGTCGACCCCGGTCGATGGTCGGCCGACGATGCGGGTGAGTGCGCAGCGGTCGGCGTTCAGGGCGGCTCGGGCGGCGTTCGCGCCGCATGCTCCGTGTACGCCGCCGCCGGGGTGGGCGGAGGAGGAGGCCAGGTACAGCCGGCGGATCGGCGTGCGGGCGCGGCCGGTGCCGGGGACGGGGCGGAAGACGAACTGCTGGTGAGGCGCGGCGGACCCGCCGTTGAGGGCACCGCCGACCAGGCTTTCGTTCGCCGCTTCCAGAGCGAACGGGGAATGGATGCGCCGTGCGGTGATCCGGGCGCGGAATCCCGGTGCGAACGTTTCGATCCGCCGTTCGACGCGGTCGGCGTACTCCTGCGTTTCCGCGGTGTCCCAGCGTCCGGTCAGACGCCCGCCCAGGTCCTCGGTCACGTGTCGGGGAACGTGCGTGTACGCCCATGCCGACTCCGTTCCCGTGGGGGAGCGGGTGGGGTCGGTGGTGGTCATCTGTCCCAGGAGCAGGAACGCGCGTGAAGGCAGTCGCCCGGAGCTCACCTGCACGGCGTAGTCGGAGAGTTCCGTGAGATCGGCGGCCACGTGTACGGTGCCGGCCTCGGCCGCTCCGGCCGCGGTCCACGGGATCGGCCCATTCAGTGCCCAATCGACCTTGAATGTCCCCGGGTCCCAGGCGAATCGGCGCACGTCGTCGCGCAGCCGGGTGGGCAGATCGTCCCAGCCGACGAGGCCGCCGTACAACGTCGGCGCGGGAACGTCGGCGAGCACGGCCCTGCGCGCCCGTACCGCGCTGCCGTCCTCGGTGCGCACGCCCAGCGCGGTGCCGCCGCGCACCACCACCGTCGTCACCCGCGTCCCGCACCGCACGACGCCCCCCTTCGTGGTCAGGCGCCGGACCAGGGCGTCGGCCAGCGCGCCGGCGCCGCCCATCGGCGCGGGCCAGCCGTACTGCTGCCCGAGCATGGCCAGGAGCCACCCGAACGCCGCGCTCGGGGCCGCCTCCGGCAACAGATCGGCGTGCAGGGCACAACCCGCCAACAACATGACGGCGCCGGCATCGGAGAACTCCTCCTCGCCCAGCCTGCGCACCGGAAGGGCCAGCATGCGCGCGAACCGCAACCCGTCCGCCACACCCAGCCGCGCCGCGAGCGCCAGACCGGATCGGACCGGGGGAAACGGGGTGAGCAGCGCGTTCACCACATGCGGATCCAGACGTTCCCACAGCGTGGACAGTCGCCGCCACGCGTCGGCGTCGGAGCCGGCGAAGTCGGCCGCCAGTCCCGCGGCGGTGGCATCGACACCGCGCCGCAGCACCGCGCACCGGCCGTCACCGAGTGGATGCGCCAGGACCGCCGGGGCGTGGCTCCAGCGCAGCCCGAACTCGTGCAGGTCCAGCGCGGTGATCGCCGGCGAGGCCGCCGCGAGGGGGTGGAAGGAACTGAACGTGTCGCTCACGAAGTCCGGATGCACCCCGCGGTCGCTGTGGAGCGCGCCACCGGGCACCGCGCGGGCCTCCAACACCTCGACTCGCCATCCCCGGTCCGCGAGGATGTTGGCGGCCACGAGGCCGTTCGGCCCGGCCCCGATCACCACGGCGTCGGCGTCGTGGGTCATCCGCTGTTCCCGTTGGCGGCCTTCGAGGCCGAGGCTCCGCGTTCGGAGGCGACCTGCGGCTCCTTCTCCACCACCCGAGCGAGGTTGCGCAACATCCGGCGGTTGCGCAGATGCAACAGGGCCTCGCCCGGCGGGCCGTGCAAACGCGCGGCCGGACCACGCAGCGGATGCTCGTCCACCATGACCAGGGTCGCGGTGTCCCAGGGCAGGAGCTCGATGCCGATGCGGGCGGTTCCGAAGGGGGAGGCCACGGCCTCCAACTCCAGACGCTCGCCCGGCACGCACAACCGCACGATGCACTCGTCCCGGAACGTAAGGGGCCCGAGCCCGACCGCGTAGACCAGGTGAGCGCCGGGACGCGGCCACGTATCGTCGAACCTTTCGACGTGCCGGGTGCCCACGACCCACTCCGCGTACCGCCGGGCATCCGCGAGCACGCTCCACACGCGGGCGGGATCCGCGTCGATCAACTGCTGCCTTCGTGCCATACCCGGCGACTACCCGGCCCTGCCGACCGTATCCGGACGGCCGGGGTCGAGCGCCACCGCCCGGCCGGGCCGCGGTCCTCGTACCGATGGCCGGATCGACGCGGCACCGGCGCCGGCCGGCTGCTCGGCACGACGCGACGTGGCCTCCCGTCCTGAGCGCGTTCAACGCGTCGACCGCGCCGGACGGCGTCTCCACCGGGACGAGTCGCAGTCCGCCACTGCCCGCCCGCTCCGCTTCGCCGCACCCGGCCTTCGGAAGGACGAACACGGTTGCGTGGTCCCGTTTCGCGGCCAGGAGCTTCATCGGCAGACCACCGATCCTGCCGACCCGGCCGTCGGCGTCCATCGAGCCTGTGCCGGCGATGGTGCGTCCGCCGGTGAGGTCCTGCTCGGACAGTTTGTCCACGATCCCCAGGGCGAGAAACAACCCGGCGCTCGGCCCACCGACCTTGCCGGTGTGAAAAGCGGGCTTCGCCTGCTCGGTCGACATACCGAGGTACGTGAGAGCCGCGGCCGTGGCATCGTCCTGTGCCTTCTTCATGCCCCGAAGGTTGGTTTCGACGACCTGCTCGACCGATTTCCCGTCGGGATAGACCGACTCCTTCGGCACGACCGCGGACACCCGGAGAACAAGCTTGGAACGAGCCACGCCCGATCCGGCGGATCAACGTCGGACGGGCCACGCCCGGTTCGGTGTACCAGGCCGACGCGATATCCGTTTCGGGTGCGAAAGGGCCCGTGCAGGAGCCGTAGTCGGGCTGTCGCGTCGCCGATTGCGGGAGTCGGCGTTGCCGACCACGATGGCCGGTCCGACCGGGCTCGGCATGTTGTGGCAGGCGTTGGCGCCGTCGTTCAAAGGGCCGGCTCCGACCGGCGAACGCCACCTCGATTGCCACGAGGGATCAGGGGTTCGGCGGATTGCCTGGGGGCCGTGGTGGCGGTTCGGTGGCCGCGGACTCGGCGGCGTCCTGGATCCGGATGGCCTCGGTGATCGCGGCGGTGCGCTCCTGGGGGCTCAGGGAACCGGCGGCGTTCTCCAGTGCGGTGAAGTGGCGACGGCGATCCGCGCAGCGACTCCGGGTATTGATCCACGCGGTACACGCCGGGATGGCGGCGGCCAGGATCCACAGGACGGCCAGGAGGAAGAAGCCGATGGCTATCCACCTGGGCACGCCGACGAGCGCGGCGAGCAGAGAGCCGGCTCCGAGGGTGAGGGGAGAGAAGGGGTTGGGGGCCTGCACTGCGCGACCTTTCGGGTGGGACGGTTTCACCACTGATCCGGTCGGCCGGCTTTTCCGGCGGTCGCGGAGGCGGGTATGGCGGTTGTCGGAGCGTGTCGCGGAGCGGCTCGCGCGGGAGGTGCCCGCGGTTCGACCTCCCGGCCCCGTAGTCGTCGGGGAGTGGGCTGCTCCGTCGGCTCGGGCATCGCCTGGCCGGTCGCCTGTGGAGACGACGCCCCGATCCCCCGTGAGCGGGCTTTGTGCATTCCTCCGGACGCGCGGCGCGCGTGCGGGATTCCGTGGGGAACAACCCCAATCCGGCGCTCGGGCGCCGGGGTTGCCTTTTCTGCTGCCTGTCCGGTTGCCATACCTACTGCGTTTCCTGTGGCCTCACTGTTGTCATTCCTCTTGCCTCACCTGCTGCCGGACGACGTGTCTCCGGAACATGTGACCAGGAGGAACGCATCGCCCGGCGGGGTGGCGGCGCCGACTCTCCCTCCGGGGCGTCGTCCGGGCGCGATGGCACCTTCGCCCTCCACCTACCGGCGGAACCCGCCACGTGCCCGCTTCGATCCTGCCGGCGTCGGTCGCCGCCGAGGTCGCTGCCGTGCGCGTCGATGCTGTCGTTTCGCACGTCCGCGCCGGGCCTGCCTCTCCCGGCGCTCGCGGCCGGTCCCGCCACGGCGTCGCCGGTTCGTCGTGGGCGTCGATTCCGGCCCGGAGCAGGTGGTGGGTCTCGGCTGTCGCACGGGCCCGGTGGGGGAGTTCGGGGTTTGCGCCGGTGTCGGCCCGGTCGGCCCCGGCGCGCACGGCCAGGGGCCCGGCGACGATCCGTGCGCGGGTGCGGCCGGCGGTGTGCAGGCGGGCGTTCGCCTTCGTGGCGCGCTCGCATGCGTCGTGCTCGGTCCCGTCGGCGTGAACCGCGTACCGCCGCGCTCTCAAGATCAGCGGTCGGGCGCGCATTCCGGCCGAGGCTTCGGCGCGTTCGTGGAGTTCGTGGGTTGCGAGGGGCTCGGGCCGAACGTGGGCGATCCGGTCGGCGCGGGCGGCGACGGCGCGCGCCGAATGGTCGGCGTCGCAGTTCGGCCCCCGGGATGTGGTGATCCACGCCCGGGTCGGGATCGGGCCGTCCGCGCCGTCGCGGCGCCACCGGATCCGCACGTCCCGGGTCGGGTCCCGGGCGGGGATGTTGCCCCGGTAGCCGTCGAGGACGTCGGGGCCACGCGCCCATGCGTTGCGGCGCACGCGGACGTCGTCCCCGGGCGGCTCGCGGTACGGGCGGGCGAGGAAGTGGACGTCGGCGACGCGGGCTTGCCGGTGCGGGTCTCGACCGCCGGCGGCGATCGTGTGCCGATTGCCGTTCCTTGCCCGGGCCCTGTTTACGGCGAACGGGTACACGTGGCGACGCGGTTCGGCGGGCGGGGCCTCGTTGTCGCCGTCCCGCCGCCCGGCCGGCTGGAGCATCGCGCAGCCGAGCAGGTCGGAGGCGGCTCGGCGTTCGTCGAGGTCGCTGCCGCGAAGGGAGCCGGGCATCGCGTACGCGCAGGTGTCCCGCGAGCGGGCGACGTCGAAGTCCATGTTCCCGACGGTGACCTGCCCCCCGGGGTGCCGGTGTGCCTCGGCCGCCGCGGCGCAGCGGTACACCGCGTTCATATCGATCCCGGCCACGGCGATCCCGGTCACGTCGGCGACCGCGCGCATCGTGTCGACGAAGGCGTGGGCGGGGAGTTCGCGGCGCGGATGCGATTCCTGTTCGCCGGCGGCCGGTCGCTCGCCGGTTCGGGGCCGCAACCGACGCCCAGAGCTGGTGCCTTGCCGCGATCGGCGTCGGTGAGCGGCAGCGTGCCGGGCTCGACCCCGACCCCGTTCGGATCGTCGCAGACGCGTTCGGGAGGCTGCTCGACGGCGGGGTGGACGTCGACCCCGCGGCAGCGGGTCGTGACCCAGCGGTATCCGGTCCGCGCGTGTGCGGCGAGCTTGGTCACCGCCCGCCCCGCCCGGCAACGCCCCGGCGCACCGGCAGCGTTGGACTTGGCGAAACGAATCGGAGATGTCCGGGATCCCGCTCGACGACGACCATGATCAGGAGCGTGCCGCCGACATGAGGCGTCGGCGGTCGTCGAACGCGGGACGGCTGCCGACAGGCCGGGGCGCGGGGACGTTCGGGTGGTGGGAGGATGGTCGCAGAGGTGATCTGCACGGACGAGTCGAGCGCGCGACCGCGAAGTCCGAGTCGCCTCGTCGAGGTACGCGGCGGGGGAAACTTTCGGACAGGGCAGCGGCAGCGCCGATAACCCGTGAGACACCACGTGTTTCGGGGCGTCGAACTCCTTCGTGTGGCCGGAACATCCAGTGTCGGACAGCCGGCCGGCAGGCCATGTGGGCATGGCTTGCTTCGCTTTCTGTTGCTCGGCGGGTGGGTTGGTGCACGTGTCGCGCCCCCGGTTCGCTCCGATCGTGTGAGTCATCGGACCGGGCGTGCGATGGGAGGACTTCGGTGTGGCCGAATATGGCGCCACACCTATGGGCTACCCATCGGGTTGGTTTGAATGCTCGGAGTAGCGGCGTGATCGAAGCGTTCGGCCCACTACGATCCGAAGGCACGCCGCAAGTGCCCGCCCTCGCGCGCCCTGCGGGAGCGCGCACGCCCCTGTACGGATCGTTCGGGAACGCGCCCCCGGCCGGCGTCGGTTGCTCCGGCACGGACGCGGACTCGTGGGTCGTGGGATTCCGGCGGAGGTGAATTCGTCGGTCATCGTCGAGCCGGCACCACTGCCGATGACCGACATGAGCACGGACGTGCCCAGGGCGCCGCCGATCTGCAGGGCGGTGGCCCGCAAGGCCACCGGCCACGCCGCCGTCCTGGACGGGTGCGTTGCCGACGATCGCGTCCGAGGACGCAGCCATGACCATGCCGGTACCGAGGCCGAGCGCGACGAACGGCGGCCACATCACCGTGTATGAGGAAGCCGGTCCCGCGAGCGCTCCACCCGCGCAGGCGGCCCGCCCGGAGGGTTGCGTCCACGTCGGATCCGTGGCGTTCCGGACGCATCCGATCGCCTCGGACGTCCGGGCCCGGGTTGTGGCAGTGCGGCGTGGGCGGCGGCCGGCTCTCCCGGCTGGGACTCGGCCACACTACGACCGTTGTTCGACCAGGCGTCCGCGACCCTGCAGTTGAGGACCTACCCGAGGCAGGACCGGCCGCGCAAGGACTTGCACACCGGTTCACCCCCGCGTCGTCCTGCGGTGCCGGCGGTTCGAGTCGCGGTGGACGGTGTCGTACTGCTCGAGGAGGGGGCGGCCACGGTCCCACGATTCCAAGTGGCCGTCCTTCTCGGCCTGTCGGCGGGCGATGCCGGACAGTGCTTCGAGGACGATGCGGCTGCCGAGCATCGCGGTGATGTCGGCGTGGTCGTGGCCGGGGGCGACCTCGACGATCTCGGCGCCGACGATGGGCAGTTCGTAGGCCAGGCGGCGCACCGCGTCCAGGAGTTGGCGGGAGGTCAGGCCACCGGGCTCCGGAGTCCCGGTTCCGGGGGCCATTCCCGGGTCGACGACATCGACGTCCACCGAGAGATAGACGCCGTCGCAGTCGTCCAGTGCCGTGCGGGACGCCTCGGCAAGGCAGGTCTCCAGGCCACGTTCGACGATCTCGGTCATCTCGTACGAGCGCATGCCCTGTTCGGCCATCCACTCCAGAGTCTCGGGGCCGGGCCAGTAGCCTCGCAGGCCCAACTGCAGGAAACGGTCGCTGCGGGCCGCGCCGGATTCGAGGAGTCGGCGCATCGGCTGGCCGTGGGCGATGAGGGACCCGTGGCAGATGTCGCCGGTGTCGGCGTGGGCGTCGAAGTGCACGACCGAGACCCGGCCCCAGCCGACCGCACGTGCCACGCCGGTGACGTTCGGGAGGGCGATGGAGTGGTCGCCGCCGAGTACGAGGGGAATCCTGCCGGCGGCCGAGACGGTGTTCACCGCCTGCTCCAACGCGGCATGTGCCTCTTGCGCGTTGCCGCTGAACATAATCACGTCGCCGGCGTCCTTGACGCGCAGGTCGAGAAGTCCGTCCACACCCAGCGCGAGGGAGGGCCGGCTGCCCTCGTGTTCGAGGTAGCAGGCCTGCCGGATGGCCTTGGGTCCGAACCGGGCGCCCGAACGGTACGAGGTACCGCCGTCGTAGGGCGCGCCGAGAATGACCACCTGGGCGTCATCCCACGTCGAGGGTTCCTCCAGGTCGCACGGCGGGACGCCCAGGAAAGTGACGTCGGGGCCGTACATCGCGCCGAAGCGGGTCATCGAGAGTCCTTTGCATCACGCGGAACCGGCCGCTGGGTCAACTGTCGCGGTGCGGCGCAATACGGATACTCGGCGAACGGGTTCGTTGCCGGGCGAAGACGTTCGCGGAAGCGAGTACACATGCGCCGGGGCTGCCTCCCCGCCGCGGACGCCGCCGCACCGGCTTAAATCCTCACAGCCTTGCGCTACTACAGGTATGGACGAGCTTTCGACGGCACTCCATATGGTCTATGGAAGGCTGCGCGACACCTGCCCGGGTGATGCGGTTCGGTCAGTGCGTCTTTCGCGTTGCTGCCGCGCGGTGCAGTTCCTCTCGCAACCGCCCCACCAGAGCAGGTTGTGTGTCACGGGGGGCGAGGAACCGGATACTGCGAGAGCCGAGCATCTGCACAGCAGGGCGGACGACGACGTCGTACCCCTCTTCCAACGCGAGCTCGGGTACCAGAGCGACGGCGGTGCCGGCCGCGACGAAGCCGTGGAGCACACCGTAGTCGTCGGTTCTGAGCACGGTGCGGGGTCGGAATCCGAGGGACTGGCACGTCGCGAAAAGAGTCTGGTCGCTGGGGTCGTACGAGCCGCGAGAGACGATCCATCCGTCGTCGGCGAGCAGTTCGATGTCGACGGGACCCACTGTCCGCGCTTGAGGGTGCGATGCGGGGAGCAGCACCCGGTACGGATCGTCGAACAGGGTTTCGGCCCGCATGTCCGCGCCGTATCCCGCCCTGCCTCCGCCGATGTCGTAGATCACGGCGCAGTGCAAGGACCCGGCTCGTACGTGTGCGATCAGATCGAGTGGCTCGGCCTCGAGCAACTCGAGCCGTACATCCGAACCGATCGCGGCATCCCGCACAGCCTGGGGGAGCAACCGCGAGGCCGCGGAGCGGAAGGCACCGATGCGCAGCGTCGACACACCGTGTTTCATCCGGGCCTCGACATCCGCCTCGACCGCATCGATCCGGTCGAGCACGGCACCGGCATGCTCCAGGACCATCGCGCCGAGGTCCGTCAGGACCGCCCCGGTGGGACTGCGCTCCACCAGCTTGGCCCCCAAGTGCGCCTCCAACGCCCCGAGATGGTAGCTGATGGTCGGCTGTCCATAGTGGAGTTCGCGCGCGGCCCCAACCAACGAACCACTCGAGGCAATGGCCCGGAGTACCTGAAATTGGCGAAGATCGAGCATCCATACATGCTATGTATGCCGGTGGAGCAGCCGGCGCCGAGGGCCATCGGCGAGTGCGGTGCGATTACCGGGGTGTGGCCGAGCGCGGTCGTCGTTCATGCCGGTTTCCATGTACGTGTGGTGACTGACCGAGACCGGTGAGGTCGACGAGAAATCGTCGGAGACGACGGCTCGCACCGACCACGAGGGTGCCCGCCATGCCGCCGGTGACGGACGACCAGGTACACCGCACCGAGCTCGGACGGAACTTCGCTCGCGGGTCGAAATCGTGTCGACCGGATGGCGGAGCGCACGCTCGCCTTCTCGATGCGCCCCGGCGGGGGCCGCGTGGCGTGGCCCGTCATCGCGCCTGCGTAGGGCAGCAGGACGGCGAGCATCCGCCATGCGGCCGTGTCGAGTTCCGTGTATCGGGCGGCGCGGTCGACGATGGTCGGGTCGGGTGTTCCCGGATGTTTCCCGGGCCGGTGAGCGTCACGTTCTCGTTTGTGCTCGCGTCGCGGCCTCGACGATCATCTTTCCGATGTTGGCGCCGCCCAGCATGGACACGAACGCCTCCACGATGCGTTCGAAACCCACGACGATCGTCTCGTCCGACACCAGGCGCCCGTCGCGCAGGAGGGACGCCGCGAACGTGTACAACTCGTCCCGTACGTGCGTGTGGTCGCGCACCAGGAAGCCCTCCATGCGCAGGCTCTTGTTCACGAAGTCCGCGTGGTCGAAGCGCACGGGCGGGGTGTCCGGCCGGTTGTACTGGCTGATCGTGCCGACCCGCACGATGCGCCCGCGTTCCCGCAGGGCGCCGACCGCTGCCGCGAGATGGTCGCCGCCGACGTTGTCGACGAACACGTCGACGCCGTTCGGGGCGGCCCGCGCGAGGAGGTCGGCCACCGGGCCCTTCCGATAGTCGAAGACCTCGTCGTAGTCGGCCCGTTCGGTCAGGTACGCCGCCTTGGCCGGCGATCCCGTGCTGCCCACGAGCCGCCCGGCACCCATCAGGCGGGCGAAACGGCCGACGGCGGTACCGACACCGCCCGCCGCGCCCGAGACGAACACGTCCTCGCCCCCGCGCAGCGGCGCGATACGGGTGAGGGCCACGTACGCGGTCAGCCCCGTACCGCCGAGCAGGCCCAGGTGCGCCGACAGGGGCACACCCGGCAGGTCCGGAAGTATGTGTGTCTCCTCGGGACCGACCACGGCATGGGTACGCCATCCTCGGCGGTGGAAGACCACGGTGCCCTCGGGCAGTTCCGGAGTTCGGGAGGCGACGACCCGGCCGAGCGTACGGCCCTCCAGCGGAGCGTCGAGGGCGAACTCGGCGTCCATCATCTCGCGATGGTACGGGTCCACCGACCAGTACAGGTTCTCCACCAACGCCGTGCCTCGCGCCGGCTCGGGAGGCGGCGCCTCGACGAACCGGAAGTGCGCGGCCGTGGGGAAGCCGTCGGGGCGGGCGATCTGGTGGACGGTGACCGCCGTGGTGTTCGGCAGGAGCGCGTTCATGACACGCACCGTAGGCAGGAATGCCGGGGCGGGGCAGGGGGTTGCCCTCATGACCGATCCGTATCCATGAGCAGCCCTCATGTCCGCAGGTGGGAGCCCCGATGACCAACCCCGCCGAGCTTTCCCCCCAGGAGCTTCGGATCCTGGTCGCAGCCGCCGATTCGGGAAGTTTCTCGGCGGCCGCCGCGACGCTGGGCACCACACAATCGGGCGTCTCCCATGCCGTGCGCGGCATCGAACGCAAGGTCGGCGCCGTCCTGTTCGCACGCGGTCGAACCGGTGCCCGGCCCACCGCGGCGGGCACGACGGCCGCGGCGCACGCACGACGCGTACTGCGGATGCTGGACGTCCTGGTCGTCGACGCCCGCGCGGCGGCCCGCGGCACGGGCACCGACGAGGCCGCCGACGGCCCACTGCAGATCGCCGCCTTCCGCAGTGCCGCCCTCCACCTGCTGCCGCCCGTACTGGAACGCCTCGCCGCCCGCCGGCCCGGCATCGAACCACGGGTGCGGATCGTGCGCGAAGTCGGCTCCGGCACCGCCGGAGAGGTGGTGGCGGGACGCGCGGACGTGGGCATCGCCACCCTGGGGACCGCGACGCCGACACCGCCCGGGTTGGTCGCCGGCGTGCTCCTGGAGGAGCCCTACGCGCTGGTGCACCCGGCCGGACACCCCGCGCCCCGCTCGCTGCCGCTGGTCGACTGGACCGAGAATTGTTCCTCGTACACCCGCGAGTGGTGGGCGATCCAGGAGTGGATACCCAGGGCCACGATCGAGGCGGAGGACGACGGAGCCGTCCTGACCATGGTGGCCGGCGGCCACGGCATGGCCATCATGCCCGCTCTCTCCCTCGCCGCCGCACCGTCCACTGTGCGGATCACCGATCTCGGCCCCGGACGCCCCACCCGCTCGGTGGGCTACGTGACCACACCCGAACTCGCCGCGTCCGCCGCCGTGCGGGCGCTCGTCCGCGAACTCCGCCTCGCTCACACGGGCGCCGTCGCGCCGCCTGCGTGGCACACCGGGGACGAGCCGGAGGCGGTTCCGCGCGATTGAGCTCCTTCGGGTATGCCCGAACCTCGCCCCGAGGGTCGGGGTGCCGCTCGTCCTGCGGACGCGACGTCCCACGGCGGCTTCGATCGAACCGGGCCGACGCGGACCCGTTCCTGTTCGACGAGCGTCCTTTTCCCACAAGCGATTTCGTCACACACGAAGCGGCGCACACGCGGGAGGACGGACACACACCGGCCGCCGAGCGGCCGATCCGCTCCGTTGCGGCCGGCTTCGGGAGTCCTGGGCCGACTCAGCGGGCCGTCGGAGCCGGCGGCGCGACCGCCTCGCGCAGCTCGTCGGCGGCCTGGGTGATGAGCCGGGAGAGGGAGGCGTCCGGGTCGGTCAGCCAGCGAGCCGTGGCGCGCCGGTGGATCGCCAGCACCACGTCGATGACGAAGCGTGCCTTGCCGGGCTCGACGCCGCGGCGCTCCAGCGCCCGCGCCAGCGCGTCGGCGATGTCGGCGAGCTTGATCAGATCACGCTCGGCCAGTGCCGGGTTGGCGGCGATCACCCTGACGCGGCGCAGCAGGAACTCGCGCGGGCGAAAGATCTCCTCGGCGGTTCTCAGCGCGGTCAGCAGCGCCTCGATCGGCGTGAGGTCCGGGTCGGTCGCCTCGAACCGGGCGACGAGGTGGGCCTCGAGTTCGTTACCGGCGAAGAGGACTTCCCGCTTGTCGGGGAAGTAGCGGTAGAAGGAGCGCTCCTTCAGCCCGGCGGCGCCCGCGATCTGCGCGACCGAGGTGCGCTCGAACCCCTGCGACTCGAACAGTTCGAGCGCCGCGCGCTCCAGCCGACCCTGTGCGTCGGATTCCCATCTCGGCATACCCACCAGGTTACGACAACAGAAGCTGTCGTCGGCTGATATGTTGATGACAACAGATGCTGTTATCACTTGGGAGATCGGCATGAAGGCTCTCCAATTCGACCGGTTCGGTTCCCCGGACGTGATCGTGCTCCGCGACGTCCCACAGCCGGAGCCGGAACCCGGTCGGATCCGGATCGCCGTGCGGGCGTGCGGCCTGACACCGGCCGACTGGCATGTCGTCGACGGTCTCCTCGCCGACCGTCTGCCGCCGCTGCCGCGCGGGCTCGGCTTGGAGGTCGCGGGCACCGTCGACGCGCTCGGTGAGGGCGTCACCGGTGTCCGGATCGGGGACCGCGTGTTCGGCCCGGCCACCTTCGACGGCCCGACGGCCGGCGCCGCCGAGTACGCGCTGATGCCGGCCTGGGCACGCATCCCCGAAGGCGTCACCGCCGAGCAGGCCGCCGCGCTGCCGATGGCGGCCGAGACGGCGTGGCGCGCGCTCGACGACCTCGGCGTCCGGCCGGGTGAGCTGCTGCTCGTCCACGGCGCGGGTACCACCGTGGGTGAGGCGGCGGTGCGCCTCGCCCTGTACCGGGGCATTCGGGTGATCGCCACCGCCGGGCCGACTCGGGCCGCCGCCCTGGAAGAGCTCGGCGCCCGGGTGACCGCCTACGGCGAGGGCATGGTCGAACGCGTCGGCGCACTGGCCGGAGGCCGCGTCGACCGCGCCCTGGACACGTCGCCGACCGGGGGCCGGATCGACCGCGCCGACCAGCCCAGTCCGGCCGGCGGGTCGCTGCCGACCCTGATCGAGCTGACCGGGGATCCCGACCGTGTCCTCACCCTCTCGGACTTCGCCGCCGCGGCCGACTTGGGCGTGCGAATCACCACCGAGATCCGCTACGACCGGATGGACGAGTTCGCCCGGCTCGCCGGCGAAGGCGTCCTGGTCGTACCGGTCGCCCGCACCTACACGCTCGACCGGATCCGGGAAGCGGCCGAGCTCAGTCGGTCCCGCCGACCCGGCGGCAAGCTCATGCTCGTCCTGTGATCGCCCTGCCGACCCGGTAGAGCGAGACCACCTCGACGAGGAGCGGGGCCAGGCCTCTCCTCCTGGTCCGGGGCGCCCCTGCCGTCTTGGTGCGGAGCGGCGAGTTGCAAGAGCGGCTTGCCCACCAGCGGCCCCGATGCCTCGCAGCACGGGTGTGGATCGAGTACGGACGGTTGTGCGATCCTCGGGAACCCGGGGTGGCCCGTCGGACAAGACAGGGTGTGACCATCACCGCGATATCCGACCGCGAGTTGTGGGAGAGGGCGTGCGCAGGTGATCCCGAGGCGTTCGGGGTCATCTTCGACCGACACTCCCGTGCGATCTTCAACTACCTGTCCCGCCGTACCGCTTCGTGGGTCGAGGCCGAGGATCTGACGTCTGTCGTCTTCCTGCAGGCATGGCGTCATCGAAGCGCCGTCACCCTGGACCGGGACAGCGCGCTGCCGTGGCTGCTGGGCATCGCCCGCAACACCGCCGCCAATGGCGGGCGGGCTCGCCGTCGCTATCAGGCGCTCAAGGAGCGCCTTCCCACGCCGTCACCGGTCCCCGACCATGCCCAGGACGTCGCCGATCGCGTCGATGAGGAACGCGCCCTCGTCGCGTTGCGCGGATCCGTCGCCCGCCTGCCCGCGCACGAACGCGAGGTGATCGAACTGTGTGTGTGGAGCGGACTGGACCAACAGGCCGCCGCCACCGCACTGGGCGTGGCCGTGGGCACCATCAAGTCGCGTCTGCATCGCGCGCGCCGCCGACTCGGCGACGACCTGCGTGAACACGCACCGTCCTCCCGCAACACCCACGCCATCGCCGAGGAGACATCGTGAAGTCCTCGAACACGATCCCGGCCGAGCGGGAGCTGCCGCACAGCGCAGCCCGCCGCGCCGAACTGCTTGCCCTCCTCCCCCTCACCGACTCCCGGCCACCGCAACTGCCCACGATCCGACGGCGAATTCAGGATCGGCTGATACCGCCGCGCCGGGTACTGCTGCCACTGGCCGCCGCGGCTACGGTCGCGGGCCTGGTCACCGGCGTCCTGCTCGGGATCTCCGGCGACGACCGGGCCACCCGGGACCCGGGACCGGCCGGCTCGCCGTCGGCAGTGCCCTCTGCGGCAGGCCCCGCGCCCTCCGTCGTGGGTCGCCCGCTGCCGCTCGGGCAGGTGCCGGTACCCGCGGAGATCGCGGTGTCCGACGCCGAGGCTGCGCGATTCGTCGCCGCGTGTGCCCTCTCCCGACCCGCCCCCACCGCCGCGAGCGGATACCGCCCGTACTTCACGGTGCGCAGCCCGCAGGCCGCCGAGCCCGGGCACATCTACGCCGTCGCGGTCGACCCGGCCGGACGCCATGCGTTGCACTGTTCGGGTTCGACTTCGCCCGTGGCTCAGTGGGTCCAGTCGGATATCGAACTGCTGACGGGGACCATTGAGGTGGACAACAGCGGCGGTACCAAGTCCGGTGCCGGCTGGACCGATTACGCCGCAGGCCGCTACAACGCCCCCGTGGCGCGGATCACCATGGACCGGGGCACCGGCGAGCGCGCGGCGATCATGTCGGGCGGCGTCTGGTACGCGGCGGAGACCGTCGGGTACACGCACGAGGCCGCCGATGCGTTCCAGGCCGGGCGACTTCCCCGGATCCGCGGCTACGACGCGGCGGGCAAGCTGGTGTGGGATTCCGACCGCGACATCCCGAAACCGGGTTCGGCGGAATGTGTCCGCACCCCCGACGGCCGGGTTCTCAACTACAAGGGCCGCGCCGAACCCGACCCGGCCACATGCCGCCCGGCACTGCCCTGGACCGCCGGCGACCGATGAGCGACAGCCGGCCGACCTGATTTCGAGCGGTGGCCACGTACCCGTGAACGCCCTCGACGAGAAGCCACACGAGGAATGGTTCGATCGATCGAACCCGCCTGCGGGGTCGATGTCCGCAGCGGCGAAGTAGGCAGGCGGCACGACCGAAGGGTGCTCAGCGGGATCGTGTGGAGGTTTCCCGGCACGGCTTGGCGGTACGTGCCGGAGCGGTACGGGTCGTGGGCGACGTTGCACACCCGGTTCCGCCGGTGGGCCGCGGACGGCACGGCCGCGCAGGCCCGGGCGGACGCGGCCGGCGACATCGACTCGTCGGTGTGCGTGGACTCCACGACCGTTCGCGCGCAGCCGGTGATCCGACTTCTGCCGGGCCTTTCGATCTGCATACGGCATGCCTCCCAGGGAGTATCGAAATGTTCACGCTCCCGAAGCCGTGCGAGAACGGACAAGAACCGTGCAGGCCACGACAAGGACCCTCCGGCCGTTTCTCGTACGCTGGTTCCGGGCAGAAGAACCGATCCTTCCGACCCGAACCGGACTTCGTACAGGTGGCTTCGTTCACTTTCGGTTCGTCTGGGATCGGCACACCTCTCCGTCCGGCTTTCGGCGCGGGGCATTGATCAGGTGGCGCCGAGTGGGCGCGGTCTCAGTCGAGGCCGGCTTCGCGGCTCCGTCCGAAACACGTTGCTGACAGGGCCCTGATCAGCCGGCGTGTTTCGCCGGCCGCGCCGACCACGGCGGCGCTTATCGGTCTGGTCGCAGCCGGTCGTGATCGAGGTATGGGTGAAAGGTAGGTATTTCTGACGTGCGCTATTTCGCCGTGGGGTCTCGGTCGGTTCGAGAGGGCCGGTGGCCGACGGCGCGACGCCGTCGTCGCGAGCCGGACCGCGAGGGCGTTCCTCGCCGCCTCGTATCCCTGAACGACCCTTCTCGGAAGCCCTCTTGTAGCATCCCTGCGATGGGTACGGGGAGCCCGCCCACAGGGCGGCGCGATGGTGTGGGACGTCGGATAGGTCCGTATCTCGTCGAGCGACCGCTCGGTGAGGGGGGCATGGGCCGGGTATATCTCGCGCGTCCGGCGGACGATGCGGCGGGCAGGCCGGTCGCGGTCAAGGTCATCCACCCGCATCTTTCTCGGGATCCGTCGTTTCGCGCGCGTTTCGCGCGCGAGGTGGCCGCCGCGCGGGCGGTGCGGAGCCCGCACCTCGTGCCGTTGGTGGCGGCCGACCCGCAGGCGGAGGAGCAGTGGCTGGCCACGGCTTACGTGCAAGGCCCTTCGTTGCGCGAAGTGGTCGACGAATTGGGCGGGTTCGGAGACTACGCGTTACGGGGCCTCGGAGTTGCCCTCGCGGGTGCGCTGCGCGACATCCACGCCGCAGGGCTCGTGCACCGCGATCTCAAGCCTTCCAATGTGTTGATGGACGCCGACGAGGGACCGTTGGTGATCGACCTGGGCATCGCGCGCGCCGCGGACGCGACGAAGCTGACCGGTACGGGCGTGTTGGTCGGCACACCCGGCTACATGGCTCCCGAGCAGTTGATCCTCGCGGGCTCGGCCCCGCCCGCCGATGTGTTCGCGCTCGGTGCCGTACTCGCTTTCGCCGCGACCGGCCGTCGCCCGTTCGGGGTCGGACCCGCTCACGTCGTCGGGTACCGCGTCACCACGTGCGAACCGGACCTGGAAGGCGCGGCCGATTGGATTCTCCCGATCCTGCTCGGATGTCTCGCGAAGGACCCCGCCCAGCGGTCGACCCCGGACGATGTGATCGCGTTCCTCGATCCGAAGGGGTACAGGGCCTCGCCGTCGCCGGCACCCGTGCGGGTACGGCGATGGCGACCCGTGCTCGCGGCCGTGACCTCGTTGGCCGTCGCGGTGGGGGCGGGTGTCGCGATGACGCTCGGAGACGAGGGCGCCGCACCCGACGCCGCGGGCGGCCCGTCAACCACGTCCACGGCGCCGGCCGCGCGGCCACCCGTGATCGAGACGGCCGAACCCACCGCCTCGGCGTACCCGCCCGCCCCCAAGCTTCCCGATCCCACGAGCGCGCTCACCGGTGCCGCGTCGCCGGCGTCGTGGACGCGCGCCTGGAACGAGACGTTCGCGTCGCGGGATGTCTCCACGACGAATCCGCCGGGGAGCGCGGACGGGCCCTACGCGATCGACGCGTGGTTGACCGATCGGGTGCTGGTCGGTGTCGGCGGCACCGATGTTCGCGGCACGGATCCGGACACCGGCCGCCGGTTGTGGACACTACGGCCGCCCGGGGCGGGCATGTACCCCTGCCAGGCGGCGCGCGACCTCGACGGCAACGTCGGGATCGTGATCTTCGGCGCGGTCGTGAACAGGATTCCCACATGCGATCGTGTGGTCGCCGTGGACATCTCTACCGGCGAGGCGTTGTGGGACAAGCCCCGCCCGGGCCGGAACACGGACCACTTCGAAAACGATGCCTCGGCACAGCCGGTGGGCGTCGGCCACGACCGAGTCGTCCTGCGCTCCGGAGACGTGCTGACGGCCTGGAGCCTGCGCGACGGTGCCCTCGAATGGGAGCACGACCTCGCGGCGGAGGGCTGTTCGCTGCAGACCGCGGTCGTGGGGCCGTCCACCGTGGCCGAGGGTGTGATGTGCGGCCCCCGCGACAGGAAGGGCACCGACCGGGCGCGGACGATCCGTTCGGTGAACGTCGCGGACGGACGTGTGCGCTGGACGAGTTCGCTGCCCGGCGGGGTACCGATCGACCGGATCGAGATCGCGGAACCGGTGACCGTGAGCCTGCCCGGTCCCGGCGGCGATCCGGGACCGCTCGTCGTGTTCGACGCGAACGGCAAGCCGGGCCCTCGCCTGCAGACCTCCCAGGACTTCGGAGCGTTGGCGCCCGAAGAGCGCAACCACCTCCAACTCGCCCCGGCCGTTTTCGGCTGGAAGAACACCGTCGTGGTCCTGGTCACCGAGGGCGGCTGGAAGATGCCGAGGGGGATCGCCGCCGTCGACGCCGACACGGGGCGGGTGCGCTGGCATCGGAGCAGGCCCGAGGGTGGTAAGACGTTCATCCTGGGTGTCGACGACCAAGGCGTCCTGGCGCTCGCCGCGGACGAGCCTCGCGGGCTGACCCGGTACGCCCTGGCAGACGGCGCGCCCCGCCCTGCCGGCACGTTGCTCGAAGGCGGTTCGCAGGCCTCCTACAACTACGCCGCGGCCCGACTGGCGGGAAACAATCTGATGCTGGTCACCGGCCGGACAACGGATCCGGGAGTGGTCACGATGTGGAAGCCGCAGGGGTAGGCGCCTCGTGCGCAGATGTGAGGAGCGACCATGACGCGCGACGGGGCGCAGCCGTTGGAGCCGGGCGATCCGGAAAGAATCGGCGGGTATCGGCTGGTGGCGCGACTGGGACACGGCGGCATGGGGCGCGTGTTCCTTGCCGAGGACGATGAGGGCCATCGGGTCGCGGTCAAGGTCGTGCACGCCGAGTTCGCGGCGGATCCTGATTTCCGCACTCGCTTTCGGCGCGAGGTGAACGCGGCGGAGCAGGTCCTCAGTTACTTCACCGTGCCTCTCGTCGACTCCGGCCCCGACGCCGAAGTGCCGTGGTTGGCGACGCAGTTCGTCGATGGGCCGGCTCTGGGCGCGTTCGTGCGCCGAGACGGGCCGCTGTCTATCGGGCGGCTGTGTACCCTGGCCGCCGCGCTCGGCGAGGCGTTGATCGTCATCCACGCCGCGGGCATCGTGCACCGTGACCTCAAGCCGTCGAATGTACTGATGGCCGAAGACGGTCCACGGGTGATCGACTTCGGGATCGCGCGCGCGGCCGACGACGACGAACTCACCCGCACCGGTGCCGCGTTGGGCACCCTGGGGTATGCCTCGCCCGAGCAGCTGACCGGAGACGAGCCGGTGGGTGCGCCCGGTGACGTGTTCGCGCTGGGCGGGGTGTTGCTGTTCGCGGCCACCGGTCGCGAACCCTTCGGGGACGGTCAGCAGGCCGCGGTGGTGTACAGGACGGTACATCAGGCACCGGATTTGACCGGTGTTCCCGCACTCCTGCGCGATCTCGTGGAGTCCTGTCTCGCCAAGGATCCCGGCCGGCGTCCGACGCCGAGGGAAGTCATCGCCGCGGCGCGCGCCGCGCAATCGCGGTTGGGGAAGCCGGCGCGGTCGAACGGCGGCGAGGATGCGGTGCCCTCGGTCGACGAGCGGGTGACACCTGATGCGGACGATCGCGAAACCTCGGCCCCGTTCCCGCCCGCGCCCACCCTGCGCATCGCGGAACGCGAAGGTTCGGACGAGAAGGGGCCCGCCCGGATATCGCGTTCCGGTGTACTCGCCTTCGGCGTGGTCGCGTTGATCCTGTGCGTGCCGGCCGGCCTGTGGCTGCTCGGGCCGGCCCACGAGGATCGGTCGCGGCCGCGCACGAGTGCCCAAGCGGGCAAGCCGTCCGGTGCGCGCGTCGCGGGAGTGACCGCGGCGGGCGATCGGCACCGGATCTGGACCGCGTACAACGTCGACAAGAGCGTGGACACACGTTTGTGGGGAGTGTGGAGCGACGACAACGTGATCGTGCGGATCGATGCCTCGGGAGTGCGGGGGTACGAGGCGAAGACCGGACGGCAGTTGTGGATCGCCGCACCACCGGCACCCGATCTGGTCCCGTGCCACGCGTCGAACGGAAACACGGCCACCAGCGACGGGGTGGGCGTGGTCGTGTTCGGCAAGCCGTTCGAGAGCCCGACCACCTGCGAGGAGGCAGCCGCGTACGAGATGGCGACCGGTCGCCTGTTGTGGCACCACACGGTCGGCCGACCGGACGGCCCGAATCTGGCGGCCGTGCACGGTGATGTGGCCACCGTCGCGGCAGAGGACGGCATCCGCGGCTTCGATCGTTCGGGCGGTGTCGAACGCTGGCGAATCCCGTGGCGCGAGGCGGGCTGCGAACGGCTGGACGTCACCCTCTCCCGATCCGCGTTGCGCGTTCGCGAGCGATGCGAGGATCCCCGTCTGACGCTCGCCTACCGGATACTCGACATCGACCCGGCCACCGGCAGGGTCCGTGGCCGGATCGACCTGCCCGACGCGAACTTGGCCCTGGAGGCGGAGACGTTCGCGTACGAGACGAAGCCCGATGGCCTCGTCTTCGTGCGGCCCGATGGCGGCAGGACCCGCGGACTGCCTTTGGCGCAGCCGTTCGGCACGATCTCCACGCTGGGTTTCGGCGACGCGGACACCTTCGTCACAACGGCCGACAAGCGCGACGCGAGTGGCACGGTGGCGACCGAGATCGTCGCCTTGGACGCCGCTTCCGGGACGGTCCGCTGGCATGTTCCGCTGGCCACCGTGGAGGATTTCGCGGTGCTGGCGATCCAGGGTGGGTCCGTATTCACGGTCGAGCGCACGTCGACCGCTTTCGACCGGCCGGACGTTCGGGTGCGGGAGCGTCGACTCCGTGACGGAACGGTGGTCGCGACCGGCACACTCCCGCAGGAATTCGTCCTCGGCTCGGCCGAGCGGGTGGTGGCCACCGGAACCCTCGTGGTCGCGATCGACAGCCGCAGCCGACCGGGCCTGGTGGCCTACGACGTCACGACCGGTTGACCGCCGCAAGCGCCTGCCCGTTTGGCGGCCGGCGACACCGGCGCCCCTTCGCGGCGCTATCGGGCCGGCTGCTGCATCGTGGCGCAGTGGATGCCGCCGCCTCCGCCCATCAGCCGGTCGACGTCGAGTTGGACGACGGTGCGTCCGGGGAACGCGGCGGCCAGAGTGGTGCGGGCCGCCTCGTCCTTGGGGCGGTCGCCGAACTGCGCGGTGATCACGGCGCCGTTGACCACGTGGAAGTTCAGGTAGGAGTCGACGAGGTCGCGTTCGGTGGAGCGGGGTGTGTCCGGACCTTCGACGGTGATCACCGCGAGGCGCCGGCCCCGGGCGTCGGTCGCGGTGGACAGGGCGGCGAGTTGCCGGCGCGCGTCCCGTGCCCAGACGTCGTCGCGGTCACCCGGGGGAACCTGAACCATGACGACGCCGGGCCGGATGAAGCGCGAGGTGACGTCGATGTGGTCGTCGGTGATGTCGCGGCCCTTGATGCCCGGTACCCACAGCATCGTGTCGGCTCCGTACGCCCGCAGCACCGCCGCCTCGATCCGCGCCTTGTCGAGTCCCGGGTTGCGGTTGGCGTTGATCAGGCTGCTTTCGGTGGCCATGACCGTGCCGTCGCCGTCGGTCTCGACGGCGCCCGGCTCGCCGACGAAGTCCGCGCGACCGAAGGCCAGACCCTCGTATTCGGCGACGTACTCGGCGACGCGCGCGTCGTTGCGGTGGGTCTGCTTGCGGCCCCAGCCGTTGAAGCCGAGCCCGAGCGCGTCGAGTCCGCCCGTGTCGCCGGTCCGGAAGAGCGGGCACGTGTCGCGCATCCACAGGTCGTCGGTGGGGATCTCGGCGGTGACCGTGACACCGGAACCGCAGCGGGCGCGCGCCTCGGCCGCGGCGCGTTCGTCGATCGCGCACATCACCACCGGCTCGAACGCGGCGATCGTCCGGGCGATCAGCGCGATGTCCGCCTGCACACCGCCGAGTCGGCGGCCCCAGATCGAACGATTCGCCGGCCACGACATCCAGGTGCGTGCGTGGGGGACGTCGTCGGCGGGTACCCGACGTCGCGGTGCTTCGTCGACCGACGCCGCGGCCGTGCCCGCCGACGCGGGCCCGGCGCCGACGACGGCGGCGCCCCACTCGGCGGCACGCCGCAGGAGGCCTTTGCGGGATGAGGGTTGTTCGGGCATACGCCTCTCCGATTCGGGAGCGGTTGGGCGCCGTGCGCGCGCCGCGCGGGGACGACAGGACAGCGGGGATCGCCCGACGCGGGTTCGCCCCGCCACCACCAGCCAGGTCCCCACGTCCGGCGGCGCGGCCTCGCGGGGCGCGTCCGTCCCCGTCCCGCCGAATCGGCCGCCGGGTCCGGTCATCGGCCCGCGGGCGACGGCGGGGCGGGCATGTCGTGCGTGGCGCAGTGGATGCCGCCGCCGCCCGCGGCGATCGCGTCGATGGACAGCGGCACCACGGTGCGGCCGGGGAAGTGGTCGCGCAGGATCTGCCGCGCGCGGTCGTCGGCCCTGACGTCGCCGAACCGGGGCACGAACACCGCGCCGTCGGCCACGTAGAAGTTCGCGTAGGAGGAGACGAAGCTCGCGCCGTGCCCGGTGATCGCGTCCGGATCGGGTTGCGGAAGCTCCACGACGTCCAGGCGCTTGCCGGCGGCGTCGACGGCGTCGGTCAGGACACCCTTTGCCTGGTCGCTCGCGCGGGACCAGGAGTCCGGGGGAGCCCCGGGGAACGCCCGGTCGAGCAGGACCGCGCCCGACGCGGTGAACCGGACCAGGCTGTCGACGTGCGCGTCGGTGATGTCCTCGCCCCGCACACCTGCGAACCAGATCACGTGGGTCACTCCCAGGGTTCGCCGGAGTTCGTCCTCGACCTGTTGCCGCGACTTGCCCGGGTTGCGGTTGGCGTTGACCACCGAGCTCTCGGTCACCATCAGGGTGCCGCGGCCGTCGGTCTCGAACGACCCGCCCTCGGCGACGAGTGGAGCGACCACCCGCGGAATGCCATAGCGCGCGAGCAGGGTCCGGCCGACGTTCGCGTCGTCCCCGTGCGGCTGCTTGTTCCCCCACCCGTTGAAGTTGAAGTCCACCCCGGTGACCGTCCCGGAGTCCTCGACGAACACCGGGACCGTGTCGCGCGCCCACAGGTCGTCGACGGCGAGCGTGATGACCTCGACCCCTCCTCCGCACGCGTCGCGCGCCGCGTTCTCCTGGCCGAGGGAAGCCATCAGGACGACCGGCTCGTGCTCGGCGACGGCGCGGGCGATCCGGGCGATGTCGTCCCGCACGGGCCCCAGGTCGTCGCCCCAGATCGCCGCGGAGGAGGGCCACGACATGAACGTCCGCTCGTGGCGCTCCCATTCCGCTCCGAACACGCGCCCGCCGACCGAGGCCGGCGGGGACTGCGGCGCCGCCGTCCCCGAGGCGTGCGGCGACGGCGCGGTCGACGGCTTCGCCGCGTCGGATCCGCCCGAATCCCCGCACGCGGACGCTGCGGACCCGAGCACGGCCAATCCGGCGAGCGATTTCAACGCGGCACGACGGGACCACGCGACGGACATGGCGGCTCCGAAGTCGACTCGGCGGATGTGGCACCGTCATCCCCGGGGGATCCGGTCGGCAGCCTGTACCCGCAAATTCGCGAAGGACGCCCGAAACGCCCGCGCCGCGTCGGATCGGGTGACGCACGGTGCCCGTGGGGCCGGGGCCGGGGTGGCGAAGCCGTATCACGCTGTCGTGTCGTCGTTCCGGAGTGCGCGCCGTGCCGCGCCGATGGCGTGTGGGTCCCAGCCCGGTCGAGGCACGGAGTTCATGAGCAGTCGGGTGTAGGCGTGGTTCGGCAGGGCCAGTACATCGGCGGTGCGTCCGGATTCGACGATCCGGCCGCGGCGCATGACGATGACGTGGTCGGTGACGCACCGGACCACGCCGAGGTCGTGGGTGATGAACAGGTAGCCGATGCCGGTGGCGTCGCGGATGTCGGCGAGCAGGTTGAGGATCTGCGCCTGTACGCACACGTCGAGTGCGGCTACGGCCTCGTCGAGGACGAGGATCGTGGGCTCGACGGCCAGTGCCCGGGCAATGGCGACGCGTTGCCGCTGTCCGCCGGACAGTTCGCGGGGGAGCGCGGCGGCGGCCCGGGTGCCGAGGCCGACTTGGTCGAGGAGCTCGCGGATCCGCGGTGCCGGATCCGTGCCGGGCCGGTGCAGTTTGAGCGTCTCGCGGAGCACGGCCTCGGCGCTGGTGCGCGGGTCGAGTGACAAGTAGGGGTCCTGGAAGACCATCTGGATCTGACGGGCGCGGGCGAGGCGTTCGGCGCGGCCTCGAGGTCGCGTCGTGCGGTCCTGTCCGCGGACGCGGACGTGCCCGGCGTCGGCGCGGTCCAGTCCGACGACGATGCGGGCCGTCGTGGTCTTCCCGGAGCCGGATTCGCCGACGATCCCGAGAGAGCCGCCGTCCGGCAGGGTGAAGGTGACGTCGTCGACGGCTCGTACGTCGCCGAACGTCCGGAACAGCCCGCGGACTTCGAGGAGGGGGTCAGGCATTGCCGGGCGTCCCTTCGAGACGGTCGCTGTGGTGGCAGCCGGCGGTGTGTGCGGGTTCGCCGCGCGCGGGCATGCTTCGGGGCGCCTCGGTGGTGCACAGGTCGGAGGCGTGGGCGCAGCGCGGTGCGAAGGGGCAGCCGGCCAGTTCCCGGCGCAGGTCCGGGGGTTGGCCGTCGATGGCGGCGAGTCGGTCCTGTGGGGCGTCCAGTCCGGGCGTGGAGTCCAGGAGTGCCTTGGTGTAGGGGTGGCGGGGTCGGGCGAACACCGATGCGGCGGGGCCCGTTTCGGCGATACGGCCCGCGTACATGACGTAGACGCGGTCGCTGATCGCCGCCGCGAGGCCCAGGTCGTGGGTGACGAACAACAGTCCGGTGCCGAAGCGTGCGCGCAGATCGCCGAGCAGGGCGACGACCTCGGCCTGGGTGGTCACGTCCAGCGCGGTGGTCGGTTCGTCGGCCAGCAGCAGGGTCGGGTCGCCCATGAGGGCGGCGGCGATCATCACTCGTTGGAGCATGCCGCCGGAGAGATGGCCGGGGTATCGGCGCAGCACGTCGGTGGTCAGTCCGACGGCTTCGAGGAGTTCGCCGGCGCGGGCCTGTGCGGCGGCGGGGGTCATGAGCTTGTTGAGGCTCACGCTCTCGGTGAGAAAGTCGCCGACGCGGCGCAGTGGGTTGATGGCGGCGCGTGGGTCCTGGAAGATCATGGCCGCGGTCCGGGTGCGCAGATGGCGCAGTTGTCGGGCATTCATGGTCAGGACGTCGTCGCCTGCCACGTGCACGGTGCCCTCGGTGCCGGCCCCGGCGGGCAGGAGACGCAGGACGGTGCGCGAGGTGAGTGTCTTGCCGGAGCCGGATTCGCCGACCAGGGCCACGGTCTCGCCGGTGCCGACGGTCAGGTCGATGCCGTCCAGGACCGGTCGGGCGGTGCGTGGCAGGCGCATGCGAAGGCCGCGGATGTCCAGCGCGGCGTGGGAAACCTCATGGGCCGCGGACGGCGCCTTGCCCGCCGGGTTGTGCTTCGTGGTGTTCATCGGTTCCTCCCGGCGACCTTGTCGGCCCAGCGTTCGCCGACCACGTTGAACGCGACGACGGTCAGGATGATCACCAGGCAGGGGACGATCGCGGACAGCGGGTAGCCGCTCTGGATGGCGGACTTGCCGTCGAAGACCATGCGTCCCCAATCCGGGGTGAGGGCGGGTACGCCCAGTCCGAGGAAGGACAGGCCGGCCAGGTCGATGAGGGCGTAGCCGAAGTTGACGGTGCATTGGGCCAGGACGACGGGGGCGATGTTGGGGACCACGTGCCGCAGGCAGACGTCGGTGGCCGAGTGGCCCTGGACGCGATATGCCGCCACGTACGGGCGTTCGCGTTCGGTGAGCACGAGGGAGCGGGCCAGCCGGGCGACATAGGGCAGGTACGCGATCGACAGCGCGACCACCGGGGCGAGGAGGCCTTCTCCGTATACCGACGTGAACAGGATCGCGAGGAGCAGTCCGGGGAAGGCCAGCGTCAGTTCGGTGGTGCGGGACAGGAGCGAGTCCAGCCATCCGCCCCGCCACCCGGCAACCACGCCTACGGCGCCGCCCGCGAGTGTGGAGAACACCACGACCCCGAGCGGGCCGAGCAGTGAAGTGCGGGCGCCCACCACGAGTCGGGACAGCGTGTCGCGTCCGGCCGCGTCGACGCCGAGCGGGTGGTCGCCGGACGCTGCCGCGAGGGCGTTGCCCAGCTCCACCGTGTTGGGGTCGTGCGGGGCGATCCACGGCGCGAGCACGGCGACCGTCACGACGAGCCCGACGAAGCCGGCGCTCGCCAGGTACAGGGGACCGCGGCCGGGTGCGCGCAGCCGCGCGAGTCCGGGGCGGCGTACGAGCGTCATGGTCATCCGGTGGCCCTCGTTCCCAGGGTGATGCGCGGGTCGACGACGGGCAGCAGGAGGTCGATGATCAGGTTCACGGTCATGAACAGTGCGACGATGATGAGGGAGATGGCCTGGACGACGGGGAAGTCCTTGGTGGTGGAGGAGAGTTCGAGAAGTTGGCCGACGCCGCCGACGCTGAACGCGGTCTCGACGAGGACGGTGCACACCAGCAGGCTGGAGACGATCAGTCCGGCGGTGGTCAGCACCGCGCCGAGGGCGTTGCGGAAGACGTGACGGCTGATGACGTGCCGTTCCGGGATGCCGCGGCTGCGAGCGACGGCGACGTGTTCGGAGGTGAGTTGCTCGAGCATGGCGCTGCGGGTCACCCGGGCGAGCATCCCGACCAGGTACAGCGCGAGCGCGATGGCCGGCAGGGTCAGGTGCCACAGCATGGCGCCGATGCCGTCGCCGCTGCCGCTCCCGCTGGAAGGGAACCAGCCGAGTTCGACCGCGAGGAAGCCTTGCAGCAGGATGGCCGCGACGAACGCCGGGGTGCCGATCGCGAAGGTGGTGCCGACGAGGATCGCGGAGTCGGTCGCGCCGCCGCGCACGGCGCCGGCCCAGCCGAGCGCGAGCCCGAGCAGCACCACGAGGACCAGGGCCATGCCGACCAGCAGCAGTGTGGTGGGCAGGCGGGAGGAGAGCAGGTGGGACACGTCGGTGCGGTATTCGATCGAACGGCCGAAGTCGCCGTGCAGGATGTTCCCGAGCCAGCGCGCGTACTGCTCGATGAACGGGTCGTTCAGGTGGTATTGCCTGTCGATCGCCGCGAGGGCGGCCGGGGACGCCGACCGCCCTCCCAGCAGGAAACTCGCCGGATTGCCCGGCGCGAGGTACATCGCGCCGAAGACCACGAACGAAGCGCCGAGCAAGGTGGCGGCCATTTCCAGCAGCCGCCGGACGGCGAATCTCACGAAGTTCACCCCGCGGCCCCCACATCCGCCGCCCACGGGTAGTACATGTACGCGATGGTCGTCGGCGCGCCGGTGATCTTCTTGTTCAAAAAGACCGTGGACGGCCATTCGGCGATGGGCATCCACAGCACGTCGTCCGCGGCCTTCCGCTGGAGTTTCGCCTCCAGCGCGAACCGCTGCGCCGGGTCGTAGGTCTCCGTGATCTTCGCGACCAGCGTGTCGAACTCGGGGTCGCTGTAGCCGGCGTGGTTCTGGTAGCCACCGGTGCGGAAGTTGCGCAGCAGATCGACCGGGTCGGTGACGGACAGGTAGTACGTCTCCGGAAACATGTCGATGCCTTCGCGGGCCTTGGGGTCGGTGAACAGCGCCGAGAACGCGTCCGGGGCGATGGTCTTCAACTCGACCTTGAGGCCGATCCTGGCGCCGGCGTCCTGGATCGCGGTGGCGACGAGGGAGACGTCCTGGCCGATCGGGCTGGTGGCGACGGTGACCGTCCTGCCCTTGGCGCCGGCCTCCTCGACGAGCTTCTTCGCCTGCTCGATGTCCTGTGTGCTCGACGGCAGGCGGTCGAACGCGGCGGACTTCGCGTCGTCCGGGGCACCGGCCCAGGCGGCGCGCGGGGTGAGGGAGGTGGTGGGTGTGCCGTTGCCCGCGAGCGCGGTCTTGACGATCCCGGGCCGGTCCAGGGCCATTGACAGGGCCCTGCGCACCCGGACGTCGGAGAGGGTGCCCTTCATGCTGGTGACGTTGACGTTGAGGGTGCTCAGACCTTCGCCGAAGTACAGGGTGCCCTTGCCGCTGGTACGCAGCCGCTCGTAGCTCTCGCTCGGTATGAGGAAGCCGCCGTCCACCTCGCCGCCGAGCATCGCGTTGGTGCGTGCCGACGCGTCGGTGAGGAACTTGAACTCGACGTGCTTGGCCCTGGCCCTGCTGCCCCAGTAGTCGTCGAAGCGTTCGAGTTCGAGGGATTGGCCCTTGGCCCAGCCGCCGAGCTTGTACGGGCCGGTGCAGGCGAGGCCGCCGGTGGTGCCGTAGTCCTTGCCGGCGGCCTCGACGCCCTTCCTGCTCGCCACGACGCCGGCCGCGGTGGCCATCAGTTGGGGGAAGAGGGAGTCGGCCTGCTTGAGTTTGACGCTCACCTGGAGCGGTCCGGTCGCGGTGACGGTGTCGACGTTCTCGAACGACTCGGCCCACGCGGCGCCCAGGTCGGGGTTCATCTGGCGGCCGAAGCTGTAGACGACGTCGTCGGCGGTCATCACCGACCCGTCGTGGAATCTCACGCCCGGCCTGAGATCGTAGACCCACGTGGTGGGGTCCGAGTTGGCCGCCTTCTCGGCCAGGCCCGGTGCCAGGGTCAGTTGCGGCGTCCAGCGCATCAGACTCTCGCAGACGTTGGACAGCACCGTGTTCTGCGGATAGTCGAACGCGGTGATGTAGTCCAGGGAGAGCGGTTCGGCGTACAGCGCCCAGCGGAACGAGTCGATGTTCCCCTTGGCCGGCGGGGTACCGGGGGAGAGTCGGTAGTTCGCGGCCTGTCGGGCCGGGTCGTGCTTGGGCGGTCCGGAGCAGGCCGCGACCATGGCGAGGGCGGCCACGGCGGCGACCGCGGGCGGCGCGGCCCGTCGCGCTCGTCCGAGGGGGGTGGGCCCGGGTCTGGTCATCGGAGGTTCCCTTCGGTGGTCGTCGGGTGCGCTGCGGGGATCTGCTGGGTGATGCAGTGGACGCCGCCGCCGCCGAACGCCACGGTGCGGGTCGGGACGCCGACGACCTTGCGGTCGGGGAAGGCGGACTGGACGATCGCGAGCGCACCCGCGTCCTCGGGGTGGTCGGCGATAGGAACGATCACGCCGCCGTTGGCGATGTAGAAGTTGAGGTAGCAGACCTCGATGTCGCTGCCGCCCCACGCGACGAACGCCGTCTGGGGGACGTCGACGATCTCGAACGGGCGTCCCTGCGCGTCGGTGGAGGCCTCCAGTACCGCGCGGTTGGCGCGCATGCGCGCGTAGTCGGGGTGCGCCGGGTCGGCGGGCAGTTGCACGATGACCTTGCCGGGGGCGGTGAACGCGCAGACGCCGTCTACGTGTCCGTCGGTCTCGGTGTCCAGGAGCCCGCCGTACGGCAGCCAGATCACCTTGGTGACGCCCAGCCGCGCCTTCAGTTCGGTCTCGATCTCGGCGCGGGTCATGCCCGGGTTGCGGTTGGGGTGCAGCAGGCACTGCTCGGTGGTGATGAGTGTGCCTTCGCCGTCGACGGTGATGGCGCCGCCTTCGAGGATCATCGGGGAGTCGATCGGCGGGTCGCCGAGCGCGTCGATCAGGGCTGCGGCGATCCTGTCGTCGGCGTCCCACGGATGGTGCTTGCCGCCCCAGGCGTTGAAGCGGAAGTCGACGCCCGCCCGCGAGCCGGCTTCGTCGAGCACGAAGATCGGGCCGGAGTCGCGGAACCACGAGTCGTCGATGGGCAGTTCGATGATCCGGATGCCGTCGCCGCAGAGTGCGCGAGCGTCCTCGGCGGCACCGGGGACGGTGACCATGGTGACGGGCTCGAACTCGGCGATGGCGCGGGCGACGGCGGCGTACTCGTGCTTGGCGTGGTCGAACATCTCGCCCCACAGGTCCGGCCGGGTGGGCCAGGCCATGAGGCAGCCGTCGTGAAGGGTCCACTCGGCCGGCATTCGGTACGTCATGGGCTTCTCGTTTCGTCGTGCGCGGTGAGGCGCGGTTCGGTGCGGGCCGACGGGTTCCGGGGATGGCGGGGATTTCAGAGGAAGTACAGGCGGTTGAGGGAGACTTCGTCCGCGGGTTCGGAGTGCAGCGGGGCGCCGTCCAGGGTCACCAGGCCGGTGCGGGCGTCCACCTGCACCCGGCCGGTGCGCGCGTTGCGCACCATGTCGGCGGGGCCGATGCCCCGGGTGCCGCGGACGGCGACCCGGCGGCGGCGCGTGGTCATGCCGTCGTACGGCCGGTCGGCCGACCCGGCGTCCGCGGCGGCTCGGCTGACGAAGGCCACGGACAGGTCTGCGGGCGTCGCGCCGTGTCCGCCGAACAACGGACCCATCACCAGCGGCTGACAGTTGTCCGTGGCGGCGTTCGGGTCGCCGGTGACGCCGTAGGCCGGGAAACCGGACTTGAGGACCATCTGCGGCTTGGCCCCGAACGTCGCCGGGCGCCACAACACGATGTCCGCCAACTTGCCGACCTCGAGCGACCCGACCTCGTGGGAGAGTCCGTGCGCGATGGCCGGGTTGATGGTGAGCTTGGCGATGTAGCGGAGCACACGCGCGTTGTCGTCGTGCGGGCCGTCCCCGTGCGCCGGGCCGAACTCGTGCTTCATCTTCCCGGCGACCGCGAAGGTACGCCGCACGGTCTCGCCCGCGCGGCCCATGCCCTGGGCGTCCGACGACGTGATGCCGATGACGCCCAGATCGTGCAGGACGTCCTCGGCGCCCATCGTCCCCGCCCGGATGCGGTCGCGCGCCATGGCGGCGTCGCCGGGCAGGTCGGTCTTGAGGCCGTGGACGGCGACGATCATGCCGTAGTGCTCGGCCACGGCGTCGCGCCCGAACGGCAGCGTGGGATTGGTGGACGAGCCGATGACGTTGGCGACCCCGGCCATCTTGAGGACGTTCGGGACGTGACCGCCGCCGCAGCCTTCGATGTGGAAGGCGTGAATGGTGCGCCCGTCGAGCACGGAGAGGGTGTCCTCCACCGACAGGCACTCGTTCAACCCGTCGCTGTGCAGCGCCACTTGCACGTCGTGGTCCTCCGCCACCCGCAGCGCGGTGTCGAGGGCGCGGGCGTGCGCCCCCATGTCCTCGTGGACCTTGAACCCGCAGGCGCCACCTTCCGCGAGCGCTTCCACGAGTGGCGCCGGGTCGGAAGCCGAACCGCGGCCGAGGAAGCCGATGTTCACCGGCCACGCGTCGAAGGAGTTGAAGGCGTGCCGCAGCGCCCACGGCGAGTTGACGCCGACGCCCCAGAGCGGGCCGAACTCCTGGCCGATGATCGTGGTCACGCCCGACGCGAGCGACGCCTCCATGATCCGCGGGCTGAGCAGATGGACGTGCGTGTCGATGGCGCCGGCGGTGGCGATCAGGCCCTCCCCCGACACGATCGCGGTGCCGGTGCCCACGACGACGTCGACGCCGTCGAGGGTGTCCGGGTTTCCGGCCCGCCCGATCGAGGCGATGCGCCCCTCGCGGATGCCGATGGACACCTTGCGGATGCCCTGGATCGCGTCGATCACCACGACGTTGCTGATCACCACGTCGCAGGTCTCGCGGACGGTCACGGCCTTGAGGTGCAGGCCGTCCCGGGCGGTCTTGCCGAAACCCGCGAGGAACTCGTCCCCGCCGGCTTGTGCGTCGGAGCCGACCCGGACCACCAGACCGGAGTCGCCCAGGCGGATCCGGTCACCCGCACGGGGGCCGTGCACGGCGGCGTACTCACGGGCGTCGAGGGGGGCGCCGCTCATGCGCGTTCCCGTCCGCGCCCGGGCTTCGGCGCAGCCGCGCCCGGGGCATCGCCGGCGCCGGGGGCCGCGCCGAGGTAGCCGCACGCCGCCGCGCGGCGCAGCGCCTCGGCCTTGGCGCCCGGCGCGTCCAGCGGTCCGTCGACCAGGCCGGCGAAGCCGATCGCGACGCGCGCGCCGCCCATCGGCACGAGGCCGACTTCGACGTCGGCGCCGGGGTCGAACCGGGTCGACACGCCCGCGGGCGCCGCCGGCCGCATGCCGTAGGCCGCCGCCCGGTCGAAGTCGAGGCGCGGGTTGGCTTCGAAGAAGTGGAAGTGTGAGGTCACACTGATCGGCACCGAGGCGGTGTTGCGCACCATGATCCGGGTCACCGGTTCCGGCCCGGCGACGGCCCCGGTCGCCGGGATCACCGCGCCGGGCGCGGCGTCGCCGTAGCCGGGATGGCCGAACGGGTCGGTCACCACGGCAAGTCGGGTGCCGTCGGGGAAGACGGCTTCCACGTACACCTCGGTGACCAGGTCGACGACGCCGGGCAGCACGTCGTCCGGGCCGAGCACACGGCGGGCGGCCTTGACGGCGTCTGCGAGCCGGTGTCCCGCGCGGGCCGTTTCGCACACGGTGTCGGCGATCAGCGCGGTCGCCTCGGGCATGTTCAGCAGCAACCCGGCATCCCGGCGACGGCGCGCCAGCTCGGCTGCCGTGAACAGCAGCAGCCGATCGCGCTCGGTCGGGGTCAACTGCACGGTGTCTCCAGGTGGTTCGTGACATGCGGGACGGGGCATCGCACTAGGGCGTGTCTTCGATCTCTCGTCGAGCTCCGCGGCGTGAGCGCAGCGAGGAGCCCGAAGGGCGGATGCCGTGCATCGGTGTGCCGGAGAAGCAGGTGCATAGTGGTTCCATTCGCCTGTTTCTCCGGGGCGGTGAGGTGCGGTGCCGGGTGTCGTGGTGCTCGGCGGGAGATTGAAGACACGCCCGAGTCCTCGCGTGAGGAGTGCGGGTCCGCCCTCGGCAGCGCCTACTTGGATGCCGGGGCGGCGGGTTGGTCGTGGGTGGCGCAGTGGATGCCTCCGCCACCGGACGCGATGGCGTCGATCGTGACGGGCACGACCTCGCGGCCGGGGAAGTGGTCGCGCAGGATCTGCCGCGCCCGGTCGTCCGCGCGCTTGTCGCCGAAGCGCGGCATGAACAGCGCGTCGTTGGCCACGTAGAAGTTGGCGTAGCTGGAGACGAACGTGTCACCGCGGCCGGTGATCAGGTCCGGGTCGGGTTGCGGGAGGTCGACGACCTCGAAGGGCTTGCCCCGGGCGTCGACGGCGGTCTTCAGCACGGAGCGGGCCTGGTCGCCGGCCCGCGACCAGGAGTCCGCGGGGCCGCCGGGGAACGCGGTGTCCAGCAGGACGGCGCCGGACGCGGTGTACCGGACCAGGCAGTCGACATGGGCGTCGGTGATGTCCTCGCCGCGGACGCCCGCGAACCAGACGACCCGGGTAACGCCCAGGGTCTGCTTGAGCCCGTCCTCGATCTGCTGCCGGGACTTGCCGGGGTTGCGGTTGTCGTTGACCACCGAGCTCTCGGTGACCAGCAGTGTTCCGTGGCCGTCGGTCTCGAACGAGCCGCCTTCCGCCACCAGGGGTGCCTGGTTGCGGGGGAGGCCGTAGTGCGCGAGGACACCGCGCGCGACCCGGCCATCGTTGCCGTGCCGCTGCTTGTTCCCCCAGCCGTTGAAGTTGAGATCGACGCCGGTGACCGCGCCGCCTTCCTCGACGAAGACCGGGACGGTGTCGCGTGCCCACAGGTCGTCGACGGGCATGGCCAAAACCTCGACGTCCTTCCCACAGGCGTTTTGCGCCGCGGCCTGCTGGTCCGCGCCGGCCAGGACGACGACCGGCTCGTACCCCGCGACGGCTCGCGCCAGCCGGGCGATGTCCTGGCGTACCGCGGGCAGGTCCGCGCCCCAGATCCCGGCCGAGGCGGGCCAGGCCATGAAAGTGCGCTCGTGCCGGTCCCATTCGGCTCCGAACCTCCGTGATCCGGCTTCGGCCGTGTCCGGACCCCCTCCCGGCGCGCCGCGACCGGCACCCTCCCCGGGAGCGTCGGACGTGGAGTCCTCGGTGCACGCGACGGCACCGAGGGCGACGACACCGGCACCGAGCAGACCGCGCAGAACGGCGCGGCGGGACGGGAGGGCAGCGGACATGGGGAACTCCGGGAGGGGTTGTGCGGTGGGCGTCGGGAACGACCGGCGCCGGTGGGGATGGGGGCGGGGCGGTCAGGCCACCGGTTCCTGCATGGTGGAGCAGTGGATGCCGCCGCCTCCGCCGCCTATTCGGTCGGTGTCCAGCTGGACCACCAGGCGGCCGGGATAGGCGGCGGCGACGACCCGGCGGGCCGCCTCGTCCTTGGTGCGGTCGCCGAACTGGGACATGACCACGCCGCCGTTGCAGACGTGGAAGTTGACGTAGGAGTCGACGAAGTCCGGGTTCGTCGATCGGATGGTGTCCGGGCCGTCGATGCGGATGACTCGGAGCCGACGGCCCCGCGCGTCGGTGGCGGCGGACAGGATCGCGAGCTGGTTGCGGGCGTCCTGGGCCCAGATGTCGGTGCGGCTCGCGGGCGGGACCTGCACCATCACGACGCCGGGGCCGATGAAGCGCGAAGTGGCGTCGATGTGGTCGTCGGTGATGTCTTGGCCCTTGATCCCGGGCACCCAGATCATCTTGCTCGCGCCGTAGGCGGCCAGCACCGCCTGCTCGATCTGTGCCCTGGTCATGCCGGGGTTGCGGTTGCTGTCGACCAGGCTGGACTCGGTGGCCAGGACGGTACCGTCGCCGTCCGTCTCGACGGCGCCGCCCTCGCCGGTGAATCCGGCGCGGGTGAAGGCGAGTCGGTCGTACGCCGCGATGCCTGCGGCGACGCGGGCGTCCTTGGCGTGGGTCTGCTTGTTGCCCCAGCCGTTGAAGCCGAGGCCGACGGCGTCGCGTCCGCCTTGGCCGTCGGTGCGGAAGACGGGCGCGGTGTCGCGGGCCCACAGGTCGTCGACGGGAATCGAGCTGATGACGGTGACCGTCGAGCCGCACTTGGCGCGCGCGGCGCTCGCGCCGGAGGCGTCCGGCGCGCACATGACCACCGGCTCGAAGCGCGCGATCGTCCTGGCGATCAGGGCGATGTCGTTCTGCACGCCGCTCAGCTGACGGCCCCAGATGGACGAACTGGTCGGCCAGGCCATCCAGGTGCGGACGTGCGCGACGTCGTCGGCCGGCACCCGCAGGGCCGCCGCGGCGCGCGCGGCCGGGGCCAGGACCGCCTGGCCGCCGACCGCGAGACCGGCGGCGCCGAGGACGACGCCGAGCACACGGCGACGCGAGGGTCCGGCGACGGACTCCGGTGTGGAACCGGAAAGGGTGGTGCGCGATCCATGCATGGCTGACTCTCCCTGTCGGGTGGTAGCTCCGCCGCTCGGCGGCACGGATGGACGAACTCGCGGATGCGTGGGGATTACCGACGGCACAGGGCGCACATGGCACCTGCGGTCCCGGTCCGGCGTGCCCACACTGTTTCACTGACTGAAAATTCAGTCAATAGCTCGGAGCGACAACGGCCGCTGGGGTTTCGGGCGGGATCGGGGACCGGTCGCGTCCGCGTGGGCGGGCCCTGCGGTGTTCGCGGGGGTGGACGGAGGCATCGATCGGCCGCCCCGCGGCGCGGATCAAGCGATGCGGGAACGAGCCCGGAGATCAGAGGTTCGGTGAGGGCGGTGTGGCGCCCGCAGGCACGTCCTGCGGGGGCAGGTGCCGCGCAGGGCGCCTCGGCCGATGGCCGGGGGTCTCTCAGCCGTGGTCGAGGTGGGACAGCTCGGTGTCGATCGCGGCGAGTATGAGGGTGCGGGCGTGGTCGAGCGTCAGTCCCTCGCTCAGCCAGCGCCCGCTGAGTCCTTCGAGGAGCGCGGTGAGCCGTTGGGCGGCCTCCAGTGCCCGCCCCGCGGGCGCGGCCGGCAGGACCGCCGTGATCAGGTCGGCGACCTCGCCGTCCCACACATGTGTGGCCTCGGCGAGGTCGGCGCGCAGCAGGGCGTCGAACATCGCGCTCGCCCTCAACTCGCCCCACGCGGTGCTGTTCTCGCGGACTTCGGCGGTGTCCTGGAACTCCAGGAGCAGCGTCTGCTCCAGCACGGCCCGCGGGTCTGTCGGATGCTCGGCGGCGACGCGGTCGGCGGTGTACCGCTCGGCCCGGTCGTTGATGAACCCCAGGGTCGCGCGCAGGACCCCGGCGCGGTCCTTGAAGTGGTAGTAGATCAGCCCGTTCGACACGCCGGCCTCGGCGGCCAACTCCTCGATGCGCAGCCCGCGTACCCCGCGGCGGGCGATGAGCCGCGCCGCGGCCTCCATGATCACGGTACGACGGTCGGCGGCCATGGCTCGACACCCTACCCTTTGGCCCCCCGTGCACCGTGTGCCACACCCGTTGCCAAGCGGTGATCGAGGACTTGACCGCACGCTACGATGACTGAATATTCAGTCAGTCAAGGAATGGGTGGCCCTGTGCCGCCCCGGTGGGGTGGCAGGGTGTCGAGCCGTCAGTTGTTGATCCTGGAAGCCGCCGCCGGGCTCATCGCCCGGCGCGGGGTGCGCGGCCTGCGGGTGGAGGAACTCGCCGCCGAGGCCGGAGTGTCCGTCGGGTTGGTCTACTACCACTTCGGAGACCGGGTGGGACTCATGCGGCACACCTGGGAGTTCATCAACGAGCGCGCCGAGCGCTACACGCGGTCCGAGACCGATCCGGACCTGGATCCGCGCCGCCGGCTGGAGGAAATGCTGATGCTCGAACTCCAGGACGCCCCCGAGGTGCGGGAGAACAGCACGGCTTGGGGAGAGTTCCGGGCGAGCGCCGTCTTCGTGCCGGAGTTGGGTCTTCAGGTGCGCGAAGCCACTACGCACTGGGTGCGGGATGCGCAGGAGTTGATCCGCCGTGGGCAGGACAGCGGCGACATCGCCTCGACCGTGGCCCCGGTCGACGCGGCCGAGCGACTCACCGCCCTCGTCGAAGGCCTCAGCGAGCGCTGGTTGGCCGGCTCACTTCCCCTGGATCGGGCGCATTTCCTGCTACGGAGGGCGCTGGCCCTGGAACTCGGATCGCGGCGGCACGCCTGACCTGCCCGGTCCGACGCGGGCTCGCCTCCTCACCGCCTCAGCGCGGGGCGCGGGCCGGAGCGGTGACAGGGCACGAACCGCACCGGTGGGCAGGAGTACTCCGGGCCCCATGCGATGTCCCCGCCCCGGCCCCACGCCCAGGCCCTGTCCGGCGGATCTTGGCGGGTCCGCGCCGCCCGGCACCGGACGACGCGGCCTGATCCACCAAGATCCGCCGGGCAGGGCCTGGCTAGGCGCCCGGCTCCCGGGCCGACGGCGGGATGCCGACGGTTGCCCGCGAACGTGGCCGTGGCGCACCTTCGCGAATTGTGCGTCACGGCCACCTTCAAAGATCGCCATCACGGGTCGGCCAGGAACTCATCCGATCGTCAGGCGGATCGCCCACGCGTGGATGGCGGCACCGGGAGTGGGGTCGTCGCCGGCGTCGGTCGTGCCGCGCCGGGCGGGTGGTGCGCCGGCGCGGCCGTGCCGGCGTCAGGAGCGGGTGGCGGGACTGTCGGTGGGCGTTGTGGCGCCGGCGACGATGGCCTGGAGCGCCGCGACGTGCCCGTCGAAGGCGTTTCGGCCCGCGTCGGTCAGGCGGGCGCGCACCTTGCGGCGACCGCTGCTGATGCGGCGCTCGGTGGTTGCGTATCCGGCCTCTTCGAGGGTGGCGAGTTGCTTGGACAGCGCCGATTCGGAGAGCCCCAGTCGGTCCTTGAGGTAGGCGAACTCCGCCCAGTCGGTGGCGGCCAGCGTCGCCACCAGCGTCAACCGGGTGCTGGGGTGGATCAGTTCGTCGAACCGCGGCGCCGTCATGCCCGCGCCCACCGGCGCGCAACGCTCAGGATGTCCGGTCCGCCGAAGCCGATGACGGCGGCGACCAGCACGGCGGCCCAGATGGCGGCGTGCTCCGCGCCGTCGGCGTCCAGTGCGAGCGCGGCGGCGATGGTGGCGCCGACGAGCACGACCAGCATGCCGATCACGACCAGTGGGGTGCGGCGCCCGGCAACGGCCGCGCTGAGCTGTACTCGGCCGGTGCGTCGGCGTCCGCCGAGCAGGCGCGTCGCGACGATCGCGTGACCGGTGCCGAAGGCCGCGGCCGCGGTTGCGCCCAGCCACGGCCATACGCTGCCGAGCACGCCCAGCACGGTCCAGGCGGCGGCCATCGCCCACCAGTAGCCGCGGGGCAGACCGACTTCGTCGGCCACGTGGCGCCGGGCACGGTCGACGGCGTCCAGCGCGGCGCGGGCCTGCTCCGGAGCGGTGTCGGTCATGATGGAACCTCACTTTCCTGATGGGAAAGTAAGCATCCGACTTTCCCGCTGGGAAAGTCAAGGGCCATCGGGCGGGCGAATCGACGTCCGGCGCCGCTATCGCGCAACTCTTGCTTTCGGGCCGTGCGTGGGCCCGGGTCGCCGGGGGCTGTGGGAGGCACCCGGCCCGCGAAGTCCCCCCGGGGACGGGGACTTCGCGGCGGGCGTGGCCGTGGTCGCCGGGCGAATGGCGACTGCGGCGGTGCCGGTACGCGGTCGGGTTCGGTCGTTCCGGGCCGACGAGCACCGCGACGACGACCCCGCCGTCCTCGCCTCCTGCGGACGCCCCGTCTCGGGGAAACCGCGGCTCGGTGTGGGTCGTTGGTGACAACTGTCGCGCTTTGGTCCATCGGACCGGGACGCCGGGTCGGCGGCCGGGTGTCGACTGGTGGCCTCGCGGAGCGATCCTGGCCGGGGCGGGTTGGTGGCCAGGTACCAGGTGGATCGCGCGGGCAGGGCGGCCGGATCCATGGTGGCGACCACCAGGCGGGCGGTGCCGTCGCCCATTCAACGACACGGCGGCGAGCCGTCCCACCCCGGGTATGGCGCCCGGCGGGAGGGGAGTCGCCTGTGCACGCTTTCGGCAGTCAGCCCACGAGCAGGATCTTGCCTGTGCCCGCGCGGCTTTCGGCGTTTCGGGCGGCGTTGCCGACGTCCGCGAGGTCGTGGCGACCCGCGACGGGCGCGTCCAGGTGATGGTGTGCCAATTGCTCGGTCACCGTGCGCACGAGTTCGCCGACCTCATCGGGCAGCATGGCCTTCAGGCGTTCGGGGAGCCAGAAACCGTCGAGGGTGACGCCGTGGAAGACCAGCGAGTCGGGTGGGAGCGCGATGTCGGATCCCGAGAGCATGCCGTAGACGGTCATCCGTCCGCCGTCGCGCACGCAGTCCAGCGCGAGTCGGCCGGTGGCGCCCCCGACCGCGTCGAGGGCGGCTGTGACGCCCCCGGCTCCGGCGAAGGTCGCGATCTGCTCACGGGCCCGCTCCGGGGGGTCGGCGAGGACTTCCGCCGCATCGTCGTCCGACGGGGTCGGGCGGCGGTGACGTCGGCGGATCACACCGACGCACCGGATGCCGCGTCGTCGCGCCAACGCCGTGATCATCCGACCCACCGTGGAGGTGGCGGCGGTGTGGAGGAGCACGTCACCCGCGGCCAGATCCAGGTCGTCCAGGAGCAGGTTCGCGGTCATCGGGTTGACGGTCATCTGGCAGGCGAGGTCGTCCGGCAGACATTCGGGGATCTCGATCACGTCCGCGACGGGCACGTTGAGGTACTCCCGCCAGGTTCCGTCGGCGGACACCGCGACGCGGCTGCCCGGCCGCAGGTGCACGTCGGGAGCCGCCTTGTCCACGACTCCCGCTCCCTCGAAACCCACCGGGGCGGCCGGTGGACAGCCCGGTGCGAGCGGCCCGAAGCGGGCCGCTCGGCCGTAGCGTCCGCGGATCCACAGCAGGTCCGAGGGGTTGATGGGGCGCGCGGTCAGGCGTACGCGGACCTCACCCGGGAGGGGGTCGGTCGGCGCGATGTCGGTCACGGACAGCACGTCGGCGGGTTCTCCGTGCTCTCGGAAGACGACGGTGCGCATCAGTGGCCCGGCCGGTAGAGGCTGTCGGCGAGGAGGAAGTCCCGGATCTCGGCGACGGAGTGTTTGCCGTCGTGGACCATCTTGTTGACCAGTACGTAGGTGGCGTGGCCCTCGCGCAGGGCGTCGCGCAGATGTTGGAGCGTGCCGCACCCTCCGGAGGCGATGACCGGCAGTCCGGAGGTCTCGGACACGGCCCGGGTCAGGGCGAGATCGAAGCCCTGCCCGGTTCCCTCGCGATCGATGCTGTTCGCCAGGATCGCTCCGACCCGCAAGCCGGCGAATCGGCCCGCCATGGACGCGGCGGTGGCTCCGGAGGGCTGCTCGCCGTCGCGGACGTACGCCTCCCAATCGTCCGGACCCGTCCGCCTGCTGTTGATGACACCCATGACTTGTTCCCCGCCGTATTCGCTCACAGCCGCTTCCAGGATCTGCGGGTCGTCCACCATCGCGGTGCTGACGGACACGACGTCCGCGCCGGCCGCCAACAGGTCTCCCATGTGCCGTACGGACGGGAGACGACCGTGCTCGACGGAGACCAGCGGATCGATTCCGACCTCCTTGATCCCGCGCAGCACGCCGGGGAGGTAGTCGATGCGCTCCCACGTGTCGAAGACGTCGAGGAACACCTTTCGGGCGCTGCCGGCGGCGTAGGCCCGGGTGATCTCGACGACGTCCGACGGGTTGCGCAGCCCGGGTATCGCGGACGGCTCGGTGGTGACGCCGCGGGAGACGTCGATACAGGGGATGACGAGGTCGCCGATGTGGGCCTCGCGGTTTTGGAACGCGGGCGTGGGGGTGGTCATGGTGTCGCCTTCCGAGGTGGGGTGAGTGCTGCCAGGCGGGGGCTGTCGGGGGCCAGGGCTCGTGCCACGTCCACGGCCGAGACCACGGCCGATTCCTGGGTCGAGACCTGCGTCATGACGTGGCCTGCGAAGTACAGGCCGCGGTGGCCCTGGAGTTCGCGGAGTCGGCCTTGTGCGGCGAACGTCGCCGGGAACGGCAACAGGGTGCGAAACCCGGCCCGGGCGAGGAGGCGACGCGGCAGGCTTTCGCGGTGGTCGAGTCGGCTGACGAAGGCTTCGCCGCCGTCGTCGAATCGGCGTCGGACGGTGCTCAGTGCCCGGCCACCGTCGACGGTGACGTTCGTCGTGGATCGGTACAGGGAGTCGGGACAGAGGTAGCAGGGATCCAGGTGCACGCCGTGAGCGATGTCCGCGTAGCGGTATGCGCAGAGCGCGCGGCGGGCCACGTCCGCTTCCGGCAGGTCCCGCAGCGCCTCCGCGGCGGCGTCGGCCGAAACGGCCAGGACGATCGCGTCCACGGTGTGCGTGTCGCCCCGAGAGTCGATCATCGCCAGTCGATCGCCCACGCGGCGGATGTGCCGCAGCGCGGTGCCGGGGCGCAGGTCCGCGGTATTCAGTCGGGCGGCCAGTCGGTGGGCCACGTCCTGCATGCCCTCGCGCAGGGTCTGCGTGGTCGGTGTCGTGCCGGCCGGCGCGTCACTTGCGAACACCGCCGCCGTCGCCCGCGCGGACAGCGTCGACGCCCGGGACAGATCACAGGCCCAGAGCGAGGAGGGCAGGGCGTAGACCAGGTTCTCCTTCACCGCCGCGGGTAGCGGCCACGGTTCCACGACGTCGCGCAGCGGAGTCGCCCAGTCCAGGTCTTGGGCGATCCAGTCGACGGCCTCGCGCACGAGCATGGCGATCGCCCGCCGCGCGTCCGCGGTCGAAGGGCCGCTCTCCGCCGCCTCGTCGTCGCCCGGCGCGGTCAGGGGGGCCTTGGAACAGCGGGAGTTCCCGTCCGGCCTCCGCGATGGTGTAGGTCGCCGCGGTGGTGATCCAATCGTCCTCGCCCAGTCCGAGGTTGCGCGTCAGGCTCTCGAAGAGCGTGAACGCCTCCAACGACACGCTGTACACGCCCAGGTCGATCACCCGCGCGACGCCGCCCGCGTCGACGAACCGCCGCGAACGCAAGTTTCCACCGAGGTCGTGCCGGGCTTCGAGTACGACGCTGTCGTGGATTCCGTCGATCAACCAGGCCAGGGTCAGCCCGGCGACACCCGCCCCCGCGATACCGATTCTCACCGGGTCTCCTCCTGTCGATCGAATCGTCGGCCGGTGACCGGGCGCCGAGGCGGCGCGTCGGCTCCGGACCGCTCTGGGGTGCTCACACGGCGGCCGCGGCGCGCCAGAAGTCGCCGATGCTGTCGTCCAACAGGCGGGCGCACAGGAGGACTTCGTCGGGGTCGTCACCTCGGTCGAGACCGTCCTGGACGACCTCCAGCGCGAGGCGACACAATTCGTCGGGGCTGTCGTCCTCGTAGTAGGACAGGAACTCGTCCGGCACCTTCAGGCCCACTGCCCGCACACGCGCGACCAGTTCGGCACACCCGGAGTAGTAGCAGGTCAGGTCGGCGTACGAGGACATTCCCGTGGCCGCCTGCGATCCCTGGACAGCCACCCAGGAGACGACGCCGTCGAAGGCGTACGCCGCGCTCTCCGGCGGCCGGAACTTCATCTCGGCCGGGTCCAGGCCCAGGGCCCGGGCGCACTCGTCCAGTTTGGGGGACGCGTCGTAGACCAGGCGGCCCAGTTGCAGGTACAGGTCGGCGGCGGGGCGGTGCGGGAAGCGGGAGAGCATCGTGCCGTAGGCCGCCAACTCCGTGCGGTGACACTGGGCTTCGATGCCGATCAGGCGTCGCAGGTGGTCCGGGGTCAACTCCGTGTCGGTGGCGAGCAGGGCGTTGGGGACGGGGTGGGCGAGGCGCCGGTTCTCGACTTCCTCGACGAGTCGTGCGGCGTCGATGCGGGTCATCGGGGATCTCCTGATTCGTTGTGTGTGGTGGTCCGGTCGCGCGATTTCGCGCGTCGGGCTCGGGTGGTTGCGGTCAGTGCCCTTCGGGCGGCGGTGCGAGATATCCGGTGTGGCGGAACTCGCGCAGGTAGGTATCCAGTAGCTCCGCGTCCACGGGCGGGCAGACCAGGCCGCTTTCGGCGAGCGCCGCTTCGGTGTTGTGACGACCGAAACGAGGGAAGGTGCCGTCGGTGTACATCTGCTTGACCGTGACGTCGCTGTCATGGGCGGGTTCGACGAACATGGCGACATACGGGGCCATGGGGTGATCGGGCAGTTGGGCGGTGAGGTCGGCGAGCATGCCACTCCAGGCGTCGTAGGGCATGGTGCGCACGGGGTAGCCCATGGCGACCAAACGCTCGACCAGCAGCGGCAGTCGGGCGTCGTGGGGGTTGGTGAGGTGATAGACGCGGCCGTCGGGTTCCTGGTGGGTGATGATGTGCACGATCGCCTCGGCGGTGAAGTCCACGGGCACGAAATCCAGGGGCAGGCCCATGTCCGGTGCGAGGCCGGTCTCGGCGATGGTGCGAAAGAGCGCGCACATCATCGTGTCGGTGTTCCACACGCCGCGGTCGCGGGTGCCGGTGATCTCGTAGGGCCGGTGGATGGCCACCGGGAGACCGCGCCGGCCGGCCTCGGCGATCAGCTTCTCGGCGACCCACTTGGTCTCGGGGTAGCCCAGGGAGATGCGGTCGGCGTGCTCGAGCGGGGTGTCCTCGTCGACGTGCTCGATCCCGGCGGTACCGAAGCCCGCGATCACCGCGATGCTGGAGATGTGGTGGACCGGCTTGAGGGTGTGCTCGCCCGCGAGTTCCAGGACGGTACGGGTTCCCCCGACGTTGATCGGCGCCAACGCCGCATACGGGTAGGCGAAGTTGACGCGCGAACCGCAGTGCACGATCAGGTCGATCCCGCGGGCCAGGCCGTTCCAGGCGTCGTCGGAGAGGCCGAAGCGCGGCTCGGCGAGTTCGCCCGGCACGGGGACGACGCGGTCCGTCAGCGGTTCGGGGTCCACGCCGTGCCGCCGCATCCGGGCGGCCAGGCGGTCGAGGGCCTCCTGCGCGTCGTCCGCGCGGATCAGGCAGTGCACCCGCTCCACCCCCGCGCCCAGGAGCTGCTCGACGAGGTGTACGCCCAGGAAACCGGTCGCTCCGGTGAGGAACACCTGCCGAGGGCTTCGCGGATGCGTGGACGCGGGCGCGTCGAAGCGCACTTCGGGAGCGAGTCGGGCCTCCGCGGCGAAGTCCACGGGCGTGTCGTCGTGCGCACGTCCCTCGTGCAACGCGTGCACCGCGGCGGCGAAGTCGGCCAGCGACGGGTCGCCGACCAGGTCACGGATCATCGTGCGGCCGTATCCGGGCTCTATGTGCAGCCGTTCGCGAAGAGCGGCGGTGATCCGCGTGGCACTCAGGGATGTGCCGCCCAACGCGAAGAACGTGTCGTCGCGGGACACCGCGTCGGCGTTCAGGACGTCGCGCCACACCCGGGCGACGGCCTGTTCCCATTCGCCGCGCGGTTCCTCGTCGCCGGTGTCCGGTGTCGATGCCGGTGCCGACAACTCGGCGAGTCTGCCCCGGTCGATCTTGCCGCTGGTGGTCAAGGGCAGACGATCGACCACGGTGATGCGGGCGGGGACCATGTAGGTGGGGAGCCGGTCGCGCACATGCTCGTGCAGGCGTTGCGCGAGGCGCCGCCGCTCCCGGTCGGAATGTGCCACGACCGCGGCCACCAACACCTCGCCGGCGCCCTCGCCCACGACGCCCACGGCGGCCTGCCGCACACGTGCGTGGGCCGACAACACCGCCTCGACCTCGTCCAGTTCCACCCGGTAGCCGCGCAGCTTGACCTGGCGGTCGCGGCGCCCCAGGTACTCGAGCGCGCCGTCCTCGCGCCACCGCGCCATGTCGCCGGTGCGGTACAGGCGCGAGCGCACCTCGGGGGGCGTCCAGGGGTCCTCGACGAAGCGTTCCGCCGTCTTCTCCGGGTCGTTGAGATAGCCCAGCGCGACGCCGTCGCCGCCCACCCACAACTCGCCGGTCTCGCCGGGGTCGGCGATGGTCCGGTCGTCACGGACCACGTACGACGTCGAGCCCGCGACGTTGATCCCGATGGGTACGTTCTCCGCCCGCGCGGACAACTCGTCGACCCGGTGGGTCGTGGACAGCGAGGAATTCTCGGTGGGCCCGTAGCCGTTGAGGAGCATTCCCGGCCGCCCGTGGCGCAGCACGGCCCGCACGGCGCGCGGTCCGACCGTGTCGCCGCCCACGATCAGGCAGCGCAGGCTCGCGAACATCTCCGGGGCGACGTGGGTGTGTTGGTGGAACAGTCCGGCACTCAGCCACGTCACGCTGATCCGCGCTTCGCGCAGCACGCTCTCCAACGCCTTGGAATCCAACAGGTCCTCGTCGCGGGCGACGACCAGGCAGGCGCCGTTGAGCAGGGTCGCGAACATTTCGAGGCAGGAGACGTCGAAGGTCGGATTCGTGGTCGCGAGCCATCGGTCCTCGGGCAGGACACGAAGGTCGCCGGTGTCGCGGGCCAGCCTCGTCTGGCCGCGATGGGGACACACCACACCCTTGGGCGCGCCGGTGGAACCGGAGGTGTGGATGACGTACGCCGCCTCTCCCGCGGCGCGCCCGCGCCACCATTGTTCGTCGGCTCGGTCGGGGGCGGCGAACAACTCGTCCGTGCCTACGACGTCCACGCCGTCGGGTACCTCGATGTCCGCGCCGGGCGCGGACACCGCCGTGCGGACGTCGGCGTCGGTGAGGATTTGTGCGATGCGGTCGGCGGGGTAGGAGGGATCGACGGGCAGGTACACGGCACCCGCGTACAGGATCGCGAGGGTTGCGGCCACCGCGTCCGCGGAGCGACCGATCAGCACGGCGATGTGGTCCCCCTTCGCCGCGCCGCGTGCCCGCAGGCCCGTGGCGCCGCGGCGAACCCGCTCCCCCAGCTCGCCGTAGCTCCAGACTCCGCCGACCCATTCGACGGCGGGCGCGTCGGGGCGCGCGGTGACCTGCTCCGCGAAGAGCGCCGGGATGCCGGCATCGCGCGGGTAGTCCGTGCGCGGGCGGTTTCGGATACGGGCGTGCTCGGGACACGGGGGGTGATGCGAGGTGACCATGGAATCTCCTGCGAAAATGAAAAAGCTCATGGAAAATGCAGGTCCCGACGCGTCCGCAGGAAAGCGTTGGCAGTCGGAGCCGCGATCATGGAACCCGGTTTCCGATGTGCAAGTCGGCGGAATCCGGAAGGCGCCTGAATATCGATCATGAATTACCGGAAAGACGCCGTTGGTAGGCTTGGCGTCCTTCGATCCGTTACGACCCGGACGATTGATCGACAATCGGTGTTTGTGAATCACCGAAGATGCCGGGTATCGGAAACCCGAAATAGCGACTTCGCCTCGCGCTTGCTCGGCATCACGTTTCGCGGCCCGCTCGCTTGCCCGATTGTGCGCTGCTACGGCGGCGGTGTCGGCCGTCTCCTGGCGGACCGGGGTGGCCGGTCAGTGCCGGGATGGGTCGGCGGCGACCACGGCCAATCGGTCTCCGCGGGTGACCAGCGCACGCACCACCCGGATCGCCGAGCGCACCGCGCTCTCCTGGCTGTCGGCGCCCCCGAGGTGGCTGCCCGCGAAGTACACGCCGTGGCGGCCCTGATGACTTGCGAGCGACCGGGCGGCCCGTGCCCCGGCGACGGTGGGGCGCAGTTGGCGAAAGTCCGCGCGGGCGATGATGTCCTCGGGCTCGGCGCGGTGGGTGATCCAGCTCTTGAACACGTCGGTGCCCAGAACCGGCCCCAGCCGAACGGTGCTCTCGGCCCATCGATCATCCGTGGTGATGCAGGTGGTGGACCAGTACGCCCGGTCGGCGGGCATGTGCGCCGGATCGCGGTGCAGGGCCACCGTGGTGGGGACGTAGTCGAACGCCGCCAGCAACTCCGCCGAGGGCTTCAGATCGGAACAACCCGCGACGAGGTCCAGGGCTCGGGGAGCCGAGGTCGCAACGACGACCGCGTCGTATGCGCTCATGCCGGCCGCGCCGAGCAGGCACGGGCGCCCGTCCTCGACGTCGATGGCGCGTACGGGTGCGCCGACGCGGACGTTGCTGCCGAGGGAGTCGGCGATGCGGGAGACGAGTTCCCCCAGACCGGTCGCCAGCAGGTGCCAAACCGGGGCGGCGTCCGGGTGCTCGGGCGACGCGCCCGTGATCCAGCCGGCCACCGCTCGTGCGGGTATCTCGGCGGCCTGGTCCACGGTGCAGCCGACGAGGGACGCGCACCAGGCCAAGAAGGTGTCCCGCACCTCGTCGACCGGCAAGTCCCGTGCGCCGGCGAGGTCGCCCACCGTCGTGGTGACCGGCCCGTTCTCGGCCTCCAGTCGTGCCGTAGCGGTGAGCAGTTCCGTGAACGTGTGTGCCGCCGGGCCCGACACCGGCGTACGCCCCTCGGTTGCCGCGGCCGAGGAGTCGGGGGTGACCAGCGTCGGCGCCGCCCGACCCGCCCGCGAGAGCGTCGTGGTCACCGGGACGTCCAGCGTGTGGTCGACGCTCAGCCCCAGGGCCCGGCGCAACGCCGTGTGGCACGGGTACGCCGTCGGGGAGAGCAATTAGGCACCGAGATCCACCGCGACCGGGCTGTCCCCGGCGCCGCCGAACGTGGCGGTACGGATGTTGCCACCGATGCGATCGGCGGCCTCGTACACGGTGACCTGATGCTCCTCGTCCAGCAGCCAGGCGGCGGTCAGCCCGGCGATGCCCGCTCCGATGATCGCGATGCGCATCGTTGTCTCCCCAAGGGTGGGGGAGTGGCACCGGGAGTTTCGCCGAGGTCCGACAGTATGCGCCGCGACACTCGGAGGAAGCCCGGAAACCCACGCCCACCCGATTATTCGTTGACGGTTGACAGGACGCTCCTCACCAATTTCCCGGGTCCAATGCATTGTCCACCCATAATGACCGGAAATCATCGGCCCGAATTCCCCTGTGCAACTGGAGTGGCGCGGCACCTCTCATTTCCCGTGCGTATCGAATTCTGGGGATTCGATCATTCGATTCAAGCCGCCGGGCCCAAGAGAAGGGATGATCCCCGGAACCCGATGGTGGATGACACGGACCGGTAGCAGCAGACAAGAGGGCCGCCACAGGTCTGGGCGGCCCAACAGCGCCGGCATGCGCGGGGTGGGGGTTGTGTTCCGGCGTCTCGACCGGGGTGTGAATCGGCAAGGTCGGGGCAGGCGTGGGACGTCATCGTCGATCCGGAGGAGTACGCATGAGCGCCGCGAACAAGGCCGACAACATGGCCGACAAGGTCAAGGGCAAGGCCAAGGAGACCGCCGGACGTGCGGTCGGCAACGAGCGACTCGAAGCCGAAGGCCGTGCGGACCAGGTCAAGGGCGACCTCAAGCAGGCCGGCGAACACGTCAAGGACGCCCTCAAGGACTGACGACGCACACGAACGACCCGGGGCCGGCGCCGACACCCATCGGTACCGGCCCCACGCACGTGCGGGCCGGCGGCGGGGGAGCGGAGCCGGGCCAAGTACCCGGCACGGTCGGTCTCCTCCGTGCCGGTTCACCGGCCCGCGGCCTCAGGTGGACTCGAAGCTGCCGGCCCCGAGTAGGAGGGCGCCGTCGCGCGCTGGAACGAGGCGGCGGAGATGCCGGACGGGGTGTCGGTGGCGCCGCCCGAGGCACGGACGCCCACCCGGTTCCTCACGCCGGGGACTCACCCCGATGTACACCCGCGCGGGTCCGCCCACCCGAAGGGCCCACCGCCAGGGGCGCTCCCGCACCGGATGGCATTGGATGGGCGAGGAATCATGGGCGACCATCGGGTCCGCCCACCCGCCCACCCGCCCACCGCCCGCTGCTGAACGGCAGGGACGCGACTGCCGCGGCGCGCGGTGCGGCACCCGAGGGAAGGATCGACACGGATGAGCGAGACGACGGAGCGGCCGGTCCTGCGGGCCGCCGGCTCACATCTGTATCCCGGCGCGTTGGTACGTGTGCACACTCCCGGGTCGACGGACCCGCACCGGGCCGGCAGGGTACCGGGCGACCTGATGTTCGCCGACGGTTCGCGAACCACCGCACAGGTGCTGATCGATCCGGACGAGCGGGCGACCCTGTGGGTGGCCGAGTACACCACCACCCGCGGCACCACGATCTCCGAACGGGTCTGGTCGACACACCCGTCCCCTGACGGCTCGGGCGACGTCATCCTCCGCATCGGCACCCGACTGCCGTAGTGGTTCCTGCCGTCGGTACGGCGGGTTCCCGACGGTCGGCGAGGAGCCTTTTGAGCATGAACTCCCTTGTGTTTCAACGTACTTCCTTGCGGATTAGGTCACATGGATCATGCCGGATCCAGTTCAATCCGATGGTCGGGTCGTTCGATCCGGCGGCCGACACCCGTCGGTCGTTTCCCCGAAAGGAAGGTCCATGAACCGCAAGCTTCGTAGGGCGTCGGGAGTCCTGGCCATCGGCCTGGCCCTCGGCGCGCTCTCCGCCGTCGCTCCGGCCGTCGCCGCGCCCGGCACGGCGCCTACCGCGGCGGCCACCACGTCCACCGGCACGAGCCCGTCCGCGCTGGACGACTTCCAGTGGCGGTACAAGCGGGCGTTCTCGTCCACCTACGCCTGCGAGCAGTACGCCGTAGGCCTGTTGAACAACCCCCACTACAAGGCGTACGCCTGCCGTCCGCGTTGGGACGAGCCCGGCGTCGAGCTCTGGATCCTGTCGGACGTCCCGCTCCCGTTCGCGGTTTCGCTCCGTCAGGAATCCGCAGTGACGTTCCCGCTGTAGTTTCGACCGGTTCATCGAGACGATCCGCCACACACCGTCAGCCTCCCGGTCGACCGTCCGCATGTCGGTCCTCGCAACGTAGGTGTGCCGCTCCCGACGCCGTCACGTCCTTCGCGACGGTCCGGCAGGGGACACCGCGCGCCGTTTCGTGCATTCGACCGACGCAGGTCCGTGACCCGGGCGGTTGTGGGTGAGGGTCTCGAGTACGGCACGTCGGCCGCACCGGTTCGTCGGGCGGCCGGCGTGTCGAACGACCCCGTCGCCGACCGCGTTTCATCGCGCGGGTCGCCGTGTCGGTGCGTCTTGTTCGATCTTGAGGGAGTCGAGCCCGCCGGCGGATCAGGAGAGGTGGGTGAGTTCCACCACGAGTGGGCCGCCGGCCGCGGTCAGGCCCGCTTCGGTCGTGCACTGTGGCTTGGGCAACGGTGACAGCGTCCGAGTGGTGACCGTCGTGTCGCCCGCGAAACGTCCGGACCGGACCTTGCCCTTGAAGACCGCCGACCGCCCCCCGCCGACCGGGGTTTCGACGCCGCCGGATTCCTCGAGTGTGCTGGTGCCGCCGTCGTCCCAGGTGATGGTCGTCGTGCGCGTGCGCGTGCCCCCGTCGCAGCTCATCAACCCCGACATGGTGGAGGTGACGCGGCCCGAGGCGGGCAGCGCGCCACCGAACGGCAGGCAGGACGTCAACTCGCCACTGCCCTCGCCCGCGACCTGACGCAGCGTCGAGTTCAACCCCGGAGTGAAGGTCTCGGTCTGGTACCCGGTACAGGTCTGCACCACGGGCACCGGCAGTGCGCGCGCGGCGGATTCGGCCGGACTCGCGACGCCGGCCACGACGAACGCCGGCACGGCCGCGAGACCGACCAGTCCCAGGCCGAGAAGTCGTGTGCGGTTCATGGGTCAACCTCGCAGATGGATGGTTCGCGGCGGATACCGCGACCGTGCAACGACTCGGGACCGGAGGGGAGTTACGGCTGGTCGCCCGAACGGATGAAACCGGGCGTGCGAGGCCGCCGACCGCCGCCTGCGGGACGGCTACCCGGTCCTGCGCAGCAGGAGAAGGGCGATGTCGTCGCGTTCGTCTCCTTCGAGGGCGGACAGGAGATGGTCGGCGAGGGCGTTCAGGTCGGTGCGGAAGGACTCGTCCCGGAGTGTCTCGGTGCGCAGGCGTGCCATGCCCGCGTCCAAGTCGCTGGTGCGTTCCTCGACGAGGCCGTCGGTGTACAGGAGGATGGTCGCCTTCGCGGGCAGTTCGTGGCGTACGGTCTCGGGCCTGGGCACTTCCAGTCCGAGCAGTGCACCGGCGACCGTGAGGTAGTGCGTATCACCGTCCGCGGTCACGATCAGCGGGGGCAGGTGGCCGGCATTGGCGATGTCGATCGTGCCGGTGCGGGGGTCGAGCATCAGCACGCACACCGTCGCGGTCTCGTACGGGTGATAGCGCATCAACATGGCGTTGAGGCGTTCGAGGATCGTGTGCGGTTCGTGTCCTTCGCTTGCGTAGGCCCGTAGTCCGTGGCGTAGTTCGCCCATGATGGTCGCCGCGTGCAGGGAGTGTCCGGCGACGTCGCCGATGGCGACGAGCAGGCGGTCGCCGATCGGGACGGCCTCGTAGAAGTCGCCGCCGATCTCGGTCTCGTCGGACGCGGGACGGTAGCGCACCACGATGTCCACCGAGTCGGACGAGGGCAACCGGGACGGCAGGAAGGTGCGTTGGAGCGACAGGGCGAGCGCGTGCTCCTGGGCGTGGGAGCGGAACGCCTCGACGGCGAGGGCTCCGGTGCGCGCGAGTTCGCGCAGCGCCCGCTCCTCCTCGGGGTCGCGGGCGGCGGTCGCGGGAACGGCGAGGGCGGTGGGCGGACGGCTGGCCTTGGTCCGGCAGATCGCCAGACGGACGTTGCCTTGCGCGAGGCTGTCCGGGAGCGTCCGCAGCCAGTTCTCGGCACTGATCACGACGGATTTCGAGCCCGTGCCCTCGTGGAGATTCGTGAGACGCGAGAGAGCGTCGAACAGCGTCGGTGGAACGTTTCCTTGTTGGGGGTCGAGGCCGAATTCGCTGATCAGGGTGCGGCGGGTGATGCCGCCCTCGCCCTGGACATAGGAGGCGGCCGGCCCTCGGCTGATCAGGGAGGCGCCCGTCACGATGGCGTCGCCGAGTTCCTCGAGGGTGGAGGCGGCGTTCACGAGCATGGTCGCGCGGGCGAGCTCGGACAACACCGCCGCGGTGTGCTCGGCACGACGGCGCGCACGCGAGTAACGCAGCGCGGACTCGAGGGTGGCCAGCAGTACGTCGGGATCGATGGGATCGACGAGGTAGGCGTCCGCGCCCCGGTACAGACCCTGGGCGCGCTCACCCACCGTGATGGCGGACGCGGAGACGTGGACCACCGGCACGGAGGCGGTACGGGCGTCGGACTTCAGGCGTTCGCACACCTCGAAGCCGCCGGCGTCCGGCAGGCGTACGTCGACGATGGCCGCGTCCAGCGCGTCGCCCTCGTCGGCGGCGGCGAAGGCCAGGTCCAACGCCTCGGCGCCGGTCGCGGCCTCGACGACGCGGTGCCCGGCCCGCCGGAGCCAGCTGCCGAGGATGTAGCGCTTGGTCTCGGTGTCGTCGACGACCAAAACGGTGGCGGCGGCTTGGGGCGCGACACGGTGATCCGCGGCGGTCGCGGGGGGTCGCATCACGTGGCGCCTCCGTCGGCGTGGTCGGCTCGCGACACGTCGAGGGCGTGGGCGATGTCGTCGGTGGTCAGGTCGGTCTTGGGGAGGCTGTACACCGCCGCGACGCGTTCGAGCAGCATCGATCGATCGAGCGAGGTCACCACCACGACCGGTACGCGCGAGAGTGTGGGGTGCGCCGCGAGTCGCCGCATGACCTCGAATCCGTCGGGATCGGGCATGTGGAGGTCGAGGAAGATCACGTCGGGCGGGTCCTCGGCGGCAAGGGCGAGGCCGAGGGTTCCGTCGCTCGCCTCGACCAGTCGGGTGACGAGCGGCCGAACAAGCATGCGAAACACCTCTCGGAAGGCGGGATCGTCGTCGATCACGAGTGCGTGGTCGACCCGCGGCGCGTGCTCCCCCGACGGCGCGGAGGTCGCGGTGGGCAGGGGAAGTCGGACGGTGGCGGTGGTTCCGACGCCCGGGGTGCTCTCCAGGGTGAGCGTGCCTCCGAGCAGGCGGGTGAGGCTACGGGCGTAGGGCAACCCGAGGCCGGTGCCGGCCGACCGCGTCTGCAAGGGTCCGGGGATCTGGTAGAACTCCTCGAAGACCTGCGCGAGATGGTCGGCCGTGATGCCGATGCCGGTGTCGCGGACGGTCAGCACCAACTGCCGGGCGAGCGGGTCGTGGCCCGCGACGAGCACGACCTCGCCGTTTTCGGTGAACTTCAGTGCGTTGGACAACAGATTGCGCAGGACCCGAGTGAGGACGACCTCGTCGGTGACCACCGTGGGCGGGTGATCGCCGACGTCCAGGCGGAACGTGACGTCGGGGGCCGCGACCGGGTGCATCACGCCGTGTATGTGGGTGAGCAGTTCGACGAGGTCGACCGGGGTCAGGTGCGCTTCCATGCGTCCCGACTCGGCCTTGGCGATGTCGAGGAGTTCGTTCACCAGGGTCGAGAGCGTGGCGCCGGACGACTCGATCAGCGTCGTCTGGCGGCGCTGCTCCTCGGTGAGCGGGTCGGCGGCGGGATCCAGGAGCAGCCGGGCGAGGCCGATGACGGAGTTGACCGGCGTGCGCAGTTCGTGGCTGACATTGGCCCAGAACCGGGTGCGGGTCTCGGCGATCACGTGCAACTGCCGGGTCTTTTCCTCCAGTTCGGCGTAGAGCGCGACCACGCCGGTGTTGGTGTCCGCGAGTTCCTGGGACAGTTCCGCGTACAGCGCCAGGACACCCTGATTGGTTTCCTGGAGTTCGTCATTGAGGCGCAGTAGGTCGTCCTGGCGGGCCTGGAGGTCGTCCAGCGCGTTGAGCAGTTCCTGGTTCTGGGAGCGGAGTTCTTCCAGCGCGCTGCGTGGACTCGAGGCGGCCAAGGCCGCTCTGGCCGGTTCCACGTCGCCGGGTCGGAAATCCACCAGCCGTTTGCGGACCACGATGCGGCCCTCGAGCCGCTCGACGTCTTCCACCAGGCGTTCCGCGGCGCCGCCCGTGGGCGGCATGACGCCCGCGCCGTTCGGACCCGGTGTCTCCCAGGCGATCTCCACCACGAGAGAGGGTTCCACACCGTCGAGTTCGACGCCGAACTCGACGACGGCCGGGCCGACGACGTCGATGAGTTCGCGGCCGATCTCGCTCAGGGCGGTGGCCACCCGCACGCGGTCCTGACGGCCGAGACCGACGGCCTCGGCGACGTTGCGCGCGAGTTGCCGCACGACGAAGACGTCATGGGCGTCGCGCAGGGGGCACCTGGTCAGGAGCGTGATCGTGGCCCGCCATTGCGAGTGTCGGTCGTCCACGATCAACCGGTCTTTCGGGGCGCCCTGACCGCCACGACACACGCGTCGTCGGAGCGAGTGCCCGCGTCGCGCAGCAGCGTCGCCGCGACCACGAGCGGTGTGTGCGACGTCAGACCGGGAGCGTCGGCGGCGCGTCCGCGTTCGGTCAGTCCGTCGGAGTGCAGCACGACCATCGCTCCGGCAGGCAGGTCGTACTCGAACACGCGCCGGGTGCGCGCGTGCTGGCCTGCGATGCCGGGCAGGGAGACCATGCCCCGGCGGGGCCCATCGCTCAGGATCGTGCCGGAGACGTTACCGATGCCGCAAAAGCGTACGACGCCGCCGGCCGCGTCGAGTTGTGCGATGGAGAGCGCGCCGCCGCGGGTACCGTTCATCGCCCGATGCAGGTGATCGGCGTAGGCGTCGGGCCGTCCCGGGGGAGCGGCCTCGAAAGCCTGCACCGCGACGCCGGAGGCGCGTGCGGCCATCGGGCCGTGCCCCAGACCGTCGCACACCATGACGGTGGTCGTCCCCTCGTCGACACGCACGGCGTACGCGTCACCACACACCGTCTCGCCGCTGATCGGCCGCGTCAGTCCGGCCACCTCGTCCCATGCCGCGTCACCCGCCGCCCGGCTCCGAAAGCGCAGGGCCAACGTGACTCCACGACCGGGAAGCGAGAACAGGTCGGCGTCGTCCGCCAGGCGCAGGATGCCGCCCAGGCCGATACCGAGAGTGCCGCGGCTCGAGTTGCCGTCCGTGCTCGCCCACGCGACGTCGGAGATCCCGGGGCCGCTGTCGACGGCCACCACCTCGATCGCGACGCGCGCGCCCGAATACACCGACCGCAGCAGGACGGCGCCGTCGTCCGCATGCCGGTGCAGGTTCGTGGCGGCCTCCAAAACCACGATCCCGATCTCCTCGGAACGCACGGCGTCGAAGCCGAGACGATGCGCGAGTGCGGTCGCGGCGCGCCGCACCGCGGCCGGCATGCTCGGATCGCCGTGGCGAAACCAGGACACGTCCGTCGCTCGTGCGGGCCTTGGCGACATGCATTTCTCGCGGTCCGCGGGTCCGTTCGTACCGGCGGTCATCGCGACCACTTCACTATCTCCACGCGCGTGCCGCCCCCGACCTCGGTGTCGATGTGAAAGTCGTCGACGAGTCGACGTGCCCCGCTCAGTCCCAGACCCATGCCGTCGCCACTGGTCCAGCCGTCCGTCAGGGCCTGGTCGAGGTCCGGGATACCCGGGCCCTCGTCGACGAACCGCACCTGCACCCCGCGCCGCCGACCCCTTTCCACGACCCACAGGTAGGCCGTGCCCCCGCCGCCGTGGATGAGTGTGTTGCGGGCGAGTTCGCTGGCCGCCGTGACCAGTTTGGTCTGATCGACCAGGGACAGGCCGATGCGTTGCGCCGACTCCCGCACCGCCTGACGGGTGCGCACCACGTCGTCATTGCCGCGGATCGGTTGGATCTGGGCCTCGGTATCCCCGTCCGTGGGGCCGGCGCTAGGCGTGGTCATCCGCCGGACACGTCGATCGAGGCGTCACCGAACAGGTTCGCCCGCCGGCGTGCCAACAATGCCAGTCCCTTCTCCAGGTCGAGCGCCGTGTGCACCCCACCCATCGACAGCCCCAGTTCCACCAGTGTGATCGCCACCGCGGGCCGCATGCCCACCACCACGGTCTCCGCGTCGAGCATGCGCGAGACGGCCGCGATCGTGGCGAACATACGGCCGATGAAGGAATCGACGATCTCGACGGCGGAGATGTCGATGGCAACGCCGTGCGCACCCGTCCGCACGATGCGTTCGGACAGGTCTTCCTGCAACGCGAGCACGCTCTCGTCCTGGAGATCGACCTGGATCGACACCAACAGGACGTCACCGATCTTCAGGATCGGCACACGTTCCATCACGACCTCCGGGCAGGCGAGGAGCGAGGCGCCTCCACCCCGCTGCGGCGCAGGGCGTGGGACAGCGCGTCGGCGAGCGAGGCCTTCGTGGCGATGTCCCCGAACTCGATGCCCAGTGCGACGATGGTCTGCGCGATCTGTGGGCTGATCCCGGAGATGGTGCACTCGGCGCCCATCAGGCGCGCGGCCACGACGGTCTTCAACAGATGCTGGGCGACCTGGGTGTCGACGGCCGGGACGCCGGTGATGTCGATGATCGCCTGTTCCGAGCCCGTGTCCACCAGGGCTTGGAGCAGCTTCTCCATCACCACCTGGGTGCGCGCCGAATCGAGGGTGCCCACCAACGGCACCGCCACGACTCCGTCCCACAGCTTCACCACCGGGGTGGACAACTCCAGCAGTTGTTCCGTCTGGTCGGAGATGACCTCCTCGCGTGCCCTGGAGTACGTCTCGAAAGTGAACAGGCCGAACGCGTCCAGCAGCCGCGCGAGCCTTTCCGCGGTCTGGTAGTTCGCCAGCGACGGCTGCTCGCTCGCGACGAGGTCGAAGACCACTTCCTTCAGCCCGAACACGCCGACTGCGGTCTCGGACGGCGTGAAGCCCTGCCGGGCCCGATTACGGGACAATTCCGACAACAGGGCTCGCAGTTCGCCGAACGACTCGCTCCCGGAACCCTCCAACTCGTCGTCCCGGGTCCCCGCCTGGAGCCCGGCGAGCAGCGCCGAGAACAGCTCCCGCAACTCGCCGGTGACCTCGGCCCCGGACACCCGTCCGCGCAGGCTCCCGGCCACCTTCGCCGACCAGCGCTCCGTCAGCGCGGTCTCGTTCGACGTCAACAGGTCCAAAACCCTGAGGCGAACCCCGATGTCGCCCTGTTCAGCCACGACGTGCTCCCCTCAAGCATCCATTGTCATGCGACAACAAAGCTTAGGTCATGGGATGAGCCGCCCCGAAGGCACCCGGGGCCAACCGCCGCTCAGGCCCGCCCACCGGCCGGTGCGCATGCGGTGGGAGCGGGCCGTCGAGGATCACCGCCGCGGCTTCCGGGGTGTCGTGGTGGCCGGAGCGCGGCGGGGCGGCAGCGGCAGGAAGCCGCTGGTGCGGTCGGCGTACTCGATCCAACCGGGTCGCTCGGCGGCCAGTTGCCGCTCGAGCATCGGCTTCCCGCTGCCGAAAGCGAGCAGATAGGTCATCAACAGCGGACTGAGGACGAAAGCCCAACCGACGGCCGTGTCGGCGACGAGCAGGAACAGACCCCACCACACACAAGCGTCGCCGAAATAATTCGGGTGGCGCGTATAGCGCCACAGGCCGCGGTCCATGATGCGATTGCGGTTGGCCGGGTCGGACTTGAACCGCGCGAGCTGCCGGTCCCCCACCCCCTCGAAGAACAGGCCGACCGCCCACAGGGCCACACCCACCCAGGCGAGCGCGCCGGGCGCGGACGAAACGTACTGCGCCGCCTGGATGGGCAGCGAAACGAACCACACGATGCTCGCCTGGAGCAGGTAGACCATCCGCAGCGCGTACCGGGTACGGGCCGGACCCTCGGGTGCCCGCGAGAGCATGCGGGCGTAGCGGCGGTCCTCCGGTGCGCCCCTGGCCCGCCACCCGATGTGCGCGGACAATCGAGTCCCCCACAGCACGACCAACACGGTGGCCAGTCCTCGACGCGTCGGGTCCCCGTGCCCGGCGGACAGGACGTACCCGGTGGCCGCCACGCCCACGAACGCCAACCCCCAGGCGACATCCACGCCGCGGTGTCGCCCGGTGCGCGCACCGACGACGAACGCGGCGAGGAATACGCCGAGGGTGACCGCGGCGGTGATGACGAGGTTGGCGGAGAAGGCGGCCTCGTTCACGATGGCTCCTCAGATCGACGGGTGGCGAGAACTCGATGCCCGGACGGCGTGGACGATTCGCCCGGTCGAGGCGTCGGTACATCGCCGAGCGCCGTCGCCGGGTTCAAGGCGTCGATTCCTCGCGGGTCAGTACGAGTTGGTGGACGTCCAGGTAGCCGCTTCGGAATCCGGCCTCCGAGTAGGCGAGGTACAGCTCCCAGGTGCGGCGGAAGACCTCGTCGAAGCCGAGGGCGGCGATGTCGCGCGCGTGTGCGGCGAAGCGCTCGCGCCACAACCGCAGGGTCTCGGCGTAGTGCGGGCCGTACGCCTGAACACTCACCACCCGCAGCCGGGTGTGATGGGCGGCGCTCTCGACGATCGCCCGCACGGACGGGATGAGGCCCCCCGGGAAGATGTACTTGAGGATCCACGTCTGGGTATCCGCGGTGGCGAGCATCCGCTGATGCGGCATGGTGATCGCCTGGAGGGCAACCCGGCCGCCGGGTGCCAGTCGACGGTCGAGGGTGGTGAAGTAGTCGGGCCAGAACGGCCGGCCGACGGCCTCGATCATCTCGACGCTGACCACGGCGTCGTAGGTGCCTTCGGCCTCGCGGTAGTCGCAGAGCCGGACCTCGGCCCGGTGTTGTTGTCCGGCGTCGGCGATCCGCCGCCGGGCTAGGGCGAGTTGCTCCTCGGAGAGGGTCAGGCTGACCACCCGGGCGCCGCGGGCCGCGGCGCGCATCGCGAGTTCGCCCCAGCCGGTGCCGATCTCCAGCACCCGGGTGTCGCGGCCGACGTGCGCGAGGTCGAGCAACCTGTCGATCTTGCGGTGTTGCGCGGCCGGCAATCCCGCGAAGCCGGCCATCGGCCTGCCGTCGGGCCCGGTCGGGAAGAGCGCCGAGGAGTAGGTCATCGTCGGGTCGAGGAACAGGGCGAACAGCTCGTTGGAGAGGTCGTAGTGGCGGTGGATGTTGCGTCTGGCGTTCGCGGCGGTGGGCAGGTCCTCGCGCGGCGGCCGTCGAACGTGCAGTCGCCTCAGCCGCTGCGCGAATCCCGGTACGAGGTTCTGCGGGTCGGTGGCGAGCGCGGTGAGGAGGGCGACGAGGTCGGGACTCGCCCAGTCGCCGGCCTGGTAGGCCTCGCCGAAGCCGATCAGGCCGCTCTTGCCGACGCGGTGCGCGAACGCGCGCGGACGGTGCAGACGCAGAACCGGTGCGTCGGGCGGGGCCGGGCGCAGGACGCGGCCGTCGGGGCCTTCGACGCGCAGGGCGCGGCGGACGGCGACGCGGTCCAGGAGGCGTTCGACGACGGCCGCGCGCAGCGGAGCGTGCGGTACGCGGGCGACGTCGGGCCAATGGTCGGGGTGGACGACAGGCGTCGGCGAGGCCTGTGTGGTCACGGTACGGGCACCTCTTCGGGGGGCGTGGGGTTCACGGCCGATGGATCGGAGCCGGGTCGGGAATGGACGGGAAGGCCGCGCAGCCACAGACGCACGCCCCGGTAGCGGATGTGCAGGCTCACGGCCCAGGTGGCGAAAGGGTGGGTGAGCGCGGCACGCAGCAGGGCGATGGGGCTCGCGGGTCGACCGGTGCCGTGGACGGTGGCGGTGAAGGCCCGAACGCCCGCGTGCTCGAAGTGGACGGCCAGGTCCAGGTGCCCGCCCGGCTCGGGCAGGACCAACCGGTAGTGCCCGTCGACCGGGAAGAACGGCGAGACGGGAAACTCCTTGGCGGTTCGGGCCCGACCCGCGGGATCCGGGCGCAGGAGGTAGCGGTGCCGGCCACCGTGGGTGTTGTGCACCTCGGCGACGGTGCACAGCGGACGGCCCTGGTCGTCGCGGCACCAGTACACGGTCAGTGGGTTGAAGACGTATCCGAGGGAACGCGCCTGGGTGAGCATCAGCACCCGGCCGGTGCCGAGCCACACGCCTCGGGCGGCCAGGTAGCGCGCCAGGTCCTGACGGATCGTCAGTTCTGAGTGGGCGGCGTCCTGGATGTGGTCGCTCGGCCGAAATCGCGCCAGGGGCCGCAGCGGTCGGGGCACGACCGGAGGTCGGTCCGGGTCGATCAGCCACAGGTATCCGCGGTGGTGGAAGGCGTGTCGATGGGGTGTGGTGCGCACGTGGGTGATGCGAGTGTCGTAGAGGACGGCGCCCCAGGGGCCGGGCGGGATGTTCACGGTGCGCTCACTTCCAGCAGGGATCCGGCCGCCTCGACGCCGGAGCGGCAGCCGTCCTCGTGGAATCCCCAGCCGTGGTACGACCCGGCGAACGCGGTACGCCCGCGGGCCAGTTCGGGCAGGCGGCGCTGGGCGGCGACGGTGCGTGCGGTGTAGACGGGATGCTCGTACACGGTGCGAGAGAGCACCAGGTGTTCGGGGATCGGGTGCCGCGGGTCCTCGTTGAGGGTGACCAGGTAGTCTCCGACGCCTTCCAGACCCAACAGCCGGTTGAGGTGGTAGCTGACCCGCACCCGATCGGAGGGGGCGGAGCAGTGCGGCATGCGGTAGTTCCAGGAGCCGCGGGCCGATCGCGCCTGGGGCAGGACGGTGGAATCGCGGTGCAGCACCATGGGGTTGCGCGAGTAGGTGAAGGCGCCGAGGATCTCGCGCTCGCCCGCGGTGGGGTCCGCGAGGAGCCGTAGAGCCTGGTCGGCGTGGGTGGCGACGACGACGGCGTCGGCCGGGGTGCCGCGTCCGTCGTCGGTGATCACGGTGACGCCATCACTGTGGCGGCGTACCGCCCGGACCGGGGCGCAGCGGTGCACGGTGGCGAGGCGCTCGGCGATCTTGTCGACGTAGGTTCGGGAGCCTCCGACGACCGTGCGCCAGGTCGGTGAGCCGCTCACGCCGAGCATGCCGTGGTTGGCGAGAAAGACGAAGAGGTAGCGCGCGGGGTAGTCGCCGGCCAGATCGGGGGCGCAGGACCACACGGCCGCGACCACCGGGGTGATGAAGTGGTGCACGAAGTAGGTCGAGAACCGTTCGGACGCGAGGAACTCGCGGAGGGTGGGATCACCTGCCGCAGGGTCGGCGAGCAGGCGGCGGGCCGCCCGGTGGAAGCGTGGTACTTCGGCGAGAAGCCGCAGATATCTGCCACGCAGCACGACATCGGGCCGGCCGAGCAGCCCGAGCAGGCCGCGGGCGCCCGCGTATTCGAGGCCACACTTGTCGCAGCGCACGGACATGCTCATGTCGCTGTCCCGGGTACGCACTCCGAGTTCCGCGAACAGTCGCACCAGGTGCGGGTAGGTCCGCTCGTTGTGCACCAGGAAGCCGGTGTCGAGCGCCGAGACCCGGCCGTCGGGCTCCACGACCGTCCGGGTGTGCGCGTGGCCGCCCAGGCGCTCGTCGGCCTCGAACAGTTCGACGTCGATGCCTGCCCGGGACAACTCGTACGCGGCGGTGAGGCCGGCCACCCCTGAACCCACCACCGCCACCCGGCCCATGCGCGCGCCGGAGCGTGCGGGTGGATGGCCCACGGAGGTGGAAACGGTGTCGAACATCGATGCGATCGCCCCTCGCGTCGGGACCGCGGCGCGGTCGCCTCGGTCTCCTTTACGGGATCTTCGGAGCGGATCGACGCGCGGATTGGTCCGTCCGATCGTCCGCGTGGCATGCCCCCGTCGATTGGCGAACCCAAAGGCCGCCCACCCGCCGGCCGCCACCAACCTCACTGGTCACTGCACATAGGCTGCGGTCATGACCGACCCACAGATCCCGACGCCCCGCGAAGCCTTCGAACTGTTGTTGGCCGGTAATCAACGTTTTGTCTCGGGCTCTCCCGAGCATCCGAACCAGGACGCGACGCGTCGCGCCGAGACCGCTCCCTCCCAGCAGCCCTTCGCCGTGCTGTTCGGGTGCTCCGACTCCCGACTGGCCGCCGAGATCATCTTCGATCGAGGGCTGGGCGACCTGTTCGTGGTGCGCACCGCGGGGCATGTCGTCGGTGCGGAGGTGCTCGGCTCCGTCGAGTTCGGTGTGAGCGTCCTCGACGCGCCACTGGTCGTCGTCCTGGGCCACGACTCGTGTGGCGCCATCGCCGCGGCCAACTCCGCCTTGGAGGACGGGCAGACGCCGGGCGGCTTCCTGCGCGACGTCGTCGAACGGGTGACCCCGAGTGTGCTCGCGGCCCGTGCCGCCGGACGCGACACAGCCGACGAGATCCTGGCCGAGCACATCGAGCACACCGTCGACCTCCTGCTGGAACGCTCCCACGTCCTGGCCGAGCGAGTGGCCGCGGGCCGCGTCGGCGTGGTGGGCCTGTCCTACCGGCTGGCCGACGGCAGCGCCCACCTCGTCGCCTCGCGCGGACTCGACGAGGCGCGTCCCGGTCCCCTGGCTTCCTGAGCGCCTCGGCGCCGACCGCGTCGCCCGGCAACGAGGGCGATACTTCCCGCAGCGCGCCCAGGCCCATCCCGATCAGCGGTTACGGGGTGGGTCGGGGTCCTGCGGCACGGCGGAGCCGGTTGGCGATCGCCAGTCCCAGTCCCTCCTCCTCCGGCAAGGACGCGATGATGAGGTCGCACCCCTGCCGGTCGAGTCGGCGCAGGAACCCGTACAGCCCGCGCGCGTAGGCGGCTGTCGAAGCAGGCACCGCCACCACGGCGTGGGCCCTCACCGGCGTACCGGTGAGGGGTGCCGGCAGGAAGACGCCCACCCGGTGTCCCAGATCCCGAGCGAGTTCCGCTTCGGCGACGATCTTCTCGGGCTCGACGAGGACGACGCGCGCCTGCGGCGCGTAGTGGGACGGATGCCGGCCCGGTACGCGAATGGGGCTGGTCGACGGGACCGAGAGCGGGAACCCCAGCACCGCTTCGAGGTCCTCCCGCGTCACCCCGCCGGGCCGCAGGATGCTCGGGACGTCCCCCGTGACGTCGACGATGGTGGATTCGACGCCGACCTCGCAGGGGCCGCCGTCCAGGACGAAGTCGACGGCCTCCCCGAACTCGGCACGCACGTCGTTCGCCGTGGTGGGGCTGACCCGGCCGAACCGGTTGGCGGACGGAGCCGTCACACCCCCGCCGAAGGCCGCCAGCAGCGCGAGTGCCACGGGATGGTCGGGCACGCGCACGGCGACCGTCTCCAGGCCACCGGTCGCTTCGAGGGGCACCCGGCTGCCGCGCCGCAGAACCAGCGTGAGCGGCCCCGGCCAGAAGTGTTCGGCCAGCAGGCGCGCCGTCGCGGGCACGTCCTTTACCCAGTCGTCCAGTTGCTCCGCCCCGCCGATGTGGACGATGAGCGGATGGGAGGGCGGACGTCCCTTGACCTGGAAGATGCGCGCGACGGCGGCGGGGTCCTCGGCGTCGGCGCCCAGTCCGTAGACGGTTTCGGTGGGCAGGGCCACCAGGCCGCCGGCGCGCAACACGGCCGCCGCCTTCTCGATGTCATCGGTGCTTGCCGTCACCCTCGTCATCCAATCACGGTTTCGCGATCGCAACGAAGCGGGGCCGCTGCCGGATCCCGTCGTGTGCGCGGCGGGCCCGGCAGCGGTTTCATCACGCGTTACGGTCCCGGTCCTCGCGGGACGCGAGTGCGAGGGCCGGCCCCCGCCGCGACGCGGCGGAATGCCTCGTCCGGTGCGTCGTCCCTCGGGTCCAACGGCTCGGATGTTCCGGGGGGTTGGACCGTCCCCGGCCTGGCTGCACTCCTGTGATCACCACTGCGATGGATCGCGCTCCCGCTCAGGCGGCGGTTCGCAGATGCTCGTGCGCCCACTCTTCGAAGCCGGTCGGCTCGATGCCCAGCGCACGAGCGAACCGCGGCCGGGCCGGCTGGCCGACCACCTGTATGAACTCGTGCGTGGCACCCATGTCTCCCATGCCCGCCGCACGTGCCTGTTCCTCGGTCATGTCCGGGGCGCTCAGCGGGACTCCGACGGCGCGGGAGAGGATCTCGGCGATCTCGGCCATGGTCAGGTAGTCGCCGGCGAGCTCCAGTTCCACTCTATGAAACTCGGCGGGGGCGGACATGGCGGCCGCCGCTGCTCGGCCCACGTCCTTGGCTGCCACGAGTGCCAGGTGCGTGCTCGGTTTGACGATGGTGACCAGTCCTCCCTCGAGGCCGCGGGGGAAGTAGAACCGCATGGACGGCTCGAAGTTCTCCATGAAGAACGACGGTTTGAGCAACGTCCAATACGTGAAGTCGAGTTCGCGCAGCCGGTCCTGGATCGCAGCCTTCGTGCCGAGCGGGGCTTCCAGTGCCGCCCATCGTCCTTCGGCCCAGCCAGGGGCCTCGACGTGCTGTCCCACGCCGCTGGTGGAGGACTGGACGAACTGTTCCACACCGGCGGCCCGCGCAGTCGTCATGAGGTTGTCCGCCTGGCGGACCTCGCCGGCGAAGTCGAATCCCTCCTCGGTGTACGCGGGCATCTGCACGGAGAAGACGGCCCGCACGCCGTCCACGGCCGCCTCAAGGGTCGCCGGTTCGGTGAGATCGCCCACGAACAGGTGGGCGCCGAGTTCTTCGACGGCTCGCGCTCGCGGCGTACTCGGGTCGCGCACCAGGGCGCGCACCGGTGTTCCCTGCGCGAGCAGGACGCGGGCGACGGCACCGCCTTGACGGCCGGTGGCGCCGGTGACGAGAACCGGTATCGCGGCATTGGTCATGTGCACGTCTTCTCCTCGGCGGCCACGCGACATAAACGGCGGGGCCCGCCGTTTCGTGCTCGCTACGATATGGCGGGGCCCGCCGTTTATCAATGTTGGGGAGATCATGACCGGCCAGCGTTCGGACGCCCGCCGCAACCACACGCACATCCTGGCCGTGGCCGAGGCCGAGGTGGCGGCCCAGGGGGCCCAGGCATCCCTGGAACGGATCGCCCGTATCGCGGGAGTCGGATCGGCCACCGTGCGGCGCCACTTCCCCACCCGCAAGGCCCTGCTCGAAGCCGTCTTCAAACAGCGCGTCCACGACCTGTGTGATCGCGCTCATACGCTCGGCGGCGAGCAAGACAGCCGCTCCGCGCTGGTGGAATGGCTGCGCGAGCTGCTCGCCTACTCGCTCGCCGCACGCGGTCTGGCAGACGTCCTTTCCTACGAGCCTCTCGGGAAGGAGGCCACCCCGGACTCCTGTGCGCCGGCCATCGGTGCGGCCGGAGCCGTGCTGCTGCGCAAGGCCATCGACGACCGGACCGTCCGGGCGGACGTCACCATCGACGATCTGCTCGTACTGATCGTCGGAATCGCCCTGGCCACCGAGAATCACGCCGACCCGGCGATGCAGGCGGACCGCGCCTTCCGGCTGGCCGTCGCAGGCTTCGGCACCGACGGCACCTGAGCACGCACGTGTGACAGTCACAACGCCCACGACGCCGGGGGTATCCGCTACGGCTGCGGCGGTTACGAGCTCGGGCGCGCTCGCGCGACGCGCGACGTGCGTCGCCGAGGCAGGCGAGCTGTCCGCGTGCGCGGCGGCGAGGAGGATGACCTCGGGCCGTCCGACACGCGAATCCCGGAGAGTGCCGGGACCGAGGGAGCGACCGCGGACTCACAGCGTGCGGTAGGCGGCCCACGGTCCGAGGGTGAGGCCGCTCCCCGCGCGTCGGACCTCCACGGCTCCGGCTCCGCCGAAGTGCGCGGGGATGACCAACTCCCGCTCGTCAGCCGCCCGTTCGAGTACGCGCCGTCGACTGGCCGCAGCCCGTACCGGGTCCAGGCACAGGCAACTGCTGCACGCGGGGGCGAGGATCTGTACCGGGCTGTGGACCAAGTCGCCGACCAGGACCGCCCGTTCGCCCCCGGAGTCGACCCGCAGCACGGACGAGCCGGGTGTGTGGCCCGGGGCCGATTCCAGCGTGAGAACCGCGTCGATGCGGTGCGCGCCGTCCCACGACACGACCTGCCCGGCCCGGTGGAGCGGGGCAATGCTGTCCTCGTAGATCAGCCGGTCGTCCACGCGCAGTTCGCCTCCGTACGCGTTGGCCGGGCCGAAGTGGAAGTCGTCGGCGGCGGGCAGCAGGTATTGGGCGTTGGGGAACGTCGGTACCCACTCGCCCGCGGGGCCCGTGGTGTTCCAGCCGACGTGGTCGGCGTGGAGGTGGGTGTTGACCACGATGTCCACGTCCTCGGGGCGGATTCCGGTGCGCCGGGTCAGCCGGTCGGGGAAGTCGCTGCGCCAATGGTGGAACACCGATCCCGGACGCTCGCGTTCGTCGCCCACCCCCGGGTCCACCACGATGGTTCGGCCGCCGCTGCGCAGGATCCACGTCTGCAACGCGACCACCGCCTGGTCGTCGTCCGGGTTCCAGTGGTCCGGGGCGAGTCGGTCGCGGTTCTCCTTCCACAATCCCTCCGGCGAGTCGGGGACCAGCGTGCGGGCCGGTACGTACGACCCCTGCCACTCCACGAGGCGGATGATCTCGACGTCTCCCAGCACGATGCTCGGTGCGTTCTCGATGTCCATGCCGTCGACCCTAGAAAGCATGAATGGAGCTCTCAATGTCTCGAAAGCTCATTCGGATACGCGTACGTCTCACTCCTTCGACTCATGGATACCCTGACCCCATGGATGTCGTGAGCGATGCGATAGGCGCGGTACGGATCGGGCGCCCCTCCTGCACCCGCGTCGGCATCAGCGGAAGCTGGTGCACCCGGCTCGCCCCGTACGACGGCGCGGGTTTCCACGTCGTACTCAAGGGCGGATGCCGCCTGTTGCCCGACGGCCCCGGCCCCTCGCTCCTGCTCGGCACCGGCGACGCGGTACTCCTGCCGCACGGCGCGGGGCACACGATCGCCGACCGCCGCACCGAACCGGACGCCGCCGCGCGGGAACGGGCCGTTCCGTTCGAGCGGTGGCAGGCGACACGTCCCCCCGACCATCCGGCATCGGACACCGACGAAGTGCGCATGTTGTGCGGCAAGTACCGGCTCGACCGCGCCCGGATGCATCCGCTCATGGCCGAACTGCCCCAGGTCGTACACCTCCCGCACCAGGTGGGCGGCCATCCCGCGCTCCGGTCCGCCATCGACCTGCTGGGCCGGGAACTGGGCGAACGGCAGCCCGGGGCCTGCGTCGCGGTCCCCAGCCTGCTCGACCTACTCCTCGTCTACATGATCCGCGCGTGGCTGAGTGAGGACACGACGGGAACCTGGCCGACCGTACTGGGCGATCCGGTGACCGCCGCCGCACTCAGGGCTCTGCACTCCGATCCCGCGGCGCCCTGGACCAACGACCGCCTCGCCGCCGAGGTCGGCGTGTCGCGCCCCACTCTGGCAAGGCGATTCGCCGTCCTGGTCGGCCGCCCCCCGATGAACTACCTCACCTGGTGGCGCCTCACCCTCGCCGCAACCCTCCTGCGCGACACCCCCGACTCCCTGGCCACCATCGCCCGCCAGGTCGGCTACGGCACCCCCTACGCGCTCTCCCACGCCTTCAACCGCGAGTTCCACACCACCCCGGGACGCTACCGCGCGGCGCCGTCCCGACCGGAGTGACCACGAACCGACCACCGGCGCCGCCGGGAGAGCCGCCCCGCAGGCGGCGAAACCACGGGGCGCACATCGCCGACGGATCCGAACAAGACCCGACAACCGTGCCCGTCACCGACGGCCGGAACGAGCGTGCCCCGAACGAGGAGTCCGACGCCGCCGAGCCTCGTTCGACGGTCCGGAACCCGGCCGAGGTTCGGGCGGCCTGCCTGCGTCACGCGGACTGCGTGGTTTGCTCCCGGTCGGCCCCGTATGGCCGCAACGGCCGTCGACCGGGTCGAGCCGTTCGTCGTGCGGGGCGTGTTCGACCTCGACAACCGACACCCGGCGTCGGAAAGACCGTTCCGACTCGCTCGTCGACCATCCGATGGCGAGTTCCGCAAGGAGCCTGCCACGGCGCGCGCCGGCGGGTGTCGGACGATCTTCGACCGGGCCCACCCGCCGCGAACCGGGCCGAGCGTGCGACGAGCGGCGGCTCGCCGGACAGCCTGGCGCGAGACCCACGGCGTGTGACGGCCGTCGGCGGATGGACCACGGGGGACTTCCGGCGGTTCCACGCGGGATACGAAGGCTGCTGCGGTCGGCTCGGCCATCCGGCGAGTCCCCGGCCCTCGGACCGAGCCGCCGCCACGTTCCGGCCATGCCCCGCGCACCCCGTTACCGGCCGTCGTTCCGGCCGCGGCCACCCTCACCCCTGTGGCAGGCACGGACGGGGCGCCCGTCCGCATCGAAGCCTACAAAGGCGAGAACGAGACTAAGGCGCACATCGAGGGCGGGGTGGCCGTTCGCACCATCGGGGTTTTTGTCGAGTCGTGGGATTCGGCGGATGTCCCGGTCCTTCGGGGTGCGGGAGGATCGCCGTATGGGGCGCCGGCGGGCGGGAGTTCGGTCGGCGTCGCAGGTCCGGACAGAGGGAGATCGTGATGAATCCACCCGATCCGAAGCCCTACTCGATCGATCGTCGAGGGTTGCTCGCCGGCGCCGCCGGTGTGTTGGCCGCGGGCGGACCGGCCGGTGCGCTCGGCCCCGAAGCCACCGCCGCGCCCGCCGATCCGACGCCCGAGGCGCCGGCGGCCCCGGCCCCGCCCGAGACCCCCGCGCCGCCACAGGAAGCCGCACCGCCGGAGGCCACCGCGTTCGGGCCCGTGACGGTGCGGCCGAATGACGCTCGCTACGGCGCGTTGGTACGCGGCAACAACTTCCGGTTCGTGGGTCGTCCGGGCGAGATCCGGGTGCTCGGCTCGACCGAGCAGGTGGTGCGCGCCGTCTCCGACGCGGTACGCAACGGTCGGCGCATCGCGGTTCGCAGCGGCGGCCACTGCTTCGAGGACTTCACCGCGGACCCGGCCGTACGGATGTTGCTCGACCTGTCACCGATGGACGCGGTCGGATACGACGCCGGACGCGGCGCGTTCGCGGTGCAGCCCGGGGCCACGCTCGGACACGTGTACCGGACCCTGGCCAAGGGCTGGGGTGTGACCATCCCGGCAGGCGGATGCCCCGAGGTGGGCGCCGGTGGCCATTTCGTCGGCGGCGGATACGGGCCGCTGTCGCGCCGCTACGGCTCGGTGGTGGACCATCTGTACGGCGTGGAAGTGGTAGTGGTCGGCCGGGACGGCACCGCGCGGGCGGTGGTCGCGACCCGCGAGGAGGGTGACCCCCATCGCGACCTGTGGTGGGCACACACCGGTGCGGGCGGCGGCAACTTCGGTGTGGTCACCCGGTATTGGCTGCGCTCGCCGGACGCCGTGGGCCGCGATCCGTCCCACGTGCTGCCGCCCGCGCCGCGCGACATGTTGGAATACCTGGTCGTGTGGGCATGGGACGACCGGATGACCGCGCACGTGTTCACGTCCCTTCTGCGCAACTTCGGCCGCTGGCACGAGCGTTGGAGCGCACCGGACTCTCCGTACGCCGGCCTGTACGCGATCATGCTGCCCAGACACCGCAAGGCCGCGTCCTTCGAGATGATCGTGCAGATCGACGCGGACATCCCGAACTCGGCCGCGATGGTGGCCGACTTCGTGACGGCGATCCGCGGTGACACCGACGTGGAACCGATCGTGAACCAGGGACTGACCATGCCCTGGATGCACCTCACCACCTGGCCCGGCCTGGGCGAACCCGGCGACGTGTTCACCCGTCGGTACAAGCTCAAGGCCGGCTATCTGCGCCGCTCCCTCACCGATACCCAACTCGACACCATCCACCGCTACCTGACCGACGACACCGGCACCGAGCACGGCGGCATGCTGCTCATCGGCTACGGCGGCCGGGTCGGCGCGGTGGCCCCGGACGCCACCGCGATCGCCCAACGCGGCGCGATCATGAAGGCGGTCTACCAGACGCTCTGGCTGAGCGAGGACGACGACGCCGACAATCTGGCCTGGGTCCGCGCCTTCTACCGCGACGTCTACGCCGACACCGGCGGCGTCCCGGTGCCGGGCGAGGTCAGCGACGGCACCTACATCAACTACCCCGACAGCGACCTGGCGGATCCGGCCCGGAACACCTCCGGCGTCCCCTGGTACACCCTCTATTACGGGGCCAACTACCCACGCCTGCAACGCGTCAAGGCCAAGTGGGATCCCCGGGACGTCTTTCGTCACACCCTGTCGATCCGCCCGCCGAGCTGACCGGTCGGATTCCGGGACGGACTTTGTCTGCTCCATGCGAACTCGACCGGTCACCTGCCGACCGATCGGCATGCCGCGGCCGACGCTCACGCGTGAGCCGGACCGGGCCGTTCTTTCGAGAGCGAGTGTCGCGTCCGTGTGATCTTGTCGATCGCGGCGCGGGCCGCCTCGCCGGGATGATCGATGTTCGCCAGGCCGCGAGCTGCGGCTTGCGTTCCGGAGCCGAAGAGCGGCATCGGGGGCGTACCCGGGGTGTGCAGCCGCACCTCTCCGACCTGCCGGAGATCAACTCGGCCCGACCGGCGCGAACCCGATGGCGTGGGCGCTGTTTCCCCCGGGCCGCCGTGACCGGCCGGGTCGGTCGGAGTCGTAGACGCGTTCCCTGGCCTCCTCCTCGACCTCGCGTCGCTCCTGCTCGCAGCGTGAGCTTCGCTGTCGGTGACCCCAGGCATGCTGTTCCCCATGACACTACGGATATCGGGCGAGATCCCCGCCGAACCGTCGAGATCCTGTCTGGACGTGGACGGGAGGAGCTTGTCGTTCCTCGACTTCGGCGGGTCGGGGCGTGTCCTCCTCGCCCTGCACGGCCACTTCGACGAAGGCCGCACGTTTACCCGCCTGGCCGAGGAGTTGACGCCCGACTGGCGGGTGATCGCACTGGATCAGCGAGGGCACGGTTTCTCGGACCGTACGGCCGACTACTCCCGCGCAGGGTACGTCGACGATGCAGTGAGATTGTTGGATCACCTCGGCGTCGGCCGGGCCGTCGTGCTCGGCCATTCACTGGGCGGGGTCAATGCCTACCAGCTCGCCGCTCGCGAGCCGCACCGCGTTGAGGCCTTGGTCATCGAGGACATCGGGGTCGAACTGGATCACGACCTCTCGTTCGCTCTTGCCTGGCCGCGTCGGGCGGCGACTCGATCCGGTCTGATCGAAGGGCTCGGTGACTCGGCTCGCTACCTCATGGGTGCCGTGCGTGAGTTCGCTGACGGGTGGGGCTTGGCGTTCGACCGGGAGGACATGGTCCGCTCCGGGCGCCAACAGGTCGGCGACTATTGGAGCCAGTGGCTGGCCACCGATTGTCCGGCCCTGCTCATCCACGGCACCAAAAGCGACATCCTCGGATCCGTAGAGGCAAAGGCGATGGCGCAACGCCGCCCCGGAACACGCTTGGCTGAGCTCCCGACCGGCCACACCGTTCATGCGACCGACCCAGCCGGGTTCATCGACGTCGTCCGCGACTTTTTGGCGTCGCTGTGATCCGGGTCGCCTACGGGCCCCTCGACCTGCTGGAGATCAACCGGGCCTGACCATCGCGAACCCGACAGGACATCACCAGCCGATCCCGGCGAGTGCCCGCGATGCGGACGTGACACCACCCCGATGCCGGTACTCGCCCCGCGTCCGGGCCCGGGCGATGCGCAGGAGGCGGAACGCCGTGTCGGGCGTCGGTGAGCGTCGCGGGATCGGTGGCGTGGCGGTGTCCGGTGACGTCGACGTCGGTGGGGCCGCTGTGGGAGGGACCGGGTGCTTCACCTCGCCGGTGGACCGGGTCGGGGCGATGGCCGCATCCCGCGAGGCCGACGCGTGTGGTGTCCATGCCCGCGGAGCCGGGTTCGCGAGGGCTCCTCGTCGTCACCGTCGGCAGGCAGCGGTCCCGGGGCGGGTGTGATCCCGGCGGTGGTCCGTCACGGTGCGCGGCCGGCGGGGTCTCCCGCGGGGTCGTCGGCCAAGGCGATGGTGGCGGTGATGCGTTTGCCGACGGGTTCGCGGCGGGCGGTGAAGCCCCGGGCGACGGCCAGGACGATCTCGAGTCCGTGTTGGCCGACCCTGCCCGGGTCGGCGGCGCGGGCGATCGGCAGCGTGGGATCGCTGTCCCACACCGTGACGTCGATCGTGCCGTCCGATGCCTCCAGGGTCAGCGTGCACGGTCCGGGGGCGTGTCGGCGGGCGTTGGTCACCAGTTCGCTGACGACGAGTTGCACCACGCCCATGACGCGGTTCGAGACGGGAAGGCCGTGCACGGCCTGCAGGTCGGTCAGGAAATCGCGGGTCAGAGCGCGGGCGGTGGCAATCTCCTCGCCGCCCTCGAACATCGCGGTGACCATGACGGGCGCCCCGACCGGCACCCGCCGGTCCCCGTCGTCGACGACCCGAACCATGACGGCCCACCCCGCATCCCCCGTCGCGTGCATCCGAAGAGATTATGCGTGCCCTCGAATCTTCGCTCCATGCCTGCCCGGCCCACGGCGGAGTGAAAATGTGATCGGGGTCCGGGGAGCAGGTTCCTTGCGCCCCGAGTCGTCGGCGCCGGCGTGCTCGCCCGCTCCTTTCACCACCCCGCGTGGGCATGCCCGGCACCACGGCTTTCGAGGTGGACGATGTGGATCGCTACGCCCGCCCGGGTTGGAGCGTCCTGGTCATCGGTGTGGTCGAACCGGTCACCGGGCTTCGGGAATGGCGTGAACGGGCGACTGCCCGAGCCTGGACGGCAGGCTCGGTCGGTCGGGTGCCGGGTGACTGTGTGGGATCAGGCGTCCGGCGCGGGGACGAACACCACCGGGGTGGCGCTGTGGCGCAGGCAGTACAGCCCGGTGGGGCCGGGGATCGTGGGGCATTCGATGCCGCTGGTGCCCAGTACGAGCAACCGGGCGTCGCGTGCGCGGGCGACCAGGACCTCGCCGGCGCTGCCGTGCAGCGGGGTGGCCACGATGCGCTCCGGCGGGATCGGCACCCGCACCAGGTTGGCCAGCGCGTGCTCCAAGCGCTCGCGGGCCACGGACAGCGGCGCGTCCGGCCGTTCCAGGGTCGGCAGTTCCGGGTCTGCGTCGGTCCATGCCGCGACCACGTCCAGGACGACGCCGAGCTCGGCCGCCTCCCGCGCGGCCCACCGCAGGGCGATCGCGGACCCGTACGAGCCGTCCAAACCGACCACGATCCGACTCTTCGGGTGGTTCTCCGTGCCCTTCTCGGCGGGCGCTTCGCCCTGTCGGGAGGCCATGCCCGTCGTGTCCCGGTCGAAGCGGGTGTCGAGGGATTCCATGTCGAGTTCTCCTTCGGGTGGTCCTGGTGGTCTCGGTTGCGGGGCGGCGAACGTCGTGCTCCGGGCGGGCCGATCAGGAGCGGCGCGACGGGGGAAGCACCGGTTCCAACCGGAACAGCACGGGGCCGTGATCCCGGGGGCCGTGCGGTGACGTACGTCCGGCGAGGGCCGCGACGAGGTCGCGGGCGGTCACCAGACCCACCAGGGCGTCGTTGTCGTCGGTGACGGCGACCGCGTCCACCGCGTGCTCGGTCATCACCTCGGCCGCCTCGGCGAGCCCGGCGGAGATCGACACCCGCGGTTGCACGCTGCCGGGCAGGAGCTCGCTCACGTACCGCTCGGAGAGCGAGATCGCCGGAAGCGCACACGCCACCGCGAGTTCGCCGCGCTCCAACAACCCCACGAAGCGGCCGTCCTCGTCCACGACGGGCAGGTGGTGGAATCCGGTGCGCTGGATCAACTCCCAGGCCATCAAAAGGGACTCGTCGCCGACAACGGTGAGCAAAGCCGTGCTCATCACGTCGGCCACGCTCCGCTCCCGCACCGCCTCCTCCGTGGGGAGGGTGGATACCGTCCGCAGGGCGGGTCCGCTGCTCGTCCTCATCGCGTTCGCCTCCTGTGGCTCCGGGGCCGCGATCGCGCGGTTCGCCCTGTCTCCACCATCGAGCCTTCGCGACCTCCGGCACAGGGCCGGTGGGGGTGGTCGACCGGGCCGAAGGTCCCGGTCCCGCGGTACCGGGCAGCCCTGTGTCCGGCGGTCGCGTGGGCGCAGGCTGAGGGTGAGGGGCCGACCGGATGTCGCAAACCCGACTCCGCCGCCCGAGGCGTCGTTCGGCGACGATTGGACAAGTCATGAGTACCGGAACCCATCTCCCCGACCTCGGGGTCCTGGTCGGCTACGACGGCTCGCCGGGGGGTGAGCGCGCGCTCGTGTGGGGTGCCCGCGCCGCCGCCGACACGAAGACGCCGCTCCACCTGACGATGGCCGTCCCGGAAGCCGCTCTCGGCGGTCATGCCCGCGCGGACGAGGTCCGCAGGGGCGCCCGGGCCCTCCTGGAAGAGGCGGCGGCCCGGACCCGCGCGGCGTACCCCCACCTGACCGTCGAAACGTCCCTGCTCGAGGGACCGGCGGCGGGCGCGATCCTGGAGGCGAGCCGGCGGGCGGAGACGATCGTGGTGGGCACGCGCGGCCACGGCGGCTTCGCGGGCCTGCTGCTCGGATCGGTGTCCCTGCGGGTGTGCGCGCACACGTCCTGCCCCGTGGTGGTCGTGCCCGAGGAGGCCGACGAGGTGGACACCCCGAGCGTCGTCGTGGGCGTCGCCGACCACAGCGACACGCCGGCGGTCGAGTTCGCCGTGGAGCGGGCGCGGCTCATCGGCGGCAGGGTGATCCCCGTCCACGTGTGGACCCTGACGATGGCGGGCTACTTCCCGGGCGTGGTGGCGCCGCTGCTGGGCGACCCGCTGGACATGGCGGCCGGCCACGACCATCTCCTGACCGAGATCCTGGAGCCGATCAGGGCCAAGGCGCCGGACGTCACGATCGAGGCCATGGTCACCACCGGGGCGCCCGCCCACACGTTGATCGGCGTCGCCGCGCACGCGGATCTGCTGGTGGTCGCCGCCCACCGCGCCCACGGCCCCTTCCCGATGCGCCTGGGCCCCACCACCCACGCGGTACTGCACCACGCGTCCTGCCCGGTGGCGGTCGTGCCGATACCCGCGACCGCGCCATGAACGCCGCGAGGCCGCACGGGCCCGGAACGCTCGCACGAGGGCGACGCCGCATGCGCGCCCTCCTCGGCCGCGAGCCGCTGTATCGGCGCTGCGACGTCACGCACCTGCGGTCCACGCTCGCGCTGACGATCCTGGCCCTGATCCTGGTGCCGCTGGTCGTCCTGGCGGCCGTCCATGTCCAGATCCACTCCGGCGAGACCGCTCGGAGCCGCGAACTCGCGCACAAGCACCGGGTTTCCGCCGTGCTGATGACCAAGCCGCCCATCGTGGCCAGGCCCGGCGCCGAGACGGTGGCGGCGGATGTGAGCTGGGTCGCGGCCGATGGCACCACCCACACCGGCGTGGCGCAGGTGCCGCTCGGGGGAGCGGCGGGCGACACGACCGGCATCTGGCTCGACGCCGAGGGCCGACCCACCCCGCCCCCACCGACCCACGACGCGATCGTCGTCGACGCGATCACCGCCGGGATGCTCGCGTTCGCCGCGACGTTCATGGTCACGGCCGGGGCGTTCGGCGCGGAGCACCTGCTGACCTCCCGCCGCCGAGCCCGCGCCTGGGAGCGCGAGTGGGCGGTCGTGGAGCCGACGTGGACCGGCCGCATCGAGCACTGAGCGCACAAGGGCGCGCGACCCGGTGGAGGGCGCGCGTACCCTGAAGATGTTCGGCAGGCGCCCAGGCACTGCGGGACCGACTCGATGCGGAACCGGGCTGGACGGCCGTCGTGCCTCGCCCGGGAGAGCGGATATCGATCCGATGAGCAGACCCAGACGCCCACCCCCGCAAGATCCCTGGACTCTGGCATTCCAAGGCTACGAAGCCCAGGACGAGGGCCGGAGAGAGGCGCTGTGCGCGGTCGGCAACGGCTATCTGGTGACCCGAGGGGCCGCGCCGGAGTCGCGTGCCGACGGGATCCACTACCCGGGCACCTATCTCGCCGGTCGCTACGATCGTGTGGTCTCGACGATCGACGGGCGTCGGGTGGAGAACGAGGATCTGATCAATTGCCCGAACTGGCTGCCGATCACGTTCCGAGCCGGCGGCGCGACCGGATGGTTCGGTGAGGACTCCTCGACGCGGATCGTGTCCCAGCGCCTGGAACTCGACCTGCGCCGGGGAGTACTGACACGCGACGCGCTGGTCGTCGACGCGGCCGGCCTGCGCACGCGCCTGCGGCAACGGCGATTCGTCAGTCTCGCCGAACCGCACATCGCGGCCCTGGAGACGGTGCTGACCCCGGAGAACTGCTCGGGCCCGCTGCACGTGCGCGCGGCGCTGGACGGCACCGTCGCCAACACCGGAGTCGCCCGCTACCGGGACCTGGTCGGCCGCCACCTGACTCCGACCGGGCAGGGGTGCGAGAAGGAGGCCCTGTGGTTGTGTGTGCACGCCCTCGGATCCCCTCTGCACATCGCGGTGGCGGCGCGCATCGACCTCCGCCTCGACGCTGCGACCGTCGACGTCGAGTCCGAACCCGAGTCACTCCCCGGCCGACCGGGGCGGATCTTCACCGTCGAAGCCGTCGCAGGGCAGTCACTGAACATGGACAAGACGGTGGCCGTGTACACCTCCAAGGACCCGGCCGTCGGCGATCCACGGACCACAGCCCTGCGCGCGCTCTCGCGCACGGGCTCCTTCGACACCCTGTTGCGCGACCACGTCACCCGCTGGGAACATTTGTGGCGCCGATTCCGCACCGAAGCGGAGTTCACCGACCGCGCCGGCGAGGACAACACCCTTCACCTGCACCTGTTTCACACCGCGCAGACCTACTCCGAACACACCGTCGACCTCGATGCCGGAATGCCGGCCCGCGGCTGGCACGGCGAGGGATATCGCGGACACGTCTTCTGGGACGAACTGTTCGTGCTGCAAACGCTCAACCTGCGTACGCCGCAGATCAGCCGGGCCGTGCTGCGATACCGGTACCGGCGCCTGGACGCCGCCAGACAGGCCGCCGCGGACATCGGCGTGCGCGGGGCCATGTACCCGTGGCAGAGCGCCGCCGACGGCACCGAGCAGGCCCCGAGCACACACCTCAACCCGATGTCCGGACGGTGGCTCTCCGATCGCACACACCTGCAACGCCACGTCGGTCTGGCTGTCGCCTACAACACGTGGCAGTACTACCAGGCCACCGGCGACGTCGACTTCCTCGACACGTCCGGTGCGGAAATGTTGCTGGAGATCGCCCGCTTCTGGGGAAACACCGCCCGGTACGACCCCGCCTTGGAGCGCTACCGGATCCGCGGCGTGATGGGTCCCGACGAGTATCACGACGCCTATCCGTGGGCCGACCGCCCCGGCATCGACGACAACACCTACACGAACGTGCTCGCTGCGTGGGTGCTGTCCCGCGCGCTCGACGCGCTCGACGCGCTGCCCGGCTACCGACGCGACGAGTTGACCGAACGCCTCGACCTGACCCACGACGAATTCGACCGATGGCGGACGGTCGCCCGTCGACTCCACGTCCCCTTCCACGACGGCGTGCCCAGTCAATTCGCCGGATACGAGCGCCTCGCCGAACTGGACTGGCCGCGCTACCGCCGGCGATACCCGAACAATCGACGCCTGGACCGCATCCTGGAGGCCGAGGGCGACAGCGTGAACCGCTACAAGGCGTCCAAACAAGCCGACGTGCTGATGCTCTACTACCTGTTCCCCGCCCGCGAGATTCGCGGACTGTTGCGAAGCCTGGGTTATCCGGCGGCCCACGAGATGACGCAGCGCACCGTCGAGTACTACCGGGCCCGAACCGTGCACGGATCGACGCTCAGTTCGGTGGTGCACGCGTGGGTGCTGGCCCGCACCGATCGCCGGCGATCGTGGCGATTCTTTCGCGACGCCCTGGGCGGTGACGTCCACGACGTCCAAGGGGGAACCACAGCCGAAGGCATCCACCTCGGCGCCATGGCCGGGACGGTGGACCTGATGCAACGCTGCTACACCGGGCTGGACACGCGTGGTGACGTTCTGTGGCTCGATCCTCGCCTCCCCGCCCGCTTGCGTCGACTGGAGGTCGAACTGCGCTACCGAGGGCACTGGGGCGTGATGGTCGAGGTGGACCGGCGGGAAGTGACCGTGAGCCTGCGCCCGGGACAGGGCGGTCCGGTCCCGATCGGGTTCCGCGGCGCGGTGGTCGAGATCCCGCCCGGTGGTAGCCGTACGTTCACTCTCTGAAACGCACGCGGCGTCAGCCGCCCGGTGCGTCCGAGTCGCCACGGCCAGGACCCTTGCCGCCACGCGGCGTGTGCGAGCCGGTGGTCAGGACCGCCATGCGCTCGCGGTACTCCTCGGTGTCGATCTCGCCTCGGGCGTAGCGCTGAGCCAATACCTCGGTCGCCGACGGACCGGCCGGCTCCGAGGGTCCGCGGCCGTGTGTGGCGCCGCGTGCCAGGAACCACACCACCGCGACGATCGCCGCGATCAGGAGCAGCATCATCACCGACCCCCACACCCAGTTCCAGCCGTCGTCCTCGTACATGTGTCCCACGTGGCGTGCGGGCGCCACCGTCAGGGTCGAAAGCGCTTCCATCGCCCTCACCTTCCTCGGATGCCGAACCGGCTTCCGTGTTCATGCTGCGTCGAATGTTCGACCAGCACCGGAGCCGACCGGCCCACCCGACAGGGCCGATCGACCCTTACGAGGAGGTATCGCCGCGTCGGACGCTGGGGGCGTGGACGAGGCGGATCCACCCCACGCCGAGGGGACGCCTCGGGCGGACGGATCGACGGAGAGCGATGTGAACTCCGCAAGGACGCAGACGACGGAACCGAAGCGGGTCTTGACGCAACACGATTCGATTCCCAGGGTGAGCGACGTCATGAGCGCGCCGGTCGCGTACGTGTCCCTCACGGACACCCCGCGCAGAGCCCGCGAGTTGATGCTCGCGCTCGGACTGCGCCATCTCGTTGTGATCGATCCGGGCAACGGCGAGGCCGTGGGGGTGCTCCGTGACCGGGACCTCGCCGAACCGCGGGCGCTGCACCGCTGCCGGCATCTGGGATGGGGTCCCCGTAGCGTCACCGAGCTCCTACGGCGGTGCGTGCCGATCGTGCGACCGGAGATCGACGCGCTCACAGCCGTCGAACGCATGCTCGACGCGAGCGTCGACGCGCTGATCGTCTCCGGTCGATCCCGACTGCCGCTCGGTATCGTCACCAACCACGACCTGGTACGTGTCCTGACTCGGATCCACGACGAGGGCGCGGCGGGATAACCGCGGGGGCGGGGTTGATCGCGGATCTACGTGCGTACCCGGCGCGCGGTTCTTGTTCCGTCCGCCCCGGGGCTACCGTGGAGAGGGTCGCGGCCTATCTCATGGATCCGAACCGAGTGCGTGATGCCTTCCGTTCGCCCACCGAAATCCTGGACGAGGCTGCGGAGCGGATGAACGAATCCGCCGTCGCGCGCACCCCGACCATCCTCGGAACGGGCCACGGCGACAGGCGCCCACGAGCACGCACCGCCACCCGCACGGCCGCCGGGGTCGCCTACGACACCGAGGCCGGGGCCGTGCCGTAGTCGGCGTTGCGCATGACGTGGTCGGCACGCCCATCAGAGGTTCCACGCCGATCAGGTCCGGGCCGTGTCCGTTGCGTTCGGGGTCTTCGTGCCGGCGTCGTCCGCGGCCGGCCCCAGTGTCTCCGTGACGGGTCGGCGAGGGGTCTGGGCTCCGGGAGGCCCGTACCCCATCCGCAGCACCATCTGGACGTGACCGGGGCCGGTCCGCGGGTCGCGCAGGGTGGCACGGGTGTCCGGCCATTCGACGGCCTGATGCAGGACCGACATACGCAAGCCGTGGACGGTCGCCAGCAGCCATACCCGCTCCATGGCCTGCCCCGCGCGCAGCCAGTCTTCCGGACGGTCGAAGTGTGTGGTCAGGGTGGCCACCTGGGGCAGTGCCTCGAAGCGCTGCGTGGAGGTGGGAAAGGCGGGCGGGTGCCCGGTGAAGGCGCGCACCGGCACCCGGGCGTCGTGGTCCTGTGGGCCCAGGGCCGCACGCGGGATGCCGTCGGTGGTGAGTTCCTCGAGGCGCAGCCATGTGCGGGTTTCCGCCTGCCGGGCGAGGTCCGCGGCCGTGCGTCGTTCGGCCTCGGCCGTCAGGTTCAGCACGCGGCGGGCGTCGGCCTCCTCCAGCACGTCCAGGACCGCGCCTTCCGCCGCGGCGGCGGTGATGAGTTCACCGACGACGCGTTCCGGCACGTCACGGTTGGCGAATGGCAGTCGGCTGGAGTGCCGGTCACCGATCGCCGGGTAGAGATCCGGACCGTACGGCTGCGAGTCGTGGGTGAATCGACTCAGGTCGAGGACGGCCGCCGCAGGCGGTTTGCTTCCCTCGGGCAGCAGCGTCACGTGCGGATCCCGGCCCAGTCGTCCGGCGGCGACGCGCATGTTGAAAACGGCCGCGCCGACCGAGATGTACAGGGCCCGACCATCGGGATCGGTGAGCGGAACGGCACGCGTCTTGTCCGCGTACACCGTGATCCCGCGATCGTCTTTCGTGGCTCGGAAGTACCACGGTTGGCTGTTGTGGAGTGAGGGTGCCGCGCCGCCCGCGGCAGCCAGATGCCGCATATCCGCGGGACTCAGGGATGCGTTTGCCATATCGATCTCTCCCCACGGCCCATCGGTGCGGCCGTATGCCGGGAACGGCGCGTCGGGGCCGCCTCCGCGGGGCCGGCGCCGGATATGACCAGTTTCGGGGATTCGGCCCGGGGGCCACAGGGCCGGACGTCCCCGAAGGACCCGGGTCATGAGTCCCATGCGCGACCCGGTGCGGCGAGAAGCGGCCGACCCGATGTGCCGCGTCGAGCCGCCGCTCGGTCGGCCCGGGCCGTTCGGCCCTGTGCGAGCACGAGTCGTCGGCGCATTCTGGGGTTGGCGGCCGGCGAAAGCCCTGCCGCCGCCGTGAACTCGGAAAGTCGGAAAGGGGAGCGGCGACATGGAGGCGCGGGATGTCGGCGCCCGCGGTATGCGTACGTCCGGACTGGACCGTGGCCGGCGCGGCCCGCCTCATGGCGGTGCACGACATCAAGCGACTCCCGGTGGTGGACGAGGACGACCGGCTACAGGGCATCGTCAGCCGCGGTGACCTGCTGCGCGTCTTCCTACGCGACGACGACGCCATTCGCGACGAGATCGATCAGGACATCCTGCGGCGAATGTTGCGCCTTGCCCCCTCCGAGGTGACGGTCGAGGTACACGAGGGGCAGGTCACCCTCGGGGGATCCGTCGAGTTCAAAAGTCGAATCCCCATCATCGAACGACTGTGCCACAGCGTCGACGGCGTGGTCTCGGTACACGAGCACATCGCCTACCGCACCGACGACACCCACGATTAGTCCGGCGCCATGTGACACCTTCGAATCCGTCGCTCCTACCGCTCCGCTTGAGCGGGACCGCGATGAACGACGGCACGGCACGGGGTCGCCGACAGGACCTTCGGCCCGGGCGTACGGCACCATCGGCCCTGTGCTCCATGGTCCGCCGCCCACGACGCTGGAAGACGAAGGCACACGCTCGACCATCCCGCATGGGGGCGAGACTCATGAGCACCGATACCTCCGCGCGTGGGCGCGCCGGGCGATCATGGGTGGTGACGCGCCCCGGGCCGATCGACACCCATCCCCTCGAACTCGTCGAACACGAGCGCGCGGAGCCGGGCCCGGGGGAGATCCTGGTGCGGGTGGAGGCGTGCGGCGTGTGCCGTACGGACCTGCACCTCGCGGAGGGCGACCTGGCGCCGCACCGGGCGAACACCGTCCCCGGGCACGAAGTGGTGGGCGTCGTGGAGTCCGTCGGCACGCGCTTCGTCTCCGGTGATCGCGTCGGCATCGCCTGGCTTCGCCACACCTGTGGGAAATGCCGCCACTGCCGAAGCGGCGCCGAGAACCTGTGCCCCGATTCGACGTACACCGGTTGGGACGCGGACGGCGGGTTCGCCGACGTCGCCTCGGTGCCGGAGGACTACGCGTACGCACTGCCCGCCGATCGTGACGCCGAACACCTGGCGCCGCTGCTGTGCGCGGGCATCATCGGCTACCGGGCCCTGCGGCGCGCCGACCTTCCACCCGGTGGCAGGCTCGGCATCTACGGTTTCGGCGCGTCGGCCCACCTCGCCGCACAGATCGCCCTGGCGCGGGGCGCGTCCGTCCATGTCATGACCCGCTCCGCACAGGCCCGCCGACTGGCGCTGGAACTCGGCGCCGCCACCGCCGGAGACACCTACGACTCCCCACCCGAACCGCTGGACTCGGCCATCGTTTTCGCCCCCGTCGGCGACATCGTGCCGGCCGCCTTGGCGGCACTCGACGCTTCCGGAACCGTGGCGGTGGCGGGCATACACCTGACCGACATTCCGCCGCTGAACTACCAGCGGCATCTGTTTCGGGAACGAAATCTGCGCAGCGTCACCGCGAACACCCGCGACGACGGCGTCGAGTTCCTACGCCTGGCGAGGGAGATCGACCTACACGTGACGACCACCCCCTACCCCATGGGCCGCGCGGACCGCGCGCTCGCCGATCTCGCCGCGGATCGAGTGCACGGCGCGGCGGTCCTGATCGCCGATTGACCCGGAGAATCTCGAACAACCTCGAATCCGAGCAGGTGAATCATGTCCACGACACACATTCATCCAGGGCGAGCGACGCCCGTTCCGGCGGTTCGCGAGGTGATGCATGGCCCCGTTGTCGCCGTCGCCGGCCAGGACACCCTGTGGCAGGCCATGGATCGTATGCTCACGGCCCATCTGCGCCACGTGGCCGTCGTCGACGAGGGCCACGCCGCGGGCTTGCTCAGCGACCGCGACCTCGCGTCGGTGTGGGCCCTCGACCCCCTGGGACTCAAGCACCGCACGGCAAGTGACGTGCTCGGATCCGAACCCTGTCTCGTCACCCCCGACATCGACGTGATCAGCGCGAGCGAGCGACTTCTGGGAGCCGGCGTCGACGCCCTCCTGGTGGTGGACGAGACGACTCGCCCCGTGGGCGTACTGACCGACCACGACCTGCTCGACGTACTGGTGGACCTGTACGGGAAGCGCGACGATCACGGGGAGCGTGGCCCTCGTCATCCGAATATGCTTCCCGATTGACCTTCGGGTGCGACGGACCTGCCGACCTCGCGAGAGGCCCGCGCCGTCGTTTAGCATGCGCGGGGAGCGACCCCCGGTCGGTCCGGCGATGTCCCTACCGTGACGGAGTTCGTGATGCGGGGCCCGAACGGAGACCAGGAGCCCACGGCATATCAGCGGTGGGAGAGCGCGATAACCCCGTGGCTGACTCTCCTGGCGGCCGTTTCGTTGACCACGTTCGTCCTGAGTGAGGCGTTGCAGGCCCGCGAGCGCCCGGTGCTGTGGATCGAGTACGGGGTGTGGGCCGCCTTCCTGACCGACTACCTCGTCAGGCTCGGACTCAGCCGGGACCGCTGGAGGTTCGTGCGCGCCCACCCGCTGGATCTTGCCGCAGTCGCGATGCCCGCGACGCGGGTGTTGCGCCTGATCGCGGTGATCGGCCGGGTCGGGGCTGTCGCCCGCAGCGGGCGCACCGGCCGCCTGTTGGCGAGCACCGTCGTGTTGGTCCTCACGATCCTGGTCGCCGGCGCCGCCGCCGTCCTGGAGCCGGAACGCCGTGCCTCGGACGCGAACATCACGGGTTACCCGGATGCTCTGTGGTGGGCGATCAGCACGATCACCACTGTCGGGTACGGCGATCTGCACCCGGTCACCACCGAGGGTCGCCTGGTCGGTGCGGTGCTGATGGTGGTGGGCATCGGCATGATGGGCGTGGTCACCGCGACCATCGCCACGCGGTTGATCCTCCCCGAGCAACAGGCCGAGGAACGCCTCGAATACGCGCGTCTGGACAAACGCCTGCAGGCCATGGAGGAGCAACTGCGTCGCCTGAACGATCATTTGGGCGCCCATCCTCGACCCGATTCCGTCGTCGACGTCCCCGCCCGACAGCCCGACCGCCCCTCCGCGCAGTGAAGGCAAGGATCGAACCGCCCGTCGGTTCCCCGCGCGTGCGGAGGGTTCGGGCGCTGCCGAAGAATCCCTCAGTCGACACGCGAGCCGATTTCTCGCGAGATTCGCCGTGCGAGGGGTTCCACCGCCGCAGCCACGGCCCCGGTCATGCCGTTCCCCGGGCCGGTGTCGGCGCTCTCGACCGCATAGACGACCAAACGCCCGGGCAGGCGGTCCAACACGCGGGCTAGTTCGACGGCTTCTCCGAGGCCGAGGCCGTGGGAACTCGTCGTATCGCCGGACGGGGGCAACCGCTCCGCGTCGAGTACCAGGCGGTGCACACGCCCCGGCCGTCCGGGGTGGGCGTGGGCCGCGTCGACCACGACGGCGAGATCGGCGTCGTCCCACAACGCGATCAGCCGAGCGGGATCGCCGTCGCACGTGCGCAAGGCGACACCGGCCGGCAGCGGGGACGTGGCGGCCTGCTCGGCCAAGCGGGCCACGACCGCCCATCCCACGCCGTCATCGCGCCGATACTCGTTGCCGACACCGATGACGACGATTCGTACGCTCACGTCCATGACACCTCCCCTCCCCACCACACCCTCCGGACGGTCGGTTCGGGCCCGAACGAGGGAACGATTGGCCCACCTGGACCAGGAATGATTGCGACAGGTCACGGAAGTGACACACATCGTGACGATACTGATGCGGGATCGGATCGCGATGCGGAGGTCGGCGAATGATGCGGTGCGACGACGCGGTGATCGACAAGGACGGTCTGGACGCCCTGATCACCATCCTCGCCCGCCGGGGGCGCACCGTCATCGGGCCGACCGTCCGCGACGGCGCGATCACCCTCGCCGAAGTCTCCGGCGGCACGGACCTGCCCTACGGCTGGGGAGTGGAACTGGAAGCCGGACGCTATCGACTCGTCGCACGCGAGGACGGCGCCGTGTTCGCGCACAGCGCGGGCCCACAGTCGTGGAAGACGTTCCTGCATCCGCCGCGGGTACGGGAGTGGAGCGCCGACCGCACCGCCGACGGCGGCATGGTGGTGACGCCCGACGACACCCCGGCGCCGGCGTACGCGTTCCTCGGCGTGCGTCCCTGCGACCTGCGAGCCATCGCCGTTCAAGACCGGGTTCTGACCGGCGGCCGATACAGCGACTCGGCCTATCGCCGCCGCCGGGACCGCGTGTTCCTGGTGGCGGTGGAGTGCACCGAGCCGGGGGCCACCTGCTTCTGCGTGTCGATGGGGTCCGGCCCCGCCGTGGAACAGGGCTACGACCTCGCGCTCACCGAAGTGCTCGACGCCGACGGCCACCGCTTCCTGGTCCGGGCCGCAAGCGGGGAAGGAGCGGCGGTCCTCGCCGAACTGCCCGGCCGCGTCGCCGACTCCGCCACCCGCTCCGCCGCCCGGGAGCGGGTCGCCGATGCGGCCGACCGCATGGGTCGAACGATGCCACTCGTCGACCTGCGCACACTGATGCGCGAGACCCTGGACGCCGAGCGCTGGGACGACGTGACGGCCCGTTGCCTGACCTGCGGCAACTGCACGATGGTGTGCCCGACCTGCTTCTGCACCACCGTCGAGGACGTCACCGACCTCACCGGCGACCACGCCGAACGATGGCGACACTGGGAGTCCTGCTTCGACCGGGACTTCACCCATCTTTCGACCGGCCCGGTCCGCGACTCCGCACGCAGCCGATACCGGCAGTGGGCCACCCACAAACTCGGCACCTGGCACGACCAGTTCGGCAGCTCCGGTTGCGTTGGATGCGGTCGCTGCATCGTGTGGTGCCCCACCGGCATCGACATCACGGAAGAGGCCCACGCACTGCATCGGGAACGCGAGCAGGGCCGGCGACGGGAAGTGGGATGAGCGTGGCCCGGTACGGCTTCCTCGGCGCCCTCGCGCCCCCGCACCGCGAGCGGTTGCTCGCCTTCGCGCGGGAGGTGCGCTTCCCCGCCGAGACCCGCGTCTTCGAGGAGGCAGGCCCCGCCGACCGATTCTGGCTCGTCCGCTCGGGACTGGTCGCGCTGGACATCCACGTCCCGGGCCGCCGCGCAACCGTCGTGGAGACCCTGGGGCAAGGCGAACTGCTGGGCTGGTCCTGGTTGTTCGAGCCCTACCGATGGCACCTCGGCGCGCGGTGCCACGCCGGCGTCACCGCGTACGAGTTCGACGCCGAGCCGATCCGTGCCGCCTGCGAGGAGGACACCGACTTCGGACTCGCGCTCACGCACGGCGTCGCCGAGGTCATCGCACGCCGACTGAAGGCGACTCGCACCCGCCTGCTGGACCTGTACGGACCTCCCGGCAGCGGCGGCGCGACACCATGACCACGCCCGTCCCGTACCGCGTGGTGGCGCGCCGGGTCGATACGCCGGACACCGCGACGATCGCCCTGGAACCCGTCGGAGCGGCCCTTCCGCCCTTCGACCCCGGCCAGTTCGCCATGGTGTACGCCTTCGGCGTCGGCGACATCCCCCTGTCGGCCTGCGGCATCGACGGCCCACGCCTGACGCACACCGTCCGCGCCGTCGGAGCCGTCTCCAGCACGCTGCACGGCATGCGCGTCGGCCAAACCGTCGGGGTGCGCGGCCCCTTCGGCACCGGGTGGGACCTGTGCGAAGCCGAAGGACGCGACCTCCTCGTGGTGGCCGGGGGTATCGGCCTGGCGCCGCTGCGCCCCCTCGTACTGGCCGCACTCGCCGCACCCGAACGCCACGGACACCTGAACGTACTCGTCGGGGGACGGACACCCGGCGAACTGCTCTATCCCGACGAGCCCTGGCAGACCGCGGCTCGGGTCCGCGTCACCGTCGACCGCGCCGGCCCCGAGTGGACGAAAGACGTCGGCCTGGTCACGACGCTGATCGACCGGGCCGAATTCGATCCGCCGCGGACGGCGGCGTTCGTCTGCGGGCCCGAACCGATGATCCGGGCCACCGCCGCCGACCTCATGCACCGCGGCGTTGCCCAGGATCGGATCCGGGTCTCGCTGGAGCGCACGATGCACTGCGGCACCGGACACTGCGGCCACTGCCAACTCGGTCCCTTGCTGCTCTGCCGCGACGGCCCCGTCGTCGACTGGATCCATGCCGAACCTCTGCTCGCGGTCCGGGAGTTGTGACGATGCCCGACAACGACACGCCGGGTGGCGGCCATCCGCGCCCAAAACTCGCCGTATGGAAGTTCGCCTCCTGCGACGGCTGCCAACTCACCCTGCTGGACTGCGAGGACGAACTCCTCGGCATCGCCGCGCACGTCGATATCTCACACTTCCTCGAAGCGTCCAGTGCCGTCGCGCCCGGACCCTACGACCTGTCCCTGGTCGAGGGATCGGTGACCACCGAGCAGGACATCGAGCGGATCCGGCACGTGCGAGCCGTCTCACGCCGCCTGGTGACGATCGGCGCCTGCGCGACCGCCGGCGGCGTCCAGGCCCTGCGCAACTACGCCGACGTCGCCGAATTCCAGGCCGTCGTCTACGCCCGACCGGACTACGTCGCCACCCTGGCCACCTCCACCCCCATCGCCGCCCACGTCCCCGTCGACTTCGAGTTGCGTGGTTGCCCCATCGACCGCGGCCAGTTGTTGGAAGTCATCACCGCCCACCTGGCCGGCCGCACGCCCGGTGTACCGCGACACAGCGTCTGCTTCGAGTGCAAGCAGCGCGGCACGACCTGTGTGACCGTGGCTCACGGCACCCCCTGTCTCGGTCCGGTCACCCACGCCGGATGCGGCGCGCTGTGCCCCACGTTCGGGCGCGGCTGCTACGGCTGCTTCGGCCCCTCCGACTCCACCAATTTCCCCGCTTTCATTCCGCTGCTTCGACGCGACGGCATGGACACCCTCGACGTGGTGCGTGTGCTGCGCACCTTCAACACCGCCGCCGAGGAATTCGACGCGGCCTCCCGCGAGGAGGAAGAGTCCCGGTGACCCATCGCGGCTCGCGTGTGCTGCACGTCGGTTCACTCACCCGAGTGGAGGGCGAGAGCGCGCTGCACCTGGACCTGCACGGCGACCGGGTCGTCGAAGCCCGGTTGGCCATCTACGAACCCCCACGCTTCTTCGAGGCGTTCTTGCGCGGACGCTCCTACACCGAACCACCCGACATCACCTCCCGAGTCTGCGGGATCTGCCCCGTCGCCTATCAGTCGAGTGCCTGCCGCGCGGTCGAGGACGCCTGCGGTGTCGTGGTGGACGGACAACTCGCCGCTCTGCGACGCCTGCTCTACTGCGGCGAGTGGATCGAGAGCCAGACTCTGCACATCCACCTGCTCCACGCCCCCGACTTCCTCGGCCGCGACAGCGCCATCGACCTGGCCCGCACCCATCGCGACGACGTCGAACGCGGCCTGCGGCTCAAACAGGTCGGGAACGCGATCCTCGAACTGCTCGGCGGCCGGGCGATCCACCCCGTCAACGTCCGCCTCGGCGGCTTCCACCGCGTCCCGTTCCCGGCCGAACTACGACCCCTGGCACAGACGTTGCGCCGAGCCCGGGACGACGCCGCGCAGACGGTGCGCTGGGTGGCCGGCTTCGAGTTCCCCGACGCCGGCTGCGACCACGACCTCCTCGCCCTGGCGCAACCCGGCAGCTACGCCATCGAGGCCGGCACGCCGACGCTCATGCCGGCCCCGCACACCGCCGGCCTGCGCCCGGACAGCGACCGGGCACTGCCCACGCGCACCTTCGCCGTCTCCGCGTTCGACGACCACGTCGTCGAACACCCGGTGCCGCACTCCACCGCGCTGCACTCGCGGCTCGACGGCCGCCGCCACCTGACCGGTTCACTCGCCCGCTACGCCATCAGCGGGCGTTGGCTGTCCCCGCTCGCGCTCCAAGCCGCCCTGGAGGCGGGACTCGGCGACCCCCGACAGGGCACGGTCTGCCGAAATCCCTACCGCAGCATCATCGTTCGCGCCGTCGAGGTGCTCTACGCCGTCGACGAGGCACTGCACCTGATCGAATCCTATGAACCCCCTCCGCGTGCCGCCGTCGACGTACCACCGCGCGCCGGCACGGGCCACGGCGCCACCGAAGCGCCACGCGGCCTGCTCTACCACCGCTACACCCTGGACGCACAAGGGACCATCACCGATGCCTCTTTGGTCCCACCCACCGCGCAGAACCAGGGGGCGATCGAAGAGGACCTGCGCCGCCAGGTCCAGGACCGACTGGCCGGCGGCGACGCGACCGACGCCGCGCTGACCACCCTGTGCGAACGGGTCATCCGCAACCACGACCCGTGCATCTCCTGCTCCGCCCATTTCCTCGACCTGACCGTCGACAGGACCGGCACCGCCCTTTGACGGCACGCACTGCGGCGAACGGGGGAGTCCGGGGCCACGTCGCGGCATGGCGAGTGCCTCAGTGGAGGCCTCGGTGAGGGTGTCGACCGGGTTGCCGAAGACCACCTCGTGCTTCGTCGGCACGTGCGGAAACCGTTCACCCGATCCCGCGAGCGTCCCCGCCAGGCGGATCCGCCCTTCTCTCATCTGCTCGGCCCGGACGTCGGTGGTAGTGACCGGCAGTCGATCGAAGCGCCGTACATGCCGACAGCGAGGCGCCACGCAGTGTGGCCTCCTCGCAGGCGAACGCCACCGCCGATACCGAGGCCTGCGAGCCATCCACGCCCACGACGACGGTCGCGGGCGCGAAAGTGTGGGCGATCAGCGGGACCGCGACGGCACGAGCGGTCATGACCTACCAGACCAATGACGATGATGGGGGCGTCGGGCCGACTGTCCCGCAGCGCCGCGCGGATGCCAGGGCTTCGGCTTCGTCCAGGATGCGCAGCCCGGCGATACGCAGGGCCTCCTCGGTCGTCCGTCCTGTGTCGATCGCGAACGACTCGGCCGCGGGCCGTTTGCACACGAACGACGCACGAGGCGACTCGGGACGTGCTCGGGGCCGGACAGGGTCCGCGGTCACCGGGTCATCCGGCCCTGTTGCCTGGGACCGGTCCCATGTTGGTCTGGTAAGTGTCGACGACTCTCGGGGGACGACATGGAGTGTTCTTTCGCGACTCGCATCGGCGGGTCGCAAACCCCCAGGAGGTGGGTATCGTGCCACGCATCAGGGTCGTCAAGAAGCCCACACGCCCGCGCACCGTGCCGCCGATTGATCTGCGGACTCCATCGGGGCGGCTCCTGCGCTATTGACCGCGTCCACCCCGTCAACGCGGGCACGAGTGCGTGGGCGGGACGGGAAGACCACCGGGCATCCCATCCCCGCCTCCGGGGCGGGCACGGACTCGACGAACCCGCCTGCGGTCGGGTCCCTCCCAGCGCACGGTGACGATGTCGCCGGCGGCCCTCGTCCGCGTCCGCGAAAGGGGGACCCGGCGCCTTGCGGACGAGATCCTCACCGTTCGAGACCGACGGGCCGACGACGGGCGGACGGTCGTACGAACACGACACGACCGACCGTCGCGCCCACCGGGGTGCCGGTCGTCGCGTCGTCCTGGCCGATGACGTCCTCGTCGCAACGGACAGGGATGGCAGGGACCTTCGAGGGGTCTGTACGCGTCGTGGGCCGAGGGTGCGGAAGCGGGCCCTACTCGGGTGCACTTGAGTACGCGTACTCCTCGCGGACACCGAGGCCACCCGGGTCGACGGCCACGACGCCTGGTACTCCGAGGGCCAGTGCGTCCTCCTGGGCACCGATCGGCCGCCGCTGCGCACCCGCGTTACCTTCATCGACACCGGCGGCGACGCCGTTCTCTTCACGGACAGCGCGAGCTCGCCCGCACGACGGGACGAGATCGCCATGATCACCAAAAGCCTGCGGATCCAATAGACCAACGCCGTTGCAACCCGCGCGAGGAGCTGAAGTCGGTCACCGACGCGGGCGGCAACACCCGGACGTACACCTACGACTTCCTCGGCCGCGTCATCGGCACCACCGACGCCCGCGGCCCATCGGCACCCGCACGACCGTCCCCGCCGCAGAGGGAAAAATCGCCGGGATCTACGACGGTCGGGCCGGCCCGAGCGGGCCGCATGGATCCGGCGGCGTGCCCCTGGGTCGCGCCGCCGGACCCGTGGTCACGCCGACGTCAGAACTTGACGTCCGAGCACGAGTAGAACGCGTTGTTGGTGTCCGCCACGTCCCAGACGGCGAAGACCACCGCGCGGCCGGTGCGTCCGGCCGGCAGCGTGCCGGTGTGCGAGGTGAGCGCGGCCGGCAGCGCACCCTGGTAAGGCACCGTCAGGAACGGCGTGCTCTCCAGCTGAGCGCGGGTGATGGGTGTGGTGGGGTCCCAACTCGGCTTGGTGATGTAGTACCGGAAGGAACTGGTCGAGTGGCGCGCCGTGATCTTCCAGTTGAAGGTCGTGGAAGCGCCCGAAGTCACGGTCGTGGCAGGCCAGTTGCCGCCGCGCGGGTCGTCGAGCGGAGACCAGCGACCGTCGGCGCCGGCGCACAGCTTGCCGTCGGCCGGGCCACGCGACGGGTAACCCTTGGGGCCCTCGACGCTCATCGGCTCCCACTGGATCTGGCCGCAGTTCCTGACCGTGCCGTTTCCGCACAGCGCGGAGCGGCTGGCCGGGCCGGTGACGAACCCGTGGGACGCGGCGGGACTCGCCAGCATCAGCGGGGCGGCGACGGCGGATGCCGCCAGCGTCGACACGGTCGACACGATGGTCCTCTTGCGCATGGAGCTCTCCTCGTGGATGAAGACATGCGGAGACGATCGAACCGCTCGGGCACCGACAGGAGCGGTGACGGGGACGTCGCACGGTGTCCGAGCATGATGTGCCGGGGACGTACGCCCTCAAGGTAGAAGGACCGGATCCCCCTGGGCAATGGTCTGGACCATTCTCGTTTGGGAGAGTCGCGGTGAACCGGTTCGCGTGACGTTCGAAAGACGATATTTGCAGGACAATAGCTGCTTTGCCCTATTGGCATCGTGTCCTATATAGAGCGTCGTATATGGAACGTGCACCCCGGAACGCCCAGGGCCTCGCACGGCATTCTCGCCGGGCGTGACGGCTCCCCGTGATCGTCGAGAACGGCTACGCCGCCGGGACGACCAACCGCATCGCCGAACACGCCCGGATCTCCATCGGATCACGCCCGCACCCATCGGCCCTCTCCGGATCGGCGCCGTCGCGGGGCGGACGCGGCGCGACTCGTCCGAACGGACCGGATGTGAGGCGCGTTGCGTGTCGGACTGATAGGAAGATCCGAGAGTCCGTTATATCGGACAAGTAACCTTTGAGGAGGTGTCCTCATGCGCGCCACGTCCGAGAACCCCACAGGGCACTCGACCGCCGCCACGCCGGTCGAGGAAGCGTCCCCGATCCATATCCTCTGGATCAACGCCGGCCTCAGCTGCGACGGCGACTCCGTCGCGCTGACCGCCGCGATGCAACCGTCGATCGAGGAGATCGTCACCGGCGCGCTGCCCGGATTGCCGCCGATCGCCGTGCACTGGCCGCTGATCGACTTCGAGTGCGGACCGGTCCAGGGCGCGGACACCTTCATCGAGTGGTTCTTCAAGGCCGAACGGGGCGAACTCGACCCGTTCGTGCTGGTGGTCGAGGGATCCATCCCGAACGAGTCGATCAAGACCGAGGGATACTGGAGCGGGTTCGGCGACGATCCGGCCACCGGCCAGCCGATCACCACCAGCGAATGGCTGGACCGGCTCGCGCCCAAGGCCACCGGCGTCGTGGCGATCGGCACCTGCGCCACGTACGGCGGAATCCACGCGATGGCCGGCAACCCCACCGGTGCGATGGGCGTTCCCGACTACCTGGGCTGGGACTGGAAGTCCAAGGCGGGTCTGCCGATCGTGTGTGTGCCCGGGTGCCCGATCCAGCCGGACAACTTCGCCGAGACGCTGACCTACCTGCTCTACCAACTCGCCGGGTCCGCGCCGATGATCCCACTGGACGACAAGCTGCGCCCGACCTGGCTGTTCGGCGCCACCGTGCACGAGGGCTGCGACCGCGGTGGCTACTACGAGCAGGGTCAGTTCGCCCACGAGTACGGCTCGCCGCTGTGCCTGGTGAAGCTCGGCTGCTGGGGCCCGGTCGTCAAGTGCAACGTGCCCAAGCGCGGCTGGATCAACGGCGTCGGCGGTTGCCCGAACGTCGGCGGAATCTGCATCGCGTGCACGATGCCGGGCTTCCCGGACAAGTTCATGCCGTTCATGGACGAACCGCCCGGCGGCAAGATCTCCTCGACCACCAGCGGTGCGTACGGCGTGGTGATCCGCAAGCTGCGCTCGATCACCGCGAAGACCGTGGACAGGGAACCCAAGTGGCGCCACAGCGGGCGCGCGCTGACCACCGGCTACCGCCCGCCCTGGTGAGCGGATCGCCTTCGCGTAGTCCCCGATCCCGCGGCCGGCCCCAAGCGTGCCGCAGTCCTCACCGCAGAAGGGCACAACACACGATGGCACCCTCGACCAAGACGGCCGGTGACGGCAGCGGCCTGACCGAGATGTCCTGGGACCCGATCACCCGGATCGTCGGCAGCCTGGGTATCCACACCAAGATCGACTTCAAGCGGAAGCAGGTCGCCGAGTGCTACAGCACCTCGTCGGTCTTCCGCGGCTACAGCGTGTTCATGCAGGGCAAGGACCCGCGCGACGCGCACTTCATCACCAGCCGGATCTGCGGCATCTGCGGCGACAACCACGCCACCTGCTCGGTTTACGCGCAGAACATGGCCTACGGCGTCAAGCCGCCGCACCTGGCCGAGTGGATCATCAACCTCGGCGAGGCCGCCGAGTACATGTTCGACCACAACATCTTCCAGGAGAACCTGGTCGGGGTGGACTACTGCGAGCGTATGGTCCGTGAGACCAACCCCGGCGTACTGGACATGGCCGAACGCACCGAGGCGCCGCACGCCGCCGAACACGGCTACCGCACCATCGCCGACATCATGCGCTCGCTCAACCCCATCGAGGGCGAGTTCTACCGCGAGGCGCTGGCGGTCAGCCGCTACACCCGGGAGATGTTCTGCCTGATGGAGGGCCGGCACGTACACCCCTCCACGCTCTACCCGGGCGGCGTGGGCACCGTCGCCTCGGTGCAGTTGTTCACCGACTACCTCTCCCGACTGATGCGCTACGTCGAGTTCATGAAGCGCGTCGTTCCGCTGCACGACGACCTCTTCGACTTCTTCTACACCGCCCTGCCCGGCTACGAAGAGGTCGGACGGCGGCGGGTGTTGCTCGGATGCTGGGGTGCGCTCAACGACCCCGACCACTGCGACTTCACCTACCGGAACATGACCGACTGGGGCCGTCGCATGTACGTCAGCCCCGGCGTCGTGGTCGACGGCAAGCTGATCACCAACGATCTGACCGAGATCAACCTGGGCATCCGAATCCTGCTCGGCAGCTCCTACTACCAGGACTGGGAGGGCCGGGAGCCGTTCGTCACGCACGACCCGCTGGGCAACCCGGTCGACCCGCGCCACCCGTGGAACCAACACACCATCCCCGCCCCACAGAAGCGGGACTTCGACGGCAAGTACAGCTGGGTCATGTCGCCGCGCTGGTTCGACGGCACCGACTACCTCGCCCTGGACACCGGCGGCGGCCCGCTCGCCCGACTGTGGTCCACCGCGCTCAACGGACTGGTCGACACCGGCTTCGTCAAGGCCACCGGGCACAGCGTGGTGATCAACCTGCCCAAGTCGATGACCAAACCCGAAACCACCTTCGAGTGGAAGATCCCGCAGTGGAGCAACGCCCTGGAGCGCAACCGCGCGCGCACCTACTTCCAGGCGTACATGGCCGCCATGGCGGTGTACTTCGCGGAGAAGGCACTCGACGAGGTGCGCTCGGGCCGGACCAAGACGTGGGAGAAGTTCGAGGTGCCCGAGCAGGCGGTCGGCGTCGGCTTCACCGAGGCCGTGCGCGGCGTGCTCTCGCACCACATGGTGATCCGGGACGGGAAGATCGCCAACTACCACCCGTACCCGCCGACCCCGTGGAACGCCAGCGTTCGCGACACCCTCGGCACCCCCGGCCCGTACGAGGACGCGGTGCAGAACACGCCGATCTTCGAGGAGAACCCCCCGGAGAACTTCAAGGGCATCGACATCATGCGAGCCGTGCGCAGCTTCGACCCCTGTCTGCCGTGCGGTGTTCACATGTATCTCGGCGACGGCAAGACCCTGCAGAAGCTGCATGTGCCCACCGGGCTGAGCGGACTGAGCGGATGAACGCCGAACAGACCGGACTGCGGGTCGAGGAGATCCTGACCCGTCTCGGCGACAGCGCCGACCCGAAGGTGCGCGTCGGTGCCGAGGAACTGGTCCGCGCCCTGATGGACTTCTACGGCACCGGCCTGGCCCGGCTGGCCGCGCTGCTGCGCGACGCCGGCGCGGATCGACGCGCCGTGCTCGACGACGAACTGGTCACCGGTCTGCTCGTCCTGCACGACCTGCACCCCGACGACGTGCCCACGCGGGTCACGCGAGGCCTCGCGGCGCACCCCGAACACCGAGCCGAGTTCCTCGACTACGACGAGCACAGCCGGACCCTGCGACTGCGGATCACCGCCACGAGCGGCGGATGCGGATGCGCGAGCGCGAGTGGGAACGCCGCAGGCTCACCCGAGGGTGTGGAAGGGCTCCTGGCCGGCTACGCACCCGAGGTCGAACGGATCGAGATCGAGGACGCCCCGGCCGTGTCGCCCGAACCCGTGCTGCTTCAGATCGGCACCCGACCGGCCGATCCGGCCCGGGCGACACGGTGAACGCGCCGTTCCCGACGACCGCTCGACCGGCGGGAGGGCTGCGCCGATTCCGCCTCCCGACCGGGCCGCGCCCGGAACGCTGCGAGCTGTGCGCCCAGGAGGTCGGTGCCGGACACCGCCACCTCGTGGACACCGACGCGCGGGTCCTGGCCTGCGCGTGCCGGGGCTGCGCCATGCTCTTCGAGCGGCGCGGCGCGGCCGGCGGTCGCTACCGGGCGGTGCCCGAGCGCTACCTCGCCGACCCCGGGCACAGCCTGGACGAAGCCGCCTGGGACGCCCTGCAGATCCCGGTCGGCCTGGCGTTCTTCCTGCGCAACGCCGCGCTCGACCGGCTGATCGCCCTCTACCCGAGCCCGGCCGGCGCCACCGAGAGCGATCTGGACCCACAGCTGTGGCAGGCGGTGCTCGGCGAGAGCCGGCTCGCCGAGCTGCTGCGTCCCGACGTCGAAGCGCTGTTGTTGCGCCGCACCGACGGGTCGAGCGAGTGCTTTCTGGTCCCGATCGACGTCTGCTACGAGCTGGTCGGCCGGATGCGCCTGCGGTGGCGGGGCTTCGACGGCGGCGCCGAGGCCCGTGAAGACCTGGCCGCGTTCCTCGCCGACGTCCGTTCGCGCGCGCGGGTACCCGGAGGGGACGAAGCACCGTGACCGAGCTGGACTTCTCCTGCGTCGGCGTGCGCGCGGACGGGTACGCGGCGGGCCCCACGCTGGTCTTTCGGCTGCGGATCACCGCCGCCGAGCGGTCCCGGGTGCACGCGCTCGCGTTGCGTGTCCAGATGCGGATCGAGCCCGCCCGGCGTCGCTACGGGACGGTCGAGGGCGCCCGGCTGGGCGTGCTGTTCGGCGAACGTTCCCGCTGGGGCGGCACGCTCCACCCGATCGAGTTCGCCCAGGTGGCGTCGAACGTGCCGGGCTTCACCGCGGAGACCGAGGTGGATCTGGCGGTGCCGTGTACCTACGACATGGACATCGCCTCGTCCCGCTACTTCCACGCGCTGGACGAGGGAGAGGTGCCGCTGCTGATGCTCTTCTCCGGGACCGCGTTCACCGGCGCGGGTGGCTTCCGGGTGGAACCGGTGCCCTGGCACAAGGAGACCGCCTATCGCATGCCGGTCACCGTATGGCGGGAAATGGTCGAGCAGCACTTCCCCGGTTGCGGCTGGTTGCGGCTACCGCGCGAGGAGATGGACGCGCTGCTCGCCTACCGGGCTCGGCACGCGTTGCCCTCCTGGGAGGCCACGATGCGGGCGCTGCTGGCGAGCGCGGAGCCGGACACCGCGCCCGTGCGGGCCTTCGGTGTTCGCCGTGATCGCCCCGGCGCCTCGGACCGCACCCGCCTCACCGAGGGGAGTGAACGATGACGCTGTTCGAGCCCGCGATCCAGGAGCGGTTCGCCGTCGCGCGACAGATCGCCGACGCCGTGCTCTTCGAGGGCTATGTGCTGTACCCGTACCGGGCCTCGGCCGCCAAGAACCGGATGCGCTGGCAGTTCGGCGTGCTGGTGCCGCCCGCCTGGGGGCAGGGCAGCGGCGAACATCACGACCAGCGCACCGAGTGTTTGATCGAGCCTCGCGCGCAGGCGAACCTCTCGATCGAGCTGCGCTTCCTGCACGCCCAGCGGCGCACGGTGGAACAGGTCGGCGCCGACGGCGAGTTCGCGGCGGCCGAGGCGCTGGAGCTGCCTGATCGGGTGCTTGTCCCATGGGACGAGGGCGTCGAGGAGCGGGTCGAACTGGTGCTGCCGGTCGCGGCGTCGGCAGGGGACGGGTTGGTCCTGCCGTTCGATCGGGCCGAGCGCGAGGAGACCGAGACGGTCGAACTCGACGGCCGCGTGTGCGGGCGACTGGTCCGCCGACGGGCACGGGTCGAGGGGGAGATCCGGGTGCGCACCACCGAAATGCCCGGCCCGTACCGCACACTCAAGCTGACCGTCGAGGTGGCCAACACCAGTGGGTGGACGCCCGACGCGGGTGCCGACCGGGACGCCGCGCTGCCGTATGCGCTGGTGTCGGCACATGTGCTGCTCGGCCTGGACAACGGCTCGTTCCTGTCCGTGACCGACCCGCCCGAATGGGCCCGGGCCGCCGTCGCGACGTGTGCGAACCTACGGACCTGGCCGGTGCTGGCCGGAGAGCGGGACGACGTGATGTTGTCCTCGCCGATCATCCTGGAGGATCACCCGCGGGTGGCCCCGGAAAGCCCCGGCGTGCTCTACGACGCGACCGAGATCGACGAGATCCTCGCGCTGCGCACCTCGGCCCTGACCGAGCGGGAGAAACGCGAGGCACGCGGCACCGACGCCCGCGCGGGCGCCGCCGTGGACCTGGTCGACTCGCTTCCCCCGGAGGTGTGGGACCGGTTGCACGGCACGGTGCGGGCGCTGCGTGAGAGCACCGGGTCGGCCGGGCCGACGACCCTGATCGAACCGGGCACATCCGATCCGGGCACGTCGGGAACCGACCGGCCCTGGTGGGACCCGGCAAGCGACGCCGGATTCGATCCCGCCTCGGATCGGGTGCCGGTCGACGGGCGTTCGATCGGTCCCGGCAGTCGGGTTCGGCTGCGGCCGGGGCCGCGCCGTACCGACGCCCAGGACCTGTTCCTGCACGGTCGGGACGCCTTGGTCGAGGCGGTGCTGCACGACGTCGACGGCGCGGTGCACCTCGCGGTGACCGTGGACGGCGACCCCGGCGCCGACATCCGGCGGGCCCAGGGCCGGTTCCTGTATTTCCAACCGGATGAACTCACGGTCCTGGAGGACACGTGATCGGTCACGGTCCGCCGGCCGAGGGCGTCGAGCGGGTGCTCGTCGCCGGAGTCGGCAACATCTTTCTCGGTGACGACGGCTTCGGGGTGGAGACCGTCGCCAGGCTGACCGGGCACCCGTTGCCGGATGGTGCCGAGGTGGTCGACTTCGGCGTGCGCGGCGTGCATCTGGCCTACCAACTCCTGGAGGGCTACGACACGTTGATCCTGGTGGACGCCACCGCGCGTGGCGGCGAACCGGGCACCGTGTACCTGATCGAGGCCGCCGTGCCGGGCTCGGTCGAGACCGGTACGGCGCTCGTGGACGGCCATCGCATGGGGCCTGACGCGGTCCTCGCGCTGCTGGGCACGCTGAGCGCGGGTACCGGCGGCATCCCGCCTCGCCGGGTGCTGGTCGTCGGCTGCGAACCGGCCGACCTGGACGAGCGGGTGGGGCTCAGCCCACCGGTCGCGGCGGCCGTGGACGAGGCGGTCGCGCTGATCCTGCGGGTGCTGCGCCGGCAGGAGCCCATCGAATCACCGACCGGTGCGCCGGACGCGCCGGACGCGGTCGATGTCCGACCCGCCGCCGCGGACGCGGTGCGCGGTCTCGAGTCTGGAGAGGTGCCGACGTGCGAAGGATTCTGATCGGCGCAGTGGCCCTGTTCGGGCTTGTCGCGTTCGCGAACCGGGCGGACATTCGACGCTATCTGCGGATGCGAGCCATGTAGCCCGCCCCGCGAGGCATCCCCTCGACGGAGCCCCGCACTGCGGCGAACGGCGTACGTGCGGCGTCGGACACGGCGTGGGTGCCCGTGCGCGGCGCCGTCGGGGCCTGTAATGGAGCGCGGGCCCGTCGACTCGGTGAGCCGGCGGCGGTGGATCGTCGAGCCCGGGAGAGGGTCGATGCACGAGATGTCGATTGCGTTGGCCGTCATCGAGCAGGTCGAGGCGGTCGCCGCGCGAACCGGGGAGCGGGCCGCGCTGACCGTTCGGCTGCGGGTCGGCGAACTGGCCGGGGTGGTTCCCGACGCGCTGGCCTTCGCGTTCGAGGTCGCGCGCGCCGAGACGGTGCTGCGCGACGCGGAGTTGGTGGTCGAAGGCGTCCCGGGCCGGGCCCGCTGCGGCATGTGCGCCGTCGAGTGGGCGGTGGGCGTGCCACCCGACCTGTGCTGCCCCGAATGCGCGGGCGCGAGCACCGAACTGCTGTGCGGGCGCGAATTGCAGATCGTCGACGTGTGCTGGGCGGATCCGGTCCAGGCCGTCGGATATGCCCAGGCCACCCAGGAGGGTTGACTTAACATGTGCCGAGTCGACGAGTTGCGGCAGGCGGTGCTCGCCCACAACGATCGCGGGGCGAACGACCTGCGCGCCGAACTGGCCGCACGCGGGGTGATCGCCGTCAACCTGCTGTCCAGCCCCGGCAGCGGCAAGACCGCCCTGCTGGAGGCGGAGTTGCGCCTGGCCGGCGAACGCGCGGTGCCGGTCGCGGCGTTGACCGCGGACCTGGCCACCGACAACGACGCGACGCGGTTGGCCCGGTCCGGGGCACCGGTCAAGCAGATTCTCACCGACGGGCTGTGCCACCTGGAGGCCGCGCAGTTGCGTCGACAACTCACGGGCTGGCTGCCGGCGAAGACTCGCGTGCTGTTCGTGGAGAACGTCGGCAATCTGGTCTGCCCGGCCTCCTACGACCTGGGCGAGAGCCTGCGGGTCGCGCTCGCTTCGGTGACCGAGGGGGAGGACAAGCCGCTCAAGTATCCGTCCGCGTTCGGTCTGGCGAACCTGGTGGTGGTGACCAAGATCGACCTCGCCGAGGCGGTCGAATTCGACGAACACGCCTTCCTGGCCAACGTCCGACGGGTGAACCCCGGGGTCGAGGTGCTGCTCACCTCGACCAGGACCGGTCAAGGTGTCGGCGACCTGTTGACGCGCGCGGTCGCGGTGCTCGACGGCGGGGCGGTGCACACGCCGGTCATGGCACGGCACGCGGCGGACGGACCTACACACGCGCACGGATCGCCCGACACCGGGCCGGGGACCGGGAACGGCCCCGGGTACCGGCCCGGTCGTGAACCCGGGCATGAGCACGGGCACGCACACACGCACGAGATCGACCCGCGGCCGGTTCCGGCGCGGGAGCCGTCTTGACCGCCGCCGGGCCGACCCGGGTCGCGCAGCGGCGTCGGATCTTCGTGCGCGGCACCGTACAGGGCGTGGGCTTTCGGCCGTTCGTCTACACGCTGGCCACCGAGCTGGGTCTGGCCGGACACGTCACCAACACCGGTGCCGGCGTGCTCGTCGAGATCGAGGGCGGGCCGGCCGAGGTGGCCGCGTTCTGCCGGCGGATCGACACCGAGGCACCCGCGCTGGCCTCGGTCGAGTCGATCACCCATGAGGAACTCGCGATCGGCGGCGACACCGGATTCACGATCGTGGCTTCCGTGCCGCCCGAGCCGGGCGCCGCGCACCGCACCCGGATTCCGCCGGATGTCGCCACGTGCGCTCGTTGCCTGGCCGAACTCGAGGACCCCGCCGATCGCCGTCACCTGCACCCGTTCATCACCTGCACCGATTGCGGCCCGCGCTTCACCATCGTCACCGCGCTGCCGTACGACCGCGCGCACACCACGATGGCCGACTTCCCGATGTGCCCCGACTGCGCCCGCGAGTACACCGATCCCGGCGACCGACGCTTCCACGCGCAACCCATCGCGTGCCACGCCTGTGGACCCCGGCTGTCCCTGGTCGACGCGGACGGGGCCCCGATCGGCTTCGGCACCCTGGACGAGGCCCGGCGAATGCTCGCCCAAGGGGCGATCCTGGCGGTCAAGGGCATCGGCGGCTACCACCTGGCCTGCGACGCGGCCGACGAGGACGCGGTGCTACGGCTGCGCGAGCGCAAGGGGCGCGGCGACAAACCGTTCGCCCTGCTGGCTCGCACGCTCGCCGAGATCGAGCCGCACGCCGCGATCACGGACGCGGAAAGGGAGTTGCTCACCGGCGCGGCCCGGCCGATCGTGCTGCTGCGGCGGCGCCCCGCGGCCCGAGCCGCGCTGTCGGAGGCGATCGCCCCGCGCTGCCCCGATCTGGGCTTCATGTTGCCGTACACACCCCTGCACCACCTGCTCCTGGGGCTGCTCGACGACCGGGCCGGGCCACGCCTGCTCGTACTCACCAGCGGCAACGCGGCCGGCGAGCCGATCGTGACCGACGACGACGAAGCGCTGACTCGGCTGGCGACACTCGCGGACGGCTGGCTCACCCACGACCGACCCATCCGGGTGCCGCTGGACGATTCGGTGGTGCGGGTGGTGGACGGCGAACCACTGTTCGTCCGACGCTCGCGAGGCTGGGCGCCGCTGCCGATCCGGCTGCCGGTGGAGGTGCCCGCGACGCTCGCCGTGGGCGGGGACCTGAAGAACACGTTCGCGCTGGCCGAGGGCCGCGAGGCGTGGCTGTCCGGGCACGTCGGCGACATGGACGACCTCGCCACGCAAGATGCCTTCGAGCACACGATCGAACACCTGGGCGCGATCACCGGCGTGCGTCCGCAAGTGCTGGTCGCCGATCGCCATCCGGGCTATCGCTCCACCGGGTGGGCCCGGCGCGCCGCGGCCCAACGGCCGGTGCGGCTGGTCCAACACCATCACGCGCACATCGCCGCCGCGATGGCCGAACACGAACTGGACGGCGCCGCGCCGGTGTTGGGCGTGGCCTTCGACGGGACCGGCTACGGTGACGACGGCGCGGTGTGGGGCGGCGAGTTCCTGCTCGCCGACTACGCCGACTTCCATCGGGTGGCGCACCTGCGCTACGTGCCGTTGGCCGGCGGCGACGCCGCGGTGGCCCGGCCGTACCGGATGGCGCTGGCTCATCTGTACGCCGCCGGGATCGAATGGTCCGAGGATCTGCCCTGTGTGCGGGCCGGTTCCGACGAGGAACGCCGGGTGTTGGCGCGTCAACTCGAACGCGACCTGAACTGTGTGCCCACCTCCAGCATGGGCCGGCTCTTCGACGCGTTCGCGTCGCTGATCGGCGTCTGCCACCTGGCCGGCTACGAGGCACAAGCGGCGATCGAGTTGGAGGGCGCGGCCGTTCGGCGGCCCGGATCGGTTCACGGGTACACGTTCGCGCTGCTTCCGGGCGACGGCGAGGCCGATCCCCTGATCGCCGACCCGGGCCCGGTGTTCGCGGCGGCGATCGCCGACCTGCGGGCCGGCCGCGACCCGGAATTGCTCGCGGCGCGCTTTCACCGCGCGGTGGTCGATCTGGTGGTCGCGGTGGCCGAGCACACACGGGAGCGGTACGGGCCGACCCCGGTTGCGCTCACCGGCGGCGTATTCGCCAACGCGATCATTTCCTCCGCCTGCGGACGGGCGCTGTGCGAACGGGACTTCACCGTGCTGCGCCATCGCCTGGTGCCGCCGAACGACGGCGGGCTGGCGCTGGGCCAGGTGCTGGTCGGGGCCGGTCGGCGGGCGCCGAGCGAGTCGAGCCGCCCGTGAGCGTGCGCCCGATCACCCATGAGTCGACGACGCGCGAGCGTGGTCGTTGTCGCACGACGAGGAGAGAGCGATGTGCCTGGCGGTGCCCGGCAGAGTGACGAAGATCGAGGAACGGGACGGAACCCGGATGGGCCTCGTCGACTTCGGCGGCGTGGTCAAGGACGTGTGCCTGGAGTACGTACCCGACCTGAAGGTCGGCGAGTACGCCATCGTGCACGTGGGCTTCGCGCTGCAACGGCTGGACGAGGAGTCGGCCCTGCGCACGCTTGCCCTGTTCGACGAGATGGGGCTGCTCCAGGAGGAGTTCGGCGATCCCTGGGAGGCGGCGGGCGCGGCGTCCGGGGAGTTCGTCCGGCCGGAACCCGTGGTCGTCCCCGACCCGATTCCCAGTGATGTGTCGAAGGAGGCACTGCGGTGAAGTACCTGGACGAGTTCCGCAATCCGGAGATCGGTCGACGACTGCTGGACGAGATCCGGGCCACGGTGACCCGGCCGTGGTCGATCATGGAGGTCTGCGGCGGCCAGACGCACACCATCATTCGGCACGGCATCGACCAACTGCTGCCCACCGAGGTGGAGTTGATCCATGGGCCCGGCTGTCCGGTGTGCGTGACGCCGCTGGAGGTGATCGACAAGGCGCTGGCCATCGCGGCACGCCCGGGGGTGATCTTCTGCTCGTTCGGCGACATGTTGCGGGTGCCGGGCACCGATCGCGACCTGTTCCGGGTACGCAGCGAGGGCGGTGACGTGCGAGTGGTGTACTCGCCGCTGGACGCGCTCACGATCGCCCGGGACAACCCCGACCGGGAGGTGGTGTTCTTCGGCATCGGCTTCGAGACCACCGCACCACCCAACGCGATGACGGTGTATCAGGCCAAGCGGCTGGGCATCCGCAACTTCAGCCTGCTGGTGTCGCACGTGCGGGTGCCGCCGGCGATCGAGGCGATCATGAATTCGCCCGACTGCCGGGTACAGGGCTTCCTGGCGGCCGGGCACGTGTGCAGCGTGATGGGTGTGGAGGAGTACCCGGAACTGGCCGAGCGGCATCGGGTGCCGATCGTGGTCACCGGGTTCGAGCCGTTGGACATTTTGGAGGGCATCCGGCGTACGATCCACCAACTCGAGCGGGGCGAGCACACGGTGGACAACGCCTACGCCCGGGCGGTGCGGGAGCAGGGCAATCCCGCCGCGAAGACGATGCTGGCCGACGTGTTCGAGGTGACCGACCGGGCCTGGCGCGGCATCGGGGTGATCCCGGACAGCGGGTGGCGGCTGTCCTCGCGCTATCGCGACTACGACGCCGAATACCGCTTCGAGGTGACCGGGATCGACACCCTGGAACCGGCCGAGTGCCGCAGCGGCGAGGTGTTGCAGGGCCTGCTCAAGCCCAACGAGTGCGCGGCGTTCGGCACCACGTGTACCCCGCGCAATCCGCTCGGCGCGACGATGGTCTCCAGCGAGGGCGCGTGCGCCGCCTACTACCTCTACCGTCGGCTCGACGCCGCCGACGCCGCGCCCCGGGAGGCGACACCCGTTGGCTGAACTCACCGACCTCGCTCTCGTCGCGGGGTCTCGCGTACCCGCCGTGCCCTCCGCGCCGGACTTCTCCGGGTGGACCTGTCCGGCCCCGTTGCGCGATCATCCGCGGATCGTGACCGGACACGGCGGCGGCGGCGCGTTGTCCGCCGAACTCGTCGAACACGTCTTCGCCCCCGCCTTCGGCGGGCCCGTGCTCGCCTCGCTCGCCGACTCCGCGGTGGTTACCCTCGGCGGGGCCCGGCTGGCTTTCTCCACCGACTCGTTCGTGGTTCGACCGCTGTTCTTCCCCGGCGGCGACATCGGCGGTCTCGCGGTCAACGGGACGGTCAACGACCTGGCCATGAGCGGCGCCAAGGCGGCCTATCTGTCCGTGGGGTTCATCCTGGAGGAGGGCGTCGAGACGGCGGTCGTCGCGCGGGTCGCCCAAGCGCTCGGCGACGCGGCCCGAGCCGCCGGCGTCGAGATCGCCACCGGCGACACCAAGGTGGTCGAGGCCGGACACGGGGACGGCATCTACCTCAACACCGCCGGGATCGGCCTGGTCCCGGCCGGCGTCGATCTGCGCCCGCAGCGCGCCACCCCGGGGGACGTGGTGATCGTCAGCGGCGACATGGGCGTCCACGGAGTGGCCGTGATGAGCGTGCGCGAGGGCTTGGAGTTCGATGTCGAGATCCGCAGCGACTGCGCCGCGTTGGGCGGTCTGGTCGAGGCCATGCTCGCGGTCACCCCGGACCTGCACGTGCTTCGCGATCCCACCCGGGGCGGTCTGGGGGCCGTGCTCAACGAGATCGCGGCGGCGGCCCGGGTCGGGGTGGAGATCGCCGAACGCGACGTCCCGGTGCCACCCCAGGTGGCCAACGCCTGCGCCATCCTGGGCCTCGATCCGCTGTATGTGGCCAACGAGGGCAAGTTGGTCGCGTTCGTTCCCCGCGAGCATGCCGACGCGGTGCTCGCGGCGATGCGGGCGCATCCGCTGGGTGCGGGGGCGGCGGTGATCGGCGAGTGTGTCACGGCGCACCCGGGGATGGTGGTGGCGCGTACCGGGCTGGGGGGAACGCGGGTACTGGACATGCCGATCGGGGAGCAACTGCCCCGGATCTGCTGACCGGCGACACGACCGGCACACGACGGCCGCCTCGCATGCGACGCGGCCGTCGTACCCGGATCCTCGACTTCGGGATCGCCCGGTTCGTGGACGCCCGCGAACCTCCCCGGCAACGTGAGGGGCACGCTCGCCGAAACCGCCCTGGCGGCCGGTGCCGCACTCTTCGTGCATGGCAGCGGCGCCGGGTGGACGAACGCCGGCGCCACGCTGATCCCCGACGCGGTGGGTCTGGGGGCCGTGTGGGCGATCGGGGTGGCCGTGCGCAAACGCCGCGCGTACGACCGGGGACTGCGCGAGCAAGCCGAGGCCGCCGCCGAAGCGCGCCTCGAACAGGCCCGTCACGCCCTGGTCGAGGAACGGCTGCGGATAGCCCGCGAGATGCACGACATCGTCGCGCACAGCATGAGCCTGATCGCGGTCCAGGCCGAACTCGGGGGCTACGTCGCCGCAGCCCGCCCGGAACAGGCCCAACCCACGCTCACCTCGATCGCCGCCACCAGCCGCGAGGGCCTGCGCGAACTGCGCCGCCTCCTCGGCGTCCTGCGCGAAGCCGACGCCACCGCGGACGGCCACCTCCACCCGCCGCCGGGCCTGCGCGAGCTCGACGAGCTGCTCGCGAGCACCGAACGCGCCGGAGTACGCGTGACCGTCACCGCCACCGGCACACCCCGCCCCCTGCCGACCGGGCTCGACCTGTCGGCGTACCGCATCGTCCAGGAGGCGCTGACCAACGTGATCAGACACGCGCGCACCGACCGGTGCGAAATCCACCTGACCTGGGGCGCCGCCGAGTTGGCGATCCAGGTGAGCGACCTCGGCCGCGCGAGCCACACCCCCCATGCCGTGGGCCACGGCCTGACCGGCATGCGCGAACGCGTCAACCTGTGCGGCGGAACGCTCGAGGCCGGGCCGCGCGCCGACCGCGGCTTCCGGATCCTGGCCCGCCTGCCGATCGACGAACCGGTGGCCGCCGCGTGAGCCCGCTGCGCGTCGTGGTGGCCGAGGACCAGGCACTGCTGCGGAAGGTGCTCACCACCGCGCGCTGCGCGTCGTTCGCCTTCAACCCCAGCGGGTTGTACGACACGGACACGCTGCGGCGCCCGTCCGCCGTCGCCCACATCTCCGTCATGGATCCCGGAACGCCACCGGGATGACCCCACACCGTCACCCCGCACGCGAGCACCTCCGACTCCAGGCCCAGCCCATAGCGACAGGGCAGACCGGTGTCCAACGTGGCCTTCATCTCCCGCAGTTGGTTCGGCCTCAGCAACGTGCCCGCGAGCAACGCGCGAACGAACCGGTTCAGGTCGCGCCCGGTGGACAGAACCTCCCCGGAGGCGCCCGCCTGCGAGGGGTTGAATTCCGTGACGTCGAGCGGCTCGGGCTCCAGTTCGGCATAGGCGCGCGCGTGCGGCCCCGGGATCGCCGTCCACGTCCCGGGAAACGACGTGTGCCGCAGCCCCAGGGGTCGCAGTACCCGGCGCGTGACCTCCTCCGCGTAGGTACGCCCGGTGACCCGCTCGATCAGCATTCCCGCCACGATGTAGTCGGTGTTCGAATAGCGGTACCCCGTCCCGGGGGCGAAGTAGGGCGGCATTCGTATACCCGCCGCAAGCTTCTCCCGCGCCGTCCAGGTCCGGAACCGGCCTGCGTGAACCAGTCCTCGGTGCCCACATCCAACGCGTACACGTAGTCGTGCAGGCCGGAGCGATGATCCAGAACCTGCCGCACCGTGATGGCACCGCCGCCCGGCACCAGTCCCGGCAGATAGTGCTCGATCGGGACGTCCAGCCCGATCAGTCCCTCCCCGACCAGTTGCAGTATCACCGTCGCCACGAGCGTCTTGGTCGTGCTGCCGATCCGGAACGTCGCGTCCGGTGTCATCGGCACGCCACCGGGAACGTCCGCGAGCCCGGCCGCGAACGACCGGTGCAGACCCGGGACATCGACCCGGACCTGGGCGGCCGTGGTACCCGCGGCCACGAGCGCCGCCGAGTCCTCGTCCAGCCGGTCGGCAAGGGAGGGCCGGCGCCCCGCCGTCGCCTCACCGGACGCCGCGGCCGGTGTCGTGGCCGCCAAGGTCAGCAGGGCCACGACGGCAGCGGCCACGCCGCGACCGCGCGCACGTCGCGTCCCTCCGGTCGCCTGTCGAGAGCGGATCCCGGTCCGCCTGGGAGTTTTGCCTGTTCGTCGCATACTGCCAAGCCTCACCCCCGCCGACCGATCCGCGCATCGGTCCGCAAGCGTCTGCGCATGCTGCGCGCCGCGACGTACAAACCGGCTCGCGTGTACGTCGTGTGTCGACGGACGGGTGAGGGCGAGGGCGTCCCTGTCCACGGAGACGCCCCTTCGAACACCCACTGCGCGTGTACGTCCTCGACGCACGCCGCGCGGTGAGGTGCCGCCGCAGCCGGGTTGCCGGTCACCGCCGCGGCCGCGCCGGCCGCACTACGTCGCCGAGTTCCGACCGGCGGTACCGGCCGGACTCGGTCGACGCGGTCGAGAACCGAGAACTATTCGACAGTGCCGCAAAGGGGATCCGTGGCTCACCCCTCGATCACCGTGTCGACCGGCGGCCCGGCCAGCCACTCGGCGCCGGCCGTGAAGGCCTCCTGCATGTGCGGACTGGCCAGGTGCCGCTCGAATGCCTCGCGGCTCTCCCATTCCTCCACCACGACCCACTCCCGCGGGTCGGTCGCGCTGTTGAAGGTGCTGTAGGACACGTTGCCGGCCTCGGCGCGTGACGGCTCGACCAGCGAGATCGACTGTGCACGGACCTGCTCTTCGTACCCGGGCTTCGCGGTCAGCCGGGCCATCACGGTGATCCTCGTTCGTTCCACACGACAGGCAACGCCGTGATCCCGCGGTTTATTCGCTCGTGCCTTCGCGGAAGACCTTCCATCGTCACGGTCTTCGGGCCCTGCCGCCGGCCGCGCCGGCGGCGCGACTGTCAGGCGCCGTCGCGGCGTAGGGCACCGTTCGGCAGTCGGGAAGGCTCGGTGGTCCGGCTGCCGGTCGAGCGTCGTGATGCCGGGCGGTGCGGTTGGCGGGTCGGGGTCGGGGTCAGGATGGCGAGTGCTTGCGTGAGGCTGGTCAGTCGGACGGTGCCGCGGGCCGGCGTCGCGCCCCAACCCGCGCCCGCGGCGAGCACGGTGGTGCCGGGGACGTCGCGCAGCAGGTCGAGGGAACGCGTGTCCGCGGTGTCGGGGTTCTGGGACCACAGGACAACCGCAGAGGGTCGGGTGCGGGCGATCGCCCGGCCCAGGGCGTCGGCGGGGAGGGCGGCGCCGAACATGCGCGTGGGAATCCCGCGCTCGATCAGTGCGGCGTTGAGAGCGTGTAGGGGAAGGGTGTGGAGTTCCTTGTCCGTGCAGGCCAGGAGCACCCCGCGGGTGCCGAACGCGCACGGTCCCTGTGCTTCGGTCGTATGGCTGCGGCCACACGCGCGGTGCAGCGCGGCGAGCACGCACTCCGACAGCAGGTGCTCCACCTCCACGTACGTGTTCGGGTCCCGATTGCCTCTCCCGCCTTCCCATTTGCGCCCCATCCCGTACAACACCGGCTGGGCCAGGTCCTCCCATGTGGCCGCGACGCCGCGTTCGGTGATCGCCCGGTCCAGGATGTCGTGCACGGCCGCGCCGTCCAGTCGCATCGCGGCGCGCGCGAGGCCGCGCGCTTGACGGCTTGCGCGGGTACCGACGGCGAAGGTGTGACCTCCTCCGGACCGCCCGGCCGGGCGCTGTTTCGTCGGGCCGACCTTTCCGTTGCCGAGGACCGCGCGGGCGGCGTCGGCGACCGGGACGCCGTCGGCGACCAGCGCGCACATGCGCCGGAGGCGGGCCATGTCGTCGGGTGAGTAGCGGCGGTGCCCGCCGGCGCTGGTCCGGCTCGCGCCCAGGTGGTATCGCCGGTCCCACGAGCGCAGGGTGGTGACGGCCACACCGAGCCTGCTCGCGGCCGCGCCGGCCGTCAGGTCCAGCTCCTGTTCGGGATCGCCGGGGCCGATGCTCGTGGGCGGTGGTGGTTCGGACAAAGAATGGCCTCCCTCTATGGCTCTATGGTCGAGGTCCCAAAAAACGATGCATTAACGATGCAACTTGTGCAAGCGGCGGGTGGTGCGAACCATTGCGGTAGGGGGCCTCACGCATTGGAGGCGGTTGTGAAGTTGTCCGACGAGATGCCGGTGGACCACCGGCTCGCCTATGTCTACCGTTTCGGCGCCGGCTTCACCGGCATGGTGCTGTTGGTGTTCGGCGCCCTGGGATTCGCCGACCAGCTGACGTTCTTCGACACCTCCGGCGAACGGGTCGCCGGGCTCAGCACCAATGGCGCGCTGAGTACGATCTCCGTCGTCGTCGGCGCGATTTTGATCGCCGGCGCCGTGATCGGTGGGAACCTGGCCTCGACCTTGAACATCATGGTCGGGGCCTCGTTCATCCTCAGCGGCTTCGTGAATCTCGGGCTGATCGGCAGGGACGCCAACATCCTCGCCTTCCGTATGCCCAACGTGATCTTCAGCTTCTGCGTCGGTCTGATGGTGCTCACCTTCGGCCTGTACGGGCGCGTCAGCGGCAACCTTCCGCACGACAATCCCTACTGGCGCTCCCGGCACCCCGAACAGGCGGCCCGCGAGGACACGTTCCGCGAAGCCATCACCTCCGGGCGGACGTCGGGCGCCGTCGCCGCGACCGCGGCACATACCCCGATGCCGGCAGCCGCACACGGTCCGGTCGTGACCACGAACAATCCCGGCGCCCGCCCGGGCAGCGAATGACCAAACCACACCCCGCCGACCCCGGAGGACGTCGTGATCATCAGGAAGCTGTACAAGATGGGCCTGCGAAGCGAGCACGCGTACACCGCAGCGCTTGGTTCGATCGGCCTGACCTTCGCGTCGTGGCTGGTCAGCAACAAGGCCGAGGACGCGGAACGCGCCGACCGCTGGGGCATCTTTGTTGGCGAATGGGCGCCCACCTTCTTCGGCCTGGGCCTGGCACTCGCCCAGTACGAGCACCTTGCCGCGAGTGCGGACGCGCAGGACACCGAGGTCCCCGGATTCGCCCGCTCGGGCTGAACCGCGCCGGACGGAGACCGGATCGGGCCGAAACACGGGAATGGCCTCCTCACGACAGGTGCGTGGTGGCCTTCTCGGAAGGAAGCGCCGCCGCCACAGGTCGTAGCCGACCCGTCCAAGGGCGCGCGGGTGTGTGCGTCCGGCGGCGCGGCGTCCGAACACACGCCCATGAGCGATCGTGGCGGACGAAGACGACACCGCGTTTGCCACCGACGGGATTTGACCCCTTTTTGTTCCCGGTCGCGGTGTGGCGGTTCAGGCGTGTGCGGATACCGGACCGGGGAGATGGAAGCGGCGGCCGGTGTCGGGGTCGCCTTCCCACACGTACTGTTCGTGTTCGGTGAGGGTGACGCCGTGGTCCCAGCGGCTGATCCCGCCGTGCGCGGTCCAGGCGTCCCAGGCGGTTTCGAGGGCGTCGAACAGGCGGCGTGGTCCGCCTTGTTCGGTGCGTGCGCCGCCGTCGGGCCCGGTGGTGACGACGGCCCAGGAGGAGGTGCCGTCGTGGATCCAGGCGTTGACGCCGTCCCGGTCGGTGTCGGTGGTGTAGACGACGTCGGGCAGGGCCATGCGCAGCGCCCAGAGCAGGTTCACGTCGGTGTGTAGCGGGGTGATGTCGCGGTCGACGGCGCGCTTGTCGTCGGGCGGGCGGCCGGCGCGGACCTGGGTGTAGGAGCGGACGGTGGCGGCGGGAGCCGGTGTGTCGCGCGCGTTCATGAATTGGGCGAGGCCGTGCATCCAGCCGCGGGCGCTGCGATGGTCGTCGGCGATGGTGACGGCGAAGTGCCCCATGCGGCCGAGGGGGAAGACGAGGTCGCCGCCGGGGGCGGTCTGGTCGATCCAGGCCCAGGGGACGCGGTCGACGGCGTAGGCGGCGATCACCCGGTCGTAGGGGGCCGTTGCGGGCCGACCGAGGTTGCCGTCGCCGACCACGACGTCCACGCGCACCCCGGCACACTCCAGCCTCCCGGCCGCCGCGTCGGCGAGTTCCGGCGAGGCCTCCACGCTGGTGACCCGTCCCGAGGCGCCGACGCGGTGGGCGATCAGTGCCGCGTTCCAGCCGGTCCCGGTCCCCAACTCCAGGACCCGGTGGCCGGGTTCGACGTCGAGGGAGTCGAGCATGGTCGCCACGACCGCGGGCGCCGACAGGGACGACGATGGGATGCCGTCGGTGACCTCGGTGACGGCCGCGTTGTCGGGCCCGGCGTAGACGAGCTCGACCCACCGGGTCGGGGCCGCGCCGCGGTCGACGGGCACGTATCCGGTCCCGTCCCAGTCCCACAGACGGTCGGGCGCGAAGGCGTGGCGGGGCAGCGCGTCGAACGCGTCGCGTACCCACGGGGCGTCCTGGGGCCACGCACCGCGCGTGCGCATCGCCTCGTCCAGGATGCGGCGACGTTCCGCGAGTGGGTCGGTCACCTACTTGGGGTCCTTCTTGTGGCGGCCGTCCGGAGTCGGCTCCGGCGTGGGCTGTCCGTCCTTGTTCCCCGGAGGCGGGGTGCCCTGGGATGGGTCAGGAGCCGGTTTGCTGTGTTCACCCAGGCGATTTCCGCGTCCCCGACCGGCAGCGCGGTGCCGGTCGGGGACGGGACGGGGCCGGGTGTACGGATGTCGCGCCGATGCGTTCGGCGAGGTTCTTCAACAGGTCGACGGCATCCGCCCTCGCGGGTCGGTCCGTGCCCGGACGACGCGTGGGTTGCACGGTTGACGACCTGTCGGCGCCGTCGCGAAGCCTCGCCACGAGCCGGCGCGTGACTTCATGGTCGAACTCCGTCGGCGTCTCGGCTCGCGCGAGGCGCTCAAAGGATCTGGATGGACTTCACGCGCGGGGGACGGTTGGGGAAGGTGATGTCGGTCCACCTGTTGATCCTCACGGAGTCGCCGTTGACGTCGTAGTAGATCAGGTCGTTGTTGCCGGTCGAGATCCGGTCGACCCACCATCCGCCGAAGTCGGTCCTGCCGGCGTTCGCGTAGCAGTCGACGCTTTCCCGGCCGTCGAGGTGGGACCAGAGTTTCAGGAAGCTCTCGCCGCCGACGCATTCGACGTGGTCGATGGCGAAGGCGGTGCCGGTCGGTCCGGCGACGGTGAACGACGCCGCCGCGGCGAGCGCCATGACCAGGGAGCCGACGGCTTTCTTGACGTTCGAGATCACGGTTGTCCTCCATACGAAGCCCGGCACACACGGGCCGGCAGTGACGGTGACGTGGCGCCGGGACGGATCCGGCGCTCCGACGAGCCGTGGACCGGCCCGAGGACGATCTTCCTGCCGATCCGTGGCGGCGCACTTCGTATCCCCGAAGGTCGACCCGATCGAGTGACAACGCCCGCTCGGCAAGGACGACACGGCTCGAGGCCACGATGGCACCAACGGGCCTACCCACGCGCCTTCTTCGACCTTCACCTGCGCGGTGACCGAGGCGAACTCCGGAACGGCCCCTCGCCCTGCTTCCCCGAAGTCACCCACAACCGCGCCGACTCACCGCCTCCACCCACCATGAACACCGCCCCACCGTGTGCCACCGAGCGGGGAGAGCTGCCATGGCGACAAGGCGGGATGGCCGGTGGCGGCGCGCGGGCAAGGCGCGTCGTCGCAGTCGAGTACGACGAGTTCGACAGGCTCGACCACCCTCGTGGCATCCCCCACGGTCGATCAACCCTGTTGGGTGAGCTTGTCGGTAGGGACGATCGCGTAGAGAGCGCCGAAGCCGAGCGGTTTCTCTCGAACGCACCCACGAGATTCTTCAGGCCAGGGCACGGCTCACCATGCGCCCGGGTCACCATGGGCGCCCACGCCTGGTTGGGCGGCCCATCGGTCGCGGTCGCGCAGCGGGGGCCGACTGTACGTCCGGCTCCGTCTCCTGTGCCTCGGGGGCGACACGCACGCCGGCTACCTTCGGTGCCCGCGCCCGCCCCGCGTCGACGCAGGCCGAGGCCGACGAGAAACCGGGCTACGTGCCCACGTACGAGACAGCCCACTGTCGGCGCGACCCGTGGTCGCAATGCCGGGGGCCGGACCGCGACTCCCTCGGTCCGGCCCCCGGCGCGAGGGCTCTACCTGCGGGTCGGGACCGGGGCGGCCTTCAGCGCCTCCCGTATGACGCGCGCGCCCTGCTCGGCCATCTCGCCCATGGCCCCGGCGAGTTCGTCGGGCATCACGTCGATCGTCCGGACGAAACGGCTGTGCCCTTCGGCGTCGGCGAGGACCTGCATCGAGGCATGATGGTGCTTCGGCGCCATCGAGCCGCCGATCACCGCGTAGGCCACCCGGCGGGCCGCATCGTCGTGAGCCATGTGCGTTTCTCCGGTAGGGGGACCTGTCAGGAACCGGTGGTCAGGCAGAACGGATGCCCCTCCGGGTCGGTCAGGACGACCCACTGGTCCTTGCCGGGTTGGAACGCGGGCTTCGACGCTCCGAGGGCGAGGATCCGGTCGGTCGCCTCTTCCAGGTCGACGACCGTGAGGTCGAGGTGGGCGTGCTTGGCATCGTGGGGCCAATCGGGGGCCCGGTGACCCTCGACGCGTACGAACGCCAGGCCGGGGTGATCCCCGTTGGCCAGGGAGGCGAAGTCCTCGCCGCTGTGGGTGATTTCCCAACCGGTGACCCTGCTGTAGAACTCGGCGAGCCGAATCGGGTCACCACAATCGATGACTACGGTGCTGATCTGCGCAAGAACGGACATGATGGCGACTCCTCGAGTGTGGTGCGGCGTCGAGTACGACATCGCCGAGCTTGCCTGGCACGCCCGTTCCCGGTCTTGAAGATCCTTGCGCGGGACGACTGTCGGACCTCCGACGTAGCGTTCGACAGTGCTCACCACCACGGTCCTCGCCACTCGGCCCGACTTCCGCGTCACCACCGTCAGTTGCCGGGACGACCACACCCGCTGGTCACAGACGGAGGTGCGTTCGGACTACCGGGTGGTGCTCGTGCGGCGCGGCCGGTTCCGGAGGCAGGCGGCCGGCACCCCGGCCGAGGTCGACCCGACCGTGGCGTATCTCGGCGTACCGGGCGAGGAGGAGCGATTCGCACACCCGGCCGAAGGGGGCGACGAGTGCACCTCGATCAGCCTGACACCCACGCTGTGGCGGACCCTGGCCGGTGAGGACGCCCGCCCGGCCCGGCAGAGCGTGTACGTGGACGCCCGCCTCGATCTGGCCCACCGTCGCGTCCTCGCCTCCGCCCACACCGGCGACGTGGACCACGCCGTGACGGAGGAACTTCTCGCACTGCTCGCCGCCACCGTCGGACAGGCCGTCGACGGAGCCGTCCCGACCGGCGCGCGCCCCGGCCGGGACGAGGGGCCGCTCGTCGCCGCGGCCCGGCGGGCGATCGGCGAGGCCCACCCCGCTTCCGAAGGACTGCTGCCGCTCGCGGAACTCCTCGGCGCCTCGCCCTACCGGCTGAGCCGCGCCTTCACCCGCGAGCTGGGAGTCTCGCTGACCCGCTATCGCAACCGGGTCCGTGTCGGCCGCGCCCTCGACCGTCTGGACGCCGGTGAGGAAAGCCTCGCCACCCTCGCCGCCGACCTGGGCTTTTCCGACCAGGCCCATCTTTGCCGAACCATGCGCCAATATCTCGGCCACACCCCGACGGCACTGCGGCGGCTCCTCGCCCCGGAATGAAGTTCGTCGATGGGGACGACGGCGGCCTTGCCGTCGTCCGTACGGGTGCCCACGTACGACCAACGGTCGTCGAGACATGCGATGGTCACCGGTGTTCCCTCGACTTCGGGACCATCGCCCTTCGGGGTGTGCAGTGTTTTGTCTCCGGGGCGGGCGACGAGCACTCGCTCGCCGTCGGGACTCACGGCCAGATCCGCCGGGTCGTTGCCCACCGGCACGGTCGGCCGGTGCGGGGTTGGCGAGCACCGTGACGACGCTGCCGCCGGTGTGGTCGGCCACGCACACGCGACCGTTGGGGCAGACGGCGACGTCGATCGGTTGGTGTCCGACGGGGATGGTCGCGGGCCGGCGGGGGTGGGGTGCGCCCGTGGTGGGGTCGATGTCGAGGATGGAGAGGCTGTCGGATCCGTAGGCGACGACATAGACGCGGCCGGTGATGGACTGCCCGGGGCTGCCCCGGGCCGGAACGCTTCGGCCTGCGCGTCGAACCGGACGGCGACCAACCACGTGTGGTTCGAGGACCCGTCCGGCCCGACATGGCCCTTGTCGGTAACGGACCGGCACGCGATGACGGCCTGAACTCGTAGGGCATCGCGCTTCGGGCGAGGGACTGTGAAAACCAACGATGGAACTTGATCATGAAAGTGACGCCGAGAGATGACTGACGTGATGTCAGAGCCTGTGCAGGACAGTGCGATTGAAGACATCATCGAAGCCGCCGTCGACGGCCGGTGGATCGACGAGTTGGTGGGCCGTGTCATGGGCTACAGCGAATGGATCACCGCCCTCACCCTGCCCTTCGCCGGCCGGCAGATTCACCACACCGTCCGCGCCCCGCGTCCACCGCTACAACCAGGCGCGGTACACCGGTAGTACCCCGGCAGGGCGTGTTCGTGTCCGGTCGGTTCGAGCGGGGGCGTGGGCTGCTAGGCTGCCGGCGATCGGCATTCGAGGCATCGAGGAGTTGCAGACGTGGCGGGCGAAGACGACATCTCCGGCTGAGATCCGGATGTGACGGCCCCGGCCGGCGCCCCAGAGGCACCGCCGACGTGGCCGCTTTCGTCGTACCCCATTTCCCGCACCTGCCGGGCGGAGTTCAGGCTCCGCACTCCCGTCTCCGAGGTCGCTTGCGCGCCGGAGGCGCCATGCCCGGCGGGTCGACCACCGACGACATCGGACGGACGACCATGCCTCAGCCCGCTCTGCTAGCCCACGATCTCGTCCTCTCCCTGGGCGGCCGACGCGTCCTGGACGGCGTCTCCCTCACCGCCTCCCCGGGCCGGCGCATCGGCCTGATCGGGGAGAACGGCGTCGGCAAGTCCACCCTGCTGCGGGTGCTCGCAGGTGTGGACGAAGCCGACTCGGGGACCGTCACCCGCCCCGGCGATCTCGGCTACCTCCGGCAGGAGATGCCCTTCGACGCAGACTCCACCCCGGCCGCGGTGCTGGACGAGGCGCTGCGCGAAGCCCGCGAGGACCTCACCGAACTGGACCGACTGGGCGAGGAGTTGGCCCGCGTCGCGGAGGACGATGCGAGCAGGCACACTCTCCTGGACGCCTACGGGAAGCGGCTGGAGCAGGCTCGCGATCGGGAGTCCTGGGACGCCGACCGCCGCGCCGCACTGATGTTGGCGGGCCTGGGCCTGGGCGCCCTCACGCCCGACCGCAGGCTCGGCACGCTCTCCGGCGGGCAGCGCGCCCGATTGGCTCTGGCCACGCTGCTCATACGGCGGCCATCCGCACTGCTGTTGGACGAGCCGACCAACCATCTCGACGACGATGCCGCGGCCTTCCTCGAGGGGCAGGTTCGCGGCCTGTCCGGGACCGTGGTGACCGCCACCCACGACCGGGCGTTCCTGGACGCCGTCTGTACCGACCTGATCGACCTCGACCCCGCGTTGGACGGCCCCATCCGCTATGGAGGCAACTACCGCGCCTATCTGGCCGAGAAGCACGCCGAACGGGCGCGCTGGGAGCGGCGTTACGCCGAGGAGCAGGAGCAGTTGGCGGACCTGCGCCGGTCGGCGGGCGTGACCGCGCACCGAGTGGCACCGGACCGCGGCGCCCGAGCTCCGGGTGGCGAACCGATGAACGCGGCAGCCGAGACGCCGGAGTCCGCATCCACTGCCCGCCCCGTGCCGCCATGCCGCGAACGGAGCAGCGGCATCGGTGGTGGCGGCAGGCTGCTGATCCGGGAATGGGGTCCGCGTTCGGGGCCGACGGTCATCCACCACCACGGAACGCCGCGCAGCAGCGCTGCCGTTCCCGGCGGATGGCAGGGGCCGAACCGTGCCGGCGTACGGGTGGTGGCCTTCGACCGCCCGGGGTGCGCCCGCTCCGACGGCCGACCGGGGCGCACGGTGGGCGACGCCGCCCGATGGACGGAACGGGTCGCCGACGCGTGCGGCATCGGCCGATTCGCGGTCATGGGCGTCTCGGGCGGCGGGCTCCACGCACTGGCCGCCGCGGTGCTGTCGGGCGACCGGGTCGACGCACTGTGCGTCAGCGTGGGCATCGGCCCGGTGGAGGCCGCCGGATTCGACGCGGCGGACGGCATGAGCCCCGAGACAGTCGAGGAGATCACGCCACACACCTCGGAGAGGCGGAGCTGAGAAGGTTCGTGGGGACCGCCGCCGGTGGCGACGCACCGCTGGACGCCTGGCTCGGCTGGCTTCCCGCCCCCGACCGCGAGATCCTCCCCGGCTGACCGAAGACCGAGGCATCGCCCCGCGCACCCCACCCGCAACGTGTCCGCGGGGAGATGCGCCTCGGCCGGCGCGGAGGCCGCCGGCTTTCGTTCAGCCGACCGGTCGGCCGTCCTCGGTCACGGCGACCACGAACCAGTCGGCGGGAAGCGTGACGGGGCTGAGGTCCGGATGGCGCTCGCTCATCACGAGGTCGGTCCGGCCCTGGTCGAGGATCTCCAGTCCGGCGCCGCGCAGCAGGTCGGGCAATTCCCCCGGCGCGACCTCGGCGGGGCGCAGGTTGTGCTTGCGGACCTGGCGCAGCTTCTCCGGTGTTCCACCGGGCCGTTCGGCGACCTGCCGGAGCACCTCCTTCGCGGCGGCGGTCGGCTCGATCACGAAGCCCCGTCCGCGCCTACCGAGCAGCAGGGCGACGGCGGCCGCGACGGGTGCCCGATCGGCCGGATCGCTCTGGTGGAGCACGGCCCGCAGGTAGACGTTCGCCTCGCCGAGCCGGTCGCCGAGCCCCCGCACCTCTGCCAGGTCGGTGAGATCCAGTTGTTCGAACTCGGCCACCGCGTCGCGGTCCGCGCGCCGGGCGTGTGCCACGGCCGAGGGAGACAGGTCCACGCCCACCGCGCGAGGGAATTGCCCGGCCAGGTACCGGGTTTGGGTGCCGTTGCCGCAGCCGAGGTCGACGATCGGCAGCGTCGGATCGGCGTGGGCCGCGAGCAACTCGGTGTGCGGAGCCGCCGTCAGCGCCGCGTCCGCGTCCCAGAACGCCGCACCCGGCTCGCCCGTGTTCTCGGCCCAGAACCCCTCCCACGCGCGCATGTAGCGTTCCGAAGTGCCCATCGGCAGGTCTCTCCCGTGTTCGTGGCAGTGCGTACAGCCTCCGTACCGGCACGCGCACCGACCCAAACCACCCGACCGGATCCTTCACACCACGTTCGACGCCGTGTGCCGGCCACAGGACACGGGGTGTGACCCACGGGACCGTCCGGACCTTCGAGCAGAGACCGAGGACCCCGGTCGCCAGAAGCGCCAACTCTTCTGCCCGGGGGAGGAGTTCGGCTGCCGTCCAGCCATGTGGATGGAGCGGGTGATGGGTGTTGCCGTCAGGCGCGGTGTTCATATGGTAATAGCAGGCCACGACCCGCGATCCGACCACCATGATCCGCAGATCGCGGCCGGGGTTGGCCATGTAGCGCTGTACACACAGCGCCTGGTGGCGTTGCAGCAGGTGCCGGACGAGAATGCCCGTTCGGGTGCCGGGCCCGCCGGGGTGCGGGCTGTCGGGGCCTGCCGCCCGCCGGCGCAGGATGTCGACCGACGCGTGGCCGTGGGGCGGCTTGACCTCCGAACTGCCGCTCACTCCCACCGGAAAACCGGACATGGCCGAACTGCGCCGCCGGGTCGTGTTCGCGAACGGGGAATGACGCCGGTGGGGGTCGCACGCGGACGCTGGCGTGTGCGTCCATGGCCGACATTTTCGAGCTCGTGCTCGCCGTGGACCTGCGCGATGAACTGTCCGAGGACGAGCTCACCGAGCTCCGATGGCACGTGGGGCTCGGTCCGAAGCCGGAGATGCTTCACATCGTGACCGGGTTTCCGTACGTGTACGAGGGTGATGACGGCGCGCCTGTCTTCGAGGACCGGCCCGGCCTTTGCTGGGCCGTCACGGTGAGGCGTACAAGGCAGGCGGTGCGCTTGTGTCGGTTCTGCTTCGGCGGCGGGACGGAAGGTGGGCCCCGACCAGTCGGCAGGAGATCCACCCGGACGAGTTCGATCTCCTGGGCGAGTTGCTCGGTTGGCCGGCGGCCAGGGCCGGTGATCGTCATCTCCGCATCGACGGCGGTGTCGATCTGGGGTGGACCCGGTTCCATGAATCGCGGCAGGCCGAGCCGCTGGTTGTGCGTGACGGCGCAGTCGTCTGGCCGTAGGGGCGGCGCGAGCGGAGGCACGCGGCGATCTCGCCGATCGGCGCGGTCGGGGCATGCACCGTCGGGAGACCCGTGGACGCGCGGTAGGGCGGCGGCGCGTGGTCGTGCCGGCCGTGCGGGTCGAGGGGACGAGGCCGTTCGGACCGGTCGAGCGGTCTTGATCATCACCCCGTTCGTCGCGGCGGGTCGGGGGTCGGATCGTCGACGAAGGCGACGTCGATCAGGTGCGGTTCGGGGGATTCGACGGCCGAGGTCAGCGCGGCGCGCAGTTCACGTGTGGTGTGCACCCGGGTGGCGGTGACGCCGTATCCGCGTGCGATGGCGACCGGGTCGAGACCCGGCAGGCGCAGGCCGGGTACCGGACCCGCACCCACCCGGGTCTCCACGTCGTGGAGGATGGCGTATTGCCCGTTGTTCAGGACCACCACGGTGACCGGGGCCCTGTGATGGACCGCGCTCCACAGGGCCTGGACGGTGTACTGGATGGCGCCGTCACCCAGGATCGCGATCACCGGTCGCCGAGGCTGGGCCAGTTGCACCCCGACCGCTCCGGCCATGCCGAAGCCCAGGCCACCGGCTCCCGCGAGGTGGTATCCGCCGGGGTGCTCCACGGGCACGCGTGCCCAGAACTGCTCCTGTTGGCGATACGCCTCGTTGACGATGACGCTCTCCGGGGGCACGACCTCGGCCAGGGTCGTGAACACCTAGTCGGCGGTGAGGAGTCGCGGAGCCGCGTCGGTGTACGCCAGTGGAAGGACGCGGCCGCCGGGAGCGGCGCGGGCGGTGGCCGGCAGCGCGGAGGCGAGGAGTTCGGCAGCGGCGGCGGGTGCGCCGAGATAGCAGTCGCCGACGACGGCGGTGGCCGCGTCCTGGGGATCGGCGGTGACCGAGACCAGTTCGGTTCCGGCGGGCAGGTGCGGAGCCGGGGCGTCGACGAAGTAGCGGAACACCCGGCAGCCCAGCGCCACGACCAGGTCGTGTCCGGTGAACAGGGCGGCGGTGGAAGGCGCGTCGGGGCCCAGCGTGCCGCGGAACGCGGGGTGGCCGGTGGGGAAGCCGCAGCGGTCGGGCAGCCAGTCGATCCACACCGGGGCGCCGAGCCGCTCGGCGAGCGCGGTTGTGTGGCGATAGCCCTCCTCCGTGTCCAGCGCGGGGCCCACGACCAGTGCCGGGTTGCGTGCCGCGCGCACCCGATCGAGGAGCCGCGCGAACGCCGAGGGATTCAGGACGCTGTCGGCGAAGACGTGCCGCGGCAGGGTGTACCGGGCATCGAGCGGATCGCACTCCCGGTGCCAGTCGTCCATGGGTACCGAAACACACACCGGGCCCGCGGGCGACAGTCGGGCCAGGTGGATGGCCTGACTCAGGACCGCGGGCACCCGGGCGGCGCGGACCGGCTCGGCGGCGAACTTGACCGTGCCCAGCGGCAGGACGTGGGGGTGTTCGTTGGTCAGAACCGCGCGCGAGTGTACGAGCGCGCGTGTCTGTTGACCCACGAGGGCGACGACGGGGCTGTGCGCGTGCTGGGCGTTGACGAGCGCGCCCATCGCGTTGCCCAGGCCCACCGTGCTGTGCAGACTCACCAGCGTGGGCCGACCGGTGGCCCGCGCGTGACCGTCGGCCATCGAAGCGGCGACGACCTCGTTCAGGCCCAGGATGTAGGAGAAATCCGAAGGCAGGTCGGCGAGGAACGGGATCTCGGTACTTCCAGGGTTGCCGAAGAACGTGTTCATCCCATGCAGGCGCAACACGTCGAGCACGGCGTCGCGGACGGTGGGCATAACGGGGGTGCTCCTTCGCACGGTGAGGTGAGGTGACGTTGGGCGGCGCCGCGCCGGGGCCGGCCGGCGATCCGCGATCGGGCGGGGAGGCCGTGCTGCCGGACGCCGCCCCGCGCCCGGCGGCACGATGGTGAGGGCGATGTTCCCCGTGCGCTAGCCGCCGTGGTTCACGAAGCCCCAGTAGTCCGAGACGATCGACTCCAGTTGCCGGCTCGAGGCGAGCATCCGTGCCGGATCCTCACCATGCGCCAGGCTGTGGGTGATCACCTCGACGGTGTTGTCGACGAACTCCGCGGACGGTTCGCTTCCCCACCACTCCATGTACTCGAGGAGCGGCTTCGGCACATTGTTCGCCTCGCGCGCCGCGGACGCGATCCGATCGAACAGGGCGCACCACACGGCGAGATCGCTGTGGAGGTAGAGCGCCACCGCTCCGGGCGTGCCGAGCAGGCCCGGTGCGACCAGGCTGCTCACGGCGCGTCCCAGGCGCCCTTCGCCCGCGAGGGTCAGGTCCTCCGGTCCCAGATCCACCGATCGGGCCGCTTCGTTCAGCAGTTTGCGCGCCTCGGTCACCGTGCGGATGACGAGGGAGAACAGGTCGAGGGACGTCTGGTCGTGGTGTCGGGCGACCAGCAGTCCATAGGTGACCAGTTCGGACTCCTGGCAGTTGAACTCCGCGATGACCAGCCGGCGCAGCAGGTCCCGGTCCGCCTCCTGGGCGCGCACGCGTGTCACGGTCTCGTTGTCGGCGATGCAGCGCTCCACGTCGGGTCGCATACTTGCGATCAATTCCTGGGCTTTCACGATGTTCCTTTCTCGGTGTCGTGGACAGGGCCGTCGAGACCTCTCGGATACGGGTCCGTGTGTCGCCCGGGTCACGTCCCGGCTTCGATCGCCGTGGGCAGCGCCCGCGCGCCCTCGCGCCGTGTTCGACGCCGTCGCACGACCGCGCGGGGAGGGTTCGTACGCCTCTCGGCCCGAAGGGGATCGGTGGCCGCGTTGCCCGACGCGACAGCGATGCGTCGTCCCACGGTCGTGGGACGGCCGAGCCGTGCGGCTCCCGATCGCACTCGACCGGGACCATTCGTGTCCCGCTGTCGAAGATCTCGAAATCGAAGGAGCCCGCCGAATCGGATGTGTGGGGATTCACGAGCCGATGGAAACCTTCGCCGGATCGCTACCCGACTCGACCGGGGCCAATCGGATCGAGAGGGCCGGATCGAAATAAATTCCTTCGCGTGGTGAATGAACATCCGTCGACCATTCCGGTTTTCCCGGAAGGCATCGCGACGGCTCGCCCGGTGCGACGCCTTCGACGATCACGACGCGTGCCCGGGACGGTGAGGGCGTGGGTGCAGATGCCACGGCCGCGGCGCGGCTGCCGTGTTGTGCCCAGCCTCGACCCGGGCTTGATCAGGCCCGGTCGGACCCATTTCCTCGATCCCCGTCGGTTCGTACGGGGGCGAGGAATCCATCGGATGCGAACCCCGTCCCGGAGTCGATGCCGCGCCCTCTTCGGTGCTCGGGCGATTTTGGGGAGCATTCTTCGAATCGATCAATGGCCCGAATCCATTGATCGATTACCGCCCGCTCGCAACCCGAGAGAAAGTAGAGGCGAGAAATAACCCGCGTTGTCGACGGGAGGCGCGATCTTCATCGTTTTCGGCCATTGTCGGAAAAAGAAGCATCGATCGCCGAAATCGGTGCAGGGATTCGGCGAGCCGCCCGACAGGCCGAGCGGACACCGGACGCCCTCGCCGGAGTATCCCCGCCGCCGACTCGTGCGGGCCCTGACGGATGCCCGCGTCCGGACGGTGGTCGGCCACGGGCGCCATCGCGCCGATACGGTATGACGGCACGTCAGAACAGGATCTCCAAGAGGCGTCTCGCCACCGAGCGCGAGCGTCGGCGGGTGCGTGACCGCCGGCAGCCCGCGTCGTACCCCGGCATCGGTGACCCGTTTGGGCGGAACCTCCTACGACAGCGACCCGCGACCCCTCGGCGAACACCGCGGATTCACGATCTGGAAGGGCATGCCGATCACCGGCCCCCAGCACGGGTCACCCGTTCCGACGCCCGCCCGCCTGCCTGCCTGCCCGCCTGCCCGAACCGGATCGGGCGCGCCGCCGCGACAAACGGGACCCGGCACTACGACCCACTGCGGCGCCGCCGACCTGCCGCTGTCGCGCCCGCGGGGGTGGGCGGGTGTTCAGGCGTACAAGCGTACGGAGTTGGTCTTGGTGAGGCTGGTCCACAGGCCGGAGTTGCAGTTGTTGATGTCGAGGTCCCAGTCGACCTTGCCGGTGCCGTTGCGCCCGGTATACCCCTTGATTCCCGCGCCGCCGGTCTGGCAGTTCAACACGGTGTAGTCGCCGACGAGGCCGGCCACGTTGTAGGTGCCGTAGCGGTAGAAGTCGTACACCTTGGGGTGATTGGGTGTGTCGTCCCAGATGTCGCCCTTGTAGATGCAGACGTGGCCCGGGTCACAGACGCCGGCTCGGATCGCGGGGGCGATCGACGGCGCGGCGGCTGCGGCGGGCGATGCCCACGTGCCCGCAACGGTCGACACGGCCAGTCCGAGGCCGGCGAGCAGTACAACCGGCAGGCGACGTCCCGGGACGTGTCGACGGGGGCGGGGTCGAATCAGGTCGACGTTCATATGCGATTCCACTGCCCTGTCCTTCCGACGGCGGCCCGTCCGCTACGGTGCGGGCCCTTCGGGAACTGTGGTCCCGGTGTGCGGCTTTGTGCCATCCGCCGATCGAGTGCTGTACGGATCCGGAGACCGGGCGAGGAGCGGTGTGTGGGTGGTGGATCGCCCTGGACGCATGGCGCGATTTCGACCGAGGGCTCGGTGTCGGGCCACGCCCGAACGTGTGGGGTGTGCGTGCCGTGATCCGGCGGCTATTCGACTTCCGCGAACATCACGTGTGCCGGGGATGTCGCGGAACTCCACGACCGGGACCTTCTCGTTCTGGAAGACGGCTCGGTAAGACAGCCGACCCGACCCGGACCGTCCGTCAGCAAGAATTCACTCCAACGGGGGAATCGGGGCGATTTTGGCGCGGCTGCGGGAGCGCGGCGCGATGGTGGATGCGAAGACGACGTCCGCCTCCGTGCTCGGATGCGGTTCGGCATCGGTGGTTCGGGGCCGTCGTCCTTGTCATTCGCGGTCACGGCTCGTCTCAGGGGGACTCATGGTCGGCGTTGTGCGTCGGGACGTCCACGCGGAGGGTGTGGGAGGAGGCGTCGGGCTGACCGCCCTGATGGTCGCCGCGGCGCGGGCGATCGAGACCCGACGCCGCGACAGCCTGGCGCGGGACGTCTACGCGGAGCACTTCGTGCGGGCCGCCCCGGCGTCCGCCGGATGGCCGGTGCGCATGGAGCAGGTCCCGGATGGGGACGAGAACCCCCTGTGGGGGCGCTTCGCACGCTACTTCGGTCTGCGGACGCGGGTCTTGGACGACTTCCTCCTTCGGTCGGTGCATGCCGGAGCGCGCCAGGTGGTGCTGCTCGGGGCGGGGTTGGATGCTCGTGCGTTTCGCCTCGAATGGCCGTCCGACTGTGTGATCTTCGAGGTCGACCGGGAGGGCGTACTGGCATTCAAGCACGACGTGCTCGACGGTTTGTCCGCCGTGCCGAAGTCGGCCCGTGTACCGATCCCGATCGATCTGCGCGGTGACTGGGTCGGTGCGTTGACCGATGCCGGGTTCCAGCCGGGCGCTCCCAGCGTCTGGCTGGCCGAAGGGCTGTTGTTCTACCTGCCCCGCCTCGCCGAGACGTATCTCATCGACACGGTGGATCGGTTGAGCACCGGAGGCAGCGCACTCGCGTTCGAGGTCAAGCTGGAGAAGGATCTGTGGGAGTACCGGGACAGTCCGATCTACACCTCGACGAAGCATCAGATCGGCATCGACCTGCTCGCGTTGTTCGCCCACGGCGCGCGACCCGATTCCGCGGGCGAGTTGGCCGGCAAGGGCTGGTCCACCTCGATCCACACCCCGTTCGACTTCACCCGTCGGCACGGGCGCGGCCCGTTGCCCGAACACAACGACGCGCTGGCGGGCAATCGCTGGGTGTTCGCGAGCAAGCCCGCACGATGAGCGGTTCGTTCGTCGTCGCCCGACCGTGGGCCGATCCCTGCTCGCCCGCGCCCTACGGGATCAGGACGGGTTTCACCACCAGGCCCGCGTCGCAGTCCCGTTCGGCGTCGTTGATGTCGGTGAGCGGGTAGGTGCGGATCAGCTGGTCGAAGGGGAACAGCCCGGCCCGCCACAGCGCCGTCAGTCGAGGAATGAGCAGTGCGGGGACCGCGTCGCCCTCGCAGATGTGGACGATCCCTCGGCCACGGTCGAGTGATCCCGGCGCGAGCGACAACGCGGTGTGCAGGCGGGCCACCAAGCCGAGCCGGCCGGTGGGGCGCAGTGCCTCCAACGCGTCGTTGATCAACCGCTCGGAGCCCGTGGTGTCCAGCGCGTAGCGGGCGCCGCCGTCGGTCAGTCGCCGGATGCGATCGGCCAGTCCGGTTGTCGCGGCGGGCAACGGGATCGCGCCGAACCGCTCGGCCATTCCCAGCCGTTCGCGACGACGATCGACCGCCACGACCAACGCTCCGGCGGCGACGGCCGCCATGGTCGCGGCCAGGCCCACCGCTCCCGCGCCGAAGACCGCGAGGGTGTCGCCGGGGCCGATCCCGAACGAGTTCAGCACCGCGCCGGCGCCCGTGAGGAATCCGCAGCCGAGTGGTCCGAGCAGTTCGATGGGCAGGGCCGGGTCGACCCCGACCGCGTTTCGGGCCGAGACCATCGCGTAGGCGGCGAACGCGGACTGGCCGAACCATCGCGGCGCCAACTGCTCCCCGGCCGCGTCGGTGAAGCGGGCCGCGTTGTGTGATCGGCCGCCGTAGAGGTTGAGTGAGGCGAAGGAGTCGCAGTAGGCCGGGGACGCGCCCAGGCAACTCCGGCAGTGCCCGCAGGAGTCGAAGCTCAGCACGACATGGTCGCCGACCTGCGATCCGGTGTCCGGGCCGCCCGTCTCCAGCACGACTCCCGCCCCTTCGTGGCCGAGCACGGCCGGGAGCGGTGAACGGCCGGCGGAGTGCCGCACCGCGAGATCGGTCCGGCACATTCCGCAGCCCGCGATCTCGACCAGTACCTCACCGGGCCCCGGACCGCCGTCCAAATTCACCGTCTCGACGACGAACCGGCCGTCGTAGGAGCGCAGTACCGCGGCGTCGAATCTCACGGCCGCTCCCTCGACGGCGGATCCGCGTCCGGTCGGCGGCCATCCGGCTCCCGGTCCCGTGGCTGCTCGGTCGCCGGCTCCGCGCTCGCCCCGGGGCGGTGCACCACGAACGGTCTGAGGTTCCCGTACAGCCCCCAGGGACCGCCTGCGACGCCGACGCCGCTGTCCTTCACCCCCGCGAAGGGTTGCGCGAGGGACAACTCGGCGTGGTGATTGATCCACGCCGTCCCGCACTCCAGCCGCTCCGCGACCGCCTCCGCCCGGTCGAGATCGGTTCCCCACACCGAGCCGCCGAGCCCGAAGCCGGTGCCGTTGGCCGCCGCCACGGCCTCGTCGAGGTTGTCGTACGCCAACACCGGCAGGACCGGGCCGAACTGTTCTTCCGTCACCACCGGGCTGTCGGGCGGGACATCGGCCAGGATCGTCGGTGCGAAGAAGTAGCCCGGCCGGTCGAGCCGCCGACCGCCCGCCGCCGCTCGCGCGCCATCGGCCAGCGCCCGCGCGGTGTACCGCTCGACCCGTGCCAGTTGGGGAAGGTTGTTGACCGGCCCCATCCGGGAACCGGGATCGAGCCCGGGGCCGACCACCACCGCCCTCGCGCGCTCCGCGAGGGCCTCGACCACCCGCGCGTACAGTCGGGCCGGGGCGTACACCCGTTTGATCGCCATGCAGACCTGCCCGCAGTTGCGAAACGCGGCCTGGAACAGCCGATCCGCGATGCCGTCCACATCCACGTCGTCGAGCAGCACGGCGGCGTCGTTGCCGCCCAACTCCAGGGTCACGCGCGCCAACGAAGCGCCCGCACCGCGTGCGACGGCCCGCCCGGTGGGAACCGAACCGGTGAACGTCACGTGTCGGATTCCCGCATGGGACGCGAGGCACGCGCCGAGCGGCTCTCGGCCCGTGACCACCGTCAGGACGTGCTCGGGCAGGACGGACGAGACGACCGACCCCAGCAGCTGCGTCGCCAGGGGAGTGAACGGGGAGGGCTTGAGCACCACGGTGTTGCCCGCCGCGAGCGCGGGCGCGAACTTCGCCGATGCGAGTTGGAGCGGAAAGTTCCACGGGACGATCGCGGCCACGGGACCGAGCGAGCGCCAGCGGACCTCGCTGCGCACCGGTCGGCCGTCGACGATCGGGTGCACGCCCGGATCCAGCGCGGCGAAATACCGCAACCGCGCCGCCGTGCGCGCGACCTCCGCGTGCGACTCGGCCAGCGGCTTGCCCTGCTCCCGGGTCAGCAGCGGCGCGAGGTCGCCCGCGGCCGCCGCCACCGCGTCCGCCGCCGCGAGCAGCGCGGCGCTCCGCGCGGCCGAGTCGGCTCGCCAGGTGCGCCAGGCATGGTGGGCCCGTACGACGACGGCGTCCAGTTCCCGCGACCGCCGATCCCGCGCCTCGTCGAAGGGTTCACCCGTCGCCGGGTCCACGACGGGGAAGCGTCTGTCGCCGGACTCGGACACCTCGCGCGATACCTCGATCGTCACGACGGCGCTCAGCCCGTACCGGTGGTGTGCGCCCGGGCATGCCGATCCATCTCCGCGCGGAAGTCGGCCACCAATCGCCCCTCGATCCGCCCCCTGTCACGGTCACCGCCCGCACAGACCGCCCCGCGCACGCCCACGATGTCCGTATGCATGGCGGTGAGTTCGCGGAGGTCGCCGACCTTGATGCTGCCCGCGAGGGCGGCGAGCAGATCGGCCTGGTGGGCCAACCGGACGAACTCCGCACAGGCATCGGGTGGAACGTGGTCGAACAGCCGTGTCCCGTCCTTGATCGCGGTGTCGAGCATGGCCGCGTCGGAGCCGGAGCGATGCGCGATGTCGGGGAGCGCGAGCGGATTCACGCACCCGATCCGATGGGCGTCGGCATAGCCGGAGGCGACGACCAACGCATCCGGGCGGTAGTCCTTCACCGCCCGAACGACCCCTCGCATGACCTCGACGGCCTGTTCGGGCGTCGTACATCCGTACAGACCGACCTTGATGTAGCCGGCCCCCGAGACGACCGCGCCCAACGCGGCCTGGGCCACGGTCCCCGGTTTGTACGGGACGTCGCCCACCGTGGCGGAAACCGGCTTGTCCGCCGGGACCACTTCGCGGATCTCCCGAATCACCCAGGGGTAGTTCGCGCCGAGCGATCCCTCGTCGGGCTTCTTGACGTCGACGATGTCGAGATGTGCCGCCGCCTTCGCGCAATCCAGGGCTTCCTCGACACTGTCGGGAGAGATGAGAAGCAACAACGCGGACTCCTTCCGCCCCGCATGCTCGTCATGAGCCGATGCGGAGTCGCCTGGGCCACCTGTGGTTCGCTCATCATCACGACGACTCGACGACTCCGGTAGGGCGCACGAAGCGCACACAGATCACCACACGGGTGCGCGCCCCCGCACGCGCCGCCCACGCGGGCGCGAGCAAATCCCGGACGAACGACCGCCGTTGTGACCGCGCGCCACCCGGTGGCCGGCGGACGCGCCCCCACCGGCCGGAGCGCCGAATCGATCGTCGAAGTGCACGGAAACCGGCAACTCCTCTTCGTCGACGCCTACGTCGCGGACGCCGGCGCGTCCCGCCGACGTCGACCGAGAACGCGATGAAGCGCCGACCGGCGGGCAACGGAATCGGCGTCACCGTTGCCAACTGCACCTTGTCGGCACCGGGATTGCCCGCGGTGTACGCCGTCACGGCGTGGTTTGTGGTCGAGGAACCGCCCGACCACTGACCGAGTACGCCCGCGAGGTTTTTGACCTGGGCCCAATCGCCCGGGACACACCCGCTGCCGACCGGCGGCGTGGTCGACGCGGCCGGCGACGTGACCCAGCCGTTGCACGCGGTCAACCAGGCCGGATCGGCGGTGTACGTCTCGCCCACCGGCGGAGCGCCGGTGTAGTTCGTGAGCAGGGTCGGCGTCGCACCCTGGCCGTTCTCGAAGCCCTCGGCGAAGATCGCCGCGGGTGCCTGCGGTACACCCGGTGTCCCGGGTGCGGCCTGCGCGGTGCCGACGGCCGGCAGTGCGGTCAGACCCGCGACCGCCACCGCGATGGATATTCCGACGCCGGTGAAGCGTCCGGTGCGCCGCCTTCTCATCGTGAACCCGCGGCGCGCCGGGTAACCGGTCCACCGGATTCGACTCCGAGTGGACCATTCGTGTGGACCGGACCACGCCTACCGTTGCGGTCATGATCGAAAAACGCGGTGGGACCGTACTGACCACCCTTCTCCACCAGACTCCGCCGTTTTTGCCCGCGTCCGCCGAAGTGATGACCATGACGGTCGAGTTGCCGCCCGGCGACGCGGGTACGCCGCCGCATCGGCACTCGGGTCCGGTCTTCGGTTACATGCTCGAAGGCGAGATGGTGTTCGAGCTCGAAGGCGAACCCGAGCGGGTCATTCGCGCCGGCGAGGCGTTCTGGGAGCCGGGCGGCGACGTCATCCACTACCAGGCGGGCAACAATCTCACCGACGCGTGGAGCCGGTTCGTGGTGGTCATGGTCGGCGTCCCCGGCGAACCCATGCTCACCCTCGTCGAGGCGGCGGAACTGCTCGCGCGGCAGGATCGCCGGGTGCCTCGACCGACGAAGTAACCGCCGAACCCGTACACCGGCCGGGTCGCCGAAGCCTCGGCCCGTCCCCCCGACAGAAAGCCGAAGTTCCGAACATGCATATTCTCGTTGCCGGCTCGACCGGCGTCCTGGGCAGCCGGGTCGTCCCCGCGCTCGTCGGCGCGGACCACCGGGTCACCGCGCTGACGCGCCGCCCGGAGGCCGCGGCCGATCTGCGGGCACACGGCGCCGAGGTCGCGTTTGCGGACGTCTTCGATCGCGAGGCGCTCACCCGCGTGGTGGGGCGGGCCGAGCCCGACGTCGTGATGCATCAACTCACCGATCTGTCCGCGGTCGACCTCGCGGCCAACGCGAGGATGCGCATGATCGGCACCCGCAATCTCGTCGATGCCGCACAGGCGGCGGGAGTTCGGCGCATCGTGGCGCAGAGCATCGCGTGGGTGTACGAGGCGGGAGACGAGCCCGCCGACGAGACGACGCCGCTGGACGACACGAGCGTCGAACCGCGACGCGGCACGATCGAAGGGGTGATCGCCCTGGAACGAGCGGTCCGCGAACTCCCCGAGTGGGTGGTGCTGCGCTACGGCCTGCTCTACGGCCCGGGTACGTGGTTCGCGGCTGACGGGACCAAGGCGGCCGACGCGCGGGCGGGCCGGTTGCCCGGCGGCCCGGACGTCTCGAGTTTTGTCCACGTCGACGATGCCGCCGCCGCGGCGGCGGCCGCGTTGCACTGGCCGAGCGGCGTGGTCAACGTGGTCGACGACCAGCCGGCGACCGCCGACGAATGGGTGCCGGCGTTCGCTCGGGCAGTGGGCGCGCCATCGCCCGCCGCAGCGGCCGGTGTGCCGCACGCCGCCTGGGCCCGAGGCGCGGACAACCACCTCGCCCGCAAGCACCGGGGCTGGATCCCGACCCATCCGTCCTGGCGGTCGGGGTTCGACACCCTGTGAGTCGGCGAGGGCACGCGCATGATCGCGGCGCGAGGTAACGAGCCGGGGTATCGATGTCCGGACCGTGCGCCCCGACCACCCGGGAGCAGCGTGGTGATCGTGTCCGTCCTCGAACCGTCCTTCACCCGATAGCGGCACCGTCGGGGCGACTTCGTCCCGGCGTGCCGGCGTCCCGGCCGGCCGGGGGGATCCGTCGGTAGACGGAGGTCAGCAATTGCGTCTTCGCCGGGCCCGAGACCCGCCACCGCAGGTGCCATTCGTCCTGGGACACGACGGTGAACTCCCCGTCGTAGAAGTCCGCTGCGCAGGGGTGGCGGGTACTCCAGCGGCCGGTACGCAGGTCGAGGTCGTGGAACGGCCTGCCGTCGGCGAAGAGTACGTCGGCGGTGCCGTCGGCGCGCGGCACAAGCCGGTGACCGCGGCTCGCCGGGTTGGTCACGCCACCCCACTCGAACTCGCCGGACTCCTCTTCGAGCAGCTCGTCGCCGACGCGCCGAAACTCCGCGGTGCCGATGAAGGAGCCCCGGGCGCCGGAGAGTTCGTCGATTACGGTGCGGTCGATGGACCAGCGGCCGACGAGATAGGCGACGGCATCGGGGACGGAACACATGCGTCCATGATCCGTCATCCGCTTCGACCCCGAGCGGCCACCCTGGTCACCGACCGTCGCCGCCGCCGCTTCGCACCACATCACCGCAGCCGTCTCCCGACCCCAAACCCCGGCGGCCCGCGGTCGCCACGACCGACGACCACTTGTACATGACGACACGCGAAGGACCCGCGGGTTTTGCCCGCGGGTCCTTGCGATTCACCCGGCGTATCCGTCAGCGGACGGTCGCGTGGATCGTGCTTCCCGGCCTATACGTAGGCCCACCACACCCAGCCCTTGACCCCACTGGCGTTGTGCTTCACGTAGTACCACCAGTTCGCCTCTCCGGCGTTCTTTTGGCAGTACACCGTGACAGTGGCGCCCTTCTGCAGCAGTCGATGCACCGTGGAGTTGGCGTTCGGCTTGGCACGCAGGCGAACATTGTTGCCGGAAATCTTCGCCGTCTGGTCCCGGAAGTCGACGTCGCACGACGGGTGCGATGCGGCCGACGCCCCGGGAGCCACCGCCACCGCGCCGCCGGTCAGAAGCACCCCGGACGCGACCGCCACACCTACTCGCCGTCGCAGCTTCGCGGACTGCCACCGGAAACCGCGTTCTGACGTAACGGATCTCATCAATCCCCGTTCCTGCCCGCACATGGCGCGGACACACTGGGTCGGCGACACATCGGCCACCGCATGATCACGGTCGGCGGATCACGCTAATGGCCCGCCCCACGACCGGCTATCCGGATCACGCGCACGCCACCGACGCGGGACGTTCGACGTCGGGGGTAACGACGACCCTTGGCCGAGTCAGCCCCGTGACGGGCCGTTCGCGGGGGTCGACGTGTACGTATACGGCGTCGGAGGTGCGCTGCGGGATGGGGGCGGCGCCGTCGACCGGTGGCCTGCCCGACCCCCGGAGGTATCCGTTTCGTTGGGTCCTTTGGGGGAGGGATGGCCCGGCGTGGTGGGTGACCACGGCATGGCCGAACCCGTCTTCGCGCCTGCGTTCCGTGAGGGCCGGGAGGCGGGTCGTCGTCGGGCCCGCCGTGTGGGGGCCGGCTCGACGACGACCGCGCACCGCCGCGCCGCCGCTCGTACCGTCGATCGAACGAGCGCAGGGATCACGTCCGAACGGTTTGGACGTCGCCATCGTGGTTCGGCACTGGATCCCGGGTGCTGAATCGGCCGGAACATCGGGGATGTGACCACCACTTCGTGACCCAACACCCGCGACCCCCGGATCGGTCGAGGCGGTCATCGCGCGGTGCGGCGGCCGACGGCTGCGTGGTGTGTTCCGCGGAACCCCGCGACCCGCTTCCCGAGGGGACGAACCCGGGACAACGGGTCGGGACGTACGTCAGACTTTCCCATGGCTCGGCCCCGGGACGACCGTCCCGGGAAACGATGTTCGAGTAGGGAATACTCATGAACATACCTTGGCCAAGGCACCACCGAGCGACCCTCCCGACAATCCTGGCGCTGCTGCTCGCGTTAGTCGTGGCCGCGCCGGGGACGTCCCGCGCGGCCGCGGATTCCGGCGACACTGGTGTCATCAGCGACCCGGCCGCCTGCCCGTGCACGTTGTGGCCGTCGACCGACGGGCCCTCGTTCGGGCCGGATCCGGACACCGCCGCCACCGAACTCGGCGTGAAGTTCCAAGCGGACCGGGCCGGTTACGTGCTCGGCGTCCGCTTTTGGAAGGACGTCGCCAACACCGGCACGCACACCGGCACCCTGTGGTCCGAGATCGGCGTACAACTGGCCACCGCCACCTTCATCGCCGAGTCCGAGTCGGGCTGGCAGCAGGTGAACTTCGCCCAGCCCGTCGCGGTCACCGCCGGCACCACGTACGTGGCCTCGTACCACGCGCCCAACGGCAGGTACAGCAACGACCAGAACGGCCTGACCGCCGCCCGCGTCCGCGGCCCGCTGACCGCGCCCGCGAGCGAGGCCGTCGGCGGCAACGGCGTCTACGTCTACGGGAGCGGGTTCCCGAACTCCACCTGGAACGACAGCAATTACTGGGTCGAACCGGTTTTCGGCACCACCGACACCCGCGGCCCCGCGCCGAAGGTCCTCGACTTCTTCCCGAAGGGCGATCGGGAGGTGCCGATCGACACCGTGTTCACCATCACCTTCGACCGAGAGGTGCAGCCCGGGACCATCCATTGGGGGGTCTACCGGGGCGAGACCGACAACTACCGCGGCACCATGACCTACGACCCCACGACCGGCGTCTCCACCTTCGTTCTCGACTACGCGCTGGAGCGCGCCAAGTCCTACACCGTCGATGTGGTCGGTGTGAAAACCCTCGACGGCACCCTGCTGTCCGAGGTGAGGTGGAGCGTCAGGACGGTCGGCAGCCAGTCCCCCCTCTGAGGCGGCCCCGCACCGTCCCGTTTGTGCATGCATCCGTGACGCGCCGGCCGTCGGTGACGGACGATCGGCGCGTCGCGATCCACGCCGACGCCACCCGAGTGGCCGCCGCGTGGGGGATGGCGGTGGCAGTCCCGACCGGCCGTTCTCGGCGACGTTCGTAGCGAACCTGGGTTGTCCGCCCCAGCGGATGCTTCGGTCACCGCCCTCGAGCGGAGCTTGGTGGCCACCGAGGAGACGTAGACGATGCGACCGCCGTCGTGCTTACGTCGACCGGCCCCGCGCAGGGCGACGAAGGTGGCGCGGGCGTTCAGGTCGAAGACGTGCGCGTAGTCGTCGTCCGCGGCGTCGGCGAGGGGGCCGCGGACGAGGCCGGCGGCATTGTGCACCAGGACGTCCAGGCCGCCGTAGTGCTGCGCGGCCGCGTCGATCAGCGCGCGCGCAACTCGCGCTGGGAGGCGGCGCGCATTGCCATGGCGCGCCGGGCCGGTTCCTCGACGGCCGCGACCACCCGTCGGCGGCCTCCGCGTCCGCGTGGTCGTTGACGACGACGGCCGATTCGTCGGCGGCCAGGCGTAAGGCACAGGCCCGTCCGATCCTGCGGGAACTCTCCGTGACGACCGCGACGCGCTGGTGCTCATTGGGCATGACGACGCCGTTTCAGTCGAGACCAACTGGTGTCCGGACTGTCGGGGCCTGCACCACCTGTTTCGATCCCCACAGGTGGCACCGCTCCTGGCGAGGAGCCACCAACGACGGCTCGTTGGCCAACGCCCGCGATCTCGACCCGGGACAGGTCGCCGAATTCCCGACCCGCTGGGCGCCGGGCGACGCGGGGCGGAAATGAGAACCCACCCGCGCCGGCGGCGGTCCGCCCCCGGCGTGGTCATGCTCATGAGCGTGGGGGGCGGCGACGGTCGTGGCGTTGGGCGGATGCGGATCGACGCGGGAAACGACCTCCGCCCCTGCCCCGTCCACGGCAAGTGTCACCGCGAGCGGGGTCACCGCCACCGCCGCGCTTCGGTTGCCCCACGACGGCCGACGCGAAGTCGAGGTGACGTTCGCCCTCCAACCGGGCTTCCACATCTACGGCGTCGATCTCCCGGAGGGAGGAGTCGACGGTCTGAGCATCCCCACCCGCATCGGAGTCCGCGGCGACCTCGCCGCCGACGGCACGCCCGCGACCGGGAGCTTCGACGCGGCCTCTGTCCGCCACACGCACGATCCACGACCCCCGGCACGAGCCCGGGCCGGCCGCGCACCGTGGTGCTTTCGGGGCGCGGCCGTTGCTCGGCTCAGGCTGTGGTGGGGGCGTTCCAGTCGACCAGCTGCACGATGACTCCGTTGGGGTCGCGGACCTGGAAGGCGCGCTCGCCCCACTCCTCGTCGGTCAGGGGCATCGTGATCGTGACGCCTTCGGCGCGCAGGCGCGCCAGTTCGCCTTCGAGGTCCTCGACGACGAAGGCGAGGATCAATCCCGTGGCGTGCACGTCGCGCTGGTCGGCCGGGAGGCTTTCCAGCCCTCGACGCAGGAAGATGACGTTCATCCCGGCGTCGTCGCGGGTCAGGGACGCGAAGCCGTCGGCGGCCATCTCCTCGCGGAATCCGAAGTGCTCGACGAGGAAGCCGGCGGACGCCGGGACGTCGTCCACGTTGAGCGATACGGCACTGGACGTGACCTTCATGAAAGATGCCTCCGAGAACACGACGAGCAACTTCTCTGTACGACGTACAATGTACAGCGTATAGGGTTGAAAAACGAGAGGACGACCATGTCGACGGAAAGAACCGGCTCGGGCGACCCCGCCCACACCCTGCGCCTGCTGTGGCGCGACGCCTCCTCCGACCGTCGCCGAGGACCACGACGGGGACTGAGCGTCGACGCAGTGGTCGAGGCGGCCACGACCATCGCCGACGCCGAGGGTCTGGAGGCGCTGACCATGCGCCGAGTGGCCAAGGACCTCGGCGTGGTGCCGATGACCCTGTATACCTACGTCCCCGGCAAGGCCGAGCTCCTCGACCTCATGCTCGACGCCGCCTACACCCGGATGCCCCGCTCCGACACCACCGGACAACCCTGGCGCCGGCGCGTCACCGCCATCGCGGACGAGAACATCGCCCTGTTCGACCGCCACCCGTGGGCCGTGACCGTCTCCACGATCCGACCTCCCCTGGGGCCGGGGCAGATGGCGAAGTACGAGCACGAACTATCCGGACTCGACGGCCTCGGCCTGGACGACGTCGAGATGGACGACTGCCTGACCCACCTGCTGACCTTCGTGCAGGCGTGCGCCCGAGTCGACGCCGACGCCCGCGCCGCCCGAAACGACAGCGCCATGAACGACCGACAGTGGTGGGAGCTGAACGCCCCCCTGCTGGCCCGGGTGCTCGACGAGAAGACCTATCCCACGGCCGTCCGGGTCGGCGCGGCCGCGGGCGCCGCACACGGAAGCGCCCACGACCCGGACCACGCCTACTCCTTCGGCCTGCAACGTGTCCTCGACGCCTTCGCCGTCCTGATCGACCGACACGAGGACGGGGCGCCGACCGCGACACCCGACGGAGCAACGCCCACCTGAGCAGGATCCGACACACCGCGAACCGGCACACCGCGAACCGACGCACCGGAAAACGGTCTGGCGAGGTCGTGCACACCGCATGGCGCCGCCGGCCGTGATCACCGCTGCGCGGCGACCAGTTCCCGAGCCTCCTCGACCGTCTCCACCGCCGGCGGCGAACCCATCAGCGGCTTGCGGGCCGTCTCGGTCATCGTGAGCGCGGCGGCCAAGCCGACGGCCGCCGCGAGCATCATGTAGAAGGCGGGCATGTAGTCGTTGCCCGTCCCGTCGACCAGCGCCTCCGCCACGAACGGAGTGGTGCCACCGAACAGCGAGACCGAGATGTTGAACGAGACGGACAGCGCCCCGGAGCGGATCTCGGTCGGGAACAGGGCGGGCAACGCGGCGGACATGGTGGCCAGGAAGCAGACCAGGACCAGGCCCAGGATCAGCAGGCCGATGAAGATCGGCACCAGGTCGCCCTGCTTGATCAGCACGAAGCACGGGATCGGCAGCACCATGAAGCCCACGCACCCGGTGATGATCACCGGCTTGCGGCCGATCCGATCGGTCAACCCGCCCAGCGGGTGGATCACCGCGAGCAGCACGATCATCACCACGACGATCTGCAGCAGGCCGTGCGTCTCGCTGTAGCCGAGGGTGTCGGAGAGATAGGTCGGCATGTACGACAGCAGCATGTAGTCGTTGATGTTGTACGCCGCGACCAGCGCGATGCAGATGACCATCGCGCGCCGTTGGCCGAGGAAGATCCGCTTGAACTCGCGCACCGTCTCGTTCCCGTGCTCGGCCTCCTCCGCTTCGGCCTCGGTCGCCGCCGACCGCTCCATCACCTTCGCGAACGCCGGCGACTCCTCCAGCCGCAGCCGCAGATACAGCCCGATCACCCCGATCGGGCCCGCCACCAGGAACGGGATGCGCCACCCCCACGTACGCATCTCGTGATCGCTGAGCACCGCCGTCAGCAGGGTGACCAGGCTCGCCGCCAGGATGTAGCCGATCAGCGTGCCGAACTCCAGGAAGCTGCCGTAGAACCCGCGCCGCTTGTCCGGCGCGTACTCGGCGATGAACGTACTCGCGCCGCCGTACTCGCCGCCGGCCGAGAATCCCTGGAGCATCCGGAACAGGACCAGCAGGATCGGCGCGAGGAAGCCGATCGTGCCGTAGCCGGGGATCAGCCCGATGCACAACGTGCCGCTCGCCATCATCAGCATCGTGATCGCGAGCACTTTCTTGCGCCCGATCCGATCGCCGAGCGGCCCGAAGAAGAAGCCGCCGAGCGGCCGGACCAGGAACGCGGCGGCGAAGGTCGCGAACGACGACAACGTCTGCGCGGTGTCGTTCCCTGAAGGAAAGAACACCTTCCCGATCGTGACCGCCATGTAGGCGTAGATGCCGAAGTCGTACCACTCCATGGCATTGCCGAGCATGGTCGCCTTGACCGCGGTGTCCACGGTCTTGGCGTCGACGACCGTGATGTCTTCCTCGCGCACCTGTCTCCCTCGTCCCGGAACCACCCCCGCGCTCCAGGTTGGGGCAGGTGGACATGCGAAAGGGGGCACGACACAGACTTCTCTGTAAAAAGCACTGAACCGCCCGAAAATCGGGTGAATCGGTGTCAGTGGACCTCGGGCGGACCGGGTCTCCGCAGTGACCCCGGCCCGGGCCGCCATGGTGTCCCGGGTGACGGCGTCGAGCAGTTCGGAGCGGTGCGCGGGACCGCCATTCCAGGACGCACGGATCACGTCACCGAAGACGCGAGTCGCCGGTGTCGACGACATGGCTCCGGTGATGAAGCAGCCACCACCACGGGCTGCCTGTTCGGGGCCCCTGCGGGCAACATGTCGATCGGGGCCCCGGGGCGACTACGAGCGCGGAATGGGCTGGAGGCGCGCTTCGATCCGGTCGGCTATCCACGAAACGGTCGGATGGGCGTATCCCACGGCCCGAATGAAGGCGTCGGCTTCCTTCGAATCCGTCCACACGATGCGGTGGCCGTTGATCGTGCACAACACGGTTCCGGCCGTCAGGGCCGTGCGTTCGTTGGCGCTCTCGAAGACCGCCGCCTGGGTGATGTAGCTCATCAGGGCCGCGGCTCGTTGCGGCAACGTCGGATGCAGAGGCCGCTTGAAGCCTCTGCCGTACACCGCCGCTTGGAGAGAACTCAGCAGGCGTGGATCCCGTTCGCGGCCGGTTCCTCCGACGGAGGCGTTGACCCGGCGCAGGTGGTCGTCCGAAAGCGCGTACACCGGTTACAGGCCCGCATCCTCGAAAAGGGGGAGAAGTTCGTCCAGGGCGCCTTCCAGGGCCTGCTCGAACTCGCGCTGGGAGGCGTAGTCGAGAGGGGGGACAGGGATGCTGTCGGTCCAGTCGACTTCGGCAGCCGGACCGGGCTCCGGGTACGCACTAGTCATGCGCCCATGGTGGCATGCCGAAGGCTGTCGTGTGCAGGGGAGCGCCGAATACGGTCGGGTAGCGGCGCCCGTGCCGGAGTCCGGGCGGAGGGCTGTGCCGCCCGGTCGGCCGGCCCGACTGAGCGACGGCACCGAGAACGGCGAACTCGCCGCCGCCCTCGACCTCGGACTGGGATAACCCGCTCGCCCCACCCGAGAAAGGTCGCGGCCGGACCGAGCGTGGTCCGCGGTGGGGTCAGGACAGGCCAAGGTGCCTGGCGATCATCATCTGTTGTACCTCGGTGGTGCCTTCGCCGATTTCCAGGATCTTGGCGTCGCGGTAGAAGCGACCCACGGGGCTGTCGTTCATCACGCCGGAGCCACCGAAGATCTGGGTCGCGTCCCTGGCGTTGTCCATCGCCGCCCTGGAGGAGACCAGCTTGGCCATCGCCGCCTCCTTCGAGAAGGATTCGCCGCGCAGCATCGAGGCCGCAGCCGAGTAGTAGGCCAGGCGTGCGGTGTGGGCGCGCGTCTCCATGTCGGCGATCTTGAACTGGATCGACTGGTACGCGCCGATGCGCTGCCCGAACGCCGTCCGCTCCTTGGCATGGCGCACACACTCGTCCACGCAGCCCTGGGCCATCCCCGCTCCGACGGCCGAGATCGCGATCCTGCTCTCGTCCAGCACCGACATGAACTGCGCGATGCCCAGGCCGCGTTCGCCGAGCAGGTGCTCGGCCGGCACCCGGCAGTCGGCGAAACCGAGTTCGTGGGTGTCCGAGGCGCACCAGCCCACCTTGGAGTACGACGGCGCCACCGTGAAGCCCGGTGTGCCCGACGGCACGACGAGCGCGGAGATCTCCTTGGCGCCGTCGGCGCGGGTACCGGTCACCGCCGTCACCGTGACCAGGCTGGTGATGTCGGTGCCGGAGTTGGTGATGAACGCCTTACTGCCGTTGATCACCCATTCGTCGCCGTCGAGTTGCGCCTTGGTGCGGGCCGCCGCCGTGTCGGTCCCGCCGCCGGGTTCGGTGAGCCCGAAGCCGGCGATCCGCTCGCCGGTGCACAGGGCGGGGAGCCAGCGTTCCTTCTGTGCCGCGGTGCCGAAGCGATGGATGGGGATCGCGCCGAGCGTCACGCCCGCGGACAGTGCGACGGCCACCGAGCAGTCCACTCTGGCCAGTTCCTCGATGGCCAGACACAGGGTGAACACATCCCCGCCCATGCCGCCGTAGCGTTCCTCGAAGGGCAGTCCGAACAAGCCCATGCGGCCCATGGCGGCGACCAGTTCGTAGGGAAACTCCTCGCGTCGGTAGATATCGGCGATCACCGGAGCCACCTTGGCGCGGGCGAAGTCGGCGACCGTCTCGCGCAGCAGCCGGCGTTCCTTCGACAGGCGTGAGCGTGTCATCGTGCTCCTTCGGGGGGATCGGACGTGGACCCGGAGCCGGCCCCGGCGACCGCCCGTCGGGCCGTCGACGAGAGCAGGCCCGGTACCGGTTCGCGGTGGGGGTACAGCGATGTGTACCAGGGGCACCGGCAGTCGGCTGCGGAATCGGTCGATGTGGACGTGCGCGGTGTTGCAGGGCACCGCGAGCAGCTCCGCGCCCCAGCCGACGAGGGTGAACAGCGCCTGCCGGATCGGCAGGAGGGGTGCGTCGTCGCCCCTGAGCAGCGCGGCGGTCCGGTCCGGGAAGCCCGGCTCGGACAGCATCAGGATCCGGGGGTGCTCCCGGTCGCTGCCGGCCGCGACGCGCACGGCCGCCGGCCGCAGGAACTCCGCCGTCGCCGCCGGTCCCCTCCCACCGAGCACACCGAGGGTGCGTGAGCGCGCCACCTCAGCCGGCCTGCTCCCCGATCAGCCGCTGCGCGACGCGCTCGGGGATGTGGGCCGCCGCCAGCCGCGTGCCCACGGAGGCGGGACACCACCAGGTGAGCACAAGCTCGCCGGCGTCGACGACACCGGTGATCGTCGCATCGGTGTCGCCCGGGTGCCCCGGCCCGGCGAAGTCCCGCCACACCGTGTCGCGCAGCGTCCAGGCCACCCCCGACGGAAGCAGCGCGGCGGCCGGATCGCCGAAGTGTTCGTAGCGCACCCGGGCCGGCTCGGCAGCTCCCGCGGCCCGTACGACGCTCGCTCCCCGCGCGAGCGGGGTCACCAACCAGCGGTCCGCTTCGGCCAGCGGACCGATCACCCGTGCCGCGGGCCTGCGCGTGGTGTGATCGAGGACGTCCACGACCAGTCGCCCGCCGCCGAACTCCTCGACCAGCACGTGCGCGATCGCAGCGGCGACGTCGCGGGCCGTCGCCGCGCGCACCGGGCAGTGCGCTTCGAGCGGTTCCTCGGCGATCGGCTCGGGTGCGGGCGAACCCGGGAGGACACAGCCGGCCCCGGCGACCTCCGGGCCCGCCTCGTCCTCGACGCCGGCGGGCTCGGCCGGGTGGTCCAGGAACGACGCGGCAGGCGGCAACCGGACGTCGGAGCCCGCCTGGAGCTGTCCCAGCCCCAAGGCCAGGTCCGCCAACAGCACCCGCCAGGACTCGACGTCCGCGGCCAGTTCGTGCACCACGATCAACAGACCTGCGGGCCGGGTGCCCCGGTCGACCACCGCGGCCCGCAGCAGCGGACCCCGATCGACGTGCAGCCGGGCCCGCATCCGGTCGGTGAGCCGACGCAACACCTGCCCCTGCGCGCCCGGGTCCCGGCCGGCGAGGTCCACCCGCGAGACGTGGACCGCACCGCCGAGGCCGCCCCGAAACTGCCGCCAGCCCTGATCCCCGTGGCCGAACCGCAGCCGCAACGCCTCGTGATGCAAAAGCAGTTGCAACCACACCCGCTTCACGTCGGTGACCGGGAAACCGGACTCCGAGGTCAGGAACAGGGCTCGGGCCCGGTGCGCGGCCCGGACCGGATCCCGATCGAGAATCCGACGCTGTACCGGACGGACCGCGACCGAGCGATCGGAAACCGCGTCCGCGGTGACGCCCCCGCCCCGCGAGCCCGGGGCCTTCGGGCGGTGCATCCCGCGCAGAGCCCACCGATCCACGGCGCCCGCGACCCTGGGGATCTCCGCCACCTGCACCCACTGCGCCGGTACCAGTGCGGGCGGCAGGGCATCGGCCACCGCGGCCGCGAGCCGGTCGCCCGACGCGCTTCGGTCGGCGACGTAGTAGACCGCCAGCCGGGCGCCCGTCCGGTCGGCGTCGGCCGGGTCCGGATAGCCGATCCTGGCCAGCATCCGTTTCACCTGCGCGGTCTCCACCGGGGCGCGCAGCTCCGCGTCCGCCTCGGCGACGTCCAGATGCCCGAGCCGTACCTCCCAGCGGGTCGGCGCCTCGTAGTTGTGGAAACCGCGCTCCGCCGTGTGAACGTAGGTGCCCACATCGTTGATCATGCAGTTCGAGCTGCAGAACCCGGTATCGGTGGGCTGCGCCCAAAACGACGAGCGCTCGCGCAGGAAGGCTCGCACGTCCTCCTTCGTCACCGCCGAGTAGCGGAAGTAGTCGACGACCTGGACCGCGTTCACCGCGGCGGCGTCGACCGTGCCCGCGGCCCGGTGGTACACCTCCCGGCCCAGCCGCAGCTTCTCCTCGATCTCGGCCACGTCGAAGATGCCCTGCTCGTGGAACCAGGACAGCCGCTCGTCCATGATCTGGCCGCGGGAGAGCCCGGTGACCACCGTGGGGATGTCGCGCTGGTGCGCGAGTTCGGTGCTCAGGTCCAGGAGGGAGCGGAAGCACCCGTTGCACACGCTCTTGTGCTCCTGGAGCGAGTTCAGGAAGATCCGCTTCTGGTCGGCGTGGGTGGCGGTGACGTGTTCGATACCCAGTTCGGCGGTGACGGTCTCGACGTTGCGCAGCGCGGTCCGCGAGATGAACCCGTTGTCGAAGGTGAAGGTCATCACCCGCAGACCCAGCCCCACGAGCTGGTAGAGCACATACGTGCTGTCCTTGCCGCCACTGAACAGCAGCAGGCAGTCGTAGTGCGATCCGCGCCCCCGCGCGGCCTCGCGCAGCCGCGGCGCCAGCTCCCGCGGGTCACGGAAGTAGGCGTGCATCGCCGATCGATGGGCGGCGTAGCGCGCGCACAGCGAACAGACCCCGTCCGGGTCGAAGCGCAGTCCCGGGTACGCCGCGCTGATCCCGCACCGGACACAGGCGCGGGCGCCGGCCGCCGCGGGGTCGGCCTCGTTGAACACGACGGCGCAGTCGAGGACGCCGTCCTGGTCCAACACGGCCGTCCGCACCCGGCGTTCGACGGACGCGGTCTGCTCGGCGTCCAGTGGCTGGTCGGTCATGTCAGCTCCCGAAGAGGTCGTCGTCGGCGTCGTCGTCGGCGAGCAGCAAGCGCTCGACCAGGTTCGACAGGCCCTCGATCGTCTGGTTCGCCAGGAAGTCCGCCAGCGGGACGGACACCCCGAACTCCTCGGTCAGTCGCGCCAGTACCGAGATCACGGCCAGCGAGGTGCCCACGTCGAAGAACCGGGTGTGCACGTCGTCGACCGGGGCCGGCAGCGTACGCGCCCAGATCCCGGCGATCGTGCGTTCGGTGGCGGTGCGCGGTGCGACGGCGTCCGCGTCGGGTCGGGCGGGGGGCCGCACGGGCACGGTGAGCGCCTTGCGGTCGATCTTGCCGCTGATGGTGCGCGGGATGAGCTCCAGCGGCACGATCACCGCCGGGATCGCGGCGTCCGGCAGGTGCTCGCGCAGATGCTCGCTCAGCCGGGAGCGAAGCTCCTCGGGATCCGTTCCGGAGCCGGTCTCGACGAACGCGCACAGGTACGGCGGGGCGTCGTCCGGCTCGACCGACACGACGGCCGCCTCGGCGACCGACGGGTCCTCGCGCAGGAGCTGCTCCACCCCGTCCAGCTCCACCCGCACGCCGCCGACCTTGACCTGTCGGTCCCTGCGGCCGAGGAAGTCGAGCGTGCCGTCGGGCAGCAGGCGGGCGAAGTCCCCGGTCCGGTAGACGACTTCGTCGTCGCCGCGCCGGGTGGGGTCGGCGATGAAGGCGCGTTGGGTCTCCTGCGGCCTGCGGTGGTACCCGAGGCTGCGGTAGGCCGTACGCAGGTATATCTCGCCGACCCGCCCCGGCGGTACCTCCCGGCCGCGTTCGTCGAGCAGCAGGACGACGGTGTCGGGCATCGGGCGCCCGATCGGGACGGACCTGCCCCGGGCATCGGCGGCGGTGACGAAGTGGAAGGTCTTCGTCATGGTGGTTTCCGAGGGCCCGTAGAGGTTCAGCAGCCGGATCCGCTCGCCGAAGCGGTCGAACCAGCCGGCGGCGTCGGCGGGCAGCACGCGCTCACCGGACAGGGCCACGCACTTCAGCGCCTCGAACCCCGGCCGGACCGTGTCGATCGCGCCCGCCAGGGCGCGAAGGACCGAGGGCACGCAGTGGATCAGATCGATCCGTTCCCGGTCCAGCCACCGGCACAGGGCGACCGGGTCGAGCCGGACGTCCTCGGCCGGCACGCATACCGTCGCGCCCACGCTCAACGGCAGGAGCAGGTCGCGCAGCACGGCGTCGAACGCGGGCGAGATCAGCTGGCCCACCCGCCATCGGGGACCGGCGCCGAGCAGCTCCGCCTCCCAGCGGATGTAGTGGTCCACCGCACTGAGCCGGCCGAGAATCCCCTTGGGCCGGCCGGTGGAGCCGGAGGTGAAGAACAGGTAGCAGGGATCGTCCGGCGCCGGCACGTGGGGCGGGTAGTCGTTCCCGGGTCGGTCCTTGACCGTGCCGAGATCGACCAGGGCGGCCCGGTCGCACGTGTCGCGCACGTCCTCCCCGAGGTCGCCGTCGTCGGTGCCGACGACCAGGAGATCAGGGTCCGCCTCGCGCAGCGTCCAGCCCAGCCGATCCGGCCGGGTGCCCACGTCGAGGGGGACCACCACACCGCCCAGCCGCAGGACGGCGAGCAGGGTCGCGGTCAGCTCGGCCCGGTCGCCGGCGAGGATCGCGACGACGGAGCCGGCTCGGGCTCCGCACCGATACAGCTCGGCCGCGACGGCGTCGACGCGTTGATCCAGTTCGCGATAGCGCAGTGAGCCGTGCGTGGTCTGTACGGCGACTCGGTCGGGGAAGCGGTCGATCGCGCGGGCGACAAGCGACTGGATCGGTTCGAACGCCATTGCGGTTTCCTTTGCTCGACCCGCGTTCACACGTGACCGGGAAGGTTGAAGGTGTCCAGCAGAATTCCGAACGTCAGGACGACGAGCAACAGATCGTCGTCCAGGTGCGGATGCAGGTCGAAGCCCGCGTTTAGGCTGCGCGAGCGCAACTGCTCCACGACCGCCGGATCGAAGTAGCCCTGACGGGCGATGCGCGCCGGGGACAGCAGGTCGTCGACCCATTCGACGTTGCGCCGGAGCAGCCGAGGGCTCGCGGGCGCGCGGAACCCGTACTTTTCCCGGCGGATGATCTCCCGTGGGACCAGTCCCTCCGCGGCCTGTTTCAGCACGAGCTTCTCGCCCCGCGCGCCCACCTTGAGCCGGTTGGGAACCTGCGTGGCGAAGTCGAGCACGGCGCGGTCGAGGAACGGGTAGCGGGCCTCCACGGAATTGGCCAGGGCCATCCGGTCCCCGTGGTCGGTCAACAGGTGGTCCGACAGCCGCAGGGTGAAGTCCAGATAGGAGCGCTGACTGAGCCGCGGCCTGCCCACCAGGCGCTCGTGGTCGACGACCGGGTGGTGCAGACAGTCGAACTCCTCGAAGGCGGCCCGGGCCTGCTCGGAGTAGAGCTCGAATTTCGTGTCCCGCCACGCGTGGTACCGGCGCTCGTAGAAGAGCTCCGGGTCGCCCCACAGCCGGGCGCGAAGGTCGTCCTCGAAGGCGTCCTCCAGCGGATCGCCCGACACCACCGGGCCGCGCCCACCCGCGTCGAACCGGTACCCGGGATACCCGCCGAAGAGTTCGTCGGCCCCCTCGCCGGTCAGGATCGCCTTGACGCCGTGTTCTCGCGCGAGCGCCGACAGGACCAGCGAGCAGGTGTTGTAGGTCTCCTTCACCGGGCACTCGGCATGGCGCACCATGCGCTGGAGTTCGGCGACGGTGTCCTGCTCCGTGAAGACCGCCTCGTGGTGCACGGACCCCACCTTGGTCGCCATCAGGCGCTGATACCCGGACTCGTCGATGTCCGCGTCGGGGAAGGTGATGGAGAAGGAGCGGGCGGGGAGCCCCGATTGCGACGCCAGCGCGCCGATCAGCGAGGAGTCGAGGCCGCCGCTGAGATAGAAACCGACCTCGACGTCGGCCCGCATCCGGAGCCGAACGGCCCGAGTGAGAAGTTCACGCAGATGTTCCGGGTAGAACTCGTCGGGCCGATGCGCGACGTCGTCGCGGGGATAGTCCAGGGCCCAGTAGCACCGGTCGGTGACGACACCGTCCCGCACGATCAGGTAGTGGCCGTTGCGCACGCTCTCGATGCCGCGGAACATGGTGCGCGGACTCACCAGCCCGGGGAAGGTGAGGACTTGGTCCAGACCGGTGAGGTCCACGTCGCGCGGTACGCCGGGGTGTTCCAGGATCGACTTGATCTCCGATCCGAAGACGAAGTGCCCGCCGGTGTCCGTGTAGTACAGAGGAGTGATCCCGGCGTGGTCGCGCGCGAGGAAGAGCTGTCGCCGGCGCCGGTCGTGGATCGCGAACGCGAACTGGCCGTTGAGTCGCGCCAACAGCTCGGGCCCCTCGTCCTCGTAGAGGTGCAGGATCACCTCGACGTCGCAGGACGACTCGAATCGGTGGCCCCGGGCGAGCAACAGGGCGCGCAGCTCGACGTGGTTGAAGATCTCGCCGTTGCACACCATCGTGACGCTGCCGTCCTCGTTGGACATCGGCTGCCCGCCGCCGGCGAGGTCGACCAGACTCAGCCGGCGGCAGGCCAGTGCCACGCCGTCCTGGATCAGGGCGCCCGCCGCGTCCGGGCCGCGGTGCGTCAACGTATCGCTCATCCGCTCCAGTACCTCGGCCGTCGTCGGTCGAGCGTTGTGCAGGACCATGGACCCGGTGATGCCGCACATGTCAGATCCGCTCCTTGATCGCCGGCGACAGGGGCATCGTCGATCGCAACGCCCGGGCGAGGACCGGTCCGATCACGCGCAGCGCCGCGGGGCGCATCATCCGCAGGTGCTCGCTGTCCACCGGCACCACCGCGATGTCCCCGCCGATGCAGGACCGCCACCGTTGCCCGGCCTGCGTTCCTCGGCCGCCGGGCGCGGCCTCGAAGAGCAGCAGCGAGCCGTCGAAGAACTCCGGGACGATCCCCGGATCCTGCAGGAGGCGGATGTTGTTGCCGGTGGCCCGCAGCAGCGCGGCCACCGACTCCTCGTCCAGGGCCGCCATCGCCTCCCCACCGTCGAAGGCCACCAGCCGGACGTCGGAGGGCTCTTCGGTGTCGCGATCGGGGGCGCCCGCCGGCCAGGCGTCGATGGCGGCGAGCAGAGCGACCGCATGCCCCGACGCGCGCAGTCGGACCGCGACGGCATGGGCCGCGGCTCCGCCGAAGGACCAACCGGCAAGCAGATACGGCCCGTTCGGTTGGATGTCGACGATCCGCGCGCAGTAGTCCCGGACGAGCTCGGGGAAACTACCGGCCAGGGCGGTGGAGCCGTCGAGGCCGCGCGCCTGGAGGGCGTACACCGGGTGTCGGGCCGGGATGTACGGCAGCAGGCCCGCGTAACTCCAGCCCAGGCCACTGCCCGGATGGATGCACCACAGCGGCCGACCCGTTCCGCCGCGTAGGCGGATCAGCGGGCCGAGCAGGTCCGCCGTCGCGGGCCGGTCCCGGAGCAGCTGCGCCACGGTGGGTCGCACGAACAACTGCTTCAGGGTCAGTTCCAGTCCCAGGGCCTCCTTGGCTCGGGTGAGCAACCGCGGCATGAGCAGCGAGTGCCCGCCCAACTCGAAGAATCCGTCGTCGATGCCGACCGTGTCGACGCCGATCACCTCGGCGAACACCTGGCACAGCGACGCCTCCGCCGGGGTACGCGGTGCCCGCCGGTCACCGACCGGTGCGTCGGTCTGCGGCGGCGGAAGAGCGGCGCGGTCGAGCTTGCCGTGTGGGGTGAGCGGCAGTTGGGCAAGGACCACGACGGCCGAGGGGACCATCGGCGCGGGCAGCGCGTCGGCGAGGGCCGCCCGGACGGCTGCCGGGCTCACGCTCGCGACCGGACCGGTCGGGACGACATACCCGATCAGGCGTCTGTCGTCACAAGAACGCTCGTGGACCACGACCGCGCACCGGGAGATCCCGGGCAGGGCCAGCAGCGCGGCCTCCACTTCGCCCGGCTCGATGCGGTGGCCGCGCAATTTGATCTGGTGGTCCGCCCGCCCGACGTATTCGAGTTCGCCGTCGGAGCGCAGCCGGACCAGATCACCGGTGCGATACATCCGGGTACCGGCCCGGCCGAACGGATCCGCCACGAAACGCTCGGCCGTCAGCGCGAACCGGCCCGGATAGCCTCGGGCGAGGGCCGGACCCGCCACGTACAGTTCGCCCGCGACGCCGCTCGGCACCGGGCGCAACCGCTCGTCCAGGACGTACAGGCTCAGGCCGTCGTGGGGGCGGCCGATGGGAACCGGTCCGGGCGGTGTGGGCTCGCCCGGGTCGAGCCGGAACCGGGCACAGTCCACGGTCGCCTCGGTGGGGCCGTAGAGGTTGTGGACCACGACGTCCGGGTGTTGCTCCCGCCACCTGGCCAGCGCCTCCCCGCGCAACGCCTCACCGCCGATCAGCAGGCATCGGGTCGGCGACGGATCCACCGGCATCGCCGCCATCAGGTCGAGATGGCTCGGCGTGACGTCCAAGAGGGAGTGGCGGAGCGGGCCGGTGTGGGGCCCGGCCAACTCGTCCAACCGCACGTGCCCGCCGCTCACCAGTGGGGTGTACAGGGCGGCCACCGTCAGGTCGAAGGACAGCGAGGTATGGACCAGGCTCGACCCGGCCGCGCTCGGATACGCCGCCCGTGCCTGTTCCACATAGGCGGCCAGGGAACGGTGTTCCACCACCACGCCTTTGGGGCGGCCGGTGGAACCGGAGGTGTAGATCACATAGGCGGCGTTCGCCTCGTGAGGCACACCGGCCCGCAAGCCGCGGGTCGGCCCCGCCTCGGGCGGCATATCCGCCGCCTCGTGCCGCCAGGCGGCGATGTCCAGAACGGGGACGGTGCCCGCCCCGGCGGGGCCGGCCGCGCTCCCCGTGGTGATGAGCAGCGAGGGCGCCGAGTCCGTGAGCATGAAGGCGATCCGGGCGGCCGGGTAATCCGGGTCCACCGGCAGGTACGCGGCGCCGGCCTTGAGCACGCCGAGCATGGCGACGACCGCGTCGATGGAGCGGGGCAGCAGCAGCGCCACGATGTCCTCGGCGCCGATACCCCGGCCGCTCAGCCATCGGGCCAGCCGGTCGGCCCGCGCGTTCAGTTCCCGGTAGGTCGTCCGTGCCTGCCCGGCAATCAGTGCCACCGCCTCCGGAGTACGCGCCACCTGCGCCTCGAAGAGCCCGGGGAGCAACTGCTCCCGGGTTCGAGCCGGGGCCGGGCGGCACGCGCCGAGGAGGGCGCCGCGCTCACCGGGCCGGAGAATCTCCACGTCGCCGATGGAGCGGTCCGGGTCCGCAGCCATGGCCGCGAGCACCGACTCCAGCCGTTCGACCATGTGTTCGGCGGTGATCGAGTCGAACAGATCGCGGGCGAACTCCAGGCCCCCCTCCAGGCCGTCGGGGCTGCCGTCGTCGGTCTGTCGCTCCCGGAGATGGAGCGACAGGTCGACTTTCGAGTCCGGGTTGTCGATCGGTTCCTCGATGGCCGGCAGGCCCGGGAGGTACGGGAGGTTCGTGGTGCGGTCCTCCAGGACGAGCATGACCTGGAACAGCGGGTTCCACGCCGCCGAACGAGAGGGGGCGAGCACGTCGACGAGCCGTTCGAACGGCACGTCCTGACGTGCGTACGCCGCCAGGTCCGTTTCCCGTACCCGGGCCAGGAGTTGCCGGAAGGACGGATTACCGCCGGTGTCGGTGCGCAGCACCAGCGTGTTGACGCACATCCCCACCAGATCGTCCATCGCCTCGTCGGACCGGCCGGCGACGGCCGAGCCGATGGGGATGTCGGTGCCGGCGCCCAGCCGGGTCAACAGGGCGGCGAGCCCGGCCTGCAACACCATGAAGAGACTGACCCGCTCCCGTCTGGCCAGCTCGATCAGGGCCAGGTGCGTTCGCGGTGCGATCAGCATCGGGATCGTCTCGCCGCGATGGGAGGCCGCGGCCGGCCGCGGCCGGTCCACGGGCAGCGCCAGATTCTCCGGGATGCCGGCCAAGGCGTCGCGCCAGTAGGCCAGTTGCTCGCTGATCAGACTGTTCGGATCAGCCTCGTCGCCGAGCAGCTCACGCTGCCACAGGGTGTAGTCGATGTACTGGACCGGCAGCGGATCCCAGCCCGGCGCCCGCCCCGCGCACCGCGCCTCATAGGCGGTCGCCAGGTCGCGCAGGAGTGGTTCTCGCGACCAGCCGTCCGCCGCTATGTGGTGCAGGAGGATCAGCAGGACGTGCTCGTCCGGTCCGAGCGAGAGCAGGGTGAACCGTACGGGCGCTTCGGTGGTGAGGTCGAAGACGTGTGCTCCCGCGGCTCGAAGGACCGCGGGCAGTTCCGGCGGCCGAATTCGTTCGACCGCCAGGACGGGCCAGGCCGCGGAGTCCTCCAGGACCACTTGGCGGGGGGTGCCGTCGGACTCGGGAAAGACCGTGCGCAGGCTCTCGTGTCTGGCCAGGACGTCGGTGAACGCGGCCCGCAGCGCCGCCACGTCCGGCTCCCCGAAGAGTCGGTACACCAACGGGATGCGGTAACCCGTCCCGTCGTCCAGCTTGTTGAGGAACCAGATCCGGTGTTGCGCGTACGACAGCGGAATCATCAGCGGTACCCCAGGTGGGTGCGGTCCGAGTGGATCACGAGCCGTCGCTCCGTTCCTCGGCCGCGGGCCCCGGACGGGGCATCCGCCGCAACGCCGGCCGGCGCGAACGTTTCGTGCCCTTGATCCGGGCGGCCAGCGCCGCCGGCGTCGGTGCCTCGAACACCGCGCCCACCTCGACGTCGATGCTCAGCACGGTCCTGATCCGGCTCGTCAGTCGGGTGGCCAGGAGCGAATGACCGCCGAAGTCGAAGAAGGAGTCGTCCGGTCCGACCCGCTCCAGTCGCAGTACGTCCGCGAACAGCGCACACAGGGCCTCCTCTTCCGGCGTAGCCGGTGCCCGGGTCGAGGCGAACTGCGCGAAGTCCGGGGCGGGCAGCGCCCGGCGATGGACCTTGCCGCTCACGGTCAGCGGCAGGTCGGCCAGGATCAGCACCGCGGTGGGCACCAGGAAGTCCGGCACCGACTCGGCCACGAAGCGGCGCAGCACGACCGGGTCCGGACGGGTGTCCGCGGCCGGCACGACGTAGGCGACCAGCCGCTTCTCTCCCGCCCGGTCCTCGCGCACGACGACCGCGACCCGGTCGACGTCCGGGTGCCGGGCGAGCACCACCTCCACCTCTCCGGGTTCGATCCGAAACCCGCGCACCTTGACCTGATCGTCGACGCGGCCCACATAGTCCAACCGGCCGTCGCCGGACCAGCGCACCAGGTCGCCGGTGCGGTACATGCGCTCGCCGGGGCCGTCGAAGGGGTTCGGCACGAACCGGTCGGCGGTCAGGCCGGGGCGATTCCAGTACCCGCGGGCCAGGGCCGCGCCGGCGATGTACAACTCACCGGTCACCCCCGGCGGAACCGGCCGCAGGGTCCGATCCAGCACGTACATCCGGGCGTTCCAGATCGGCGTGCCCAACGGCGCGGTCGAGGACTGCCAGTGCGTCAGGTCCGCCGGCAGCGAGAAGGCGGTCACCAGATGCGTCTCGGTGGGGCCGTAGAGATTGTGCAGCCGCACCTTCGGCCGCGCGGACAGGAACTCCCGGACCCCGGGGGTCAGTCGCAGTACCTCGCCGCCCTGTCCGATGTCGCGCAGTGCCGGCAGCGCCAACCCCTGGGCCAGGGCCGCCTCGCACACCGCCTCCACCATCACGTTCGGCGCGCAGAACTGCTCCACCTCGTGCTTGTCCAGCCATCTGGTGAACGCCGCCGGGTCGCGCCGGACCTCGTCGTCGGGGACGACCAGGTGCCTGCCGGAGGTGAGGGTCTCGATGATCTCCCAGGCGGAGACGTCGAAGCTGATCGCCGCGAACTGCGCCACCGGGCCGCCGATGCCCGTCCGCTCCCGCCGGACCCACCGGGCGTGCGCCTGCACCAGGTTCACCATCGCACCCGTACCCATGGTGACGCCCTTGGGCCTGCCGGTCGAGCCGGACGTGTGGATCACATACGCCGGGTGCAGCGCCGACAACGGCCCGGTCCGTTCGTCGTCGCGCAGGTCGTCGGCCGACTCGGCGGCCGCCGCGGCGCCGGTCCGCGGCTCGTCCAGGAGCAGGCGCGGGACGCCGCGCGGCAGTTCCGCACTCGTGCGCACGGTGGTCAGCAGCAGGGCCGGCCGGACGTCGTCGAGGAGGAAGGCGATCCGCTCGGCCGGATATTGCGGGTCCAGCGGCAGGTACGCCGCGCCCGCCTTGAGCACCGCCCACACCGCCGCCACCAGGTCGAGCGAGCGCGGCACGGCCAGAGCGACCACGGATTCGGGCCCCACCCCGGCGGCCACCAGCAGCCTCGCCAGCCGGTTCACCCGGGCGTTGAACTCGCGGTACGTCATGCTGCCGTCGGGCGCGGTGACCGCCGTGCGCTCGGGGTCCTGCTCGACCCGGGACTCGAACAGGGCCGGCAGCGTGGTCTCGACGACCGGGTGATCCGTGTCGTTCCACTCCCGCACCACCCGCTCGCGCTCGCCGGGCGCCCACAGTTCGAACGCGCCGATCCGGCGGGTGGGCTCGCTCACCACCTGTGCGAGCAGGCGCCGCAGCCGGTCCGCGATGGACGACGCCGTGCTCCGGTCGAACAGGTCGGTGCCGAAGAGCAGGGCGCCGCTCAGTCCGGTGGGGCCCTGCGACCCGGCGGAGTCGTCGTCGAACTCCACCACCAGGTCGAACGGGGACATGCCGGTCCACACCGACTCGGGGTGCACCTCGATGCCGGGCAGCACCAGTTCGCCCGAGCGAGTGTTGCGCAGCACGAGCGCCACCTGGAACAGGGGATGCCGGGCCAGGGAACGCTCCACCGCCAGGTCGCCGACCAGCAGTTCGAAGGGGACGTCCTGGTGGGCGTAGGCGTCCAGGCAGGTTTCCCGCACCCGGGCGAGCAACTCGGTGAAGGTCGGATCTCCCGACAGGTCCGTACGCACCACGAGGGTGTTGGTGAAGAACCCCACCAGTTCCTCCAGCGCGTCGTCCAGACGTCCGGCCACCGGCGCACCGATGGGGACGTCGTCGCCGGCGCCGAGCCTGGACAGCAGCACGGCCAGCACGGCCTGGAGCACCATGAACGTGCTCGCGTCGTGTGCCCGGGCCAGGTTCACCAGCCCCAGGTGCACGTGCGCCGGGATCTCCAGCGGAACCGAGTCGCCCGTGTAGGAGGGCAGGGCGGGCCTGGGCCGGTCCGACGGGAGGCTGATCTCCTGTGGCAGCTCGGCCAGGGCCTGCCGCCAGTAGGCCAGTTGTCGGGCGTGGACACTGTCCGGATCCGCCGCCGAGCCGAGCCGGTCCCGCTGCCACAGGGTGTAGTCGGCGTACTGGACCGGGAGCGGCGCCCAGCCGGGGTCCCGTCCGGCGGCGCGCTCGGTGTATGCCCGGCCCAGATCGGCCAACAGCGGACGCAACGACCAGGCGTCGCCGGCGATGTGGTGCATCACCAGCAACAGGACGTGTTCCGTGGGCGACAGGGCGACCAATCGCGCGCGCAGCGGGATCTCCGACTCCAGGTCGAACGCCTGCCGGGTGGCCCGGGCCAGGTCCTGTGCCAGGTCGGCCGGGTCGATCGGCACCACGGGCAGGTCGAGGTCGACCGAGTCGGCGGAGAGCACGTGCTGATACGGATGGCCGTCGTCGGCCGGGAACACGGTGCGCAGCACCTCGTGCCGGCCCACCAGGTCGCGCAGCGCGGCGCGCAGGGCGGCGACGTCCAGGGCACCGAGCAGACGCAGCCCCATGCCCTCGTTGTACGTGGCGATCGGCCCCTGGAATTGTCTAAGGAACCACAGTCGGGACTGGGCGAACGACAGCGGGATCCGGTCGGGCCGCACCGCCGGGACCAGTGCGGGCCGGGCCGGGCCGGCCGTGTCGAGCCGGGCGGCCAGTGCCGCGACGGTCGGTGCCTCGTACACGGTCCGAATACCCGTTTCCCGGCCCAGCACGGTCCGGATCCGGGTGAGCAGGCGCGTCGCCGACAGGGAGTGGCCGCCCAGCGCGAAGAAGCTGTCGTCGACGCCGATCGAGGTCAGGCCCAGCACCTCGGCGAAGATCGCGCACAGCGCCTTCTCCGCGGGCGTGCCGGGCTCGCGTCCGCCGCTCGGGGCTTGGCGAGAAGGTGCGGGCAGGGCGCGCTCGTCCACCTTCCCCGCGGTGGTCAACGGCAGCGCGTCCAGCACGACGAAGGCGGCCGGCACCATGTAGTCGGGCAGGAAGCCGGCCACCTGCGCACGGATCGCGGCGATGTCCGGCCGCGCTCCCGCCGCGGGCACCAGGTAGCCGACCAGGCGCTTGTCGGTGCCGGGGTCCTCGCGCACCACGGCGATGGCGGCGGCGACGCCGGCGCACCGGGCCAGGGCGGCCTGCACCTCGCCCGGCTCGATCCGGAAGCCGCGGATCTTGACCTGGCGGTCCGCCCGCCCGACGAAGTCCAGATCGCCGTCCGACGTCCAGCGCACCAGGTCCCCGGTACGGTACATCCGCGATCCGGGCGCACCGAAGGGGTTCGGGACGAAGCGCTCGGCGGTGAGGCCGGGGCGCCGCAGATAGCCCCGGGCCAGACCGGGTCCGGCGACGTAGAGTTCGCCGACGGCGCCCGGGGGCAGCAGGTGCAGACCGGCGTCCAGCACGTACGCCGTGGCGTGGGCGACCGGTGGGCCGATCGGCGGCGATCGTCCGTCGGAGGGCGCGACACACAGTTTCTGCGCGGCGTCGACGGTGGTCTCGGTGGGTCCGTATCCGTTCCAGAACTCTCGTCCGTCCGCGGCCCACTGGTCCACGAGCGTTGCGGGCACGCGCTCGCCACCGGCGGACACCGTGCGCAGCGCGGGCAGTTCGTCGGGTCGCAGCAGATGCATCAGGGCCGGGGACAGATGCGCGACGGTGACCCGGTGGGCGGCCATCAGCCGTTGCAGGGCTTCGGCGTCGAGCCGTTGCTCGTCGTCGGCCAGTACGATCTGCGCCCCGGCGGCCAGGGAGACCCACAGTTCGAGCATGGAACCGTCGAAGGTGAAGGCGTACGCCGCCAGGACACGGTCCTGCTCGCCCACGCCGTACGCCTGGACGGCGTGCGCCACGTACCGGGCGATCGACCGGTGTTCGATCACCACCCCCTTGGGGCGTCCGGTCGACCCCGAGGTGTAGATCACGTACGCCGGATGCGCCGGGAGGAGGTCGGGCGAGGGTGCGTCGCGTGACTCGGCGAGGGGCGTCCGGTCGGCGGCGCCGGTGACCTCGTCCACCACCAGACACCGTGGCCCGGTCCAGCCGGGTGGAAGTCCCCGCGCCAGGTCCGCCGTCGTCACCACCAGAGCCGGTCGCGCGTCGTCGAGCATGTACGCGATGCGCTCCGGCGGGTACCCGGGATCGATCGGCACGTAGGCGCCTCCGGCGGTGAGCGTGGCCAGGAAGGCCACCACGCCCGCCGGGGAGCGGGGCAGCAGTACGGCCACGAACCGCTCGGGTCCGACGCTTCGCTCGGTGAGCACGCGGGCCAGCCGCCCTGCCCGGGCCCGGAGTTCGGCATACGTCAAGGAGGTGTCCCCGTACACCAGCGCGGTCCGCTCCGGGGTGCGCAGGGCCTGCTCGGCGAGCAACTCGGACAGGGTACGCGGGGGGAGCGGTGCGGACGACGGGTTCCACCGGGTCAGGAGCAGCCGCCGAACGGCGGCCGGCAGTACGTCGATTCGGCCCACCAAGGTGTTGCCCGGCGTGTCGACGATGCGGTCGAGCGCTTCGTCGAGCAGGCGCGCGCAGCCGGCATGCGTGCGCTCGTCGAACCGGTCGGGGTCGGCGTCGACGGCCAGTTGCAGGCTGCCGTCGCGCGAGATGTCCCACAGGTTCAGGGAGATCTCCTCGAAGGGCCCGGTGGCGAGGTTGTGGGCGACGAAGGGCCGGCCGGCGAGAGTGACTCGGTAGTCGAACGGCATGACGTTCAGGGAGACCGCCCAGGGCACCTCCCCCGGGGCGAGGCCGAGGTCGTGGCGGATGTCCTCGTAGCGGTATCGCTGGTGGCGCATCGCCTCCAGGACCTGGACAACGCTTCGGTCGACCAGGTCCGCCACGGTCGTCTCGGGATGCACCGACAGGCGGATGGGGACCACGTTGGCCACGACTCCGGGAATGGTTTGCTCGATGCCGGGGCCGCGGCCGGGTACGGCGAAGCCGATGACCACGTCCGTCTCGCCCGTGGCCCGGGCGGCGAAGAGCGCGGTGGCCGCGACCGCGAGGCCGGCCAGGTTGGTTCCGAAGCCGCGGCAGGCGGAACGGAGTCGGTCGGCCGCCGCGGGGTCCAGGTTCCTCGTCTCGCGCCGGCGCGCGCGGGCCGGTCCTTGCACCGCCCCGCCGGCCAGGGACACCGGGCGGGGCCGGTCCGCCAGCAGGTCGAGCCAGTACCGCCGATCCTCGTCGAACGCGGGGGAGGCGCGGTACGCCGCATCGGCGTCGACGAGGGCCTGCACGGATTCGAAGGGTTCGCCGTCGGCCGAGCCGCCTTCGAACAGGGCGGTGTAGAGCTCGGCGACGCGGGCGACCACCAGGGGAAAGCCGAATCCGTCGTTCACGATGTGGTGGCAGCCCTGGTACCAGTGGAAACGCCGATCGTGCAGCTTGAAGAGCGCGAACGTGACGAGCGGCCCGCGTTCGAGGTCGCGCGGGCGGGCCAGATCGGCGCTCATCCACTCCAGCGCGGACCGGTGCGGGTCCCGGTCCGCGCTCACGTCGACGACGTGCAGGCGATGTTCGAGGTCCGGGTCGACCTCTTGGCGGAGCCCGTCCTCGTCCTCGAAGAATCTCAGCCGCAGGGTCTGTGCCTCGGACACGGTCTGCCGCAATGCCTCCTCGAACAGGCCGATGTCGAGGAAGCCGTCGATGTCGAGATACTCGCCCTCGTTGAGGATCGGGCTCTCGGGGTCGAATCGATGGGCGTACCACAGGCCCCGCTGCCCTGCCATGAGCTCGATACGTCCGGCGCTGCGGTCCGACATCTCACACTCCAGATCGAGACGACGCTTGGCGAGGTGCTCCCTGCGGTGGGTCAGCCGGGGTAATCGAGATAGGAGTCGAGTCCGCCGCTGCGTCGCACGTCGAGGGTGGCGCAGTGGAAGGAGCCACCGAAACTGTTGAAGTTGCGGAAGCTGCACGGAATGGGGGTGAAGCCCCACTCCTTCATCGCGGAGATCATCGGCTCGTCGCCGCGTTCGACCACGACGCGGTTCTCGTCCAGCATCAGGACGTTCATGTTGATCCACTTGCTGGTCAGGTAGAGCGGGTGACTGTCGGGAATCACCGGCCGGGGGGCGCGCAGCACGTCCCAGCCGTTGAAGATCGCGGGTACCTTCGACACTCGCTCGGGGTGCACGAGCAGCTTCCCGGGAGCCAGCGGGGCCAGCGTGGCGTCGATGTGCATGGGGTGCGTGTCGTCGAACTCGAGGACGTGGATGCGGTATCGATCACCGAGATGGCGGCGCAGCCAGTCGATGCCGAACTCGTTCGTGACGTTGCTCTTCTGCGCGACGATGTCGCGCCCGAGCCGCAGGAAGTCGGCCGCGTCGAAGGTCGGCTCGAACTCGGTCACGATCAGCCGGGTCGGCATCCCCTCGGCTGGCTCGGTCCATGTCAAGTCGTATTGTTCGTCGGTGAGTTCGGGCTTGGGTCCGGCGCTCCACCGGGCTCCGGTCCGGAAGTACTCCTTCAGGAGCGGCCGGTAGGCGAGGGTTTCGTAGTACCGGGAGCGCCAGGCCATCGGGCACTCGATGACGTCCTCGCCCACCACCAGGAGGCAGTCCCGCGGCATGGCCGCGTACAGGCCGGTGCTGGTCCACTCGCGCGTGGCGTAGGGCGTGCGCTGCGCGACCGGCTCGGGGCGTCGGACCCGCACCCCCTCGGCTTCGAGGATGTGCACGAACTCGTCGAGTTCCCTGCGGGCAGCGGCGATCAGCTCCGCGGGAAACGGTTGCCCGCCGCAACGGCGGAAGGTCTCGTGCTGGTGCGCCGGAATGACCGGTTCCAATGACGCGTGCCACGGGGGAAACGTGGCGTCGTCAACTATCCCGACAATCACTTCTTCGAGTGGATCCCACTCGGTATATGACGAGACGGAAGAATTTCCCGATAAGGGTATGTCTGCTGACGAATCGGACAATGTGAACTCCAGTCACTCTGCCGCATTCCGGTCCGACGGTCGCGCCAAGCCCTATCCAGGGAGGCCGCGAGGCAGGCGGGGTGACATCGATTCAAGCCGCCATCCCGGCGTGCCGAGTGGTCGGCGGCCCTGGTCGTCCAGGTGGGTCATGGTGAACCTGCCGTCGGTGCGGTCGCCCTGTCAACATGGCGTGGATGTGACGCACGTCACTTGCGTTATCCGATTGTGATCATGGATATTAAATGTCGCCTGTCGTAAATTTTTGTTTCTCACCATTTTGCGTGAGAGGGGTGGATGTGACGCCGGGGGACAGCGAAAGAGCGATAATCCACATATACAATTCTGCGGTGGCGGCCTCGGCCATCGGTGCCGCCTGGGAACTCGGTATGTTTGACGAGTTACACACGCAGGGAATGCTCGACGTGCAGATTTTCGCGACCGAACGGGGACTCGACACCGCTTCCGTTCTCGGCCTCTTTCGGGCACTGTCGGCGGTCGGGATCGTCGAACGCGAAGAGTTCAAGATATTACCGGGCGTCCACTTCTCCGAGGCATACCGAAACAAATCGTTCTTTCACTGGCTCACCAGGGGGAGTGCCGATCTGTTCCGGCGGGCGCCCGAGGTCGTGCGCACCGAGAACCGGGTGGGAAATTTCTGCCCGCGCGACAGCGCCGCCATCGCCTTCGCGTGCCGGGAGATCAGCAAGTTCTGCTACGACCCCTGGTTCTGGCAGACGGTGCAGGGACTGGACTTCGACTTTCACGTCGTCGCCGACCTGGGCTGCGGCAGCGGCGAGCGGCTCATGCAACTCCTCGGCCGCCATCCGGGTACCCGGGCCGTGGGCATCGACATCGCCCAGCCGGCCGTACGGATGGCAACCGCCGCAGCGGCCGCGGCCGGCCTCGCCGACCGGATGACGTTCGTGCAGGCCGACGTGCTGACGATGGCCCCGGTTCCGGCGTTCGAAGAGGTCGAACTCCTGACCTGTTTCATGATGGGGCACGACTTCTGGCCCCGGCAAAGGTGCATCGAAAACCTTCGGCGGCTGCGCACCCTGTTCCCGCGGGCGCGCAGATTCCTGCTGGGTGACGCCACCCGCAGCGAGGGAGTCGCCGACCGTGACCTGCCGATCTTCGCGCTGGGATTCGAGGTCGCGCACGACATGATGGGCACCTTCATTCCGACCGTGCGCGACTGGGAATCCGTTTTCGAGGAAGGCGGTTGGCGGCTCAGGAGTAAAAATTCGATCGACATCGCCGTCGGCGAGGTCATCTTCGAACTCGAAAGGCTCTGAGCCACGCAGGATGTCGGAACCGGCCGACGCAGGCCGCCGGCCACCGGAGAGGATTCGTATGCCCGATCTCGAATCGGTGCCCGTTCTGCACCACATCGCGGTGCAGACGGACAACCTCGACAACTCGATTTCATGGTACGAGGACTTCTTCGGCGGCCGGCTGACCTGGGCGACGGACATATTCTCGGACCTGACCGTTTCCCGCCTGCCCGGCGTCGTGCGGATGGCCGAACTGGCCGTCGGGGCCGCGCACTTCCATCTCTTCGAACGCGGCACCCCCGCCGAGGGCCGAGCCGCGCCGGACGCACCTCGTTTCCAACACGTGTGCCTGAGCGTCGAAACGCCCGCCGAACTGCGTACCTGGCGCAGCCGTTGGTTGGAACTCTCCCGTTCGCACCGCTACGCGTTCATCGACCCGGAGCAACCCACCGAGATCGTGACCGACGCGCAGGGCACCCAAAGTTTCTACTGTCTCGACGTGAACGGCCTGGAATTCGAGTTCACCTGCATCGGGGGAGCAGTGGGGGAAAACGCATGAGGCGCCCGTCGGCCGTCGCCGCACTCTCCCTGCCCGGCACCAGCGGCTGGGACTTCGGCGACTACCCCTACGGCCTGGAACCGCTGACGATGCCCGCGCCGAACAGCGCCGCGCCCGACGGCGGCAGTCGCGACGAAGCCGACCTCGACGACGCGTGCCTGGGCTTTCTGGCCCGGGCCAAGGAGGGCTTCGGGATCACCCCGCCCGTCGACGACAGCCGCCTGGGGCAACTGTTCTGGTTTCGCTGGATCATCGGCCATCACGTCTCCTTCGTGATCTGGCGCCTGCTGGCGGACGAACTGTCGCGACTGTCCTCGAACCCGAAGGACCGCGAGGCCGCCTCGGTCGCCGTGACGGAATACGTGCGGGCGTACTGCGGGATGCTGCTGTACACGGGCTCGTGCAACAGCGCCATCTACAACGCGGACATCCGACCGAGCATGCATCGGCTGCACAGCACCTTCAGCGGTACCTGGGCGCCGGACTACCCGCCGGTACGAAGCCTGTTCCGAGGCCGGAAACTGCCGCCCGTGGTCGACTCCGAGCGGGAACGGCTGGTCCGACAGGTCGAGTTGAGCCACCGCATCCACCTGGGGGTCGCGGCCAAGCTGGTGGAAGGCGGCAGGTCGCTGCTCCAGCAGTCGGTCGCGCAACGCGACGCCAACCAGCCCCGCATGTGGGAAGGGATCTTCGACTGCTACTTCCTGACCCTGCGGGCGCCGACCACGCGGCAGGAGATCCTGGTGCAATTGCTGCGGCGCAACAAGGCCATCGTGATGGACCTCGCCACGAACGGCCTGTACCCGGGGTCGCCGGAGAGCCGGGACGAGACATTGGCGGAGATGCGACACCCCGACATCGTGGAGTGCGAGGACGATCTGACCCCCTCGCTCTTTCGCGTCGCCGGTCTGGCCGCCGGCTTCTCCGCGGCCCGGGTGGCCAAGGAGATGACCGCCTCGTGAGCGCCATGCGGCACGGGGTGATCCTGCTGCCCGAGCAGCGCTGGTCGCACGCGCGGCGACTGTGGACGCGCGCCGAGGAACTCGGCTTCGACCACGCGTGGACCTACGACCACCTGATGTGGCGATGGTTGCGCGAAAAGCCCTGGTTCGGCGCCGTCCCCACGCTGGCGGCCGCGGCCGAGGCCACCTCCCGGATCGGACTCGGGACGATGGTCGCCGGCGCGTCCTACCGGCACCCGGTGACCTTCGCCAAGGAATTGATGACCCTCGACGACATCTCGGACGGCCGGCTGATCTGCGGACTCGGCGCCGGCGCCGGAGGCCACGACGACCGGGTGCTGGGCCACACACCGCCGTCCCCGGCCGAACGCCACGACCGTTTCGCGGAGTTCGTCGAAATGACCGACCTGCTGCTGCGCCGACGGGTGACCGACCACCGGGGTGCCTGGTTCGAAGCCCACGGCGCCTTCATGGTGCCGGGCTGCGTCCAGCGCCCGCGCCTGCCCCTGGCCATCGCCGCGACCGGCCCCAGAGGTATCCGGCTGGCGGCTCGCCACGCCGACATCTGGGTGACGGCCGGCGACCCCGGCTGGGGTGAACCGAGCGGCTACGCACCGGCGATCGCGAAGCTTCGCGCACAGGCGCACGCCCTCGACGCGGCGTGCGCGGACATCGGCCGCGACCCCTCGACGGTGCGCCGCCTGGTCGTCACCGGCGCGATGATCACCGGCGTGATCGATTCGGTGGACGCCTACGAGGACGCCTGCGGCCTGTTCGCGGACATCGGCTTCACCGACCTGGTCGTCCATTGGCCCCGAGCCGACTTCCCCTACCAGGGCAGTCCCGAGGTCGTGGAGCGGATCGCCGGCAAGCTCTTCACGTCGACGGGCACACGATGATCGGCTACGAGCTCGTCAACATGTTCACCGACCGTCCCTTCACGGGCAGCGCCCTGGCCGTGGTCCCCGACGCGACGGGACTGTCGTCCGCCGTGATGCAGTGCGTCGCGGCGGAACTCGGCGCCGCGGAAACCGCCTTCGTCCTCCCCGCGACCTCGCCCCACGCGTCGTACCGGGTGCGCGTCTTCGGTCCGGACGCCGAATCACCGCACGGCGCGCATTCCGGCGTGGGGACCGCCGCCACGCTGGCCCGGTTGGGCCGCGTTCCCACCGGCCGGCTGGTGCAGGAATGTGGCACCGGACGCCAGGTGCTCGCGGCGCGGGCCGACCGCGCCACCCTGCACGCGAGCGGGCCGGTGCGCGGCGAGCCGCTGGATCGGCAACCACTGCTCGACGCGGTGGGGCTGACCGAGGCAGACCTCGCCGATACGGACGGCGACGGCGGGCCGCGACTGGCGGGCTTCGGCGGGGGCTTCGCGGTGCTCCCGGTCCGCGCCGGCGCGATCGCCCGGGCCCGACCCGACTACGCGCACATGCGTGACGTCGCTCTGCCGGCTCTGTGCCTGTTCACCTGGGACCCGGCCGATCGCCTCGCCCGGGCCCGGCTGTTCGCCCCCGGCTTCGGCATCCCCGAGGACCCCGCCTGCGGACCGGTGGCCATGGCCCTGGGCGGGTGGCTGATCGTCGCCGGCCGACTGCCCGCCACGAACGGCGAGCACGGATACACGGTCCGCCAGGGAGCCGAGGCGGGCCGCCCCGCACTGCTCGAGTGCACCGTGACGGTCGAGAACGGCCTCGTGGTGCGAGGCAGCGTGACCGGCCGGGTGACACCGGTCGCCTCCGGACACCTCGCGGACCCCGTCGAATCCCCTTGACCGACCCCCCGGAAGGACGTCTCGTGCTGCATCGTCCGGAACTGCACGGCACCGCGTGCGCGGTCTCCTCCACGCACTGGCTCGCTTCGGCGGCGGGCGTGGCGATGTTCGATCGCGGCGGGAACGCGTTCGACGCCGCCACCGCCGCGGCCCTGGTCATCCAGGTGGTGGAGCCGCATCTCAACGGCCCCGGCGGAGACGTCCCGATCATGGTCTACGACGCGGCGACCGGGTCCACCCAGGTCGTCTGCGGACAGGGCCCGATGCCGCGGCAGGCGACGCCCGAGGCGTTTCGCCGGCGCGGGCTGGCGGTGATACCCGGCTCCGGCCTGCTGGCGGCCACCGTGCCCGGGGCCTTCGGCGCCTGGATGCGCCTGCTGCGCGACTTCGGCCGGCTGACGGTACAGGACGTGCTGGAGCCCGCGATCGGCTACGCCGAGGACGGATATCCGCTGCTGCCCAAAACCGCCGCGATGATCGAGGTGATGGCGCCGCTCTTCCGCGACGAGTGGACCGAGTCCGGCCGTACCTATCTGCACCACGGCGCGGCTCCCGCGCCCGGTGCCCGGATGCGCAATCCGGCGCTGGCCCGGACGTATCGCCGTATCCTCGCCGAGGCCACGGCCGGCGGACGAACGCGCGAGGCACAGGCGGACGCCGCGATCTCGGCCTTCTACGAGGGATTCGTCGCCGAGGCCGTCGACCGGTTCATGGCGACCGAGGAGCCGATCGACTCCACCGGCCGGCACAACGGCGGCTTGCTCACCGGCGACGACCTGGCCGGCTGGCGAGTACCCGTCGAGGCCACCGTGACCCTCGACTACCGCGGTCACAGCGTGCACAAGGCGGGTCCCTGGTCCCAAGGCCCGGTCTTCCTCCAGCAACTGGCCCTGCTGGAGGGCTTCGACATCAACGCGATGGGCTTCGGGAGCGCGGACCACGTGCACACCGTGATCGAGTCCGCCAAGTTGGCCTTCGCGGACCGGGAGGCGTGGTACGGCGACCCGGAGCACGCCGACGTGCCGCTGGCCGGCCTCCTCGACCCCGCCTACGCGGCGGCCCGCCGGACCCTGATCGGAGCCGAGGCGTCCGATGTCCTGCGCCCCGGCTCCCCCGACGGTCGAAAGCCGTGGATTCCCCCGGTACTGGACGTGTCCGCCTCCTCCGGCGACCCGGACTGGCTGCGGCAGTTGGCCGACGGCATCCCGACCGTCCTGCAGCGGACGGCGGCGAAGGGCGACACGTGCTGCGTGAGTGCGACCGATCGCGACGGCAACATGGTGGTCGCCACCCCCAGCGGCGGGTGGCTCAAGAGCTCGCCGGTGGTCCCCGGTCTCGGATTTGCGCTGGGCACCCGAGGCCAGATGGCCTGGTTGGACGAGGAACACAACAACTCCGTCGCTCCCGGCAAACGGCCGCGTACGACGCTCAGTCCGACCTTGGCGCTCCGGGACGGCGCGCCCTACCTGGCCTTCGGTACGCCCGGGGGCGACCAACAGGACCAGTGGACCCTGAACTTCTTCGTCAACCACGTCGACTTCGGCATGAGCCCCCAGCAGGCGGTGGAAGCGGCGACCTTCCACACCGATCACGTACCGAGCTCGTTCACGCCCCGCCAGGCGCGGCCACTGGCCGCGGTCTTGGAGCAGGACGGGTTCGATCCGGCCGTCCTGACCGAGCTTCGCCGGCGCTGCCACGAGGTGCAGACGGTCGCGCCGATGACCTTGGGCAAGGTGTGTGCCACGGGCCCGGACTCGCACGGCGGCGTGCTGGCGGCGGCGAGTCCGCGTGGGCAACAGGCGTACGCGGTCGTTCGGTGACCGTGGACGGGCGCGGTGGGAGCCGCGCCCGGCCCTGCGGAAAGCGGTGCCCGGTCACCGGGGGAGCGTCGGATCGTCGACCGGATCCGGATCCGGATCCGGGTCCGGATCGGCTGTGCCGTCGAGTCCGGCGGGTCGGCTTCGCACCGCCTCGAGACTGGCCAACCCGGGGACCACGACGAGGGACGTGAGCAGGACGACACCGCCGAGAACGACGGGGGTGCGCACGGAGAACGCGGAACCGAGCCAGCCGCCGAGTCCGGCGCCGACCAGGATCCCCAGACGGCTCAGCAACAGGTAACAGCTGTTGACCCGACCGAGAAGCCGACGCGGTACGACCCGTTGCCTGAGGGAGACCACCTGCACGTTCCAGGTCACCACACCGAAACTGGCCACGGCATACAGGACGGCCGCCAAGGCCACGGAGGAGCCGATCCCCAGACCCAGCAGTGAGGCTCCCATCAGGAAGAAGGACAGACCGATTCTGGACGTCAGGCCGAGGCGGTCGCGCAGCCGGCCCGAGGTGACGCCGGCCAACGCTCCGCCGACGGCACCCGAGGCCAACACCATGCCGTACGCCACGGGCGATGCCCCCAGGGTCTTCGTCAACAGCAGCACCAGCATGGTGACCGCCAGATAGAAAGCCATCGACGCCACCGCTGCCACGATGGCCAGCAGCCGGATCCCGCGGTGCCTCCAGGTCCAGCGAACGCCCTCGCGGATGTCCGCCGCCACCGGGCGACGAGGTGACGGCGTGCTCGCGCTCGACCGACCCAACGCGGCCACCAGGGCGGCGGCCAGGACGAAGGAGACGCCGTCCACGGCGAACGGGTACCCCGCGCCGACAACGAACAGGGCGGAGCCCAGCAGCGGGCCGGCGAAGTGTCCGCCGACGATGAGACCGCCCTCCAGACGACCGTTGGCGGCCTCGAGTTGCTCGGGCCGCACCACATCCGGCAGGGTGGACGTGGACGCGTTGACGAAGACCGTCTCGCCGCACCCGAGCACGAAGGCCAGCAGGGCCGGCACCACCAACGGCGGGCTCGCGACCAGCACCCACGCGGCGAAGCCCAGGACCACCACGGCGCGCACCAGGTCGACCTGCCACATCAGGCGCCGCCGGTCGAACCGGTCGGCCAGGACACCCCCCACCAAGGACATCACCAGCCAGGGCAGCGTTCCGGCCACCGTCACCAACGCCACGGCGCTCGGTGACGACGACACCGTGGCGGCCAACAAGGGCAGGGCCGCGTCCCGCATGCCGTCACCCACGGCGGAGACCGACGAGGCCGACCACAGCAGCGTGAACTTCCTGCCCAGCCTCGACGCCGGAAGCCCCTGCGATGCCGCCGATTTCGCCGTAGTCACCGCCCCAGTCTGGCAGCCGGCCGGCCCCGACGAACGGGAGACGAGAGGGATGGCGCCCGGCAGGCACCAACACGCCGACGGCGCATTCGACCCGAATACCCTGCGGAAAGCCTGCGGTGGCGACCTGACCCACACTCCGTGTCGCCCGCAGCGGACGGTCGTTCTCGTCCGCCGCGGGCGATTTCGTCGAACCCGGTACGGCTCCCGGCGGAGACTGGACGAGTGCCCTGGGAGGGCTGGTTCTCCGAGGACCGTCTCCGGATGTGGCGGTGCGCCACACGGCTCGCGGCGAAGCCGCCGGAGAGGCCCCCGCCCGGTAGGACGGTGCGGTGCAGAGGTGAGGCATGGAAAAGCGCATGATCAACAGAGGTGAGGAGCCGTGCCGGGCCGCGCCCCGACATCGCTGTCACGGGCGCGGCTTGCGCGAATCGTCCCCTATCGGAAGCGACGAGCCCCGAGAGTGCACCATGCGCCGGGAAGCGCGGTTGCCCTACGGCGTGTAGAGGGCGTCGGTGCCGTACAACTCCCTGGTGAACGCGGAGACATCGGCGCTGCGATCGGTGCCGTCGAGGTTGTACGTGAGAAACACGCCATACCCCTCGCGGACGGTGCGGCGGGCGAGGCCGGCGGCCGTGCCCTGCGAGGTTCCGCCGATCTCGACGGCCGCCGGTGACAGCTTCGACTTCGGCAGCGCGATACCGGGGACCCGCCAGGTGCCGTAGTAGGGGTTCCAGGCGTAGTCGAACTTGGAGGAGACGTCGACGCCGCCGTAGGACAGGCGCGACGCGGACGGGCCGATGTTGTAGAGGCTGATGATCTTGTTCGGCATGTTCGCCCGCAGCGCCGTCACCACGTGCACGAACGAGCTGCTGTTGGGCCGACCGGTGCCGTTGTTGCCGTACTCGGCGTACTCGTCGTCGAAGTCGATGCCGTCCAGGCCGTACCTGGTCACGGCGTCCGACAGCTGTGTCGCGAACGCCGAAGCCGCCTGCTGCGAGGGGAAGTTGGCGAAGCCCGCGCCCTGGTGGTTGCCGAGCACCGAGAGGACGACCTTGATGCCCTTGCGCTGCAACGGTCGGACCTCGGTGGCAACATTGTCGAGAACGCGCTGCACGTTTTCGTTGAAGTACAGATAGGCCGACTTCGTTTCCGTGTCGTAGTTGATGTTCGCTGCGAAGATCACGGCTACGTCGAAGACGTTGCCGCCGCTGTTGGCGAGGGTGTATTTGCCCACGTTCAGCATGCTCTGATCGTTCACCTCGACGTACGCCACCGAGGTCGGCCCCTGCTTCATGGGGGCGGGGGCGGGGGCCGCTGCCGCGCCGGTCGGGGCGGTCGCGCCGAATGTGAGAGCCGCGATGGTCGAGAGCGCGAGCGCGGCTGTCCGCATTCTGCGCCGTAGCAGTTTCGACATGGTCGATCGATCTCCCGTCGTAGGAGTCGGCGCCCGACCTGTTCGGAAGCGCCGAGTGAGCCGGTGGTGTCGCGTCGCCCGGTCGGGTTCCGGGCGCGCCGCACCGAAGGGGGAAGGCGTCGTCCGACCCCCTGGTCGAAGGGTGCTCACGGGCGGTGGACCGCCACGTCGGTCACGGTCGGCGGGCCGGCGCCCGGGCGGGCGCAGGTCAGGGCCGAAGCCAGGGACGCCTCGGCCGGTACCTGTGTCAGCAGGTTCGGGTGCAGGAAGGTGGCGGGGTCGTGGGTGCCCAGGACGGTCACATGGGTCATCCGCGTGGTGATCCAGGTGTGCACGGTGTTGTCGGACGAGGCAACACCCACGTCGTCCAGCCGGTCGAACCCGCCGCCGGCCGGGCGCGCGCCCCGCGCGAACGTCACCAATCGATCGAACTCCGCGTCCGACCACCGCGATTGACCGGGTGGCTCCGGCGGTCCAGGCTCCATGTCGGCCCTGCCCCCTCATTCTCGTCGACGCGCTGACGGCGTCGGGTGCGGGAGATCCGGCGGCCCCGGGTTGCGCACGGCACCTCTTGCGGCCGGCGGAGCCGAGGACGCCACCGATTCCGGGGAACCCGGCGGGGCCGCCGGGATGATGCGGATGAGCCGAACGTCAGATTGACGGCTGCCACCGGGGCTGTCAACGGTTTCTTTCGCACCAATTCGCCGATGCCGACAACAGGCGAGGTGGGGATGGGTAGGCCGCTCAACTAATTCGCTTTAGTACACACTGGATCAAGCGCATTACCCGGGCGACACGGCTGGGGTAGGCTTCGCGCCATGGATGCCACGGACCCGCCGGAGCCCGGTCGCCGGAGGCCGACCCGCCGTCCCACGATGAAGGACATCGCCCGGCGGGCGGGGGTGTCGGAGAGCGCGGTCTCCTTCGCGCTCAACGACCGTCCCGGGGTCTCACCCACGACCCGTGACCGGGTTCGACGAGTGGCCGAGGAGCTCGGTTGGCGGGCCAGCACCGCGGCCAGGGCGCTGTCCGGCGAGGGTTCGGCCACCGTGGGCCTGGTCCTGGCTCGGCCCGCGCGGACGCTCGAAGTGGAGTCCTTCTTTCTGCGACTCGTCTCCGGTATCCAGGAGTCGCTTGCCGTGCGCCACCTGGGACTGCTCTTCCAGGTGGTGGAGGACGTGGCCGAGGAGTGCGCGGTCTACCGCCGGTGGTGGGCGGAGCGCCGGGTGGACGGTCTGCTCGTCGTCGATCCGAGACTGGACGACCCGCGCCCGCGGCTGCTCGACGAACTCGGCCTGCCGGCCGTCGTCATCGGAGCGCTCGCCACGCACACGCCGGCCTATCCGGGCATCTCCACGGTATGGGCTGACGACGCGGCCGCGATGGCATCGATCGTCGGACACCTGCACGGGCTCGGTCATCGCCGAATTCTGCACATCGCGGGCCTGCCCGCACTCGTGCACACTCGGCGCCGGGTGGATTCGCTTCGGGCGGAGGCGGCCCGGTTGGGGTCGGTCGACGTCACCTCGGTGCCCACGGACTACTCCGAGGCCGAGGGCGCCGAGGTCACCCGCAGGGCCCTCGAGGCACCGCGGCCCCCGACGGCGATCGTCTACGACAACGACATACTGGCCATGGCGGGCCTTGCGGTCGCGGTCGAGGGCGGGCTCGTGGTCCCGCGGGACCTGTCCATCGTCGCCTGGGACGACTCCGTCCTGTGCCGTACCGCGCATCCACCGCTGACCTCTCTGGTCCGCGACACCGCGGCCTACGGCCGCCATGCGACGGAGCAGCTCCTGCGCCTGCTGGACGGCGGCCCGGCGAGCGTGGTCCCGGATCCCCTGCCCACCCTGGTGGCCCGCGGCAGCACGGCAGCGCCCGCCGAAGCGCGGCGGGTCCGACCGCGCGGTTGACTGGGGGCCCAGCCCGCCCCGGGTCCTGTGCCGGCCGGGGCCCGATCGGTGCTCCTGCGGTGCCTGTCCCCGGTGCGTCCGGCGGCCCGGGGGATCGGCTCGGCGCGAATCGGCGCGATCCCCCGGGCTCGTCGCCGTACGGGCTTCGCATGTTCCGGGACGGGGATCCGCGGCGGGGCTGCACGTGCGTCACGGCATGGTCCCCACGTGTCGGCGAGACGGGATCTTCCACGGCCGCGTCTTGACATGTATTCCGGGGTCGTTCCATAGTTTCGTTCACCGGCTATAGCGCTTTAGTTCGCCACCCGGTTCGCCTCGTAAAACCTGCGTCCGGTTGCGGTCGGCGCTTTCTACGGCGTTCTTCGGGCACGGCCCGGCATCCCCATGCACCGCCCTTTCGGTTCGACGAGAAAGTTGGCGCTCATGCACTTCAGACTCAAGTTCGCGGGGGCGCTCGCCGCGGTCGCGGTTCTGCTGCCCCTGGCCGGTTGCGGTGTCGGCGGCGGCGACAAGCAGGCCGACCACAAGACCGTTGCCACGGACACCCCGCTCAAGGGCTCCGTGACGTTCCAGACCTGGTCGCTGAAGAACGACAAGTTCACGCCCTACTTCACCGCGCTCATCGCGGACTTCCAGACGAAGCACCCCGGTACCACCATCAACTGGATCGACCAGCCGGGCGACGGATACTCGACCAAGGTCAGCAGCCAGGTGACCAGCGGCAGCCTGCCGGACGTCGTCAACCTGCCGCCCGACATCGCACATTCGATGGCCAAGGTGGGCGCACTGCTCGACCTGACCAAGAACGTGCCCACACTCTCCGCCGATTACGTCAAGAGCGGTCTGGACGCCTACACGTTCCCCGACTTCGCGAACGCCACCTACGGACTGCCCTGGTACCTCGGCACGGACGTCAGCTACTGGAACAAGACCATGCTCACCCGCAACGGGCTCGATCCCACGAAGCCGCCGAAGACCTTCGAAGACCTGCTCGCCCAGGCAAAGATCATGCATGACAGGTCCGGCGGCAAGGACTTCCTGATGAGCCGCTCGCCCGGCCTCTCCGACATCGTCGACTCCGGTACGAAACTGATGACCGCCGACGGGAAGAGGTTCGACTTCAGCACCCCCGGCGCGCAGGCGATGCTGGACCGGTATACCGAGGCGTTCCAAGCGGGCTACTTGCCGTCCAACGTGCTCACCGACACCTACGAGGGCAACTCGACGCTGTTCTCCAAGCAACAGGTGGCGTGGACCACGGGCGCCGGCAACTACATCGACAGCCTCGCGCAGACCAACCCCACACTCGCCGCCCAGGTCGTCCCCTCGCCGGCCCTGAACACCCCACCGCTGTACGTGCAGGGCATCTCCGTCGCCGCGAAGAGCAAGAACCTGCCGCTGGCGCTGGCGTTCGCCAGGTTCGTGACGGACAACGCCAACCAGACGGCCTTCGTCAAGCTGGCCCAGGGTTACCTCCCCGGCACCGCCGCCGCGGCCGCCGACCCGGTGTACAGCAGGAGCGACGGCACACCCCAAGGCGACGCCACGGCCCTCGCATACCAGGGCATGCAGCACGCCGTGAACTTCACGCCTCCCGGGTGGACGGACGCGATGAACACCTACCTCAACCAGCAGATCGCACTCGCGATGACCGGGAAGCAATCGTCCAAGCAGGCGCTCGACAACGCCGTCACCAAAGCGAACCAACTGCTCAGCGACTGACACCCGCCCCCATGTGCCGTCGGCGGGTGCGTTCCCGCTTGCCCGTCGGCGGTCCCGGACCCATGAGGAGATCATGAGGCCCCACCGCTGGTACACGCCATGGCTGCTGGTTCTCCCCGCGTTCGCGTTCCTGGCCCTGTTCAGCCTGTGGCCGGCGGTCAACACCGGGGTGCTGTCCTTCACCAACGTCCACACCCTGACCGGCGGGCACTTCGTCGGACTGCGCAACTACCACCGAATACTGGACGACCCGCAGTTGCGGGACGCCTTGGTCAACTGCCTTGTCTACGTCGCGGTTTGCGTTCCGCTGCTCACCATGCTGCCGCTGCTTCTCGCGTTGCTGGTGGAGCGAAACCTGCCGTTCATGGCGTTCTTCAGAACCGTCCTGTACTTCCCCGTGATCGCCTCGGCCGTGGTCGTCGCACTCATCTGGCAGTGGCTCCTGGACGACCGCGGAATCGCCAACGGACTGGCGCAGCAGGCAGATGTGATCCACTCCGCGATCCCGTTCCTGACCGGCAGGTGGCTGCTGCTGTTCAGCGCCATCGCCCTGACGGTCTGGAAGGGCCTCGGCTACTACATGATCCTCTACCTGTCGGCGCTGGGACACGTGCGCCGCGAGCTGCACGAGGCGGCCGCGGTCGACGGCGCGGGAGCGGTACGGCGGTTTTGGTCCGTCACCGTCCCCGGGGTCCGAGGCACCATGCTGCTGGCATCGATGCTCGTCACGGTGTCGGCCATGCGGGTCTTCACCGAGCTGTACATCCTCGGCGGCAGGACCGGGGGCGTCGGTGGCCGGGACGTCTCCGTCGTCATGTTGATCCAGCAGTCCGTGTCCGGCAGCGACGGCCGCGTGGGATACGCCTCCGCGCTCAGCGTCCTGTTGTTCGTGATCACCATCGGGCCGATGGCACTTCTGGTCCTGCTCAACCGGAGGGCAGAGCGCTGAGCACCGTCCACGAGCACGCGGATCGGGCCGACCACGCCGATCACGTCAACGGCGCGGTCGTTGGCCGCGCCACCGAATCCGGGAGCCGCCCGAAGTTCGCCGGTCCGGTGGGCCGCCGCCGGCGGGGCCGGCGCTCCCGCGCCCTCGGCCGCAGTACCCCGGCCGGCCTGGTGGCCCGCTACACGACACTGCTGTTCGCCACGCTCATCACGATCGGACCGCTGTTGTGGGAGCTGTCGACCTCGCTCAAGAGCAAGAGCGAGGACGTCTACGCGGCCACGCCGCAGTTCGTGCCGCACCACCCGACATTCGACAACTACGGCGAGGTCGCCCGTACGATCCCGGTCTGGCACTTCGCCGCCAACTCCCTTGTGGTCGCCATCCTTTGCGTGGCCGGGAATCTGGTCGGAGCCACCTTCGCCGGATTCGCCCTGGCCCGGCTGCGGTTCCGGGGCCGGGGATTGGTGTTCGGGTTGTTCCTGTCCGCCCTGCTGCTTCCGGCCGAGGTCACGATCATCTCCCAGTTCCAGACCATCACCCGCCTGGGCCTGGGGGACTCGCTGCTGGGGGTGGCCCTGCCCGGCATGATCGGCGCGCTCAACGTATTGCTGATGCGCAACGCCTTCCTGTCGATCCCCCAGGACATCGACGAGGCCGCGGTCATCGACGGCGCGACCGTCCTGCAGCGGATCCGTTTCGTCGGTCTGCCGAACGTCAAGGGCACGCTGGCCGTGATCGCGATCCTGACGTTCATCGGCGCATGGGACGACTTCCTGTGGCCATTGCTGGTTCTGCAGACACCGTCCAATCTGACGCTCACCGTCGGCCTGTCCTACCTGAAAAGCACCTTCTCCGCCGATCCGCGGACCATCGCGGCCGGCGCGATGATCGCGCTGGTGCCCATCCTCGTCCTGTTCGTCTGCCTGCAACGGCTCTTCTTCAAGGGCGTCGGGGAGGGCGCCGTGAAGGGCTGAGCCAGGTACCGCGCGGGTTTTCGCCCATCACCCCGGCGGCCACACCGCCCCTTGCACGGAGGAAGCTTCGCGCCCATGCCCGAGCCCCGGCACGTCTCCCCAGGGTCCACGAGGCCCACAGCCCCCACCGCGCCGACTCCCGCGGCCACTTCGACGACACCGCGCTTCGGTGTCAACTACACCCCCAGCGTCGGCTGGTTCCACCACTGGTTGGACTTCGATCCGGACGCCGTGCGCGCGGATCTGGACGCGATCAGCGCGCTGGGGATGGACCACATCCGGGTCTTCCCCCTATGGCCGCTGTTCCAGCCGAACCGGACGCTGATCCGGCCGCGCGCCGTCGAGCAATTGGTGGCGCTGGCAGAAGCGGCCGGCGAGTGTGGGCTCGACGTGAGCGTGGACGGACTCCAGGGACATCTGTCCAGCTTCGACTTCCAGCCCTCGTGGCTCCGGACATGGCACCGGCGCAACATGTTCACCGACCCGCAGGCGCTCTCCGGCGAGGAGGAGTATCTGCGGACCCTGGCAGCGGCCCTGGCCCACCGTCCCAACTTCCTCGGCATGACGCTGGGCAACGAGACCAACCAATTCTCCGGCGACCCGCACCCGGACCCGGACCGGATCAGCTCCGAGCAGGCCGCGGCATGGCTGGAGCGCATGCTCGAGGCATGCGAGACCGGAGCACCGGGCCGGTTCCACCTGCACTGCTCCTACGACGCGGCCTGGTACCTGGACGACCATCCCTTCACCCCGGCCCACTCGGCCCGCATCGGCGCCGCCACGGCGGTCCATTCCTGGGTTTTCAACGGAACCGCGCAGCGCTACGGCGCGAAGTCGACGGCGTCGAACCAGCACGCCGCGTACCTGATCGAATTGTCGAAGGCATGGTCGGCCGATGTACACCGGCCGGTGTGGCTGCAGGAGGTCGGTGCCCCGGCGCCTCACATAGCGGCCGCAGATGCCGCCGACTTCACCCGCAAGACCATCGAGAACGCGCTGGACTGCGAAGACCTGTGGGGTGTCACGTGGTGGTGCTCGCACGACATCGACCGCGCGTTGGCGGACTTTCCCGAGGTGGAATACAGCCTCGGACTGCTGACGCACCACCAGGAGCCGAAGCCGGCCGGTCTGGAGATCGCCAAGATCGTCGACGAGGTGCGCCGGCGGGGCCACGAGCCGCAACCGCGTACCACCGCCCTCGTCCTCGACCTCCCCGACACCGTGACCACGCGCTCGACCTGCGGCCCCGGGGGCGCGTACTTCGAAGCGTTCATGCGCCTGGCCGAAGAGGGCGTGCGGCCCACCACCGTGCTGGCCGAACGTGTCGGGGATCAGACCCACCTGGACGCCCGAGGGATCACCGAAATCGTGAGGGTGGGAGAGGTCACGGCATGTTGACCGTCGCCGACCCGCCGCCGGACGCTTTTTCACCCGCCCATCCCCGGCCACACAGCCGCCACCGATTCTGGAGCCGCAGCGATGCATGATGACCGGTCTTTGATCGAAAGCCGCCTCAAGCGCGTCCTGGAAGAGCGCGTCGTACCCGCGATCTACCCCGAGTCGGTGCCTCTCCGGATCGGAATCTGGGTCGCGCCCGGCGAGCCGGTGCCGGTGGCCGAGGGGCTGGCCGCACCGCGAACCCCCATCGAAACCGGAGCGAAGTGGGGCGCGCCCTGGGGGACGAGTTGGCTGACGGTTTCCGGGACCGTGCCCACCGCATGGGCCGGGAAGACCGTCGAGGCGCTGATCGATTTGGGCTTCGACAAGAACATGCCCGGATTCCAGTGCGAGGGCCTCGTCTACCGGCCGGACGGTACCCCGGTCAAGGGCCTCAATCCGCGCAATCAGTGGGTACGGATCGCTGCGCCGGCGGTCGGTGGGGAAGAGGTGTTGCTGCATGTCGAGGCCGCATCCAACCCGGTCGTGCTCGACTACCACCCCTTCCTGCCGACCCTGCTCGGCGAGAAGGAGACCTCCGGGGACGAGCCGCAGTATCGGCTGCGGCGGATCGACCTCGCAGTGTTCGACCAGGACGTGTGGAACCTGGTGCAGGATCTCGAGGTGCTCGGGGAACTCATGCTGGAACTGCCCAAGGACGCCGGGCGTCGATACGAGATCGTGCGGGCGATCGAGCGGTCGTTGGACGCGATCGATCTGCAGGATGTGAACGGCACGGCCGCCGCGGCACGGTCGCAGCTCGCGGAGGCCCTGTCGGTGCCGGCCACCGCGTCGGCGCACCGGCTGAGCGCAGTGGGTCACGCGCACATCGACTCGGCCTGGTTGTGGCCGCTCCGGGAGACGGTGCGCAAGGTCGCCCGGACGACAGCGAACATGACCGCACTGTTGGATGACGAACCGGACTTCGTCTACACGATGTCGCAGGCCGCCCAGTACGAGTTCGTCAAGGTGCACCGACCGGAGGTGTACGCCCGCGTGAAGAAGGCGGTCGCCGCCGGCCGTTTCGTGCCGACCGGTGGCATGTGGGTCGAGTCGGACACGAACATGCCCGGCTCCGAGGCCATGGCGCGGCAGTTCGTACACGGCAAACGATTCTTCCTGGACGAGTTCGGCATCGAGAACGACGAGGTATGGCTGCCCGACACGTTCGGGTTCGCCGGCGGACTGCCGCAAATCATCAAGGCCGCAGGCAGCAAATGGCTGCTGACCCAAAAGATTTCATGGAGCCAGATCAACAAGTTCCCCCACCACACGTTCCTGTGGGAGGGAATCGACGGAACACGAATCTTCACGCACTTCCCGCCGATCGACACCTACAACTGCTCGATGCACGGCCGCGAAATAGCGCACGCGGCACGCAACTTCAAGGACAAGGGTGTCGCCAGGCACTCGATGGCCCCGACCGGCTGGGGCGACGGCGGGGGCGGCACCACCCGGGAGATGATCGCGAAAGCCGCCCGGATGCGTGACCTGGAGGGGTCCGCCAAGGTCGCCTGGGAAAAACCCGCGGACTTCTTCGCCAAAGCGGAGGCCGAGTACGCGAACCCGCCTGTGTGGGTCGGGGAACTGTACCTGGAACTGCACCGTGCCACGCTGACCAGCCAGGCCAAGACCAAGCAGGGCAACCGACGCAGCGAACACCTGCTGCACGAGGCCGAACTGTGGGCCGCGACCGCCGCGGTACGAACCGGTTACGCCTACCCGTACCAGGCTCTGGACCGCATCTGGAAAACGGTGCTGCTGCATCAGTTCCACGACATTCTGCCGGGCTCGTCGATCGCGTGGGTGCACCGCGAGGCGGAGGCGACATACGCGGTGGTCGCCGCCGACCTCCACGCCATCATCGATGCGGCACAGCGTGCGTTGGCCGGCGATCCGGCCGCCGGCGACGTCATCGTGTTCAACGCCGCACCGCACACGCGCGGCGGTGTCGCTCCCGGAGCCGGTACCCGGGCCGCGGGCAGGTCGACCGGGTGCAGTCTCTCGACGCGCGACGACGGCTCATTCGTGCTGGACAACGGACTGATCCGAGTGACCGTGGACCAGCGCGGACTGGTGACGTCGGTCTACGACATCGCCGCCGGGCGGGAGTCGCTGGCCCCCCGACAGCCCGGCAACCTGCTCCAACTGCACCCCGACTTCCCGAACATGTGGGACGCGTGGGACGTCGACAAGTTCTACCGGAACACCGTGACCGACCTGACCGACGCCGACGAGGTGACGATCAACCAGGACACGGACGAGGCCGTCACGGTCCGTGTGGACCGTTCGTTCGGATCCTCGAAGGCCGTCCAGACGCTCACACTCACCGCCGGCGCCAAGCGCCTGGACATCGAGACCGAGGTCGACTGGCACGAGACCGAGAAGTTCCTCAAGTTGGCATTCCCCCTCGACATCCACACCGAACGCTACGCCTCCGAGACGCAGTTCGGACACCTCCACCGACCGACACACACGAACACGAGCTGGGAGCACGCCAAATTCGAGGCATGCAACCACCGTTTCCTGTATTTCGACGAACCGGGTTGGGGCGTGGCACTGGTCAACGACTCGACCTACGGCCACGACGTCACGCGGACCGTGCGTGAGGACCACGGCACCACCACCACGGTGCGAGCCTCGCTCCTGCGCGCGCCGCGTTTCCCCGACCCGGAGACCGACCAGGGAATGCACCGCTTCCGGCACGCGCTGGTGCCCGGCGCCGTCATCGGTGACGCGGTCCGCGAAGGTTGGGCGATCAACCTGCCCGAGCGCCGCATACCGGGCGACACGGAGGTCGCGCCGCTGGTGGGCATGGACAACGCCGCCGTGATCGTCAGCGCCGTCAAGCTCGCCGACGACACGAGCGGCGACGTCGTCGTGCGGGTCTACGAGGCCCGAGGCGGCCGGGCCGAAACGCGCCTGACGGCGGGATTCCCCCATGCCGGGGTCGCCATCTGCGACCTGTTGGAGCGCCGAGTCGCCGACAGTGAGGGACCCGAACTTGAGGCGGACGGCGCCATCCGCCTGAAGTTGCGCCCCTTCGAGCTGGTCACACTGCGATTCACCCGTCGCTCGACCGGTGCCTGAACCGCCGTCGAGCCGGACGGCTCCCCGAGCGTCCGGCTCGACGGCCCGCCCCGGCGTCGTGCAGGTCGTCCGGCACGCCCGCATCCACCGGCCATGCCTTTCCCGGACCGGCCTGTATCGAGCATCAGGTCATCTGCTCCGCACATCCAGTGAGTCGAGGATTCGGCGGGTGAGATTCCACGGGACTGTAAAACGGGTTCGCGCCTTGCCATTCGTCGAAGGCGATGTCAGGGAACCGTCTGCGGTCCGCGGTGGAAAGGCCGTTCGCCTTTGCCAGGGCCATGCGGCCCTCGGTCGAGGTCACGGTGGTGGCCTGTGCCCCGTGCAGGACCGCGAGGGTGAGCTCGGCGAACGTGGTGCCACCGCCCCATCCCGTAGTTCGGCGGGGCTTCCCGAGCGTCGGACGCGAGGGCGGGAAAATCCGGCGAAGTCACTTGTGGGTTCCGGCTACGCTGCCGCCGCATGAGTGAACCCGCCACCGTGAGTGCCCTGTTCCATCCCGACGACCTGACGGATGCAGTCGAACATGGTCTGGTGGCACGTCGGCGGCATCCGCAACTGCCGTTGTCGATCTACACCTACACCCGGACCTGCGTGTTCGAGCGGCGATGGACACCGGTGACGCTGCGCTGCCGCGGACTGATCGTGGAGGATGGCACCGATCGGATCATCGGGCCCTGTCTGCCGAAGTTCTTCGGCCTCGCGGAACACGACCTCGGCGCGGCCTACGCCCCCGCGCTGCCTGACGACGGATTCGAGGCGTTCGACAAGGAGGACGGCTCGCTGGGCCAGGTGTTCCACTACGCCGGCCGTTGGCGAGCCGCGTCCAAGGGGGCGTTCGTCTCCCGGCAGGCCGCATGGGCCCAGGAGTGGCTGGACGAGCGGGACACCGACGCGCTCGAGCCGGCGCTGGGCTACGTCACCGAGATCATCCATCCCGACAACCGCATCGTGGTCGACAACGGCTCCGAGCGCACCCTCGTCCTGCTCGCCGTACTCGGCCCCGACGACACCGAACAACCCCTCGCCGCGCACACGGACGACTGGATCGCCCTCGGCGGGCGCGTGGTTCGTTCCCGGCCCGTCGCCTCACTCGCCGAACTGGCCCGCGCTGCCGCCGAGAACCGCCTGCCGGACGGCACGGCCATCACCGGGACGACGGCCGAGGGCTGGGTGCTGCGTCACACCTCGGGCCGGCGAGTCAAGCTCAAGTTCGCCGAATACGTACGGCTGCATCAGATCCTGACCGGGGTGACCGAACGGGACATCTGGCGCTACCTCGGCATGCAGCGCTTCGCCGACCGCGACCCGCGCCACGTCGCCTATGCGCTTACCTGCGCCGAGGCGGAGGTCACCGCCATCGAGGCGGCCACTCGGGCGGCGTTCGCGGACGCGTCCCATCTCTTTGACGACCGCGCCGCCTTCGCCCGCGCGGCCTCCGCGCACCCGGACGCGCGGATCGGGGCCGGGATGTTCCAACTCCGCGATGGGCGACCCATCGACCTGCCGATCTGGCGGACCGTCAAGCCGGACCCAACGGACACATTCCGGCTCGACGACGAGGCCTGACCCGACCTGACCTGACCCGACCCGACCCGTGCGCTCCGCTTCCGCAGCAACAAGCAGCCTTCGCCACGCCCAGGTAGGTGGGGCCCAGTGGGGAGGACAGGTTGCGGCGGGCGCGCCGGACGCGGTTGCGGGCGGTCATGCGGTGACGGACGCCGTGCTCGTGTTGTCCGTGCCATCCGGCAGCATGACGCTCGGAGGCCCGGGTCGGGGACACACGACGGGTGACGTATAGGGGGAGTGTTCGTGCGGACGGTGTTCGAGGGTTCGGTGCACGTGGCGTACATGCAGATGTACATCGACAGCCGCGCACAGTGGTCGGCGATCGAGGAGGACCATCGGGCGGGGCAGATCAACGGCCTGTGCGGCGCCGCCGTGGAGGGGTATCTGTTCCTGACCACCGGTATGCACACCGGCAGCGTAGGGCTGACCATCGAGGTCCACGACGGCCCACCCGCGGTCGACGGGCGGTGGGAGGACGTGGTCGAGGCACCGTTCACCCCGCAGACCCGCACCGTGCGGCTCGCGCAGTGGGGCGACGCGGACGCGTGCGAGTTCGAACTCGACCCGGTCGACCATCGCGTGCGCTACTGCGCGACGGGGATGGACGAGGCCAACGCCCACGGCGTGGTCTTCACGGGCGAACAGCCGGTCGACCACTACCTCCTGCAGTTCTGGCCGGCGCCCGCGGAACCGGACCGCGTGATCAGGCAGACCAGCGACCAGGCGGCCTACTGGAACAGGATCGCCCGGGACCGGCCACCACCGCCGACGCCCGACGAGCGGGCCGCGGCAGCGCGCGCGGCCCGCGAGGAACCGGCCCGCGAGAGTGCGGAGCGTGTCCGGGAGTACGAACTGCGCCAGTGGGCGGGCCGGTTGCCGACCGAGCGGTTGCGGCGGGTGAGCGGGAACGTACACGGGATGCGCATGCTCGACGTGCACCTGGTCCACGCGATCGCGCGCGTCGACGACGGGACACAACGCGCGATCGCCCGCTGGGCGGCACATCGCGCCTATGCCCTGGCGGGACTCGCCGACGTCGACTGGATCGCCCCCGCGTTGGCGGCACTCGACGCGGGTACGCCGCTGCCCGCGCCGTTCGACGACCCGGCCGAACTGTGGCGGCGCCTGTTCGAGGACCCGAACGTGCCACACACCACGATCACCCTCCCGGACGGCACCACCCACAACGCGCTCCAACAGGCGTGCGCCCTACCGGCGTTGCTCGGTGCCGCCGACCCGGACTCCCTGCGGGCCGCCCTCGACGCCCTGCACGCGGCCGCGTACGCACACGGCACCGACCACCGCGCCTTCCTGGACGAGGTCCGCGACACCTGGCCCGCCCTGGGCGTCGTACCACCCGCACCGGCGGAACCACCCCCGCCGCCGCGCCCGTTCCCGCCCACCACCGAGGACGAGCCCGTCGATACCGCGCCGGTCCGCTGGACTCCGGCCGCCGAAGCACGACCCACCGCTTCGGAGCGCGACCCGAAGGCCCCGCCACCGCAACCCGGACACCGCCCACCGAGCACCCCTCCCGTTGCGCCTCCCAACGCGCGGCCGCCCGGCAGGGGCCTCGCGTCGCCGGCCCCGACCCCCGGTCCCCGCCCCGCCGGCGCAGCCACCTCGAGGGACGGGGTTCGGATCGTCCTCGTCACAAGGTCTCCGGAGCCGCCCGCAGCTGCCGAGCCCTCCGCGACAAACCACCTGGCGGGCATCCAGAACGAGGACGTCTACACCGCCGCCGGCGGCGAGGAAGAGCCTCACGAGATCAGCTGAACACAGGAGCGGATTCCTGTAGCTTCCCGTTCTCGTACCCTGCCATACCACGGGGATCGCCTACCCGTGCGAATCCGCGCCGCCGGGATCTCCCGTCCGGACCAAGAACCCGTCGCGATCGCTGTCCACCCTCCGGTTGGCCGAACCCCAGGCCAAAACAGCAAGGAACTCAGGCCGATGACCGTCAATCAACGGCAATTTCACTTTCACCAGTGAAGATCACCGACAACATCATTTCTGTGAAGTGGCCACGCAGAGGGACGGAATCAGCTTGGCCGGGGCCCAGATACAGTCGGAGCGGCCCGAGGGATCGTGCTCGCACAGCGGCTACAAGCTGCGCGGGTTCCGGGAACTGTTCCTGAGCCCGGAGCACCAGAGCATCCTCGACGTCGACATCCATGCCGGAGGCGGGATCGATCGGCGACTGAGCGAGGTGTTCTACGGCCTGGGGCCTGCGCACGCCCTGCTCCTGGAGCGGGGAGGGCAGCCGGTCCTCCGACGAGGGATCGGCTGCGGCCGAGCTCGCCGGCCACTTCACGCAAGGCGGACGTCCTGGCCGCCTGGCTGGGACCGAAGGGGGTACGACCCATCGACTGGCCCGCCGATTCCCACGGCCCGTCCCACCCGGCGGTCGGCGCCGCACTGATGGCCTGCACCCGCACCGCTCAGCGGGCCGGAGGCGAAGAAGGCGAAATCCTCAGAGGAGTGCTGGATGGGGACTCTTCCTATGTGCAGTTCGCCCGCCCGGTCTCGATGGTGGACCCATGGCATGGCTGTTTCGCCTACACGACGCTGCGTCACGTGACGCTGTGCGCCGACACTCCGTGACCAGCGCCGGCCGGCGGCGTCGGCGTTTGTGGTGCAGCGACGTTCGGCCACGCCGACAGGAAGCGCTGTCCTTCCCACTGATGGAGTCGATCGAATGCCCCCGTACCCGTCCCTGACGCGCGCCTTGACCGAGGCGCTGATCGACGTTGTTCGCTTCGTGGAGGGCAGTGACGACGAATGCATGGATCCGGACGATGCCGTGGAACTGTTGGAAGGCGTGGGACACCTGCTCGGCCGACTGTCCGCGGATCAGCGAGCAGAATTGCTCGATGTGATCGCTGCGATCGCCGATGCGGACCCTGATCCGGCTCGTCGCGAGTTCATCGAGCGGTTCCCCGACGGATTCGGGCTGCTCGACAACGGGAATTGATCGGCGTCTTCCGCCGAGCAGACACGTAAACGTCGCCTGCGGCGTGCCCGTGACGCACGAAGGGGCTGCTGCGCGCGTTGCGCTCGACCCGCCGTAATTTGCGTGATCGTCTGATAACTTTCCGACGGTTGGGCAACGTCCGTAGGACGTTGTTCGGACCGTGCACGGCGCATGTCACTCGATCGTCCGGGGGCCATGGATGGCGAACCAGGCAAAAGCGGCGGGGAGTTCCGAGATCGACGTCGCCGTACCGAGCGTGGCCCGGGTGTACGACTATCTCCTGGGGGGCAAGGACAACTTCGCCTCGGATCGGGAGGTGGGGAATCGTCTCCTGGCCATCGCCCCGGACGCCGCGCGCACGGCCCCGATCCACCGCGAGTTCCTGGCGCGAGGAGTGCGATTCCTGGCCGGGACCGGGGTCATGCAATTCGTGGATCTGGGGTCCGGACTGCCCACCGCCGACAACACCCACCAGGTGGCCCACACGATCGACCCCCGGTGCTCGGTTGTCTACGTCGACCACGATCCCATCGTCCTGGCCCACGGACGGGCCATCCTGGCCGACCATCCACGCACCGCGGTCGTCCGGGCCGACTTCCGCTCGCCGGAAGACGTTGTCTCCGCACCGGAGTTCACGAAGCTCATCGACCTCTCGAAACCTGTGGCCTGGTTGATGCTCTCCGTCGTCCACCACCTCGGCGACGAGGAACACCCCGACTCACTCGTCGAGAAGTACAAATCCCTCATGACACCCGGCAGTTACCTGTTCCTGTCCCACTTCCTCAGACGTCCGGGGGATGCACGCATCGACCGCCTGGAAGCAGTCATGCAGGAGAGCCTGGGAAGCGGACGCTTCCGAACACAACAGGAGATCGAAAGGTACTTCGACGGTATGGAGATGGTCCATCCCGGAGTGGTCTCCACCGCGCTGTGGCGCCCCACCAGCCCCATCGCCCCGCAGGATCTGGAAACGTCCCACATCCTGATCTCGGGCGGAATGGCCAGAAGAACCTGAACGGCGCCAACCCGGCAGAGAAGGCCGAGCGCGCCGGGCTTGGTAGGTTTCCGGTATCGCGGTGACCGCGATCCGTCAGGCCGTCGCGGCATACGAGAGCGAGGCATACCGGGAGGCGCCGGCGGCCCTCCCTGACGGCTGTGAACGCGACTTCCGCATCATCGAAGGCATCGACCGACCGGCGGGACCAGCCATCGCCGAGCATCCGTCACTGCGGTGGCAGGCGTTCATTCGTCGCCGGGCGCGTCGACGAACTCGGCGCCGATCTCCTCCAAACGCTCGGCCGCGTAGGACGCGTCGAGCAGCGCCTCGGGGGTGTGGACGCCCGGCGGTACTACGGCTTCGCCGCGCAGCCCGAGCAGTCGCTCGACACCGAGGGCGATGCCCAGTGCGGTCAGCGGCCGCTGCCCTTCCGGATGGACGAGGTAGCGGTGCAGGCTGCGCGGTTGCCCTCCTGGGCCGGTTCCCTCGACGTCGATCCGGACCTCGACGGAGGCGGGGCCGCCGCGTCGCCGACGCGCGGACTCGCCGATGGCGAGGTCGAAGCGGACGTTCGGCGCTCCCGTCGCCAGGGCGAGACTCGGCACGTCGAGGATGGCAATGCTCTGGCCGGGCACGAGGATCCCGTCGGTACCCGGTACATCCGTCCGTGCATCGGGTTCGGCCACCCACGTGAACACGCCGTCACGGCGTACCAGTCCGGCCGAGGTGGCGATGGCCCATCGCTCCAGATCCGCCAGCCCCGCGGGGCCGCCGGCGTCCGATTCGTCCAGGACGGCACCGATCCGGATCGTGTCGATCCGTTCGAACTCCCTGGTGGCGTACAGCGTCGCCAGAACACCGATTCCCGCGCAGAAGTGACTCGCTACCAAAACCGGTGTACCGCCCGGCCGTTGGGCGCTCGCAACGATCTCCGGTGCGATGTCCACCAGGCCGCTGGAGATGCTCAGGTAGGGCAACCCGCGCTCCTGCGCGAACCGCAGCCCCTGCAATCGGTTGTCCCACAGCGCGGCGACGACCGCCAGATATCCTCCGTCGGTCGGCAGACCCAGATCCCCGCGTCGCAGGTCGACGGTCACGGCCGTGGCCGCGCCGAGTTCGTCGGCGACCCGCCGCGCGCGGCCGAGGTCGCGGCCCGCGATCGACAGGGGCAGTTCCGGGTGCCATCGGCGCAGCACGGCGGCGGCGCCCGCGCCTGCCTGCCCCGAACCGCCCAGGATCAGAACCGAGTCGGGCCGTCCCATGGTGAGTCTCCTTTTGCAGCGGCTAACCTACATTTTGTAACCTACGTTTTGTAGCATAGCCTGGGAGGAGACAGCAAGGGAGGACCATGGGGACCACACCGACCCGCCTGTCCAAGCAGGCCAGGCGGGAACAGTTGCTCGACACCGCCGCGGCGATCGTGCGCACCCGGGGCGCCGACGGGCTCACGCTGGTCACCCTCGCCGAGGCCGCGGGCGTCAGCAGGCCGATCGTGTACGACCACTTCGGCACCCGCCCCGGCCTGCTGCTCGCGCTCTACCGGCGCCTCGACGAACGCCACCGGGCCTCGGTCACCCGGGCACTGCGGGACGCAGTGCCCGTCGCCGAGGAGGTCGCCCGCGTCATCGGCGCCGCGTACTTCGCCTGCGCCACCGACATGCCGGAACTCAACGCCGTTTCCGCGGCGCTGAAGGGCTATCCGGACATGGAGACGGGCGGACAGGAGATGACCGACAACTACACGGACCTGATGGCCACCGCGCTGCGGCCGTACACACACCTCGAGCCCGACGCCCTCCGGCTGTGCTGTGCCGGCGTATTGGGTGCGGCCGAGGCGCTCGCCACCGAACTGAACCGCGGACGGGCCTCGGTGGAACAAGTGGTAGGCGCGCTGACCGGCCTGATCATGGGCGGACTCGAGGCCGGGTGAACTGGCGTGTGAGTGTGCGTCGTGGTGGCGGGGTTGGTCGTCAGTCGGGTTGATGCGTGGTGTGGGTGTTTGTTTGCTGGTCGGGGTGTGGATGACCGTGATCGTTTCGACTGTTACAGGTGTGACTATCGACTGACGTCGGGTACTCGGCCCAAGCGGGTTGTTCTGTCATGGTGTTGCCCGTTCCTGTGTCGGGGCCCGGTGGTGCGGGTGTGGTTGCCGGTATGGCGAGGGATCGTTCTTCGGTTTCGGTACGTCCTGCCGCGGGTTCCTCGGATACGGCGGTGTTTGCGGTCGCTGGTGGTGCGGCGTCTGCTCGCGGTGGGGGAAGCGGGTGGTGTCACCCGCGCGCGTGTGGCGGTCGCCGCCTGCGTACCGAGGCCAAAGCCGCCGAACAGCTCGGCTTCGCCCCCGCCACGCTTCCCGCCAACGCCCGCCGCCCGGACGCCGTCACCGCCCACGAGGGTGACCGAGAACCGGCCCAACACCACGAGGGCGACCCGGCCGCACCGGCCCTGCCCGACCTGATCCCACCCGCGCCGCCCCCGGCCGACCGGGCCACCCCCGGCCGACCGGGCCACCCCCGACACGCTCAAGGCCCGCACCCGCGACCCGGCACCCGCCCCACCCAAGAGGACACCCCATGACCCCCGCCTGCCACCCGCGCCCACCGACCAGTACGTCGCCCTCCCCGACGCACGTCTGGTGACCACCCGCGCCCTGCTCACCGTGCGCGAGAACCTCGCCGACACCATCGCCGCCCGCGCCATGACCCGCATCCACGGCGGAGCCGGCCTCGGCAAGACGGTGGCGGTCACCGGTTGCCTGCGCGAACTCGAACCCGACCAGGACATCCGCCGCATCACCTTCCACGCCCGCCCCACCCTCCGCACGGTGCGCCAGGAACTGTTCACCGCCCTCGAAGTCCCGGACCAACCCTCGTGCTACGCCAGCGAGTTCGACCAAGTTCTCAAGACCGAACTCGCCACCCACCCCGCACCCTCGTCCTGGACGAGGCACAGTGGCTCAGCGGCTCCCTGCTGGAATACGTCCGCTACCTCCGGGACGACCCGTGGGAGGAGAAGGCTGCCACCAGACCCTGCGCAAGCAGCCGATGCCGTCCCCCGGGATCTTCATCCGGCAACGCCTCACCCGCCTCACCCCCGACGAGATCCAGGACGTCATCCCGCTCTACCACCCCATCCGGGCCGACGCCGACCCGGCCGACATCGCATACGCGGACCAACACGGCGCCCACGGCAACTTCCGCAACCGGGCCCGCCCGACCGCCCACACCCACACCGCCCTCGAACGCACCGGCCGCGAACACGCCGACCAGGAAGCGCTCCGCCGGGCCTTCAGCCGTCTCGGCTCCGGCAACCAGACCCAGCCACCTCCACCGACACCCCCTCGATCTCACTTCGAATCTCACTCCACCGAACACGAACCCCCCGACCCGACTGTCGGGTTCCGCAGTCGCCTGCACGGATGTCCACAGTCGGCTGCGCACGGGTTGGCGTGTGGTCTTCACGCTCGCGACGCGGCCGACCGGGCATCGCGTGAACCGTCGTCGAGCCGCCACAGCCGGCATTCGTACGCGGCACTCGCGACGGCTTGGCCGTCCGGGCTGAACGCCACTCGGTGGACCTCGTTGGCGGACAGTGTGCGGTCGACGCGGCGGGTGGCGACGTCCCACAGTCGTGCGCCGGTCAGGCCTCCGGTCAGCAGTGTCCTGCCGTCCGGGCTGTAGGCCACTGCGTTGGTCCGCTCTCCGATGATCGTTGCCTTGAGGGCGCCGGTGTCTGCGTCCCACAGCCGCACGCCCGTCTCCCCCGCGGTGGTGACGGTGTCCCCGCCCGGGTTGTACGCCACCGCGTACGATATTTCCGGGGTGAGTTTGAGCAGCGGGCGGCGTTCGGCGACGTCCCATACCGCGCAGCCGTACTCCGGCATGGTGATCCAGTCCTTGTCCCGAGGAGGCATGCTGCCCGTGACGGCAAGGCGCTTCCCGTCCGGACTGAACGCCAGCTCGGTCACGCCGCGCACCGCGCGGTTGCCGGGGAGCTCTTGCGGAACCAGGTGGGCGACGACCTTGCGGCTGGTGGTGTCCGCGAGCACGGGCCCGTCGACGACCGTGCCGATGGCGATGAGCGCGCCGTCCGGGCTGACCGCCAGGCACGAGATGTCGGGGTCGGCTGCGAAGGACGACAGGTCCGTGTGGTCGGAGATCCCGTAGGCGGCGTCCGCAACGCTGCCGGTGCGGATGTCGTACAGGGTGATCCGGTCGCGGCTCCTGGCGGGGATGGCGAACTGCCGGCCGTCAGGGAGAACCACCGGCCGGGCTTCGTCGCCGTGGTCTCCCTCAACCTTGGCCAGCAGCTTTCTGGAGTCCACGTCCCAGAGCCGGACCACGCCGAGATGAATCGACACCAGCGTGCGGCCGTCGCCGCTGAACGCGATTCCGGTGGTGACGTCGTCGGTCAGTGCATCGCTCGTGGTGCCCGCCTGCGGCCAGAGGCTCCAGGCGGCGCCGCCGGCCGCCGTGGCGCCGGCCACCCCGAGCGCTCCTACGACGAACCCGCGCCGTGACAGGGGGCGGCGCCTCTGCGGAATGCGCGGAACGGTCGTGGCGGCGCCGGACGGTGAACGCAGGCGTTCCAGAACCTCCTGCGCGTTGCCGGGGCGCCTGTCCGGGTTCTTGGCGAGCAGCGCGAGGACCAGGTCGTCGATTGCCGGAGGTACGCCGGGCCGGTGCTCCCCGGGCGGACCGGGCTTGGTGTTGAGGTGGGCGTTCATGATCGGCACCGGGCCGGCCACCTCGAACGGGAGCCGGCCGGTGAACAGTTCGTACAGCACACAGCCGAACGAGTACAGGTCGGAGCGGGCGTCGCCGGGGTTCCCGTCGAACCGTTCGGGCGCCATGTACGCGAGCGTCCCCATCACCTGGCTCGACATCGCCGCCGACTCCGCGAACCGGGCGATGCCGAAGTCGAGGACCTTGATCCGCCCCTCGGCGGTGAGCATCAGGTTGGCGGGCTTCAGGTCCCGGTGGACGATTCCGGCGTCGTGGGCGCGCGCGAGCGCGGCGGCGATCTGCGCGGCCCACTCGACCCCGGTCGCGACCGGCGGCGGGCCGTCCGTGCGCAACACGCTTGCCAGGTCCCGCCCGTCGAGGTACTCCATCACCAGGAACAGCGACCCGTCGGCCTCGTCCTGACCGACGTCGTGCACGGTGACCACCCCGGGGTGGTTGAGTGCCCCGGCCGTGCGCGCTTCGCGGAAGGACGACGCGGAGTCGGGTGTGCCGCGCCCGTCCTGTGGGAGCAGTTTGACCGCCACCCGCCGTCCGATCAACTGGTCACGGGCCTCCCAGACTTCACCCATCCCCCCTCGACCCACGAAACGCACCAACCCGTAACGACCAGCCACAAACCGCACAAGCATCGCCCTATCGCCCTAGGTGGCCACCACCGCGCAGTCCCGGCCGCTCAGCCAACCACGCACACACGACCCGCGCTGCGGAACATCCCTCACACGCGGCGCTTCAGCCGTCACCACCAAGCCCACCACGCACCGGCTCGCCACGTCGATCGCCGCCGTCGGATACGGCCGACCGACCGGCAGCCGATGCCGCTCGTCCACCACGATCACATCCACCGGCGTGTGGTCGACCTGGACCTGCTCCAACAACCCGGTGACCACCGGCGGTTCGCCACCCGCCGACCGCAGCGGGCGCGCCGCCTCGCCGCCCTCCCGCGCCGTCGTCACGGCGACCGGATCCAGCCCGATGATCCGCCGCGCCGCCGCGCCCCGCGACGGAACCGGCAGACCCCGGATCCGACACCGGCGCTCGACCTCCCGGCACACCGTCGCCACCGAACGACGCTGCCACGTCAGATACCGCGTCCGCGTCCACCAGGCCCACCGTGTCCCGCGCCGCGAGCGGCCGGATCACCTCCGCCTGCCGCATCGCTGTCGCCCACACGTCGGCGGGCGCGGTCAACACGCCGCGCTCGGTCACCGGCCCGTCCGTCCTCCCTGAACCTCCCGCCGCGAACGCGACTACGGCCAAAACGACCGTAATGCACGCGACTTCGGACTGTCCGGGGATTCACAGTCCCCTGCACCCGGCAGCGAAGACCCAGCTCACCCGTGCACGCGACTACGGAAATCGACACCGGCTCGCCGGACCGATTGCCCGTCGCCTGGGGTGTCGCCTGGGACGTCGCCTTCCCCGTCGTCCTTGGAAACGACGGGGTCCACGCGGGTGTTCGGGCCGGTCGGGGGCCGATATGCACCCTCGAACATGCGCAGGCTGTGTATGGGGTTCATCGTGAGCAACCCCAATCCACTCACCGGCCGGCCCGGCCGCCTCACGGCCGGCGCATCCCCAACGTGTCCAACTCCGCGATCCGCTCGGCCGCCGGCTTCGCCCGCCTGCTCCTGCTCGTCCTCACCCACACCCCCAACCTGACGTCCTCCGGCCGCCCGTCGAATGCCACCACCGTCTCCACGTGGGCGCGCGGCGCCTCCAGGCCCCCGCCCGGACCCGCTACGCCGCCGCCGCGCCCACCGCGATCGCCCACGCCCGCTCGCGCGTCCGCTTCGGCCGAGGCCCGTCCGGCACCGCCACCGCCACCGCCGCCCCGGCCTCGGCCGCGTGGGTCAGGTGCCGCTGCCACACCACCGGCTCGCCGTCGACCAGCGCGCCGGCGCCGCGCTGCGCCCGGCGGCGAGTTCGCCGCGCCGGTCCTGCGCGCGTCGGTTCGCGAGCCACGTCCGATGGAACGTCAACACGCGGCGCAGGTCGTGCTCCCACGCGAGTTTCAACAGCCCGGTTTGCAGCGCGGCCAACCGCGCCCCCCGATACGCCTCGACGTCCGCCGGCCGCGTCGAGAGCCGGTTGAGCCGGCTCCCGCCGGCCGCGGCGGCGGCCTGGACCTCGGGGCGGTCACCTCCGCCACCACGATCCGAAAAGGCGCTACCAGCCCGGCGGACACCGCCGCCGACAGGGGTGGCGAGTAGGAAATCCTGCCGAACAGGCGCTCGTCGTCCATGGACGCGGCGTAGCCGACGGGCGGGGGTTGGTAGGCCGTTCGCTCGCTGTGCTCGTCCTCTTCGAGTGTCCGGCGCGAAGGCGATCCCCAGACGACGAAGCTTGCCGTTCGCCTTGGGCGCCGGATACGCGTCACGGTCCGTGGTAGGTGTTGTCGCGGCCGATCGGGAGGGTTTCCGACAGGTCCCGGTGACGGCCCTTTTCCCTCGGAGCGAGGCGGACCACAGAGCCGGTCACGACCGGACCGGCCCGTGTGAGGAGGGCAGTCGCACGCGTACGGTCAGTCCGCCGCCAGTGCGGGCGGTGGCGGTGATCTCGCCGCGGTGGGTGGCGGTGATGGCCTCGACCACGGCGAGTCCGAGGCCGAATCCGGTGCCGCGTTCGCGGCCCTGGTGGAACGGCGCGAACAGGGCCGGGATCTCTTCCGGGTTCAGGACCGGTCCGGTGTTGGCGACCTCCAGGAAGGCGGTGTCGCCCACCGAGCCGGTGGTCACCGTCACCGTGCCGTCGCGGTGGTTGTGACGTACCGCGTTGGCCAGCAGGTTGAGCGCGACCTGCCGCAGCAGCGCGGGGTCACCCTCGACCGGGGCGGCCATCGTGGCGAGGGTGACCCGGACTTCGGCCGCGCGGGCCTCGTCGGCGAGATCCCGAACCGCGGCCCCGGCGGCGTCCGCCAGATCGACCGGACGCAGGTTGAGCGTGCCGCTCTCGCCGCGGGCCAGGGTCAGCAGTGCGGCGATCAGGCGTTCGGTGCGGGCGTTGGCGTCCAGCGCGCGTTGTACGGCGGGGCGTAGATCGGGCGGGACGCGGCCCTGGGCGAGCGGGATCTCCAATGCGGTGCGTTGGATGGTCAAGGGAGTGCGCAGTTCGTGTGAGGCGTGCGCGGTGAAGCGTCGTTGAGCGGTGAAGCTTCGGTCGAGGCGGTCGAGCATGGCGTCGAAGGTGTCGCCGAGTTCGCGGATCTCGTCGTACGGGCCGTCCAGGGCCAGGCGTTCGTCCATGCTGCGGTCGGCGCTGATCCGGCGGGCGGTTGCGGTCACCTGGTGGAGGCGGGCCAGCGAGCGGCGGCTCGCCCACCAGGCGAGCAGTGCGGCGAGCGCGGTGAACGCGGCGAGCAGCAACGCGGAGCGGGTCAGCAGGTCGCCGAGGATGGTGTCCCGAAAGTCTCCGAAGCCTTGCGCGGGCGTGGTCGGAACCTGCTCGGTGCCGTCCGGCGGCGGCGTTCGGCCCAGGACCGGTGCCGGCGTCGCGGGGGAGAGCGATCTGGCCGGTGTGACGAGGCTGCGGTTGGCTTGGATGAGCTGGCGCGCGCTGAGCCAGTTCAGCGCGAGCATCCCGCAGCCCAGGACCGCGAACACCGTCATGGTGACCAGGGTCAGCCGGCCGCGCAGCGGCAGCCGGTCGGGGGCGAGGCGGGACGGGAGACGGAACGGGTGACGGGACGCGCGTCCGGGCCGGCTCACAGCCGGTATCCGTAGCCCGCGTCGTGCGCGATCAGCGGTGGTTCGCCGAGCTTGCGGCGCAGCGCGTGTACCGTCACGCGGACCGCGGTGGTCGCGGGGTCGACGGCGGTGTCCCACAGCCGGTCGCGGAGCTCCTCGGTGGACACCGGCGCGCCGTCGGCGAGCAACAGCAGTTCCAGGACGCCCAGTTCCTTGGGGGTGAGGTTCAGTGGGCGACCGTCGCGTTCGGCGGCGCGGCGTGCGGTATCCAGGCTGACGCCGCGCCTGCCGATCACGACCGCGGCGCGGTTCCCGGAGGAGCGACGTCCGAGGGCGCGCAGGCGGGCGACGAGTTCGAGGTAGGAGAACGGCTTGGCCATGTAGTCGTCGGCGCCGTGCCCGAGGCCCTCGACGACGTCGGAGAGGCTGTCGGCGGCGGTGAGCATCAGGATTCTGGCCGGATATCCGGTGGAGCCCAGTGCCCGGCACACCGCGTCGCCGCCGAGCGCGGGCAGGTCCCGGTCCAGGATCACCACGTCGTAGTCGGCGGCGGCCGTGCGTTGGAGCGCTTCGAGGCCGTCGTGGGCCACGTCGCAGACCATGCCCTCGCCGCGCAGCCCATCGGCGAGCATGGCCGCCAGCTCCCGCTCGTCCTCCACGATCAACACCCGCATGTGTCCCGCTCCGCTCACTCCACCGCCGCTGTGCCGCACGGGCCCGAGGGCCAAGCCTGCCCGGCGTGGTGTTAGCAGCCGGTTAGGCGCGCGGTCACGGCCGGTTAACCGCGGCCTCCGTAGAACTGTGCACGTCACCCCACGTTCACAAGGGAGATCGAGAATGCGTACTTCCATCCTGCGCCGCAGGTCGCTACGAGTCGGGCTGGTCGCCGCCGCGGCGGGCACGATCCTGACCGTGGCCGGCTGTTCCTCCGACGACTCGGCCCCCAAGGTCGCCGGGGACGAGGGGGCCGGCCGGGCCGAGCCGCAGGACGACAACGCGGTCCGCAAGGCGTGGGTGGACTGCATGCACAAGCAGGGCCAGGTCGGCGTCACGCAGGACAAGGACGGCAACATCGCCTTCCCCGCCGCGAAGACCGATACCGGCCTGGAACCGGGCTTCGAGACCGCGACCAAGCTGTGTGACGAGAAGGTCCCCGGCATCAAACAGGCCAAGCAGGCCGACAACACCAAGTTCGTCGAGATGTCCCGCAAGTGGGTCGAGTGCGCCCGCAAGAACGGCTACACCGACATGCCCGACCCCGACCCCAAGACCGCCATCGTCACCGTCCCGCGCGCCGTGTTCGACCCCACCAAGTGGGACGCGGCCTCGCGCGCGTGCGACGCGCGGTTCCCGATGGCCGGCTACTCGATCGGCGAATGACCGTGACCCACACCGCCGAAACCCCCACCCCCACCCCGGTCGGCGACGACCGCGGACCCGGCCGCACGCGCAGGCGCGGCAGGGTCGTCGTCCCGCTGCTGGTGGTAGCCGTGCTGGCCGGCGGCGGCGTCGCCGTGGTGGCCCACCCCTGGGACCACGACAACGCAACGACGAAGCAGACCGCTGTCCGCCACGATTTCGTTCCGGTGGAACACGGATCGTTGTCCACCAGCATCCAACTCACCGGCTCGCTCGCGTTCGACGCGCCCACCCCCATCGTGGCGTCCGGCAAGGGCACCATCACCGCACTGCCCGCCGTCGGCGCGATCGTCAAGACCGGCGGCAAGCTGTACGAGGTCGACGGCCAACCGGTGGTGCTGATGACCGGCGACCGCCCGATGTGGCGCGACCTGGGCCCCGACGTCCCCAACGGCCCCGACGTCGAGCAACTCAAGAAGAACCTGATCAAACTCGGCCACGCCAAGGGCCTGGACCTGTCCGCCGACCAAAAGTTCACCACCGCCACCGTCATCGCCGTCAAACGCTGGCAGAAGTCGCTGGGCGTCAAGGAGACCGGCACCGTCCCCCTGGGCGGCATCGTCATGCTGGCCCAGGAGTCCGTGCGCATACAGCAACTCGGCGCCAAGCTCGGCTCGGCCGTGGGCAGCGACTCCATCATGACCGTCACCCGCACCGACCTCGTCGTCACCGCCCAACCCGCGGACAACCAGGTCTCCCGCTTCAAGCCCGACGGAAAGGTCCGCGTCAAGCTCTCCGACGGCACCGCCGTCGAGGGCCGCATCCGCTCCCTGGCCCGAGGCCCCGCCGGCGACGACAAGTCCGGTGGCTCCGCAGACGGCCCGAACACCAAGACCACCGTCACGATCGTGCTGGACAGCCAGGACAAGACCCAACAGGCCGGGCCGTCCCCGGTCACCGTCAACGTCGTCGGCGACACCGCCGACAACGCGCTCATCGTCCCGGTCACCGCGCTCCTGGCACTGGACGGCGGCGGCTACGGCATCCGCGTCGCCGACGGCCCCACCACCCGACTCGTCAAGGTCCGACTCGGCCTGATCGCCGACGCCAAAGCCCAGATCACCGGCGACGTGCAACCCGGGGCACAGGTGGCGATCCCCACATGACACCCACCCCACCCGAAACCCCCACCCCCGTCCTGGAACTCTCCGGCATCGTCAAGGAATACCCCGGCTCACCCCCGCTGCGCATCCTGCACGGCCTGAACCTGACCATCGACGCCGGCGAACTCCTCGCCGTCGTCGGCCCCTCCGGCTCCGGCAAATCCACCCTGCTCGCACTGCTGGGCTCGCTCGACCGACCCACCGCCGGAACGCTGCGCTTCGAAGGCCGCGACGTGTCGAACCTGTCCGACGCCGAACTCGCCGCACTACGCGCCCACCGCATCGGCTTCGTCTTCCAACAGTTCTTCCTCCTCGCCGGACTCAGCACCGTCGAGAACGTCGCCACCGGACTCCTCTACAGCGGCGCGGGATTCTCCGAACGACGCGCGCGGGCCGCCGACGCACTACGCTCCGTCGGACTCGGCCACCGCCTCGACCACCACCCCGACCAACTCTCCGGCGGCGAGAAACAACGCGTCGCGATCGCCCGCGCACTCGTCGGCCGCCCCGCACTCCTGCTCGCCGACGAACCCACCGGCGCACTCGACAGCGTCTCCGGCACCGCCGTCGTCGACCTCCTCCGCACCCTCAACGCCGACGGCACCACCGTCGTCGTGATCACCCACGACCGCGAACTCGCCGCCTCCTTCCCCCGCCGGATCGGCATCCACGACGGCCGCATCGACTTCGACGAACGCACCCCCCAGCCCACCGGAGCCGGCCTGTGAACAGCACACCACGCCGCCGCACCCGACTACGCCCCACCGACCTGCTGCGCCTGGGCATGATCGGCCCGCGTACCCGCAAGATGCGCTCCGCGCTGTCGGCGCTCGGCATCGCGCTGGGCATCGCGGCCGTCGTCGCGGTCACCGGCATCTCCAACTCCAACCAACAACACCTGCTGGAACGACTGGACCAACTCGGCTCCAACCTGATCACCGTCGCCCCCGGCAAAGGCTCCGACCAGAAACCGGTACCGCTGCCGCCCACCGCCGAGAAGATGCTCGCGACCATCGGCCCGGTACAACAGGTCACCGCCACCGGCGCCACCAAGGCGAACATCTACCGCAACGACCTGGTGCCCGAGCAACAGACCGGCAGCATCACGGTGCTGGCCGCCCGCCTGAACCTGCTCGACGTGCTGCGCGCCACCCTCACCAGCGGGCACTGGCTCGACGCCGCGAGCGAGAACCTCCCGATCACCGTCCTCGGCGACCAGGCCGCACAACGCCTCGCCGTGACCGGTCCTGGTGAGCGGGTGTGGCTGGGCGGCCAGTGGTACAAGGTCGCCGGCATCCTCACCCCCAACGAACTCGCCCCCGAACTGAGCACCAGCGCACTGGTCGGCTGGCCACAGGCGGTCGCCCACCTCGGCGCGGACGGCACCGCCGCCACCGTCTACCTGCGGTCGTACTCCGAACGCGTCCCGCAGGTACAGTCCGTGGCCGCGGCCACCGCCAACCCCGCCAGCCCGAACACAGTCGCGGTCAGCCGACCCTCCGACCTCCTCGCGGCCCGCGCCGAAACGGAGAACACCCTCACCGGGCTCGTCCTCGCCCTCGCCGGCGTGGCACTTCTCGTGGGCGGCGTCGGCATCGCCAACACCATGGTCGTGGGCGTGATGGAACGCCGCGGCGAGATCGGCCTGCGCCGCGCCCTCGGCGCCCGCGGCGGCCAGATCGCCATGCAGTTCCTCCTGGAAGCCGTACTGATGGGCTTCCTCGGCGGGATGGGCGGACTGCTCCTCGGCAGCCTGGCCGTCTACGGGTACGCGCTCGCCCAGGACTGGGCCGCGGCCATCCCCCTTTACACGCTTGTCGTGGGCCCCGCGGTGTCGGTCGTCGTCGCCGCGATCGCCGGGATCTACCCCGCACTGCGCGCCGCGAAAGCCTCCCCCACCGACGCACTGCGCTCGGCCTGACCTAAGACCGGCCGCCCCCGGTCGGCGCCCCGGCCACGAGCCGACGCGCCGCCCGGGGCGGCCTTTCCCGGCGCGGCGCAGAGGGCGAGCCGGCGGGGTCGGTACGCGAGTCTCCACCGAACCCGGAACGGTCCAGGGCGAGGGGCAGGCGCGTCCGACGTGGGGCAGGGCCGTGGCCTGCCCGGCCGCAGCGGGTCCGGTGACGATCAACGCCGGTCGGGTGGTGCTTTGTTGGTGGAGGCCGAGGATCGTCAGCCTGAGGGTCGATCGCCCGCGCGCCGGACGCGTCCACACCGACAGCGCAACCCCGCGCGCCGCACGGGGCGTCGACCGACGAGGTCGTGGTCGTACACGCCCTCCAAACGCTTCCCGTACCGCACGCTGTCTCGCGCCCGAGGGACGCGAGCACTTCGTCCTCAAAGGCGGCCTCCTCCTGGCGCGTCTCGATGCCCGCGCACCACCCGCGACATCTACGTCCTGGACCGCCCGTCGACAACGCCGGCCGGACTCCATCCCCCGGCCGCGAAACGCCGGTTCGGCCGAATCGAACGGCGGTGGGACACCGGCCCTCGTGTACAGGTACGGCGGCCCGGTCCACCGCTCGACCTCCTTCGGTGCACCGGCATCACCGTCCCGGCCACCCGGCACCCGAGGCCCCACGCCGACGCCCCGATTTCGACCCGGATCAGTGCCCCGCGCCGCCCGTCGGCGCGGGGCCGGCCAGCCGTTCCTCCAGGCGTTTGCCCTCGATGTCCGGGTCGGGGACGTATTTCGCGAACCACTGCGGGTGATACCAGAGTTTGGCCCGGACGATCGCCATCGTCGCCGGGACCAGGGTGAGCCGGACCACGAAGGCGTCCAGGAAGACACCGACCGCGAAGCTGAAGCCGATCACCTTGATGGTCGGGTCGTCGGTGAACATGAACGCCACGAAGATCGAGAACATGATCAGCGCCGCCGCCGTCACCACCCGCGCCGACAACCCGGTGCCGCGCGCGACCGCGCCTCGGGCATCGCCCGTGGTGGTGTAGTCCTCCTTGATCCGCGAGACGACGAACACCTCGTAGTCGCTGGACAGGCCGAAGATGATCGCGAGCATCAGGATCGGCAGGAAGCTGATCGTCTCGGTGGGGGTGATGTCGAAGATGTCCTGGCCCCAGCCCCACTGGAACATCGCGACCTCCGCGCCGAAGGCCGCGCCGATCGACAGCAGGAAGCCGAGGATCGACTTGATCGGCACCAGGATGGTCCGAAACGCGAAGGTCAGCAGCACGAAGGCCAGCCCGACCACCACCAGCAGGAACACCGGCAGCGCGTCGGAGAGTTTCGTGGACACGTCGATGTTGGACGCGGTGCTGCCGCCGACCAGGATCGGCGCGCCGACGCCGTTCTCGATCGCCGCGCGGTTGTCCCGGATGTGGTGCACCAGGTCGGCGGTGGTGTCGGAGTTGGGTCCGGTGGTCGGGATCACCCGCACCACGGCCACCTCGTTGGTCACGGCGAGTGGACCCGCCGCCGCGACGTCCGGTTGTTGCCGCAGCGCGTTCACCAACGTCTGCACGCCGCTCTGGTCGACGGGGCCGTCGGCGACCACCAGGAGGGGCCCGTTGAAGCCGGGCCCGAAGCTCTCCGCGGTCAGGTCGTACGCCTTGCGCTGGGTGGAGGACTCGGGCTGCGACGCGGCGCTGGGCAGCCCCAGGTCCATGCTCGCCGCCGGGATCGCCAGCACGAGCAACAGGCCGACGCCGAGGACCAGGACCGGGATCCGGAAACGCACCACGAAGCGCGCCCAGGTCGCGCCGAACGTCCGGGCCGGCTCGGTCGCGGTGATCCGCGCGACCTCCTCGTGGTGCCCGGGCCGCAGCCGGGTGTCGATGAACTTGGCGACCTTGGGACCGGCGAAGCCCAGGATCGCCGGCAGCAGGGTGAGCGCGATCAGCAGCGCGACCGACACCGCCGCCGCCGCGCACAGTCCCATCAGGGTCAGGAACGGGATGCCCACGACGGCCAGCCCGCACAGGGCGATGATCACGGTGAGCCCGGCGAAGACCACCGAACTCCCGGCGGTGCCCAGGGCCAGCGATGCGGACTCCTCCGGCGTCATGCCGGCGATCAGGTTGTTGCGGTGCCGGAACAGGATGAACAGCCCGTAGTCGATCCCGCAGGACAGACCGAGCATCAGTGCCACCGTCGTGGACGCCGACGCGATGTCCACCACCGACGCGAGCGCGGTCACCCCCATCAGCGCGATCACCACGCCGATGATCGCGTTGACGATCGGCACGCCGGCGGCGACCACCGCGCCGAAGGTGATCAGCAGGATGATCAGCGCGATCGCCAGCCCGATCAGCTCGGGCAGTTCGGAGGGGGTGATCCGCCAGCCCGGATACACACTGCCCGAGTACTCGACCTGGACACCGGCCTGCTTGGCCGGCGCCACGGCATCCTCGAGTTTGTCCAGGGTGGAATTCTCGACGTCCGCCGGCTGCGCCGTGTACTGCACCCAGCCCAACGCGACCTGCTGGTCGGGCGCGACCCCCTGATCGGTGAACGGGTCCGACACGGAGGCCACTTGCGGCACGGTCCGCAATTGCGCGACGGCCGCCTCGATGCCGGCGCGAGGGCCCTGGTCGGTAACCTTGGCCGGGCTCTTCACGGCGAACACCACCTGGGTCTGCGCGCCGCCGAGCGCCGGCAACTTCTGCTCCAACAGGTCCGTCGTCCGCTGCGACTCGGTACCCGGGATGGTGAAGCTGTCGTTGGTCTGGCCACCGCTGACCATGGCCAGGACGATGGCGGCCACCGCGACCGCGAGCCAGAATCCCACGACCCACCGCCGACGCCGAAACGCCCATTTCCCCAGCCGGAACAGATAGGTGGACAAGCCGCTTCCCTCCACACCTACCGACAGGACGCAACCGGCACACGAGGCACCACCCAGCGACCCGCGACCACAAAGACGCACAAGGACATACAAAAACCAATAATCCCGCCCTATATTGTCCTCTTCGATACAACAAAACCCGCCGACGCGCCGACAACCCCGACCACCCGAGGGTCCGCCACACCGAGGAACCGGTCGGGCATCGACGGCGCCGGCGTGGACCCGGCAGTCGGTCCCCGCCCGGAGGGCGGCCGACCACCTCCGCGTGGGCAGTCGCGGCGGAACACGACATCCCGGCACACCGACGATCGAATTCCTGCCCGCGCCCACATCGAAACCGCCGCACTCAGCGCCTACGCCCAGGCACCCCACCTCACCGTGGAACCCCTGCCCGGCCTGTACCGGGTGGACCCGGGCGAGCTGTACTCCTGGTTCGCCTCGAACGCCACCGACCTCGACCTCCCACCCGGCCCTGCACCACTGCCCCGGACATCGCCGCGGCCGTCCTGGAGCGCACCCTGATCCCCGACCGGCCCCGAGCCCCAGAGCGGACCACGACGCCTGTGGGACGAGGTCGAGACGGCCTGGCGCCGGTGGGATGGCCAACAACGCCCCACCGTCCGCGACTTCGGCCTCACCGCCACCATCGCCGACACGGCCGCAGCCGAGCAACCGGTCCGGTATCGCGACCGAGACCAATCGCTCGCCGCGCCGAGGACGGTCATCGAGCGGCAACGCGTCTGACCGCACGGCGCCTTCCGGGCCCGTCGGGCCATCCCGACGGGCCCGCGTCGTATCCTCCGACCCCGGCGGTCAGCTCTCCGTGTCGGCGGTCGGCATCTCCTTCTCCTGCTCGACGTCCACGGGTTCCTGGCCGTCCTCGGGTGTTCCTTCGGCTGCGCGGGACGAGGAGACGTGGATCGTCTTCCAGCGGGAGTTCAAGTAGAGGGTCTTGCAGGTTTCGACGGGCAGGTACTCCTGCGAACCCCCTGCCCGCTCCTCGAGGTGCCTGTTCGTGTGGCTGATGAAGCGCAGCGTGTCATTCGCCCGAAGCACCCGGTTGCCGCCTGCGGTGATGTTGCCGGTAGCCGTGATGTTGCCGGTCGTGCTGATCGAACCCGACGTCTGGCTGATGCTGTTCTCGACCGTGAAGGCGCCGTTGATCGTGGACTTGACCTTGATGACGGCAAGGGTGCCGTAGACGTTCATGTTGGCCGTGTCCTTGATGTCCAGGCGGCCCGTCTTGAGCCAGATGTATCCGTTGGCGCCGGGGTCGACGGTGACGTTGCCATTGACGGTCAGGGACTTGCCCGACTCGATGGTGACGTTGCCCTTGGCCGTGATGGTGCTGTTCGTGGTGAGCGGGCCGTTGGCGGTGAGTTCGCCCGTGGTTGCCGCCGGGCCGGCCTTCGCGGTGAGTGCGCCGAAGACGGTGATCTGGCCGCCGTTCTGCGGGATGGTCAGCCCGGCCTTGCCCTCGAGCGCCAGGGTGTTCTTGACGGCGATGGTGCCTGCGGTGGTCGGGGCCGCCACGCTGGCGACGGCGATGTCCGGGGTGTTGACCTTGATGTATGTGGTGAGGTAGCGGACTTCGTTGCCCATCTTGGCTTCGAGGGTGAAGCTGGAGTCGTCGACCAGGGCCACCGGGGAGGTCCAACTGCCGTTGCTCGCCGGGGCGGAGCCCTGGGTGCCGTCCGGCTTGCGGTAGTACATGGTGTACGTCGCGTGTGGGGTGCCGTCCCACAGGAGAGTGGCCTTGGTGTTGCGGGCGATGGCGACGGTGGCCGGTCGGAAGCTGTGCAGGTAGAACGAGTCGTCGCGCTTGCGCACTTCGCCTCGGCCCTCGCGCTCCTCGAAGCGGCCGGTCGCTCCGGTGGTCGACGTCGATTCCTCCCAGACGATGTCGACCGGGCCGACTCCGCCGTTGACCTCGATGCCCCACAACTCCAGGACGACGCTCCAGGTTCCGTCGAACGCGGCGGGCTCGTCCGGCGGCGGCGAACACGTGAAGATCACCTGGTTCGGGTCGCGGGTGTCGCGGTCCACGGTCCACTGCCGCTTGCCGGCGGGGACGGTCAACTCGTACTTGATCAGTCCCGGTTCGCTGGTCAGCGCGGATGCCTGACGGCCGGTCGGGATCCGGACCTTGAACCACTTGCAGTGCACGGGCCAGGTGCCGCCCGACTTCACCTTGCCGTAGGTGAGGGTCAGTTTGGCGTACTCCGGTTTGGCGAACGTCGAGACGTTCGGCGTCCCCGGCTCGGGCACCATGGCGGGCGGGAGCAGCATGGGAAGGGCGGCGGTGGTCACGGCTCTCCAACTCTCTCGGACGGCGTGGCGGTGGCGGTGGTGAGGGTGGTGTTCCCGGCGCGGCGCTGCGGGGGGCCGTCACCCGGCGCGGTGTCCTCGGTGATCCGGCTCAGGGTGCCGAGCGGGGTGCTGATGTCGAGGATGAGGGTGAGGGTCCAACTGCCGTCGAAACCGGCCGGTTCGGCGGGGGTGAGGGTGAGGAGGGTGGTGGTCGGGTCGGTGGTGCCGGTTTCGACCAGCCACTGTCGGCCGCGCCCGGGGCCGCGTCGCACGTCCAGTCGGGTGCGCAGGATCACGGGTTCGCCGGTCCGTACGACCGCGTCGGGGGCGGTCGGGAGCGCGAGGGCGATCCGCGCGCACCGCACCGGCCAGGCGGTGCGGCCCTCCGGGTCGTCGCCGACGGTGAGCCGGACGCGGTGGAGGGCCGTCTCCTCGGGTCGGGTGGCCGGCGCCGGGGTGTGCTCCAAGCGGTACGGGAGCAGCAGCGCCGAATCGGGGCTGGTCACGAAGCACTTCCTTCCTCGACCGGGGCAACCGGTGCGGCCGTCGGGGCCACCGTCGGAGCCGGCGAACCCCCGCCGCCCGCCGCCGCAGCGCGCCTGCGCACCGACCCGGCCGGTTGCAGTTGGAGGTAGCCCGAACGGGCCACCGGCAAGGGCGCGTCGGGGTGGGACAACGGGTCCGCGTTGTGGATGACGTGCTCGTCCCAGTGCGGCAGTGCCGCGCCGTCGGCCGTGCCGTCCACCACGATCGGCTCGGCCCAGGTCCACTCGCCGTGCCAGGCGGCGGGACGGGGCATCACGAGGGAGCTGTCCGGCGGCTCGGCCCGCACGCCGAACTCCCGGACCGCACACGGCTCGTCGGCAACGGCGGTGTACCGCAGCCGCAGGAAGCGCACGGCGAGCGGGGGTTCCACATCGTGGTGGATCTCGGCCACCCGGCCGTAGCCCCGCAACACGGTCCACTGCTCGCCATCCGCCGATGCCTCCAGTTCGGTCGCCGCCGGAATACCACTGCCGTCGGCCCTGCCGAGGAGGATGTCGACGCCCTCCACCTCCCGTTCCACGTGCAGGTCGAGGCCGACCCAGTCGCCGGCGACCGGCGGTTCGGCGCTCTCGTAGGAGGTACTCGGGTCGCCGTCGACCATCGCGGCGGCGGGATGCCCGGCGCCGGCCTCGGCGGAAGCCGAGGCGGTGGGCGGGCCGAAGCGGTCGGGGGCGAGCAGGGGGTTGAGCCGGAACGAGGCGCGGATCCGGGCCAGGGCCCGATGCGTGGTGTCGGCGTCCACCCCGACCTCGGCGACGGGCAGGATGTCGGTGGTGGCGTGCACGGCGGTGTGCGGGCAGGCCAGCAGGGTCAGGTGATGGGTGGCGGGACGATCGGCGGGCCGCGCCGGCACGGTGAGGTGGGCGCCGGTGCCGATCGCCGTGACGTACGTGTTGGCCGGACCGTTCGGGTCGACGGCGTGGAAGCGGTGGTACCGGGTGCGCAGGTCGTGGTCGTCGGCGGCGAAGTAGCCGATGAGTCCGTCGGAGAGCCGGTCGGGATCGCCCAGGCGCACGGTCCAGCGATAGTCCGGGTAGTCGCGGTAGTCGGGGTACTCACGCTCGTCGGGGTAGGGCTCGCCCGCCGGCACGAGCGCACGTTTCCAACTCGGGTCGCTCAGCGGCTCACCCATCAGGTCCAGGTTGAGCCGGGCCCGGACGAGTGCGATGGGGCGACCGATCAACCGTGCCGGGGACCGGTCCTCGTCGGGCGCGGGCTCGACGATGTGGTCGAGCGCGGTGTCGATCGTCTCGGTCAGTGCCTCGAACGCCGCCGGCTGGTGGCGGAGCAGGCCGCGCGCGAAGGCCGCGAGGTGCGGGTAGGCGGCGGCGAAGTCGTCGTCGTCCGGGTGGCGGAACGGCGCGTGCGGAAGCGTATTCCAGGCAGTGGTACGGATGTTGTCGACGTCGCGGACCACCCGCAGTTCGCCCAACGGCTCCCCGTCGGGGCCGTACGCCAGGAGGGTCCGGTCGAGGTGGTTGACCAGCAGCCACCCGGTCACCGGTGTCTCGGCGCCGGCCGATCCCGCGACCTCGACGGCCCCGGTCCCGGCCCCATCCACCTCCGCAGGCGGCTCGTCGACCCGCAGCGGCACGGGATCCAGCCGCACCCGGGCCGGTTGCCCGATCCGGGGCGGCAGTTGCACGAAGCGCTGCGGGCCGGGCGGGTCGAGGAACAGATCGCGATCGGGCACCACGCTCTCCGCCCGCACGAGCGGAAAGTGGATGGGTTGGCTGCCGACCGGCTGCACCAGCGAGCACACCCGGCCGAAGCGGTCGACGACGATCAGTTCGATGAAGTGGAACTGGCCGGCCCGTACCGGTTGGAAACGCCGCGTGCCATGACCCTCCGCGCCGTCGGGGACGTGGTTGGTCTCGCCGGCCAGGGCCAGGACGGACGCGTCGGTGACGGCCTGGGCGGCGCCGTCCTGCTGGAGGAGCCAGTCGTGGAAGCCGTCGAGGCTCTGGGAGAGCACATCCAGGGTCTCCAACTCCTCGCGCATGTACCGTAGTTGCCGGGCAAGCTCCGGCGGCGCGTGGCCGGCGAGTCGGCGCGCCTGCTCGCGCAGTACGTAGCGGGTGGAGGGGGTGACGAAGGCACGCGCGCCGAAGGCGGTCCACCGTCGGCCGCCGTCCCCGTCGCCCTCGGCCGCGTTCGTACCCTTCCAGCGGTAGCGGTGGATGTCGGGTTCGGGGTCGCCGTCGCGGCCGGGGCCGAACTCCCAGTTGAGCGTGGTGTCCGGACTCCGGTACGGGGTGGCGCAGTACTTGACCTCCCACTGGAGGTAGAGCGGCAGCCACGGTTGCCGCCACACCCCGGTGTATTCGGGCCACGGACCCACGGAGTTGGCGTCCCGGTCGGCGACGACGGCGTGCAGCGCCGTGCGCGCGGGCTCGCCACCGGCCGCCGGGGTACGCACGGCCCGGTCGAGCAGTGCGAACTCCGCCACCAACGCCCCGATGTCGCCGGGGAGTTCGGGGGTGTTGGCGGGCAGCAACGGGGTTGCGGAGACGTCCGCCCAGACGCCGTTGATCTTCACCCGGGTCAGCAGCCGGGACGGCAATCGGCAGGGCAGCGGGTCGTCCTCGTCCCGGCCGAGCGGTTGTGACGTACCCGAGCCGGTGAGCGCGAGGACCGGGTCGGCAGGGCTGTGGTAGCTCTGCCGAGGTGTGCGCTTCAGCTCCAACTCGGCGGGTAGTCCGCGGGTTTCGGCGTGGCGATCGATCGCGGCCCGGAGCGCTTCGGGGGTGAGCCCGTGCGGGACCTTGGGGGCGAGTCGTTCGAGTTCGGCCCGGCAGTCCGTCACCCGCGTGCCGGCGTCCCGGATGCGCGCGTCCCAGGCGGCTTCGTCGAGGTCGAAGTCGAGCGGGCGGCGCGTCTCGGGCAGGTGGCGCAACCACCACAGGCGCCAGAGCCGCCACTGCGCTGCGGCGAGGTCGTGGCCGGCCCGGTCGTAGTCGTCCTGGTCGCCGTTGAGGTCGGCGATCCAGTCCGGTTGCGCGGGCGGCGGGGCCTGGCTGTCGGCCTGTCCGCCGGGGCGGTTGACCACCTGCCAGCGGGCGCCGCCGTCGTGTCCGCTGAACCACGACCGGCGGGTGATCTCGTCCAGGGAGACCTGCCCGTCGGGGTGGTCGAGTTCGTCGGGGTTGCCGTGGAACAGGGCGCGGACCCGGTCGGCGAGGTCGGTGTCGCCGGTCGGCTGCGCGGCGAGCGCGGCGACGGCGTCGGCGGTGCTGTGGCCGATGGCGACGTTGACGTTTCCGCTCGCGGGGCGGTCGGACTCGGGGTGTCCACCCTCGCGGTCCCAGGGGATGCCGAGGGCGGTACCGACGTACCGGGTGCGGGTGATCGTGCTCGGCATGCCGTCGGGTGCGGCCCAGCCCAGCGCCCGGAGCACGTCCGCCGGGTCGTCGGGGTCGGCGTCGGGGGGCAGCAGGCCGGCGATGTCGCGGGCGGTGGCGAGGATGTCGGCGTCGTCCCGGCTGTACCAGCCGATCACCTGGTAGCTCACGGTGCACGGCGGTGGGTAGTTGTCGTTGGCCTTCAGGTCGGCGAGGGTGTCGTGGAAGAGGAAGACGTTCTCGTGGTACGGAGCGAACGCCGCGAACGCGGGCAGTCCGCTGCCGATGGCGGTGAGGAACAGCGGCCGGGCGGCCGGTTCGCGCCAGGGCCCCTCGCTCAGCGCATGCACCCGGCCGATGTAGTCGGCGCGGGGCCGCTCCTTGGGGGAGGCCGGGTCCACGAACGGGGTGAAGGCCGATTCCACGGGCCCGCCGTCGGCCTTCTCCAGGTAGTCGGAGTGGACCAGGAACCCGGCGGCCTTCAGCGTGCCCCGCACCTCGGCGTAGCGCACCACGAGCCAACGGTTGGGCACGAGCGGGAACTTGCTGACACCGGTGGCGGCGTCGATCACGCCGGTGCTCAGCGCCTCGGGCAACTGCCACTGGACATGGATGCCCTCTTCGGGGTTGCCCTCGGCGTACTGGACGGGCGGTTCGGCGTTGCTGCGGAACTCCTCGGCGAACGTCCACGGGTAGCGCGGGCTCCAGCGACGAAAGTCGTCGTACGCGGCCACGTCACGCGTGGCGAGGAGCGCGTGGACCTCGACGGGGACGATCAGGTCGGTGTCGGCCGTCGAGGCGCTGCCGGTCGTGGCGTCGGCGTGGGTCTTCGGGTCGGTGTCGGTCATCGGGCGCTCTCCCGGTCCGGCGCGGGGTCGAGGGTCAGGCGCTGCTCGACGGGGGCGTTGACGAGTTGCAGGGCGAACTCGCCGGGGGCGAGGTCGCGCAGCGCGGGGTCGAGCCCGGCGGCGAGCGCGGGCACCAGGCCCCGGTCGCCGCGCAGGGCCAGTACCTGCGGGACGTCGCCCTCGTGCGGCAGGCGCAGGTGGCGGGTGAGCAGGCCGCCCTCGGCCGGGTAGTTGCGGCGCAGCGGGTGGCCGAGGTTGTCGCCGGGCCGGTGGTTGCGCAGGTTGATCACGCTGTTGTCGCCGGCCCCCTCCTTGCTGTCGATGCCGAAGTGGATGCCCTGGCCGGGTTCGCGGATGACGATCTCGTCGGGGACGGCGTCCAGGAGCACCAGCAGGGTGTCGGGGGCGAGGTGGTCGCGGCGCAGTTCGCCGACGTCGGCGCCGGCGATGCTCGCGATGAGGTCGAACACCGGCCAGGCTTGCACGAGTTCGGAGCGGATCAGCAGTCCGGCGCGGCCGGCCGCCCCGGTACGGGTGCGAGTGCGGCGTTGGTCGACAACGGCGGTGAGCGCGGTGTCGACGAGGGCGTCGAGGGAGCTGTGTACGCCGACGTCGCGCGCGCCCGCGAGCAGTGCCTCGATCCAGTTCTCGTCGATGCGGAAGAGTCTGATCGATTCCGGGGGGAGCATCGCGGGGTGTGGGACGAGGTAGTTGAACGGTACGCGGCGCAGCAGGGTCAGTTCGTCCAGCCAGGCCGGCAGGGTACGGGTGTGTCGTTCGGCGGCGGCGGTCAGGGCCGCCGTCGCGGCTTCGGCCGCGAGTGCGGCGCGGGCGCCCTGCCGGGTCGGGCGGGTCCGCCGGCGTCGCGTCGGCGTCGGGGCCGCCCGGTCGGGCGTGGCCGGCGGGCGGCCGAGTGCGTCGAGCAGGCGGGCGGCGAAGCCGGGATCGGCCAACTCGCGCAGGGTCCGCCCGTCCGAGTCGCCGTCGGCGGGCGCCCGGCCGGCCGCGGCTCGGGCCATCACGGTCGCCGCGGTGTTGGCGAGTTCGCGCCGGGCGCGGGTGATCTCCTCGCTGTAGTCGGGGTCGCTCAGCGCCAGAGTGCGGCCGAGGGTCCAGGCGGCGGCGTAGGAGACGTCGAACAGGCCGTGTTCGGGTTCGTAGATCAACGCGTGGTCGGCGGTGGTCTTGGGCTCGTCCCGGGCGAAGTCGCGGGTCTCGGCGGCGATCACCGGGACGAACGGGCCGCGGTACCAGCCGTAGGTGGTCTCCCCGGACAGCAGCCGGTACGGCACCGGGGTATAGCCCAGGTGCAGTCGGCGACGGGTGTAGTCCTCGGCGTCCCCGGTGGATCGGGCCGCGACCTGGGCATTCGGGCGCAGGCGCAGCGCCAGGTTCTCCCGGTCGGTGCGGGCGGGTGCGACGAGGTTGCCCAGCAGCGCGGCGGCGTCGCGGGTGCCGGCCGGGTCGCTGGTGAACGTCCACGAGTGCAGTACGCACAGCCGCACGAACCGGATGCCGGCGCCCAGTCCGCCGGGGTCGAGTTTGCCGTCGAAGCCCTCCAGGGAGACCAGGTGCGCGGTGTAGGTGCCGGTGTGCCGGGGGAGCCGGTTGGCGGCCAGGACGGCGTACCGGCCCTCGGTCGGGATCTCGCCGTCGTCGAGGAGTCGCGGCTTGGTGGCGACGTCGCGGACGTGGGCGAGGTAGTGCAGTTCCTCCTCGCGGGGTACAAGCGCGGTGAACAGCGCGGCGGGCACGTCGATGCTCTGGCAGCGGCTCGCCGCGACGCCCGGGGTGATGCCCTCGTCGCTGAGGTCGGGGCCGAGGATGCCGGCGCCGGGGTCGCGCAGTTCGGCGACGGTACGGGTGGTGGTGCGGCCCATTCCCTCGGGGTCGTCGGGCAGTTCGCCCGCCCGGAAGACCATCAGCGCCTGCCAGGGCGCCTGTTCGGGTACGGCGCGGCCCTTGGTCAGCCGTTCCCAGGGCAGGATGGAGCGGTCCAGCGTGATGTGCGGCAGGGTACGGCGGAAGTCGCCCGAGGCGCCCTCGGCGGGGTAGTGGGCGTGCACGGACGCCGGGTCGAGCACGAACCGGACCGCGCGGATCTCGAACTGCCGCGTGGTGGTCGGGATGGCCGGGTTCGCGTCGACCCGGTTGCCGCCCTTGGTCAGGTGGTGCTCCGCCGTGAGTGTGTAGACGCCGGCCGGGGCGAGCGGGCGACGGTAGTCGTGGAAGGCGACGAGGAGGTCTTCGGTACCGCTCAACGTCGGTTCACCTCTCGGCTGTGGTGGTCATGGGCGCGGTGGTGAACGTGCTCCTGGCGAGGTCGGCGTAGTGGGTCGGCGGGTCGTCGGTGCCGGGGGCGAGGCCGAGGGCGGCCAGGGCGGCGTGTACCGAGGCGCGGCGTTCGGCGGTGGTGCGCGCGGCGATGCCGGTGTCCGGGTCGACGATGGCGCGGATACTGCCTTCGCCCTCGTCGTCGGGGATCGACGGCGGCCCCTCTGGGTGGGCGCCCAGTCGTGGGATCTCGGCGTCCGGGAGTCCGTCGGCCTTCAGTGCCTTGCCGTCGACCCAGCCGACGGTGGGGCCCAGTTCGGGTTCGGGGATCTCGAAGGTGATGCCGGCCGGGCGGTCGGTGAGCAGGCCGTCGCCGTCGAGCACGTCGGTGGGCTTGCCCAACGGCGCGCCCCACATGCCCTTGGGCATGTCCTGCCGGTGCACGGTGACGCGCCATCCGGTGGGGGTGTACTCGGTGTCGAACCGCTCGAGCGTGACGTGGTGTTCGGAGACCACGCCCTGTCCCTTGGCGCCCATCGGCCGGATGTCGATGGTGTCGTCCGCGCTGCCGGCGAAGGTCTTGCCGTTGAGGGTGATGTGGCTCGCGGGCACGGCGGACTCGGTGCGTACGGTGAATCCGTCGCCGGAGACCAGGAGCGGCTCGCCCGCCGCGGACCGGCTCGCGGTCTCCTCCGGGTCGACGTCGACCAGCAGTCCGGCCAGCGGGGCGATCGACAGCGGCGCGGGCAACTGCACGGCGAACTCGAGCCATTCGATCGCCGGTACACCGGCGCGGTCGGTGCCGAAGCCGATGGTGAAGCCGATGAACCACACCTTGATCCGGGCCCGGCCGCCGATCGGCGGCCCCCACAGGTCCAGCGACACCCCGACCGACAGGGACACCCGCACGCGGATGAACAACACCTTGACGGTGGCCGCGACGCCGATGCTCAGGCCCATCGACAGGTCGAAGTAGAAGGGTTTCCACTGCACGAGCGCGTCCAGCCAGGCGGTGAACCAGGCTTGCAGCTTGATGCCGTGTCCCTTGTCGTAGTTCGCGGACAACTCGCCGCCGGCCATGAACGCGCCGTCGGTGAGCGCCGCGTACACCTGGCCGCGGATGGCCACCGGCCCGATCGCCCAACGCCAGCCCACGCGGGGCGGGTTGGGGTAGTACGCGGGTCGTTTGAACCGCGGGTGGTAGCCGCCCAGGGTGAACACGAAGCCCTTGCCGCCGCCGACGGCGGTGCGGTCCTTGCCCCAGATGTACAGGGACAGGCCGCCGGTGAGTTCGGCCGCCGGGTCGATGACGTAGGAGCCGGGCGCGATGACGGCGTCCATCGAGAACAGGCCGTGGTCGTGGTGGTATCCGATGGCCAGGTCGATCACGACGCGGGCGATCGGTTTGGCGGCGGCCTTGTTGCGCGGCAGGTCGATCGTGGTGCGCCCGATCAGCAGCACCTTCCACTGTTCGCCGCCTTCGACCAGGAGCAGCGCCCGGGAGCGGATGAACTCGAACGAGCTGAACTCGATGCCGCCCGCGCCCCAGTACCGGCCCTCGCGCGGGGTGATCCAGCCGCCGGGACCGGCGAGTTTCTCCAGCACCTGTTCCGGGGTGTCGCCGCTGCCGCTCCCGTCCAGGCGGTTGACCAGCGGGAAGGTGCCGACGTCCGCGATGGTCGGGGTGCGGACGGTGCTGTTGACGCCGAAGCCGAGCGAGAGGGCGATCACCCGGAACGGGGGTGGGCCGAACAACCCCCGCTCGCCGCCGGAGAGTTCGCCGAACAGGAACATCGACGACCAGCCGTCGGCGGCCTTGGCGTACGAGCCGGCGGCGTGCAGGGCGAAGAATCCGGTCTCGATGGAGGCGAGTCCGATGAACTGTTCGGTCAGGCCGGGGGCCACCTCCGAACCGGTGCGGCGCTCGACCATGCCGCTGATCCGCAGTGGCGGTCGGTCCAACTGCACACCGGCGCCGCGTAGTCGGGGCGAGACGGTCAACTCCCCGTCGATGCCCAGGCCGAGGCCCATCAGCACGAGCCGGACCGGGCCCACCGACAGCACGGCGTCCAGCGCGACGAGGATGCGCCCGTCCGCGAGGCCGACGCCGATTCGCGAGATCCGCACCGCCCCGAAGGTCAGGTCGAGGTCGCGCGCGCCCGTGTCCGCCGGTGCCGCGTGCACCGTGAGCGGGGTTCGGGCGGCGGCCACGAGCCTGCCGCCGGGGCCGGTGGTGATCGGCAGCAGCAGCGGGTCCTGCGCCACCCCGCCGATGCTCAGCTCGATCTGCACGGCGAAGCCGGGCCCGGCCGCGGTGCCGCCGGCGAAACGCGGCAGTCGACGTTCGCGGCCGGAGTCGATCCGGTGCAACGCGTCGTTGATCGCGGCGGCCTGCGGCGCGTCCCAGCCGGTGGGCGTGGAGGTGAAGGCGATGCCGTCGACGACGAGGTCCGCGCCGGGCGGGATCGCCTCGCCGACCAGCGGCAGGTCCGAGGCGCGTGCCCCGAGCCGGGCGCGCACCGCCGCCGCGTGCACCCGGGGCGCACCCGGACCGGTGCCGGGGCGGGCGGCGTAGACCCAGCCCGTGTGTTCGGTCGAGGCGGTCAGCAGCACCCGGCCCGTCGCGGACTCGTACCGCACCGACAGTGCGGTGAGCACGGGCCGCAACACCGCGGGCAGGTCGGGCAGTTCGATACCGAGCGCGGCCACCAGGTCGGTCAGCGCGACGCCTTCGTCCGCGTGCCACGTCCCGGTGATCGTCGCCGCCGGGCCCTGTTCGTGGTACTCGACGGCGAAGACCAGTGTGCGCGGGGCGTCGTGACCGTCGGGGACCTGCACGGTCAGCGTGCCGGCGACGTTCTTGTCGTACCCGCCGGCCGCCCGACGCGTCAGCCGGGCGGTCAGGTCGAGCACGGCGTCGGCGTCGCCGAGCGGGAAGACACAGGAGCAGCCGAGGTCGAATTCCCGGCCGCCGCTGTCGAACGAGACCCTGGTCTCACGTACCGTCAGGTCCGCGAGCAGAGCGGGTGGCGTCACGTCGAAGAGGGCAAACAGGTCGGCGGGGACCAGATCGTTGGCGATGCCGGAGAATCGCCACAGACCGTTGTCGTAGCGGGCCGCGATGCTCAGCCGGGTCCCGCCGACGGCGGCCTCGGCGCTCAGCCCGACGGTGCGGCCGGCGGTCCCGGTGCCCTCGACGGACAGCGTGATGCCGGTGAGCGCGAAGACGTCGCCGATCTCCCAGTCGCCCGCCAGGTCCAGTTCGACGCCGAAGTCCTTCGACCGCGCGTCGAGCCACGCCCCGAACGCCTCGACCGTCCCGGTGGGGATCTGGGCGCCGGGTACGAAGAGGGCGAGCACGTCGGCGAGCGGGAGCGGTTGGAGCAACTCGGCGGTGAGGTCGAGTTCGGGCACGGAGACAGACACGCCGACGAAGGCGTCACCGATGCGCAGAACGCCACCGAGCCGGGCATGCACGTTCGCCCCGGTGCTGCGCGGGGACGCGATGCCGAACTCGACGTCGATCTCCTCGACGTCGAACACGCCGGGGATCAGGTCCCAGCGGGCCGGGATGCCCACCCGCACCGACGCGCCGAGCACGGGATCGAGCCCGGCCGCCGCGCGCTGCGCGTCGGGAGTGAACACGACGCTCAATTCCAGGAGTTCGAGCGTGGCCGGGAGCGGCAGGCCGGGCAGGTCGGGCAGCACGAAGCCGCCGGCGGGTACTCCCGGGACGAGTTGGCCGAGGTCGCCGAGGGTGGTGAAGCCCACTCCGGCGAACGCGCCGTGCAACGTGTACGTACTGGCGGCCGGCCCGGTCTGCACGAGCGTGCGCAACCGCAGCGCCGCTTCCCCGGCGGCGAACGGCAGGTCGCCGCCCACGGTCGCGACCGTGGATACCACGTCGTCGGCGCCGGGTTCGGCGGACAACACCAACAACAGTCGGTCGAAGCCGTAGGCGCGCAGGAAGCCGGCTTCGAGCTGGAGGTAGGGGAGGTCGATCTCCCACTCGCCCGGGTCGGGCGCGCTGGTCAGGGTGACGTCGACGGTCAGACCGGCCACCACCGGCGGCGATGCCGTCGTGTTCGCGGTGAAGGTGACCGTCGCCGCGGCGCCCGGGGTCAGGCCGGGCACGGTCGCCGCCCCGGAGAGGGTGAGGTGTTCCGGGTCGACGGCGGTGACTGCGGTCACGGTCAGCGGGCCGCCGAGGTAGGTGCCGAAGAGGTCTTCCGTGCCCGGCACGGCCAGTTCCGCGGCGGTCAGGCGGAATTCGCCGCCGATCGTGGGAAACCTGCGCCGGAGTTCGTCTGTGGTCAGCGCCATGGCGTTGTCCCTCCGGGTCTCAGTAGCCGATCATGACGTTGCCGGCGGCGTCGAGCGTCAGATGCCACGTGCCGCAGATGAAGCGCTCGTCGTCCGGTGTCGTGGACGTCCAGTCCGGGTTGACCATCAACTGCGAGGTGAACACGGCCCGGTCGGTTTGATCGACCAGGAACGACGGGTTCGGCGCGGCCCGGTCGTCGAAGTAGGTGTACTCGTGCGGTTCGGCGGGCTGGACGACGCCGGACCACGTCTTCACCTGTTCCAGGTGGCTGATCTTGGGGATACCCGAGCCGTTGAAGGACTTGGTCCCGGAACTGACGGTGAGCCGCTGCGGTTTGATCAGCTTGATCCATCGCTCGCGGGAGGAGGTGTCGCTGCCGTGGTGCCCCATCTTGAGGGTGACGTTCGCCGAGGGCAGCCGGGGTGCCCAGTTGGCGAGGATGAAGTCCTCGGTGACCATTGTCGAGTCCGCGGCGAACACCATCACGGCCTTCTTGTAGACCAGCGCCAGCACCGCGCTGTCCGGGTTCGGGTCGTAGCGTTCCAGTTCCTTCCGCAGGCGCGTCTTCTCGTGCGGATCCGTCGCCGGGGCCAGGCACTTCTCCCACTTCGCCTTGCGCGTCGCGTAGGTGCCGGTGGCGTTGGCCGCCACGGCGTAGAGCCCTTCGTCGGTGCCCAGGCGCACGATCGGCTGACCGTACTGCCAGGGCACCCCGGTGCCCCCGCCGGCCGGGGGTCCGCTGAACGCGAGGGAATTGGGCAGTGGTTGCGCGCGGTTGGCCTGGAGCCACCGGTAGGTGGCGTTCGGTAGACCGCCGGACTTGTCGCGACCGTTCTGGTAGTCCTCCAGCACCCCGGTGTAGTAGGCGGACTTCACCGTGAATCCGTCGAGCGCGCGCACCAGCAGGTTGTAGTGGTCCTCGTCGGCGTGCGAGATGAACAGGTAGTCGATCGTCTTCCTCGGCACGAAGGTGGCGAGGAGGCGCTTGACATTGGTGAGGGCGTCCACGACCTCCTGCGTGGGGGTGGTGATCAGGCAGCGTGCGCCCTTGGTGGAGCCGCAGTCGATCAACACCACCTCGCCGGTGCCGTGCGGTGGGTCGGGGAAGATGATCAGGGTGCAGTCACCCTGACCGACACCGACGAAGATCACCCTCGCGTGGGGGCCGGGTGGCACGGGAATGGCCATCGCAGACTCCAGACATCTCGGATGTGCAAAGCAGCGGAGCGGCTGGACAACAGGTCGACCGGGCGACCCGGCGGCCGGGCAGTGCGGCTCGGTCACGACGGCCGGGCGCGCCTCGGGAGTCGGGCCCTATCCGGGCGCGGGACGAATTCCCCTCCGCATCGCATGACCGACGAGCGGATCCACCCCGGACAACGGCACGAGACGCCCCTCGCCCTCTACGCGCGTGACCTGACACTGCTTACGGCTCTGCCAGGTCCCGATCAGATCACACTTCGCAATCACTCGGTACCACAAAGCGATATTTCGCCATGCGATGGCCGAATCCTCCCCGTCGCCCGAGAGTGCTGGGACGAGATCCTGCGCTCCGCCGACCCGGCAGGACGCGCCTGGCGCGTCCTGCACACACCACCCTTGCCGCCGCCGTCGCCCCCGACGCCGTCCGCGACGCGCTGCACCGGGCCCTGCCGCCCGACCAGGCCGACGCCGTCGTGCTGCACTACCGCCTGGGCATGACGCTGACCACCGCCGGCCTGATGGGCCTGGACGTGCCCGCCGCCGCCCTGCACCTGGTCATGGCCGAACGCGCGCTGCCGCCGGCCGCCATCCGCAACCTCGAACACACCCCGGCGCTCGTTCAGCCGGCACGGCCCTACCGCGTCGACGAACCGCTTGCAGCCGCCGGGGGAAGGCGATGCCCGGCCTCGCCTCGCCTCCAGCCTTTCCCAGGCAGGAGCCTCGGGGTTGGCCGGCCCGAGATCGTGCAGGCGCCGCGCCTGCGTTCGAACTCCGGCATCCGCACTCGGCAATCTCGGGTGTTTCCGGCGGAAACGCGATCGTTGTGACCCGGGGTATCCAAGCCCCGGGTTGCACCGCCGCAGCCCGCCCGGCGCCGCTGAGCGAGGGACCCAATGCACGGCTCGATCGGCGCGTGAACGCGGTCAGGGCGCCGTCGACGTGACGATGGCGCGCCGGACGTCACGATCCACCGACGTTCGGAACGGGGGAGTGTCCGTGCCACCGGTCGCCGCCGGCCAGACCGGCCTGGGGCGGGGCCGTCGCAGGTGGGCCACGGCTTCCTCGATGCGGCCGAGGTCGGTCAAATAGCGGGCCAGGAACTCCGGGTTGGCGGTGGGGTGCCGTTCGAGCACGGTCACGGCATCCTCGGGCCGACCGGCGTCGGCGAGCACCTCGGCGATGCTCCACGCCGCGTACCAGCTGCCTCCCTCGGGGTGCGCGCGGACCTGGGCGATCGCCTCCTCGGGCAGCCCGCACGCGGCCAGTAGCGCGATCCGGCTGCCGAAGAACTCCCAGTCCTGCTGCCCCGGGGATCAGGACGTCGAGATGGGCCAGGCCATCCCGGGCCCGGCTGTGGTCGGCGTACAGGGTGCACAGCATGGACACGGTCCAGTCCTCCGGGTCGGCGTCGACCAGGGCCCGCATCACCGCGATCGCCTCCTCCACGCGGCCGTGCCGCTCCAGGAACCGCGAGGTGCACCTCGGGGCGGGAGAAGCCGGCCCGCGTGTCCACGCGATCCCGCAGCACCGTGATCGCTCCTTCCACGTCGCCGCGTTCCTCGAGCCACTCCACCAGACGCCCCGCCGCGTGGGCGTGGTTTTCGACCATCGCATAAGCGCGCAGTTCCTCGAACCGGCCGTGCCGCGCGAGCAGGTCGGCGAGCGCGTCGCGGTTGCCGGCCGACGTGGACTCCCGGGTGCGCGGGAGGGCGACGGCGTCGTCGACACGGCCCTGGCGTTCGCGGACAGGTCTGCCCCGTCCCGCTCCCCCCACCCCACGGAGCCGGCCGGCCATTTCGATGCCGGGCCGGCGAAGTCCGCTGGGACACCGTGGGACGCCCGGGGCGTCGACCTGCCGGGACGTCCGGCGGAACGCGACCCGGCCGGGTCAACCGGGTGTGCACGAGGCGCACTTATCCGAGAGGGGGCCTCGGAGGAGTTGGCCGCCGTTGCGCGACTGCCCAGACCTCGTGGTTCCGCTCCTGGCGGGCGAGCCGTGTCGAGCCGGGTGTGGTGTAGGGCAGTTCGAGCCGGCCGCCGATCGGCAGGTGTTCGGAGAAGAGGAGGCTGCTACCGGTGAGTTCGCGAAGGCACAGTTCCGGAATGCCGCGCTCTTCGAGGGAGTCGTTCCCCGAAGACGGTGGTCCCGGGCAGGGATAGCGGGTATTGCCGGCGGGGCGGTGTGGGTCCGGATGATCACGCCGGTCGCGGGGTCGGGCCGTACCGAAGAGGGGCGCTCCGACGGCCGGAGGCCGCAGGAGCGCCATGGGGGTTGTCGGCCGTCAGTTGAGCGCGGCCCAGTTCTGGGTGGTGGTGTTGGCGGTCGGCTTGGTGATGACGGCGGCGCCGATGGTGACGGAGGCGCTGTCGAGGGTGAATCCGCTGGCCGGGTTGGTGATCGTGAAGGTCCCGCTGCTGTTCTGGGTGACCTGCCATTCCTGCCAGGCGTTGGAGGAGTTGACGGCCCGCAGGGTGGCCTGTTCGCCGGCGTTGTAGGGCGCGGTCAGCACGAGTGCGTCCGGGCAGCCGTCGATGAGTTTCGCCGTGCCGTTCCCGTTCGCCCTCAGCGTCCACTGCTGTCTGGTGCTGGTGGGATCGTAGGTGTAGAGGTTGGCGGGGGCGCTGCCGGACGCACCGCACTGCCCGACGCGTTCCATGGCCAGACCGCCGCCGTTGGTGAGGGCGTGGGTTCGGCCGTCGCCCACGATCGTGGGACCGTAGTCGATGGCGTGGGCGGCCAGGCGGGTCAGCGCGCTTCCGGTGGTGGCGAGCGGGGGGTTGGCGGTGGGCCGAACGGCCTTGAAGTAGTCGGCGAATGTCGAGGGAGTGTGCGTGGTCAGCACGCTGATCGTGCCGTTCCAGCCGCCGTCGATGTTGTTCCACAGGTCGAGCAGCGAGCCGTCCACGTTGCCCTGGACCTGGTCCCCGGTGTCCCAGCCGGTGGAGTAGGTGAAGCTCCGGCTGTCGCCGTTGGGCCACACGTAGCGGTAGTCCCCGAGGAGGTAGGCGGCGGCGGAGTCGGCGAAGCCCTCGACCCAGGCGCAGGTGCCGGAGCTGGCCTTCTCGATGTAGTGCGGGTTGCAGCCGGTTACGTTCGGCCACCACCCGTCGTACAGGCGATGCAGGAGGAAGTGGCCGCCCTCGTGGAGCACGGTGTGCTCGGAGTCGGGGTCGGCGGCGGAGAGGTGGACGGTGTTGGCCAGGTCGTAGAACGGACCGTCGACCGAGTCGGCGGTCCACCGGATGTTGAGTTCGGTGCAGGCGTTGTTGTTCGCTTCGTGGGTGGACCAGCAGTCGCTGACGGAGTTGTTGCGCCTCGACCACAGGAGGTTGACGGTGTCGAAGGCGTGCCAGGCCCGCGCGGTGCCGGCGGTCGGCTTGAGGGTGCCGAGGTTGACGCCGGTGGAGATGTCGGCCTGGGTGGGTGAGTCCAGGGTGTAGGGGGTTCCGGTGGTGTTGCCGACCTTCCACAGCTTGGTGCTCTCGGTGTGGAACCGCACCCACATGCTGCTCATCGAGGTGGTGGAGGTGGGGGTGTAGCAGAGGTTGAAGCCGCCGTCGTCGACGCCGGTGTACTGGTAGTCGGGGGTGAGTTGGCGCGGGGCGTCGGTGGACTTCTCCTTGCCCCACAGTTGGGCGTTCGCCTTACGGACCGGCTTGGTCATCGTGGGCTTGTTCGTGCCGGCTTCGGCCGACTGGTAGTCGTACTGGAGTTTGCCGCTCAGGCAGATGGGGGATGCCGCTGCGGCGTCTGACGCCGTGAGCGGAACGGCGACCGCGGCGAACAGGGTGGCGAGCAGGGCGGTGCCTATGGCGGCGAAGCCGCGCGGCAGCCGAATTCGGATGGGCAAGGTGTTCCTCCCCTGGGACAGTTCGAGGTCCTGTCCGTGCGGGCCGCCGCTGTACGAGGACCGGGCCGGCCCGTCACGAACGCAACGAAACACGGGGCGCACGAGCAGTATGCAAGTCGCCCTGAAATACCTGGCGTTACGATGCCAAATCAGCTTGTCACCATCCATCCTGTGAGTTGCCCTGTTTAAGAAGAAAGGGTGATATTTTCATCGGCGGAGCGGTGGCGGTACCGGTCGACGTCGACCGGCTCGAACGCGTGCGCCACATCGTTGCCTTCGACCACGAGGCACCCTGCACGACCGGGTCTGACGATCACCGGAGAACGCGACGCCGCGCGCCCTCGCGCGCCCGAATCCGCGCCGGCGCCGCACGAACAGGCCCCGAAACCCGCGTCCACCCACGGGAGTTGCCCACCACCGGATGCCCGGTTCCCTAGCTTGGGGGCGTGTCACCCCGGCGGGGGAGTGGCGCGGACGTCGAGGGGACACCCTGGACCAGGACACCGATTCCGGCCCACTTCCGATCGACACGAAAACCCCCAGCGTCGCCCGCATGCACGGCTACCTCCTCGGCGGCACCGACAACTACCTCGCCGACCGCCGCGCCTGCTCGAAACTCCTGCGCGTCGCCCCCGACATCCGCGCCCTCGCGCTCAACGACCGCGCGTTCCTACGACGTGCGGTCCGGATGCCGGCGCGCGAGCACGGGATCCGGCAGTTCCTCGACCACCGCGACCTCCGCGCCACCCTCGACCTGGAGTGCCCCGTCGCAGCGCTGTTCGTTTCCGTACTCCACTGCATCCCGTTGCCATTCCGCGTCCAGGGCGTAGACGTCGGTCGTGAGCGGGATGGGTTTGCGGGCCGGGTGGGGTGTGCGACGTGTGGATCGTGTGCTCCCGGTTGGGGCGCTGGGTCGGTTCAACGAGCGAGCCGTGTCCTGGGCACGTCGGGACCCGGGTAGGGCGGTTCGAACACCGGGACGGCGAGGGAATTCCACCTGTGTCCGATCGGGTGGTTCGAGGCCGGTGCGTCGGTTCTCGGTGGTCGGGTCCGGCTCGATGCCGTGGCGACGGTGAAACGCTCGAAGCCCGCACGGTGCCCCGCACTCGGGTACCGCGCCCCGGGCGTCGCGTGCTTCGTCCGACGTCTCGAGCCATCCGGCCGGCGCAGTCCGCGGCAACGCCCCGGGCCGGATCATCGGCGGCGGGACGACCGGTTCGGTGCCGCGGCGGGTGATTCGCACGTTGCCGCCGGCGCCGGACACCTGTGCGATGCCGCCGCCGATCGTGCTGCCTTGGACCGACTGCCCGCGCGACGCAGGGCGTTCGCGTCGCGCCCCGGCCAGGGACACCGCCAGTCCGGCCGGCGCCGCACCCGCCACCACACCGCCCACCCACGCCTGCGCCTTCGCCGTCATCCCCCATCGTCCGACCATCGCCCCCGCTGCGGAGTTCACTTACGCCGACGGTGATCCGCCCGTGATACCGACCGCCCCGCAACACTCACCGAGCCCACGTCGAGGAAGATCGCTCCCCCGAACCCGCCTCGAGTACCCGTCGTCGGCACCGGTACCGGGTTCGTGTGGTGGCTTGTCCACCCTCGACGTAGCGCACGGCCGCCGCGACGGCGGCCCCCACGCGGGCAACGGTCGCGGTCCCGACCGCGTACGTGTGGTCGGGGCCGTTCGGTGTCCGTGTCGTGGGGCACAGCCCGCACACCGGTCGGTTCCCAAAGTCGCTCGCCCCGGGTCCACGACCCGTCGTCGGGCGGTACCGCCCCACTCGATTCGCGCGACACGCGGTACGAGGCACGGCGCCGGCCCGGTGTGTGTGGATCCCGGGGCGTGGCCGGGTGGGTCCGGGGCTTATCCGATCGGTAGGCAGATCGCCCAGGCGTGGATGGCGGCTCCGGGGGTGTTGTCGAGCGGGGCGGGGACCTGCCAGCCCGTGTTGGTGCTGTTGGGGTGTCCCCTTTCGCCGGGGCCGAGGTAGCTGTTCGGGCCGTCGGAGGTGTATCCGCCGCCGACCACGGTGTAGCCGGTCGGGCAGAGTGCCGTGGCGACGCTTGTGCCGTCGGTGGGGACGGATGGGCCGTTCACCGTGATGCTGGGGCCGGACACGCCGTTCTGGCCGGGAGGGCCCTGAGGTCCGGGAGGGCCTTGGGGTCCGGGAGGTCCGGGAGGGCCTTGGGAGCCCTGGCATTCGTGTTCCGGGCAGGAGCCGTGCCCTCCGCCCCCGCCTCCGCCCCCGTCCGCGAAGGCCGGCCCGGTGCCGGCGATACCGATGGCGAGGGCGGTGGTGAGAAGGATTGCGGGGAGCCTTCGACTGATCCTCATGCGGGGGGCCTTCCTTGATCCATCCGCGAATACGTTTCGACGGATGCGACCAGATTCACAAGCCCCAGCCCACCGGCCACTTTTCAGGGCCACTCGTGGGTGGGTTCAGCGCCTCGGAGTGGAGAACCGAACTGCCGTTCGGGTCGGTCCCGTTCACGGCCCCGGGAGAGTCTGCCCCGCTCGGGGACGACCGGCCGGCTGCCGCGGTCGGTCCCCGCCCATTCGCCCGTCTGTTTCTCGCGCTCGGCGTACGGGCAACCTCGAAGGCCGATACCCCCCTTGGAGGACACGGTGAGATACCTGGCTCTGCTGCGGAACGCCGCCCCTTCGGTGCTGGCCGCCGCGTTGCTGACGGGAGTCGTGGCGCACCCTGCCGCGGCCGATCACGAGGACGGTCACGGCGGAGGCGGGGACTGCCCGCACAACTGCCCGGCCGGGGAACCCGGCCCTCCGGGACCTCCCGGTCCCGCGGGGCCCGCGGGTCCTGCCGGCCCCCCGGGGCCGACCCGGCCGACCCGGATCGTCCAGACGACCCACACACTGACGTCCGGGCTCAACACGGGAACCGCGACCTGCCCCTCGGGAACGGCCATCACGGGCGGTGGATACAAGACGCCCCTCGGAGGCAACAACCTCACCGCCCAGGTGTACGAGTCCTACCCGTCCGCCGCCGACACATGGACCGTGTCTTTCAACAACTCGGCCGGCACCACGGGCTCCTACGTGGTCTACGCCGTGTGCCAACCGGTGACCTGAACCCCGGCGCGCCGGCCACCGGGCGATGACACCCCATCGCCCGGCGCCGCCCGCCACGGCCCGCAGCCGCGGTACGAGGGATCCCGCACCGCGACGACCGAACGCCCGCGGACCCGGCGGCGTACACCCGACCCGATCGAGCAGCCGGAGACCCGCTCTGTGCTCCGGGTGACGCTTCGAGGCCGGCCGACGCATGTCACGTCGGTGCCGCGTAGCAGCGGATGGCCACCGTCTGGTGTGCGCTCCACTGCTGCTCGACCGTGTCCATCAGCTGCCAGCCCAGTCGCTCGTACAGGTCTGCCGCGGCGGTGTCGGACGTGACGACGTCGAGCACCGGGTGCAGGCCGCGATGCCGTGCCTCCTCCACCGCCCGGTCGAGCAGCGCCGCACCGATCCGATGTCCCCGCGCCTGCGGCGCGACGAAGAGTCTGCCTACCACGGCGGTGGTACTCCGCGCCGTCCCCTCTCGCCGGCTCCACAGCCCTGGGGCCAGATCGCCGTCGCCGGCCCGCGACAAGCAGACATGCCCGACCAGGAGCCCATCGAGTTCGGCGACCCAGGAGCCCAACGAGGGACCGAGTGACAGCCACTCGTAGGGCTGATCGGGCCAGTTCACCGGATAGCCGTCGCGGGCGTGGACCTCCGCGAGGACGCGCACGCACTCCTCGATGTCGCCATCCGCCCTCCACCGGACGCGATGGCCCGGCCGCTCGTCGGGCACCCCGGAGTTCTCGATGTTCACGGTGTGATGGGAACACGGCCACGGAATCGGAACAAGCCCCTTCACGCCGCAGCTCAGGGTTCGGAACGAAGGGAATCGTCATGACCGTTTCCAGCACCCCGATGAACCTCACCCGGGCGGCCCACGTCGGGATCTCGGTGTCGGACCTGGACGCCTCGATCGCCTTCTACGGGGCCCTAACCGGGCGTGAGCCCATTGCCTCGGGGACCATGCACAGCGTGCCGTTCGGCGGGTCGCAAGGCCTGTCCACCGCGGAGCTGCGCTACGCCACGATCAACCTCGACAACAGCCTCGGCATCGACCTCATCGAGTTCCGCAACCCGCCGGGCGAGCCGACCCGAGGTGCCGCCAACCGTCCGGGCTCGATGCATCTGTGCCTGCGGGTGGACGACTTCGACGCGGTGTACCGGCGGATGAAGGAGGCCGGCTACGGCTTCCTCGGCGACGACTACACGTTCATCGCGGGCGAGGTGACGCCGGAGGCGGCGCTCGGCACCAGGGTCGCCTACTTCAACGACCCGGACGGCACCAACCTGGAGATCATCCGGCCCGAGGGCGGCTTCGCCGCCTGAGGCGCCCGACCGGCGCGGGTGGGATCCGGACCGACACGATCCAGGATCCCACCCGCGTCCGCATGTCCACCGCCCTCGCCCATCATCGGCGGTGAGCGAATGCCCGCATTTGCATTGGCCCGCGCATGCCGCCGAGGTCCAGTGGTCCGGCCGCTTCAACCCCGACGGCGCCACCGAGGCCGAGGCCGTGGCCCTGTTCACCACCATCTACCGCGACGGCCTCGACGCCCTTCACATCACCCTCGCCGCCTGAGACCCACTCCCGCAGCCACGACACGTGGGCCGCGCGGCCGGGTACCCGGCCGGAGCCGGTGAGGGATGCCGGGGTGCGCGGTTGCACGACGTCGGCCCCAACCGGAGGTGCCGCGCGGGAGTGTCGAGGCGGTGGTGACCAAGGGGAGGGCAATCGGATCGCGGGAACCGGAACCGAGCACGCGCTCTGCGAAGGACACCGCTCCCGGTGCCGCCTCGATCGGGGCGGTGGGTGGACGCCCGAACGCGGATCGCCGGTCAGCAGGTTCGTCCTTCCGGTTCCCTGCAACCCCACGCGGGTCGCGGTCCGGAAGGTGAAGACCAAGGGCATCTCACACCTCACAACCAACGACCGCTCACACACCCCCCTGACTCCCGATCGGAGATCCCTGGCATGCAGGCGATCGACCGGGCGCCCGGGTACAACCGGTCCCTCGCCTGGGCGGCCGGAACCGGCCCGGGCCGAACCCACGCCATGGCTCGTCCAGGACGACCCGGTCCATGACCGGCCGGTCCGAGCCGGTGAACCCCGATTGCTCCTCGGCCTGTTCGCCGTAGTCCCCGTCGTCGATCGGGCGGTCGACATTCCGCCGACCATGGAATGTCGTCCCATGCTGGGCGAAATCCCATGGGAACACGGCGGAACACGGGTATGCTGCGCCGGCACGACGGCCGGCCGCGAGACGCGACTTCGCTTCCACCGTCGACGCGGGCGGGGTGACCGAGGCCGGGCACGGGCGCCTCGTGCTCGTGCCCGGCCCGTTCCACGTCGGAGGAGCACTCGGGCGGACGAGCCGTGTCCGGTCACAGTTCCGCGAGCGCGGCGATCTTGGTGTCCTCGCGGGTGAACGCGATCTCGTCGACCGGGTTGCCCCGGGTCGCCGCAGTGTGGGACACGAGGGCTTGGAGCACGCACACCTCGACGAGGGCACGCTGGGGTCCGGTCAGACCCGTCGGGACGGTCACCGATACCGCCCCTGGGGGGACCACGCCGGTGCCGTCGGTGACCGTGAGTACCGCCGTCGGTTTCTCCAGGAGCTGGCGCGCCAACGCGAGTTCGCGGGCGTCGCCGATCACCAGATGGGCGGTGTCGGCGCCGGCCGAGTCCATCGGACCGTGCAGGTACGACCGGGTCCCGTACGCCGTCGCCGGCACCAACGGGCCCTCCCGGAGCAGCAGCGCCACCGCCTCCGCCGTGGTCTGCTGCGCCGCGGAGGCGACCACGTCGACCGACCCCGACGCCAACGCGCCGGCCGCGAAGTCGGCGAGCACCGCGTCGTTGGCCGATACCGCCTCCTCGATCAGATCGGGCAACCGCCGCCAGCCGTCGTCGATCCGCCCCGTCGCCGCCTCGTCCGCGAGCATGCCCAGCGCCGCGTAGGTGACCACGAAACCCACCGTGGACACCCGGCTGTCGGGGAACCCGCCGAGGGTCAGCGCCGCACCCGCCGCCTCGCGCAGTGGCCCGGTCTCGGCGTTGGTCACCGCCAACGTGCCCACGCCCGCCGCGCGGAAACGGGTCACCAGATCCGCCGTCTCCCGACTGCGCCCGCTCTGCGACAACGCGACCACCAGTTCCACGTCGCCGATCGCGACGGGGTGGTCCGAACAGTCCGTCCGGGCCACGTCCAGACCGGCCGCGCGCAACGCGTACAGCGGGGAGGCCAACGCCGCGTGGCTGGCGCCGATGCCCGCGAGCAACACCCGCGGCCGACCCGCAGGCCACAGGTGGGTCCGGCCCGGCATCGCGGCCACCACCTCGCGCAGCGCCGCGACCTCGGCCCGCCGTCCCTCCTCGTACCCGTATCCGTACATCGGGGCCGCGCTCACGCACCCGCCTCCGTTCCCGACGGCGTGCCCGACTTCGACCGGGGGCGCCAAGCGCGCCGCGCCACCGCCGGCACGTAGTCGCCGAGATCCACCGGGAACCGCACCACGGTCTGCGTCTCCGCCGCGTAGTAGGCGGCCATCAGCAACTCGGTCACCTCGACCCCGCTGTCCAGCGATTCGAGCGGTTGCTCGCCGCGGGCGAACATCCCGGAGATGTGGGTGTTCTCCGCCGTGTAGCCGTACGCCGCGGGTTCGTCGGCGATCACCGGCATCAGGCCCTGCTCGGCGTTCTGCTTCTCCACCATGTCCTCGCCGCTCGCCTGTTCCAGGTTCCGCGAGAAGAACACGGTCGCGTCGCCGCTCAACGAGTTCGCGCTCATCGAGTACTCGGGGCCCAACAACTCGAAGGACAACCGCATGCCCGCGCCCACGTAACCCCAGGAGGTCATGGCCTCGACGACGACCGGCTCGTCGTCGCCGTTGACGAACGTGTACGTGGCGTTGGCGTAGTCCTCCGACGGCGTGTCGCGATAGTCCTGCACGCCGGGGAACTCCCGCTCCAGGCGCGCCGCGTACCGCTCCCGCCCCCAGCGCAGCGAGGCGATCGTCGCGGTCACCGATACCGGTCGCAACCACTGCGACGGCGCCATGCCCGGCGGGGTGAGCAGGAAACGACCGGCCTCCAACGAGTGGCACATCAGGTCGTTGAGCACGCCGCCGCCCTGGGCCTCGCCGTCCCAGAACCACGCCGAGTGCGGACCGGAGTGCTCCTCGGTGCAGCGGGCCAGGTACGGCGTGCCCGAGTGTCGCGCGCCGCGGGTCCACATCAGTTCGCGGGCCCGGGTCAGGCGTGGCGCGTACACCTGGTTCTCCAGGTACGCGTGCGGGATGCCCGCCTCGCGCACCAGGTCGGCGACCTGTCGCGCCTCGGCGATGTTGCGGCCCAGCGGCTTCTCGACCGCGATGCCCCGCAGGCGGGCGCGGCCGGAGGCGACCTCGTCGCAGATGGCCCGCACCACCTCGACGCGGGTGTGGTTGGGGGTGAGCACCCAGACCGCGTCCACCCGTTCGTCGCGGACGAGGGCGGCGATGTCGTCGTAGGCGGTGACGTCCACGCCGACCCGCAGGTCCTCGGCGTAGGCGGCGAGTTCGCGGGCTCGGTCCAGGGTGCGGGACTGGGTGGCCACGATGTCGCTGCCGCGGATCGCCTGCCAGGAGCGTACGTGGAAGTGGGCGATGAAGCCGGAACCGATGATGCCGATCCCGAGCGGTCGCGCGTGCTTGTCGTTCACGTCGTGTTTGCCGTTCAAGAGGTGTCCTTGCCTGTTCGGGCGTGCGGGTGTGTCCGGGGGAGTGCGTGCGGGCGTGGGTCGTGCGGGCGCGGGCAGTGCGGGGCGCTCAGCCCTTGACGCCCGTGAGGGTGATGCCCTGCACGAAGGTGCGTTGGGCGAAGAAGAAGACGACGACCACGGGGAGGGTGGCCAGCGTGGTGACCGCCATGATCACGCCCCAGTCCGTGCTGTGGGAGCCGTGGAAGGAGGCGAGGCCGTAGGCGATGGGCCAGTTGTCGGGGTTCTCCGAGGTGTAGAGCAGCGGCCCGTAGTAGTCGTTCCAGCACTGGAAGAACATGAAGATCGAGGCCGCGGCGATGCCGGGTTTGGCCATCGGCACCATGATCCGCAGGAGGATGCCCCACTCGCCGTTGCCGTCCATCCGGGCCGCGTCGATGTACTCCTTGGGGATGGAGAGGAAGAACTGGCGCAGCAGGAAGATGGAGAACGCGCTGCCGAACAGGTGCGGCAGGATCAGCGGCCAGAACGTGCCGACGACCCGGAAGTGTGCCCACACCGCGTACAACGGCACCTGGGTCACCTGCGGCGGCAACAACATCGCGACGATCACCACGAAGAACGCGACGCCGGAGAAGCGGAACCTGACCTTGGCCAGCACGTAGGCCACCGGCACCGAGGAGACGAGCATGAGCAGCGTCGAGGTACCCGCGTACAGCAGGGAGTTGGCGAACCAACGACCCAGCGGCGCGGTGTCGAACGCCTTCGTGTAATTGGACCATTCGAACGGGTTCGGCCACAACGCGCCGGTGAGGGTCTGGTTCCCGCCCATGAAGGACGTGAGCACCACGAACACCACGGGCACGAGGAAGACGAAGGCCAGGGCCAGCAGCAGCGCGTGCTCGGCCACATAGGAGAGCGCTCTCTTGGTGGGCACGACCGCTCACGCTCCCTTCTGTTGGAACATGCCGGCTCGGCGGAGCAGGACCGCGATGACGGCCGCCGCCACCACGAACAGCACGACCGCCATGGCCGCCGCGTAGCCGAGTTGGAAACTGTTGAAGCCCTGGACGTACATCCACTGGGTGTAGGTGAGCAGGGAGTCGTTGGGGTAGCCGAGGAGGCGGTCGGGACCCGCGTCGATACCGGTCTTGCCGTTGGCGACGCTGGAGGCGACGGCGGCCTCGGTGAAGTACTGGAGCGCGGCGATCACGCCGGTGACGGCGGAGAACAGCAGGACGGGGGAGATGTTCGGCAGGGTGATGAACCGGAACTTCTGCCGGGCGCTCGCGCCGTCCAGTTCCGCCGCCTCGTACTGGTCCTTGGGCACGTCGAGCAGCGCGGCCAGGAAGATGACCATGACGTCGCCCATCATCCAGACGCCGAGCAGGAGCAGCGAGGGTTTGGACAACGACGGGTCGTTGAACCACAACGGTCCGTCGATCCCGAACTTGCGCAGCAGCGTGTTGATCGGCCCGGTTCCGGGGTTGAACAGGAACACGAAGCCGACGACGGAGGCCACCGGCGGGACGAGCGCCGGCAGGTAGAAGAGGGTGCGCCAGAATCCGGCGGCCCGCTTGCGTCGGGTCAGCAGCAGTGCGATGCCCAGCGAGGACGCCATCCGTACGGGCACCAGGATCACCACGAACCACAGGGTGTTGCGGGCGGCGCCGCCCACGCGGGGGTCCTGGGTGAACAGGTAGTCGTAGTTGCGCAGGCCGATCCACTTCGGCGAGCCCACCAGGTCGTAGTTGGTGAACGAGTAGTAGAGGTTGGCGCACAGCGGATACAGGAAGAACGCCACCAGGCCGATCAGGGGCAGGATCACCATCGATCCGATGGACGACCGCGAGCGCAGTGTGCGGCGCCGGCCGGCCCGTTTCGTGTGTGCCTCGGGGGTGTTCGGGATGTGGTGGGCCGCGGCTCGGGCACGCGGGACGGTCGCGATCGGGTTCGCGTCGGGCATGGTCACTTCGCCCGCCGCAGGCCGAGCGCGTTGTCGATGTCGGTGTCGACCTTCTCCAGTCGGCGTCTCAGGTTTCCGCCGGAGCCCCGCTGGTAGTCGGTCCAGAAGTCGTCCATGGTGGCGGTGAGGGTGGAGCCGATCTCGGTGACCGGGCTGGTGTTGCCGGCCGGGTGGGCGGACGCCTCGATGAAGGTCCGGTACTGCGGTGACGCCTGGAGGGCGGGCGAGGCGACGGCGCTCTTGAGGGTGGGGATGTTCTTGAGGCCGTTGGCGAGCTTGACCGCGGCGTCGGTGTCCGTGGTCATGTACTTCACCAGCGCCCAGGCCGCCTCCTTGTTGCCGGAGCGTTTGGCCACGCCGATGTCCGCGGCGGAGACGAATCCGCCGCCGTACTCCTGTCCGCTGCCGGCGAGGACGGGGAAGGGGGCGGTGCCGTACTCGAGGTGGGGGGCCTGTTCCTCGATGAACGCGACACGCCACTCGCCGTCCAGGGTCATCGCGACGCGCCCGTTCTGGAAGGGGTTGTTCGCCGACCACTCGTCACCGAGGCCGGCGGTGAAGGTCTTGAGCTTGTCGTAGCCGATCTTGCGGACGAAGTCGTGCTGCCAGGCGATGAGTTCGGCCCATTGCGGAGAGTCGGCGACGGCGGAGTCGCCGTCCTTGGTCCAGGTCACCCCGGCGGTGCCGCCGAGGGTGGCGGAGGTGTTTTGTTGGAAGCCGATCAGCGGGTTGAAGCCGAGGGTCCCGATCGACCCGTCGCTCTTGTAGGTGGTGAGTTTCAGCGCCATGTCCTCCAGTTCGCGGAGGGTGCGCGGCGGGGTGGTGTAGCCGGCCTCGGCCAGCAGTCGTGTGTTGTAGTACAGGCCGTAGACGTCGGACGTGGTCGGCAGCGAGCAGCGACGCCCTTCGAACGCGGTGGCCTGGGCGAAGATGCCCTGGAAGGCGTCGTCGGGGACGCCGTCCCGGCGCATGTAGGGCGCGAGGTCCGACATGGTCTTGCAGGCGGTGCCGAGCGTGGCGTTGACGTTGGTGAGCATCACGTCGACGTCGCCGCCGGAGGAGACCACCTGGGTGATCTTGGTGTCCTGCTGTCCGGCGTGCACCCGGACCCTGACGTCCGGGTGGCGCTTTTCGAAGTCGTCGACGATCGACGCGACGACCTTGGCCTCGCGGCCGTTGTAGTGGTGCCACAGTTGCACGGTGCCGGACAGGTGGGTCGGCGCCGCGGTGGCGACCGGACCGTCCTCGGCGACGGCGCAACCGGAGAGAGCGAGTGTGGCGCCGGCCGCGAGCGCGATGAGCAGCGCGCCGGCGCGGCGCAGGGGTCGTGGGGGTGGGATGGGATTCGCCGATGTCATCGCGAAGCCTTCCTGTGGGAGAGCACGACGTGTCGTGGTGCGGGTCCTCCGTGGGGATGCCGGTCCCGCGGCGCGGCGACGGCGGGATGCCCGAGGCGTCGGCGGGGCGGGGACGGCCGGTGGTGGGTGAGGCGACCGTGGGGTGCGGTCGACGGCGTGGCGTCGGCCGTGATGGTGATGTGCGCGGTCGACGACGTGGGGTCGACCGGTGTCGTGGGGCCGGCCGCGCGCGGGTGCGGCCGGCGGCGTGGGGTCAGCCGATGTCGCGCGGCTTGGCCGCGATGACGTGTGAGCGGTTCTCGTCCTCGTCCGAGCCGACGGCACGGGCGAGCAACGTCTCGCGGACCCGGTCGTGCAGGGTGTGTCGGGCGCCGCCGAGCACGGCGTCGTCCGAGACCCGGGTGACGTGCACCGTGGGGTCCCATCGGGTGTGATCGCCAATCGCCCGTCGGGTCAGTTCGGCCAGTCGGGATCCGCCGGCCCGGCCGACCGGGCCGCCGAGGATCACCAGGCTGGGGTCGATCACGCCGAGCACCGGGATGACGCTCTGTGCCAGCCGGGGGGCGTAGATCTCCAGCACCCGTTCTGGCAACGGTTCGCCGGCGAGCACTCGTTCGAACGTGTGCCCGCCCGCGCCGGCCTCGCGGCCGATGCGGTCGAGGGCTTGGGCGCCGAGGAGCCCTTCGAGGTCGTCGGCCTCGGTCTCCGGGTCGAACACGCCGCGTGGGACCGGCAGGTTGCCGATCTCGCCCGCTCCGCCGGAGGCGCCGCGCAGGACGGTGCCCGCGACGTCGACCGCGAGGCCGATGCCGTATCCGATCCACAACAACGCGAAGGTGTCCTCGGGCGCGAGGCCGGCGGCGCGGCGTTCGGCCACGGCCGCGAGGTTGACGTCGTTGTCGACGTGTACCTCGCAGCCCAGCGCCTGCTCCAGTTGTCGCCGGATGCTTCGGCGCGACCATCCGGGCAACCCCTGTACCGAACTGAGTTCGTCGGAGCGGGGGTCGACGCTGCTGGGTACGCCCACGCAGACGTGGCGGATCGCGGACAGGCCCACGCCCGCGGCCCGGCCGGCCGCCAGTACGGCGCGGGCCACGTCGCGCGCCGCGCCGCGTTCGGCGGGCAGTGCGGCGACCGCCTCGTGGGCGATCGGATACTCGGTGCCCTTGATGTCGACCAGCACGGACCGTACGGCCTGCTGGTCGACGTTGACGGCGATTCCGTAGACGAGGTCGTCGCGCACGCCGTAGAGCGCGGCGCTGGGGCCTCGGCCGATGGACTCCTCGCCGACGACCTCGATCAGGCCCTTGTCCGCGAGGCGGCCGACCATCTGGGTGGCGGTCGGACGGGACAGTCCGCTGAGTTCGCCGACGCCGTTGCGGCTCAACGGCCCGTGGTCGAGCAGGAGTCGCATGGCCGTCGCGGCGTTCTGATCGCCGAGCCACGACGGGGTTCCCTTGACGGCCATGGGCTCCTCCTCGACTCCCGGGTGGATCCGGTGTGGCTCCCGGGTTGACCCCGAGTTGATCCCGGGTTGATGACGCCAGGAATGTATCAGGAAGTTTCTTTCAAGAAATAGGCCGAGCAAGCCGTGACTCATTCGTTATCGATCGGGGGTGAAATGCCCTATTCAGCCTGCTCATTCGGATCGAAACGGCAACTCTCTGGTGCGGTGGCGGATCGAAGGCTAGTATCCCGAAAGAAAGTTTCCGGTTATGGAAGTGAGGTCGGGATGGCCAACGTCCTGCGGGTGGGGATCCTCGGCAGCGGCGGCATCGCCACCGCCCCCTACGGCGTACTGCCCAACATCCACCACTACGCGGGGCGGGTGGAGGTGGTCGCGATAGCCGACCCCGACCTCGCCCTGGCCCGCGCCACGGCCACCCGCTTCGGCGTCCCGGTCGCCCACGGATCGCTGAAGGCGATGCTCGACGACACCGACCTCGACGCCGTCGTCAACCTCACCCCGATCCCGGTACACGCCGAGACCTCCCGCCTGATCCTCGCCCGGGGCAAACACCTCGCCGTCGAGAAGCCGCTCGCCGCCACCCTCGCCGAGGCCGACGAACTCATCGCGATGGCCCACGAACGGGACCTGGCCCTCGTGTGCGCCCCACCCGACCTGCTCCACGAGCCCTACGCGCGCGCCGCGACACTCGTGCGCGACGGTGCCATCGGCCGCGTCGCCTTCGCCCGGGTTCGCAGCTCACACGCCGGACCCGGCGGCGGCCCGCACGGCTGGCAGTCCGATCCGAGCTGGTTCTACCGCGAGGGCTCCGGCCCACTGCTCGACATGGGCGTGTACGGCATCCACCAGATCACCGGCATCCTGGGACCGGCCCTGCGGGTCGCCGCGTTCGCCGGCGTCACCGACGCCGTGCGCACCGTCCGCGGCGGACCCTTCGAGGGCCTGGAGATGCCGGTGACCGCCGCGGACAACTGCCTGTTCATGCTCGACTTCGGCGACTCCGCCTACGCCGTGGTCGACGGCACCTTCAACGTGCACGCCTCCCGCAGCCCCAAGCTGGAGATCTTCGGCCGCCAAGGCGTGCTGAGCGTGCTCCGCCCCGACGGCCCCGACCTGGAGCTGTACCGCACCGGCATCGCCCCGGGAGTGGACGGCTGGGTGCAACCCACCGAGCCGCTCGCCCGCGACACCCTGCGCCACACCTACGGCCGCGCCCTGCTCGTCGGCCACCTCGCCGACGTCGTACTCGACGGGGCCACGCCCGTCCTGACCGCCGAACACGCGCGCCACGCACTGGAAATCATGACCGCGGTGACGGTGTCGGCGCGCGAACGGCGGTTCGTGGACCTGACCACGACGTTCCGGCCGCCGTACGCCTCCTGACGGCGACGCCCTCCCGCCCGGCGTCCGCCCCCATCGACGCCTCGCGACGCCCCGAGCCCACGTCCCACCCAGCCCGAAGGAAGCATCACCATGCCCACGGCCACCCCCGCCCCGCTTCGGATCGGCGTCATCGGTCTCGACCACTGGTACGCGGCCATCCCCTTCGCCCTCCGCGTCGCGGCCGAACCCGGCGTACGACTGCGCGCCCTCGTCGACCGCGACCCCGACCGCGTCGCCCACGTCGCGGGTCTCACCGGCTGCGAACGCACCTCCACCGACCCGGCGTTCATCCTCGAAGACGCCGAGATCGACGCGATCGCGTGCTTCACCAGCGTCGACCGCAACCCCGACCTCGTCGTGGCCGCGGCCCGCGCCGGCAAACACATCGTGTCCGTCAAACCCCTCGCCACCAACCTCGCGGACGCCGACCGCGTGGTCGAGGAGGTCGAACGCGCCGGCGTCGTCTTCGTACCCAGCGAATCCCGCCACACCTCCCCCCTGGCCCGACGTCTGTCCGGCCTCGTGGACTCCGGACGACTCGGCGAACTCCGTTCCGGCACCTTCGCCATGCACAGCACACTGCCCGCCGCCTGGCCCGGAGCCGGCGAACCCGGCTGGTGGGCGGATCCCGCACGCACCGCCGGCGGCGCCTGGATCGACCACGCCGTCTACCAGATCGACCGCATCACCGCGCTGTTCCGCTCACCGGTCGCCGCGATCACCGGCACCACGGCCAACCTCGTCCACCGCGAACTGCCCCTGGAGGACTACGGACACGCCGTTCTCACCCTGGAAAGCGGCGCCGTGGTCACCGTGGAGGACACCTGGATCAGCCCCGCCGGCGCGTCCTCGACCCGCGCGCACATCGTCGGCTCCCGCGGCGCCGTGTTCCACTCCACCGCCACCGAAAGCCTGGGCGTGGCCGAGGAGGGCGGCGCGTGGACCGTCGAAACGCTGCCCCCGGACCCCTCCGACACCCTCGACGCGCTGCTCGCCGCCGTCAACGACGCAGTCGCCCCCGGCTCGACCGTCCGCATCGCCCGGCAGACGCTCGCCACCTGCCTCGCGTTCTACGACGCGGCCCGCGGCGCCCGCTGACCTCCTCGAAGACCGCGCCGACACCCGGCCGGTCGTCACGACGCACACGCACGGGAGTGCCGGCACACGTGGAAACTCAGTACATCGTCGGCGTCGACGCGGGCGGGACCAAGACCCGGCTGCGACTCGCCACCTTGCAGGGCGACACGCTCGAAGACGTCACCCACCCGGCGGGCGACTGGACCAATCTCGACAGCCGAGGCAAGGCCGTCGCACTCGGCGCGTCGATCCGCGCGCTCACCCGCAGTCCACCGATCGCGGTCGGGATCGGCGCACACGGCTGCGACTCGGACACCGAGTGCGCCGAACTGCGCACCGCGATGGAGGCCGAACTCGCCGTCCCGGTCCGGGTGGTCAACGACGCCTTCCTGCTCGAGGCGGCGGTGCCGGCCGGCGGCCCGGCCGCCGGGCTCGTCGTCGGCACCGGCTCGATCGCCGTTGCCCGCGACACCTTTGGCGGATCGTTGTACGCGGGCGGCTGGGGCTGGCTGGTCGGCGACCCGGGATCGGCGTGGGGGACGGTACGCGACGCGGTCGGCGCGCTCACCCGGGCCCACGACCGCGCGCGCACCGACGACCCGTTGCTGCCGGCACTGCTCGCGCACACGGGCGCCCGCTCGCTGCGCGACGTCGTGGGCACGATGCAGAGCACCCCACCCCGCTCCTGGGCCCGCTGGGCCCCCACGGTCTTCGACGCGGCGGAAGCGGGCTCACCCGCCGCCCGCACCGCCGTGCTCACCGGCGCGGACGACCTGACCACCCTCGTCGGGCACCTGGTCGCGCGCGGAGCCGACATCACGCGCGTGGTCGCCGGGGGAAGCGTGATCGTCGGCCGACCCCCGCTGGCCGAAGCCCTTCGGGACCGGCTGCGGGAGCGGTTGGGACTACCGCTGACGGTGTACACCGGGGAGCCGGTGGCGGGCGCGGTACGCATGGCAGCACCGCCGGAGCCGCCCGGCACCCCGCCCCGGACGAACACCCCTCGATACCCCGCCCCCGGCGCCCCCGCCGGCGGCCGACGGACCACGCGATGACCCCCGGCCACCGCACAGGGCGTGCGGCGCGCGACGCCGACCGGAGCGGATTCCTCCGGACCGTCGACGCCATCGGCATCGACGCACGTGCCCGCCGCCATCACCGCGCAGCGCCGGCGGTCGGTACGCGGACACACCCGGGGCTTGCGCTGCGTCGTTCGCATTCGTGTTCGTGTTCGTGTTCGTGTTCCGGTACACGACACTCTTTGCCGCGCGGGCCGGACGGAGACGGCCCGGCCGTCCGGAGGGTCGGTGCCGCCCGGACCCGAGTGATTATCGGCCGCCCACCGTAGCGAGGGTTGGCTCGGTGCCGCCTGCGGTCGCCATCCCCGTCGCGAGGTCCTCGGTGAGCAGGCGCCGCGCGATGGAGTCGAGGGCACGGCGGACGTCGGGCGTGCCGGGCCGGCCTTCAACGCGTTCGACGTGCTCGGCGAGCCACTCGAGCGCGGCCTCCTGGACTTTCCGCACCTCGACACCTCCGCTCTCTGTCGGCGTGTAGACGCCGCTTTCCTCGGTGAGGTATCCGCCATGCACAGCACTGTCGAAGGCCGGGCGAAGGACTTCGTCCGGCATTCTGCGCTGCTCCGCGATAGTGGTGAGCCGCGCCACGCCGAGCACGCCGATATAGAGGTCCGTCTGCATCAGCGCCCAGGCCGCAGCCGGCGGAACGCGGGTGCCGGAGCGTTCCAGCACCTGACGGGCAGAGCTTTGGGTGACGCCCTTGAGCAGAACGGAGACCGCGCGTTCCAGCACCGCGAGGGATTCGTCGGTGGTCGGCGTGCCCAGTCCGCCGTCCACATCGCGCGAGCCCGCCCGCGCCGTATCTCGCAGGGGTACTTCCTTGAGGAACAGCGACACGGCGAAGCCGACGAGTACGACCGGCACCGTCCAGCGGAAGACCGTATCCATGACGGACGCGTAGGCGTCGATGATCGGGGTGGCGGCGACCGTCGGCAGCCGGTGCAGCGAGGCCGGATCGCCGACGGCCGGGGCCAACTCCTGCGGTGTCGCGGCTCCGGTCGCGGTTGCCCGCGCGACTGCCGACTCCAGTGCGGGGCCGAGCTTGTTGGCGTAGATCGTCCCGAATACCGCGGCGCCGAACGAGCTGCCAAGCGTGCGCATGAACGTCACACCCGAGGTGGCGGTGCCCAAGTCCTTGTAGGCGACGGTGTTTTGGACCGCGATCGTGAGCACCTGCATGCTCAGGCCGAGTCCGGCTCCGAGGACCAGGAGGTAGAGCGAGTCCAGCCATGGGCTGGTGCCGCGATGCATGAGGGAGAGCAGGTAGAGGCCGAGCGCGGTCACGAGCGAGCCCGCGATCGGGAACCGCCGGTACTTGCCGGTCTTGCCGACGACGTTGCCGCTGTACGTGGAGGTGACCAGCAGGCCGGCGACCATGGGCAGTGTCCGCACGCCCGAGAACGTGGCGGACTCCCCGTCCACGTACTGCATGTAGGACGGCAGATACGTCATCGCTCCGAGCATCGCGAAACCGACGACGAACGACAGCACCGAGCAGACCGTGAAGACCGAGTTCCGGAACAGGTACATCGGCAGCATCGGCTCGGCGGCCCTGGTCTCGACCCGGCAGAACAGCGCGAGGGCGGCGGCCCCGCCCGCGAACAGGCCGATGATCGTGGGCGAGGTCCAAGCGTACTCGTTGCCGCCCCAACTCGTGGCGAGGATCAGCGCCGACGACCCGACGGCCACGAGGGCAATGCCGAGGTAGTCCACCTTCCGACGCCCGCCGGCGCCGAGCGAGGGCACGTACCGCACGGCGAGCAGGACGACGACCACAGCGATGGGAACGTTGACGTAGAAGCACCACCGCCACGACCAATGGTCCGTGAAGAAGCCGCCGAGGAGCGGCCCGAGCACGGTGGCCGCGCCGAACACGCCGCCGAGGGCGCCTTGGTACCTGCCCCGGTCACGCAGCGGGATCACATCGGCGATGAGGGCCATGGCGGTCACCTGGAGACCGCCGCCGCCGATGCCCTGCACGCCGCGGAACAGGATCAGCATGATCATGCTCTGGGAAAGCCCGCTGAAGAATGATCCGCCGATGAAGACCACGACGGACGCTGTGAAGACGATCTTGCGGCCGAACAGGTCGCCGAACTTGCCGACGAGTACGGTCGAGATAGTCGACGCGAGCATGTACGAGGTGACGACCCACGACATGTGCGTGCCGCCGCCGAGGTCCGCGACGATGGTGGGCAACGCAGCGCCGACGATCGTCTGGTCCAGGGCCGCCAGCAGCATTCCCGCAGCGATCGCCACGAAGATGATGTTGCGCCGGCGGGGATCCAGCAACGAGGGCTCGCCTGTCGGCACCGCGGCGGGCTCATCCGACAAGATCGAGGCAGACATGACCGAATAATCACATTCTGTAGCCGATGTTCCACTCGCGGACACGCCGCTGAGTTCGTCGTGCCGTTCACCGGCTGGATGACTGCGGTGGCTGCCGTCTCCGATACCCGCGCCGCCGCCGTCGCGTGCGGCGTCGCCGATCCGGTCGGGCGCCTGCGCCGCTCTATGCGCGTCCGGCCCGGCGTCCCGACACCGGGCGCAACCGGTACCCGAACCCCAGCCGCAGCGTCTTTTGCGCCGACTCGCTGAACACTTCGCGGTTCCACAAGACCGGCTGCTGCTGTCCCGCGGCACCGAAGAAGCCATAGGTCCGGTTGCGCGCAATCCGCACCGCGGGCCGGGCCGGTGTGCCGGTCGACACTCCGACTTCGCCATGTACGAGACGGAGGCACGAAACACGGTGCCCGCATCCACCGTGATCCCCTGAGCGTCGAAGACGGCTACCGGATCGACATCGACGCCGCGCTACGCACCGCGGGCCAAGACCCGGCCTTGCAACTGCCACGCCCAAGCGAGCATCGGTCGACTGCGGACCGAACGCGCGCGCCCGGGACGAGTGGTAGACGAGGTCGCCTGTCTTGGCCGTTCGTGTCGTTCCTGATCGGTCTCCTTTCCGAGGGCTGCCTCGGCGGGTGAGGCCGGGAACGCCCGGTCGGCAGGTCCCGGCCGCGGTTGAGCCGAACCGGTGTCGCTGACGCGGCGGTTCCTGCGGCACCTCTCGGATTCCTGTCGGGTTTTCCTGTCGGGTCGTGAGACGCGGAACGCTGCGAATCCCGGAGGGACACCGCGGCCGACGTCCCGGACCGCTATCGCGACGACGTCGAGCCCCATGCCTCGGTCCACATCCACTACTACGACGTCGGCATCCTCGAAGGGCCGAAGGACGCGAACAGCGCCTCGAGGACCGGGTCCCTCGATCCCGAACTCCTCCTTGTCCATGGCCGATTCGAAGGATTCGGATGGACCGGTCACACGGCACTCGAACCACTGGTGCCAGGGAGGACACGGTCAGGGAGCGCGGTGGAGTTTGCACAGGCGACCTTCGTCGGGGTCGCCGAGCCACTGCCACAGCACCGGCTTCGCATGCGTACCGCCGGACGTGAACGACGTGAGGTCCCGGTCCTGTGCGATCGTCGACCGAATCTCGGCGGAGCCCGTCCCGGGTACGGGGAACGTCCAAGTGCCGGATCCCGTGCGCGGAGTCAGGTCGAAGACCTCGATCGAGGACGCTCCCCGGTAGTCGCCGCACAACGCCGATGCCTGGAAGGTGCCGTCCTTGTTCAAGGTGAGCGACCCGCCGTCTCCGTCCCGCCAGGTACCGACCGCTTCGTTCCTGTCGATGCGTAGGTCGCCTGGTGTTCCGTTGCCCCAGATCAGGGACGACGCGATGCCGACGGCGCACAGCAGTACGAACCCGAAGAGCGGCACACTGCAGCCGAGGCGGGGGAGGTGGCCGCCCCTCGACGCCGATGGCAACACCGTGCTGTTCGTCTCCCGCGCCGGATCCGGCGCCACGATCCTCTGTCGGATCCGTCTGGGCGCCCCAGGGCCGCCCCGGTCGACGTCGCCGACGCGTCCGTCCTCGTGATCACCGGCGACCTTCGCGTCCACGTGGTCGCCGCGCAATGACACCGGCCCCACCTCGTTCGCCAGGCCGGTGAGCCGTCCGCGGTGACGCGGGGGTGGTCGGGGCGGCACCGATCCCACACTCCGGCCCGACCCCCGGCGCGCCGGGTGGGTGCGGTTCGCGCGGGTGCGTCCGGGCTCCGGAATCGGTGCGGGGCGAACGAGCATCGGGTGCGGGTCCGGGTCTTGCGCGTCAGTGGGGCGTGGTGGCCGGCGGCGTGGTGCGGATGGTGTCGATCATGACGCGGATGGCGGGGATCACCGGTTGGTGGTCGGCCGTCGAGGATGCCGCCCCGGTCCTGCACGCCCTCGGGCGCGGCGAGGAGGCGATCGCGATGACGCGCGCGCACGCCGAGGGCGGCGACAGGCACGTCGTGGACGGCGGTCGCGTCGGAGTCTGTGCCGAAAGCTTCGGGGCGGGTCCGGCCCAGGTGGGTCCGCCGGCCCCGCGTTCGGGACACGGCCGAGCGGCGTGTCCGCCGTGGCGGGCGACGCCACCGCGGCGAACACGCCTCGGCGTCGACCGCCCGGCCCGGGAGGTCCGCGGTCCGGGGCGCGTCGGCACCGCCGGTTCAGCGGCCGGATGCGGTCGCGCGGTTGGGTGCGGCCGGGCGTGTCCGCAGTGGTCGGGACGGTGGACGTACGGTCGGTCGCGCCGAGTTGCCAGTGGTAGGCGTCCAGGCACGCGGCGTACGGTGGGGCGTCGTCGGCGCGGTGGTCGGGGAAGTCGCGCGCGCCGACCGTGCCGGTCGCGGTGTCGTCTGCGGGCGGGCCGACCGCGGCGCCGCACAGCGTGGTGCGTTCGGCGCGTGCGGCGATGTGCCGGGTCCTGGCGGCGGCGGGCTCGGCATGGGTACCGGGTCGCATCTGGTGCGCGGCCGTTTCGCGGGGGCTCATCGCAGGCCTGCGCGGCGGCCGCAGGTAGGCCAGGCGCCGGGGCCCTGGTTGGCGAGGACTTTCTCGGCGATGCGGATCTGTTCGGCCTTCGAGGCGTGGTGGGGCATGCCCTTGCCGCCGTGGGCGCGCCATGTGGGGAGGGTGAACTGCAGACCGCCGTAATGGCCGTTGCCGGTGTTGATGGACCAGTTGCCGCCGCTCTCGCACCGCGCGACTTTGTCCCAGGTGGCGACGCTCGCGGCCTGGGCCGGGCCCGCGAGTACGGCACCCAGGGCGATCGCGGCTACGGGGAGGGCGAGTACCGCGTCGAGAGCGGCGAACCCGCGCAGGCGTCGGGTGCGGCCGGCGCCGTGGTGAGCGTTGCCGCTGCAAAGAACGAGGCGGGAAACGTGGCGGGGAAACATGCGCATTCCTCTCGGAATTCCCGAGGGGCGATACGGCGGCACCTGCCCGAAGGCAGGTGCCGCACCGGGCGCCAGAACATCCGCGCGCCGTGCGGCGCGGGTATTTGGGCAATCGCTGGGTCCGCGTCCTGCCAAGGCGCGGATCTCGGCTCGAAGAACAGGCCGGGAAACCCACGGGGTGCGACGTGCACATGGACGAGACAAAAGCAAATCAAACCGGCGATTTCAACAACATTTTGGGTTCACGCAGGTCAACCTGCCCATTCCGGGCGTGTTCTGCTGATTTACAAACTTATATACTCTTATATGCCGCAGTGCGTTCGGACAAATTACGGCACATCGTCAATAAAATTCGATCATCTAAGGTGCCGACGCGGCGGGCGGCCGGCCGAGCAGGCGCGGTCAAACGAAACGCCCTATAGCGGGGCGGGACTCGGAAAGTCGGTGGTGGGGAGGTTGGGGAAGCGGTGTGCGCGGCCCCGACGTCCGCGACCGGGGTTGCCCGTTGCCAGTCCAAGAGGGCCCGGGCCCGTACCGCGCCGGAACGTCCCGCCACGGGGGCACCGGTCCGCAACCGCCACAACACCCCGTCGATCACCTGCCGACGATCGCGCCACGGCCGACCACGACCATCGTTCGGCTGCTTGGCCGATCCCCAGCGAGCGCCGCTCGCTCCCGCGTCTGATTCTTCCCATATGAGACGTTATCTTTCATTCGCGGGCGTGGTGCTGGCCGCCGGGCTGTCCACGTCGGTTGTGTTCCCGGCCGCCGCTCCGTCGGCCGCCGCCCCCACTGCGCGGCAGGCTCCGCAGACCTTCACCTTCACCGGGGCACCTGAACAGGTCACGGTCCCCGACAACGTGTGCACGGTGACCGTGGACGCATTCGGGGCCGCCGGAGGCGACGGCCAGTACGGCGTGGTGGGCGGCCGGGGGGCGGAGGTGTCGGCGTCGTTCGGCGTGACGCCCGGAGAGGTCCTCACGGTGAACGTGGGCGGCGCCGGGCACTCCGGAGACGACAGCGACCCGGCACGTGCCCAAGGCGGCTACAACGGGGGTGGCCTGGGCGGCGCCTACATCGCGAACGGCCAGATTTCCGGTATCGCCGCGGGCGGCGGCGGGGGCCGGACCACGGTTGGCAACGGTATGACAGTCCTGGTCGTGGCGGGTGGCGGCGGAGGAGGCGGCGCGTCGTTCTTCGCCACCGCCATCGGCGGCGGGAACGCCGGCAAGGCGGGCGAGCCGGGTCAGGGGCTCCCCGGGGACGACGAGGGCAGGCCCGGCAGGCCCGGCGGCGAGGGCGGGCAGGGCGGCGTCAACGCACCCCACACCGACCCCAACGGCGAGAACGGCGGCCCGGCCGTCGGACCGGTCGGAGGCGCGGGCGGGAACAGCATCCTCGACCCCCACGGCGGCGCGGGCGGCGGCGGAGGCGCGGGAGCCACCGGCGGCGGTGGCGGGGCCGCGTCCCCCACCGCCTACAACAGCGGCGCGGGCGGCGGCGGAGGCTCCAGCAGCGGCCCCGCGAGCGCCGTGTTCACCACCGGAGCCCGTCAGGGCAACGGCGAGGTCACCCTCACCTGGGTACCCTGCGTCGGCGTCACCGGCAAGGTGACAGTCCTCAAGCGGGATGCCGACACCCAAGCCCCGCTGGCGGGTGCCACCTTCCAACTCTGGGAGGAGACCAACGACACCCCCGGACTCCAGACCACCGGCATCAACCCCGACACCGCCATCGGCGAGCCCTGCGTCACCGGCACCGACGGCACCTGCACCCGCAACGTCCCCGTCGGCACCTACTACTGGGAAGAGACCCGCGCCCCGGCCGGCTACCTCCTCCCCGACGACCGCGTCTTCGGCCCGCTCGTCCTGACCACCGCCAACGCCGCCACCGGCGTCGACGTCACCGCCGACAACACCGCGAAACCGACCGAGCCGAAACCGCCCTGCCACGACCACCCCGACGACACCACGAAGCCGACCCAGCCGAAACCACCCTGCCACGACCACCCCGACGACCACGGCACACCCGAACCTTCCACCCACGGCGGCTGCGCCTGCTGACCGCGACCCACACACCCACTCGCGGAGCGCGAGGCAGCGGCAAGGCGCCGTCCACCCTCACGCTCCGCGAACTCACGCACAACCGCGACCTTGTCGACGGCCGTCTGCCCGACGCGGGCAGGGTCGGCTACGAGCCCGAGTAGCCGTGCCTCACCGAACACCCGCGGCAACACGATGTCCGACAACGGCGTCGGCGGCGCGCACATCGAACTGCCGCAACCGATACCGAACTTGGCCGACGTCCTGGTGACCTCGACGGATCTCACGGATCCCGTGATCGGGATCCAGGCCCGCACGAACTCCCTTGCTGCGACGGCCTGCATGGAGTGTGGTGCACCGAGCGAGTGGAGCCACAGCCGCTACGTGCGTCATCTCGCCGATATCGCAGTCGGGGAGCGCCTACCAGCGAGCCGACCAACACGTGATCGACCGGGCGGCCGTCGAGATCGGCGTCGGGCGCCATGTCGAACCCGGCGTGCGCGTGGGCCCGTTCCGTCCCGGCCCTCTCACCGTCCATCGGAACCTTCCTCGCGGTCGGCCTCACACGAGGTCGCGAATATGAAAGCGGCCCGCGGTGACCCCCGGCCGGACGCGGGGAAGGCGCCGACCGCACAGGTGGTCGACGCCTTCCCGTTGCCGGACTCCGGGGGGGGGGGGGGGGGGGGGACAGCCCGCGCAACACGCCACGAGGCGAATGTGTGGACCCCGCGAAAAGGGCACCGACCCACCCTGCCGGCAACCCCGCCCGCCGCAGGCCCGGTTCACTCGAACGAGACGCACCCATCCCGCACACCGACCCGGCCGACCCGGCCCGACCCGGACCGCACGCACATGCGCCGGTGCACGGAATCCCCGACGAGAACACCCCACGCCCGGCCGAACGGACCCCGGCCCGCCACCCGCGATGGACCGTCGACGTCGACACCCCGAAACACGGCGGCAACGCCCGCCACACCATGCAGCGCAATGACCAACTCACCACGAAGGACCCGGCCTTGGCTCGACGGCCCGGAGGGCGGCACGCACCTCTGGCCGACCGATTCGGGATCCGGATCTCTGTCGGGCGGACCGGGCAGTTCCGGGGACAGCGCACTCACCGGAGTCGTTTCCCGCACCCTCAGGGCCGACCCCGGCCCGGCCGGGCCGCCACCCACCACGATGTCTTCGGGGCTCATCGATGGCCCGCACGACACCCGAGGGCCGCACGGCCGGACGCCGCATTTCTCCGGCGCTCGCCTCGCCTGTCACAAGTAGACGGCCTGCACGGTCACTTGGATGAAACCGGCACGCGGACCGTCGTCTCGCCGATCGGAGGAGAGTTCGAGTTCGTCCCCGAGAACCGCGGTTACGACTGGCAGACGAATGACGCGACCAACACATCCCCGCGCTCGCCGGCCGCCCTTCCCCGTCGACTGGAGCATGGATCAAGCAGTGATGACATCGAAAACTCGGCGGCGCCGTTATCCGCGCCGTGCGGTCGCGCTTTGCCTGGGTGCCCTGGCGCTTTCGCTGAGCGTCCCCGTACCGTCCGCCGGCGCGGACACTCGGGACCACACGACCCGATATGTCGTTCTGACACCGGACGACGAACTCCCGGACACATACCACACAGACCGGTACCAGACAGCCGTCACGGAATTACGGACGGCAGCCGGGCACGTCTACCGGGGTGATGTCTACGAAACCATGGGGAAAGCGAGTACGGCGGGCCTCGTCGCTCCTCAGTTGAACTCCGCTCACGGCGACCCACTGTGTTGGCTATAGGTGAACCCGCAGAACCTGTACACGGCAGGGTTTCGAGCAAGGAATGGCAAATCCTACGTCTTCTCGGACACCCCCGGGTATGTGGCGGACGAAGTGCGGCGTAACGACGGCAGTGTCGACCCGGCCGTGCTGGGAATGGCGGGAACATACGCCGATCTCCGTAAAAACGTGTCGGCGGAGCCGACTCGAACAGACGTGTACGACATGCGCTCCACCGCATACACCCTGGGCAGTGTCCTCGACCGCCAGAGCGCGAACGGAACAATGCGCCGGCAGGTCTCCCTCGCGATGTTCAAATTCATGGCGGCATTCTCCGAAGCCGCTCGCTTCCCCCACTACCGCGACGAGTTCTCCGCAGCCCTGGACGGCAGCAGCAACCATCAGTATCTCGACGACGAGGCTCTGCGACTGAGGTCGTCCTGGCAGGACATATCGAACTTCGCCCACGCCGTCACCGAAAACCCGACCACCTCCCCGCGCTACATACCGGGACTCGGCACAACGCTGCACGACTGGCAGGACGTACGCACGCACGTCAGGAGCATCAAGGGCAAAGACGGCTAGGCGTCCACGATCCCGCGTCGGCGCAGCGGGGGGAGAAGAAGACCTCGGCCGCACGCCACCGCCTTCCGTCCGCGTGCGTTACCGGCCCGGAAATCCAATTCGATCAGATTCGGAGTCCGCAGAGTAATGGTGTCAAGAATCCGCAGAAGTAAAATCGTCTCCCGTGCACTCGTATGCGTGGTGGCCTCTCTCGCCATTCTCCTCGGGGGTACCGTCCAGCCGTCTTCCGCAGATGTCCGCCCCGGCACGGTTTCGTGGATTACCACCCATATCATCACACTGCAAAGCACCGGCCAAGACGGCATGCAGATATATTACGACACGATAGATGAGATCCGTCGCGTAGCGGGTCATCCCGTCGCCGGCTCACTGCGAGAAACTCAGACCTACAACGGCGGATTGATCGCACTCGACATCCGCAACGTGACGAACCAGCGCGTAGGAGTTCTGCTCATCAATCCCCACTCGCTTTACATCGCAGGCTTCATGGCACGGGACAACGTCGTCTATTATTTCCTGGACGCGAATCCGGTCGTCATCTCGGAGATGCGCAACTTCGCTTCGAGCATCGGCGGCCGCGCGGTGGAGGCGGCGATAACCGGTTCGTACGCCGACTGGAACCGTGAGATCGAACTGACCGGCGGCAGTCCCCAGGAGGCATACGACGCCTCGGATTTCCTTCACGAGGCAGGCCGCCTCTACGACATCATCCCCTACGAACAGAACCCCCGTTTTCGCAGGATCGTCGCGGATGCCATGAACGCCCTGTCCGCCGCCTATAGCGAAGGCGTACGTTACACGAGCTGGCGCGACCGGGCGGGTAACGCCATGGCTCTGCCGTTCGACGGCAACGAAGCCCGGATCTACACTCCGCAGACTCGGGAACTCCAGACAAGTACGGTGTCCTTCTCCCACTACCTGTACGAATGGCGGGAGATTCTGCGGAACAGCAATCCCGACTACGTTTTGCCGAGGCCGTTCCGTTTCGGCCCGCAGAACGGGACGGTCGAAACCCGCCGAGAGATCGAGAGGTACGCCCGACTCTACGTCTCGGACATCACGAAATAGCGGCGGCAGCCCATGACGGTCCGTCGAGGCTTGCGTGTGGCGGACCGTCTCGGCCCCCTCGGGCCGGGTACGTCCCGGCCTTCGCCAGTGCGGCGAAGGGTGTTCAATCGCCCGGCGATGCCATGAACGGCGACAGTTTGGCCGGGCTCATCATCCACATGATCCGGTCGATCCCCTCGACCGACACATCGACGGAAAGGAGGGCCACAACCTTCCCCCCGGACGAGACCACGACGGCGGGACGCGCGTTCGCCTCGACCCACCGCACCTTCGTTCCGGGCCAGAACCGGGGAGCGAAGGCCGCGAGGTACTTGGAGACGTGCGGGCGCCCGACGACCGGGATCCGCGACGCGCCACGCATGCCCGCGCCGTCGGTGTAGCTGACGACATCCGCCGCGAGCACATTCTCCAGTGCCGCCAGATCACCCTTCCGAGCGGCGGCGAGAAACACCTCCAGAAAGCGGCGGTGTTCGGTCGTGCCAACGCGTTCCCTGCGCTCGGCGGCCAGGTGTCTGCGCCCGCGACTCACCAGTTGACGGGTGTTGGCCTCACTCGTCTCCAGGATGTCCGCGATCCGCGCGTAGGGGTAGTCGAAGGCTTCGCGCAGGACATAGGCGGCCCGCTCCATCGGGTTCAGCTTTTCCAACAAGAAAAGAACGGCCAGTTCGAGGGTGTCGGCTCGTTCGGCACCGACCTGCGGATCCGCGCTGGTGTCGATCGGCTCGGGAAGCCACGGGCCGACGTAGGACTCCCGCCGCATCCTGGCCGACTGGGCCAGGTTGATGGCCAGACGGGTGGTGACCGTGGTCAGGAAGGCCGTCGGCTCCACGATGCGCGTGCGGTCCGCGTTCTGCCAACGCAGCCACGCCTCTTGGACGACGTCCTCCGCTTCCACTGCGCTTCCGAGCAACCGGTAAGCAACGCCGAAGAGTTGCGGGCGCGCCGCGAGAAAGTTCCGCGCCGCCTGGTCAAGGGAATCGGTGTCGGCCCCGGCGTGCATGGTCGTCCCCTTCCACTTCGGCGTCGCCATGCTACAAGCCGGTCCGGAACCGTGCTTCCGGGAGCTCACGCGCCGAATACCGGGCGATGACGCGCTGCCGCGGTGAACGCACCATCGACGCCGACCATGTCGAACACCCCGTGGCCCTCGACATCGTCGAAGCCGGTCCGCCGCACCGACTCGGCGGCGTGCCGGAACCGCGCCACGATTCCGGGTGGTCCGTCGCATCGCAGCGCATGGGGAGTGACGAAGTCCCCCGGTCCGGCGTAGCCGACCCCTCGGCCTTGAGGAGCCATCGCCGCGAGGGCGACGGGGCCGCACCGCCCCGGAGGCTCGGGTGGCAGCCGCGGCCGCAGCGCTGTAGCCGCGCGAAGACACGGCCGGATCCGGGTACTGAAGTTTTCGTCGTGATGTCGTGGACGGTTGAAGATCCCTGCGCTATGCCGTGGGTATGCGGTATGGGCAGGGTGGTGGGTTGACTCCCAAGCAACGCGCGGCTCGGGAGCGCTTGCGATTGGACGCCGCCGAGCGGTTCGAGCACGGGGAGTCCAACGCGGTGATCGCGTCGGAGTTACGGGTGGTGCGTCGGTCGGTGGAGCGGTGGCGTCGGGCTTGGCGCGAGGCGGGTGTGGAGGGTCTGCCGTCCGCCGGCTCCGTGTCGCTCCCCAAACTGGACCTGTCGCAAGTGGCGGCACCGGAAAGGGAGTTGGACATGGGCCCGAGGGCCCATGGTTGGGAGGATCAGCGCTGGACCCTGATGCGGGTCAAGGCCGTGATCCGACGCAGCTTCGGGGTGACGTACTCGATCCACGGGGTGTGGGACCTGTTGCGTCGGGCGGGCTGGTCGTGGCAGCAGCCGGCCCGGCGGGCGGTGGAGCGTGACGAGGACGCGGTGCGGGGTTGGGTCGGGAGACGTGGCCGTCGGTGGAAGCACCGCGGCGGCGCTCGACGCGTGGATCGTCTTCGAGGACGAGGCCGGGATGTCGATGACGCCGCCGCACGCGCGCACGTGGGGACGACGCGGGAGCACACCGGTGGTGCGGGTGCGCGGCGGCTCCCGCGGCCGGGTCGCGATCGCCGCCCTGGCCTGCTACAAGCCCGGCGAACGCCCTCGACTGATCTACCGGCCCCGTCTCCACACGCGCTGGAAGGGGGAACGGAGGAGTTTCGCGTGGACGGACTACCGCGATCTGGCGGTACGGGCCCACCTGCAGTTGGAAGGCCCGATCGTTCTGGTCCGGGACAATCCGAACACCCATCTCGCGTCCGGATTACGGGACTACGCCGCCGCCCACGACTGGTTGACGATCCGGCAGTTGCCGAGCTACGCGCCGGACCTGAAACCGGTGGAGGGCATCTGGTCCCTGGTCCGTCGAGGCTTCACCGGCAACGTCGCGTTCACCGACGCCGACCACCTGATCCGCACGATCGGCCAGGGCCTCCGCCACATCCAACGACACCCCCATCTCATCGACGGATGCCTTGCCGAAACCGGACTCGTCATCCGACCCAGGAAATGAACATCCCACCAAGCGACATCACGACGAAAACCTCAGTAGCTCGTCGGCCGCGTCATCGCTTGGCGGAAGGTGAGACTGACGCGAGGGCCGGCCGCGGGTTCCCGGGGGACGGCGTGGGTCCAGCCGCGTTGGGTCACGGCGGTCATGAGCAGCAACGAGCCGTGCACGAGGGCGAGTTCGTGGCGGTGGTTGCGGTCGAGGCTGCGGAAGGCGAGGCGGCGCGTCGCGCCGAGGGAGACGATCGCGATCGCGCTGCCGGGGGTGAGACCGTCGTAGGAGTCCCGGTGGAAGCCCATGGTGTTGTCGCCGGTCTCGTACAGGTTCGCCAGGCAGTTGTCGAAGGGATGACCGGCGTGTGAGCCGGCGCGGGCGCCGATCGCGGCGATCCGCGGGGGCATGGGTGCGACATCGTGACGGCGCCCGGAGTAGTCGTACGGCACGCCGAAGCAGGCGGTCCGGCGTGTCCGCATGTCTTCGTCCCAGGTGACCTCGGCCAGGACCCGGGCAAGGTCGGTATCGGGATCGGCGAGCGCGTCCGGGTGGTAGCGGATGTCGAGAGGTGGGGGACGGGATGGCGGGGATAGCGGTGGCATCGATTCTCCAGGGGACCGACGGGCCACGTCGTGCAGTGGCCGGTCGTCATCGCTTGCGTTGTTCGATGCGACGAGTATCCCGTGGTCCGGGCCGGTCAGGGTCGCTCTTGCGACGACGTCGAAGAGGCGATCCGCGCGTGGCTTCAGTGCGGGTCGGTCGCCGAGCCGGGCGAGCATGGCCACCAGCGCGAACAGGTCGTCGCCGTCGAGGTCGCCGCGCGGTGCCCGCAGCCTGGGCGCGGGTGGGGGATGGGCCGACCGGTGCGGCCGGCCCGGCGATGGGGGACGCCGGACCATCGCGTCGGGCCCGACGACCGGGGCCGGCCCAAAGTGGCGCGGGGGTGACCCGTTCGGGCGGGGCCGGGCGTGGCGGGGTCAGCCGCGGACGAAGAACCCGTCGAAGTCGCCGCCCGCGCAGATGGTGCCGGTGGGTGACAGGGGGTTGTCCTGGACCTGCCCCCCGCCCACGCCGCACCATTCCCCGCCGATGAAGCCGCTCGGGGCGCCGGCGGATGCCGTCGACGCCCGCGGTACGACGGTGCCGGCCGCGGCGGCCCGGCCGACGCCGCCGAGCAGCGCGGCGACCACGAGAGCGGCGACGGCGGTGAGGGTGCGGATCTTCACGGGGCACTCCGATCGTGCGGGGGTCGAGGGGACGACGGGCACGATCCCCCACCACGCGCGCGCCCACACCCCGCCTAGCCCGACCCCACCCCCACACCACCCGGTCGGCCCTTTGGTGCGGGGCCGGCCGGCGCCGCCCGGCCGGCCCGGATCTCCCGTGAACCGGACACGGATCCAACGCGAACCACACTCCGACTCCACGACCACCGCGCACCCCGGCGCGTCCCCAACGCGTCGGGCTGGGCGATCCGCTCGGCCGACGGCTTCGCCGGCCTGCTCCTGGTCGTGGTCACCCACATCCCCAGTCTGACCTCCTGCGGCCGCCCGTCGAACGCGGTCACGGTCTCCACGCGGGCGCGTGCCACCCCCCGATGGCCCATCCGGAGCCCGGTGCGCCGCCGTGCCCACCGCGATCGCCCACGCCCGTGCGTGCCCGAGCCGCAGCCAGGCCCCCTTCGGGACCGCCGCCGCCCCGGTCGCGTTGCGCGAGAAGCCCGCGACGCGTGTGACGGGCCCGCCACGCGACCGGGCAGCGGTCCGCGGCGGTCGGGGCACCGCACGGTCCGCTCTCCCCGCGAAGACGGGTGCCCGCGACCGGAATGCGCTCGACGTTCGGCGAAGGTCGGAACGTGATCTACCGGGAGTCGTTCAGCCGATCGCCCGGGAGCAGGTCGCATATTGCGTGAGGGCTGTTGCGGTGCGGCCGCGGGGCAGGAGAGCCGTGCCGTCGTCGTCACGCAGGGGCACGTCACGGCCGAGGAACCAGCGGGTGCCGTGCTCTTCGTCGCCCCTCGGATAGGCCGGGAAGGGCAGTCGAGTGCAGTTCTCTTCCAGCACCTCGACGCCGTGGTCGTCGAAGTCGGACAGGAAGTCGCAGAGCTCGTCATCGGCCTGGACGGATTCCGACAGTACGAATTCGATGAAGCACAGGGACAGCCGCTCCAATCAGCTCTCCCAGCGTTCGGCAGCTGGGACCACCACTGCGCCGGGACGGGACACCCACCCGCTGAGGCCCCCGTTCGCCCTCGGGATTCCGAAGCGTCGCATGCTGTCAAGATCACACGATCCGAGTGTTCCCCGACTCTCTGGGTGAGCACATGGGTAGGGGTTGGCGACACTGGCGTTGAGCATCGCTCGTGGGGGTCTGCTCGGCGGCTGGCTTCGTGTGCGACGACAGCGTGCACATGACGAGATGGCGGGAGAGGGTGGCGGTCGTCTCGGGGGTGTGCGGGTGCTGGTGGTTGAGGCGGGCCGAGGGGACGTCGAACGGCGGCCGGGCTCGGGCGGGTTGGCGTGTCCGGGGTGTGGCGGGGTGCCGGCACGGTGGGGGGCGGGCGGGCCCGTACGCTGCGCGGCGAGAACGGTACGCGGGTGCGGCCCGCGTCGTACGCGTTGTACGGGGTGCGGGGCGACGCATGTGCTGGCGAGTGAGGTGGGGGTGCCGCGGCGGGCTGACACCGCGGCGGTGGTCGGGGCCGGGTTGGAGATAGCGGCGCGGGGGTTGGGGCACCACAGGATCGCGCTGCGGCTGGGGGTTCCCGAGGGCACGGTCCGGGGTTGGGTGCGGCGGTTCGCGGCGCGGGCGGAGTCGGTCCGGCGGTTCTTCACGGTGCTGCTGGTCACGGTGGCGGTCGACCCGGTGGTGCTGAGCCGGCCGGATCGGGGTTCGCGGACGCGGTGGTGGCGGTGCTTGCCGCCGCCGATGCGGCGCGGGTCCGCCGGTCGCCGGGGGTGCGCGCGTCCATGCTGTCGCCGTGGTCGTTCGCGGTCCCGGGCCTCGATGGGTCGGCTGCCGGCGCCACCGGCGGCGGTGCCGGTGGACACGGGCCCTAACCTACGGGGACGTCCTCGTCCGACCGTCCAGCAGGAGGTCCGCGATGCCCACCCCCCGTCCGGCCGGCCGCCCGGGTCTGTCACGGCGCTGGTTCCTGGGGGCCGCGATCGGCGTCCCGGTGGCGGCGCTTGCGGGCTGCACCGCGTCCGAGGACCGCGCGAGGCCCATGTCCAGCGCCGACGTCGAGGACGTCGTCGAAGCCGTCAACGGCAAGCCGATCGCGGTGACGCACGACAGCGCCCGCGCGTGGTTCGAGCTCCACCGCAGCGACTACACCGAGGTCTTGGCGCAGATCAACGCCGGCGCGCTCGGCCGACCTGAGGTCTGGGACTTCTACGGGCCGCAGCTGCCGGAGAAGTACCGGGGCCTGTCGGTGACCGGCAGGGTCTCGAAGCTGGCGAACACCGGCAGGGACCCGGCCGCGAAGGTGTCGGGCTACTTCTTCCCGAGCTGGACCGGCATCCCCGACGACGCCTTCGGGATTGCCTGGCTGGCCGCACGGCCGAGCGCCACGGCGGAGTTCGACGGCTACGGCCTGCAGATCCACCCGCACCTCGACCTCGGTGACGGCTGGTGGTACTTGGACCCGGGGCGGGACTGACCGGAGCCATGCGGCTGCGCCGCCGTCCGGCCCGGTTGTCGATCAACACGAGCCGCCTCTGGGGCGCTTCGGGCCCGACCGTGACCCTGACGGATGACCTGTCGGCTGATCCGGTCGGCGGGCGCCGGAGGGTGAAGGGGGTGCGGTCGGTCATGGCGTCGATCGAGGAGGACGAGCGCGGGCGGAGAAGGCCAGGCAAGTCGCCTTGTTCCGCCACGAGTTGATCCAGGACGCGCTGGATCCGTCGTTGTCGACGCGGCAGCGCGGGCGGCTGGCCCGCGCGGTCGCCGACCGCGAGCACATCGACCCGTTCGGGCACACCGTCAAGGTCACGCGCGGGACGTGGGACCGCCGGATCCGCGCCTACCGCGGTGGCGGGTTCGCGGCACTCGCCCCGCCCGAGCGCGACGTGGTGCCGCGCACCCCCGGCCGAGGTGCTGGACCTGGCGCTCGCGCTGAAGAAGGAGAAGACCGAGCGCACGGCCGCGCAGGTCCAGCGGAACGGCAAGCATGTTCGCAAGGGACGCGGCGTGGGTGTCCGTGGGCCAATTCCCGGTGGCGGACCCTCGCTGCTCCGACGGACCGGCGGCGGCGACCGCGATCGGGCGTGCCTGCGGGGATGGTGTCGGGTCACGGCGTTTGCCTCCGTAGGCCGCTCGCGTGGTCCCCGACTCCGTGGCGTTCCGCTCCTGCGGCCGCAGCCTTGCGACGGCGGGCACTCGTATCGAGATGACATCCCGTTTTCTTGAACCCGTTCTCCCGGGCCTGGCCGCACCCGGCATCCGATACCGCGTCGAACGCCGAACATCGCCGATGTCCGTTCGCGCGGGCGCATCCGTTCACAAGGTCACGTCCGACAGCGCCCGATTCGGGCCTGTGACCGCCCTCGCCGTTCCGGCATCGGCATCGGCTCGACCGTCCGCAAATCCCGCGGATTCATGTCGTGCTCGGCCTTGATCGAGGTGTCTCAGGTCGTCAGGCCGATCACGCCCAGTACCATCGCGCCTGCGCCGGAGAGGATCATGAGCCATCCCATGATGCGAAAGAAGTGGTCCATACTGTCGGTGGTCGGACCGGTCCCGCGCAGGTCGAGCGTGATCGAGTCCGTCCGGTGCAGCCTCTCGACGGTTCGGGTTCGCCAACCCCGCAGGTCGAGCGCGCCGTGCATGCCCCACACCGCCCCCGCCACCCCAAGGAGCAGTATCCCCACGGCCAGGGCAGGGTCGGGAACCCCGGACGCCGTCGCGGCGCTATCGATCATGCCCCGTATCATGCCACTCCGGCGCCATCGATATGACGCCTCGTCACATACGTTGCACGCGAGCAGGGTTCGGGACTGTCAACGGTCATCTTGATCGGCTCTGATCCACATTTCGGGATCACCCAGCGTGACATAGCGTCAAGTTGATATCTGAGCAGGTGTGTTACGTGATCAGATACTTGACCTGCTCCTTCCACATCTGACGGGTGTCGCCGTCGTGGACCTGCAGGAGGTCGGCACGAGGCTGTGCATAACGGCGTGCACAGTGGCTGAAAGGGCGTCTTGCCCAGCCTGCGGAACCAGTTCGCGCCGCGTCCATGACCGCTATGGCCGACGGCTTGCCGATCTCGGCATCAGCGGGCGGGTGGTGACGATAGCCCTGACCGTGCGCCGGTTCCGCTGCGATGCCGCGCACTGCCCACGCCGGACCTTCGCCGAACAGGTCGAGGGATTGACCTTCCGCCATAGCCGCCGAAGCCGGCTCCAGCGGGCGACGCTGGAGGTAATCGGCTGTCACCTCGCCGGCCGGGCCGGGTCTCGGCTCGCCGCGATGCTGCGCTGCCCGGCAAGCCCGAACACTCTGCTCCGCCGGGTGCGGGCCCTGCCTGCGGACCCACCGGAGCGAAGCCCGCAGGTGCTCGGGGGTGGACGACTTCGCTCTCAAGCGCGGGCACGTCTACGGCACCGTACTGATCGACATTGAGACCGGCCGCCCCGTCGAGGTGCTCCCCGACCGCACCGCCGAGACCTTCACCGCATGGCTCCAAATGCACCCCGGTACCGAGATCGTGTGCCGTGACAGGGCCGGCGTCTACGCCGAGGCCGTCCGCACCGCGGCACCGGACGCGGTCCGGATCGCAGACAGGTTTCATCTCTGGATGAACCTGTGCAAGACGGTCGAGAAGTGCGTCGTCGCTCACCGCCACTGCCTCGTCCCGCCCGAGGAGACGGGCCGGGACGAAGCGGCGGCGGCACCCGCCCCACCAGTGATCGAGGGCAAGCGGGCGGCGAACACCCGGCGCCACTTCGCGGCGGTGCACGAGATGTACGACAAGGGCGTCGCGATCCAGGTCATCGCCGAGACATTGCGGATGGACCGCAAGACGGTCCGCAAGTACGCGCACGCCACCACCGTCGACCAGGTCCTGCCGCCGCGGCCCAGGCGCGACTCGAAGCTGCAGGTGTGGGCCGAGTACCTCAATATGCGCCGGCAGGAGGGCTGCACCGACAGCGGACGCCTCTTCCGCGAGATCCAGGAACGCGGCTATCGCGGTACCAGCCGCAGCCTGAGGCGCCGGCTGGAACCCTTGCGCTCCGTGGCGGCCCCGAGGCCCAAGCGATCCGAGGCGCCTACCGTCCGGCACGTCGTCGGCCGGCTCACCCGCCACCCCGACAACCTCACCTCCGGCCGGCAGCTCCGCCTCAAACGAATCCTCACCCGCTGCCCCGAACTCGCCGATCTCCGCAGGCACATCGCGGACTTCGCCACGATGATGAAGAACCTCGACGGCCACCGCTTACCCCGCTGGATGAAGGTGGCCGAGGGCAGCGAGCTGCCGCCGCTCCGCAATTTCGCCCGCAACCTCCGCAAAGACCTCGACGCCGTGACTGCCGGCCTGACCCTGCCCTATCCCAGCGGCATCGTCGAAGGGCATGTAAACCGGGTCATTCTGTGGAATCTGTTTCGTCTAGCAGAGTCGTTGCGGCCGAAGGTGATGTTGGCGTCGTGCCATGCGGGAAGGCTGGCCATGTATTGAAGGGCGTTCTCGCAAGCGTCGGCCTGAGTGGTGTGACCGCCCCGGTCGATGCTGGTCATCGCCAGCATCAGGCCCAGGAGATGGAGGTCCGGATCGCCACCGGAGTCCCCGGTGGCGAGGGCGTCGAGAACTTCGCGCAGTGTCTGGGTGTAGTCGATCTCCCGACCGGTGACCGGGGCACGGGCTGCGACTTCCGCCAGGTCGGCCAAGATCTGCTGAGGAACGACCTGCCGGCCATCCCGTAGCGGCCAAGGGGCCGTCGACGCTGCTTCAATCAGGCGCCGAGCGTGCTCGGCGAAATCAGAGTGTTGCGAGTGCTCCATCGTGTCCTCCTGGTCTCGCGATACATCTCTCTGCGAGATCGGCGGTGTCAAGCCGTGTGCTTGTGCATCACGTCGAGGTAGTGCCGGTCACGGTGCGGCACGTGGTTGTCCCGCCCGGGCAGGCTGAAGACCGCGCAGACGTCAGCGGGCTGGGCAAGGATGCTCGACTGCTCGCCGAAGGTGAGAGTGCCGTTGACCGAATGCCGGCAGCCGGCGCCGTCGAGGGCGGCGATCAGCTCCTCGCGGAGGATGGTGGCCTCGAACGACTCGGAATCAGGCAGGACGAGCGGCGGAAGTTTGGCGGTGGAACCGGGCCGGAGGTTGATCCAGATTCCACTGACGGACCGCTGAGTGACCACCAGTTGCAACCCGTCCCAGGAGTAGGGGTAGCCGTCGATATCGGGCCCCTTCATGCGGTGGGCCAGGTGCGGGCGCCCTCGGCCGAGAAGGTCTTCAGCCTCAGCCAGCGACATTCCGCAGCTCAGGGGGCCGATCCGACCGGTGCGGGAGAAGTCGACGAGTACGTCCATCAGGGTCACGACAGTGACTGTGGCACTCTCCCGAGTCGGTTCGCATCTCGATATCAGCGCGGTGCCGCGCTTGCGCCGCCTTGGCGGACGGCGACGAGTGGCAGGAGGCGTGCAGTGGCCGGCACGTCGCGTTCGCGTGGTGTCGGGCCTGCGGGCGTCGGAGCGTCGGCGAGGCAGTCGAGTAGGCGGTCCTGTGCTTCCTGGCCGTCGTCGACGGCCGCGCGTTCGTCGTCGGTGAGGGGATCGCGGCGGCCATTCTCTGCAAGTTGTCTTTGGCTTCGATGAGTTGGTCACCACGTCCAGGTTCCACGTAACTGTAAAGCTCCTCAAACGCCAAGGCTACGGACGCGCCAACTTCGATCTCCTGCGGCGCCGCGTTCTCCTCACACCGGGAGGCGATCACGCTGGGTGATCCCGAAAATATGGATCAGAGCCGCATTCCATGGCCACCGTCACCCATCACCCACGAACGGGCGACACCACATCATCAGGAACGGGACTTAACGCCCTCTCAAACTCGTGTCGGATTCTCGATCACGATGTCAGGTGAAGGTCGGATCTGACATGGAACCGAGAACTGCGGGTTGAGGCGTCACTCATTCGAGTGGCGCCTCAACCCGCTGCCTTGCCTCTTGCTTGGCTTGCTTGGCAGTTGCAACCGGCTTTCGTCGACCGGGACAGCATCCATGCCGAACGCGTTCCGACTTCGGCGTCGATGCCGAAGTCGGAGCGCGTTCGAGGGCGGCCGTGGTCGGTCGTCACACGCTACGAGTTCAGGTCCACCCAGAGGTGCCAGTTGGAGGTCGTGGTGCTCTTGCGGCACACCCAGACGGAGTAGACCGAGCTCCGCCCGTCCGCCTGGCAGGCCGCCTTGCTGGGATAGGTGCCGATGTCGGTAAGCGTGTAGGACGCCACCACGCCGGAGGTGGTCGCGCTCGCGCCGGAGGTCGCGCGTGCGGGCACGGCCTGCGCGGTGGCGACAGTGCCGCCGGTCACCAGCGCGGCTCCCAGGGCAACGCCCGTGATCCAGACTCGAGTTCGCATTCGTGTGGTCCCTTCGACAATGGCTGGATCGCCGCTTCCTCGGTTTCCGGGAAACGACTCAGACTTGGATTCGCAGTCCCACCATCGAACGTCCGGGCGGTTCGGCGCACTCGGTTCGGCACGGTCCGAACCGAGCGGCGCCAGAACCGTGTTCGTGGCGAGGGGAGAGTCGTGCTACGGGTGTGCTTCACGGCCGAGGACCTGTTGCGCGTGCGATTCGCCGACGAACCGGCACCGATGGTGGAGTTGATGCTCGCCGTCGCGACGCTGCAGCGATCCGAGGCGGTCTTCGGCCTGTGGCGGCGACGGATGGGCAGGGCCCTGACGCGCTCCGCGGGGCCGCTGCTGGAACTGGTGCCGGCCACCGGCAAGGGGCCGTTGTTCCTCGATCCACCGATTCCGGGATTCGACGCCGGACTGGAACACGTCCTGTCGACCCCCACCGCGCTCGTCCGTTCCGAACTGCACCGTGTCCACGCCCGGGATCGCGCCCCCAGCCCGTGGACGCGTCTGCTGGCAGACCGCGACAGAGACTCCTGGCAGAACCTCGAACACGCCCTACGTACGGCACACACGCACATCGTCGCCGCGCCGTGGGAGCGCATTCGCGCCGGCTTCGACGCCGAACGCGCGTGGCGTACCCACCTCTTGGCCGGCCAGGGCATCCACGCGATGCTGACGGGACTGGCTCCGACGGCACGCTGGCGCGAGACAACCCTGGAGTTCGACAGCACCGACGACGTCGAGGTCAGCCTCGACGGGACGGGTATCACTGTGCTGCCGTCCGTCTACTGGACCGGCCGCCCCCTGGTGGGCCGCTATGCCCAGGGATGGTTCCTGGTCTACCCGGCCGTCACCCCGCTGCCCGACATCGACGACCCCACAAGCACGGACACGCTGGCCATGCTGCTGGGCCGCACCCGCGCCACGATCCTGGAACAACTGCTCCGACCACGAACCGGCAGCGACCTCGTCCGCGACCTCGGCCTGGCCAAGTCCTCGGTGTCCGAACACACCAAGGCCCTGCGCGCCGCCCGACTGATCACCGCCCAACGCGACGGCAAGGCGATCTGGCACTCCTGCACCCCACTCGGGCTCGAACTCCTCGCCTGCCTCCCCGAATCCCGAGGGAAACCCGCGTAGCCCACGCCGGAGGAGTCGTTTCGGTACCGTCGTCGTGGCGTACCCGGATCCCGGCGGGCCGAGCGCCGGTCGATCGTCTCGACCTCGCAGGCCACGCCTGAGAACGCACAAACTTCGGCGGGACGACCTGCCCCTACGCCCACCGCATCCCGAGCACGGTGAGGGCCTCGACGCGCTCCTGCGCCCAGGAAGCCCGTCGTTGGCGTGCGTTGGCGAGCGCCACACCCAACTTCACCCGGTGCGCCCTGCCTCCCGCCTCGACGGCCTCGCTGTGTGTGCGGGGCACGGTCAGGTGTCCTTCACGGGTGGCGAACGCGTATGCGGCGGCGAGGGTGAGCGTCCAGCGGTCCGCGTGCGAACCGCTCGCCCGTCGCGCCTGGCTCGTTGCGACGGGGGCGGCCTTGGCGACGCCCAGCACTCCCAGGGCGGCGCGCTGTGCTCGGGAGAGCGTGGTCCATGCGCGGCGTTGTTTGTCGAGCCAGGCGCCGACGTCGCTGCCGTCCATGGTGTGTCCGGGGGCGAGTTCGTCGAGGGTGCCGCCTTGTTCGAGGTGCAGTCGGACCAGGGAGAGCATGCGTTGCCAGGTCAGGGGCCATCCGGTGGGGTTCCATCCCGGGTCGGTCCCGGCGAGGCGTTCCCACCGGTCCCGCCATCGGTCGGGGTTGTTCCTGGTTGCCAGGGGCGTCGGCAGCTGGCGAGGAACTGGCCGACGGGGTAGGCGTCGACGACCGCGGTCTTGGGGGCGGCGAGGTGGCCGTACATCGCGTGGTAGGCGCGGCACATCGCCAGGCCGTTCTCGAACGCGTCGTCGTCGGCGCTCCACACCATGCCCAACGCGTCCAGCAGTTCGATCCGGCGCGGGCGCATCGTGCCGCCGGTTCGTGCGCGTCGTTGTTCGGCGATCCACGCTCCGACGGGGTGCGAGGTTCCCGATTCGGGGTCGTAGTCGACGGCGTCCAGGGGGACGCGCAGATCGCCGTGGGCGGTGTGCCGGCGGCGGGCGGCGAGGTAGCCGCGGCGCCAGTCCCGGCGTTCGGGGTCGAGGACACGCAGCTTGACGAAGTCCGCGAGCAGGGCGGGGTCGTGCTCGGTCGGGTCAGCACCCTCGGTCGTAGATCGCCCGCAGCCATGGTTCCCTGACGGCGGGCATCCGCGCGAGCGTGTACCGGAACGCCTCCCTGGACGGCTGGAACGGGTACCACGGGTGCGGCGGCAGTGGGTCGTCCCGCTCCACGCCTGCCGGCAGCCCGCCTACCACCGGTAGCCGGGTCCGGTGTGGCGGGAAGGCGAGCTCGGCCCAGAGCGCGGCATCCACAGGTACCGGCACCGCCCCGGCGCGTGGCTGCCACATGTCTCCGGTCTGCGGATGGACCGGCACCAGCACCAGGTCAGTGGCCTGCTCGCCGAACCCCGGCTCAGCCAGGCCCAGCCGCTTCGCACCTTCCCCGGCGGGCAGCAGCGCGGCGAGTGCCCGGCCGAGGAGCTCTGCGACCGGCCCTGGCGCCACCTCGACCGGCGTGCCCTCGGCGGCCACCACCACTTGGGCGAGAGCCACGCCCGCCGGGATGTCCCGGTACTTGCTCAGCCGGTGCCACAGCGCGCCGGTGGCCAGCATCTCCGCCCAACCCATGATCGGCCGCTCCGGCGGGCCGGGAAGCCGCACGACCGCCTCCGGGACGAGCCGGACGACTTGCCAGCACCCGCAGTCGTCCATCCTCGTTCCCACCGGCAGATCGCAGCCCAGGCAGGCAAGGTTCGGCCCGTCCCGCCCGTCGATCCCCATGCAGTAGCCATTGGCCCGTTCGAGGATCAGCCCGGTGTTGCGCATGTCGCCGGGCGCGAGGAGAACGGTGTCCGACGGCCCATCGGACAGCGCGCCGAACGGCGCGAAGCGCCCCCGTTCCGCCGCCTCGTGAGCCCCGACCTCGTCCCACTGCCGCCACGGCGGCCCGTACGGTGCGGGGTCGACGGCGTAGGACCCGGCCTCCAGCAGTGGCGGGTGCAGCTTCTCCCAGTGGGTGTCGGCAAGGTGGATCGGCAACGCCACCTCCGACACCGCCGCCGTCAGAACCGCACCGCAGCCCGCACACCCGAACACCGCCAAGCTGTCCCCTCCCGCTGTCGAAGCCCCTGCATCCCACCAAGCAGGCGGACCGGGGAGCAAGGGGTTTTCAGACGGCACGCCCCGCTGACAGCCAGAGCGGGCCTCGACGTCCCGGTAGCAGGCTCAGACTGGAGCACGCCTGGGGCGCCCTGGCGTCGGTGCTGCGGCAGGCGATTTGACTGAAGGTGGGCAGGCCGAGGTGGACGACGGTCGACGTGCGGGCCTTCTCCGCATCGATTTGGGCGATCTTCTCTTTGGCTGCAGCGAGGCTGGTCTCGAGTATTTCGATCTCCCCGAGCCATCCTTCCCGCTCCGCTTTCGACAATGCGGTCGATGAGGTTGTCGCGGATTTCCTCAAGTCGTGGCCTTCCGTTCGGATCGATCCGGAGAAGAGAGCATCGGATGCACGCTTGACCGAACTTGCAGTGTCTGCTGAGAGCCCGGCTGCGCGCCCGATCAGGTCACTCTGAGTAGATGCCGGCGAAGTGCACCACCAGAGATTCCGGGCGTGTTGCCGCTCGCGTTGTTGGTATCAACGCAGCAGCCGGTTGACCCATGGATGTGCTCCGTAAGTCTGGGTGATGGCGTGGACGAGCCAGTGTCGCTGGTCGTCGGTGAGCGTGGGCAGGGCTGCGGCAAGGTCTGCTTCGTCCTTGGGCCGGGGCTCCTTGGCCTTGTAGAAGAGTTGCACCTCCGGTGCGAGGTAGGGGATACCGTCGGCGGAGATCAGACCGAGCATGTCGACCGGACGACGTACTCGCGGATCACGGCGTGACACCCACTCCTGGTCGTGGGATTCGTCGAGCATGATCTGGATGCGCCAGGGTTCGCCCGGCGCCGGCTGGCACCAGATGTCGTGCACGCTCTGAGGAAGAGCCTCGTCAGACGCCCACGGACGAAGGCTCCCGGGCGGATCGGCGGCCCACCACTTCCAGTCCGGCAGAGCCTGTTGAACGGCGAGTTGGTCGCGCCGCAGTAGCAGGACATCAACGTCGCCGTGATCTCGGATGCGGTGGCCGACCGCGAGTTCGATCGCGAAGCCGCCTGCCACCCACCAGGGGGTCCTCAAATCACAGAACCGGTCGACGACTTCGGCAAGGGACGCGGGATCCCATCTGTCCAAGGGGGTGTGCTCGTAGGTCATGTCGTCCATCCTGTTCCGTTGGCCGCCTCGGTGTGCTGATGACCTGCAGGAGTCAGGTGCTCGCAGTCTGACGTCCGGTACCGGTGCGGAAGTCGGGCATGCCGAGGTTCGTTGTGGTGCGTTTGGCGGTCATCTCGCGCATCGAGGCGAGCTTGTCTTCAACGGCGGCGGCGCCGGCCTCGATGGCGGCGACCTCGCCGAGCCATCCCTGGTCCCCAGTTTCCTTCAGACGGTCGAGGAGGTTGTCGTGGATCTCCTCAAGCCGGGTCATCCGGTCGGGATCGGGCCGGAGTTGTGGGCATCTGACACGGCTTAACCGAACTGATCTTGTTGCCGGAGACTGAGGGGCTATCGGCATGTCAGTAGCGGAAATTAGTCGAAGTCGCTTCAGGTCTAAGGCTGTTCCGGCATGTCGCGCCGCCCTGTGCTGAGACGGATGTCGGGCATGCCGAGGCTGACGGTCGTGCTTCGGTTTTTCGCCTCGCGCATGGCGGTCAGCTTCTGCTCAGCGGCCGCCAGAGTGGTCTCGATGGCGGCGACTTCGCCAAGCCGGCCCTGGTCCTTCGCCTCCTGAAGACGGTCGTGGAGGTTGCCGCGGATCTCTTCGAGGCGTGGCTGCTGAGCTGGGTCGACTCGAAGTGGGGGACATCTGACACAGGCTTCTCTGAACTACGGGGTGAGAGCGACAGCCGAGGTTCGGTCGTTCGCCGGCTGAGGACGGGTGGTGACAGAGGATCTGCACCGGTTCGGGCGGCGCTCGCCCCGGGGCTGAGGTCGATGGGGGCGAGGACGGGCGGCAATCCGTTCGCGTGGCGTTTGCCCGGCCGCGTACGGTCTGCGAATGACGAGGACCACGCCGGCCAGACCGGTGTCCGTGGAGACCGTGTTCCCGGAGCTGACCCCCTACCGAGCCCGGACCACCCGGTTGCACCCCAGACCGGGGCGGCCCGGCATGCACGACAGCCACGTCGGTGGGCCGATGCTGTGGCCGGACGGCGAACAATGGCCGCTCTGCCACGAGCCGCACCTGCGCGAGACCGAGGGGTACACACCAAAGGAGATTCGCAGCGCCCGCGCCGCAGAGGTCTGGCCGCCGAGCCGGCCGTGGCCCCCCGCGGGTACTCCCGGACTGGACGGTCCGGTGCCCTTCGTGGGGCTGGCCCAGTTCTTCCGGCGTGACATCCCGGGCCTTGTCTGCGGGCCCGACGGCGCGGACCTGGTTCAGCTCTTCCGCTGCCCTTTCACCCACGGCCCGTACTTGGAGCGCCGCTACCGCCTGCGGTGGCGACAGGCCGGGCAGACTGAGCACGCGGAACGCTTCCTCGCCGCTCCGCCCGAGGTGCCCATGCTTCGATGGGAGCACGAACTCCCCGAGCCGTGTGTCCTGCACCCGGAAGAGGTGGACACGTATCCCTGGGCGGAGGACGACACGCTGCCTGCCTCGCTGATCGCGCGCATCGACGCGTGGGACGACGCCCAGGTGGCGGAACACGGCCCCGACGCCCCCAGCTACCAGTACGACCTGTCGATCCCTCCCGGCTGGCGCGTCGGTGGCTACCCCAGCTGGGCGTCGACGGGCCCGATGGTCATCGACTGCGCGTCCTGCGCGACCCCCATGCGGCTGCTGCTGACGGCCGAGGGCTACGAGATGGACGCCGGCTCGCACAGCTGGTTGCCACTGGAGGACCGTGACCCGACCCTGAGGGGCAAGGCATCGATCCGGGGTGGTGGCCAATCCGTTGCCCAACCCACTCGGCTCCGCTTCGGCCGGGACGTGGACCTGCACGTTTTCACCTGCCCGGCCGACCCTGGACACCCGCCCCGATGGGTGCTCGCCTAGGGAGTTTGGCGGCGAAGGACCATTGACGCTTCCTAGCGAAGTCTCGACGCTTCGTCCCACCGACGCAGGCACCGTCACCCCGGGCGCGTTCACGGTTCCTCCCGGAACTTCGGGACCGGGAGGTCGACCGACGCCCTGGCCGTGCTCCTCGTGATCTGCGCGAGTTTGTCCTCGGCGCCGGCCAGACTGACCCGGAGTCCTTCGACCTCGCCGAGCCAGCCCTCGCGTTCGGCTTCAGCGATGCGGGCGATGAGGTTGTCGCGGATCTCTTCGAGGCGGGCGCGTTGGTCCGGATCCGGCCTGAGGAGTGCACATCTGACACAAGCGTGCTCATGAACACACGGGGTGGAAAATGCGCGGCCGCAAGTGCCGATGGACACCTTGCGCTTCTCGAAGTGCGTGAGGAGGGCATCCCACTCCTTCTCGGTGGGAGTTCGGTATTCCTCGCTGGTCCGGGTGGACCGGCGGCGGGCGATGAACGCCCTGTGCGCCTCGATCGTCTCGGCCGGGTAGACGGGGCGTTGACAAGTGTTGGTGGTGATCTGCGAGGACAGCCGCTGCTGGATCGTCGCGTTCGCCGGCCCCGCCCGCGAGTCGATCGAGACCACGTTCGCACCCCGGCGATGCGGCCGAGAGCTCAACTCCCTTACATAGACGGCGATATAGGAACGGTTCGCCGCGACCGGGTCGACATCCTCCCGCTCACACATCAGCAAGTATTCGGCCAGCCCCCGACCATAGGCGTCGATCGTGCGCGGTGCACGTCCGAGATCAGTCCAGACCGTCAGCCAGGCCGCAGCCTGCTCGTGCCGGCCGAGCACCGGCCACTTCTCGGTGAGCACCGTCGTGCCGCTCAAGCCATCTCCCAAGTCCGTGGTTCACCGAGGAGACATGATCACCCCGGCAGATTCCACGTAACTTTCAAGTTGATCAAGCGAAGGTCATATGGGCGGGCGTCGTTCGCGCTCCTGCGCACGTTCGTGCTTGCCCAACCGCCGTAACCACCGACCGGCCATTACCGTGGCAAGGTGAGTAGAGTCGAAGCGTGGTCAATATGCACGTGCGGGGGGTAGGCGGCGACGTACTGGCACGGGCCGCATGCGGCCTTCCGTGGTTCGAGTCGCTCGCCGGTCTCGACGCCGGGTCCTTTCCGATGCTCGGCGCGCTCGACCCATACAGGGACGCGGTGTTGAGTAGCTCACAACTTCCAGCGCTGCTGGGTGAGCTGGATGCTCTTCCCGCCGAGCGCGGGGGCCCTGGGTCGACGAGGTCCGTGAGCTATGCCGGATCGCCGTGGAAGGCACCCAACGCGACCTCTGGTTCATCGGCGACTGAGCCCGCCGCGCCGTCGCCGTCGCGAAATATCCGCCACAGCCCCTCAGCGTCAGTCGGTCGGCGCGAGTTCGAGGTGAACCGACACCACCTCGCCGGACGAGTCGAAATCTGCCGTCACGGGGAAGGAGCCATCACCCCAACCGGTCATGGCACACAGCACGCGGGCATCTGCGAGGTCCACGACGCCGTACTCCAGTTCCGAAGCGCGGACTTGGCGCATGATCTGCCAGTGGTGGGAGTGCGGACGGAAGTCCACAGCCATGCGGCGGCCGGTCTCCTCCTTCCAACGCAGCAGTGCCCGAGCCTTTTCGACCGCTTCGGGAAGCGCCAGGCCGCACCAGCCACGGGTGCCGTCCTCACCGGGCTCGCCGAGTTCAGGGGCATCGAACCGGGCGGCGGCCTCATGGACATCGGCTCCCCAGAACGCGACGTCGGCCAGGCCGTCCACCGGTTCGTCGTGCTGCCAGGCGTTCAGAGCGTCGGTGTCTCCGAAGAGCACCCGAGCCCAGTCCACCCGGATCTCCCCGAGCGAGCGTGACGTCTCCGCCGGAGCGTCGGATATCAGAATCGAGATCCGCGACCATCCCTCTCCGATCTCCGGACCGAAGTCGGCACGGGATGCGAACACTGGAAGGTCACGGTCGCTCGGAATGCCGCCCAGCGCGATGACCGGGATCCCGAACATGAAGAAGCCCCCGCCGCCCGCTGCAGCGGCACGGCGGACTCGTTGGGCATGCGCTTCCCGCTCGGGCAGCGCCTCAAGCCACGCGTTGAGCTTGGCTGTTCGGCAGTGTTCCTCGAAGGCGGCGCGCATCTCCTCGGCGCCGGAAGCCGGGATGTCATAGATCATGACGCCTGGTTGGCGGTCGAAGGACCGGGCCGCTTCCTCGGCGTCCAGGCCAAGGACAGTGAAGTCGACCGCGTTCGCGACATCAGTAGTCAGCGATGGGTCGTCGATGCCGAGGACCTCGGGGTCGATCTCCGCCGGCGACCGTTCCCCGCTCCAGACACCCAGGTGGCCACCGTCGACCACCACAAGATTGCCGGAGGGGCAGCGGATGTCGCCAAGCTTGAAGATCTCTTCCATGCCGCGCGAGTCTACGTTCGACACCAATGGTGGTCGCAGGCGCACCACAGCATGACGAATGAACAGTTGCCCAGGCCGGCTCTCCGAGTTGAGGCGTGAGAGGGTCGTCCCCATGGATGAGACCTGGAGATTCGCTGACGACCTCGGGCCGGTTGTGGCCGAGTCGGCAGTCGAGACGCTCCGGCGAACAATCGCCGACGGGAGGCTTGAGTCGTGGCTGACCAGTTCGTCGGGTCGACAGTTGGCCGTCGTTGAAACTCCTCCGTTCCCCCTTCCGGCGCGTGTGGAGACGGGGCCGGTAGATCAGTCGAGGGCGTTCGCACGGCTTGTAGCAGGCCCGGGCGGCGATCGAGACCCGCCCCCGGGAGCCGCCGCGCACCCGCACCACCGGTGTGCTCCCGCGTCGTCCCCACGTGCGCGCGTGCGGCGGCGTCATCGACATCCCGGTCTCGTCCTCGAAGAGGATCCACGCGTCGAGCGCCGCCGCGGTGCTTCCACCGACGGCCACGTCTCCTTGACCCAACCCCGCACCCCGTCCTCGTCCCGCTCCACCGCCCGCCGGGCCGGCTGCTGCCACGAACAGCCCGCCCGACGCAACAGGTCCCACACCCCGTGGATCGAGTACGTCACCCCGAAGCTGGGTCGGATCACGGCCTTGACCCGCATCAGGGTCCAGCGCTGATCCTCCCAACCATGGGCCTTCGGTCCCATGTCCAACTCCCTTTCCGGTGCCGCCACTTGCGACGGGTCCAGTTTGGGGAGCGACGCGGGGCCCGCGGACCGCAGACTCTCCACACCCGCCTCGCGCCAAGCCCGACGCCACCGCTCCACCGACCGACGCGCCACCCGTAACTCGGGCGCGATCACCGCGTTGGACTCCCCGTGCTCGAACCGCTCGGCGGCGTCCAATCGCAAGCGCTCCCGAGCCGCGCGTTGCTTGGGAGTCAACCCACCACCCTGCGCATACCGCATACCCACGGCGTAGCGCAGGGATCTTCAACCGTCCACGACATCACGACGAAAACTTCAGTACCTCCGGCGTCCATGGGTCGATGTGGCGAACGGGTTGCTGAGACCAGGGGTTGGTTGGTCCTTCGTGATTCTCGTCCGCGAACGTGTCCCGAAGAATCCTGCCGGCGAGAGGGTCGACTGCGTCGATGGGCGAGGTGGGCCGCTGGATCGGGTGTCCCCAGCTTCTTCTAGCATCCGCACATGCTGATCTCTACGACGTACACCCACACGTGGCGCACCGGTGCCGCGGCGACGTTCGCGGCTTATCCGAGGTGGGGCCGCTGGGGGGTGGTCGCCGTGCCCGTGGTGGTGTTGCTCCTGGCGATCCCCATGGGGAGTCTCCAGATGGGCCTGTGGTCGGTCTTCTTCGTGCTTTTCATGGTGTTCGTGCACGGCAGGCACGTGCGTGCGCTGATCGGGCAGGGGGTGATCGACGTCGTGCTCGACGA
>NZ_JBHZAE010000012.1:172799-353380 GCF_042754105.1 Embleya sp. NPDC059237 | reverse complement strand
GACGGACCTGCGGTATTGCGCGACCCAGTTCCCGAGCGTGGTGTCGTTGACACCCAGCTCGCGCGCGACCTGGATGATCGGACGGGGGCCGTCCAACACCAGGCGAACGGCTTCGTCCTTGAACTGCTGCGTATATCTCTTCGGCACGTGCTTTCTCTTTCCGGTTCCCTACAACCCTACGCGGGTCGCTGTCCGGAAGATCAAGGGCACCTCAGGGTTCGAAACCGGATCGCGATGGGTGGTTGCGGGCTTCGAGCTTCGGTGACCTGCGGTTTCGTGGTGGTGGGGAGGAGGGTCGGGCGTCGGGTGCCGGGTTCGTGCGCTCCGGCCCCCTCGACACCGCCGCAGAGACTGAACCGCTCGATGGCAGTCGACTTCGGGTGCTGAGACCTCGCGGAGGCCGTCCGGGAGACCGAGAGTGCCCGGTGAGGGGCCAAACCGGATCCCGAGACACCTCGAACGCTCCCGCTTCGCACTGACCTGCGGTTTTCTCGCACACCGAGGCCACGACACCCCACGCCGTCCGGTTTCGTGAACTCCCGCCCCCCCACACACGCCCACCGCACCTCGAAACGCCCCACCCGACCCACCCGGGAACGCACACCCGGCGAACCCAACCCGAGCCCCCACCCCGCCGGCCGCGACCCCAAGCGCAACGCACGCCGAAACGAACCCGACCCAGTCGGGAACGCAAGCCCGGCGGAACCCAACCCGACCCCCCACCCCGCCACCCGCCGCAGGTCGCTTTTCACCCCGACCCGGGCCCCCGCCCCGACGCAAGCCCGCACCCCGAAGCCCCGCACCGCCCGGCGGCCCACCCCGCGTGCCGGACCAGGCCCGCACCGGCCGCCCGCAACCCCAAGCGCAACGCACGCCGAAACAAACCCGACCCACCCGACAACGCAAGCCCGGCGGAACCCAACCCGACCCCCCACCCCGCCACCCGCCGCAGGTCGCTTTTCACCCCGACCCGGGCCCCCGCCCCGACACAAGCCCACACCCCGAAGCCCACACCGGCAGCGGCCCACCCCACGACCCGGACCAGCCCCGCACCGGCGCTCCGCAGCTGAAGCGCGAGGCTCGCCGGAAACACCAAACCCACTCGGGGAGCTCCCAGGCGAACTCAACCCGACCCGACCGACCCGACCGACCCGACCGACCCAATCCACCCAACCCGCCCGGACCTCCGCCCCCCGCCCCCGTCAAGACCCCCATCCCGACCGCAGCGAACCTGTGTCCGTTGGTTCACGAACCCGCCGCGACGGCGTTCGGTGTCGTCTTCGTGCCACCTCCCCCGGTTGCGCTCGGTGACCGTGGGGCGCCAACCAGGCGGATCGATTATCACAACCGATCATCATCAGCCAAATTTGATGAGCTTGTGAACGGGTGGTATAGGCGATTCCCATGATCAACATCGTCCGTGAGTGGCGAACCGTTTAGGCTCCCCTATTTCTCACCCTGTGTGATTTTTGCCTGCACGCAACCGTTTCTGATCGATCATCAGGTGGTGAAGATCACACCATGATCATTCTCTACCCGTGTCGCAGATCACATCGGAAGGGGCCTAGGATGGGCGCCGTTCCGGCAGCTTGTGAACCCGGTCACATGCGTGGCTTCGGGGGACTGAGAAGGGAGATGGGAGCGCGGTGAACCTGTACGCGCCGATCCTCGTGCTCGGGGGCATTGCCCTGGCCTTCGGACTGGTCTCCCTCGTGATGGGGGCGCTCACCGGGCCCAAGCGCTACAACCGGGCCAAGCTCGAGGCCTACGAATGTGGCATCGAGCCGACCCCGCAGCCGGTCGGCGGCGGGCGATTCCCGGTCAAGTACTACCTGACGGCGATGCTCTTCATCGTCTTCGACATCGAGATCGTCTTCCTCTACCCGTGGGCCGTCTACTTCGACTCGCTGGGGATGTTCGGTCTCGTCGAGATGGTCCTGTTCGTGGCCGCGGTCTTCGTCGCCTACGCCTACCTCTGGCGGCGCGGCGGCCTGGAGTGGGACTGAGCGACGACATGGCACGTACACACACCGAGGGCCCGATCAGCCAAGCCCAGGCTTCCCCCAACGACTGACGGAGAGAGGGCATCCGCGTGGGTATCGAGGAGAAGCTGCCCAGCGGCTTCCTGTTGAGCACCGTGGAAGGGCTGGCCGGCTACTTCCGCAAGGGATCGTTCTGGCCGGCCACGTTCGGACTCGCGTGCTGCGCGATCGAGATGATGGCGACCGGCGCCGGCCGCTACGACCTGGCCCGCTTCGGCATGGAGGTCTTCCGGGCCTCGCCGCGCCAGGCCGACCTGATGATCGTCGCCGGGCGGGTCAGCCAGAAGATGGCGCCGGTCCTGCGGCAGATCTACGACCAGATGCCCAACCCCAAGTGGGTGTTGTCGATGGGCGTTTGTGCCTCGTCGGGCGGCATGTTCAACAACTACGCGATCGTCCAGGGCGTCGACCACGTGGTGCCGGTGGACATCTACCTCCCCGGCTGTCCGCCCCGGCCCGAGATGCTGATGGACGCGATCATCAAGCTCCGCGAGGAGATCCAGGCGATGCCGCTGGGCGTCAACCGCGAGAAGGCCGCCCGCGCCGCCGAACAGGCCGCCATGAAGGCGCTGCCCACCATCGAGATGCTCCCCGCGAGCGCCCGCCGCGGCGCCCACGAACTCGACCCCGGCATCCCGGTCGGCCACGCGCACACCGGTCACGCGCACGCCGGTCACAACCACACCGGCCACACCCCCGCGAACCACACCCAGGACGGGGCCGCCCGATGAGCACCCCCGAGGAGAAGGCCCAGCTCCCCACCCCCCGCGACACCCACGGCGAGCCCATCGGCGAGACCGTCGAGGTCCGGCGCGGCATGTTCGGCGCCGCCGGCTCCGGCGACACCTCCGGCTACGGCAAGCTCGTCCGTACCGTCGCCTTTCCCGGCCCCGCCGCCCGCCCCTACGGCGGCCCGCGCGGAACCGCGGACGGCGAGGGCGAGTTCGACCTCGTCGCCGACGAACTCTCCGGCGCCCTCGCGGAGGCCGGCATCGAGTTCGACCAGGCGATCGAGAAGGTCGTGGTCGACCGCGGCGAGATCACCTTCCACGTGCGCCGCGAGTCGTTGCCCCGGGTCGCGCTGACCCTGCGCAACGACCCGGCGCTGCGCTTCGAGCTGTGCACCGGCGTGTCCGGCACCCACTACCCCCAGGAGGCCGGCCGCGAGCTGCACGCGGTCTACCACCTGCGCTCGATCACCCACAATCGGGCGCTGCGGCTGGAGGTCTCGGCCCCCGACGCGGACCCGCACGTACCGTCCCTGGTGAGCGTGTATCCCGCGCTCGACTGGCACGAGCGCGAGACCTACGACTTCTTCGGCCTGATCTTCGACGGCCACCCCGCGCTCACGCGCATCCTCATGCCGGACGACTGGCCCGGCCACCCGCAGCGGAAGGACTACCCGCTCGGCGGCGTGCCCGTCGAGTACAAGGGCGCCCAGATCCCGCCGCCCGACCAGCGGAGGTCGTACAACTGATGTCCGATCAGACAACGACACCCCCATCCGCCGCATACGCGCGGGAGACCACCGAGGGCCGGGTCTACACGGTCACCGGCTCCGACTGGGACGAAGTGGTCCAGGCCGCGGCGGACGCCGAAGAGCGCATCGTCGTCAACATGGGCCCGCAACACCCGTCCACACACGGCGTGTTGCGGCTGATCCTGGAGATCGACGGGGAAAGCGTCACCGAGGCCCGCTGCGGGATCGGCTACCTGCACACCGGGATCGAGAAGAACCTGGAGTTCCGCACCTGGACCCAGGGCGTCACCTTCGTGACGCGCATGGACTACCTGATGCCGCTGCACAACGAGACGGCCTACTGCCTCGCGGTGGAGAAGCTGCTCGGCATCACCGACCAGGTGCCCGAACGCGCGCAGGTGATCCGGGTCCTGCTGATGGAGCTCAACCGCATCTCCTCGCACATGGTCTGCCTGGCCACCGGCGGCATGGAGATCGGCGCGCTCACCGTGATGACCTTCGGGTTCCGCGACCGCGAACTGATCCTCGACGTCTTCGAGATGATCACCGGGCTCCGGATGAACCACGCCTACATCCGCCCCGGCGGCCTGGCCCAGGACCTGCCGCCCGGCGCCGTGGACAAGATCCGCGAGCTGGTCAACATCCTCCCCGGCCGGATCCACGAGTACGAACTGCTGCTCAACGACAACGCCATCTTCAAGGGCCGCACCCAGGGCATCGGCTACCTCGACCTGGCCGGCTGCATGGCCCTCGGGCTGACCGGCCCGGTGCTGCGCTCCACCGGCCTGCCGCACGACCTGCGCAAGACGCAGCCGTACTGCGGCTACGAGAACTACGAGTTCGACGTCGCCACCGCCGACTCCTGCGACTCCTGGGGCCGATACCTGATCCGCATCGAGGAGATGAAGCAGTCGCTGCGGATCGTCGAGCAGTGCCTGGACCGGCTGGCCCCCGGACCGGTGATGGTGGCCGACAAGAAGATCGCCTGGCCCGCGCAATTGGCCCTGGGCACCGACGGGTTGGGCAACTCGCCGGCGCACATCAAGAACATCATGGGCACCTCGATGGAATCCCTCATCCACCACTTCAAGCTGGTGACCGAGGGCTTCCGGGTGCCGCCCGGCCAGGTCTACAGCGCGATCGAATCACCCCGGGGCGAACTGGGGGTCCACGCGGTCAGCGACGGCGGCACCCGCCCCTACCGCGTGCACTTCCGCGACCCCTCCTTCAACAACCTGCAGGCCATGGCCGCGATGTGCGAGGGCGGCCAGGTGGCGGACGTGATCGTGGCAGTGGCGGGGATCGACCCCGTCATGGGAGGTGTCGACCGATGAGTACGGACCTGGGCATGCCGATGCCCCCGGCGAAGCCGGCTCCGCCGTACCCGCCCGAGGTGCGCGCGCGTCTGGAGGTGGACGCGAAGGAGGTGATCGGCCGCTACCCGCAGTCCCGTTCGGCGCTGCTGCCGCTGCTGCACCTGGTGCAGGCCGAAGAGGGCTACGTCACCGGCACCGGCATCGAGTTCTGCGCCGACATCCTCGGCCTGACCACCGCCGAGGTCTCCGCCGTCGCCACCTTCTACACGATGTACCGGCGGCGCCAGGGCGGCGACTTCCACGTCGGCGTGTGTACCAACACGCTGTGCGCGGTGATGGGCGGCGACGAGATCTTCGCGAGCCTGAAGGACCACCTCGGCATCGGCAACAAGGAGACCACCGCCGACGGTGTGGTCACCCTGGAGCACATCGAATGCAACGCGGCCTGCGACTACGCGCCCGTGGTGATGGTCAACTGGGAGTTCTTCGACGACGCGACCCCGCAGTCGGCCAGGGAACTCGTCGACGACCTGCGCGCCGGCAAGGACGCGGTACCCACCCGCGGCGCCCGACTGTGCACCTTCCGCGACACCTCGCGGATCCTGGCCGGCTTCCCCGACGAGCGCCCCGGCGCGGTGGACGAGGGCGGCGCCGGCGGCGCGGCCAGCCTGGTGGGCCTGCGGATCGCCAACGGCACGCACACCGACGACGCGCCCCGATCCACGACCGCGACCGTGCCCGGCTCCCGCAGCGCGACCCAGGGCGGCGCGAACGAGACACCGCCCGCCCCGAGTTCGCACGACGCCCCGGCGCGCACCGCCGAGTCCGACCCGGCCCACCCCGCGCCTCCCGCCGGGAACGCGCCCGACCAGGACGGGGACCAGGCGCCGTGACCGAGACCTCCCTCCTCACCCCCGTGCTCTCCGCGAACTGGGACGAGCACCGGCCGTGGACGCTGGATACCTACCGGCGCGGCGGCGGCTACGAGGGCCTGCGCAAGGCGCTGGCCATGCACCCCGACGAGGTGATCCAGACCGTCAAGGACTCCGGTCTGCGCGGTCGCGGCGGCGCGGGCTTCCCCACCGGCATGAAGTGGGGCTTCATCCCGCAAAACGACGGCAAGCCGCACTACCTCGTGGTCAACGCGGACGAATCCGAGCCGGGAACCTGCAAGGACATCCCGCTCATGTACGCCAACCCGCACGTGCTGATCGAGGGCGTGATCATCGCGTCCTACGCGATCCGCTCCGGGCACGCCTTCATCTACGTCCGCGGCGAGGTCGTCCCGGTGCTTCGCCGGCTGCACGCCGCGGTCCGCGAGGCGTACGCGGCCGGCTATCTCGGCAAGAACGTGCTCGGCTCGGGCTTCGACCTCGAACTCACCGTGCACGCGGGCGCCGGCGCGTACATCTGCGGCGAGGAGACCGCGCTGCTCGACTCGCTGGAGGGCCGCCGGGGCCAGCCCCGACTGCGCCCGCCGTTCCCCGCCGTGGCCGGCCTGTACGCGTCGCCCACCTGCGTGAACAACGTCGAGTCGATCGCCTCGGTGCCGCCGATCCTGAACAAGGGCGTCGAGTGGTTCCGCTCGATGGGCTCGGAGAAGTCGCCCGGGTTCACGCTGTACTCGCTGTCCGGACACGTCACCCGACCCGGCCAGTACGAGGCCCCGCTCGGTGTCACGCTGCGCCAACTCCTGGACCTGGCGGGCGGGGTGCGAGCCGGACACCGGATCAAGTTCTGGACGCCCGGCGGCTCGTCCACGCCGATGTTCACCGACGAGCACCTGGACGTGCCGCTCGACTACGAGGGCGTCGGCGCGGCCGGCTCCATGCTCGGCACCAAGGCGCTGCAGATCTTCGACGAGACCGTGTGCGTGGTGCGCGCGGTGCTGCGCTGGACCGAGTTCTACGAGCACGAGTCCTGCGGCAAGTGCACCCCGTGCCGCGAAGGCACCTACTGGCTCACCCAACTGCTCACCCGCCTGGAGCACGGCGAGGGCACCGAGGAGGACCTGGAGACGTTGCTCGACGTCGCCGACAACATCCTCGGCAAGTCCTTCTGCGCCCTCGGCGACGGCGCGGCGAGCCCGATCCAGTCCTCGCTCAAGTACTTCCGCGACGAATACCTCGCGCACTTCGAGCACGGCGGCTGTCCGTTCGACACCGCGGCATCCACCGCGTGGGCGACGACGGCCCCCGCTTCCACCGGGGCAGGAGCGCACAGCTGACATGACAGTCACGACCAACACCCCCGCGGGTGGGCCGCCGGCCCCCAAGCCGGAGGACCTCGTCACCATCTCGGTGGACGGGATCGACGTCTCGGTGCCCAAGGGCACCCTGGTGATCCGGGCCGCCGAGCTGATCGGCATCCAGATCCCCAGGTTCTGCGACCACCCGCTGCTCGACCCGGTCGGCGCCTGCCGGCAGTGCCTGGTCGACGTCGAGGGCCAGCGCAAACCGCTCGCGTCCTGCACCACCACCGTCACCGACGGCATGGTCGTCCGCACCCAGCTCACCTCCCCGGTCGCGAAGAAGTCGCAGGACGGGGTGATGGAACTGCTGCTGATCAACCACCCCCTGGACTGCCCCGTCTGCGACAAGGGCGGCGAATGCCCGCTCCAGAACCAGGCGATGGGCGCCGGCCGGGCGACCTCCCGCTTCACCGAGGTCAAGCGCACCTTCCCCAAGCCGCTGCGGATCTCCTCCGAGGTGCTGCTCGACCGCGAGCGCTGTGTGCTCTGCGCCCGCTGCACCCGCTTCTCCGAGCAGGTCGCGGGCGACCCGTTCATCGCGCTGATCGAACGCGGCGCGCTCCAACAGGTCGGCATCTACGAGAAGCAACCCTTCGAGTCCTACTTCTCCGGCAACACCATCCAGATCTGCCCGGTCGGCGCCCTCACCTCGGCCGCGTACCGCTTCCGCGCCCGGCCGTTCGACCTGGTGTCCTCGCCGACCACGTGCGAGCACTGCGCGTCCGGGTGCTCGCTGCGCGCCGACCACCGCCGGGGCAAGGTGCTGCGCCGACTCGCGGGCGACGAGCCCGAGGTCAACGAGGAATGGAACTGCGACAAGGGCCGCTTCGCGTTCCGCTACGCCACCCGTCAGGACCGGCTCACCTCCCCATTGATCCGGGACGAGGAGAGTGGCGAACTGGTTCCCGCGTCCTGGTCCGAGGCACTGGGCGTGGCCGCGCGCGGGCTGGCCGCCGCGCGGGGCAGCGCCGGGGTCCTGGTCGGCGGCCGGGCAACCCTCGAAGACGCCTACGCGTACGGCAAGTTCGCCCGGGTCGCGCTCGACAGCAACGACATCGACTTCCGCGCCCGCGAACACTCCGCCGAGGAGGCCGAGTTCCTGGCCCAGCGGGTGGCCGGCACCGGGCTCGGGGTCACCTACGCCGACCTGGAGAAGGCCCCCGGCGTACTCCTGGTCGGCTTCGAACCCGAGGACGAGTCGCCGATCGTCTTCCTGCGGCTGCGCAAGGCCTCCCGCAAGGGTCTGAAGGTATACGGCGTCGCGCCGTTCGCCTCCTCCGGGCTGACCCGGATGGGCGGCACGCTGCTGCGGGCCGCCCCCGGCACCGAGACCGAATGGCTTTCCGCCCTCGCCGACCCTGAGGTCGCCGGCGAACCGGCCCGCGGCGCGGCCGAGGTGTTGCGCAAGCCGGGCGCGGTGGTGCTGCTCGGCGAACGCCTCGCCGGCGTGCCGGGCGCCCTCGCCGCGGCGAGCGCGCTGGCCGCGCGCACCGGCGCCCGACTCGCCTGGGTGCCCCGGCGCGCGGGCGAGCGCGGCGCGGCGGACGCGGGCGCGCTGTACAACCTGCTGCCGGGCGGCCGGCCGATCGAGCACCCCGAGGCCCGCGCCGAGGTGGCCGCCGCCTGGGGGGTCGCCGCCCTGCCCGCCGGCTACGGCCTGGACACCACCGCGATCCTGACCGCCGTCCGCGAACAGCGCCTGGCCGCCCTCGTGGTCGGCGGCGTCGAGGTGGACGACCTGCCCGACCCGACCGCCGCGCTGGCCGCCCTGGACGCGGCCCGCTTCGTGGTCAGCCTCGAACTGCGGCACAGCGCGGTCACCGAACGCGCCGACGTGGTCTTCCCCGTCGCCGCCGCCGCCGAGAAGCCCGGCACCTTCGTCGACTGGGAGGGCCGCGAACGCCCGTTCGCCACCGTCCTGAAGAAGGACCAACTCGGCGGCGACCTGGCCGCGGTCATGTCCGACCTGCGGGTGCTGGACGCGATCGCCGAGGCGATGGCCGAACAGTGCGAGGGCACCCCGATCGAGCTGCCCTCGCTCACCGCCGCCCGGCGCGAGCTGCGCCGCCTCGGCCGGTGGACCGGCGAGCGCGGCCCGGCCCCCGAGGGCCGCGCCCGCGAACTCCCGCGCCCCGGCGCGGGCGAGGCCGTACTCGCCTCCTGGCGCCTGCTCCTGGACGAGGGGCGCGGCCAGGACGGCGAACCCCATCTGGCGGGCACCCGGCGCGCGCCGGTGGTCCGGCTCTGCGCGTCCACGGCCGCCGAGATCGGCGCCGAGGACGGCGGCGGCGTCACCGTGACCTCGTTGCACGGGGAGGTCACGTTGCCGCTGCGCATCACCGACATGACCGAGCGCGTGGTGTTCCTGCCCGCGAACTCGCCCGGCTCCCCGGTGCGTCGCGCACTGCGGGTCGCCCCCGGCGAGGTGGTCCGGATCCGCCCGGCGGTGCTCGACCTCGCGTCCGCGCAGGGCCCGCCCGACAACACCGGCCTCAACGGTCGGACCGCACACGTTCATGAGGAGGAGCGGTGACGGACAGCGGCATGCAGCTCGCCGCGGTCGGGTTCGGTACCGACGTCTGGTGGCTGATCCTGCTCAAGGCGGTGCTCATCTTCGCGTTCTGCGTCGTCATGACGCTGTTCGCGATCTGGTGGGAACGCAAGGTCGTGGCCTGGATGCAGATGCGCATCGGGCCCAAGTACACCGGCCCGCAGGGCCTGCTCCAGTCCCTCGCGGACGGCGTGAAGCTCGCGCTCAAGGAGGACATCACCGTCAAGGGCGCCGACAAGGCCGTCTACATCATCGCCCCGATCGTGGCGATGGTCCCGGCGTTCATGGCGTTCGCGGTGATCCCCTTCGGCCCCGAGGTCTCCATCTTCGGGCACCGCACCCACCTGCAACTGACCGACCTGCCGGTCGCGGTCCTCTACATCCTCGCGGTCGCGTCCGTGGGCATCTACGGCATCGTGCTCGCGGGCTGGTCCTCCGGCTCGACCTACCCGCTGCTCGGCGGGCTGCGCAGCTCGGCCCAGATGATCTCCTACGAGATCGCGATGGGCCTGTCCTTCGCGGCGGTGTTCCTCTACTCCGGCTCGATGTCCACCTCGGAGATCGTCGCCGCGCAGCAGGACACCTGGTACGCGATCCTGCTGCCGGTCTCGTTCATCATCTACGTGGTCGCGATGATCGGCGAGACCAACCGGGCGCCGTTCGACCTGCCCGAGGCCGAGGGCGAGCTGGTCGGCGGCTTCCACACCGAATACTCGTCGCTGAAGTTCGCGCTGTTCTTCCTCGCCGAGTACGTGAACATGGTCGTGGTCAGCTCGCTGGCGACCACCCTGTTCCTCGGCGGCTACCTGGCCCCCTGGCCGATCACCGCGGTGTGGGACGGCGCCAACTCCGGCTGGTGGCCGTTCCTGTGGTACTTCCTCAAGGTCCAGGCGTTCATCTTCGTCTTCATCTGGCTGCGCGGCACGCTGCCCCGGTTCCGCTACGACCAGTTCATGAAGATCGGCTGGAAGGTGCTGATCCCGCTCTCGCTGGTGTGGCTGATGCTGGTCGCCACCGTGCGCGCGCTCAAGAACGAGGGCTACGAGCAGTCCCGGATCGTGTTGTGGGTCGCGGGCGGCGTGGTCGCGCTGCTCCTGCTGTCGATCCTGTGGGACGCGGTCACCCCGAACAAGGACGCGGAGGCCGAGGAGGCCGCTGCGAAGGCCGCCGGCCCCGAAACGTTCGACCCGATGGCGGGCGGGTTCCCCGTACCGCCCATGCCGGGCCAGCAACTCCCGCCGGTGCCGCGCCGCAACGTGCGCAGACCGGAGCCGGTCGGCGCGCCGGCGGCGGAGCTCCCGGCCGACCGCACTGAAGGAGAGGCATAGACCCGTGCCCAAGTTCCTCGGACCGGTCGCGGGGTTCGGTGTCACCTTCGCGACGATGTTCAAGAAGGCGAACACCGAGTACTACCCGTACGAGAAGAAGGTCACCGCACCGCGATTCCACGGCCGGCACCAGCTCAACCGGTACGCCGACGGCCTGGAGAAGTGCATCGGCTGCGAACTGTGCGCGTGGGCGTGTCCCGCCGACGCGATCTTCGTGGAGGGTGCCGACAACACCGACGAGGAACGTTTCTCGCCCGGTGAGCGGTACGGCCGCAACTACCAGATCAACTACCTGCGCTGCATCTTCTGCGGTCTGTGCATCGAGGCCTGCCCGACCCGGGCGCTCACCATGACCAACGAGTTCGAGCTGGCCGACACCAGCCGGGCGAGCCTGATCTTCACCAAGGAACAGCTGCTCGCGCCGCTGTACGAGGGCATGGTTCCCGCGCCGCACGAGATGTACCCGGGCACCACCGACACCGACTACTACCTGGGCAAGATCACCGGAGCCGCACCCGGCACGGTGACCCAGGGGCGGCCCGGGGAGCCGGCCGAGGCGGGCGCGCAGGGGACGGAGGCGGGCCGATGAGCCCCGGAATGGACTTCGCGGCCGAGGTCACCAAGACCTCCACCGGCGAGGCGCTGCAGTTCTGGGTGCTCGCGGCCGTCGCGCTGATCGGCGCCCTGGCGACCGTCTTCATGAAGAAGGCGGTGCACAGCGCGCTCGCGCTGGTCACCACGATGATGTGCCTGGCGATCTTCTACCTGGCCCAGGGCGCGGTGTTCCTGGGCATCGTGCAGATCGTGGTCTACACCGGCGCGATCATGATGTTGTTCCTGTTCGTGCTGATGCTGGTCGGCGTCTCCTCGGTGGACTCGCTCAAGGAGACCCTCAAGGGTCAGCGGATCGCCGCCGCCGGGCTCGGCCTGGGCTTCGGCATCCTGCTGACGGCGGCCATCGCCAACGCCTCGATCACCCACTTCACCGCGCTGGCGACCAAGTCGGCGGGCAGCCGCCCGGTATACCCGGCGGAGACCGACGACGAGGCGCTGCGCGCGGTCTCCCAGGGCAACGTGCAGGGCCTGGCACACCAGATCTTCACCAAGTACATCTGGGCCTTCGAGATGACCAGCGCGCTGCTGATCACCGCGGCGGTCGGCGCGATGGTGCTCGCGCACCGCGAGCGCCTGGTGCCGCGCAAGACGCAGCGCGAGTTGTCCGAGGAGCGGGTGCGGGACAACAAGCAGGTCGCCCCGCTGCCCACGCCCGGGGTGTACGCCCGGCACAACGCGGTGGACGTACCCGCGCTGCTCCCCGACGGCAGCGTCTCGGAGTTGTCGATCAACGGCACACTGCGGGCGCGCGGTCAGATCCGCGACGTCAGCGCCGAGGCGGTGCACAGCGTGGCCGCGTTGGAGAGCGCGGGCGCCGACGATGACGACGAGGCATGGCCGGACGAGTCGGACGCACCCGCGTCCGCGCCGGTGCCCACCGCCCGCCAGGAGCACGAGGACCCCGACCCGGGCTCGGGCGACGAGGTCGGCGCCGGCGCCGGTTCGAAGGAGGGTCGCTCGTGAACCCGGTGAACTACCTGTATCTGTCCGCGCTGTTGTTCACCATCGGCGCGGCCGGGGTGCTGCTCCGGCGCAACGCGATCGTCGTGTTCATGTGCGTCGAACTGATGCTGAACGCCTGCAACCTCGCGTTCGTGACATTCGGCCGCATGCACGACAACCTCGACGGCCAGATCATCGCGTTCTTCACGATGGTCGTCGCCGCCTGCGAGGTCGTGGTCGGACTGTCCATCATCATCGCCATCTTCCGCAGCCGCCGTTCGGCCTCGGTCGACGACGCCAGCCTCATGAAGTGGTAGGTCGGAACCGGTGATCGAAACCTCCTCCCTGGCCTCCGGCGCCCTGCTCGCCAACGAGGGCGGCGGCGGGCTGCACTCCACGGCCGCCTCCGGTGCCTTCTCGGCGCTGTGGCTGGTCGTCGGACTGCCGTTGCTCGGCGCGGTGTTGCTGCTGATCGGCGGCAAGCGGACCAACCCCTTCGGACACATCCTCGCCACCGCGCTCGCCCTCGGGTCGTTCGTGGTCGGCGTAGTGATGTTCGTGACCATGCTCGACAAGTCCGGCACCGGCCGCTCGGTGGACCAGCACCTGTGGACCTGGGCGCCGGTCAACGAGTTCCAGGCCGACATCGGTCTGCACCTGGACCAGTTGTCCATGGTGTTCGTGCTGCTGATCACCGGTGTGGGCTCGCTGATCCACATCTACTCGATCGGCTACATGGCGCACGACGAGAACCGTCGGCGCTTCTTCGCCTACCTGAACCTGTTCGTCGCGGCGATGCTGCTGCTGGTGCTGGCGAACAACTACCTGCTGCTGTACGTCGGTTGGGAGGGCGTCGGGCTTGCCTCCTACCTGCTGATCGGGTTCTGGCAGCACAAGCCGAGCGCCGCGACCGCCGCCAAGAAGGCGTTCATCATGAACCGCGTCGGCGACTTCGGTCTGGCCGTGGCGATCTTCCTGATGTTCACCACGTTCGGCACCTTCTCCTTCGCGGACGTGCTCGGCGGCAGCGCGACCGCGAGCGACGGCACGATGACCGCGATCGGCCTGATGCTGCTGCTCGCCGCCTGCGGCAAGTCGGCGCAATTCCCGCTCCAGGCCTGGCTCGGCGACGCGATGGAGGGTCCGACCCCGGTCTCCGCGCTGATCCACGCGGCGACCATGGTCACCGCCGGCGTGTACCTGATCACCCGCTCGGCGGAGATCTTCAACGCCTCGCCCGATGCCCAGCTCGCGGTCACCATCGTCGGCGCGATCACCGTGCTGTTCGGGGCGATCGTGGGTTGCGCCAAGGACGACATCAAGAAGGCGCTGGCCGCCTCCACGATGAGCCAGATCGGCTACATGATCCTGGCCGCCGGTCTGGGACCGATCGGCTACGCGTTCGCGATCATGCACCTGGTCACGCACGGCTTCTTCAAGGCCGGGCTGTTCCTCGGCGCGGGCTCGGTCATGCACGGCATGAACGACGAGGTGGACATGCGCCGCTACGGCGGCCTGCGCACGTACATGCCGATCACCTTCGTCACCTTCGGCCTGGGCTATCTGGCGATCATCGGATTCCCGCTGCTGTCCGGGTTCTTCTCCAAGGACAAGATCATCGAGGCGGCGTTCGCCAAGGGCGGCACCTCCGGCTGGATCCTGGGCGCGGTCACCCTGCTGGCGGCCGGGCTCACCGCGTACTACATGACGCGCGTGATGCTGATGACCTTCTTCGGCAAGGAACGCTGGAAGGAGGCGCCCGCGGGCGCGCCGGCCGACTGGCACGAGCCGCACCCGCACGAGTCGCCGGTCTCGATGACCGGTCCGATGATCCTGCTCGCCTTCGGATCGGTGTTCGCCGGCGGCCTGTTCGCGCTGAACGACTCGTTCGTGAAGTGGCTGACCCCCGTCACCGGGTTCTCGCACGGCGACCTGCCGATGAGCGAGTGGGCGGTGACCGGCATGGCGATCGCGATGGTCGCCCTCGGCACGGCGGTCGCCTACCTCCAGTACGCCCGCCGCGAGGTGCCCTCGGTGGCGCCGGCGGCGAGCCCGGTCACCGTGGCGGCCCGCCGCGACCTGTACCAGGACGCGATCAACGAGGGCCTGGTCATGCGGCCCGGGCAGTATCTGACCCGCCTGCTCGTGTGGTTCGACAACAAGGGCGTGGACGGATTCGTCGGCGGCCTCGCGGCCTTCGTCGGCGGCACCTCGGCGCGGGTGCGCCGGGTACAGACCGGGTTCGTCCGCACGTACGCGCTGTCCATGTTCGGCGGCACGCTGCTGGTCGTGGCCTGCACGCTGATGGCTCGGATGGCGTGATGACGACGATGCCGACCCGAATTCGGATCGCCCACACGGTAGGCGTCCAGGCGGAGGGACTTCGATGAACGGCCACTTTCCCTGGCTGACGACGCTCGCGGCGCTGCCGTTCGTCGGCGGCCTGTGCGTCGCCGCCGTACCGGCCGGCAAACGCAGGCTCGCCAAGAACGTGGCGCTGCTGTTCAGCCTGCTCACGCTGGCCGTCGCCGTGGTGGTGGCGACCAAGTTCGACAACGACGGCGGACGTTTCCAGATCACCGAGAGCTATAGCTGGATCTCCTCGTTCGGGGTGCGCTGGTCGCTGGGCGTGGACGGGATCGGCCTGGTGCTGATCCTGCTCACCGCGGTGCTGATGCCGCTGCTGATCCTGGCCTCGTGGCACGACGCGGACGAGGCGCCGGTGGGCGCCGACGGCTCGGCGGGCACGGGCCGGCCCGCGCCGCGCAGCACGCACGCGTTCTTCGCGTTGATGCTGCTGGTCGAGGCGATGGTCGTGGTGTCCTTCGCGGCCACCGACGTGTTCATGTTCTACGTCTTCTTCGAAGCCATGCTGATCCCGATGTACTTCCTGATCGGCGGCTTCGGCGGCGCACAACGCTCCTACGCGGCAGTCAAGTTCCTGCTGTACAACCTGCTCGGCGGCCTGGTCATGCTGGCCGCGGTGGTGGGCCTGTACGTGGCCACCGCCAACCAGGGCATCGGCGTCGACGGGAACGGCACCTTCGACTTCGTGAAGATCTCGCAGGCGGTCGCCACCGGTCAGCTGGACATCGATCCGACCGCGGAGAAGGCGCTGTTCCTGGGCTTCATGTTCGCGTTCGCGATCAAGGCCCCGCTGTGGCCGTTCCACACCTGGCTGCCGGACACCATGACCGAGGCCACCCCCGGTGTCGCGGTCCTGGTCACCGCGATGGTGGACAAGGTCGGCACGTTCGCGATGCTCCGGTTCTGCCTGGAGATCTTCCCGAACGCGTCGAAGTACTTCGCCCCGGTGGTGATCACCCTCGCGGTGATCGGGATCATCTACGGCGCGCTGCTCGCGGTCGGCCAGACCGACATCAAGCGGCTGATCGCGTACACGTCCATCTCGCACTTCGGCTTCATCATCCTGGGCATCTTCGTGATGACCAGCCAGGGTCAGTCGGGCGCGACGCTGTACATGGTCAACCACGGCTTCTCCACCGCGGCCCTGCTGTTGATCGCGGGCTTCCTGATCTCGCGCCGCGGCAGCAAGACGATCGCCGACTTCGGCGGCGTGCAAAAGGTCGCCCCCATCCTCGCGGGTACGTTCCTGGTGGCCGGACTCGCGACCCTTTCCATGCCGGGACTTGCCCCGTTCGTCAGCGAGTTCCTGGTGTTGGTGGGCGCGTTCACGAAGTACAAGGTGGCCGCGATCTTCGCCACCACCGGCATCGTGCTCGCCGCCCTGTACGTGCTCGTCCTGTACCAACGCACGATGACCGGTCCGATCCGGCCCGGGAACGAGAAGCTTCGCGACCTGGTGCCGCGCGAACTGGCGGTCGTGGTACCGCTGATCGCGTTCCTGCTCGTGCTCGGCGTCTACCCGAAGCCGGTGCTCGACGCGGTGAATCCGGCCGTGGACCACACGCTCAGCCGGGTGGAGCAGAAGGACCCGGCGCCCACCAAGCCCATCGAACAGGCCGCGGGCACCGAGGCGCACACCACTGGAGGCTCCAAGTGAGCATGAGCACCGCCGCAACGGCAACGCTCGCCGTGACGAAGGTGGACGCGCCCACCATCGAGTACGGCAAGCTGTCGCCGGTCCTGATCATCGCGGGCGTGGCCGTGGTCGGCGTGCTGATCGAGGCGTTCCTGCCCCGACCGGCCCGCTACCGCGCCCAGCTCACCGTGGCCCTGGTCGGCATGATCGCCGCGTTCGGCGCGATCGTGTGGCTGGCCCGGGACCTGCCCGACGACCACCGGGGCAGCATCACCGCGATGGGCGCGATCGCCGTCGATGGCCCCTCGCTGTTCCTCCAGGGCACGCTGCTCCTGATCGGCATCGCCTCGGTGTTGCTGATCGGCGAGCGCAAACTGGAACCGGCCGGCGGCGACGCGTTCGCCCCGCAGGCGGCGGCTGCGCCCGGCTCGCAGCAGGAGAAGGACGCCGCGGCGGCCGGGTGGACGCAGACCGAGGTCTACCCGCTGGCCATGTTCTCGCTGGTGGGCATGCTGCTCTTCCCGGCGGCGAACGACCTGCTGATGATGTTCGTCGCGCTGGAGATCCTGTCCCTGCCGCTCTACCTGCTGTGCGGGCTGGCCCGGCGCAACCGGCTGCTCTCCCAGGAGGCCGCGCTCAAGTACTTCCTGCTCGGCGCGTTCTCCTCGGCGTTCTTCCTGTTCGGCGTGGCCATGCTCTACGGCTACTCGGGCAGCGTCTCGCTGGACAAGATCGGCGTGGCCTCGGCCGGTGCGATGGACAACGACGCGCTGTTGCTGATCGGGCTCGCGATGGTGGCGGTCGGCCTGCTGTTCAAGGTCGGCGCGGTGCCGTTCCACTCCTGGACGCCGGATGTGTACCAGGGCGCGCCGACCCCGATCACCGGGTTCATGGCGGCGGCCACCAAGGTGGCCGCGTTCGGCGCGATGATGCGCTTCTTCTACGTCGCGCTGCCGGGCATGCGCTGGGACTGGCGGCCGGTGATGATCGGCGTCGCGATCGCGACCATGGTCGCGGGCGCGGTCATCGCGATCACCCAGACCGACGTGAAGCGGCTGCTCGCCTACTCGTCGATCGCCCACGCGGGTTTCATTCTGACCGGAATGATCGCGATGAACGACGCGGGCGTGTCGTCCACGATGTTCTACCTTGTGGCCTACGGATTCGTCACTCTGGGTGCGTTCGCGGTGGTCACCCTGGTACGGGACGCCCGCGGCGAGGCGACCCATCTGTCCCACTGGGCGGGTCTGGGCAGGCGTTCCCCGCTGGTCGCAGGAGTGTTCGCACTGTTCCTGCTGGCCTTTGCCGGAATCCCGCTGACCAGCGGTTTCGCCGGAAAGTTCGCGGTCTTCCAGGCGGCGGCGCGCGGCGGTGCGGGCAGCCTCGTGGTGGTCGGTGTGCTGTGCAGCGCGATCGCCGCGTTCTTCTACGTGCGGGTCATCGTGCTGATGTTCTTCTCGGAGCCCAAGGCGGACGGTCCGACGGTCGTCGTACCGAGCGTGATGACCACCGCTGCCATCGCGCTCGGGGTAGCCGTTACCGTGGTCCTTGGCATCCTCCCGCAGCCGGTACTGGACCTCGCGGACAAGGCAGCCTTGTTCGTCCATTGAGCACGACGCAGAGACTCTGCGTGATCGACAGGAGAGAACCGTCATGGCGATCGTGGGGCCCTTCGGGCTGAGCGTCACGGACGAAACTCTCGACGCCGACATCAGGGCGGGGATGGCCGCCGTGGAGCAGGAGCTCCTGGCGGCCACCAAGAGCGAGTTCCCCTACCTGACGCAGACCTCGCGACACCTCGTCGAGGCGGGCGGCAAGCGGTTCCGGCCCCTGCTGGTGCTGCTCGCCGCCCAATTCGGCGACTGGCAGGCCCCGGGCGTGGTGCCGGCGGCGGTGGTGTGCGAACTGACGCACCTGGCCACGCTGTACCACGACGACGTGATGGACGAGGCCCCGCTGCGGCGCGGGGCGCCCAGCGCGAACTCCCGGTGGGACAACTCGGTGGCGATCCTGACCGGCGACTTCCTGTTCGCCCGGGCCTCGGAGATCGTCGCCGACCTGGGCAACGAGGCGGTGCGGATCCAGGCCCGCGCGTTCGCCCGACTGGTGACCGGCCAGATCCGCGAGACGGTCGGCCCGGCGATGGGCGACGACCCGGTCGAGCACTACCTGTCGGTGATGGCGGACAAGACCGGCTCGCTGATCGCCGCCTCGGGGCAGTTCGGCGCGATGTTCGCGGGCGCCGACGAGCACGTGGTGGACATCCTGACCCGCTACGGCGAGCGTTTCGGCGTGGCCTTCCAACTGGCCGACGACGTGCTCGACATCGCCAGCGAGGCGACCGAGTCGGGCAAGACCCCGGGCACCGATCTGCGCGAAGGGGTGCCGACGCTGCCGGTGTTGCACCTGCGTGCGGGGGTGGCCGGCTCGTCCCCGGCGGCCGACCGGCACCTGCTCGAACTGCTCGACGGCCCGATCACGGACGACGACGAGCACGCGGAGGCACTGGCGCTGCTGCGCGCGCACCCGGCGCTCGCGAAGGCCCGTGAGGACACTCGGCGTTATGCCGAGGCGGCTCGGGAGGTCTTGGCGCCGCTGCCGGATTGCAGCGCGAAGCGGGCCCTGTCGTCGTTGTGCGAGCTTGTGGTGGAGCGCAGCGCCTAGTTCGGTGTATCGCTGCGGATTACTCCTCGACTGCTCCCCCGGGAGTAGTGCGGGTTCCCGTGGGTCAGCTTGAAGTCCCAGGCTTTCGGGTGCGGGGCACCCCGAGGGTGACGTTTTCCGGTGACGTACGGGCGACGCCGGGTGGGTGACTCCGATGGTCCTCTTGATGTGTCGCACTGGACACTCGCATCAGGGGGCACCTGTCATGACCAGCACCACCCGCCGATCCGTGCCGTGGCGCTTCGCCGTGCCGGCCGCGATCGCCGCCGCCGCCGTCGGCGCGGTCACCATCGGACCGGCCGCGTTCGCCGACGACGGGCGACCGGGACTGCCCGACGTCACCGCCGAACAACTCGTCGCCAAGGTCGCCGCGGCGCGGGCCGACGCGCTGACCGGCACCGTCCGCATCGACACCGACCTGGGCCTGCCGACCCTCCCGGGCAAGGGCGGCGGCGGCCCGCAGGCGCTGCTCTCGGGCACCAACAAGCTCCAGGTGGCCCTGGACGGCCCGGACCGGCAGCGGATCGGCATCATGGCCGATCTGTCCGAGTACAACGTCGTGCACAACGGCCGCGACGTGTGGACCTACGACAGCCGCGCGCACGCCGTGACGCACGCCACGATCGACGCGACGCGCCCCGATGTGGCGTCGCTGGTGCCGACCACCCCGCAGGACGCGGCCCGCCAACTGCTCGACCTGGTCGGCCCGAGCACCGACGTCCGGATCGACGGCACCGCCCGGGTCGCCGGGCACGACGTGTACAAGCTGCGCTTCGCGCCCAAGGCGCAGGGCAGCCTGATCGCCGCCGCGACGGTGTTCGTGGACGCGAGGACCGGGGTGCCGCTGCGGGTCACCGTGGACACCGTCAAGGGCGGCAAGCCGGCCGTCGACATCGGCTTCGAGGAGGTCTCCTACGACAGGCCGGCCGCCGGGACGTTCGACTTCAAGCCGCCGGCCGGCGCCCGGGTCACCGAGGCCCCCGCGCACGAGGCGGCGCCCGGGAAGCCCACCGCACCGCCGGCGCCGAACGGCGAGCGGCCCGCCCCCGGTCTGCTGGGTGAGGGGTGGACCACCGTGGTCGAACTGCCCGCCGGGGCCAAGGGCCAGGACGGCAAGGACGGCAAGGATGTCACCGGGTTGCTCGGCAAGCTGGGCAAGCCGGTGCCGGGTGGGACGCTGATCAACACCCGGTTGCTGAACGTGTTGACCACCGACTCGGGCCGGGTCTTCGCCGGCGCGGTCGACGCGGACACGCTCCAGCGGATCGCGGCACAGCGATGACCGCGTCCACGGCGGTCGGAACCGCGGCGATCCGTACCGAGGGGCTGTCCAAGCGCTACGGCCGGGACCGGCTCGCCGTGGACGGCCTCGACCTGACCGTTCCGGCCGGCTCCGTCTTCGGGTTCCTCGGGCCCAACGGATCCGGCAAGACCACCACCATCCGGATGTTGCTCGGGCTGATCCGGCCCACCGGCGGCACCGTCACCCTGCTCGACGGCCCCATGCCGGCGGCCGTCGGGCAGGTCCTGCCCCGGGTCGGCGCGCTGATCGAGGGCCCGGCCCACTACGGCTTCCTGACCGGTCGGCAGAACCTGGACCGGCTGGACGCCGCCGACCCCACGTCCGACCCCCGGACCCGCGACGCCCGAGTGGACGCGGCGTTGGCGAAGGTCGGCCTGACCGCGGTGGCCGGCCGCAAGGCGCGGGCGTACTCGCTCGGCATGAAGCAGCGGCTCGGCATCGCCTCCGCGCTGCTGCGCCCGCGCGACCTGCTGGTCCTGGACGAGCCGACCAACGGCCTTGACCCGCAGGGGATGCGCGAGATCCGCACGCTGATCCGCGGGTTGGCCGCGGACGGCACCACGGTGTTCCTGTCCTCGCATCTGCTGGACGAGATCGAGCAGGTGTGCACGGACGTCGCGGTGATGAGCCACGGGCGGCTGATCACCCAGGGCACCGTCGAATCGTTGCGCGCCGGCACCCGGGCCCGCCTGCTCGTCACGACTCCCGACGCGGAGGCGGCGGTCGTGGTGTTGCGGCGGCTCGGCGCGACCGACGTGGTCACCACCGACGACGGGGTGGAGGCCGACCCGCCCACGCTGGAGCCGGACGAGATCTGCGCGGCGCTGGTGCGCGCCGACATCCGGGTCCGATCGTTCACCCTCGCGCGGCCGTCCCTGGAGGACGCGTTCGTCGCCCTGACCGGGGAAGGCTTCGATGTCACCGACTGACGCACTGCCCAAGACGGGTGTCCTGTCGCCCGCGTTCGGGCACTCGACGGCGGATACCGGGTCGTTCGGTGCCGAACGGCTGCCGCGGCTGCGCGGACTGATGCGCAGCGAACTGCGGTTGGTGTTCCTGCGGCCGCGGACGGCCGCGATGCTGGGCTTCCTGGCCCTGGTTCCGGTGCTGCTCGGGGTCGCGTTGCGCTACTTCCACGACGGGGGTTCCTCGCGCGGCGGCGGCGACGGCGGGACGATGGACTTCGTGAACCAGGTCACCGGCAACGGGCTGTTCCTGGTCTTCGCATCGCTGGCCGCCGCGTTGCCGTTCTTCCTGCCGATGACCGTCGGCGTGGTCGCGGGCGACTCGATCGCGGGGGAGGCGCACGGCGGGACGCTGCGCTACCTGCTGGTCGCGCCGGCCGGGCGGACCCGGCTGCTCCTGGTGAAGTTCGCCGGCGTGCTGACGTTCTGTCTGGCCGCGACGCTCACCATCGCGCTGTCCGCGCTGGCGGTCGGCGCGGCGCTGTTCCCGATGGGCGATGTGCCGCTGCTGACCGGGGATTCGATCTCGATGGTCGAGGCGTCGTGGCGGGCGGTGTTGATCGCGCTGTGCGTGGCCGCCTCGCTGGTCGGCCTGGCCGCGATCGGGCTGTTCGTGTCCACGCTGACCACGGTGCCGGTGGCGGCGATGGCGACCACGGTCGGCGTGGTGATCGTGACCGCGATCCTGACCGGGATCCCGCAGCTGTCGGGTCTGCACCCGTGGTTGTTCACCGACGCGTGGATGAGCTTCGGGGACCTGCTGCGCAATCCGATCCCGACCGGCGAGATCCTGCGCAACCTCGGGATGCAGGCGGCGTATGCGGCGGTCTTCGGCGCGGCGGCGTGGGCTCGACTGAACGAGCGCGACATCACCACGTGAGACGGGGCGCCGCGCCGGCGGGCGTCGGGTGGGCCGGGGGACCGGCTCGCGCGGCGCCCGTCGGCGTTCGGTGCCGGCGGGTGGGCAACTCGTCCGGGTGAATGCCGGGTTGGTTCGGGCGGTACGTGTGCATGTGGGCCGTCATGAGGATGCGTGTGGCGATCGCGATGGTGTCGGCGGCCGGCGTCGTGCTGCTCGGGACGGTGCCCACGCGGGCGGTGTCGGCGGCGCCGAGGAGGTCGGTCGAGGCACCCGCGGAGACCTACTCCTATCTGGTGCTGACCCGCGAGCCGGGGCCGGCCGGGACGGTGCTCGTGGAGTCGGCGGTGCGGCGGGCGGGCGGCACGGTGGTCGGGGCGTACGGGCGGATCGGGGTGGTCGTCGCGCACGGCGGGCCGGGCTTCGCGGCGGCGGTGCGCGAGCGGCCGGGCGTGGCGCGGGTGGGGGCCACCCGGACGGCGCCGATCGCGGCGCACGGTGGGCCGGCCGCGCGCGGTGGCGGCGCGGTCGAGGATCCGGCGGAGGCCGCGCAGTGGAACCTGGCCATGGTGCACGCGTACGAGGCGCAGCGGATCACCGAGGGCAGCCCCGATGTGGCGGTCGCGGTGGTCGACTCCGGGGTGGACGACCGGCATCCCGACCTGGCGCCGAACTTCGACGCGGAGTTGTCGGTGGACTGTTCGACGGGCCGGCCGATCCGGGAGGGCGCGGCGTGGCGGGCACCGCGCTCCGACCACGGGACGCACGTGGCGGGCACGATCGCGGCGGCGCGCAACGGCACCGGCGTGGTCGGGGTGGCGCCGAGGGTGCGGATCGCGGCGGTGCGGGTCGGCGACGCGGACACGATGTTCCACGCCGAGGCGAGCGTATGCGGGTTCGTGTGGCTGGCCGAGCACGCCGTGCGGGGGCTGCGGATCGCCAACCACAGCTACTACAACGACCCGTGGTGGCTGATGTGTCCGGACGACGAGGACCAGGCAGTGGCGTACGAGGGCATCCGTCGGGCGGCGGCGTACGCGGCCGAGCGTGGCGTGTTGTCGATCGCCGCGGCGGGCAACGACGACTACGACCTCGCGCACAAGACGGTGGACCCGTACAGCCCGAACGACGCGGCGAGCCGGCCGGTCCCGCCGCGCCCGGTGACCGACGCGTGTCGGATGGCGCCCGCCGAACTCCCGGGCGTGGTCACGGTCGCGGCGGTCGGCGCGGACGGTCGGCGGGCCGGCTACTCCAACACCGGCCTGGGCGTGGTGGATCTGGCCGGGCCCGGCGGGAACGGCGCGGCCGGCGGCGAGGGCGTGTTGTCCACCGCGCGCGACGGCGGGTGGGCCCGGAAGGAGGGCACCTCGATGGCGGCGCCCGCGGTGAGCGGGGTGGCCGCGCTGATCGTGTCCGAGCACCCGGAGTGGGGCCCGGACACGATCGCGGCCCGGCTGGCCGCCACCGCGACTCGGCTGCCGTGTGCGGGGTCGTGTACCGCGTCGGGGGAGATCGACTCGTTCCACGGACACGGACTGGTCGACGCGCTGCGGGCGGTGCGGCCGGGGCCCTGAGGCCGCTGGGTGTATGCCCCCGATCAGGGGGTGCGGGGGTGGCGGGCGCGGGGTGCGGTGATGTGGGTGTCGCGGGAGACCGGGCCGCCGAAGCGGAGGCGGTCGTAGGCGGTGAAGTCCGGCTCCAGGGCGTCCAGGTCGTCGATCGACCGGTGGAGTGCGGCGCGCCAGGCCGGATCGTCCGGTGCGGGAGCGGCCAGGGCGGCGTCGATCGTTGTCATCAGTTCGCTCTTGCGCCGGATCGTGGTGGGGGAGACGGAGCGCAGGCAGACGTACTGCCCGCTGAGGTAGCCGGCCCACTCCTCCTCGCCCTCGACCGGATCGGCCCAGTGCCCGACGAACCAGGCCCGGAGCCGGTCCGGGCCGCCGGCCGCGTCGGCGAGCGCGAACAGGTCGGCCGGCACCATCTCGGCCCCGTCCGAGCGCAGGTAGGAGGGCAGCGGCAGGCACCGGTCCAGCACGAGTCGGCGCACCCGTTCCGGATCCCGCCCGGTCGCCGCGCACAACTCGGTCAGCTCGACGAACTGCCGATTCACGTACGCGTCGTCGGCCGGCGTCATCGGGTGCTCCCCGTTGACCTCCCGAAACCGCGCGGCCACGGCCCGCGCGCCCGTCGAAGCCACGTGAACCCGCGTGCCGCCACCCATCCCACGCCACCTCCGCTTGCGACCGGCGACCCTCGGCCCACGGACCGGACCGGGCCCGCCGGCGAACGACCCGAGACCCGGCACACTAGCCGCGCCACGCTTCGGCGCCGGCCGAAACGCCCCCGTGGTAGACCGGCCTGCGAGCCCCGAAACCGGCCGCCGGCACCGGCTGACAGCCGCCGACAGGGGCGGTCAGCGGATTGTGCGAGGGCTGCCGGCGGTGCGGCGGATGCTCTTCGACATGGACACCACGAGCACCGCCGCCGCCCCCACCCGGACCCCCGGAGTGATCGCCTCCTTCGTGCGCTTCGTCGTCTTCGGCGGCGGGGTCGGCCTCGCGAGCAGCGCGACGCTGGTCCTGCTCTCGGGCCACCTGCCGTTCGCCGCCGCCAACGCGCTGGTGACCGTGGGCTCCACCCTGATCGCCACCGAGTTGCACAGCCGCTTCACCTTCGGGCAGGACAAGCCCGGAAGGAGCGACCACGTCAAGGCGGCGCTGACCGTACTGGTCTGCTACCTGTTCACCACCGCCGCGATGCTGGTGCTGCACACGATCCGGCCGCACGTCGGGGTGCTGCTCGAGCAGTCGGTGTACCTGTCCGCCTCCGGCCTGGCGGGCATCGGCCGGTTCGCCTTCATGCGTCTGGTGATCTTCGCGCGCAAGGGCGGCCCGAAGATGGACGAGCGGGTACTGGCCCGCGAGGCCGTGGTGACCGCCGCCTGAGCGGACCCGACCCCGACCGGCGACGGATCGGCTCACCCGGAGCGGCGACTGTGTCCCGCCGCCTCCCGGTCCGAGCCGATCCGTCGCCTTTTCCCGTGCGCCGCCCCACCTCAGTCGACGAAGCAGAACTCGTTGCCCTCGGGATCGCGCATGACCCGGAACGACCCCTGCTCGTCGGTGACCGTCTCGCCCACCGGTGTGGCCCCGAGCGAGACCGCGAGCGCCACGGCCGCGTCGATGTCGGCCACCGTCAGGTCCAGATGCAACCGGTTCTTCCCGGCCTTGTCCTCCGGCACCGGCTGGAACGCCATCCGCGCCGAGCCGGCCGGCTCGACATGCGACCAACCCCGCTCCCGATCCACCGCTTCCCCACCGAGCAACCCGGCCCAGAACCGGACCAAAACCCGCGGCTCCCGGGCGTCCACGACGATCTGACGCAGCTGTACACGCATACCGCGACCCTAGACGAGAGCACATCTGCCCGAACGGGTGAATGGCCCGAGAAGGTCTACTGTGCCCCCGACCCCGAAACTAGGCTGAAGGAGTTGCCTCGGGGAGAGGAGGAACGGGTGTGATGTCCGTCGAAGCTGTGCACACACATGATGTGGAAACCGACGACGATGCGATGCCGGATCCGTTGCAGTTGTTCTTCACCCTGTCCGAACGACTGCACGACTACCGCGTGGAGTTCATCGACCGGGAGACTCGGGTGTCACCACCGCCGGACGGCGATCACGAGACCCTCATCTGGCGCCTGGCGAGGCAGTTGGCGCGCTTCGACGTAGGCGATCGTTTCGATGCCGCGATGAACAAGGGTCTGCAGACGCCAGCCGGCGATCGTGTCGTTCCCGACATCACCGTGACCGCGTCCGGCGCCATGCGTGGCGCGGAGTCCTGGATGCCGTCGGACGGGGTGCTCCTGGTGGTCGAGGTGACCTCCACCGTCCCCGGCCGGGACCGCTTCACCAAACGGCAGGTCTACGCCGAGGCCGCGATCCCGCTCTATCTCCTGATCGACCGTTCCGAATCCAGGCTGACACTCTTCACCGAGCCGGAGAAGGGCAACTACACGGGCCGCGTGGAGGTCGGCTTCGGCAAGCTGTTGCCGATGCCGGATCCCTTCGGCTTCGTTCTCGACACCGCTTCGATCGTCGACTGAGCCATGGGGGTGGGGCGCCGTGTCCGACGACGCGGACAGTGGACTCAGCCCGCTTGCCCGTCGGGTGCTTGCGTGCATGTTGGCCGTGCCGGAGGGGATCAAGTTCACCGGCAAGGACGTGGCCGACGTGATGCCCGAGGGGCCGTACCGGGTGCAGAAGGCGCTGCGTGAGTTGGGCGCCGCCGGACACCGCACCGTGCGGCGGCTGAAGAGGCCCAACGGGCAGTTCTATGTCGAAGTCGAGTACCACGCCGTTCCGGTCCGATCCGACGATTCGCCGGTGGACTGAGGCGACATTTGGTGCCGGCCCTAGGATCTCGATCATGCGAACGACGGTCGAGACGATCCGGAGCCGTTTCGACGAGGCCGCCCGGGCACGCGGGTACATCCTCGATCCGGCCCAGCGGCAGGCCGCCGACCGCCTGGCCGAACTCGGCCTGGCGCTGGGCCGGGGCCGGGCGCACGGGCTGTTCCACCGCCGGACGCCGCCGGGGTTGTACCTGTGGGGGCCGGTCGGGCGGGGCAAGACCTGGCTGCTCGACACCTTCTTCGCCGCCGTCGCCGGCCCCGCCGACCGGCGGACCCGGGTGCACTTCCACGCCTTCTTCCGGCAGTTGCACGAGGCGGTCCGGCGGCACCGGGACAACCACGGCCACGAGCACAGCGCTGTGGACGCGGCGGTGTCCGAACTCGTGGGCGACGTCGACCTGGTCTGCTTCGACGAGTTCCACGTGCACGACCCGGGCGACGCGATGCTGGTCACCCGGCTGCTGCGGGAACTGCACACCCGGGGGGTGGTCCTGGTCTGCACCTCCAACTACCCGCCGTCCGGGCTGCTGCCCAACCCGCTCTACCACCACCTGTTCGAGCCGACGATCCGGGAGATCGAGACCCGGATGAGCGTGGTCACCGTCGCCGGCCCACAGGACTATCGGGCGCTGCCCCGGGCCGAGTCCGGTGCCGGCGCGTTCGCGCGGGGCGCGGTGTTGTGGCCCGGCGATCCCGGGCAACTGCGCGCACAGGGCCTGGTGCCGCCCACGCCGGCCGAGGCGGCGACGCTGACCGTGAACAACCGCGCGTTGCTGGTCGACGCGGCCCGGCCCGACGAGTTGTGGGCCGGGTTCGAGGCGCTGTGCGAGGGGCGGACCTCGCCGCTCGACTACCTCGTGCTGGCCGAGACGTACCCCACGTGGGTGATCCGCGACCTGCCGCCGCTGAAGACCGCGAGCGCCGAGGCCCGGCAACGTTTCGTGAACCTGATCGACGTGTGCTGCGACGCCGACGTCCGGCTCTTCCTGGGCAGCGACCGCCCGCTGTCGGAACTGCTCGCCGGCGACGACCTGCCGACCGACATCGTGCGCACCGCGAGCCGGCTGGGTCTGCTGCGCCGGGTCGGCTGAGCCGGTCGGCCGCGACGCCCGGAGCGGCCCGTGCCCCCGGCTACTCCTCCTCGTCCTCGGGCAGCAGTTCGTACGTCGGATCGGACATCGCCAGATGGCCCTCCGCCTCGCCGACCACCCCGCGCACGCGCAGTCGGCGGCCCGGTTCCACGCCCGCGAGTCGGCGCCGGCCGTGGAAGAGCAGCCGGATGCCGCCCGTGTCGTCGTACAGCTGGACCTCCAGGGCCGGTCGCGCGGTCTCCGGCGAGGGCGACACCGCCCGGATCCGACCGACCACGTCCGCGTGTTGTCGCCACTTCAGCGCGGCCACCGAGACCGTCGCGACCGGTCCGCCGGCCGGCTCCGGCTCCGCGTCCAGGATCGGCAGCAACCGGGGAACACACTTCGCGGCCGCTTCGCGATCCGGCTCCGGTCGGTGGGCCATCGCCGCGCCGACGTCGTACGGCACGATGGTGGCGACCGCGTGCGGTACCCGGGTCAGCGCGGACGCGATCGACTCGGTGGTCCGCCCGTGCAGCAGCCGACCGATCAGCGGCGGATACGTGCGACGGGGCAGCAGCAGCATGATTCCCGAAGCGCCGTCCGCCACCTCCCGCGCGGCCAGTTCGACGACCGCGCGGGCCAGCCGCCGGTCCGGGCACTCGATCAGCTCCAGCGGGATGTCGGCCGCGCGACTGGCGTCCCAGCGGGTGCTCAGCTTGCGGGCATGCCGGTTGTCCAGCACGAAGTGCGCCGCGTGCAGGTCGTCGGCGCGCAACGAGCGGGCGTAGCGCAGCGCCTGGAGCACCGCGACGTCGAGCGAGTCGACCAGTACCACCACCACCGACCGGTCGCGGAGCCCGAAGTCCGCGGTGGCCGGCGCCGCCTCCAGGGCCGCCGCCTCCTCGCGATAACGCCGGTTGACCCCGATCAACGCCCACACGCCGAGCGGGAAGAGCACGACCACCAGCCACGCGCCCTCGGTGAACTTGGTGATCGCGAAGATCAGTACGACCGTGCCGGACACCACGGCCGCGAGCGCGTTCACCACACATCCGACCCGCCAGTGGCCGGTGCGATGCGTCCAGTGGTGCTTGGTCAGCCCCGCGCCCGCCATCATGAACCCGGTGAACACGCCGATCGCGTACAGCGCGACCAGCGAGTCCACGCTCGCCCGGGTGGCCAGGAGCAGGGCCACGGCCGGCACCGCGAGCAGGATGATGCCGTTGGAGAAGGCCAACCGGTGTCCGCGCTTGCGCAACATCTTCGGCAGGAAGGCGTCCTCGGCGACGAAGTCGGCCAGGAACGGGAAGCCGTTGAACGGCGTGTTCGCGCCGGTGTACAGGATCAGCGCGGTGGCGAGCTGTACGAAGACCAGCCCGACGCGGCCGAGCACCCCGCCGCCGAGCACCAGGTGCGCCTCCTGCGCGATCACCGTGGGGTCGCCGTCCACGTAGGGGATCGCGTGGGTGGCGTGCGCGAGCAGTGAGATGCCGAGCACGAGCGTGGCCAGCACCAGCGACATCGCCACCAGCGTCTTGCGCGCGTTGCGCCCCTGCGGTTCGCGGAAGGTGGAGACGCTGTTGGACAGCGCCTCCAGGCCGGTCAGCGAGGACCCGCCGTTGGCGAACGCCCGCAGCACCACGAACAGCGAGGCGCCGTAGAGCAGTCCGTTGCCCGAGGTGCCCAGCGGGACCGCACCCGCGGCGTGTACGTCCGCCTGGGGCAGCGATCCGTGCGTCGTCCAGCGGATCAGCGCCACCGCGAAGACGATCGCCAGCGCGCCGATGAACAGGTACGCGGGCAGCGCGAACGCCCGCCCGGCCTCCCGGACTCCGCGCAGGTTGCCGTAGAACAGCACGCCGACCACCGCCACGCACACCTCCGGCTTCCACCGGCTGATGTCGGTGTCCCACATCAGGTGCAGCAGCGAGGCGATCGCGTCGGTGCCGGCCGCGGTCTGCACCGCGACGGTGACCACGTAGTCGATCAGCAGCGCGACCGAGGCGACCTGTGCGACCCGCGGCCCGAAGTTGTCCCGGGCCACGATGTAGGAGCCGCCGGCCTTCGTATACAGGCTCACCACGTCCCAGTAGGACAGGGTGAGCAGGAGCAGCACCGCGAGGATCGCGTAGGTGACCGGCAGCAGCAGGGTGAAGGCGGCGACGCCGACGTAGGGCACCAGGGCGCGCAACATCTGCTCGGTGCCGTACGCGGACGAGGAGATGCAGTCCGAGGCCAGCACGCCCAGCGCGGTCGGGTTGGACAACTTCTCGCCGCGCAGCCGCGAACTCACCAGGGGCGGGCCGAGCAGTCGCTTCTTGAGCCGATACCCGATCGTCTCGGGGATGTGGACGTCCACGCTGAGCGGAGCGGGTGGGCCGCCGACCGCCGGCACCCCGGCCCGGCCGCCCGGTCCCGGGGGCGACTGCATACCCGCATGGCTTCCCGGGTCCCGGGCCGTGCATGCGGGTGCTCCGCCGAACAGGGGGCCGGACGCAAAAGCGCGCGGGCCCGGCACACGCTCGTGCCGGGCCCGCGCGGGTCTCGCGTCGTTCGCTAGGCGATCGTCCAGGTGTCGTTGCCGCGGATCAGCGAGGCCAGGTCGCCCGGGCCCTGCTTCGTCGCCGCCTCGGCCATCTGGGCCGACATCAGCCGGTCGTAGACCGGACGCGCGATGTCGCGGAACACCCCGATCGGGGTGTGCGTGTTGCTCGTCAGATCGCCGAGCCGGGTCAGCGCGAAGGCCAGCTCCGGGTTGTCCGCGTGCGCGTCGTGCACGAGCACCGCGTCCTCGCCGACCTTGGCCACCTCGGCCACGTCCAGCGCACCGTGCGCGCCGCGGATGACGCCGTACTGGCCCTGTGCGCCGAACCGGATCGGCTGCCCGTGTTCGAGCCGGATGGTCACGTCGTCGCGCTGCGCGGGGTCCTTGAGCTGCTCGAACGCGCCGTCGTTGAAGATGTTGCAGTTCTGGTAGATCTCCACGAGGGCCGTGCCCTCGTGCGCCGCCGCCGCGCGCAGCACCGAGGTCAGGTGCTTGCGGTCGGAGTCGATCGACCGGGCCACGAACGACGCCTCGGCGCCGATGGCCACCGACAGCGGGTTGAACGGGTGGTCGAGCGAGCCCATCGGGGTGGACTTGGTGATCTTGCCGGTCTCCGAGGTGGGCGAGTACTGACCCTTGGTCAGACCGTAGATCCGGTTGTTGAACAGCAGGATCTTCAGGTTGACGTTGCGGCGCAGCGCGTGGATCAGGTGGTTGCCGCCGATGGACAGCGCGTCGCCGTCACCGGTGACCACCCACACCGACAGGTCCTCGCGCGAGGTGGCCAGACCCGTCGCGATGGCCGGCGCGCGCCCGTGGATCGAGTGCATGCCGTAGGTGTTGAGGTAGTACGGGAAACGGCTGGAGCAGCCGATGCCCGAGATCCACACCACGTTCTCCTTGCGGAGCCCGAGTTCGGGCAGGAAGCCCTGCACGGCGGCCAGGATGGCGTAGTCGCCGCAACCCGGGCACCAGCGCACCTCCTGGTCCGACTTGAAGTCCTTCATGGACTGCTTGGCATCGGCCTTCGGGATCAGCGCCAGCGAGGGGAAACCGCCGGCGCCGTTCGCGGACTCAGACACTCTCGATCACTTCCCGGATCACGTGGGCCAGTTCCTCGGACTTGAAGGGCAGCCCGCGAACCTGGTTGTACGACATGGCGTCCACGAGGAACCTGCCGCGCAGGAGCAGGGCGAGCTGACCCAGGTTCATCTCCGGGACGATCACCTTGTCGTACGACCGCAGCACCTCGGCCGTGTTGGCCGGGAACGGGTTGAGGTGGCGCAGGTGGGCCTGCGCGACCTTGCCGCCCGCGGCCCGCACCCGGCGCACCGCCGCGGCGATCGGGCCGTAGGTGGAGCCCCAGCCGATCACCAGGACATCGGCGTCGCCGGTCGCGTCGTCGACCCACAGCGGGTCGATGTCCTTCGCGATGCCGTCCACCTTGGCCTGGCGGGTGCGCACCATCAGGTCGTGGTTGGCCGGGTCGTAGGAGATCGACCCGATGCCGTCGGCCTTCTCGATGCCGCCGATGCGGTGTTCCAGACCCGGGGTGCCGGGCACCGCCCACGGGCGGGCCAGCGTCTCGGGGTCGCGCTTGTACGGCCAGAACTCCTTGGTTCCGTCCGCGTTCTCCTGGTTCGGCTCGGTGGCGAACGCGACCCGCAGGTCCGGCAGTTCCGACGTCTCGGGCAGGCGCCACGGCTCGGAGCCGTTGGCCAGGTAGCCGTCGGAGAGCAGGAAGACCGGGGTGCGGTACTTCAGCGCGATCCGGGCCGCCTCGACGGCGGCGGCGAAGCAGTCGGACGGGGTCTGCGGGGCCACGATCGGCACCGGCGCCTCGCCGTTGCGGCCGAACATGGCTTGGAGCAGGTCGGACTGCTCGGTCTTGGTGGGCAGCCCGGTGGAGGGCCCGCCGCGCTGCACGTCGACGATCAGCAGCGGCAGCTCCAGCGAGACCGCGAGCCCGATCGTCTCGGACTTGAGCGCGACACCGGGACCGGAGGTGGTGGTCACCCCGAGCGCGCCGCCGAACGAGGCGCCGAGCGCGGCGCCGATGCCCGCGATCTCGTCCTCGGCCTGGAAGGTGCGCACGCCGAAGTTCTTGTGCTTGGCCAGCTCGTGCAGGATGTCCGAGGCCGGGGTGATCGGGTACGAACCCAGGTAGACCGGCAGCTCGGCCAGTTGTCCGGCGGCCACCAGGCCGTAGGACAGCGCGAGGTTGCCGGTGATGTTGCGATACGTGCCCGAGGGCAGCTTCGCCGGTGCCACCTCGTAGGAGACCGCGAAGTCGTCCGTGGTCTCGCCGAAGTTCCAACCCGCCTTGAACGCCGCCACGTTCGCCTCGGCGATCACCGGCAGCTTGGCGAACTTGCGCCGCAGGAAGTCGATGGTCGCCTCGGTCGGGCGGTGGTACAGCCAGGACAGCAGCCCGAGCGCGAACATGTTCTTCGCCCGCTCGGCGTCCTTCTTGGAGATCTCGAACTCGGCGAGCGCGCCGACCGTCAGCGTGGTCAGCGGGATCGCGTGCACGTTGTAGGCGTCGAGCGACCCGTCCTCCAGCGGACTGGTCGGGTAGCCGACCTTGGCCATCGCGCGCTTGGAGAACTCGTCGGTGTTGACGATGATCTCGGCCCCGCGCGGCAGGTCGCGGATGTTGGCCTTGAGCGCGGCCGGGTTCATCGCGACCAGGACGGTCGGCGCGTCGCCCGGGGTCAGGATGTCGTGGTCGGCGAAGTGGAGTTGGAAGCTCGACACGCCCGGCAGGGTGCCTGCGGGCGCCCGGATCTCGGCGGGGAAGTTGGGAAGGGTCGACAGATCGTTTCCGAACGTCGCCGTCTCGGACGTGAAACGGTCGCCCGTCAGCTGCATTCCGTCACCGGAATCGCCGGCGAACCGGATCACGACCCGGTCGAGCTGCTTGACCTGCTTGGTCACGGGGAAGGACCTCCTCGGCGCTGCGGCGGTTGGTCCGCGCACCGCGCGGATGTCGCAGTTTTCATCGTACGGCGGCACGGAGGGACACCGTGGTGCCCCCCGCGAACGGGCGGGGATCCGCCCTGGCGCGCGACGTGAGCGGCGTCACGCTCCGGACATGGCCCGCAAGCGGTACAAATCCGGCTGAATCCGAGCAAACCACAGCTGGATCCAGGTGAAGCGCTGCGGTTTCCGAGCAAAACGCTGCGGTTTCCGAGCAAAACAAAGGCCCGTCCCCGGCTGGGACGGCGCCTGCGATCGACCGGATGATTGCATGGGTCCAGTAATTCGATCCCAACGATGTCAGGATCCGAGATAGGCGAGTACTGCGAGCACGCGTCTGTGATCGGTGTCACTGGGCGCCAGGCCGAGCTTGCCGAAGATGTTGCTGACGTGCTTCTCCACCGCTCCGTCCGACACCACCAAAGCCTGCGCCACGGCCGCGTTGGTACGCCCTTCGGCCATCAAACCGAGTACTTCGCGCTCGCGCGGTGTGAGCTTTTCCACCACATCCCGTTTGCGCGAGCGGCCGAGCAGTTGCGAGACCACCTCGGGGTCGAGGGCGGTACCGCCGCCGGCCACCCGCTCGACCGCGGCGACGAACTCGCCGACGTCGGCGACCCGGTCCTTGAGCAGATAGCCGACGCCACTGGTGTTGCCCGCGAGCAGTTCCGTCGCGTACTGCTCCTCGACGTACTGTGACAGGACAAGCACCCCGACCTCGGGCAGCGTCGCGCGCATCTTCACCGCCGCGCGGATGCCCTCGTCGGTGTGCGTCGGCGGCATGCGCACATCCACCACGCAGACATCGGGACGCAGCTCGGTCGCGACCGCGACCAGTTGTTCGGCGTCGCCGACCGCTCCCACGATCTCGTGGCCACGAGCGGTCAACAATCGGGACAAACCGTCCCGAAGTAGTACGGAATCCTCAGCGATGACGACGCGCACTGCGTTCACATCCCCCAAATCCGGTAGGCCGCACCCGGACGGCGGGTGCGGCCTACAGTCTTCCGGATTCGAACGGATGCGGCGTACTCCGGCCGAAACCGCGGCCGGCCGTCCCGATCGGGAGGGTGGGGGTCACCCTCGACAAAACCTCACAGCGGCAACCACACGGTGACCCGGGTCGGCCCGCCCTCGGGGCTGTCCACATGCAGCGTGCCGTCCACACCGCGCACCCGCTCGGTGAGGCCGGCCAGACCGGAACCCTTGCCGGTGGCGGCACCACCCGCGCCGTCGTCGGCGACGATCAGGTACATCCGGCCGTCCTCGTGGCCCACCGTCACCCATGCGTGCGTGGCGCGGGCGTGCTTGGAGACGTTGGTCAGCAACTCCGACGCGCAGAAGTAGGCGACCGACTCGATCGGCGCGGGCGGGCGCTCCGGCAGATCCACCTCGACCCGGACCGGAACGGTGCAGCGGGCCGCGATCGAGGACAGCGCCGCGTCCAGACCCCGGTCGGTGAGTACCGCCGGGTGGATGCCCCGGGCGAGGTCGCGCAGCTCCTGGAGGGCGAGCTTGACCTCGTCGTGCGCGGAGGACACCATCCGCGCGGTCTCGGTGTCCTGACTCGCGTTCAGGTTCTCCTTCGCCATGCCCAGGTCCATCGCCAGCGCCACGAGCCGTGCCTGGGCGCCGTCGTGCAGGTCGCGCTCGATCCGCCGCAGGTCCGAGGCGGCCGTGTCGACCGCCGCGCCGCGCGAGACGGTCAGGTCGCGCACCTGCTCGGACAGGAAGGCCGGGCCGAGCAGCCCGCGCACCATCACCCGGTCCACGTTGGCCATCCCGCGCACCAGCCACGGGGTGGCGAAGAACAGCACCACCCCGGCCACCACGGTCAGCGAGACCGGGCCCGGCCCGGCGAGGTAGTGGTCCACGCCCGGCTCGTTCGGCCCGTCGCCGGAGATCATCGCGCCCGGCATGTCGGCCCGGCGGTACAGCGGCTGGATGAGCGGATAGGCGATCGCGCTCAGCGAGGTCGCCCACAACACCGTGGTGACCACGAAGGTGAAGACACCCCAGGGCAGTTGCAGGAACAGGTAGAGACAGGCCCGCCACCCCGTACGGTCGGTCAATCCCCCCCTGATCCAGCCCGTCCAGCCGGGCGGGTGCCGCATCGGTGCCGGAGCGCGGACGTGCTCGTCGAGCAGCGCGCTCGCCCGAGCCCGCTCCATCCGCCCGAGCGCGCGAGCGCCGAGCAGGGTCAGCACGATCAGCGGCAACCCGAGCAGGAACAGCGGGGTCAGCCCGATGCCGAGCGCGATGAACACCACCGCGTAGGTGAAGCCGACGATGCCGACGGGCAGATTCAGCACCAGATGGATGGTGTCGGTCCACGTGCGCACGGTGAACGGCGCGCGCAGGATGCCCGGCCGGGTTCGAGCCGGGGCATCACCTGTGGACCCGTCGTAGGCAGTCACGGGTGAGGGCATGGACATGGAGTTGCCTCGCTGGGAGAGAAGCCGATCCGTTGGGTCAACTCTGCCTGGAGGCCCGGACGGGTCCCATGGCGCGGGTCGGTGTCTTGGGGGTGGGGTTGTCCCTACCACCTGGGGCCGGGGCGGATGTCACCGGTCCGGCGGGGTCGACCGGACCGGACACCGGGGACAGGTCCGGCGCAACCCCCCTAGACTCCCGTGCCACAAAGATACGCAACGTCCACGCAACGTCGAGGCAATGTCGATCGGGAGGCAGGCGCCGGGTGGAGGGCTACTACGGAACGTACGCGCTCGTGGGTCTGGTGCTGCTGGTCGCGTCCGCCTTCGTCGCGGTGGCGTTCGTCGGCGGGCGACTGCTGCGACCGAGCGTACCCACGCACGAGAAGCTGACCACGTACGAGTGCGGTGTCGATCCCGTGGGGGTGGGCTGGGCGCAGGTGCACATCCGCTACTACCTCTACGCCTATCTCTACGTCATCTTCGCGGTCGACGCGATCTACCTGTTCCCCTGGGCGACGGTCTTCGACGCGCCCGGCTTCGGCGCCACGACCCTGGTGGAGATGTTCGTGTTCGTCGGCTTCCTGGCCACCGGACTGCTGTACGCGTGGCGGAAGGGCGTGCTCGCATGGACGTGACACCCGCTCCCGCGGATCGACCGCCGGTCGATCTGCCGACACCCCGGCTCGGGGTGCTCTCCCGGCTGGCGCCCGACCCGGTGCGGTTGGTGCTCAACTGGGGGCGGCGCTACTCCCTCTGGGTGTTCAACTTCGGCCTGGCCTGCTGCGCGATCGAGTTCATCGCGTCGTCGATGGCCAGGCACGACTTCATCCGCCTCGGCGTGATCCCGTTCGCGCCCGGACCGCGCCAGGCCGACCTGATGGTCGTGTCGGGCACGGTCAGCGACAAGATGGCGCCCGCGATCAAGCGGCTGTACGAGCAGATGCCCGAGCCCAAGTACGTCATCTCGTTCGGGTCGTGCGCCAACTGTGGTGGGCCGTACTGGGATTCGTACTGCGTCACCAAGGGCGTGGACCAGATCGTGCCGGTCGACGTGTACGTGCCGGGCTGCCCGCCGCGGCCGGAGGCGCTGCTCCAGGGCATCCTCAAGCTCCAGGAGCGGATCGCGGTGGAGAACCCGGCCGCGCGGTACGGGCGTACGCTGCCCGCCGCCGCGTTGAGTCGGCCGCCGGTCGCGCCGCCCACGCCGCCGGCCGGGGGTGCCGGATGACCCCGGAGGAGATCCGCGCCGGGGTGGGCGAGGAGTTGGTGCTCGCCGTGTCGGACGCCTACGGGCTCGTCACGCTCGACGTCGCGCCCGAGCACTGGGTCGACGCGCTGACCGCGGCGCGCGATCGGCTCGGTTGTGCGTTCTTCGACTGGCTCACCGGGGTGGACGAACTCGCGGACGGGTTCGGCGTGGTCGCCCACGTGTGCGCGATCCCGCGCGGGCCCCGGCTGCTGCTGCGTACCCGCGTGCCGCGCGAGGGCGCGGTGCTGGCGAGCGCGACCGGGGTGTACGCGGGGGCCCGCTGGCACGAGCGAGAGACGCACGAGATGTTCGGGATCGATTTCACCGGGCACCCCGGCCTGGATCCGCTGTTGTTGCCGGACGGGTTCGAGGGGCATCCGCTGCGCAAGGAGTTCGTCCTGGCCGCGCGGGTGGCCAAGCCCTGGCCGGGGGCCAAGGAGCCGGGCGAGTCCGACCACGGCGGCGGGCCGGGGCGCTCGCCGGGCCGGCGGCGCACGCTGCCGCCGGGTGTGCCGGACCCGGCAACGTGGGGTCCGCACAAGGAGGAGGCGGCGGCCGAGGCCGTGGCCGCCGCCGAGGAGCGCCCACGCCGCGCCCGCGGCGCGTCGGCGGGGTCGGCGAGCCAGGCCGGGACGGGGACGACGGAGGGCACGGGCGCGCCGCCGCGCCGGACCCGCAGTGCCTCGGCGGGATCGGCGAGCCAGGCGGCGGAGGGCACGCCCCCGGCGCGGCGCACCCGCAGCGCGTCCCAGGGGTCGGCGAGCCAGACGCCGCCGGCGGCGCAGCCGCCCCCGACGCCGCCCGCCGCGGAGCCGGCCGAGCCCGCCGAGCCGGCCGAGCCCGCCGAGCCCGCCGAGCCGGGCAAGCCCGCCGAGCCGGCCGAACCCGCCGAGCCGGCCGAACCCGCGAAGCCCGCCGAGCCCGCCGAAGGGGACACCCCGTGAGTCTCCTCGACGTGTGCCTCCGGCTCGTTCTCGTGCTCGGGGCCTTCCTCGTGCTGCCCCTGGTGATCGGTCAGACCGAGCACAAGGTGATGGCGCACATGCAGGCCCGGGTCGGCCCGATCTACGCCGGCGCCTTCCACGGCTGGGCACAACTGGTCGCCGACGGCGTCAAGTTCGCCCAGAAGGAGGACATCGTCCCGGCCGGCGCCGACCGCCGGGTCTTCAAACTCGCGCCGGCCGTCGCGCTGATCCCCTACTTCGTGGTGCTGATCGCCATCCCGATCGGCCCGAACGGGTTCGTCGGCCGCACCATCGACGCCGGCATCGTGTTCGTGCTCGCGGTGATGGGCGTCGGCGTGCTCGGCTCGCTGATGGGCGGCTGGGCGTCGGCCAACAAGTACTCGCTGCTCGGCGGCATCCGCGCGGCGGCCCAGCTGATGGCGTACGAGCTGCCCATGCTGCTCGCCGCCGCCTCGGTCGCGATGGCCGCCGGCACCGTGTCGCTGCCCGGGATCGTCGAGGGCTTCGAGTGGTGGTGGTTGCCCTGGCAGGCGATCGGCGGCGTGGTGTTCTTCACCGCCGGTCTCGCCGAGATCCAGCGCCCGCCGTTCGACATGCCGGTCGCCGACTCGGAGATCATCTTCGGCGCCTACACCGAGTACACCGGCCTGCGCTTCGCGTTCTTCCTGCTCTCCGAGTACGCCGGGATCCTGGTCGTCTGCGCGCTGACCACCGTGCTCTTCCTCGGCGGCTGGCACGGGCCGTGGTCGGACTCGGTCGGCTGGTTGTGGACCCTGCTCAAGATCGGCGTGCTCGCGTTCGTGGTGATCTGGCTGCGGGTCAGCTACCCGCGGCTGCGCGAGGACCAGCTGCAGAAGCTGGCCTGGACGACGCTCGTCCCGCTCGCGCTCGGCCAACTCGTCCTGACCGGCGTGGTAAAGGTGGCGACCTGATGAAGGGCCTGGCCAAGGGCCTCGCGGTGACCCTCAAGACGCTCACCCGACGCAGCACCACCCAGTCCTATCCGGAGGTGCTCCCCGAACTGCCGCCCCGCTCGCGCGGGGTGATCGCGCTGTTCGAGGAGAACTGCACGGTCTGCATGTTGTGCGCGCGCGAATGCCCCGACTGGTGCATCTACATCGACTCGCACAAGGAGGTCGTGCCCGCCCGTGAACCCGGCGCGCGCGACCGCACCCGCAACGTGCTCGACCGCTTCGCGATCGACTTCGCACTGTGCATGTACTGCGGGATCTGCGTCGAGGTGTGCCCGTTCGACGCGCTGTTCTGGTCACCCGAGTTCGAGTACGCGACGGGCGACATCCACGAACTCACGCACGAGAAGGACCGGCTGCGCGAGTGGATGTGGACGGTCCCGCCGCCGCCCGCCCTCGACGAGCGCGCCGAGGACCCCAAGGAGCTGACCCAGGCCCGCAAGGCCGTGGAGAAGGCGGAGAAGGCCGCGGCGGCGGCCCGGGCCGCCGCGTCGGACGCGGAGGAGACACCGTGAATCTCGCCGCCACCGAGCACGGATTCCTCTCGCCCACCGGCGCGGAGATCGCGTTCGTGCTGATCGGCCTGGTGGTGCTCGGCTCCGCGCTGCTCGTGGTGACCACCCGTCAGGTCGTGCACGCCGCGCTGTGGCTGGTGGTCACCCTCGGCGGTCTGGCCGCCGAGTACCTGCTGCTCACCGCCGAGTTCATCGCCTGGGTCCAGGTGCTGATCTACGTCGGCGCGGTCGTGGTGCTGCTGCTGTTCGGGCTGATGCTCACCAAGGCGCCGATCGGCTACTCGGAACCGGTCGACCGCACCGCCCGGATCCCGGCCGCCGCAGTCGCGCTCGGCGCCGCCGCGACCCTGGTCACCGTGATCGTGGACGCGTTCCGGAGCGCCTACCTCCACCTGGGCGACGACACCGTGGGCACCACGAAGGTCACCGGGGAGAGCCTGTTCAAGGTGTGGGTGTTGCCGTTCGAGGTGTTGTCCGTGCTGCTCCTGGCCGCGTTGATCGGCGCCGTCGTGCTCTCCCGCTCCCGGGCCCGCGCGCGCTCGGATCGGAAGGACTGACCCGATGCATCTGGTCTATCCGCTCGTCCTGGCCGTCCTGCTGTTCGGCATCGGGCTGTACGGGGTGCTTGCGCGCCGCAACGCGATTCTCGTGCTGATGTCGATCGAGCTGATGCTCAACGCGGTCAACGTCAACCTGGTCGCGTTCGACATGTACCTGCGCGACACGCTGCACGCCGGACAGGCGCTGACCCTGTTCGTGATCACCATCGCCGCCGCCGAGATCGGCCTGGGCCTGGCGATCGTGCTGATGGTGTTCCGCAACCGGGCCACCGCCGACATCCCCGACCTGCGCGAGCTGGCCGAGCACAAGGAGGGATCGGTATGACGGTCGCCGCCGCGACGGCCACCGCACTGCCCGCGCTCGCGGCCCTGTTCGGGCTGCTGCTCGGGCGCCGGGTGCGCGCGGTCCTGATCGCCGTACCCGCCGGCCTGGCCGCGACCGTGCTCACGATCGTGGTAGCCGCCGGCATCGGGGACGACGTGCGCGAGTCGGCGGTGCGGTTGACCCCCACCGGCGCCCTCGACATCACCCTCGGGCTGCGCGTGGACGGTCTCGCCGCGCTGTCCGCGGTGCTCGTCACGGTGGTCGCGCTGCTCGTGCAGGTCTACTCGGCGGCCTATCTGCGCGCGGACCCGCGCTACTCCTCCTACGCCGCGCTGGTCTCGCTGTTCACTGCGGCGATGTTGCTCGTGGTCTACACCGGCGACCTGATCGTGCTGCTCGTCGGCTGGGAGGTGATGGGCGTCTGCTCCTACTTCCTGATCGGCCACCACTGGGAGACGGAGGCGGCCCGCTCGGCCTCGATCAAGGCGTTCGTGGTCACCAAGCTGGGCGACGTGCCGTTCCTGATCGGCATCCTGGTCCTGGCCGCCGGCGCCGACTCGTTCCGGATCCGCGACGTGCTCGCGGCGGTGCCCGAGGGCGGCGCCGGCTGGGTCACCGCCGGCACCCTGCTGATGCTGGGCGGCGTCGCGGGCAAGTCGGCCCAGGTGCCGCTGCAGACCTGGCTGCCCGACGCGATGGCCGGCCCCACTCCGGTGTCCGCGCTGATCCACGCCGCCACGATGGTCGCCGCGGGCGCCTACCTGGTGGCCCGGCTCTACCCGGCGTTCCTGGCCGCGCACCCGACGCTGATCGTGCTCGCCGTCATGGCCGCGGTGACGATGATCGGCTCGGCGCTCGCCGCGCTCGCCCAGGAGGACCTGAAGCGGGTGCTCGCGTGGTCCACGGTCGGCCAACTCGCCTACATGACCGGCGGCCTGGCGGTCGGCGGGCGGGACGCGGCGGTGTTCCACCTGCTCGCGCACGGCGCGTTCAAGGCGCTGCTCTTCCTCGGCGCGGGCGTGCTGATCCACGTGGCCGGGACCGGCGCGCTGGCCGGCATGGGCGGCCTGCGCCGGCGCGCGCCGATCGCGTTCTGGACCATGACGGCGGGTCTGGCCGCACTCGCCGGCGTGCCGCCGTTCTCCGGCTTCTTCAGCAAGGAGGCGGTGCTCGGCGCGGCCGAGCACACCGCCGCCGGGCACGACTCGGTGCCCGCTGTCGCCGGTTGGCTGGTGCTGGTGGCGGGGCTGTTGACGGCCGCGTTGACGGCGGCCTACGCGACCCGGGTCTGGCTGCGGGTGTTCCTCGGGCCGACGCGCGAGGCGGCGCCCGGTGCGGAGGTGCCGGCGCACGCGGACGCGGCGGACTACGGCGAACCCGGGATGGGTCGCGGCGAGGCCCCGGGCGCGATGGTGTGGCCGCTGGTGGTCCTCGCCGTGCCCACCGTGCTGTTCGGCTTCCTGGCCTTCCCCGGGCTGCCCTCACTGGGCGGCGAACTCGGCTACGACGAGCTGACGCCGCATCCGCTGACCACGGGATTGGCGCTGGTCGCGCTGGTCCTGGGCGCGGGTACGGTCGCCGCGGCGTGGCGGCGCGATCCGGCCGCCGACCCGGCCCGGGTGCTCGGTCCGGTGCGCGGCCCGGCGCTGCGCGGGTTCGATGTGGACGGGCTGTACGCGGCGTTGGTGCGCACCCCCGTCCGAGCGGGCGCCAAGGCCGCCCGGTTCACCGACGGGGCCGTGATCGACACCTACGTCAAGGGCGCGGCGCAGAGCGCGTGGCTGCTCGGCGGCGGGATCCGCCGCGGCCAGAACGGCAACACCCGGCTGTATCTGACCGGCCTGTTCGCCGGCGTGGTCGTGCTCGCCCTCGCGGTGGCGGTGGGCTCGTGATCCGCCCCCGGTCGTTTCCCCCGACGCCCCTTCACGCCCAGGAGACCCCGCGGTGAGCGTCGTGCTGATCCTCGTCGTGGCCGCGCCGCTGCTCGGTGCCGCCCTGCTCCTGCTGCCCGGGGTCGGTGATCGGGCGGCCCGGCTGATCGGCGTCGGCGCCACCGCGGCCACCCTGGCCGGCGCCGTCGCACTGGCCTGCGCGTTCCGGCGCGGGCGGGGGATGCGGTTCGAGACGGACGTGTCCTGGGCGCCCTCGCTCGGGTTGCGGTTCCACCTCGGCATCGACGGCATCTCGCTGCCGCTGCTCGTGCTCACCGCGCTGCTGACCCTGCTGGTCGCCGTCCACAGCCTGTGGAACATTCCGCCGGGCGGCTCCTCGCGGGCCTTCGTCGCGCTGTTCCTGGTCCTCGAGACCGGCACCCTCGGTACCTTCGCGGCCCTCGACCTGATCCTGTTCTTCCTGTTCTTCGAGGTCGTACTGGTGCCGATGTACTTCCTGATCAATCGGTGGGGGAGTCCGGGCGAGCGCGGCCCCGCGTCGTACAAGTTCATCCTGTACACGCTGCTCGGCTCGGCCGTGATGTTGCTCGGCTTCCTGCTCATCCAGGCGAAGACCGGCACCTTCGACATGGTCGAACTCGCCGACCGGCACGGCGAGGGCATGTCGCACGGCGTACAGGTGCTCGCGTTCCTGGCGATCGGCCTGGGCCTGGCGGTCAAGGTGCCGATGTGGCCGCTGCACACCTGGCTGCCCGACGCGCACACCGCCGCGCCGACGGCGGGCTCGGTCCTTTTGGCGGGCGTCCTGCTCAAGATGGGCACGTACGGCCTGATCCGGATCGCGGTGCCGGTGGTGCCGGAGGGTGCCGAGACGTTCGCGCCGTATCTGGCCGCGTTCGGCGTGGTCGGCATCGTGTACGGGTCGCTGGTGTGCCTGGCGTTGCTGCGCGACCCGGACGGGGACCTGAAGCGCATCATCGCCTACTCGTCGGTGGGCCACATGGGCTTCGCGCTGCTTGGCATCGCCACGCTCACCCCGCAGGGCGTCAACGGCGCGCTGTTCGTCAACATCGGCCACGGGCTGGTCACCGGCCTGCTGTTCTTTCTGGCGGGCGCGGTCAAGGACCGGCACGGCACGGCGCTGCTCGGCCGGCTGGGCGGCGGGATGTACGGGCGTACGCCCCGGCTGGGCGCGCTGGTCGCGTTCGGCGCGGTGGCCGGGCTCGGGCTGCCGGGGCTGGCCGGCTTCTGGGGCGAGCTGTTGGCGATGTACGGCGCGTACGAGCCGGGCGCCGGGTTGTCCGTCGGCGGCTACCGGACCTTCCTGGCGATCGCCGGCCTGGGCACGGTGCTGACCGCGGCCTATCTGCTCGGCCTGGTCCGGCGGCTTTGCATGGGACCGGCGGGCGGCGAGCCGGCCGCCGGGGTGGACGTGACCGGTCCGGAACTCGTGGTGTGGACCCCGCTCGTCGCGCTGACGCTGGTCGCCGGGCTGTGGCCGGCCACCCTGCTCGCGATCACCGACCCGGCCGTGCGTGCCCTCATGGGAGGCAGCTGACATGCCGTTCGACGTCCAGTCGATCGACTGGCTCGCGATCTCGCCGGTGCTTGCGGTCGCGGTCGCCGCGCTCGTGGTGCTGCTCGCGGACCTGTTCCTGGAGGGTGCGCGCAAGGCGGTGTTGCCCTGGCTGACGCTGGCCGGGCTCGGCGCGGGCCTGGTGCTGTTGGTGCCGCTGCGGGCGGACGGGGACGACGCGCGCGGGACGTTCTGCTCGCCGTCGGGCTGTTCGTACGTGGTCACCGATCTGACGCTGGTGCTACAGCTGGTCCTGCTCGGCTCGGCGGTCGTGGTGGTGCTGTTGTCGATGCCGATGGTGCGGGCGGACGGCGCCGACGGGGCGGGCGACTCTTCGGAGGTGCCGGGCGGTGAGTACCACTTTCTGCTGCTGTCCTCGGTGACCGGCGCGGTGGCGCTGGCCGGTGCCCGCGATCTGCTCACCCTGGTGGTCGCGCTGGAGACGTTGTCGCTGCCCGCGTTCGCGCTGGTCGGGCTGCGCCGGGACGGTCGGGGCGGCGAGGCGGCGCTGAAGTTCTTCCTGCTCTCGGCCGGCGCCACCGCGGTGCTGCTGTTCGGGGTGAGCCTGGTGTACGGGAGCACCGGCAGCGTGCATCTGGCCCGGATCGCGGGCGAGCTGGACCGGCTCGATCCGAAGCTCACCCACGTGGCCGCGACCGGCGCGGTGCTGACCATGATCGGGTTCGCCTTCAAGGTCGCGGCGGTGCCGTTCCACGCCTGGGCGCCGGACACCTATCGCGGTGCGCCGATCCCGGTCGCCGCGTACCTGTCGGTGGTCTCGAAGACCGCGGGCTTCGCCGGGCTGCTGCTCGTGGCCGGCATCGCGTTCCGCCCGTACGCGCACCTGTGGGGGCCGGCGCTCGCGGTGCTCGCCGCGGTGACGATGACCGCGGGCAACGTGGCCGCGCTGCGCCAGACCGACGCGGTACGGCTGCTCGCGTGGTCCTCGATCGCCCAGTCGGGCTATGTGCTGGTGCCGTTCGGCACGGCCGCCGGGCACGGCGAGGACCTGGCCGACACGCTGCCCGCGGCGGTGGCGTACCTGGCGGTGTACGCGGTGATGAACCTGGGCGCGTTCGCCGTGGTGACGCTGGTCGCGCGCGAGCGGGGCGGGCTGGTCGCCGACCATCGCGGCCTGTTCCGCGCGCATCCGGTCGCGGCGCTCGCGATGGCGTTCTTCCTGCTGTGCCTGGCCGGTATCCCGCCGGGTCTGGCCGGGCTGTTCGCGAAGGTGACGGTGTTCCAGGCGGTGATCGGGGCCGGCACCGGATGGCTGGCCGTGGTGATGGCGGTCAACGTGGTGATCGGCCTGTACTACTACCTGGCGTGGACGGCGCAACTGTTCGCGGTCGAGGCGCCGGGGATGCCGCCGGTCGCGGGTTCGGAGGGGGCGGCCGGGGTGCGTACCGGGACGGCCCCGATGCCGCTTCCGCTGGTCGCCGCGCTCGTGCTCACGGGGGCGCTCGGGGTGCTGCTCTCGGTCGCGCCGCAGCTGGTCCTGCGGGTGCTCACCGTGCCGGGGCTGCTCGGCTGACCTGCGGTTCCGTCCCGAGGCGGGGGGTTACGCCGGCCTCGGAAGGGAACTCTGCGTGGCGTTGTCCCGTTGCGAAAGAAGAGACAACGGGCAGAGGGCGACAAGCCGGCGGATACCCCGCACGGGCCCGCATTGTCACCCCTGGACGCTGACGCTTCGAGAGGACTCTGCCGTGCACGGCCAGCACAACGGACTGAAGACCGCCGTACTGCTCGGTGGGATGTCGGCGCTCATCCTGGTCGTCGGCAGCTTCTTCGGCCGCACCGGGTTGATCATCGCCCTGTTCGTGGCGCTCGCGACGAACGGCTACGCCTACTTCAACAGCGACAAGATCGCGCTGCGCTCGATGCGGGCGCGTCCGGTCAGCGAGGCGGAGAACCCCGAGCTGTACCGGATCGTGCGCGAACTCTCCAACGACGCGCGCCAGCCGATGCCGCGCCTGTACATCTCGCCCACCGAGGCGCCGAACGCGTTCGCCACCGGCCGCAACCCGCGCAACGCGGCGGTGTGTTGTACGACCGGCATCCTGCGCATCCTGGACGCGCGGGAGCTGCGCGGGGTGATCGGGCACGAACTGTCGCACGTGTACAACCGGGACATCCTGATCTCGTCCGTGGCCGGTGCGCTGGCCAGCGTGATCATGTTCCTGGTCAACTTCGCCTGGCTGATCCCGTTCGGCCGCAGCAACGACGACGAGGGTCCCGGCCTGTTCGGCATGCTGGCCATCATGATCCTGGGGCCGCTGGCGGCCAGTGTCATCCAGTTGGCCGTCAGTCGATCGCGTGAATACCAGGCGGACGCCTCCGGGGCCCGGCTCACCGGCGACCCGCTGGCGCTGGCGAGCGCGCTGCGCAAGCTGGACGCGGGCACCCAGGCGCTGCCGCTGCCGCCGGAGCCGAAGTTGCAGACCACCAGCTCGCTGATGATCGCCAACCCGTTCCGGCGGGGCGCGGGCGGGATGAGCAAGCTGTTCTCGACCCACCCGCCGATGGCGGACCGGATCGCGCGGCTGGAGCAGATGGCGGGGCGGTGAGGGGCGGACAGAGGCGGGGTCGAGGGGTCGGGCCGCGCGTGTTGTCCTCCGTCAGCCTTGTGGGGGACGGCATGGCGGGCCGGGGCGGGGTAGAAACAACCCCGTGAAAACTGTCCTGAACGTCATCTGGCTCGTCTTCGCCGGCTTCTGGCTCGCGATCGGCTACGCGGTCGCCGGCCTCGTCTGCTTCCTGCTCTTCTTCCTTGTGGTGACCATCCCGCTCGGCATCGCGGCCTGGCGGATCGCGGCGTACGCGCTGTGGCCGTTCGGGCGGCGAGTGGAGTGGCGTCGAGACGCCGGGGCAGGGTCGATGCTCGGCAACATCCTGTGGATCGTGCTGTTCGGCTGGTGGCTGGCGCTGGGGCACCTGGTCACCGGGGTGCTCCTGTGCATCACGATCATCGGCATCCCGTTGGGTCTGGCCAACTTCAAGCTGATCCCGGTCTCGCTCACCCCGCTGGGCCGCGAGATCGTCTCGACGAGCGACCCGATGCACGTCGGCGTCTGAGCCCGGACAGGCCAATCGGGAGGTCTCGTACGAGGGAGACGGGCACCCGATTGCTGTAGTCGCGCATCCGGTGTGTCGATATGGGTCGAGACACCGGTGTGGCGATATCCACCGGTAAGCCCTGTAGATCCCATCTCGGGAAGCGCGGAGGTTGCCGTGGCGGCGACGGTCAGTGTCATCGTTCCCACCCGGGATCGCACGGTCCAACTGGCCGACGCCCTGCGCAGCGTGGCCCTCCAGGGCATCCGCGGCATCGAGGTGGTGGTGATCAACGACGGCGGCGCGGACGTGGCGGGGGTGCTGCCGCTCGGGGTGCGCGGGATGACCGTGCGGCTGTTGTCGTTCCCGCGCTCGCGGGGGCCGGCCGCGGCGCGCAACGCGGGCCTGGAGATCGCCACCGGCCGCTTCGTCGCCTTCCTGGACGACGACGACCTGTACCTGCCGGGCCACCTCGACCGGGCCCTGGCCGCGCTGGAGCACTCCGGGACGGACGCCGTGTACGCCGACTGCGTGCTGAGCGGGGCGCGCGCGGTGCCGGGTGAGATCCCGGCGGGCAGCCCGTACCGCTACGACTTCCCGTACGACCCGGACATGCTCTCGGTGGCCAACTTCGTCCCGACCACGTCCGTGGTCGCCCGCAACCCGGCGCACACCGCGCCCGCGTCGTGGTTCCGCTTCGACCCGGAGTTGCCGATCCTGGTCGACTGGTCGTTGTGGCTGCGCCTGGTGCACGACCGGGGGTGGTCGTTCACCCGGTTGTCCGAGCCGGGGGTGGTGTACCACCGGGAACCGGCCGACGCGAGCCTGGCGGGCGGTATGGCGGCCCGGGTCGCGTGGCTGAGCCAGTACGAGGACACCTACCGCACGGTGATCGCCCGCTGGCCGGTGCCGCCGACGGGCCGCGTCGCGAGGTTCCGCCGCCACGCGCTGACGATGTTCGCGATCGCCCAGGAACACCTGGCCACGGGCGCGGACCTGGCCCCCTTCGCATACGAGGAGGCCCTCCGAGTCCTCCATGCGGGCTTCACGGGCCGCCTCGAAGAAGACCGGGTCCCCACCCACCTGACCGAGGTCCTGACCACCCGAACCACGACCGGGCCCAAGGCGGCGGCGCCCTAGCGGCGCGGGCACACCGCCGCCGACACGCACGAAGGGCACGGCCGGAACCGCGAGCGGGGCCGCCGGCAGGCGACCCCTCCCCGGACCCTCGTCGTGCCCTTCGTCCCGGACCACGCCGGGCCATCGCCACCGCGCCGCCGCGCGGCGACGACCGCGACTAGCGGTAGTTCACGAACTGGAGCGCGAACTCCAGGTCCTTGCCCTTGAGCAGCGCGATGACCTCCTGGAGGTCGTCCCGGTTCTTCGACGACACACGCAGCTCGTCGCCCTGGATCTGCGCCTTGACGCCCTTGGGGCCCTCGTCGCGGATGATCTTGGAGACCTTCTTCGCGTTCTCCTGGGAGATGCCCTCCTGGATCGACGCGAAGATCTTGTACTCCTTGCCGGACGCCTTCGGCTCACCGGCGTCGAGCGACTTGAGCGAGATGCTGCGCTTGATCAGCTTGCCCTGGAACACGTCGAGGATCGCGTTCACGCGCTCCTCGGAGTTGGCGCGCATCTCGATCTGCTCGCCGGTCCAGCCGATGTGCGCGCCGACGTTCTTGAAGTCGAACCGCTGCGCGATCTCCTTCGAGGTCTGGTTCAGCGCGTTGTCGACCTCCTGACGGTCGACCTTGGACACGATGTCGAAAGAGGAGTCAGCCAAGGCTCGGAATCGCTTTCTGTGGGATCTGACAGGGAGGGAAGGCAACCCCTCCAGCCTAGAGCGTCCCCCACAACCCCGACCCCGACCGCACCCGCCCCCACCCGAACCGATACCGAGTGGCGAAGCACCCGGGGTGGTCCGCTATTGTTGTCCCCGTCGCGCCGAAAGACGCACAAGGCGGGTTGCCCGAGTGGCCAAAGGGAGCAGACTGTAAATCTGCCGGTGTACGCCTACGTTGGTTCGAACCCAACACCCGCCACACCACCAAGAAGGCCCCTGACCAGCGGAAACGCTGGCCGGGGGCCTTCTTCGTTCGAGAAAACAGGCCGATGCTCGAAAAGCGTGGCTTGTCTCACCTTGTCCCACCAAATCTCGGGTGTGGATCAGCCGGTGAGGAACATGCGTGGAACGGATCCAGGGCGGACGCAGGCCCGCGCCGGCACCCCGACCACGTCACGAGCCGTCGGCCCGCCACTGCCTCATGGCCTCCGAGATCTTGCGGTTCGCCTGCTCGGCGACGCCCGGCAGGCACTTGGCGTAGACGCGCAGCAACACGTTCACGCTGTGCCCGGCGCGGCGGGCCACCTCCGTCGGGTCAACACCGGAATTCAGCCACAGCGACACGCAGGCGTGCCGTAGGTCGTAGGGCCGCTTGGCGAGGGCGGATTCCACCTGTTCGGCGCTGAGCGCGGCCACGCGGGCACGTCGCCACACCTCGCCGTACCCGCTCTCCTGGACCATGCCACCGCGGGCGGTGCGGAACAGCCGCCCGTCCGGCGCCGTGCCGTGGACGTACATGTGCCACCGGAGCATCGCCACAAGCTCCGGCGGGATCGGCACCGGGCGTGTCGCCTTCCTCGCGCGCCCCTTCAGCGAGCGCTTGTCGTGCGACTTCCGGTCGTCGGTCCAGGCCGACCCCACCCGAGGACGCGACTCGCGCAGCTTCAGCACGCCCCACCCGCGCTTGGGCAGCACGCAGTCCTTCCGCATCAGCCACACGACCTCGGCCGGGCGCATCCCAGCGTGGTACATGCAGCCGAAGAATGCGGCCAGGTGCCGACCGCGGGCGCTCTCGGCGTACACGGCATCGAGCAGCACATCGGCTTGGCGCGGGTTGACCACGTTCTCCGGCTCGACCTGCTCGGAGACCTTGGGCGCGGTCCACTGGACCGTTCCGAGCGGGTTGGCGGTCAGACGGCGGGTCTCCACAGCGAAGCCCAGGGCGTTGTGGAAGATGGCCCGCTTGCGCTGCACGGTGGAAGGGGCCGCCGCGTCGCCGTCGAGCCGCTTTCCGAACGCGGACAACACCTTCCGCATCACGATGGCGTCATCCAGCGCGCTCATCGGGAGCGCGTGCTTCTTGACCCACCGGAGCGTGTCCACCACCTCCGGCGGCGCTTCCTCATCCCAGCGATTCACGTTGAACGCCCACCCATAGAGCGCGAGCCGAAGCGCCTCCGGCGTCGGCTTGCGCCGGCCGTGGGCCACCAGAACGGGCGTCGCGGTCGCGAGCGCATCCGCCAACGTCGTCCGCGTTTTGGCCGGTGAGGCGTCCCATTTCATCTCGATGTAGTCGCGAGCGTGTGTGTACCAAGTGACGTCGTCCAAGGCGCGGGCCTCGGGCATCGGCAACCCGCTGATCTCGTCAAAGGCCGTGCCGTCCTGGATGAACTTCAAGAGTTCGGCACGCCTGTTGTCCGCAAGCCCCTTGGTCTTGTAGGTCTTCGAGCACGGATTGCCGCCGACCTTCCAGCGGACTTCGTACGTCGTCCCCTTGGCGCGTTCGTGGACGCGGAGTTCCCAGATGCGGACCTTGAACGATGGCTTGAGCAAGCTGACTTCCTCATGAGAGGGCCCGGTCCGGTAACCCGGACCGGGCCGCAGTGATGGCGTGGCTGGTCGGTCAGTCGTTCAGGGACGCCCACCAGGCGTCCACGTCCGCACGGCGGAACCTGAGCTGACCATTCGGGAGCTTCTTGGACTTCGGCGCGAGCCCCTTGGCCCGCATCCGGTAGAACGAAGCGCGCGAGATGTCCAACTCGTCCAGGACATCGGGCAACTTCAGCGTCTTCGGTCGACTCACCGGTGCACTCCTGTGGCTAGTGACTCCGGCGCGGGTCTTGGTCCCGGCGCCGTTGCGGGTGAAGCGGTTGCGGCCCCGTCCCGGGAAAGCGCGTTTCGGAAAGTGCCTGCATTTCATCGTCCGCATCGTCCGCATCGTCCGCGCGAACATGAAAGTGCTGGTCAGAGGGGGTGTACCTGCGGACGATACGGGGCGTCGTATCGTCCGCAGGATCGTCCGCATCGTCCGCAGATCACGCCCGTGCGGACGATGCGGACGTTGTGCGGACGATGTGGGGTGTCGTATCGTCCGCGTGTTTTTGCTGGTCAGACGCGGTTGCGGACGATGCGGACGATACGGACGATGAAATGCGGGCACCTTCCGATGTCGTCGTCCGCGTGGTGTCGATCAGGACGATCAGACGTTCGCGATTGCGGTCGGCGGACCGTTGGTCGAGGTCCACCGTGATGCCGAAGGCCCGCAGCGCGGGGACGTTGCGCTTGATCTGTTCACGCATGCGCCGCACATTCGGCCAGTCCTTCGGCGGACGGGATTCGCCGTGGGCGTCCTTCGGGGTCAGGTGCTCCCACAGTTGGGTGGGGGTGCCCGTCCACCGCCCGCCGGGCGTGGTCTCGGCGAAGTCCCGCAGTGCCTCGCCGAATTGGGACAGCGACTCGGCTTCGGTGGCGCTGGCGAGTGCGAGGTAGCGCGGAAGGCTCCTCCAGCCCGTGGCGCGGTCGAGCGCGGCGAGAACCCGGGCGAAGTCGGCCATGCGGGCGACGCCGCCGGTGGTGACGTGGTCCCGCCCGGCAAGCACCGCCGACAGCAGGTCGAGCAGGGCACCGAGCGCGCCGGGCAGCGCCTCGGCGTATGCGGCCCACACGTCCCGCTCGTCCTTGTACTCGACGATCGGCAACAGGTCGATCGGCAACAGGCGGTTCGCCAAGTCACCCTGTCCGCCGACCGGTTCGATCCCGTTGATGATGATCGGCCGCCGAAAGCTGATCACGGACACGTCGTTGTCGGTGTAGAGCGCCCGGTCGATCATGCCTTCGCCCGTCGAGGCCCGGCACAGCCAGTCGGAGAACTCGTCCGAGATGACGGACACGTTGTCGATGCCGCTGGTCCACCCGGCGTAGGCGCCGATGATCCACGCCTTCACGTCCCGGGGCGTGGATCGCGTCGGTGCCGGTGAAGGGCTGATCGCGTTCACGATCATCCGCGTCGCGACCGACTTGGCGGACCCCCGAAGCCCGAACAGGCCCAGAACGGGATACGGCAGATCGGGCAGGAGCGCGCCGACCATCCAACCGACGATCAGGGGCCAGTCGTCGTCGGCGACGTTGAACAGCGCCCGGAACGCGTCGATGGTGCCCCCGGGGATCGGGGTCGGCAACGGCGCGATGAGCTTCGTCCGCCGGAACAGCACCGGCGAGCGCTGCTCGATCGTCCAGCCGTCCGCCGTGGCGACGACGCACCGCCCGTCCGCGGTGCCGAGGTCGAGCACGACAGCCTCACCGTGCGAGGCGACCCGCAGGTTGACGGGCTCGGGATCGCACGCGTGCGCCTCTCCCGTGAACACGGCGATGGCATCCGACAGCGCGCCCGCCCCGGGCACCTGTCCGCCGCAGGCATCGGTGTACACCCGGGCCATCTGCACCCGCAATCCGCCCACGCCGGTCAACGGCAGCGCCACGGACGGCCCGTCGACCTGGACGGCGTACGCCGTGCCATCCTGTCCCATCAGCGGGCGGTAACGCTCCCGAATCAGCTCCAACAGGATCGTGGCCTGAGCCTTCTTCTCACTCACCGCATGGCTCCTTCCGTCGGGCTGCGGCCATTCCCTTGGAGCCGGGGCGGTCGGCGGGTTCGGTGGCCCGTCGGCCGCCCCGGCGTGGTGTCAGACCTTCAGGTCGGCGATCTCCTTGGCCCGGTTGGGGAAGAGCACGCGGCGGGAGATGGTGGCCAGGACGATGCGCCTGTCGCTGCGGTGCTCGGACGTGAGCAGCTTGCGTCCGGTGGTCAGGGCGTGGGTGTCGGTCGGCTCGCTGAAGAAGCGACTGCCGCGCTTGTTGCCTGCGGCGTCCTTGAACTCGATGTGGAACTCGGCCATGGTGGAGCGACCCTCCTCGGGTGGCTGATGTGCAGGTGGGATGGTTCAGGCGCTCGTGTGCAGCCCGTTGCGGACGGCGCGGCGCGCGTAGGACTCGGGCACGCCGACCGCGACGGCGGCCGAGACGATGTCCTCGGCGAGGGCGTCGAGCCCGCACGGGCCGGGGCATTCGCGGTGCTGTTTGGCGAGGAAGCGGGCGACGCCGTACGCGCTGGATCCGGCACCACTTTTGGTGTGGCTGTGGACGATGGCGAGTCCGCGTTCGAGGCCGGTGCTGACGTAGCGCTCGGTGTGGCGGCATCCGGTGACGACCGCTCGATCCCACCCGACCACCGGTCTCGGTGCGGGTGAGGAAGAGTCCACCCCGCCGCGCGGGGGCGTGGACTCTTGCTTGTGCCGTTCGAGAAGCGCACGGACGGCCGAGGGCAGCCCGGTGGTGTGGCCGGTGCCGCGGCCGAGCCAACGGACGTAGGCCATGCGGGACTTGATGTCGACACCGGGGCGGACGTGGTTCGCGGAGCGGGTGGCACCCCGGTAGATCCAGTGCTCCCCGCGGGTGGTCGCCACCACCCGCGTGGGCGGCAGGGTCGCGCGGGCCCACCCGATCGCGTCGGTGTCGTCCAGGTCCACGACGGTGTATCCGGCGCCACCGGGGTGGTAGGCGACGGCGACCGCCCGCGCCCAGGCCCACGCCCAGGTCGGGGAGGCGATGACGGTCGGGTCGGTGGTCGCGGCGGCCCAGGCGTGGCACACGCGCGGGCATCGGCAGGGTCCGGCGGCGAGCATGTTGGGTCGGCCGCCGCAGGCCGAGCCCGCGCAGGTGGGGCAGTTCCCGAACGGGACCTTCCCGGCCCGCAGCGGCAGCACCGGGACACCGGCGCGAGCCAGTTCGAGCGCTGTGCGCATCTGCTCGCTCACGAGAGGCCCCACCTGCGCGCGGCGCGTTCGATCCGCTCCGTCAAGGCCGTGCCGGGCGGGAACGGGCCGAACTCGCCGTGGATGATGGCGAGGGCCTTGTCCGTGTCGTCGGGCCGAACGGACATCAGGGCGGCGGCCGTGAACATGTGTTCGCGGGCTTCCGCGATCAGACGGTTGATCTCGTCGTTCTCGTCGCCGACGGTCACGTCTTCCTCCTGCTCGTGGTGGCAGGGGCAGTCGCAGCCGCGCCGACGCTCCGCACGGCACGCGTCGTAGTGGCGTCGGGCCATGCAGTCGGAACCGACGAACGGCCCCGGACCCACGATGCGCGGAAGGCCGGTGAGCGTCTGCGCGTGGGCGACCGGGGACAGCACCGGCCGGTGCACGTCGCGGTGTTCGACCTCGATCCGCGCACACCCGTCGCCGAGGACGGCGGCGATGTGGCGGGCGATGCCGACGCTACGGTGCCGTCCACCGACGCACCCGCAGGCGATCGTGATCGGGCCGGGGATGCTGTGCGCGAGGTCGTGTGCGGCGAGCGCGGTCACGGCGGCGAGATCGCGCACGCCGGGCGTGGCCAGGACGTGCGCGTACACGTCCTCGTCCAGGCCGGTGCGCTGCTTCATCGCCGGGTCGTGGTGCGGATTGCGGAAGCCGCGCCGCAGGTCGAGGGTGATCTCGGCTTCGGGGGCGGGGCCGTGGCCGTAGCCGAAGGACACGATGCGGATGATCCGGCCGTGGTTGTTTGTCATGCTGGTGGTCCCTTCCGGGTCCTTGCCGGGTTCGGGTTGGGCCCGGGACGACCGCCGGACTTGGCGGAAAGACGGTCGTCCCGGGGCGGATTCAGCGAGGCGGTTCGGAGGAGCGGCGTTCGGCCATGAGTTCGGCGAGCCGGTAGCGGTCGATTGCCACGGCGCCGAGGCGGATCGCCAGTGCCCGCTTCGAGGGCACGACGTCGTAGTGCCAGCGGTGGTTGGTCGCGTTCTGGAACCAGCTCCGCTTGAGACCCAACCGCTTTGCGAACGCGTGCAGTTCGTCGCGCGTGTCGGCGGTCAGGTGCGACCAGTGGGTGTGGCGCAGCCCCTTGAGCCGGGCCGCGTGCGTGTGGTCCGTGATCTCGTCCACGTAGACGGCCACTTCGGCCAACCCCGATCTGATGGTTACGGTGTGTAGAGGTGTGCGGGTGTGGGTGTGCGCACGCGTGCGGGTGTGCGCACGGGCGAAAGTGCTGGTCAACGCGCGCGCGTGCGCGCGAGGGCGACAGGTGTGCGCACGGCTTCCGCACGCGTGCGCACATCCCGCCGGACGGCTACGCGGCGTAGTCCTCGTAAGCGTCGTCGCGGGGGATGATGAGCCAGGATCCGAGTTGTCCGCCGGGGTTCTCGGCGACCTCCCGGCCGCTGTCGGCGAGTTCCGCGAGGCGTCGGGAGACCCAGCTTCGGTGGCGCCCGACGCGAGCCTGTGGGAAGTCCTTGGGCGCGCACACCGCCTCACCCCGCGCCCGCAGTTCGTCCAGGATGGTCGCCATCTCGGCGAGAGCGTCCTCGGTGGAGCGACCGCTCGCGAACTCCGGCTCGGACACCTGCATCACCCGGGACGGCTCCTCAAGCTCCGCATCGGGGTTCGCCGCCGCATCGAGGTCACTCTCGTGATCGACCACGTACGGCCGCTCGTCCTCTCCCGGGCGGACGCCGAACTTCGCGACGGCATCGAACGGTTCGGCGTCCACGCTGTCAGCCTCTGGGAGGTTCGCGGGCACCTGCGGCTGCTCGGCGAGTGCGGTCCGCAGCGGGCCCGGCTCGCGCGGCGCCTCGCCCGCAGCGTGGCGGGCGGTGGACGCTTTGTAGGCCGCGTATCGGGGTCCGGCGACGGCGGCCGTCGCCTTGTCCACACCCTGGGGACGCACCGGCGCGTACATCGTCACCAGGCGCCGCAGGTCCTCCGCTTCGGGCAGCCGGAAGACCCGACCGGGCACCGCCCACCGCTCCACCGGCACGCCCGGCGCCTGAAGGTAGAGGCATCCGGGCTGGGTGTTGGCCCACACCTCCGGGGAGGCCCCGGCGTCCTTGGCGCGGTCGTCCATCATGAACGACGCGTCCTCGTCGTCCTTCGCGCCGAAGATGAACGCCGTGCCGAACTGCGAGCGGACCTCGGTCGAGATGCCCGCGTACGACGCGCGCTGCAACGACACCGACAGGACCACACCCGCACTGCGAGCCTGTTTGGCGGCCGTCACCAGGTTCGGATGGTCGGCCACCGCGGAGTCGCTGGACTCCTCGAAGTGCACGAGCAACAGCGGAATGCGGTGCTTGGTCCAGCACTCGGGGACCCACTGCTTGTACCCGAGACGGCCGAGCAGATCGGCGCGGGTCTTGACGACGGGCACCAGCACGTCGAGCATCGCGCCGACTCCGGTCGTGGTGGTTTCGCACCAGTCCAGGCCGTGGCGGATGTCGCCGAGTGTCTGGCGGCCCTTGGACGGGTCGCCCACCCACACCACGACATCGGAACGCGTCATGACCTCCGTCAGGACGATGACCATGGACTCGGACTTGCCCGCGCCCGTCATGCCGGTCTCGGCCATGTGCGACAGCGGGCGGGGTTCGTCGCGGTCGTCGCTGCCGGGCAGCCACACCTGCATGGGGCGGCCGTCCTGGTAGACGCCGAACCGGATCGGCCGCGCGATCGACTGCCCCGGCAACTGCGGCCCCGGATACGGGATCGCCTTGCGGAGTTGATCGACCGGGGTCACCGACAACGACACCTTCGAGTGGTCGTCGCGGTCCGGCGTGACCCGAATCGCCGCCGGGCTCGTGCGCAGCGCACCCGCCAACACCGGGATGCGATCCTGCACGTCTTTCGGCGTCAACTCCCCTGGAGGGAGTTGAAGATCCGCACGCACCTCCCCGCCGACCACCTCACCCTTGACCACCTGCGTCCGGGCCAGTCCGACCATCTCGAACAGTCCGTCACTCACGCTCTCGGCGCCGCTGTTGCGCAGGGCGTGGCGAAGATTCCACCACAGCGCGAGGGTGCCCCCGCCGAGTGCCTGGAGCAGGGCGACGTTCGGCGACGTCGGCCCGGCCACGGTCGCGGCCGTCAGGTAGGCGGAAGCGGCCCCGGTGGACACCGTCGCCATTGCCCGCAGTCGCGGCGAGCGCTTCGACGCCTCCGACCACGCCGCGACCGTGATCCCCGCACCGGCCGCGCCGATCAGGGCGGTCGCGGCCGGGTTGGTGCCGATCGTGTCGTGCGCCAGCGCCGCCGGAATCGTCAGCCCCGCCGCGACCATCCACGGCGGCAACAACGGCGCCGCACGGCTGGTCAGGTGCTTGGCGGCCTGATCGAGCGGAGCGGTGGCCACCACCGCAGTCGCCCGCGAACGCCTGGATTTCCTCGCCATAATCCGTCCTCCTCTACGCCTCGAACTTGAACGCGGGCTTGACGGGCTTGGACTTGACCCCGGCGGCCTGCAACTCGGCCGCGTAGTTCTTCTGGAACGACGCGTACGCCTTCGCCATCGACCCGGCCGCGTACTTCAGCGCCTCCGCCGCGATGATCAGGTGCTTCGACGTGTCCTTCGCCCGCTTCCGCCCGGCACGCCCGGCAAGAAGGGCGTCCACCGGCGCGATCTGCGACAGCACCGCGTACAACTCCTCCGCGGCCATGGCCAGTTCGAGCGAGCCGTCCCGGCAGAACAGGCGCCCGCCGTTGCAGTAGTCGCGAATGCTCTTGTTCGTCATGAACTCCGGATCGCCCAGGACGTCCTGGGCCGTGCTCCTGCGCCGCTGCTGGGCCATCGGGCCCCTCCCTCGTGAGCATGGGTGAGTGGATTCGAGCGGGGCTGACCCCGCTTCCCCCACACCCGGACCGCCGATCGCGGGTCCGGGAGTGAGAGGAGCCGGTCAGAACAGCGCGTCCGTCTCGACGCGCTCGGCACGCGCAGCCGCGGCGGTCTTCGTCGCGGCGGTCACGGCGGGTCGGTGGCAGCGTTCGCACCAAGTCGTCAGGTCCGCGGCCAGTAACCCGACCGCGACCGTGAGCGAGACGGATAGGTCGCGCGGGCCGACGATCAGGCCGTCGTGCCGATCGCACCGCCCGCCGCTGTCGGCGTGGCGCCGTCCGCACCGGCCGGTGCAGCCGCACGTCCCGCCTTCGCGGGTCGCCACCGCCGACCACAGGTCGGCACCGACGATCGGGGGCTGGCTCATGCGGCCCGGTCCTCACGCAACTCCAGGTAGCGGGCGGACACCCACCCCACCGACCAGCCACACAACTCGGCCGCAGCGCGCACCGGGTGGCCTTCTTCGAACGCGGCGCGCACCACAGCGCGCGCCCGCTCCTCCGAGAGCTTCCCCTCGGCCGGGTCGATCGCCAACACGGCGGCCCGTTCACGGCGTTCACGCTCGGCCCGCTCGCGGGCGACCCGTTCCCGCTCGGCACGCTCGCGCTCCGCACGTTCAGCGGCCTGGCGTTCACGCTGTTCACGCTCACGTTCACGACGTTCACGCTCGGCCGCCTCGGCCCGCTCCCGAGCCCGCTCCGCCTCGCGCTCCTCCCGGAGCGCACGCTCGGCCGCCTCCACCTGCTCACGCGCCAACCGGGCTTCGTGTTCACGCTGTTCACGTGCCACCGATGCCCGGTGCTCGCGCTCCTCGCGGCGCGCCCGTTCGGCCGCCGCTCGGCGCTCGGCCGCGGCCGTCTCGCGCCGCTCGCGCTCGGCCCGTTCACGCTCGTTCAGCACGACCTGAGCGGCGGTGATCGCCCGCCGATAGGCCAATCCCGTCTCCGCCGTGACGATCAGCAAGAGCGGCGCCACGGCGTGCACGGTGACCCCGACCGGATCCCGGCGCAACGCGCTGTCGGCGACGTTCAGGAGCAGGGTCATCAGGCCCGTCATCCACCGCAGCACCACCGGCCACCCACCACCGTGCCCGCCCACACGGGCCAGCGCGGCATCCAGGCGCACCACGATCACCACCGCGGCATCGACCACCAACGGCAGGATCGGCGCCGTCCACGCCCACCGCGCCGGAGTGTGCGCGGCGGCCAACGGGGTGACCGTCAGGACCGAGTACAGCATCGCTCCGGCCACGATCAGCCACGAACCCACGTTCAACGCCTTCTCCGCCGAACGCAGTTGAGCGGCGTTCACGGTGCGTCCCCGTCCGCCCGGCGGACCACGATCGCCGCGCTCAGACATACCGGTGACGTGTCGTCACCGGGTACCTCCGTGTCCTCGATCCAGGCCCATTCGGCGCCGTCCGTGAACACGAACCCGAGCGCGTTCAACACTCGTGAACGCGCCGCCGTGGTCGGTACCGCCGACCTCCGGGCGAAGCGGTGTCGGGGCCAGTCGGACACCGGCCCCGGCACCGGCACGAACAAGCACCAACGCCCGTCCTGGAAGTACAGGTGCGCCCGGTACGTCACGCCGCCGTCGGCCCGGCATCCGGCCTCGATCCGCGTATCGGTCATCGCACACCCGCAGAGACCGCGTGCTCCAGACGGTGCGTGAACTCCGCCCACGTCTCCGCCGGCCACCCGTCGCTCGGGCCGTGCCGGTCCACGAAGTCCTCGACCAGCGCGGCCCGCGTCGAGAACTCCCCTACCGGACGCCCGGACCGGGCACCCCGCGCCCACTCGTCGACACCGTGCGCCCACAACACGCACCGATCGCGGACACTGCGCCGGCCCGCCCAGGAGGCGACAAGGAGCAAGTCCAGGCTGGCCGTAACGGCGACGACGGTCACGGCCCCCACCGGTAGGACCCACGGCCCGGGGACGAGCAAACCCGCCACGAACGCGGACCCGAAACCCTCGGCGAGCGCGAGCAGGACCGGCGCCGCCGTCAACACGCGGAACCCGACCACGGCCACCGTCCGGCGAGCCAGACCGAGCGTGAGCGCACTCGGCGACCACCGCGGCATGTGCGCGACCGGCCACACCACCAACTCCCGAGGCGTCACGCCGCCCACGCCCCTTCGCATTCCTCGACGTCGACCGGCCCCGCGGGGCCGAGCGGGGCGGACGAGAGCGCCAGCATCTCGGCGCACACCCACGTCCCCGCGTCCACCACCCGCAACGCGGCCAACATCCGCTCCGCGTGCCGGGCCAACTCCCGATCCCTCGCCCACAGGTCCGAGAGGATGTCCCGCGCCGCGTCCAGCCGCGCCGCCTCCTCCTCCGCCGTCTCACCGGGCTCCCCGTCGAACAGGACAAAGTCAACGCCGAGCGCCAGTTCGGCGAACTCGGCGATCGTGGCCGCGTGGCGACCAGCGACAATGCTTCTCACGGTCGTACTCCCTCAACTGGAGAAACGACCCACGGGGCGTCCGACGACTTGCCGGAAGCGGACGCCCCGGCACACATCGGTGTGCCTCGTCCCGAGAAGACGAGTGGCCATGGCCCCCGACGCGCCGACGTACAGCGCGCCGAGGACCAAAAGCACTCGTGCTGTGTCCCCTTCCAGGAACGAACGCGCTCCTGTTGGTAGGCAGGGACATGGCCTTTCGGCCTCAATGCCATCCGGTTGACCAGGGATCCGGTGCCCTCAGCCCGCTCTGTCCCGGGCTCCTGGTGGTGCAAGACGGCAGTTCTCGGACAGCCCAAATAGAGAGCGCCGCAGCCATCTCGGAAGAGCTAGTTCGACATGCGATACATGTAGAACATGTCCTTCAGGTTGACGTGCCAGCAAGCGCGCGTCAAGTCCGTCCGGGAGGTTTCTTCGACGTCTTCGTCGATGACCCAACGTTGTCGCATGAGCTCGGGACGTGATCACCCCGTGCTATGGCCACGTCGGGACGTCTACGCCTACTGTCGACAACGTTCCGAAACGCCAAGGGGGTTGGACGTGTCGAACGAGCGCCTGCGGGCGGCGATTCTCAGCAATGACCTTGACCTCGCTACGATCGCCACGAGGGTCGGAGTGGACCCGAAGACGATCGAAAAGTGGGTAGCCGGACGCGCTCCTCACCGGCGCAACAAGTACGCCTTGGCGTCGGTCCTCGGGTGCGACGTCTCCTACTTGTGGGCCGATGAGCAAGGGGCCCAGGCCACGACGGCCATGGGGCAAGCCGAATTGGTGTCCTTGTATCCCCACCGCTCCGTCGTCCCCAGCAGGATCTGGACCGACCTCTACGAACGGGCTACCGAGAAGCTGGATCTCTTGGTCTACGCCGGATTCTGGCTGTCGGAAGATCCGCTGTTCCTGCGCATCGTGCAAGAGAAAGCGCGAAGCGGGGCCGTTGTGCGCTTTCTGCTGGGTGATCCCGACGGTGAGCAGGTGGCACAGCGTGGGGCGGACGAAGGTATTGGCGGTGCTATGGCCAGCAAGATTCGTAACGCGCTCGTCAACTACACGAGGTTGTTCGGGTTGCCCGGCGTCGAGTTCCGCGTGCACAACACGATTCTGTACAACTCGATCTATCGCGCCGATGACGAATTGCTGGTCAATACGCATGTGCATGGCGTCGGTGCCTATCTGGCCCCGGTTTTGCACATCCGCCGGTTGCCGCAAGGCACGATGTTCGCAACTTACGCCGAAAGTTTCGACCGGGTGTGGTCCGACGCGCGCCCGCTGTCCAGCCCTACAGACCTCGGAGATGCCTGATGTCCCGCATCGATTACTTCCACGATCCCGATGCCCCATCGGCCAACTCGGTTGTGCCATCCGTAACGGCGGTCGTCATGGACGAGCGGGGGCGACTGTTGATGATCCACCGTACGGACAACGACCTTTGGGCAATCCCCGGTGGCGGTCACGACATTGGCGAGTCGATCGCCGAGACGGTCATTCGTGAGGTCCGTGAAGAAACCGGTATCGACGTGGAGGTCACCGACTTCGTGGGGACGTACACAGATCCGGGGCACGTCATGGCATACGACGACGGCGAGGTGCGACAGCAATTCTCACTGTGCTTTCGGGCCCGTCCCGTCGGTGGGGTACTGCGAACGAGCAGCGAATCCAAGGAAGTTCGATGGGTGGACCCGCAAGCCTTGGACGCACTCGACATTCACAAGTCGATTCGCCTTCGTATCGCTCATGGGCTCGCTCGCGACGCAAAGCCCTACATCGGCTAGCGCGGCAGCCGGTACTCTGCGAGACGCCGATCGATTCGTGCTGCGGCTGCATAGATTTCTGGCTCTGCCCGGCGAATGAACCGACCGATGAGGCTATCGGGCCCGTATCGACCCACGATCTCAGCCACCCGCTCGCGAGGATCCGTCGGGGTGCCGTCGGGAGTCGTGGTCATGTCGCAGTAGATGAGGGCGTCGATCAAGTCGTCTCGCTCGGTCGGGAACTCACCAGCCAACTCGGCGCGCAGACCACGCTCCTCCGCTTCCAACAGAGCGCAGGAGTGATGGGCAACGAGGTTGGTGACGCGAGCGTCGCCGTGGGCACGATCACGAAGGAAGCGCGCACCGTCCAACGGGTGAAACCCTGTCTCGACAAGGTCAGGGGCGTAGCCGATGTCATGCAGGACCGCAGCCGCGTACATCAACTCGGCGTCGCCACCGAGGATGGGTTCCAGATTTCTGGCGCATCCGGCGACGCCCTTCGAGTGTTCCCAGCGCCGAGGCAAGGACTCCGCGAGCAGGTTCTCGGCAAGCTCGTACGCCCAGTCCGTCAGCTCCATGATTCGAGGCTACGAGGAGCCGCCCCGTCGCCGCTATCCGGTGGGCGCACGCCCTCGGGGACGGCTGAAAGCTGCCGAGCTTTGCCCGGTACCGCTACCACGATCCCCGCGCCCTCTAGGTAAGCCAGCGCCTGGCGCACCTTGCCGCGGGAGACCTCGAACAGGGCGGCGAGTTCCGCCTCACTCCGAATCGAGTCCCCAGTGGCCATTTCTCCTCGCCGAACCGCGTCGTAGATGTCCTCGGCGATGCGCTCGTGCAGCGGCTTCGAGCTTGTAGACGACGGTGACGAAGACCGCCATCCGATGCCCTTGCGAGACTCGATCAACCCGTCCTCCGCCAAGACGGCGAGGGCACGCCGCACGGTGGACCTAGCCACACCGAACCGGGCCTGAATCTCGGACTCGGACAGCAGCACCTCATCGGCGGAGGACGCCGCAAGCTCGCGCCGAAGCGCGTCGGCAATGGTGAGGTACGTGCCACGCGGACTCGCGCCGCTCACCTGCTCTCCCATCATTCGAACAGACGTCAGTTCATTCCAACCTGCGTAGGGAAACCCTCGCGTGAAGACGTTCGCTGCCCCCAAGGTACCTAGGTTCCTTGGAGGCGAGGTGCCGGGATGTGCGCGGGTTCTGCAGTTTCGACTTAGTGCTCATCACTGGGGTGCTCGTCTCCGATTCGGTCGCACGACGGCTGGAGCCTGATCTGAGCAGTGCGACTCGCTGGGACCGGCCTCCTGAGATCTAGAAAAGTAGTACAAATATCCATCTATCTGACAAATCTCAAGTGGTTGATTCGGCCGGTGGAAGCGAAATGCAGGTGGTATATTTTCCGGCATGATTTCCTACCCGGAGTCCGATGAGGTCCTGGCTGGCCTCGGGTCCAAGGTTGTCCAAGGCTTGGTGCACGCCGTTGTTCAGGCCAGGGCAGACCTGCTGCGGTACCGCATGCGGGAACCGGCGGTCGTGGCGCAGCACAGCGAGCGTGGTCTGGCCAACTGGATTCACGACCGCATGTGGGCGCATCTGGTCGCAGTGTTGGACGGTCACCCAGAGGTCACCCTTAGCGAAGGCGAGCCAACGCGGGAGCTCGTCGTTGGCCTCAGATATCGTCTGCGGATCAAGCGCCATCGTGATGGCGGGCAGGTCAGTAGCTATGGCACGCAGACAGCCCTGGAGTTCTTCGCCCAAGGTCACCAGGACACGTTCCCGGGCCTGGAAGAGCTTCGGCTGACTGCAGGCTATGAGTGGGATGCGGACGCTCGCGACATCGGCGACGCCGTCTTGTCGCTCCGAGACGGGAAGGACCACATCGTCTGGCTGGAGCATCTCGTTGATACCGGCGAGCTCGGTGGCAGCGGGGCAGTCCAGCCTGTGCGCCCGTCCACCCCATCGCCTGCCTTGCCCTCCATCGAGGTGCCCGGGTTTGGTCAGCATGCAACGACGGAGGACGAAAGAAAATGAATGGTCTCGGCGAAGCGATCACTACTGCTCGCCGGGCACTTGGCGCCACACAAGAGGAGTTGGCGGCAGCAGCAGGTGTCACTCAAGCTGCGCTGTCGCGGTACGAGAAGGGTATGCGCGAGCCCGAAGCTGAGGTTCTCTCAAGGCTCGCGCATGCCCTCGGTGTGACGAAGCAGTTTCTTCGAAACGCTGGCGCTGTTCGCGGAGCGATGGCGGTTGACGCTCATATGCGAAAGCGGGCTACCGCAAAGCCAACTACATGGCGACAGCTGGAAGCGAAGCTGAACATGTACCGCATGCATGTGCGCTATCTGATGGAAGAAGTGTCGCTGCAGGCTCTGCAACAAATCCCGACGTTCGATCCAATTGATACGGATCCCGCCGACGCGGCTCGGATGCTGCGGATGCAATGGCGTATGCCCATTGGTCCGGTGCAGCCCCTCACCCCCTGGATGGAAGCCGCGGGGTGCATTGTGTTGTCCGAGGATTTCGGAACCGCGCGGGTAGACGGGCTTTCCCAATGGATCGATGACTATCCGATCGTGCTCATCAATAGCTCCGCTCCGGTTGACCGAGTTCGATTGACTCTCGGTCATGAATTGGGTCACCTCTGCCTACATGCATCAGAGGTGACACCCACGCTAGAGGAAGACGCTACGCGTTTCGCTGCCGAACTCCTTATGCCTGAGGAGGTGATTCGACCACAGCTCAGGAATCTATCGCTCGGGCGGCTTCACGACCTGAAGCGAGAGTGGGGTGTATCCATGCAGGCCCTCATTGAAAGGGCTCGCGATCTGGATGTTATTACGATGGACAAGCGTACGAGTTTGTATAAGTCTTTGAGTAATAAAGGTTGGCGAATGCGCGAGCCGTTGAGTGATGAGCTCGTTATAGAAGAACCCGCGCTTGCGATCTCTATCGGCGACGCCATGGAGGCGAAAGGGCTAACGCGAGACGAGATTGCGGAGATGGCGGGGTTCTCTGAGGCGTCCCTAAACACCGTATTTGCGGCTCCCGTGCGGCATTTGCGCGCGATCCCTACCCGCGCCCGAATGGCAACCATCCGTGGCGGGCATCACGGACCCGTTGGCTAAACGATGAAGGCGGGATCTGCGCAATCCGATCGGGTGGACATTCGGGCTTGCCACGTGTCCGCCTCGAAGTTTCACAGCGGGGCGTGACGATATCTATTCGGGATGAGCTTGATGGCGGGGCTGCACGCGCCGCATCAGCATTACCATCCACAGCTGGTCATGGCCTACGGAACTTTTGTGGAATAATCTGATTGATGTTGCATCGATTTCAAGGTTTCTGCTGGTCAGGGTCCGTATAACGACGGTTAGTCGGTCTCGCTGTAAATCTGCCGGTGTACGCCTACGTTGGTTCGAACCCAACACCCGCCACACCTTGATGAGGGCCCCTGATCTGCGGAAACGCAGGCAGGGGTCTTCTTCGTTCCTGGCGCGGGTCAGGTCGGGCGGTCGAGGGTGATCAGGGTGTATTCCTCGATGCTCAGCAGGGTGGCTTGTGCCTTGGTGAGGGTTTCGCCTCTCGTGGCTGCCTGGGGTTGGCGGGAGGCGGTCAGGGCGGCCTCGTCGCGGAAGAGGGTGCCGACCAGGGCTCGGCCCGCGGGGGCATTCAGGAAGAGTGTCGCGCCGACGAGGCCGTCGATGGCTTCCAGCTTCGGGCGGCCGACGTTCACGAATGTGTCCACGAACAGCGACGCGTTGGATGGGGCGAACTCCAAGCGTCCCATGCGCAGGGTTGCGCCCGGTGCGAGTTGTGGTGCCGGGGTGTACGACACCGCCGTCCACGCCTCGGTGGTCACCGTGGAGGCGAACGGCTTCAGCAGCTCCGTGCGGCGGTCCCGGAGGTTGCCGTCGCTCTGCGTCATGGCGTTCTCGCTGTCCCACCACGAGCCCATGAGGATCTTGCCGAGCTCGCGGTCGGCGAACAGCCCGAAGCGGCGGTAGCCGGACTGGCCGCGGAGCAGACCGGGGGCTTCGCGGCCGATCCCGTCGAGGGCGGCGTCGATTCGGGTCGGGTCGCCGGTCGCGTAGGTGGTTCGGACGTACATGGGCTCCTGCATGGTTCATGCCTTTCGAAAGCCGGCGCGACGGCGTGCCGTCCGGTGCCTCTCCATGCGAAGTCCAACCGTGATCACCGGCAACGCGGGCGGGCCATTCGGGCCAACTCCGGGATGGCGGGGGCGGGCTCGGGGGCTGTTCCTTCGGGGTGCTCGGGCGGGGCGCTCGGGCGGGGTCAGAATTGGGTGGGGAGTTCGCGCAGGGGGGTGGTTACCCCCTCCACCGCGTCGGCGGCGTTCGTGGTCGTCTCGTGGTGGGTGCCCTGGGTGATGGAGCGGTCGGCGGCGGCCACCGGGGCGTTGAGGCCGCGGTCGGTGGCGGGCGCGGCGCCGACGACGCCGGGGGCCAGGGTGTCCTTGAGCGGGGCCACGACCGTGTCGGAGGCGGGTTCTTCGAGGACGTTGGGGACGGTGGGCATGCCGTAGTGCTCCGGGTCCGGCCGGGTGATGCCGGCCAGGCCGGGTGGGGTCGGGGTGACCGCCTGGGCGGCGCCGGCGGAGAACAGCGGGATGACGCCGACGGCGGTGAGCAGGGCAGCCTGGGCGAGCCGACGCGGGCGGATGTGCGACATCGTGCTCCTCTGGGTGTGTGGGATCGGACTTGACACCTCCTATATCTGTCGTGGGGCCCGAAAGGTTGCGATCCATGCACCCGCCTGCCCGGTACGGGCGACCCGTCCGCGAGGATGGGCGGCGAGCACGGCGCCCGGGACGACGACGGATGTGACGGGGGAGCGGATGAGCGTGGATGGCATCGACGAGCCGGTATCCCGAGAGCTGATCGACTACTGCGCCGGCCTGCCGGGCGTGGTCGTGGGCGCCTCGATGGTGCTGCGCGATCGGCGCGGTCGACTCGTGGTGGTCGACCCCGGGTACAAGCCCGGCCTCGACCTGCCCGGCGGAATGGCCGAGGCCGGGGAGTCCCCGCACGAGGCGGCCGGGCGCGAGGTGCGCGAGGAATTGGGCCTCGACCTCACGGTCGGGCGGTTGCTCGCGGTGTGCACCACGCCCGCCGCGACGTTCGGGCGGGTCGTGCTCGACTTCGTCTTCGCCGGGCCGACGCTCACCGACGAGCAGGTCGCCGTACTCGCCCCGGCCGACGCCGAGTTGCACGCGGTGTACGTGCTTACGCCCGACGAGGCGCTGCCGCGTTTTCCGGGACGCACCCGGCGGCGGGTCTCGGTCGCGTTGGAGGCGGAGGCGTCGGGGTCCTGTCTGTACGTGGTCGACGGGCGCGAGTATCGGCCACCGAAGGAGCGGGTCTGGCACGAGGACGAGCCGGTCCCGGCCGGTACGTCCGTGGGCCGGGCGGCGGGGTGGCTGTTCGATCCGGACGGTCGGGTGCTCCTTGTGGGCGACCCCGACGGGGGGTATGCGCTGCCCGGCGGCGGCGCCGAGCCGGAGGACGTGGACGCGCTCGCGACCCTGGCCCGCGAGGTGGCCGAGGAGGCCAACGCGGTGCTGGGCAAGATCACCCATGTGGGCTACCTGTCCGACCCGGACGGCGGCGACGTGCGCTCCCGCAGCGCCGCTCGGCTCGCCGCACTCGGCCCGCTCGCCCCCGACCCGGCCACAGGCTGGTCGTGGAGCCGGGTCCTGGTCACCCCGCGCCACGCCGCCGCTCTGCTCGGCGGCGGCTACGACACCCGACTGTCGCAGGCCCTCGCCGCCCAGCGCATCGCGCACGAGCGCCTGGGCGTGCCGATCCTGGACGACGACAGTCGCGTCGACGTCCCCCCGGAGGGCGTCACCTTCGCCTGACCGCCTGACCGCCTGACCGCCTGACCGCCTGACCGCCTGACCGCCCGACCTACAGCGGGCGGTTCAGGTGTCGGCTCAGGTCGCCCACGTAGTCCGTGATCATGTGGCGGCGGGTGAAGCGCCACGCCCCGTCGAGGCGGGCGAAGGTGTCGTGGTAACGGCCGGTGAAAATGGGCTGAAGGGGGAAGTCGGGCAGCGCCTGGAACACCGTGACGTAGCTGCGGCACGTGCCCGTCCCCGCGTCGTCGTCGACGTCCACGATCAGGTTCGTGGTGACGTGCCGCGTGTGGGGCGTGCCGTTGTCGGAATACCGGCGCGTCCACGCCTCGTACATCTCCCGCGCCCCGGCCGCGCCGCGCACCTCCGGGCCCTGGCCCTCCGAGGTGATCACGGCGTGCGCGAACAACTCGCCCACGCCCGCGAAATCGCCCGCGTCGATGCGCTCGGCGTACAGCCCGATCAGGTTCGGGATCGCGTGGTATCCGGATGGCATGACGGCACCGACCAACCTCTCGTGGGGGAGGGGCGAGGGGGCCCGAGGCCGCCCGGACCCCATCCGGGCGACCATAACTGACGCAGCGTCAGATGTCAGTGTCCCCTACGAAGCCCGGCCGCATCCCACTCCGCCTCACCCCACCGTCCCACCCCTGATGTTCTCCGTCAGCTCCAACAACTCCGCCTCCCGCTCCGCCCGCGACTTCGGGAACCCCGGCGCGTCCGGCCGGGTCTGCCACGGGTGCGGCCCGTCGAGCGGGCGGTACTCCACGCCCAACGCGTCCAGCCGCGCCAGGTGCGCCGACGTCAACCGCTCGGTGAATTCCGCGAAGTCGCCCGGCCCCGACCACACGGCCTCGGCGAACGCGCACATCCTCGGGAAGGCCATGTAGTCGATCCGCCGCACCGAATCCATGTGCTCGGTCCAGATCTGCGCCTGCCCGCCCAGGATCCGCGCGCCCTCCTCGGCGGTCAGCACCGAAGGCACCGGCCGGAACGCGTACACGTCCGCCAACGTCAACAACGGCCCCACCGGAATCGGCTCGTCCGCCGCCTCGCCCTGGCGGTAGTCGAAGTACACCGACATGTCGGGGCACGCCACCACGTCGAACCCGGCCCGCGCCGCCACGATCGTCCCGTGCTCGGCGCGCCACCCCCCGATCAACGCGTCCGACGGCACCGCGTCGCCGCCCGCCAGCACCTCGTCCCAGCCGAACACCACCCGCCCGTGCGCGGCCAACATCTTCGCCAACTCGGCCACGAACCAGCCGCCCAGCGAGCCGGGGTCGGGGTGCCCCATCCGCTCCCACGGCCCGGTCGGCACCTCGTCGCCGCCGACGCACACATACCGCGAGGGGAAGATCGCGCACACCTCGGCCAACACGTCGCGACAGAAGCCCAGCGCCTCCTCGGTCGGCGCCAGCACCCCGTCGGACAGCCCGCCCCAGCGGGTGCGCACGCCGTCCACCGGCACCGCGCCCAGCGACGGATACGCCGCCACCGCCGCTTGGACATGCGCCGGCAGATCGATCTCGGGCACCACGGTGATGTGCCGATCGGCCGCGTACGCCACGATCTCGCGCAGATCGTCGCCCGTGTAGAAGCCGCCGTGCGGCTTCTCGTCGAAGCGCTCGTGCTGCCGGGCCCCGCGCATGCTGGCGGTGCGCCACGCGCCCACCGAGGTCAACCGGGGCCACCCCGGCACCTCGATCCGCCAGCCCTGGTCGTCGGTCAGATGCAGGTGCAACACGTTCAGTCGATGCGCGGCCAGCAGGTCGACGAAGCGCAGCACGTCCTGCTTGGGCACGAAGTGCCGGGCCACGTCCAGCATCACCCCGCGCCACCCGAACGCCGGCGCGTCCTCGATCAGGCACGCCGGCATCGACCACGCGCCGTCTCGCACCCGTCCGCGCCGGAACACGTCCACCGGCAACAACTGCCGCAGCGTCTGCAGGCCCGCGAACACCCCCGCCGGCGCACCGCCGCACAGGTCCACCCCGGCGGCGGTGACCTCCAGTCGGTATCCCTCCGCCGGCAGCGCCTCCGGATCGAGCCGCAACTCGATTCCCGGCCCCGGCGGCAGCAGGCACCCGGTCGCCGGGCCGAGCGCGCCGCGCAACCACGCCGCCTCGCCCGCCAGTTCCGGCGGATGGCTCAGCCCGGTCGTGGGCGTCAGTACGAACCCGCCCACACCGGGTGTCATGCGCGCCGGTCGGGGAACCACGGACGGCCCGGATGCCACCGGCGCCACGGACGAGGAAGACGAAGACGAAGACACGGAATCAGCCCTTCACCAAGGAGGAGGTCACCACGGATACCAGCGACGACCGAACGCCGACACACCCCGAACCCTCAGTCCTTCACCGCCCCGCCCAACCCCGACACCAGGTGCCGCTGCACCAGCACGAAGAAGATCAGCACCGGAATGGTCATCAGCGTCGAGGCGGCCATGATCCCGCCCCAGTCGTTCTCGTCCGGCTTGAAGAACACCATCAGCGCCGCCGGCAACGTCTGGTGATCGGTGTCCAGGATGAACGTCTTCGCGAACACGAAGTCGTTCCACGCGGTGATGAACGAGAACACCGACGTCGCCGCGAGCCCGGGCGCCACCAGCGGGAACAGGATCCGCCACAGGATGGTGAACCGGTTCGCTCCGTCGATCCGCGCTGCCTCCTCCAGCGACTCCGGGATCGCCTTGACGAAGCCGCGCAACATCCAGATGGCGAACGGCAACGAGAAGGCCAGGTTCACCAGCATCAGCGAGCCGAGCGTGCTCAGCCCGAACTGCGGTGCCACCGAACCGATGTCGCGGACCAGGAAGAACAGCGGGATGGTCAGCGCCTCGACCGGCACCATCTGGGCGACCAGGAACATCACCAGGATCGTGGTGCGGAACTTGAAGTTGAACCGGGTCAGCGCCACCGCCGCCAGGAACGCCACGAGCCCGGACAGCACCACCACCACGCTCGCCACGATCAGGCTGTTCAGGAAGTAGCCGCCGAAGCCGCTGACCCCGAACGCGTCCCGGAAGTTGGACAACGTCGGATGCCACGTCCACGGGCGCGGGTCGACCGAGTTGATCTCGCCGTCCGGCTTGAACGCGGAGAGCACCATCCAGTACAGCGGGAAGACGGTGAGCAGCGCGACCACGATCGCCGTGGTGTTGGCGATCCTTCGGGACACCGTGCGATTGCCCTTCGAGCGACGGGGGCCGGCCGGCCGGACGGCGCCGGCGGAGGTACGGTTCACAGCTCCTCCCCGGAGCGACGCAGCGCGCGGATGTAGAAGATGGTGACCGCGAGCAGGATCAGCGTCATCAGCACGCCGATCGCCGCGCCCAGGCTGTAGTCCGAGGACGCGAAGGCCTTCTGGTACGCGTACACGTTGAGCACCAGGTTCTGGCCGGCGATGCCGCCACCGCCGGTCATCACGTAGATCTGGGTGAAGACCTTGAAGTCCCAGATGATCGACTGGATCACCACGATGGTCAGGATCGGCCGCAACATCGGCAGCATCACGTGTCGAAAGACGGTCCAGGTGGACGCGCCGTCCAGGCGGGCCGCCTCCAGCACCGAGACCGGGATCGACTCGATGCCCGCGTACAGCGAGATCATCACGAACGGGAACGAGTGCCACACCACCACGACGCCGACCAGCGCGAATGCGGACCACTTGTCGTAGAACCAGTTGTGGCCCTGCATCCCCAGGACCTCGTTGACCAGGCCCAGGTTGGTGTCGAACAGGAACATCCACACCGTCGAGCCGGTCATCGCCGGCGCCGCCCAGGCGCCGAGCGCGGCGAACAGCAGCAACAGCCGGGGCCACTTGCCGACCCGAGTGAGCAGCACCGCCAGCGCCGCGCCCACCGCCAGGGTCGCCACCACGCACGCCGCGGCGAACACCACGGTCTGGAACAGCACGTCCCAGAACTGGTCGTCGCCCAGCAGGGTCGAGTAGTTGTCGAACCCGACGAACTCCGCGACCTCGCCCGCCGACGCCTGCGGCTGACCGAACTTCAGGAAGGAGAGCAGGCCGAGCTGATAGAGCGGGTAGCCGAACAGCGGGATCAGAATGACCGCCGACGGCAGCAGCAGCCAGAACGGCGTCCAGGAGCGGCGCCGTCCGGTCTTCGTCTTGCCCGCGCCGCCGCGCGGGCGGACCGAGGCCGGGGTCGGCCGGTCCGCCCGCGCGGGCGTGGTGGTCGTGGTCACCGGCTTACTTCCCGGCGAACGCGTTGTCGATGACGGTCTTGGCCTCGCCGGTGGCGCCGGAGACGTCCGACTTGCCGGTGATCACCTTCTGGAACATGGTCGGCACCACGGACTGCGAGTCGATCTTGGCCCACGCGGCGTCCTTGGGCACGAACTTGGTGCCCGCGTTCAGGGTGTCGATGAACGGCTTGAGCCACGGGTCCTTGGCCACCACGTCGCCGCGCGCCGAGGCGAGCGTGGGCAGGTTGCCCATCGCGTCGAACATCTGGAGCTGGTACTTCTTGCCGCCCAGGATCTTCATGAAGTCGACCGCGAGCGAGCGGTGCTGCGAGGACTTCATCACGCCGAGGTCGTTGCCGCCGGAGAAGGCCGGCGCGATCGAGCCCGGGGCGGTGCCCGGCAGCGGCACGACCGCGTACTTGCCCTTGGCGGTGCCCGCCTCGACCGCGCTGCGCGAGGAGTTGGGCAGGATCGCCATGCCGGCGGTGCCGGCCGCGAACGCCTCGACCGTCTTGCCGCCGGTCAGGTCGGCGCACTGCTGGGGCGGACAGATGTCCTTGGTGAACAGGTCGGTGTAGGCCTTGACGCCCGCCTGGGACTGCGGCGAGTCGATCGCGGCCGCGTACTTGCCGCCCTGCTGGGTGGCGATCTCGCCGCCGTTGGCCCACAGGAAGGGCAGGCCGCCGAAGGTGTACTTGCCGCCGACCGCGATGCCGAGCATGTCCGGCTTGGCCTGGCGCACCTTCTTCGCCGCCTCGACCAGCTCGGCGTACGAGGTGGGGGGCTTCAGGCCCAGCTCGGTGAACACGTCGGTGCGGTAGTACAGCGAGCGCAGGCCCAGCCACCACGGCAGGCCGTAGATCTTGCCGTCGACCAGCGTGGTGTCCTTGAGGTCCTTGGGCAGGTCGCCCGCCTCCGACCAGTTGGCCAGGTCGCCGGAGATGTCCGCGAGGCCGCCGGCCTGGACGTAGCCGAACAGGTCGGTGTTGCCGAACTCGACCACGTCCGGCGCGCTGTTCGGGTCGTTGAACGCGCCCTTCATCTTCTCCGCGCGCGGGCCCGCGTCGGTGGGGATGTAGCCCACCTCGACGTTCACCTTGGGGTGCGCCGCCTTGAAGTCGGCGACGGCCGCGCCCACGACCTTCTCCTTGGGCGCCCGGTTGGCCTCGTCGTACAGCCACACCTTGAGCGTGCCGGTCTGTTCGTCGGCGGACTTCGTCTTGGACGCCGTGCCGGGCGCGCACGCCGCCAGCGCGATGCCGGCCACTGCGACGGCGGCCAAACTCCGGATCTTCACGACAATTCCTCCTGCGGCGAGGCAGGCCGAAGCGATCGCGGGGGGTGCCGCGACCCGAGGGTCGGCCTGTACGTCTGGACGTCGCGTCAATCGACACGAACGGGGCCGCAAGGGGGAAACAATCCGGTGCGGCGTGAGCGGGACGTTAGAAAGCGGCGCGTCGTTCCGACAAGGCGTCCCGCCGAACGTTGTGCACTGCAAAACTGTGTGCTGCGAAAGTGGTATCGGACGCTTACGGACACGTAACGTCCGTGCTCGGTCGACCCGTCGGTCATCCACCGGACACCGTGCGTTCCGAACCGCAGGCGGGCGGACACACGGGGTCACGCGAGGTGTACGGACGAGGCAAGAGGACGCGGGAAGCGACGCCGCACGGCGCGCGGCGAGAAACGCGTGAAAGGGCAGGGAGGGCTCGCATGTACGACGTACCGCCGCGCGGCGGACGGGTGCCCGGCGGCGGCGATGCGCCGGTGGCGGGTGTCCCCGTACCCTCGTTCGAAGCCCTGACGGGCAACCCGCCCGGGCACCCGGTCAGGCCGTCCTGAGGACATGCCAGTGAGCACTCCCGAGCACGGCCCCGAACCGGTCGACGGCAGCGCGTCGACCCGCGTCGACCAGCCGATCCGCCCGGTCGAATCGACCCGCGCGGTCGGACCGGCGCACGCGGGCGCGTCGACCCGCCGGGTCGGAGCGGCCCACCCGGTCGCGCCGACCCGCCCCGACGAGCCGGACGACGCCCGCGCCGGCCGCCCCCCGGCCCCGCCGCGCAACCAGTCCGCGTCCCTGCGCCGCGCCCTCGCCGTCCTGGAGCAGGTTCGCGACCACGCCGCCGCCGAGGGCCTGAGCCTGACGGAGCTGGCCGACACGCTCGGCCTGTCCAAGAGCACCGTGCTGCGCCTGGCCCAGCCGCTCCTGGACACCGGTCTGCTCTCCCGCGACCGCCGGCACGGCCACTTCCGGCTCGGCCCCGGCGCGCTCGCCCTCGGCCAGGCGTACCTGGCCGGCATCGACCTGCGCACCGCCGCCGCCGAGGAGGCGCACCGCCTGATGCGCGAGGCCGGCGGCACGGTGCACCTGTGCGTGCCGGACGCACCGCACATCGTCTACATCGACAAGGTCGAGAACGAGACCGCGGTACGGATGGCCTCGCGCATCGGCAGCCGCGCGCCGATGTACTGCACGGCGGTCGGCAAGGCGATGCTCGCCTGGCTGCCCGAGGACGTGTTCGCCCAGGTGGTCGACGCGGGCCTGCCCACGGTCACCACCCGCACCCTGACCGACCCCGGCCTGCTGCGCACCGAACTGGCCCGGATCCGCAACCGCGGCTACTCGGTGGACGATCGCGAGAACGAGCCCGAGGTGCGCTGCGTGGCGGCGCCTATCTTCGATCACAACGACGTCGTGGTCGGAGCCCTGTCGGTCTCCGGTCTCACGTCGCGCGTCACCGCGGCGCGGGTCCGCGAACTGGGACCCGCGGTCGCGGCGGCGGCACTCCGTGTATCGCGCACCCTGGGAGCGACCCGATGACCCTCGACTCGTACACCAAGGGCACCTGGCTGCCCTACGAGGAACTCACCGACGACGAGTTCGGCGCCGCCGGCCACAGCCTCTTCGACGGGCCGCTCACGTGGCCGGTGATGGTCGCGCGCAAATCCGCGCTGCTCGCGAACGTGGCCACGATGGCCGCGTACACCGAGCGGCACGGCGTGTTGTTCGCCCCGCACGGCAAGACCACCATGTCGCCCGAGTTGTTCGCCGAGCAACTGGACGCGGGCGCCTGGGGGATCACCGTCGCCACCGCGAACCAGGCGCTCGCCGCGCACCGGTTCGGGGTACCACGGATCCTGATCGCCAACGAGATCCTGGACGAGAAGGTGCTGCGCTGGGCCGCCACCCGGCCGGACCTGCTGTTCTACGTCGACTCCCGGGCGGGCGTCGAGGTCGCGGCGGCGGCGCTCGCGGCGGTGCCCGGGGGGAAGTTGTCGGTGCTGGTCGAACTGGGCCGCGCCGGCGCGCGGACCGGGTGCCGCGGTGTCGCCGAGGCGGCCGAGCTGGCCCGGGTCGCGGCGGCGGTGCCGGGGCTGACCGTGGCGGGTGTGGCGGGCTACGAGGGCGGCCTGCCCGACGCCGCGGCGGTGTCCGCGTGGATGGGCGAACTCGCGTCCCTGGCCGACGAGATCGCCGACCTGGTGCCCGGTTCGCCGATCGTCTCGGCGGGCGGCAGCGCCTGGTTCGACGCGGTCGTGGACACGCTCGCACCGGACGGCAAGCCGTTGCCCGACCGGACGATCATCCTGCGCAGCGGCGCCTACGTCTCGCACGACGACGGCTTCTACGCGGTGCGCACCCCGTTCGTCCGGCACCCCGAGGAGGGCTCGCTCGCGAGCGCCCTGGAGGTCTGGGCGCAGGTGCTCTCGGCGCCCGAGCCGGGCCTGGCTTTGCTCGGCGCGGGCCGCCGCGACGTGCCCTTCGACCAGGACCTGCCGGTGCCGCTGCGCATCCGTGCGCTGGACGGGACGCTGCGCGAGCCGGGCGCCGCGCGGGTGACCAGGCTCGACGACCAGCACGCCTACCTCGAACTCGGCGGCACCGAGGTGGCCCCCGGCGAGCTGGTCTGCCTGGGCATCTCGCACCCCTGTACGGCCTTCGACAAGTGGCGCGTGGTGCCGGTGGTGGACGACGACCACCGCATCGTGGACGTGCTGAACACGCACTTCTGACCGGGGAGCCGCGCCGGGCCCGGCCCCAACCCGGGCCCGGCGCACCGGTACACCCCGCCTGAACCGCCTGAACCGCCTGAACCACCCGAACCACCGGACCCACCCGAACCGATCCCGCATCCGATGCCGTCGACGACGCGACCCCCGCGAGAGGACATCATGACCGCCGAACCCCGGGAAACCCCGGACGTGGTCACGCTCGGCGAGACCATGGTGCTGCTCCGCGCGCCGCACATCGGCCCGCTGCGGCACGCCCGCACGCTCGACGTCGCCACCGGCGGCGCCGAGAGCAACCTGGCGATCGGGATCACCCGGCTCGGTGGGCGGGCCGCGTGGATCGGCCGGGTCGGCGACGACGAGTTCGGCCGGCTGGTGCTGGCCGTGCTCGGCGGCGAGGGACTGGACACACGCGCCGCGGTGGTCGACCCGGAGGCGCCCACCGGGCTGATGGTCAAGGCCCGACGCACCAGCGCGGCCACCGACGTACGCTACTACCGCGCGGGCAGCGCCGGTTCGCGGCTGTGCCCGGACGACGTGGACCCCGCCCTGGTGCGCTCCGCCCGGATCCTGCACGTCACCGGCATCACCCCCGCGCTGTCCCCGACCGCGCGCGCCGCGGTGCGCGCGGCCGTCGCCGAGGCGAACGCGGCCGGCGTCCCGGTCTCGCTCGACCTGAACTACCGGCGGGCGTTGTGGTCGGCCGAGGACGCCGCCGGCGAACTGCGCGCCCTGGCCGGCCACGCCGACATCCTGTTCGCCACCGAGGACGAGGCCCGCCTGGTGCTCAAGGCGCCGGACCACACCCCGTTCGTGGACCTGGCCCGCGAGTTGACCGCGCTCGGGCCGGCCCAGGTGTTGCTCAAGCGCGGCGCGCTGGGCGCGGTCGCGATCGTCGACGGCCGGCCGCACGAGGTGCCGCCGCACCGGGTGCACGCGGTGGACCCGGTCGGCGCGGGCGACGCGTTCGCCGCCGGCTACCTGGCCGAACTGGTCGGGGGCGGCCCGGTCGCGACCCGCCTGGCCACCGCCGCCGCGGCCGGGGCGTTCGCGGTGACCGTGCCCGGCGACTGGGAGGGCCTGCCCCGCCGGGACGAGTTGCGGCTGCTCGCCCAGGACGACGCGGTCACCCGCTGAATCCGGGCCACACGTAGCATTCCCACGCATCCGCACACGCGATCGGGAAGGCGAACCACCATGGCCCACAAGGAAATCCGCACCGACGCCGCACCGAAGCCCGGCGGCACCTACTCGCAGGGCATCGACACCGGCGACTTCGTCTACACCGCGGGCATGGGCCCGGTCGACCCGGCCACCGGCGCGACCGTCGGCGACGACGTGGCGACCCAGACCCGCCAGGTGCTGGACAACCTCAAGGCCGTACTGGCCGAGGCCGGGCTCGACTTCAGCCACGTGGTGAAGGTGACCACGCACCTGGAGCACCTCAAGCGCGACTTCGCCGGCTACGACGAGGTCTACCGCGAGTACTTCACCGCGCCGTACCCGGTGCGTACCACCGTCGGCTCGGACCTGATGAACATCCTGGTCGAGATCGACGTGGTGGCCCGCCGCCCGTGACCCGAGGCGGCGCGGGCGGTCACAGCGGCTGGAGGAATTCGAGCCGGTTGCCCACCGCGTCGTGCGCGTAGCACCGGCGGTGGCCGGGGAACTCGCCGTCGGGCGTGACCTCGGTGCCGTGCGCCGCGAGCCGGGCCATCACATCGTCCAGGTCGTCGACCAGGATGCCGGGATGGGCCTTGCGCGCGGGCCGGAAGTCGGCCTCGACGCCGAGGTGTATCTCCAGCGTGCCGGCGCGCACCCACAGTCCGCCGCGTGCCGCGAGCACCGGCGGCTTGGCCACCTCGGTCATGCCGAGCACGCCGAGATAGAAGGCACGACACGCGTCCTCGCTGCCGGCGGGGATCGCGAGCTGTACGTGGTGCAGGGCGAAGGATGTCATGCGCGCATTCCTACCCTCCCGGCGCCGCGGAGCGGAACCACGCCCCAGCGCCAGCACACCCACCGTCCGGGTCCCTCGGCGGGCGCCGCGGCCCACGGCCCCCCGATCGCGGGCACACACGGAACGGCCCCGCCCGGCACGTCGAAACGCGCGCCGGGCGGGGCCGAGGCGTCGGCTCAGCCGCCGTTGATGCAGACGTTGCCGAACGTCGGGTTGAGCGCCGCGATGATGTTGATGGTGTTGCCGCACAGGTTGACCGGGATGTGCACCGGGATCTGGATGTTGTTGCCCGACAGCACGCCGGGCGAGCCGACCGCCGCGCCGTCGGCCTCGGCGCCGGCCATGGCGGGGCCGGCGGCGCCGGCGAGAGCAGCGCCCACGGTGGCGGTCAGGACAGCGGCCTTGGCGATACGCGACATGTTGAGTCGGTCCTTTCGGTGCGTACAGGTCCCACCCTCGGCGGGTGGGTCCTGAACAACGCGCCAGGGCGCCGGGGGATACGGCACACGTCCGAACGAGCGGTGCAGGCCCCGCGGGATTAGGCCGTTCGGGCGGCGACCCGCAGTCGACCGGCCAGTTCGTGGGCCACCTGTGCCAGCTCCGCCGGGGCGCTCGCGGCCAGCGCGCACAACACGTCCGCCGACGCCTCGGCGACCGCGCGCGGTACCGGCACCGGCGCGAGTCCGTCCAGCAGCGAGCGGGTCCTGGCCGCGATCGGCGGCGACCCGGCCGGGGGTCCGGCGGCCTCGGCGGGGCCGGTCGCGGGTCGCCCCGCGTCGTCCGGAATCCCCTCCGGGCCGGGGCCGGGAATCAGGCTGCGCAGTCCACGGGGCACGACGGGCACGGTCATTCCCCGCAAGTTAGCCGACCCGCCCCCGCGAATTTCCTTGTGAGGCGTACTTTTCGGCCATCGAATGTCGATTCGCGCGGTGTTTCATCCTGACGGGTGACGGCGCTGTCGGAATCGACGGCTAACGTTCCCGCCAACCTGATCACGGGCGCCGAGCGCCTTGTGCCGCTGGGCAGTTGACGGGTTGTCACCGACATTCGCACACATGCGTGGAGGGGAACGATCGTGGGATGGATCCGGGCGGGCGACTATGAGGTCGCCTTGGAAGACGGCAAGGTGGTGTGCCGCAACGCCAAGGGGCGGCAACTGAAGTCGGTGCCCGGGAAACTCGCCGACGATCCGGCCGTGGTGGGCCTGCGCCAGCTCGTCGAGTGGCTGGATCGGCACGATCGGGCCTGCCTGGACGCGGTGGAGCGCTGGATGATCGGCTCGCTTCCGGTCCCGGTCGCGGTGTTGGCCCGGGTGTGGCCGGATCCCGCCTGGCAGCGGGTGCTGCGCGACCTGGTGGTCACCACCGACGAGGACGGCGCGGTGGCCGGATTCCTGCGCGGCGCGGACCCCGAGCGCGGCGTCGGCATCGTCGACCCCGACGGCGACACCGTCTACCTCGACGCGCAAACCATCCGCATCCCGCACCCCGTGCTCCTCGACGACCTCGACGACCTGCGCGAATTCGCCGTCGAACTCGGCGTCGAGCAGCGCGTCCAGCAGCTCTACCGCGAGGTGTGGCACCGCCCCGCCGACGTGGACGCCGCCCGCACCGGTGTGGATGAGTTCGCCGGCGGACGCTACGACCAGCTGCGCTTTCTGATCGGCCGGGCCACCCAGCTGGGCTACCAGGTGCGCGGCGGCCAAGCCGTGTGCACCGTGCTCGACGGCGGCCGCGAGATCGAGGCGCGGATGTGGCTGGGCGACTACGACGGCTACGACTCGACCGAGACCGGCTCGGTCGCCTGGACCGAGGACGGCGCCACGCTGACCCTCGACCGGGTGCCGCCGGTGGCCTGGTCGGAGGGCATGCGCATGGGCGCCGCGCTGTACGCGGGCCGCACGATCGAAACCACGGAGGACGCGGCATGAACACCACCGGCACGGGCACCACCCCCGACCCGTCGCGCGTCCTGCTGGACGCCGGCGCCGTCCTGCCCGTCGGCACCCTCGCCGGCGACGACATCGACACGCTCACCGTGCGCACCTACCTGCACCCCGCGTTCGGCGACCGCCCGATCGTCCGGCTGGTCCCGAGCACCCTGGGCGAGGCCGAGGACCTGGCGCTCGGCTTCCTGGGGCTGACCCGTGAGGCGGACGCCCCCGAGGTCGGCCAGGTCCGCCGCGAGGCGCTCGGCTTCCCCGCCTGGGCACTGGTCAACGACCCGGCGAACGGACACCACGCACTGGCCCTGGTCCGTGACATCGAACGCCTGGACCGCCAGGCCAAGACCAAGCCCGGCGCGGCCAAGGACGGCTTCGACCAGCTCGCGGTCCGCCTCGGCCGGGCCGTACCGCACTTCCTGCCCACCTTCCACGAGCAGGCCGCGCGGATCTTCCTCAAGCACGACAACAAGACCTACGCGTCCGCGTTCTTCGGCAAGGCCCGCGAGGCCGAGCGGGTGCACAACCTGGCGATCGAGGAGGAGCGGCTGCGCGCGGTCTTCCTGGAATTCGCCTTCGCCGGTGCGCTGACCGCCAAGGCGCTCAAGGAGCACGCCAAGTCGCTCGCCGCCCGCCTCGGACCCGCCGAGGCATGGGTACAGTTCCGCCAACTGGCGGTCGAGCGCTGCACCGCGGGCATGCCGCCGTACGCCGGCCTGGCCGAGGACGCCCGCGCGCTGATCCGCGCGGCCGGCGGCGACCACACCGCCGAGGAGCGCGCGCTGCTGCGCGAACTGCTCGCCACCCCCGCGATCGCCCGCGCGCCGCTGTCCTTCTGGAAGGTCAACCGCGCCCCGATCGCGGCACTGGCCGGCGCCGAACCCGAGTCGCGGGCCCGCCTCCTCGACATCCTGCCCACCCCCGGCGGTTCGACGTCCGACGCCGAGATCGACGACTTCTGGCTCGACCTGCTCGACGACGCCGGCGTCCTGGACCTGCTCGTCGGCGGCGACCTCGAACCCGGCGTCCGGGCCCAGTGGGTCACCCGCTGGGCCGCGCACCGTCAGCGCGGCTGGGGCTACACCGGACGCAGCGCGCGCACCGCCGCGCTGGTCGCCCGGATGGCCGACACGCTGCGCGCCGAGGCGGTACCGGTCGCCCTGTTCGGCGGCAATCGCTACCGCTCCGGCGTCGACCTGGACCTGCTGGACCTGGCCCTGGCCGAGCGCATACCCGTGACCGACCCGGACCCGAAGTGCACGTTCGGCCTGGGCGAGTGGTGGGACGACGAGGCCGAGGGCCGGCGCGAGCTGGCCGCCGTCGCCGCCGACGAACGATTCCGGGCCCTGCTCCTGATCGCCGTCGGCGGCCTGAACGCCAAGCACCAGCCGGCCACCGCCGCCCACCCCGTGCTGCGCCCCGTGCTCGCCCGCCGACTCACCGAGATGGGCGAACGACTCGCCTCCGCCGCCGGCCTGCCCGACGCCGAGCGCGAACTCACGCTGCTCGACGGCTTCCGCGGTGTGGTCGAGGACGTGACCCCCGACCTGGTCGCCCGCGTCCGCGCGTTCGACGCGGTCGCGCTGCTCGCGACCACGCTGCGTGCCGGCGTCTACGACGAACTCGGCTGGCCCGCGCTCGACGAGGCCGTCGAACTGCTCGGCCGCAAGGGCGACATCCGGATCGACGAGTCCTGGCCCGCGCTCGTGCTCTCCACCGACAAGCGCGCGCTCGTGGTCGGCCCCGAGGGCATCCTGCTCGACCACGAACCGCGCGTGCCCAAGGACCGCACCAGCTGGCAGCGCACCCAGTACCGCTACGTCGACGGACAACTCCTGGTCGCCTGGTACAACACCGACTACGAATGGGAGGGCTACTGGTCCGCGCGCCCGACCGAGACGTTCCTGCTCGGCGGACCGCCGAACAACGGCTCCGACGGCACCATGCTCTCCCTCGCGCTGCCCGGCGGCGGGGTGACCACCGGCGGCCGGCCGCTGTACGCGGGTGACACCAAGCTGCCCGCGCGCCGGGGCGTGCTCACCGACGGCACCACCCACTGGTCGCTCGACTACGAGCGGTCGGACCGCAAGTGGACCGAGTTCGACCCGACCACCGGCACCCACGGCCGCGCCTCGCTGCCCGCCCCGTTCGCCGCGGCGGTCGCCGACGGCGGCTCGCTGGTGCCCGACGCGTGCGAGTTGTTGCCGCTGCTGCCCGGCCTGGAGCAGACCCCGTTCGGCACCGACGGCACGCTCTTGGGCCGCTGGGTCAGGATCGACGGTGACACCCTCACCACCGGCTCGGTCGACGGCCGCACCGTGACCGCGCCCGTGCGCGGTCGGCGGCACTGGGACCAGCGGCCGCTGGAGATTCCGATCGGCGCGCTGCGCCTGCCCGGCGGCGCGGCCCCCACCGCGGTCGCCCCGCACAACGGCGCCGTGACGCTGTGGCACGAGGGCGTGCTGCTCGGCCACTGCGGGTCCGGCTCCGGACTGGCCGCCGGCACCCGGGTGGTGCCGGCGCCCGCGTTCTGGCACGCGCTGCGACCGCGCGACGAGGCCGGCTCGCTGGCGCTGCGCGCGATCACCCACGAGCAGGCCGGCGTACTGGTCGAGGAGGTGCGCGCGGACCGCGAGCGCGCCCGGGCCGCGTACGAGGCCGCCAAGAAGGGGTCGGCGAACAAGCCCGCCAAGCCGGCCACGATCCGGACCGAACCGGTGCGCCGCCTGCTGCCCGCGATCACCCACGCCGGTCTGGTCCGCGGCGTCGCCTCGCTGGCCGGGGAGACCGCCCGACTCGCCGAACGACTGCGCGACTTCGGCAAGGTGAACCGCAAGGAGCGGCAGCCCCGCGCCGTGCCCACCGGCCCCGCGTACGGCCGGGACAACGAACTGTGCGCGGCGGTGGCCGGCATCGCGGGCGTCGGCTGCCGCTACTACGGCAACCAGGGCCAGGGCACCTGGACCACGTTCGAACACATCACCGCGGTGGCCGCCGCGCTGGCGCGTACCGACGGCCCGGCCGAATGGACCACCGAACCCGAGAAGCTGCGGGAACCCCACGTGGCCGCCTGGCACGACCTGCTCGACCACCGCGCCGCGATGGTCGCCCGGGCCCTGTCGCCGCTCACACCCGACACACAGCGCGCCTCGCTGCTGCTGCTCCTGGAGGCGCTCGCCGCCGGCCCGCTGGGCACCCCCGCCGGGACGCTGCGCCGGGTCGTGTTGTGCGAGCCCTCCGGCAAGAAGAAGGAACGCAAGCGCATCGGACAGGTCCTGCGCCGCGCCGACCGCACCGTGATCATCCTGGACAGCCAGTACACCTACGGCAACGACACGCAGCACTGGCTCGCGCTCGACCACGACCCGTCGGGCCGGTTCGAGGCGGTCGACGGCTTCACCACGCACGAGGAACACCGCTACCGCGAGCCGATGTCCCCCGAGCGGGTCGCCGCCGTCGTCGAGGGCATTCGTGCCCACGGCCCGGTCCCGTGGCGACCGGAAGCGGTGTCCGCCCTGACCGAGGGCACCGGATTGGGCCGCGCCGAGGCGAGCGTGCTGCTCGCCGGGCTGGTCGCGGGCGACATGGACAAGGACCGCCGGGCGGTGCTCGGCCTCAAGGCGGCCGAGGCGACCACCGCCCGCGAGCAGTTGGACCGGCTCGACCGCGCGGCGCGCACCGGCGTCCAGGGCGCGCTGGTGCCCGAGCGGCCCGAGGACGTCGCCGCCCTGTGGACGAGCGGCTGGGACATCGCGGCCGGCAGCCGCGCCTGGGAGGCCGCCTTCGGGCGGGTGTTGCGGCTGCCCGAGGAGGTCGCCGCGGACGTCCGGGGCATCGCCGCCGCCGCGTTCGAGTACGTCCTCACCCCCGAATCCCAGCGGTGGATCACCGGCACCTCCACCCACAGCGTCGACAAGGACGGCAACCTCGTCGCCTCCGACCCCGCGGCCGTGCCCGCGGGCCACACCCTTGGCCAGACCGTGACCGCGCTCGCCTGGCTGGCCTACCGGCTGCCCTACGGCGATCCGCTGCGCCCGCAGCTGCCGCGCGTGCTCGACCTGCTGCGCAAGCGGGTGGCCGACCCGGGCCTGGTGGTCGACCTGGACGTCGAGTACGCCGAACGCGGCGCCACCTCCACCCTGTTGCGCGAGGCGGCCGGACTACCCGCCACCGGCGGCACCGACCCCGACGGCGTGCTCCGGATCGAGGACCGCTTCTGGCTGCGCCCCTGGTACACCGACAACGAGTTCACCCTGGTGCGCACCGCCGGCTTCACCGGCGCCGACGACCCGTGGTTCGATCGGCTGATCGCGCTGCGCGGCGAGGCGAAGTCCGTCGCCTTCGCCGCCTTCCGCCGCATCCTCGACCCCGCTTTCGAGACGCTCCTGCGCGCCGACGGCCCGCCCGGTGTCCCGCAGGACCCGAGCCACTCGGTGCCCGAGCTGGTCGCCGAGGTCGCCAAGACGCACGGCATCGGCGAGGACGCCGCCGTGCTGTACCTCCAGTTGCTCGCCCTGCCGGATCCGACGGATCGTCAGGTCGCCCGCTGGACCGGCTGGAAGCCCGCCCGGCTGAAGAAGGCCCGGACCGAACTCGCCGGCACCGACCTCGTCCTGGAGGCCAAGCGGGCCCGAGCCGGCCGCTCCCTGTTCCTGCCCGGCGGCTGGAACGCGCTGAAGAGCCCCGCATTGCCCCTGGAGGTCTGGAAGGAGGGGCTCTATCCGAAGCCCGGGCAGGGCATGATCGTGCCCGACCTGCCCGTGCCCGAGCTGTTCCACCGGGCCTGGCGGCGCGTGCAGGACGGCGATGCGCCAGGCTTCGAGGAACTCGTCACCCGCACCACCCGGAAGGGCCGCCGCTGATGGCAACCGCAACCGAACCCGCCGCCGGGGCACGCCAGATACACCCGCCCGAGGACCTGTACGCCCGGGAACTGGCGTTCCTGGCCGCCTACGACCGGGGCCCGCGCCCGCCGGCCTGGCGGCTGACCCCGCGCGCCGTGGTCACCTTCGTGATGGGCAGCGGCGACGAACTCAAGCTGCCCGAACCGGTCGAGGGCCTGCCCCGCGCCCTGACCATCGGCGCCAAGTTCGTCGGGGAACGTGCCCTCGTCGAGCGCTGCGTGGTCACCCTCGCCGGCGAACGCGGCCTGCTCCTGGTGGGCGAGCCCGGCACCGCCAAGTCGATGTTGTCCGAACTGCTCGCCGCCGCCGTCTGCGGCACCAGCGGGCTCACCGTGCAGGGCACCGCGGGCACCACCGAGGACCAGCTCAAGTACGGCTGGAACTATGCGCTGCTGCTTGCCCAGGGCCCCAGCCGCGGCGCCCTGGTGCCCTCGCCGGTGCTCACCGCGATGACCACGGGCGCGGTGGCCCGGATCGAGGAGGTCACCCGCTGCCTGCCCGAGGTACAGGACGCGCTGGTGTCGCTGCTCTCGGAACGGCGGATCGCGGTCCCCGAACTCGCGGGCGGCCCCGACGCGCAGGTACACGCCGCGCCCGGCTTCACCCTGATCGCCACCGCGAACCTGCGCGACCGGGGCGTCTCGGAGATGTCCGCGGCGCTCAAGCGCCGGTTCAACTTCGAGACGGTCGGCCCGATCGGCGACCACGACGCGGAGACTGCGCTGGTGCGCCGCCAGGCCAAGGCCGCGGTGGAACGCACCGGGACGGCGTACGCCGTCGACGACACGGTCCTGGAGGTGCTGGTCACCGCGTTCCGCGACCTGCGCACCGGCCGCTCCGCCGAGGGCTGGGAGATCGAACGCCCGTCCACCGTGCTGAGCACCGCCGAGGCGGTCTCCGTCGCCTCCTCGCTCGCGCTGGCCGCGGCCTACTTCCCGGGCGACCGGGACGTGCTGAGCCTGCTGCCGGGGCACCTGCTCGGCGTCGCGAAGAAGGACGACCCGGCCGACGCGGCCCGGCTGCTCTCCTACTGGGACGCGGCGGTGCGCCGACGGGCCGAACACGGCTCGGCCACCTGGCGCACCCTGTGGGACCTGCGCGGAGTCCTGGAGGGCTGACGAGGTGTCGACCATACGTACGGACGGGCCCAACGACGAGGCCCGTCCGGCCGCCGCGCGCCTTGCCGCGTCCCGGCGGCCCCACCTGATCGGCGTGCGCCACCACGCGCCCTCGCTCGCTGCCGCGGTGCCCGCGCTGCTCGACGAGGCCCGGCCCGACGTGCTGCTCGTCGAACTGCCGCACGAGGCCGCGCCCTGGTTGGAATGGCTCGCGCACGAGGACACCCGGGCGCCGATCGCGCTGGCCGGGACCGGACCGCACGGGCTCGGCTTCTACCCCTTCGCCGACTTCTCGCCGGAACTGGCCGCGCTGCGCTGGGCCGCGCGCAACGGCGTGCCGGCGATCCCGTGCGACCTCCCGCTGGGCCACCCCGGGTGGGACCGGGCGGCCGGCCCGGGGGCGGACGCGGGGGACACCGACGCGCGGGGCGGCGGGCTGCACGCGGCGCTACGCGACCGGCTCACCGGCCGGGCCGGGGACGACCTGTGGGACCGGCTGGTCGAGGCCACCGCGCCCGGCTCGTCCGCCGAGGCGATCCGCCGCGCCGCGCTCACCGTCGGCTGGGCGCTGCGCCGCGACACGGGCGGCATCGACCCGGTCGACCTGCGTCGCGAGGCGTGGATGCGGTCCACGCTGCGCGCGGCCGAGGAAGCCGGGGCGACGCGGGTCACCGTGGTGCTCGGCGCGTTCCACGCACCGGCCCTGCTCGACGGCGACGCGGAACCGCCCACCGGCGACATCGCCGACGTGACGATGTCGTTGATCCCGTACACCTACCCGCTCCTGGACTCCCGTTCCGGCTACCCCGCCGGCATCCGCGACCCCGAGTGGCAGCAGTCCGTCCTGGAATCGGCCGGCGACCCCGCCGCGCTGCGCGAGGCGCTGATCGGCGCGGCGGTACGGATCTGCACCGATCTGCGCGGCCAGGGACACCCCAGTGGTCCGGTCGACGCGCGCGAGATCGTCCGGATCGCCGGCGACCTCGCGAACCTGCGTGGCCTGCCGGCGGCGGGGCGCGGCGAACTGCTCGAAGCGACGCAGACCGTGCTCACCCACGGCGAGCCGCTGGGCCGGGGCCGCTCGGTCGCCCGCGCCCTGGAACGGGTGCTGGTCGGCACGCGGGCCGGACGCCCGTCACCGGCCGCGCCGCGCAGCGGCCTGGGGCCCGAGGTGGAGCGCCGGATCACCGAACTGGGCCTGCCCGGACCGACCGACCCGGCGGAGCGCGACCTGCGCCTGGACCCGCTGCGCAGCGACCGCGACCGGCGCCGGGAACTGCTCCTGCAACAACTGACGACCTGTCGCATCCCCTACGCCGAGCCGACCGCGGTGGTCGGCACCGGCGGCGCGGACGCGGTCACCACTCGCTGGCGGGTGCGCTGGACGCCGTCGGTGGCGGCCCTGCTCGACGCGGCCGGCACGCGTGGCGTCACCCCGGAACAGGCCGCCGAGGGCACCCTCCGTGCCCAACACCACCAGGAACTCGCCGAAGGCGGCCCCACGGCCGCCCAGGTCCTCACCGGCCTCGAACGCGCCGCGGCCTGCGGCCTGCCGGACCTCACCGCGACCCGCCTGGCCGAAACCGCCGAGTCCCTCCCCACGATCGCCGGCCTCCCCGACCTCCTCGCGGCCCTGACCCTCACCGACCGCATCCACCAGGGCCACCTGGGCCTCCCCGTCCCCGACACCGCCTCGGCGAAGGCCACGGTCGACGAGGCACCCCACGGCACGGCCGACGAGTACACGGAGTCCGGCGACCCAAAGGCCCCCACGGCCCCGGGACCGGAGTCGGGGTCGGGGTCGGGATCGGGCGAGGAGATCACCCGCATCCTCCTCACCGCCGCCGTCCGCCACCTCGACGGCCTGACCGGATCCGACGACCCGGCCGACGCCCGCGCGCTGGCCGACCTCGCCGGACGCGCCGACGTGTTCGGCGGAGTCCGGCTGACCGCCGGGCTGGCCCGCCTGGCCGCCGACGGCTCGCCGCTGATGTCCGCCGCCGCAGGCGCCGTCCGAGTCCTGCTCGGGCACGAGGATCCGACCACCCTCGGCGACCGGATCGGCTCCTGGATCGACACCGCGACCACCCCGGCGACCCGAGCCGAACTGACCCGCCGCCTCACCGGCCTGCTCACCGCGGCCGGCCCCCTCCTCCAGGCGGGCGGCCCGATCCTCACCCCCCTCCTGGACCGCGTCGACACCCTCCCCGACCGCCCCTTCCTGGACCGCCTCCCGGCCCTGAGAGGCGGCTTCGACACCTTGACCCCCGCCGCCCGAGACCGAGTCCTGGCCACCCTGGCCGACCACTTGGGCGACCGAGTCGACACCGACGCGGACCCCATCACCCTGGCCCTATGGACCAGCACCGACCTGACAGCCAAATCAGCCCTACTCCAACGAGCCCTCCTCCCACCCCCCGTCCCAACCACGAGCACGACGAACCCGCAGCCCACGAACCCCACCCCAGCCGCTTCCAGCGGCGCGCGAGCCCAATCGCCCCTCGCCGACGCCACAAATCCCCAGCCCTCGCATCCCACCCCCACCACCGGCAGCCCACAAACCCAGCCCGACACACCAAACCCGCAACCCCCGACCCCCGCCCTTCCGCAGCCCCCGAACCCCACCCTCGCCCCGTCTCCCACCACCGGCGCCCCGCAGGACCAATCCGCCCAGGCCAACACCGTGGCCCCGCAGCCCGCGAACCCCGGTCTAGCCCCGGCTCCCACCACCGGCGCCTCGCAGGACCAATCCGCCCAGGCCAACGCCATGGCTCCGCAGCCCGCGAACCCCGGTCTCGTCCCGGCTCCCGCCGACGGCGCCTCGCAGGACCAATCCGCCCAGGCCAACACCGTGGCTCCGCAGCCCGCGAACCCCGGTCTCGTCCCGGCTCCCGCCACCGGCGCCTCGCAGGACCAATCCGCCCAGGCCAACGCCATGGCTCCGCAGCCCGCGAACCCCGGTCTCGTCCCGGCTCCCGCCACCGGCGCCTCGCAGGACCAATCCGCCCAGGCCAACACCGTGGCTCCGCAGCCCGCGAACCCCGTGCCCGTCGCCGTGCTTTCCGCTCCCGACGGGCGGCCGCGAGGCCAATCCGGCTCGGCCGATGCCGTAAATCCGCAGCCTGCGGGTCTCGCGGAACGGGTGGGCGGGTGGGAACAAACCCACGACCTCCCCCCCGCCCAACGCTGGAAACTCATCCTCGGCCGCCAATCCGACCGCCTCCCCCCAAAGGCATCCGGCATGGCCCGCGCGCTCGACGAGCTATACGGCACCGGCCACGGCGAAGGCTCCCGCAGCGACCTCGGCGACGCCCCGGGCGCCGGCCGCGAAGCCCCCTACCCCGGCGTCCGCGAATGGTCCGAGGACCTGATCGCCCTCTTCGGCCCGGCCGTCCGCGAGGAGGTCCTGGCCGCCGCCGCGTCAGCGGGCCGCACCGATGTGCTCACCCACCTCGACCCCGCCGCCGCCCGCCCCTCCGTCGACCTGCTCAAGACCGTCCTGACCCACGCCGGCGGCCTCCCGGAGAGCAAACTCGCCCTCCTCCGCCCGCTGATCGCCCGCATCGTCGCCGAACTCGCCCGCGAACTCGCCACCCGGCTGCGCCCCGCGCTCACCGGCATCACCACCCCCAGGCCCACCCGCCGCCCCGGCGGCGCGCTCGACCTGCCGCGCACCCTGCGGGCCAACCTCACCACCGCCCGCCGCGCCGCCGACGGCTCGGTGCTCGTGGTACCGGAGAAGCCGATCTTCCGCACCCGTGCGAGCCGCAGCAACGACTGGCGGCTGATCCTGGTGGTCGACGTGTCCGGCTCGATGGAGGCGTCGACCATCTGGTCCGCGCTCACCGCCTCGATCATGGCCGGCGTCCCGTCCCTGAGCACCCACTTCCTGACCTTCTCCACCGAGGTCATCGACCTCACCGGACACGTCCACGACCCCCTCGGCCTGCTCCTGGAGGTCAAGGTCGGCGGCGGCACCCACATCGCCGCCGGCCTGCGCGCCGCCCGCGACCTCGTCACCGTGCCCTCGCGCACCCTGATCGCCGTGGTCAGCGACTTCGAGGAGGGCTATCCGATCGGCGGCCTGCTCGCCGAGGTCCGCGCGCTCGCCTCCTCGGGCTGCCACATCCTCGGCTGCGCGAGCCTGGACGACGCCGGACGACCGCGCTACTCGACCGCCGTCGCCGGCCGACTGGTCGCCGCCGGCATGCCGGTCGCCGCGCTGAGCCCCACCGAACTGGCCCGCTGGGTCGGAGAGAAGGTCCGATGAGCACGCAGGGCCTCCCACCGGTCGCCCCCGACGTCACCGCCGACATCGTCGAGGCACTCACCCCGCGCCTGCGCAAACGCCTCGACGCCGCGATCGGCAAACTCGCCGCCTGCCCGATCGAACACGACGGCGACACGGTGCGGATCACCGTCGGCGAGGACGCCGAACTGACCCTGTACATCCCGACCGGAGCCGTCACCACCACCGCCGACCTGCGCTGCAGCTGCCTGCTGGCCCCCGCCTGCGTACACCGCGCCGCAGCAGCCGCCGCGGCCCCGGTGGCCGAGCCCCAAGCCCCCGACGAAACCGCCACACCCGACGCGCCCACCACAACCGAGCCCACGGAACCGGCGGAAGCAACCGCCGAGTCCGCCACCCCCACCGAGCCCACCCCCACCGAGCCCACCCCCGCCGAACGCACCGCCGCCGACGCCCTCTGGACCGCCGGCGCCGCGATCGTCGACGCCGGAGTCGACGGCGCCGGCGCCGTACTCCAGGCCGGCCTGCTGCGCGCCGCGCACACCGCCCGCCTTGCCGGCCTGCATCGCGCCGCCGCCGCGGCCGTCACGGTGGCCACCGGCCTGCGTGCCGCCCGCGACCGCGACCCCGCGTACCGGCTCGCCGACCTCGTCGCCGCCATGCGCGAACTGCTCGACGTGGCCCACGCGTTGCGCACCCCGGCGGCGACCTACCCGCAGTCCCTCGACCTCCTGCGCGGCACCTCCCGCCGCGCCTACGCCCCGGCCGGCTCGCTGCGCCTGTACGGCCTGTTCACCGAACCCGTCCTGACCGCCCGGGGGTTCGCCGGCGCGGTCACCACCACGGTCGACCCCGCCGGCACCCTGCGCACCATCGGCGACGTCGCCCCCGGCGGCGCCGACCGCGCGGTCGGCGCCGCCACCCGCGCGATCCGGCTCGGCGACACCTCGATCGACCCGGTCGCGCTCACCCGCGCCGGCCTCGTCGTCTCCGGTGCCACCGTCTCCGCCAACGGTCGGCTCGGCGCCGGCCAGGCCGTCCGCGCCGCGCGCGCGAGCGGCGCGGCCTGGACCGACGAACCGCTGCGCGCCCTGTGGGAGACGCCGCTGTCCGCCCAGATCGACCGGATCGTGGGCCACCGCGACCTGCCCCCCGACGACCGCCCCGCAGGCGCCGACCTGCTCTTCCTCGACGTCACCGTGCTCGGCACCACCCCCGGCGCCCGGGACCGCCTGCTCGCCGAATGCGCCGGGCAGTCCGTACACCTGCTCGTCGCGCACGCCGACCCCGTCTTCGCCTACCGGGACAACCTGCGCCTGCTCGCCGACCGTCCCGGACTGCGCCTGCGCGTGATCGGCCGCCTCGAACCCGGCGCCGACCGGGCGATCCGGGCGCTCGCGGTCGGCGTCGCGCCCGGCGAGGGCCCGACCCTGCGCCTCGCCGAGGACCGCCTGGGCCGGATCGACCTGGGCCTGGAGCGCCTGCACCGCGCCGACCTGCCCGCCGCCGACCCGACCCCGTCCATACTCGGCGCGGCCGAGGAACCCCCGCCCGCCCCGCTCTACCTGATGCACCGTCACGTGGAACGCGCGATCAGCGGTGGCCGTCCCGTCCTGGCCCTGGCCGGCTCCACCGCCGGCGACACCGCCCGACTGCGCCGGGTGGGGCTGGCCACGGGGGCCGTGCTCGTGGAGCGTCTGACGCACGTCGCGGCGGGCCGCGAACGGGATGTTTTCGGGCGTCTTCGCGCGGGCGACAACGACCTTTTGTCCACTGCGTGGCTGGCCGCTGCCGTGTACGCGCAAACCGTCGAAGGGGCTCTGACCAGGGCTGTTTGGTCCACCGAGGGCTGAGGCAGGGGGCGTTGCGCCAATCGATTTCCGATCGGTGTCGGGCAGCGTGTATGGTTTTCCTGCTCGCCCCAATAGCTCAGTCGGTAGAGCGTCTCCATGGTAAGGAGAAGGTCTACGGTTCGATTCCGTATTGGGGCTCAGACGATGGGATCCCCACCTGGCAACAGGTGGGGGCCTCGTCGAGGCGGCGTAGCTCAGACGGTAGAGCAAGCGGCTCATAATCGCTGTGTCACCGGTTCAAGTCCGGTCGCCGCTACCAAGCGAGCCGATTCGGGGGAGACTCCGCATCGGCTGCTTTTGCTGTATTCACCCCTGACCGCAAGGAAGGCACTCCAGTGGCTGCCACCGACGTCCGCCCGAAGATCACGCTGGCCTGCGTGGAGTGCAAGGAGCGGAACTACATCACCAAGAAGAACCGGCGCAACGACCCGGACCGTCTTGAGATGAAGAAGCACTGCCCCCGCTGCAACGCGCACACCGCGCACCGCGAAACCCGCTAGGCGTTTCGCACTCCGACACCGACGAGGCCACTCCCCACGAGGGGGGTGGCCTCGTTGTCGTATTCTCCGCAGCGTTGCCCCGCCGGCTCGCCGGCCACCGCCGCCTCCACCAGGGAGAACCGCTTTTATGCCGCTGGACGCGAAGTTCATCGGGCGGACCTACCCGCCCACCGAGCCGTACGAGGTGGGTCGGGAGAAGATCCGCGAGTTCGCCGCCGCGATCGGTGACCCCGATCCCGCGTACAACGACCCCGAGGCGGCCAAGGCGCTCGGCCACCCCGACGTGATCGCGCCGCCGACCTTCGCGATCGTGGTCACGATGCGCGCCGCGGACCAGGTCGTGTACGACCCCGAACTGGGCCTGGACTACTCGCGTGTGGTGCACCGCGACCAGAAGTTCACGTACACCCGACCGGTGCGCGCCGGTGACCGACTGACCGTGGTGACCACCGTGGACGACATCAAGTCCCTCGCGGGCAACGACGTCCTCACCACCCGCGCCGAAGTCAGGACCGTGGAGGGCGAGCACATCGTCACCGCGCTGTCGAGCCTGGTGGCCCGCGCCGCCGACGAATCGGAGGGCTGACCATGACCGCCAAGATCTCCTTCGACGACGTCGCGGTCGGCACCCAACTGCCCACGCGCAGCTTCCCGGTCACCCGGGAAACCCTGGTCCGCTACGCGGGCGCGTCGGGCGACTTCAACCCGATCCACTGGAACGGCCGATTCGCGACCGACGTCGGCCTGCCCGACGTGATCGCGCACGGGATGTTCACCATGGCCGAGGCCGCCCGCGTGGTCACCGACTGGCTCGGCGACCCGGGCGCGCTGGTCGAATTCGGCGTGCGCTTCACCAAGCCGGTCGTGGTCCCGGACACCGTCGAGGGCGCGACCATCGAGGTCACCGGCAAGGTCGCGGTGCTCCTGGACGACCGCCGGGCCCGCGTGGACCTCGTGGTCACCGCCGCCGGCGCCAAGGTCCTGGGCGTACCCAGAGCCATCGTGCAACTGGCCTGAGCCCAGGCGCCGGGGCGCGCCCGGAGCCGCGGCCCGCTCCGCCCCGGCCCCGGACTCCGAGCGTGCCGGCAGCCGCGACGCGGCCGAGCCGAGCCCCGGCGCCGAGCGTGCCGGCAGCCGTGATGCGGCCGGCCTCGGCCCGAGGCGCCGGGTGTGCCCGGCCCCCCCGGCGCGGCCGGCCCGAGCCCGGTGCCGGGCGGGTGATGCGAGAATCCAACGGTGCAGCCTGAAATCGACGCGCCCCTCGCCGCCCTGACCACCCTCCGCCTCGGCGGACCGGCCCGTCGGCTCCACACGGCCACGACCACCGATGCGGTCCTGGCGATCGTCCGCGCCACCGACGAGCAGGGCATCCCGCTGCTTGTGCTCGGCGGCGGCAGCAACCTGGTCGTCGGCGACGACGGCTTCGCCGGCGACGTGCTGCGGATCGCCACCACGGGCCTGCGCATCGACGGCACCGAGCTGAGCGTGGACGCCGGCGTGCCGTGGGACGACGTGGTCACCGCCGCGGTCGACGCGGGCCTGTCCGGCATCGAATGCCTCGCGGGCATCCCCGGCAGCGCGGGCGCCACCCCGGTGCAAAACGTCGGGGCGTACGGCCAGGAGGTCGCCGAGACGATCACCTCCGTCGAGGTCTACGACCGCACCGAACGCCGCCCGCGCACCCTCACCGCCGCCGACTGCCGCTTCACCTACCGGCACAGCGTGTTCAAGGGCGACGACCGCTTCGTGGTGCTGCGGGTGCACTTCCGGCTGCACGACGACGACGGCCGCTCGGCCCCGATCCGCTACGCCGAACTGGCCCGCATGCTCGGCGTCGAGCCGGGGGAGCGGGTCGCGCCGGCCGCCGCCCGCGCCGCCGTACTCGAACTGCGCCGCGGCAAGGGCATGGTCCTGGACGCCGCGGACCACGACACCTGGAGCGCGGGCTCCTTCTTCACCAACCCGATCCTGACCCACGACGCTTTCGCCGACCTCACCGCGCGCGTCGCCCGACACCTGGGCCCCGACGTCACCCCGCCCCGCTACCCGTCCGGCGCCGACCACGTGAAGACCTCCGCGGCCTGGCTGATCGAACGGGCAGGCTTCACCAAGGGCTACGGCGAGGGCAGAGCCCGGATCTCCACCAAACACACTTTGGCCCTGACCAACCGCGGCAAAGCCACCACGGAAGACCTCCTCACCCTGGCCCGAGAGGTCCGCGACGGCGTGGCAACAACCTTCGGCATCACCCTCACGAACGAACCGGTCCTGATCAACGCCAAGCTCTAACCCACCCCCACGAGCCCCCACCCCCGGCGCGCCCACCAAACCCCACAGCCCACCCACACCCCACACCCGGCCGTCGGCGCTCGACCCGACCCCGATGCTCTCTGCCGCGGGGCCCGATTCGCTCGCCGCCTGCCCGAATCCCGCAGCCTTTCACCTCACGCAACGCTTGGGCGGGTGGGCACAACCCCCGCCCCCACCACCGCACCGGACCCCGCCAGCCACCCCTCCACCCCGTCCAGCAACGCCCGCTGCACCTCCGCCGGCGCCACCGAGCCCAGGATCGACTGCCGCGCCAACTCCGCCAACTCCGCGTCGGTGAACTCGTGTTCGTCCCGGGCCAGCTCATACTGCGCGGCCAACCGCGACCCGAACAGCAGCGGGTCGTCCGCGCCCAGCGCAATCGGCACCCCCGCCTCGAACAACGTCCGCAACGGCACATCCGCCGCCTTGTCGTAGACGCCGAGCGCGACATTGGAGGCCGGACACACCTCGCATACGATCCGCCGCCGAGCCAACACCGCCATCAACTCGGGATCCTCCACCACCCGGATCCCGTGCCCGAGCCGCCGCGCCCCCAACACGTCCACGCAGTCCCGGATGCTGCGCGGCCCGTCCAACTCGCCACCGTGCGGATTCGCGAACAGCCCCGCGTGCCGGGCGATTTCGAAGGCCCGCTCGAACGCCGGCGCCCGCCCGCGCCGCTCGTCGTTGGACAGCCCGAACCCGACCACGCCACGATCGGTGTACTGCGCCGCGAGCCGCGCGAGCGTACGCGCCTCCAACTGGTGCTTGGTCCGATTCGCCGCGATCACCACGGCGATCCCGATCCCGGTAGCCTTCCGCGCCGCCTCCACCGCGTCCAGCACGATCTCCACCGCCGGGGTCAGCCCACCCAGCCGCGGCGCGTACGAGGTCGGATCGACCTGGATCTCCAGCCACCCGGACCCCTCGGCCCGATCGTCCTCGGCCGCCTCGCGGACCAGCCGATGCATGTCGTCCTCGGAGCGCACACACGAGCGCGCGATGTCGTACAGCCGCTGGAAGCGGAACCAGCCGCGTTCGTCGGTCGCCCGCAATCGTGGCGGCCGGCCCGAGGTCAGCGAGTCGGGCAGCCGCACACCGTGCAGGTCCGCCAGTTCCAACAGGGTTTCCGACCGCATGGATCCCGTGAAGTGCAGGTGGAGATGAGCCTTCGGGAGGGTGCGGACATCGCGTGCGGGACGATCCATCCACAGATCATGGACCACCGGCCCCGCACGCGTGAGGGGTACCGCCGATGATCCCTCTGAAGGAGAGCGGAAACTTCGGCGGCGCCGACGTGAACGAGGACACGAACGACGACGTGCGGCTACTTCGCCTCGGCCAGCAATTCGGCGATCCGGCGTACGCCCTCGACCAGGTCCTCGTCGCCGAGCGCGTACGACAGGCGCAGGTAGCCCGGAGTGCCGAAGGCCTCGCCCGGTACCACCGCCACCTCGACCTCGTCCAGGATCAGCCCCGCCAACGCGGCCGACGTCGCGGGGCGCGCGCCCCGGATCTCCCGGCCGAGCACCCCCTTCACCGACGGATAGGCGTAGAAGGCGCCCTTGGGCTCGGGGCACTCGACGCCCGGGATCTCGTTCAGCATCCGCACGATGGTGCGCCGGCGCCGGTCGAACGCCGTCCGCATCGTGTCCACCGCCGACAGATCCCCGCTCAGCGCGGCCAGCGCGGCGGCCTGGGCGATGTTGCAGACGTTGGAGGTGGCGTGCGACTGCAGGTTCGCGGCGGCCGACACCACGTCCCGGGGGCCGATGATCCACCCGACCCGCCAGCCGGTCATCGCGTAGGTCTTGGCCACCCCGTTGACGATCACGCAGCGGTCCGCCAGCTCCGGCACCACCACCGGCATCGAGACGAACTCGGCGTCGTCGTAGACCAGGTGTTCGTAGATCTCGTCGGTCAGCACCCACAACCCGTGCTCGACCGCCCAGCGCCCGATCGCCTCGGTCTGCGCCCGCGAGTACACCGCGCCGGTCGGGTTCGACGGCGAGACGAACACCAGCACCTTGGTGCGCTCGGTCCGGGCCGCCTCCAACTGCTCGACCGACACCAGGTAGCCGGTGGTCTCGTCGGCGACCACGGCCACCGGGACGCCGCCCGCGAGCTTGATCGACTCGGGGTAGGTGGTCCAGTACGGCGCCGGCACCAACACCTCGTCGCCCGGGTCGAGCAGCGCCGCGAAGGCTTCGTAGATGGCCTGCTTGCCGCCGTTGGTCACCAGGACCTGTGCCGGATCCACGGCCGGACCCGAGTCGCGCAGCGTCTTGGCCACGATCGCGGCCTTCAACTCCGGCAGCCCGCCGGCCGGGGTGTAGCGGTGGAAGCGCGGTTCGCGACAGGCCGCGACCGCGGCGTCCACGATGTAGTCCGGCGTCGGGAAGTCCGGCTCGCCGGCGCCGAAGCCGACCACGGGACGCCCGGCGGCCTTGAGCGCCTTGGCCTTGGCGTCGACCGCGAGCGTCGCCGACTCGGCGATGGCACCGACGCGGACCGAGATCCGTCGCCCGGCGGCGGATCCGGACCGGGACGCGGACCCGGACGCGGCGGACGGGGAGCTGGGGGTGGAAGCCGTCATGCCGGCCATCGTCGCATTCGCCCCCGCCGAGAGCACGCCGATTCCGCGCCGCGAGCACACCCGAACTTCGGTACCGTCACGGCACGGGTTCGACCTGACGCACCCGACCCCGTACACTCGACGCTTGGCGGTCCCAACCTGCGTGCTGCCGCGCCCGAAATCCTGTGTTCTCGGGCCGGTGACTCCGCTAGGTTGATGACCAAACGAAGGGCACTAGCTCAATTGGCAGAGCACCGGTCTCCAAAACCGGGGGTTGGGGGTTCAAGTCCCTCGTGCCCTGCGATGTGCGAGAGCGGTCGATCCTCGGATCGACCGTGACGTGCACGCAGTCAGCGCAAACTGTCGGCGCCGACAACCCCGTCGGTGATCCACGGTCGGACCGGATCAGGTGAGGACGAGTTGACGGAGGCCCACGGCTCCACGGCTACGCCTGAGCACAGCAGCTCTGATGGCCACGGCTCCGACGACGTGCCCCCCGGCGGTCGCCGGGCGAATCGCCCGAAGGGCTCCTCGGGCAAGCCGGAGCAGAAGAAGAAAAACCTGTTCGCGCGGGCGGCTCTCTTCTACCGGCAGATCATTGCCGAGCTGCGCAAGGTCGTCTGGCCGACCCGCAACGAGCTGAGCACGTACACGACCGTGGTCATCGTGTTCTGCCTGATGATCATCGGAATCGTCTACGGACTCGACCTCGCCTTCGCGAAGGCCGCGCTCGCCGTCTTCGGCTGAGCCCCGTCCCTCGCAGCGCGCCTGCAACGACCGTTCGACCCCCAGCCAGGAAGAAGCACCCAACGTGTCTGACCCGAACCTGTCCGCCGACAACTCCGCCGATGAGACGGGGACCCTGTCGGAGCAGGCGGAGGCCGCGGCTCTCGAGGACATCGCCCTCGAGGACGCGGCCGAGGCCCCGGCCGTCTCCACCGATGACGACGTGGAAGACGCCGAGGCCGGCGAGGAAGACGCCGAGGGCGCGGAAGCCGAGTTCGCCGACGACGAAGACGAGGACGACGACGAGTTCGCCGACGCGTCCGAGTCCGACGACGACGCCGAGGCGGCCGAGGGCGACCCCGTCGAGGACTTCAAGGAGGTCCTCCGTCGCGCCCCGGGCGAGTGGTACGTCATCCACTCGTACGCCGGCTACGAGAACCGGGTGAAGGCCAACCTCGAGTCCCGCACCACCTCGCTCAACATGGAGGACTACATCTTCCAGGTCGAGGTGCCGCAGGAAGAGGTCGTCGAGATCAAGAACGGTCAGCGCAAGACCGTCAAGCGCAACAAGTTCCCCGGCTACGTGCTGGTCCGGATGGACCTGACCAACGAGTCGTGGGGCGCCGTGCGCAACACCCCCGGTGTCACCGGCTTCGTCGGCAACGCGCACGAGCCCTTCCCGCTCACCCTCGACGAGGTCGTCAAGATCCTCGCCCCCGAGGAGGAGAAGGCGACCGGCGGCGGCAGCGGCGCCAAGAGCACCACCGAGGTCAAGGTGCTCGACTTCGAGGTCGGCGACTCGGTCACCGTCATCGACGGCCCCTTCGCGACGCTGCAGGCGACGATCAACGAGATCAACGCCGACTCGCAGAAGGTCAAGGGCCTGGTGGAGATCTTCGGGCGCGAGACGCCGGTCGAGCTCTCGTTCAACCAGATCCAGAAGAACTGATACTTCCCCCTGGTGGGGCCCCGGTTCGCCGGGGCCGCATCCGGGTGGTGGACAAGGCGCCCTCACAACGGTGGTTATCGTTGAGTGGGCGCCGCACCGCGTGGCGGGCCCGAACACGTCCGCGCTCCGCGTGGTGATCGGGACGTACATCTCGTCGAAGGACCCGGAAAAAATGCCTCCCAAGAAGAAGAAGCTGTCAGCGATCATCAAGCTGCAGATCAAGGCCGGCGCAGCCACGCCGGCCCCGCCGGTCGGCCCCGCGCTGGGTCAGCACGGCGTCAACATCATGGAGTTCTGCAAGGCCTACAACGCGGCGACCGAGTCGCAGCGTGGCGACATCGTCCCGGTGGAGATCTCGGTCTACGAAGACCGCTCCTTCACCTTCGTGACGAAGACGCCGCCGGCCGCGCGCCTGATCCTCAAGGCCGCCGGTGTCGAGAAGGGCTCGGGCGAGCCGCACAAGACCAAGGTCGCGAAGATCTCTCGCGAGCAGGTCCGCGGCATCGCGCAGACCAAGATGGCCGACCTGAACGCCAACGACCTCGACGCCGCCGAGAAGATCATCTCCGGCACCGCGCGTTCGATGGGCATCACGGTCGAGGGCTGATCCAGCCCCCGCAGCACTCCGGCAGTACCGAAACAGCGCGAGAAGGTGTGCGTACGCCCACCGACTCGCGGAGTGGAAGGGTCCGCGCGACCCGCTCCCACCACAACTCCTTTCAGAATTCCAGGAGCTTTCAGTGAAGCGCAGCAAGTCCTACCGCGAGGCCGACACCAAGGTCGACCACGAGCGTCTCTACTCGCCGCTCGAGGCCGTTCGCCTGGCCAAGGAGACCTCGCCCACCAAGTTCGCCGGCACCGTCGAGGTGGCCATGCGCCTGGGCGTCGACCCGCGCAAGGCCGACCAGATGGTCCGCAGCACGGTCATCCTCCCGCACGGCACCGGCAAGACCGCCCGGGTCCTGGTCTTCGCGACCGGTGACCGTGCCGAGGCTGCCAAGGCCGCCGGCGCCGACATCGTCGGCTCCGACGAACTCATCGACGAGGTCGCCAAGGGTCGGCTCGACTTCGACGCCGTCGTCGCCACCCCGGACCTCATGGGCAAGGTCGGCCGCCTGGGCCGCGTGCTCGGCCCGCGTGGTCTGATGCCCAACCCGAAGACCGGCACGGTCACGCCCGACGTGGCGAAGGCCGTGAACGAGATCAAGGGCGGCAAGATCGAGTTCCGCGTCGACAAGCACTCGAACCTGCACTTCATCATCGGCAAGACGACGTTCGACGACGCCCAGCTCGTCGAGAACTACGCCGCCGCCCTCGAAGAGGTGCTCCGCGCGAAGCCGTCGGCCGCCAAGGGTCGCTACATCAAGAAGGTCGGCGTCTCGACCACGATGGGCCCCGGCATCCAGGTCGACCCCAACCGCACCCGCAACCTCCTGGTGGAGGAAGAGGCGGTCTGATCCGCCCCGCACGCGAACGAGGCCCGGCACCCCACACGGTGTGCCGGGCCTCGGCACGCCCGGCCCCGGCGCCGCCAAGCACTGCCAAGCGCCGCCGGGCGCCGGCGAAGCCCGCGCCGCCCGCCCGACGGAAGCGATTTGCTCCGAACGAGTGCCGTCGCGTACCTTTGCCTCAAGCCAAAGACCGTCGGTCGTTGTCGTCGTGCCGCAAGGCGGGTCGACAAACGAAGGTTCCGCATCGCGGACGGCCTGCGCAGGTGTGAACGTGAGACGTTACCCCCGATACATACGGATGCCGTGTGGATCGAGGATGTACGCCCCGTGCGCCTGCGCCGGGGCGTTTTTCGTGTGTGGACCCCTTCCGCCCCGCGGACCGGCGAATTCATCCGGCACAGGTCGACCGCCACGGTCGACCGGCAATCGCATCGCGGAAGGAGGCCAGCCCTATGGCGAGGCCCGACAAGGCGGCCGCGGTCGCCGAGCTCACGGACCAGTTCCGTGACTCGAACGCCGCAGTGCTGACCGAGTACCGCGGGCTCACCGTCGCGCAGCTCAAGGAGCTGCGTCGTTCGCTCGGTGAGAACGCGCAGTACGCCGTGGTGAAGAACACGCTGACCAAGATCGCCGCCAACGAGGCGGGCATCGATCAGCTGGACGACCTCCTCGAGGGCCCGTCCGCGATCGCGTTCGTCACGGGTGACCCCGTGGAGGCCGCGAAGAGCCTGCGTGACTTCGCCAAGGCGAACCCCCTTCTCGTCATCAAGGGCGGCGTCCTTGAGGGCAAGGCGCTCAGCGCCGACGAGATCAAGAAGCTCGCGGACCTCGAGTCCCGCGAGGTGCTGCTCGCCAAGCTGGCGGGTGCCATGAAGGGTTCCATGGCCAAGGCCGCGGCGACCTTCCAGGCTCCGCTCTCGCAGTTCGCCCGCACCGCGGACGCGCTCCGGGCCAAGGTCGAGCAGGGCGGTGCCGGCGAGCCGGCTCCCGCCGCGGAGGCCGAGACCGCCGAGTAGCTCGGCAGTCGCGACCGACGTCGCCGGGGGCAGCGCCCCCGCCCATCCACACCACCCGGCACCCGCCGAATTGATCAGGAAGGAACGCCGACCATGGCGCTCACGCACGAAGAGCTCATCGAAGAGTTCAAGGCCATGCCCCTCATCCAGCTCGCGGACTTCGTGAAGCTGTTCGAGGACACCTTCGACGTCAAGGCCGCCGCCCCGGCCGCCGTCATCGCCGGCCCCGCCGGCGGCGGCGCCGCTGCCGAGGCCGTCGAGGAGCAGGACGAGTTCGACGTCATCCTCACGGGTGCCGGCGACAAGAAGATCCAGGTCATCAAGGAGGTGCGCGCGCTCACGAGCCTCGGCCTGAAGGAGGCCAAGGACCTCGTGGACTCCGCCCCCAAGGCGCTCCTGGAGAAGGTCTCGAAGGAGGCCGCCGAGAAGGCGAAGGCCGCCCTCGAAGGCGCCGGCGCCTCGGTCGAGGTCAAGTAATTCGACGCCGCCCACCCGGGCGGCATCACCGAAGGCGATCGTCCGTCAGGGCGGTCGCCTTCGGGCTTTTCGGGGCCGGTTTCGGGCTCGCCCGCACCCGGTCCGCCGACGTCGACGGGTCATCGGAAGGGGTCGCGCGGCGCCCGATCCGCCCCGATCGGCCTCGCCCGAAAGGGTGATACTCCCAACACCCTGAGCAGTCGCCGAACCCCCGCGCACCAGCGTCGTCGTGTCCTCGCCGAGGGCGTGCGCCACGGCGCGCGCGGCCGGTTCGAAGCGCGCCGTCCGGGCGTTGTCGGACCGGCGGTCTACCGTGTTTTTCCGGCCTACCGAGGCTTCTCGACGACTCGGTCGGCCACTGTGACGAGACTCTCGCCGCAGGCCGCGAGTTCGGGACGGAGGTCCGGTTTTCTCGGCGCTCGGAAGGGTTCCGTCGGCTGTCAGGGGGAAAGCAACCCCTTGACGAACGGATCGGGGCGCGCAATTCTTCGGACGCACCCCTGAAGCACGGTTGCCGGATGGTTCACGAATCCGGGTGGTGGACCGGCCCTTCATAGGGGCTGGACAGCGGTGTGCCTTGTGGCTACACTGACCCTTTGCGCTGCCTATTGACTTACCCCGGTGTATGAACCCGGGCCGTCCAGTATGCGCATAGTGAGTCCGAGCCCTCGGAAGGACCCCTCTTGGCCGCCTCGCGCACCGCCTCCGCTACCAACCCCGGCGCCGCCACTGCCCCGCTCCGCATCTCCTTCGCCAAGATCAGGGAACCCCTGGAGGTTCCGAACCTTCTCGCGTTGCAGACCGAGAGCTTCGACTGGCTGCTCGGCAACAGTGCGTGGAAGGCACGGGTCGAGGCCGCCCTCGCGGGCGGACAGGATGTGCCCACCAAGTCCGGACTCGAAGAGATCTTCGAAGAGATCTCGCCGATCGAGGACTTCTCCGGTTCGATGTCCCTGACGTTCCGGGACCACCGGTTCGAGCCTCCGAAGAACTCCATCGAGGAGTGCAAGGAGCGCGACTTCACCTACTCGGCGCCGCTGTTCGTCACGGCCGAGTTCACCAACAACGAGACCGGCGAGATCAAGAGCCAGACGGTCTTCATGGGCGACTTCCCGCTCATGACCAACAAGGGCACCTTCATCATCAACGGCACCGAGCGTGTCGTGGTGTCCCAGCTGGTCCGCTCGCCGGGTGTCTACTTCGACAGCCAGGTCGACAAGACGTCCGACAAGGACATCTTCAGCGCGAAGGTCATCCCCTCCCGTGGTGCCTGGTTGGAGCTGGAGATCGACAAGCGCGACACCGTCGGTGTCCGCATCGACCGCAAGCGCAAGCAGAGCGTCACCGTGCTGCTCAAGGCGCTCGGCTGGACCGACTCCCAGATCCTGGAGGAGTTCGGCCAGTACGAGTCGATGCGCCAGACCCTGGAGAAGGACCACACCCAGGGCCAGGACGACGCGCTGCTCGACATCTACCGCAAGCTGCGTCCGGGGGAGCCGCCGACCCGCGAGGCCGCGCAGACCCTGCTCGAGAACCTCTACTTCAACCCGAAGCGCTACGACCTCGCCAAGGTCGGCCGCTACAAGGTGAACAAGAAGCTCGGGGTCGAGCAGGCGCTGGACGCCGGCGTCATGACCGTCGAAGACGTCATCGCGACCATCAAGTACCTGGTCAAGCTGCACGCCGGCGAAGAGGCCATGGAAGGCGCGTCGGGCCAGGAGATCGTGGTCGAGGTCGACGACATCGACCACTTCGGCAACCGTCGCCTGCGCAACGTCGGCGAGCTCATCCAGAACCAGGTCCGTACCGGCCTGGCCCGGATGGAGCGCGTCGTCCGCGAGCGCATGACCACCCAGGACGTCGAGGCGATCACGCCGCAGACGCTGATCAACATCCGGCCGGTCGTCGCCTCCATCAAGGAGTTCTTCGGTACCAGCCAGCTGTCGCAGTTCATGGACCAGACGAACCCGCTGTCGGGCCTGACCCACAAGCGTCGTCTGTCCGCGCTCGGCCCCGGTGGCCTCTCGCGTGAGCGGGCCGGCTTCGAGGTCCGCGACGTGCACCCCTCGCACTACGGCCGCATGTGCCCGATCGAGACCCCCGAAGGCCCGAACATCGGCCTGATCGGCTCGCTCGCCTCCTACGGCCGGGTCAACGCGTTCGGCTTCGTCGAGACGCCGTACCGCAAGGTCGTCGAGGGCCGGGTCACCGACGGCATCGACTACCTGACGGCCGACGAAGAGGACCGCTTCGTCATCGCGCAGGCCAACGCCCCGCTGAACGAGGACGACTCGTTCGCCGAGGCCCGTGTGCTCGTGCGTCGCCGCGGCGGCGAGATCGACTACATCCCCGGCGACGAAGTCGACTACATGGACGTCTCGCCGCGCCAGATGGTGTCGGTCGCGACCGCGATGATCCCGTTCCTCGAGCACGACGACGCGAACCGCGCGCTGATGGGCTCGAACATGATGCGCCAGGCGGTGCCGCTGCTGAAGGCGGAGTCGCCGCTGGTGGGCACCGGCATGGAGTACCGCGCCGCGGTCGACGCCGCCGACGTGATCACCGCCGAGAAGCCCGGCGTGGTGCAGGACGTCTCGGCCGACTACATCACCGTGATGAACGACGACGCGACGTACACCACGTACCGCGTGCAGAAGTTCATGCGCTCCAACCAGGGCACGTCCTTCAACCAGAAGGTCGTCGTCGACGAGGGCGCGCGGGTCGAGGCCGGCCAGGTGCTGGCCGACGGTCCGTGCACCGAAGAGGGCGAGATGGCCCTCGGCAAGAACCTCCTCGTGGCGTTCATGCCGTGGGAGGGCCACAACTACGAAGACGCGATCATCCTGTCGCAGCGTCTGGTGCAGGACGACGTCCTCTCCTCGATCCACATCGAGGAGCACGAGGTCGACGCCCGTGACACCAAGCTCGGCCCGGAGGAGATCACCCGGGACATCCCGAACGTCTCCGAAGAGGTCCTCGCCGACCTGGACGAGCGCGGCATCATCCGGATCGGCGCCGACGTCGTCCCCGGCGACATCCTGGTCGGCAAGGTCACGCCCAAGGGCGAGACCGAGCTGACCCCGGAGGAGCGCCTGCTCCGCGCGATCTTCGGCGAGAAGGCGCGCGAGGTGCGCGACACCTCGCTCAAGGTCCCGCACGGCGAGTCCGGCAAGGTCATCGGCGTGCGCGTGTTCGACCGCGAGGCCGGCGACGAGCTGCCGCCGGGCGTGAACCAGCTGGTCCGCGTCTACGTCGCGCAGAAGCGCAAGATCACCGACGGTGACAAGCTCGCCGGCCGGCACGGCAACAAGGGCGTCATCTCGAAGATCCTGCCGGTCGAGGACATGCCGTTCCTGGAGGACGGCACCCCGGTCGACATCATCCTCAACCCGCTCGGTGTCCCGTCCCGGATGAACCCGGGACAGGTCCTGGAGACGCACCTCGGCTGGATCGCCAAGACCGGCTGGAGCGTCGAGGGCGACGACGAGGACTGGAAGGGTCGCCTCCGGGCGATCGCGGCCGACCAGGGTGCCCCCGGCACCAACGTCGCCACCCCGGTCTTCGACGGCGCGCGCGAGGAGGAGATCACCGGTCTCCTCGACTCGACCAACAAGACCCGTGACGGTGTCCGGCTGATCGACGGCACCGGCAAGGCGAAGATGTACGACGGCCGCTCAGGCGAGCCGTTCCCGCACCCGGTCTCGGTCGGTTACATGTACATCCTCAAGCTGCACCACCTGGTCGACGACAAGCTGCACGCCCGGTCGACCGGTCCCTACTCGATGATCACCCAGCAGCCGCTGGGTGGTAAGGCCCAGTTCGGTGGCCAGCGCTTCGGTGAGATGGAGGTGTGGGCGCTCGAGGCATACGGTGCCGCCTACGCCCTCCAGGAACTGCTGACCATCAAGTCCGACGACGTCCTCGGCCGCGTGAAGGTGTACGAGGCGATCGTCAAGGGCGAGAACATCCCGGAGCCGGGCATCCCCGAGTCCTTCAAGGTGCTCATCAAGGAGATGCAGTCGCTCTGCCTCAACGTGGAGGTCCTCTCCAGCGACGGTATGTCGATCGAGATGCGCGACACCGACGAGGACGTCTTCCGCGCTGCGGAGGAGCTTGGAATCGACCTGTCGCGGCGCGAGCCGAGCAGCGTCGAAGAGGTCTGAGGCTCCCTCCCGGGTCCGGCCGCGAGGCCGGACCCGGGATTTCGACCCCAGTCCTGATGAAGACACACACTGGTGGACACGGCACAGCCCCCGCCGTGACCGCCGGGACCAAACCCCGAAAGAGGGATTGACGAAACAGTGCTCGACGTCAACTTCTTCGACGAGCTGCGTATCGGCCTCGCTACCGCAGACGACATCCGCCAGTGGTCGCACGGCGAGGTCAAGAAGCCCGAGACCATCAACTACCGCACCCTGAAGCCGGAAAAGGACGGGCTCTTCTGCGAGAAGATCTTCGGTCCGACCCGGGACTGGGAGTGCTACTGCGGCAAGTACAAGCGTGTCCGCTTCAAGGGCATCATCTGTGAGCGCTGCGGCGTCGAGGTCACTCGCGCCAAGGTGCGTCGTGAGCGCATGGGCCACATCGAGCTCGCCGCGCCGGTCACGCACATCTGGTACTTCAAGGGTGTGCCCAGCCGCCTCGGCTACCTGCTCGACCTCGCCCCGAAGGACCTGGAAAAGGTCATCTACTTCGCGGCGTACATGATCACGTACGTCGACGACGAGCGTCGCCAGCGCGACCTGCCGTCCCTCGACGCCAAGATCTCGGTCGAGCGTCAGCAGATCGAGCAGCGCCGTGACGCCAGCGTCGAGGAGCGGCAGAAGAAGCTCGAAGCCGACCTCGCCGAGCTGGAGGCCGAGGGCGCCAAGTCCGACGTGCGCCGCAAGGTGCGCGAAGGCGCCGAGCGCGAGATGAAGCAGCTGCGCGACCGCAACCAGCGCGAGCTGGACCGGCTCGACGACGTGTGGACCCGGTTCAAGAACCTCAAGGTCCAGGACCTCGAAGGCGACGAGATCCTGTTCCGCGAGATGCGGGACCGCTTCGGCACCTACTTCATGGGCGGCATGGGCGCGCAGGCGCTCCAGCGTCGGCTGGAGTCGTTCGACCTCGACGCCGAGGCCGAGAAGCTGCGCGAGATCATCCGCACCGGCAAGGGCCAGAAGAAGACCCGCGCGCTCAAGCGCCTCAAGGTCGTCTCCGCGTTCCAGCAGACCCGGAACAGCCCCAACGGCATGGTCCTGGACTGCGTCCCGGTGATCCCGCCGGACCTGCGTCCGATGGTGCAGCTGGACGGTGGCCGCTTCGCGACCTCCGACCTGAACGACCTGTACCGCCGCGTGATCAACCGCAACAACCGCCTGAAGCGCCTGCTCGACCTCGGTGCCCCCGAGATCATCGTGAACAACGAGAAGCGCATGCTCCAGGAGGCCGTCGACGCGCTGTTCGACAACGGCCGCCGCGGTCGTCCGGTGACGGGTCCGGGCAACCGGCCGCTGAAGTCCCTGTCCGACATGCTCAAGGGCAAGCAGGGTCGTTTCCGGCAGAACCTGCTCGGCAAGCGCGTGGACTACTCCGCGCGTTCGGTCATCGTCGTCGGCCCGCAGCTCAAGCTGCACCAGTGCGGTCTGCCGAAGGCCATGGCGCTCGAGCTGTTCAAGCCGTTCGTGATGAAGCGCCTGGTGGACCTCAACCATGCGCAGAACATCAAGTCGGCCAAGCGCATGGTCGAGCGTGCCCGCCCCGTGGTGTGGGACGTGCTCGAAGAGGTCATCGCCGAGCACCCGGTGCTGCTCAACCGCGCGCCGACGCTGCACCGTCTGGGCATCCAGGCGTTCGAGCCGCAGCTCGTCGAGGGCAAGGCCATCCAGATTCACCCGCTCGTGTGCACCGCGTTCAACGCGGACTTCGACGGTGACCAGATGGCCGTGCACCTGCCGCTGTCCGCGGAGGCGCAGGCCGAGGCCCGCATCCTGATGTTGTCCAGCAACAACATCCTGAAGCCGGCCGACGGTCGCCCCGTCACCATGCCGACCCAGGACATGGTGCTCGGGCTGTTCTTCCTGACCTCCGAGCGGGAGAACACCAAGGGTGACGGGCGCGTCTTCGCGTCCACGGCCGAGGCGATCATGGCGTTCGACGCCCGTGAGCTCGACCTGCAGGCGAAGATCGAGCTGCGGCTGCCGGCAGGCACCGTCCCGTCGCGCGGCTGGGTCGCGCCCGAGGGCTGGGAGCCCGGTTCGCCGCTGCGCGTGCGCACCTCGCTCGGTCGCGCGTTGTTCAACGAGCTCCTGCCGGCGGACTACCCGTTCGTCGACGAGGAGATCGGCAAGAAGACGCTGTCGGTCATCGTGAACGACCTGGCGGAGCGGTACCCGAAGGTGGTCGTGGCGGCGACGCTCGACAACCTGAAGGAGGCCGGCTTCCACTGGGCCACCCGTTCCGGTGTCACCGTCTCGATCTCCGACGTCGTCGTCCCGCCGGCGAAGAAGGAGATCCTGGAGCGCTTCGAGGCCCAGGCCGAGAAGGTCCAGAAGCAGTACGAGCGCGGCCTGATCACCAAGGACGAGCGTCAGCAGGAGCAGATTCAGATCTGGACCAAGGCGACCAACGAGGTCGCCGAGGCGATGAACCTGAACTTCCCCAAGACGAACCCCATCTTCATGATGGTCGACTCGGGTGCTCGCGGAAACATGATGCAGATGCGGCAGATCGCGGGTATGCGCGGTCTGGTGTCGAACGCCAAGAACGAGACGATCCCCCGTCCCATCAAGGCGTCCTTCCGCGAGGGCCTGTCCGTGCTCGAGTACTTCATCTCGACGCACGGTGCCCGTAAGGGTCTGGCCGACACCGCGCTGCGTACCGCCGACTCGGGTTACCTGACCCGTCGTCTGGTGGACGTCTCGCAGGACGTCATCGTGCGCGAGGAGGACTGCGGCACCGACCGCGGTCTGGTGTTGTCGATCGCCACGCGTGGTGCCGACGGCGTGCTCCGCAAGGACGACGACGTCGAGACCAGCGTCTACGCCCGCAACCTGGCCGAGGACGTCGTCGTCGACGGCAAGGTGCTGGCCCCGGCCAACGCCGACCTCGGCGACGTGATCATCAACCACCTCGTCGCCGAAGGCGTCGAGTCGGTGAAGACGCGGTCGGTGCTGACCTGCGAGTCCAAGGTCGGCACCTGCGCGATGTGCTACGGCCGTTCGCTGGCCACCGGCAAGCTGGTGGACATCGGCGAGGCGGTCGGCATCATCGCCGCCCAGTCGATCGGTGAGCCCGGCACCCAGCTGACGATGCGTACCTTCCACACCGGTGGTGTGGCCGGTGACGACATCACCCAGGGTCTGCCCCGTGTCGTCGAGCTGTTCGAGGCGCGCACCCCCAAGGGTGTCGCCCCGATCAGCGAGGCGGCCGGTCGGGTCCGCATCGAGGACACCGAGAAGACCCGCAAGGTCGTCGTGGTGCCGGACGACGGTTCCGAGGAACTGGCGTACGCGGTCAGCAAGCGCTCGCGCCTGCTGGTCGAGGAGGGCGACCACGTCGACGTCGGCCAGAAGATGCTCGTCGGCGCGGTCAACCCGCACGACGTGCTGCGCATCCTCGGTCAGCGCGCGGTGCAGATCCACCTCGTGGCGGAGGTCCAGCAGGTCTACCGCTCGCAGGGTGTGTCGATCCACGACAAGCACATCGAGATCATCATTCGGCAGATGCTCCGCCGCGTGACGATCATCGAGTCGGGCGACGCCGAGCTGCTTCCGGGCGAGCTGGTCGAGCGCGGTCGCTTCGAGACGGAGAACCGTCGGGTCATGTCGGAGAGCGGGCACCCGGCCTCGGGCCGTCCGCAGCTCATGGGCATCACCAAGGCGTCGCTGGCCACCGAATCGTGGCTGTCGGCGGCCTCCTTCCAGGAGACCACCCGGGTGCTCACCGACGCGGCAATCCACGCCAAGTCGGACCCGCTCCTTGGCCTGAAGGAGAACGTGATCCTGGGCAAGCTCATCCCGGCCGGTACGGGCATGCCCCGCTACCGCAACATCCGGGTCGAGCCGACCGAGGAGGCCAAGGCCGCCATGTACTCGATGTCCGGGTACGACGAGGCCGACTACTCCGCGTTCGGTTCCGGCTCCGGCCAGGCCGTCCCGCTGGAGGAGTACGACTTCGGCGGCTACCAGGGCTGATCCGTCCCGGTACCGGACAGGGCCGCCATCCTTCGGGGTGGCGGCCCTGTCGCGTGTCCGAGGCCGGGTGCCCGAAGGACTCTCCACGAGGGCCCCGGGGGTGCGACGATGCTTCCAACGCTCCGTCGTACCCCGGGAGGACCCCATGAGCACCCCCGGCGGGCCCGGCCCGTACGGCCCCTTCGGCGAACGACCCGCCGACGACTCCGAGGGCCCCTACGGCGCCCCCGGCGGGCAGCCGTCGTATGGCGACCCCGCCGCGCCGTACGGCTACGGCCAGGCGGCGTACGGGCAGCCCTACGACCCGAACGCCCCCTACGGCCAACCGCCCTACGGCTACGGCTACTACCCACAACCCGGCTACGGCGGTTACCTGCCCCAGCCGGGCACCAACGGCCTGGCCATCGCGTCGATGATCCTGGGCATCGTCTGGATCTACTGGATCGGCAGCCTGCTCGCGGTGATCTTCGGGCACATAGCCCTGGCCCAGACCGCCCGCACCGGCCAGGAGGGCCGCGGCATGGCGATCGCCGGCGTGGTGCTCGGCTGGATCGGCATGGCGGTGCTCGCGCTGGTGGTCGTGGCGCTCATCGTGGATTCCGGGCACGACCACGGGTATTCCGACTACCTCGGCCTGCTCGTCGGAGGGTGCGGCGTGCGCTGACCCGAGGCCCGGCCCGCCCGGGGAGCGGCCCCGGGTGCTCGTTCGCCTCTTTCCGCGATGCCGGGTACGGTGGGGCCCGGAGAGTGACATATCGGCCCGAGCGAATCGGTGCTCCACCAGCGTGAGAGCCCCGGATTCCGTGTCGTGGTGGGGGTCTTTCTTTTCGCTTTGACCTCTGCTGCTGTGGTAGGTAGTCTCTCTCCTTGTGCCTGGGGTGTCCCCGGGCTCTTGTGCCTGCGCTCACCGCAATCCCCTCGGGATGCGTGCGTGAGAGGGCGCGGGAGACCGACCCGCAGCCTCCTGAGCAAGCACACTCCCAAGACCGGGCGACACGCCCGACCGCGGGGGTCGGGCTTGCCGGTGGTTCCGGCGTCGACCGGGATGCAGGCCGATTCAGACATTGCAGTCGCTTCAAAAAGACCGCTCGGCACGAAGAAGACGGAGACGCGGTGCCCACGATCCAGCAGCTGGTCCGAAAGGGCCGCCAGGACAAGGTCGACAAGGCCAAGACTCCGGCGCTCAAGGGGAGCCCGCAGCGTCGCGGCGTGTGCACCCGTGTTTACACGACGACGCCGAAGAAGCCGAACTCTGCGCTTCGCAAGGTCGCGCGTGTGCGCCTCACGAGTGGCATCGAGGTGACGGCCTACATTCCCGGCGAGGGTCACAACCTCCAGGAGCACTCCATCGTGCTCGTTCGCGGTGGTCGTGTGAAGGACCTCCCCGGTGTCCGCTACAAGATCATCCGCGGTTCGCTCGACACCCAGGGTGTCAAGAACCGCAAGCAGGCGCGCAGCCGCTACGGCGCGAAGAAGGAGAAGAGCTAATGCCGCGTAAGGGCCCTGCCCCCAAGCGACCGGTCATCATCGACCCGGTTTACAACTCGCCGCTGGTCACCTCGCTGGTGAACAAGGTCCTGATGAGCGGCAAGCGCTCCGTCGCCGAGAAGATCGTCTATGGCGCGCTCGAAGGCTGCCGCGAGAAGACCGGTACCGACCCGGTCATCACGCTCAAGCGCGCGCTCGAGAACGTGAAGCCGACCCTCGAGGTCCGCAGCCGCCGTGTCGGTGGCGCGACCTACCAGGTGCCGGTCGAGGTCCGTCCGGGCCGCTCCACGACCCTCGCTCTCCGCTGGCTCGTCGGCTACTCCCGCGCCCGTCGCGAGAAGACGATGACCGAGCGTTTGATGAACGAGCTGCTGGACGCGAGCAACGGTCTGGGTGCCGCGGTCAAGCGCCGCGAGGACACCCACAAGATGGCCGAGTCCAACAAGGCCTTCGCGCACTACCGCTGGTAGTTCCACCCGCAACGACGAGAAGCCGAGAGAAGACAAGCCACGATGGCTACCACTGCTCTTGATCTGGCCAAGGTCCGAAACATCGGCATCATGGCCCACATCGACGCGGGCAAGACCACCACCACCGAGCGGATCCTGTTCTACACCGGGGTCAACTACAAGATCGGTGAGGTTCATGAGGGCGCTGCCACCATGGACTGGATGGAACAGGAGCAGGAGCGCGGCATCACCATCACGTCTGCCGCGACGACCTGTCACTGGACGCTCGACGACGTCGATCACACGATCAACATCATCGACACCCCGGGCCACGTCGACTTCACCGTCGAGGTGGAGCGTTCGCTGCGCGTGCTCGACGGCGCCGTCACCGTCTTCGACGGTGTCGCCGGCGTGGAGCCGCAGTCCGAGACCGTTTGGCGTCAGGCCGACCGGTACGGCGTGCCGCGCATCTGCTTCGTGAACAAGCTCGACCGCACCGGCGCCGAGTTCCACCGCTGCGTCGACATGATCGACGCGCGCCTGGGCGCGGTTCCGCTGGTCATGCAGCTGCCGATCGGCACCGAGATGGACTTCCAGGGCGTTGTCGACCTGGTCGCCATGAAGGCGCTGGTCTGGTCCGCCGAGGCGGCCAAGGGCGAGATGTACGACGTCGTCGACATCCCGGCCACGCACGTCGAGGCGGCCGCCGAATACCGCGGCAAGCTGCTCGAGACGATCGCCGAATACGACGACCAGATGATGGAGCTGTACCTGGAGGGCCAGGAGCCCGACACGGAGCAGCTGATCGCCGCGATCCGTCGCGCGACCATCGCCTCGACCAAGGGTGAGAACAAGGGCAAGCCCACGTTCACCCCCGTGTTCTGCGGCACCGCGTTCAAGAACAAGGGTGTGCAGCCCCTGCTCGACGCGGTCGTGCGCTACCTGCCGTCGCCGCTCGACATCGAGGGCATCCAGGGTCACGCGGTCAACAACGAAGAGGAAGTCATCGTTCGCCAGCCGAGCGATGACGAGCCCTTCGCGGGCCTCGCGTTCAAGATCATGCGTGACCCGCACCTCGGCAAGCTCACCTTCGTCCGGGTCTACTCGGGTGTCCTGGAAGCCGGCAGCTCCGTGCTGAACTCGGTGAAGGGCAAGAAGGAGCGCATCGGCAAGATCTACCGGATGCACGCGAACAAGCGTGAGGAGATCCCGTCGGTCGGCGCGGGCGACATCATCGCGGTGATGGGTCTGAAGGACACCACCACCGGCGAGACGCTCTGCGACCCGTCCAACGCGGTGATCCTGGAGTCGATGACGTTCCCGGCCCCGGTCATCGAGGTCGCGATCGAGCCGAAGTCCAAGGGCGACCAAGAGAAGCTGGGTGTCGCCATCCAGTCCCTCGCCGCCGAGGACCCCTCCTTCCAGGTGCACACCGAGGAGGAGACCGGCCAGACCATCATCGGTGGCATGGGCGAGCTGCACCTCGAAGTGCTCGTCGACCGGATGAAGCGCGAGTTCCGCGTGGAGGCCAACGTCGGCAAGCCGCAGGTGGCCTACCGCGAGACGATCCGCAAGGTCGTCGAGCGCGTGGACTACACGCACAAGAAGCAGACCGGTGGTACCGGTCAGTTCGCCAAGGTGCAGATCGCGCTCGAGCCGCTCGAGGGCGACGCGTACGAGTTCGTCAACAAGGTCACCGGTGGCCGCATCCCGAGGGAGTACATCCCCTCGGTCGACGCGGGCGCGCAGGAGGCCATGCAGTACGGCGTACTCGCGGGCTACCCGATGGTCGGCGTGCGTCTGACGCTGATCGACGGTGGCTACCACGAGGTCGACTCGTCCGAACTCGCCTTCAAGATCGCCGGTTCGCAGGCGTTCAAGGAAGCGGCTCGGCAGGCGTCGCCGGCTCTTCTCGAGCCGATGATGGCCGTCGAGGTCACCACGCCCGAGGACTACATGGGCGATGTGATCGGCGACCTCAACTCGCGTCGCGGCCAGATCCAGGCCATGGACGAGCGCTTCGGTGCGCGTGTCGTCAAGGCTTTGGTCCCGCTGTCGGAGATGTTCGGCTATGTCGGCGACCTCCGCAGCAAGACCTCGGGTCGCGCGAGCTACTCCATGCAGTTCGACTCCTACGCCGAGGTTCCGAGGAACGTCGCCGAGGAGATCATCGCCAAGTCGCGCGGCGAGTAATCACCGCAGGCGCGGCACCAGCGATACCTGGGGGACCCGGGGTCCGAAACCGGACTCCGGGGCCTCCGCCCCGGCTCACCCCCGATACCCGACGTCGTACGGCGTAAAGAACCAGTCCACAGGAGGACCCCAGTGGCGAAGGCTAAGTTCGAGCGGACTAAGCCGCACGTCAACATCGGCACCATTGGTCACATCGACCACGGTAAGACGACGCTGACCGCGGCGATTACCAAGGTGCTGCACGACGCGTACCCGGACCTGAACCCCTTCACGCCGTTCGACCAGATCGACAAGGCGCCGGAGGAGCGGCAGCGCGGTATCACGATCTCGATCGCGCACGTCGAGTACCAGACGGAGAACCGTCACTACGCGCACGTCGACTGCCCCGGGCACGCCGACTACATCAAGAACATGATCACCGGTGCCGCGCAGATGGACGGCGCGATCCTCGTGGTCGCCGCCACCGACGGCCCGATGCCGCAGACCAAGGAGCACGTGCTCCTGGCCCGCCAGGTCGGCGTTCCGTACATCGTGGTCGCGCTGAACAAGGCCGACATGGTGGACGACGAGGAGATCCTGGAGCTCGTCGAGCTCGAGGTGCGCGAGCTCCTCTCCGAGTACGAGTTCCCGGGCGACGACCTTCCGGTCGTGCGGGTCTCGGCGCTCAAGGCGCTCGAGGGCGACAAGGAGTGGGGTGGCAAGCTCCTGGAGCTGATGGCCGCCGTCGACGAGGCGATCCCGACCCCGCCGCGTGACACCGACAAGCCGTTCCTCATGCCCGTCGAGGACGTCTTCACGATCACCGGTCGTGGCACCGTCGTCACCGGTCGCATCGAGCGTGGCATCGTCAAGGTCAACGAGACTGTCGACATCGTCGGCATCAAGGAGACCAAGACCACCACCACGGTCACCGGCATCGAGATGTTCCGCAAGCTGCTCGACGAGGGCCAGGCGGGCGAGAACGTCGGTCTGCTCCTCCGCGGCATCAAGCGCGAGGACGTCGAGCGCGGCCAGGTCATCATCAAGCCGGGTTCGGTCACGCCGCACACCGACTTCGAGGCCCAGGTCTACATCCTGTCGAAGGACGAGGGTGGCCGTCACACCCCCTTCTTCAACAACTACCGGCCGCAGTTCTACTTCCGTACGACGGACGTGACCGGCGTGGTGACCCTCCCCGAGGGCACCGAGATGGTCATGCCGGGTGACAACACCGGCATGGACGTCGCGCTGATCCAGCCGATCGCCATGGAAGAGGGCCTGCGTTTCGCCATCCGCGAGGGTGGTCGCACCGTGGGCGCCGGCCAGGTCGTCAAGATCAAGAAGTGATGAAATCCCGCCCGCCGGTCCACCTGGGTCGGCGGGCGGGGCTTTGTCCGGATCGATTCCACCCCCTAGGTGGGACCGGATATCCATTGCTCGGGGGCTCTCTCCAACCCGGGGGAGCCGCTCGATTGGCCAAGCCCGCCATCGGTGGGGCATACTAGCCAAGTTGCTCGGATGGACAACGGGCTGCGCCGTGCCTGTCGCGAAGACGGTACGTAGCGCGGCCCCCGTTGGCTCCGAACAATCGGTGGACTTCTGTCCTGCCACCCATGCAGCCGGCGTCGTCGCTTAGTGACCTCGTGCCGTCCTTTCGCTTGCCGCAGCGAAGGTGACGCCGAGCGTACGTTGCCCAGGCCCCCAGGCCGCCCGTAAGGGTTTCCAAGGGGCGCTTGTGAGCAACAAGGCGACACGCCCGACCGCGGGGGTCGGCGGGGAAGGGAAACCCCGAGGGGTTTTCAGCCCAAGTCTTCTCCCCGTGTCAGCGGGGGTGATCCGCAGCGGTACGAGAGAAGGAATTCGAAGCAGCCATGGCGGGACAGAAGATCCGCATCAGGCTCAAGGCCTACGACCACGAGGTCATCGACAGCTCGGCGAAGAAGATCGTCGAGACGGTGACGCGTACTGGTGCGCAGGTTGCGGGACCGGTGCCGCTGCCGACCGAGAAGAACGTGTACTGCGTCATCCGCTCGCCGCACAAGTACAAGGACTCGCGCGAGCACTTCGAGATGCGCACTCACAAGCGGCTCATCGACATCCTCGACCCCACGCCGAAGACGGTCGACTCGCTCATGCGTCTCGACCTGCCGGCCGGCGTCGACATCGAGATCAAGCTCTGAGGACGCACCGACGATGACGAAGCAGATGAAGGGCATCCTGGGCAAGAAGCTCGGCATGACCCAGGTCTGGGACGAGAACAACCGCGTCGTTCCAGTGACTGTGGTCGAGGCCGGGCCCTGCGTCGTGACCCAGGTCCGCACCGCCGAGGTCGACGGCTACTCCGCCGTCCAGATCGCGTTCGGCGCGATCGACCCGCGCAAGGTGAACAAGCCGCTCGCCGGCCACTTCGCCAAGGCCGGTGTGACCCCGCGTCGCCACCTGGTCGAGCTCCGGACCTCCGACGCCGGCGAGTACACGCCGGCCCAGGAGATCACCGCCGATGTGTTCGAGGCCGGCCAGAAGGTCGATGTCATGGGCACCTCGAAGGGCAAGGGCACGGCCGGTGTCATGAAGCGACACGGCTTCAAGGGTCTCGGCAGCTCGCACGGTACGCAGCGCAAGCACCGTTCGCCCGGCTCGATCGGTGGCTGCGCCACCCCGGGTCGTGTGTTCAAGGGTGTGCGCATGGCGGGCCGCATGGGCAACGAGCGCGTTTCCACCCAGAACCTGACCGTTCACGCCGTGGACGCGGAGAAGGGCCTGCTCCTGATCAAGGGTGCGGTCCCCGGTCCGAACGGCGGCCTGGTTCTGGTGCGCACTGCGGCGAAGGGTGTGTGAATCTCATGACCAGCATTGACGTTCTTTCGCCCGCCGGCGACAAGTCCGGGACGATCGAGCTCCCCGCGGGGATCTTCGACGTCCAGGTGAGCATCCCGACGATCCACCAGGTCGTCGTGGCGCAGCTCGCCGCCGCCCGTCAGGGCACGCACAAGACCAAGACTCGTGGCGAGGTCCGCGGCGGTGGGCGCAAGCCGTACCGCCAGAAGGGCACCGGTCGCGCCCGTCAGGGCTCGACCCGCGCGCCGCAGTTCGCCGGTGGTGGCGTCGTGCACGGTCCCGTGCCGCGCGACTACGAGCAGCGGACCCCGAAGAAGATGAAGGCGTCCGCCCTGCGCGGCGCTCTCTCGGACCGGGCTCGGCACGAGCGCATCCACTGCGTCTCCGCGCTGGTCGAGGGCGAGACGCCTTCGGTCAAGGCCGCGAAGACCCTCCTCGGCAAGATCAGCGAGCGCAAGAACCTGCTCCTGGTCGTCGAGAAGTCCGACACCGCCGCCTGGCTGAGCGCTCGCAACCTCCCGCAGGTGCACGTGCTCGAGGTCGGGCAGCTGAACACCTACGACGTGCTCGTCTCCGACGACGTGGTCTTCACGAAGGCCGCTCTGGAGCGCTTCATCGCCGGACCGGCGAAGGCCGCCTCGGCGGTCGCGGGCTCCGACGAGCTCGAAGGGAGCATCGCGTGAGCACCGACACCGTCGAGAGCACGACGAAGGTCACCAGCAAGACCTACACCGACCCGCGCGACGTGCTGCTGAAGCCGGTGATCTCGGAGAAGAGCTACGGGCTCATCGACGAGAACAAGTACACGTTCATCGTGCACCCCGACGCCAACAAGACCCAGATCAAGCAGGCCGTCATCGCGGTCTTCGGGGTCAAGGTCGAGAGCGTCAACACGATCAACCGCGTCGGTAAGCGCAAGCGCACCAAGACCGGTTTCGGCAAGCGCAAGGACACGAAGCGCGCGATCGTCACCCTTGCAGAGGGCGAGCGGATCGACATCTTCGGTGGACCCGTCGGCTGACGGCCGCTGATACGGACGAGGACTAAGAGAAGCCATGGGCATCCGCAAGTACAAGCCGACGACGCCGGGCCGTCGTGGCGCCAGCGTCGCCGACTTCGTCGAGATCACGCGGTCCGAGCCGGAGAAGTCGCTGGTCCGCCCTCTGCACAGCAAGGGTGGTCGTAACAACCACGGCCGCGTGACCGCTCGCCACCAGGGTGGCGGACACAAGCGCGCGTACCGACTGATCGACTTCCGGCGCAACGACAAGGACGGCGTTCCGGCCAAGGTCGCGCACATCGAGTACGACCCGAACCGCACCGCGCGCATCGCTCTGCTGCACTACGCGGACGGCGAGAAGCGCTACATCCTGTGCCCGAACAAGCTGAAGCAGGGCGACCGGATCGAGAACGGTCCGGGCGCCGACATCAAGCCGGGCAACAACATGCCGCTCCGGAACATCCCGGTCGGTACGGTCATCCACGCCATCGAGCTCCGGCCCGGTGGCGGCGCGAAGATCGCCCGTTCCGCGGGTGTCAGCGTGCAGCTGCTGGCGAAGGAGGGCGCCCACGCGACCCTCCGCATGCCCTCGGGCGAGATTCGCCTGGTGGACGTGCGCTGCAGGGCGACGGTCGGCGAGATCGGCAATGCCGAGCAGTCGAACATCAACTGGGGCAAGGCCGGTCGCATGCGCTGGAAGGGCAAGCGCCCGACCGTCCGCGGTGTGGCGATGAACCCCATCGACCACCCGCACGGTGGTGGTGAGGGCAAGACCTCCGGTGGTCGCCACCCGGTGAGCCCCTGGGGCAAGCCCGAGGGTCGTACTCGTCGGCCGAAGAAGGCCAGCGACAAGCTCATCATCCGCCGCCGCAAGACGAACAAGAAGCGCTAGGAGCAGTCTCGATGCCGCGCAGTCTGAAGAAGGGACCCTTCGTCGACGGCCACCTCATCAAGAAGGTGGACGTACAGAACGACAAGGGAACCAAGAACGTCATCAAGACCTGGTCCCGCCGCTCGATGATCGTCCCGGCGATGTTGGGCCACACGATCGCGGTGCACGACGGCCGCAAGCACGTCCCGGTGTTCGTGACCGAGTCGATGGTCGGCCACAAGCTCGGCGAGTTCGCGCCGACTCGGACCTTCCGCGGTCACGAGAAGGACGACCGGAAGTCGCGTCGTCGCTGACGCGGCGAATCGCATGGATATCGAGATGAGCAAGGGGACGTCGATGGAAGCCAGGGCTCAGGCGCGGTACATCCGCGTCACGCCCATGAAGGCCCGCCGTGTGGTGGACCTCATCCGTGGCATGAACGCCGCGGAGGCCCAGGCGGTCCTGCGATTCGCCCCGCAGGCCGCGAGTGAGCCGGTCGGCAAGGTGCTGGACAGCGCCATTGCCAACGCCGGTCACAACCACAACCTGGACACGAACAACCTGTACGTGTCCTCCGCCTACGTGGACGAGGGTCCGACCCTCAAGCGTTTCCGTCCGCGGGCACAGGGCCGGGCGTACCGCATCCGCAAGCGCACCAGCCACATCACCGTGGTTGTCGCCGAGAAGGAGAGGACCCGCTAGTGGGCCAGAAGGTTAACCCGCACGGGTTCCGTCTCGGCATCACCACGGACTTCAAGTCCCGGTGGTACGCCGACAAGCTGTACAAGGACTACGTCGGCGAGGACGTCAAGATTCGTCAGATGATGACGAAGGGCATGGAGCGCGCCGGGATCTCGAAGGTCGAGATCGAGCGCACCCGTGAGCGCGTCCGCGTCGACATCCACACCGCCCGGCCGGGCATCGTCATCGGCCGTCGTGGTGCGGAGGCCGACCGCATCCGCGGTGAGCTGGAGAAGCTCACCGGCAAGCAGGTCCAGCTGAACATCCTCGAGGTCAAGAACCCCGAGGTGGACGCCCAGCTGGTCGCGCAGGGTGTGGCCGAGCAGCTTTCGAGCCGCGTGTCCTTCCGCCGCGCGATGCGCAAGGCGATGCAGAGCTCCATGAAGGCCGGGGCCAAGGGCATCAAGATCCAGTGCGGTGGTCGCCTGGGTGGGGCAGAGATGTCCCGCTCGGAGTTCTACCGCGAGGGTCGTGTGCCGCTGCACACGCTGCGCGCCAACGTCGACTACGGCTTCTTCGAGGCCCGTACGACGTTCGGTCGCATCGGTGTGAAGGTGTGGATCTACAAGGGCGACGTGAAGAACATCGCCGAGGTCCGTGCCGAGAACGCCGCGGCGCGTGCCAGCAACCGTCCCGCCCGTGGTGGCGCTCCCGAGCGTCCCCGCCGCGGCGAGGGTGGCGGCGGCGGTCGTGGTGGCGAGCGCGGTGGCCGTGGTGGCCGCGGCGGACGTCCGCAGCAGAACGACGCGCAGGCCACCGGTTCCTCGGACACCGGTTCCGCGCCGGCGGCCGAGGCTGTGAACTCGGCGCCCGAATCCGGATCGGAGGCCTGACCCCGATGCTGATCCCCCGCAGGGTCAAGCACCGCAAGCAGCACCACCCCAAGCGTGGTGGCCGCGCCAAGGGCGGTACGGAACTGGCGTTCGGCGAGTACGGCATCCAGGCCCTCGGCCAGGCGTACGTCACCAACCGTCAGATCGAGTCCGCTCGTATCGCCATCACCCGGCACATCCGCCGTGGTGGCAAGGTGTGGATCAACATCTACCCCGACCGTCCGCTGACCAAGAAGCCTGCCGAGACCCGCATGGGTTCCGGTAAGGGCTCGCCCGAGTGGTGGGTCGCGAACGTCAAGCCCGGTCGGGTGATGTTCGAACTGTCGTACCCGAACGAGAAGGTGGCTCGTGAGGCGCTCACCCGCGCCGTGCACAAGCTGCCGATGAAGTGCCGGATCGTCCGGCGCGAGGCTGGTGAGGCGTGATGGCGGCCGTTACCAAGGCGTCCGAGCTCCGCGAACTCGGTGACGAGGAGATCGTCGCCAAGCTCCGCGAAGCCAAGGAGGAGCTGTTCAACCTCCGTTTCCAGGCGGCGACCGGGCAGCTCGAAAACCACGGGCGGCTCAAGGCTGTCCGTAAGGACATCGCCCGGATCTACACGCTGATGCGCGAGCGCGAGCTGGGCATCGACGTGCAGGAGACCGGAGGCGCGGCGTGAGCGAGAAGACTGAGATGACTGAAGCAGCCCGGGGATTCCGCAAGACCCGTGAGGGCCTCGTCGTCAGCGACAAGATGGACAAGACCGTCGTCGTCGCCGTCGAGGACCGCGTGAAGCACCCGATGTACGGCAAGGTCATCCGCCGCACGAACAAGCTGAAGGCTCACGACGAGCAGAACGCCTGTGGCGTCGGTGACCGTGTCGTCCTCATGGAGACTCGGCCGCTGTCCGCCAGCAAGCGCTGGCGCATCGTCGAGATCCTCGAAAAGGCCAAGTAGCGAGCGCCGGTCGCCCCACCATCCGTGGGTCGTGACCGCGACGTGACGATCAGGAGTTAGACGTGATCCAGCAGGAGTCGCGACTGCGAGTCGCCGACAACACGGGTGCGAAGGAGATTCTCTGCATCCGTGTGCTCGGTGGCTCCGGCCGGCGCTACGCGGGCATCGGGGACGTCATCGTTGCCACCGTCAAGGACGCGATCCCCGGTGGCAACGTGAAGAAGGGCGACGTCATCAAGGCGGTCGTCGTGCGGACGGTCAAGGAGCGCCGGCGTGTCGACGGCTCCTACATCCGCTTCGACGAGAACGCCGCCGTCGTCCTGAAGAACGATGGCGAACCCCGTGGCACCCGTATTTTCGGCCCGGTCGGCCGTGAGCTTCGCGAGAAGAAGTTCATGAAGATCATCTCGCTCGCGCCGGAGGTGCTCTAACCAATGGCGAAGGCGATGAAGATCAAGAAGGGTGACCTGGTACAGGTCATCACCGGCAAGGACAAGGGCAAGCAGGGCAAGGTCATCGCGGCCTACCCGACGCAGGAGCGCGTCCTGGTCGAGGGTGTCAACCGGATCAAGAAGCACACCAAGGTGGGTCAGTCCGCCAAGGGTGCCAAGACCGGCGGCATCATCACCCAGGAAGCGTCCGTCCACATCAGCAACGTGATGCTGGTCGTGGAGAAGGACGGTAAGAAGGTCCCGACCCGGACCGGCTTCCGGTTCGACGACGAGGGCAACAAGATCCGGTACGCCAAGCGGACCGGTGAGGACATCTGATGACGGTCACCACCGAGGCGCGTGAACTGCCGCGTCTGAAGCAGCGTTACCGCGAGGAGATCCTGGGCAAGCTGCGTGAGGAGTTCTCGTTCGAGAACATCATGCAGGTTCCCGGTGTCACCAAGATCGTGGTCAACATGGGTGTGGGCGACGCCGCCCGCGACTCCAAGCTGATCGACGGCGCGATCAAGGACCTGATGGCCATCACCGGCCAGAAGCCCCAGGTCACCAAGGCCCGCAAGTCCATCGCGCAGTTCAAGCTGCGCGAGGGTCAGCCGATCGGCGCGCACGTTACACTGCGCGGCGACCGCATGTGGGAGTTCCTGGACCGTCTGCTGTCGATCGCCCTGCCGCGTATCCGCGACTTCCGCGGGCTTTCGCCCAAGCAGTTCGACGGGCGCGGCAACTACACCTTCGGTCTCACGGAGCAGTCGATGTTCCACGAGATCGACCAGGACAAGATCGACCGCGTTCGTGGCATGGACATCACTGTGGTGACCACCGCCAAGAACGACGACGAGGGCCGCGCTCTGCTGCGTCTCCTCGGCTTCCCGTTCAAGGAAGCGTGAGCAGTCGCCTCGGCGGCTGAGGAACGCAACAAGGAGACTGAGACGTGGCGAAGAAGGCCCTGATCGCAAAGGCCGCCCGCAAGCCGAAGTTCGAGGTTCGCGGCTACACGCGCTGCCAGCGCTGTGGCCGTCCTCATTCGGTGTACCGCAAGTTCGGTCTGTGCCGTGTGTGCCTGCGCACCATGGCGCACGCCGGCGAGCTGCCGGGCGTCACCAAGAGCAGCTGGTAGTCCGCGGCCGCCCCGGCGGCCGAGAGCTACCGCTACCGCAACAAATCGTTCGCCCGCTGGGCCGAGCGAGAACAGTAACGACGTCGTAGGTCCCGCACCGCAGTCGCCGTCCGCCGCCGTCCTTCGGGTCGGCGGCGGACGAGGGATCGCACGCCGGGAAACCACGGCGAGAAAGGCCTTGAGGCCGTCATGACCATGACCGACCCCATCGCAGACATGCTGACCCGTCTGCGGAACGCCAACTCGGCATACCACGACGATGTCGTGATGCCGTTCAGCAAGATCAAGTCGCACATCGCGGAGATCCTCCAGCAGGAGGGTTACATCCAGGGCTGGCGCGTCGAGGACGCGGAGGTGGGCAAGAAGCTCACCGTCGTCCTCAAGTACGGCCCGAACCGCGAGCGCTCGATCGCCGGCGTCCGCCGCGTGTCGAAGCCCGGTCTGCGGGTGTACGCAAAGTCCACGAACCTGCCGAAGGTACTCGGTGGCCTCGGCGTCGCGATCATCTCGACGTCGACCGGTCTCCTCACCGACAAGCAGGCGGCCAAGAAGGGCGTGGGCGGGGAAGTCCTCGCCTTCGTCTGGTAAGGGAAGGGAAGGAGAGCAATGTCGCGCATCGGACGTCTCCCCATCCCGGTTCCCACCGGTGTGGACGTCACCATCAATGGCCGCGAGGTTGTCGTGAAGGGCCCCAAGGGTTCCCTGTCGCACACCATCGCCGCCCCGATCGAGATCGCCAAGTCGGACGACGGCACCCTCGCGGTGACCCGCCCCGACGACGAGCGTCGCTCGAAGGCCCTGCACGGGCTGTCCCGGACGCTGGTGGCGAACATGATCACTGGTGTGACCCAGGGATACATCAAGAAGCTCGAGATCAGCGGTGTCGGCTACCGTGTCCAGCAGAAGGGCTCCTCGCTGGAGTTCGCGCTCGGATTCAGCCACCCCGTGGTCGTCGAGGCCCCGGAAGGCATCACCTTCGCGGTCGAGGCCCCCACCCGTTTTTCGGTCGAGGGCATCGACAAGCAGAAGGTCGGTGAAATCGCCGCGAACATCCGCAAGCTGCGGAAGCCCGACCCGTACAAGGCCAAGGGCGTCAAGTACGCGGGCGAGGTCATCCGCCGCAAGGTCGGAAAGGCTGGTAAGTAGGCATGGCTGTCGGCGTGAAGACCGGCAAGGGCGTTGCGAAGAAGTCTGTCGCACGCAAGCGCCGGCACATCCGGGTGCGGAAGAAGGTTTCCGGCACCCCGCTGCGGCCCCGTCTCGTCGTGAGCCGCTCCACTCGTCACATGGTGGCGCAGGTTATCGACGACATCGCCGGCCACACTCTCGCGTCCGCCTCCACGATGGACCCGTCCATCCGTGGTGGTGAGGGCGACAAGACCGCCCAGGCTCGCAAGGTCGGCGAATTGGTCGCCGAGCGCGCGAAGGCCGCTGGTGTCGAGGCCGTCGTGTTCGACCGCGGTGGCAACAGGTACCACGGTCGCATCGCCGCTCTCGCGGATGCCGCACGCGGAAACGGGCTCACCTTCTGAGCCCGCTGCTCCGGACAAGCTTCGAACGACAGATGAGGACATTCTGATGGCTGGACCCCAGCGCCGCGGTGGCGGCGCCGGCGGCGGCGAGCGGCGGGACCGGCGGGATCGACGTGATGGTGGCGCAGCCGCCGAGAAGACCGCTTACGTCGAGCGCGTCGTCGCGATCAATCGCGTCGCCAAGGTCGTGAAGGGTGGACGTCGCTTCAGCTTCACCGCGCTGGTCGTGGTGGGCGATGGCGACGGCACCGTAGGTGTCGGTTACGGCAAGGCCAAGGAGGTGCCGGCCGCGATCGCCAAGGGTGTTGAAGAGGCCAAGAAGCACTTCTTCAAGGTCCCCCGTATCCAGGGCACCATTCCGCACCCGATCCAGGGTGAGAAGGCTGCCGGCGTCGTGCTCCTGAAGCCGGCCTCGCCGGGTACCGGTGTCATCGCCGGTGGCCCCGTGCGCGCCGTGCTCGAGTGCGCCGGCATCCACGACGTGCTGAGCAAGTCGCTCGGTTCGTCGAACCCGATCAACATCGTGCACGCGACCGTCGCGGCGCTCCAGGGGCTCGTTCGCCCCGAGGAGATCGCGGCTCGTCGTGGCCTGCCCCTGGAGGACGTGGCCCCGGCCGCGCTCCTGCGGGCCCGCGCGGGGGTTGGTGCGTAATGGCACGTCTCAAGGTCACGCAGACCCGATCCAAGATCGGTGGCAGGCAGAACCAGCGGGACACTCTCCGTTCGCTCGGTCTCAAGCGCGTCCACGACGTGGTCGTCAAGGAAGACCGCCCGGAGATCCGCGGCATGATCGCGACGGTGTCGCACCTCGTCACCGTCGAGGAGGTCGACTGACATGGGTGCTGACAACCCGCTGAAGGTGCACCACCTGCGGCCCGCCCCGGGCGCCAAGACCGCCAAGACCCGCGTGGGTCGTGGTGAGGGCTCCAAGGGCAAGACCGCCGGTCGTGGTACCAAGGGCACCAAGGCTCGTTACCAGGTGCCGGCCCGCTTCGAGGGTGGGCAGATGCCGCTGCACATGCGGCTGCCCAAGCTCAAGGGCTTCAAGAACCCGTTCCGGGTCGAGTTCCAGGTCGTGAACCTGGACAGGATCGAGTCCCTGTACCCCAACGGTGGCGAGGTCACCGTCGAGGGTCTGATCGAGAAGGGCGCGGTTCGCAAGAACCTGCCCGTCAAGGTCCTGGGCACCGGCGAGATCTCGGTGGCTGTTCAGGTGAAGGCGCACGCCTTCTCCGGCTCCGCCAAGACCAAGATCGCCGCCGCGGGTGGTTCGGCCGACGAACTGTCGGTCTGACCCCTCGCGGACAAGGAATGACCGTCATGGCCCGTTCGGATCGGTACCGAACGGGCCTTGACGTCGTTGGAGGCTATAGCTCAGGGGCGTCACGCCGGTAAGGTGGTGGCGCCCCTGTGGTTTGCTGTGCCGTGGGGGTGGGTTCATTGCGCCACCCCCTCACATGACTTGCTCCGTATTTCACTTGTGTTGTGTCATGACGCAGGAACGTCGGCCCCGGGCGATACTTCCGGGCCGTCGGCGCTGTTATTGTCCGTGAGGTTCCTGTGAGGGACCTGACCAGTGGTCCTCTTCCCGGACCGACGACTCGATCGACTCGCCCCTGAGACGGGCGGGGCGCAGGAGGCAGTGTGCTCACCGCGTTCGCCAGGGCGTTCCGCACGCCCGACCTGCGCAAGAAGCTGCTGTTCACGTTGGCGATCATCGTCCTTTTCCGGATCGGGTCGCACATCCCGGTTCCCGGCGTCTCGTTCGAGATGGTGCGCTCTTGCGTAGAGGACTCCAACAAGAACAGCCTGTTCGGGCTCGTGAACATGTTCAGCGGTGGTGCGCTGCTGCAACTCACGATCTTCGCGCTGGGGATCATGCCGTACATCACGGCGAGCATCATCCTCCAGCTGCTCACCGTCGTGATCCCGCGACTGGAGGCCCTCAAGAAGGAGGGCCAGGCCGGTACCGCGAAGATCACGCAGTACACCCGCTACCTCACCATTGCGCTGTCCGTGCTCCAGGCGACCGCGCTGATCGCCACCGCCCGCAGCGGCGCGCTGTTCTCCAGCGCCCGCAGTGCCACCTGCGACCCGCAGGGCATCGTTCCGGACGACTCGCTCTTCCGGGTGATCGTGATGGTCGTCGTGATGACGGCCGGCACCTCGACGATCATGTGGCTCGGTGAGCTGATCACCGACCGCGGCATCGGCAACGGCATGTCGATCCTGATGTTCGTCTCGGTCGCCGCCGGCTTCCCGGCCGCGCTGTGGACGATCAAGGAGCAGGGCACCATCGGCGACGGTTGGATCCCGTTCTTCACCGTGATCGCCATCGGCCTCGTGATGGTCGGCCTGGTGGTCTTCGTGGAACAGGCGCAGCGCCGGATCCCGGTGCAGTACGCCAAGCGCATGATCGGGCGTCGCGCCTACGGCGGGACCTCGACCTACATCCCGCTCAAGGTGAACCAGGCGGGCATCATCCCCGTCATCTTCGCCTCGTCGCTGCTCTACATTCCGGCTCTGATCGCGCAGTTCAGCGGTGGCAAGTCGGACTGGGCGGTGTGGATCGAACGACACTTCGTCAAGGGCGACCACCCGCTGTACATGATCACGTACTTCCTGCTGATCGTCTTCTTCGCGTTCTTCTACGTGGCCATCACGTTCAACCCCGAAGAAGTAGCCGACAACATGAAGAAGTATGGTGGCTTCATTCCGGGGATCCGCGCCGGCAGACCGACCGCGGAATACCTGAACTACATCCTCACCAGGATCACGTGGCCCGGATCGTTGTACCTGGGCATGATCGCGCTGGTACCCAGCATCGCGCTCGTGCTCTTCAACGCCAACCAGAACTTCCCGTTCGGCGGCACGAGCATCCTGATCATCGTGGGAGTGGGTCTGGAAACCGTGAAGCAGATCGAGAGTCAGCTCCAGCAGCGCAACTACGAAGGCTTCCTCCGCTAAATGCGTATCGTTCTCGTGGGGCCTCCCGGCGCGGGTAAGGGAACCCAGGCCCAGTACATCGCCGCCAACCTGTCGATTCCCGCCGTCTCGACAGGTGACATCTTCCGCGCCAACGTGAGCCAGGGCACTCCGCTCGGCCGCGAGGCGAAGACCTACATGGACGCGGGCAACCTCGTACCCGATGAGGTGACCATAGGCATGGTCCGGGAGCGCCTGGCGCAGCCGGACGTCGCCGGAGGTTTCCTCCTGGACGGGTTCCCGCGCAACACGGCGCAGGCCAAGGTGCTCGACGAGATCCTGGCCGAGAACGACACCGAGCTGGACGTGGTGCTCGAACTCAAGGTCGACGACTCGGAGATCATTCAGCGGATCTCGGGCCGTCGGCAGTGCCGGGCCAACGGACACGTCTGTCACATCCTGACCGACCCGCCGAAGGTCGCCGATATCTGCGACGAGTGCGGCAGTGAGCTGTACCAGCGCGACGACGACCGTGAGGAGACCGTCCGGCACCGTCTGGACGTCTACAAGGAGCAGACCGAACCCCTGGTCGGCTACTACTCGGAGCGCAACCTCCTGCTGCCGATCCAGGCGACCGGTCCGGTCAAGGAGGTCACCGAGCGCGCGATGACCGCGCTTCGGGAGTTCGGCGCCTGATCGGCGTCGGCCGCGACAGACATCACACATGGGCGATCCGGGGAAACCCCGGATCGCCCATCGTGCTTTCAGTGGATGACAGGTGAGGACGGCCATGCCGGTGTTCAGGAAGCGGCACATGCGGATCGAACGCAAGACGCCCGAGCAGATCGAGAAGATGCGTCGTGCCGGCGCGGTGGTGGCGAACACGCTGGCCCTGCTGCGCGAGGCGGCGGTGCCCGGGGTGACCACCGCCGATCTGGACACGCTCGCCGAGCGCTCGATCCGCGGCGCCGGGGCGATCCCCTCGTTCAAGGGCTACCACGGCTTCCCGGCGTCGATCTGCGCGTCGGTCAACGACGTGGTGGTGCACGGGATCCCGGACGAGACGCCGCTGCGGGACGGGGACATCGTCTCGATCGACTGCGGCGCGATCCTGGACGGCTGGCACGGCGACTCGGCGATCACGGTGCCGATCGGCACGGTGGTGCCCGAGGTGCTGGAACTGAGCCGGGTGTGCGAGCAGTCGATGTGGGCGGGCATCGAGGCGGCGGTGGCGGGCGGTCGGCTGACCGACATCAGCCACGCGGTGGAGAAGTCCATCCGGTCGCACCGGCTGCCGGGCGGCGCGAAGTACGGGATCGTCGAGGACTACGGCGGCCACGGCATCGGCACCGAGATGCACCAGGACCCGCACGTGCTCAACTACGGCCCGGGCGGCCGGGGTCCGCGCCTGGAGGTCGGGGTGTGCCTGGCGATCGAGCCGATGGTCACCCTCGGCAAGCCGGACACGTACACGCTGCCCGACGAGTGGACGGTCAAGACCACCGCCGGCGGCCACGCGGCGCACTGGGAGCACTCGATCGCGATCACCGCGGACGGGCCCGTGGTGCTCACCGCACCCTGAGGACAGACCCCCGCCGATGGTGGGGCTGGCCCCATGTACGAGACCGCGGTGCCTGCCTAGTGTCGAAGGCATGGTGAGGCATCCGACGATGCGGGCATCCGACGTGGACCGCGAGGCGGCGGTGACGCTCCTGCGCGAGCACCATCTGGTCGGACGGCTGACGCTGGCAGAGTTCAACGAGCGTATGGGCGCCGCCTTCGCGGCGGTCACCCTGGGGGACCTGGCCCGGTTGATCGCCGATCTGCCGCCCCCGGAGCATCTGGAGGCCGACGTCGAGGTGATCCGCGCGCGGATGGCCTACGAGGAGGCGCGTACCCGGGCGGCGCTCGCCCGGCCGGCGGTGTCGGGTGCGGAGCCGGCGACGTCGGTGCTGCCCGCGATGCCGCTCACGCCGCCGCGGCCGCTGCCGCCGGTGCCGGCCGAGGTGCGGTGGTCGGCCGCCCCGGCGCGGCGCCCGGGCGACGGGTGGGCCACCGCGGCGCGGGGCCTGCGCGCGGCCTGGACGGTGTTGAACGCGGTCACCGCCCTGAACGTGGTGATCTGGCTGCTGGTCGCGGTCGCGGGCACGGGCGTCGTGTACTTCTGGCCGGTGTGGGTCTACGGGCCGGCGGCCGCGGTGCTGGGCTCGATCCAGATGATCGTGTGGCGACACGGCCGCGCCGCGCCGTGACCCGGGCGCCGGTGGGCCGACCGGGACTACGCTCGGAGCATGGACCGTGATCCGAACGCCCCCGCGACGCCGGCGGACCGCGAACGTGTGACCGCCGAGCTGCGCGAGCACTTGGCGTCGGGTCGCCTGGCACTGTCCGACTACCGGGCCGGCCTGGACGGGGTGCGCCGGGCGGTCACGGTGGGGGAGCTGGACGCGCTCGCGGCGAACCTGCCGGGTCGCGAGGATCGGGCCGAGACGGCGGGCACGACGCCGCCGCCGGGATACGACCGCCCCGTCGAGGCGCCGTTTCGCGCGGGTGCCTACGGTCCGGCCGAGGAGCGTCGGTCGCGGGTGTCCAACGCGACGTTGAACAAGGTGTGGTTGGTCGTGATGACCCTCGGCGTGCTGGTGTGGGCGCTGATCTACTTCGTGCGCTGATCCACGCGCCGGCTCGTGCGCGGGCGGTGCGCCGGTGCGGGTGTCCGTAGGGGCGCCGGGCCCGGAATCCGCGGTTCCGGGGCCGGTTTCGCTTTCACCCGTCCAGTGGCTTAGACTGACTCGTCGGCTCACATGTAGCCAGGTTTGGCGCGCCCGTCATACGGGCGCCAAAAATTTGAGCTTCGTCATGTGCGCCGGGTAACGGTAGTTGATCCCGAGACACGAAGCGCGGAGGACATGCCCAAGAAGCAAGGGGCCATCGAAATCGAGGGCACCGTCATCGAGTCGCTCCCGAACGCCATGTTTCGCGTCGAGCTTCAGAACGGGCACAAGGTCCTCGCGCACATCAGTGGGAAGATGCGGATGCACTACATCCGGATTCTTCCGGACGACCGGGTCGTCGTGGAGCTGAGCCCTTACGACCTGACCCGCGGCCGGATCGTCTACCGCTACAAGTAGGCGAGCCCCGGTCCCGCCCACGCCACGCGTGGTGTGTGGGGCCCGGCAGCAAACCGACAACCGACTCGGCGACGGCGGCGTGCCCGCACGCCTTCGTCACACGTACCGGAGAAATCATGAAGGTCAAGCCGAGCGTCAAGAAGATCTGCGACAAGTGCAAGGTGATCCGCCGTCACGGCCGGGTCATGGTGATCTGCGAGAACCTGCGCCACAAGCAGCGCCAGGGCTGAGCGGCACCACCCCCCTTCGCACAACGAGCGATCGACGCGCGACGCACCCCGTAAGAGCCGCAGCACCCGACCCCCGCCCCGTGCGGGACGCCACCCTCGGCCGGAGGCCGAGGACCGAGCACATCCCCCGTGGATCTGCCGGACCGGTGCTGGGCCAGACCTCCGACTGAAACCAGGAGCCACACATATGGCACGCCTCGTCGGCGTCGACCTCCCCCGTGACAAGCGGGTCGAGGTCGCTCTGACCTACATCTTCGGCGTCGGGCGCACTCGTGCGCTGGACACGCTGAAGAACACCGGTGTCAACCCCGACACCCGCGTCCGCGATCTCGCCGAGGACGACCTGATCAAGCTTCGCGACTGGATCGAGGGCAACTACCGCGTCGAGGGTGACCTCCGCCGCGAAGTTGCCGCCGACATCCGCCGCAAGGTCGAGATCGGTTGCTACGAAGGTCTGCGTCACCGTCGCGGTCTTCCCGTCCGCGGTCAGCGCACCCACACCAACGCGCGTACCCGCAAGGGCCCGCGCCGCGCGATCGCCGGCAAGAAGAAGCCGGGCAAGAAGTAGTCCGCGTACGACGGATCACGCGGTCCTCAATTCGTAGCGGACCGACGACCTCAGGAGTTTTCAGCAGATGCCTCCCAAGAGCCGCGCGGGCGCCAAGAAGGTGCGCCGCAAGGAAAAGAAGAACGTCGCTCACGGGCACGCCCACATCAAGAGCACGTTCAACAACACCATCGTTTCGATCACGGACCCCAGCGGCAACGTGATCTCGTGGGCCTCCGCGGGCCACGTCGGCTTCAAGGGCTCGCGCAAGTCGACCCCCTTCGCCGCGCAGATGGCCGCCGAGTCCGCCGCGCGTCGTGCGCAGGAGCACGGCATGCGCAAGGTCGACGTTTTCGTCAAGGGCCCGGGCTCCGGTCGGGAGACCGCCATTCGTTCGCTGCAGGCCACCGGCCTGGAGGTGGGCTCCATTCAGGACGTCACCCCCGTGCCGCACAACGGCTGCCGCCCCCCCAAGCGCCGCCGCGTCTGACCAGCAGCTGACTAGGAGTTAAAGAACAATGGCGCGTTACACCGGCGCGGACTGCAAGCGCTGCCGTCGCGAGAAGATGAAGCTGTTCCTCAAGGGCAGCAAGTGCGAGGGCCCGAAGTGCCCGATCGAGATCCGCCCCTACCCGCCGGGCGAGCACGGTCGTGGCCGTACCAAGGACAGCGAGTACCTGCTGCAGATGCGCGAGAAGCAGAAGTGCGCGCGCATCTACGGCGTTCTCGAGAAGCAGTTCAAGGGCTACTACGAGGAAGCGAACCGTCGCCAGGGCAAGACCGGCGAGAACCTGCTTCGCATCCTCGAGTCGCGCCTGGACAACGTGGTCTACCGCGCGGGCTTCGCCAAGTCGCGTGACCACGCCCGTCAGCTCGTGCGCCACGGCCACATCGTGGTCAACGGCGTCAAGACGGACATCCCGTCGTTCCGGGTCTCCGACAACGACATCATCGAGGTCCGCAAGGACTCGGTCGAGCTGACCCCGTTCGTGGTCGCCCGTGCCGAGGCCGGCGAGCGCACCGTCCCGGCCTGGCTCGAGGTCATCCCGGGCAAGATGCGCATCCTCGTGCACTCCCTCCCGGCGCGTCAGGTCATCGACACGCAGGTGCAGGAGCAGTTGATCGTCGAGCTCTACTCCAAGTAGCGGCTCTTCGGAACGGGCGGACCGGGCACACGCCGGTCCGCCCGTATCCTTGTTCTCACTGGCGTCATATAGCGGACGCCAATGACATGGAGGCACCCCATGCTTATCGCCCAGCGGCCGACCCTCACCGAGGACGTCGTCGACGAATACCGCTCGCGGTTCGTCATCGAGCCCCTCGAGCCCGGCTTCGGCTACACGCTCGGCAACTCGCTCCGTCGTACCCTCCTCTCCTCGATCCCGGGCGCTGCGGTCACCAGCATCCGGATCGACGGTGTCCTGCACGAGTTCACCACCGTGCCGGGCGTCAAGGAGGACGTCACCGACCTCATCCTGAACATCAAGCAGCTGGTCGTCTCCTCGGAGCACGACGAGCCGGTCGTGATGTACCTGCGCAAGCAGGGCCCGGGTGTGGTCACCGCCGGCGACATCGCGCCGCCGGCCGGTGTCGAGGTGCACAACCCCGACCTGGTCCTGGCCACGCTGAACGCCAAGGGCAAGCTGGAGATGGAGCTGACCGTCGAGCGCGGTCGCGGCTACGTCTCCGCGGTGCAGAACAAGCAGGCGGGCCAGGAGATCGGCCGCGTGCCGGTCGACTCGATCTACTCGCCGGTGCTCAAGGTCACCTACAAGGTCGAGGCGACCCGTGTCGAGCAGCGCACCGACTTCGACAAGCTGATCGTCGACGTCGAGACCAAGCAGTCCATGCGTCCGCGTGACGCGATGGCCTCCGCGGGCAAGACCCTGGTCGAGCTGTTCGGTCTCGCGCGCGAGCTGAACATCGACGCCGAGGGCATCGACATGGGCCCGTCGCCGACCGACGCCGCGCTCGCGGCCGACCTGGCGCTGCCGATCGAGGAGCTCGAGCTCACGGTCCGCTCCTACAACTGCCTCAAGCGCGAGGGCATCCACACCGTGGGTGAACTGGTCGCGCGCAGCGAGGCCGACCTGCTGGACATCCGCAACTTCGGTGCGAAGTCCATCGACGAGGTCAAGGCGAAGCTCAACGGGATGGGTCTGGCCCTCAAGGACAGCCCGCCCGGGTTCGACCCGACCGCCGCCGCGGACAGCTTCGGCGACGAGGACGACCACGGCTTCGCGGAGACCGAGCAGTACTGAGCAGCCCCTTCGGGAGCTGCCGCCACCCGGGCCGACCGGTCCGGGTGGACTGACGCCGGTACCTGATACGGCCGGCGCAGGAATATCAAGGAGAGAACATGCCCAGGCCCACCAAGGGTCCGCGCCTCGGCGGCGGCCCGTCCCACGAGCGGCTGATCCTGGCCGGTCTCGCGACGGCGCTGTTCGAGCACGGTCGCATCACCACGACCGAGGCCAAGGCGCGCCGGCTGCGTCCCGTCGCCGAGCGACTGATCACCAAGGCGAAGAAGGGCGACCTGCACAACCGTCGCCAGGTGCTCACCGTCGTTCGTGACAAGGGCGTCGTGCACACGCTGTTCGAGGAGATCGGTCCGCGCTACGCGAACCGTCCCGGCGGCTACACCCGCATCACCAAGATCGGCACCCGCAAGGGCGACAACGCGCCCATGGCGGTCATCGAGCTGGTCGAGGCGCTGACCGTGGCGCAGACCGCGGTCGGCGAGGCCGAGGCCGCCACCAAGCGCTCGGTCAAGGAGCAGGAGACCGCCAAGGTCGAGACGGCGAAGGCCGCCCCGACCGAGGAGGCGCCCGCCGCCGAGGCCGCCGAGGCCGAGGAGAGCAAGGACGCCGACAAGGCCTGAGGCCGGGTCGGACGCTCCAGGCGTTCCGAATCACCGTGCGAGCCCGTTCTCCGTATCCGTACGGAGGGCGGGCTCGCGCCATGTCCGGAGGTGGATGACGTGGTGCGCTTGCGCATCGATCTGTCGTACGACGGCACCGAGTTCGCCGGGTGGGCCCGTCAGCGCGAACTGCGCACCGTGCAGGGGACGTTGGAGAGCGCGCTGACCACGGTGCTGCGGCTGGCGGAGCCCGCGCAGCTGACCGTGGCCGGGCGGACCGACGCGGGGGTGCACGCGCGGGGCCAGGTGGCGCACCTGGACGTGCCCGACGAGGTGTGGGCCGATCTGGGCGAGGTGGCGCTGCGTCGGGTCACGGGGCGGCTGCCGCGGGATCTGCGGGTGCGCGACATCACCGTGGCGCCGGCCGGGTTCGACGCGCGGTTCGGCGCGATCTGGCGGCGCTACGCGTACCGGGTGTGCGACGCGCCGGGCGGGGTGGACCCGCTGCGCCGGGGCGACGTGGTGTGGCACGACCGGCCGCTGGACGAGGACCGGATGAACGAGGCGGCCGGGCGGCTGATCGGCGAGCACGACTTCGCGTCGTTCTGCCGCCGGCGCGAGGGGGCCACGACGGTGCGCTGCCTCCAGGACTTCTCCTGGGCCCGCGAGACGCCGACCGGTGCGGACGTGGGTCCGGCGTACCGCCCGGTGATCGTGGCGACCGTGCGGGCCGACGCGTTCTGCCACAACATGGTGCGCTCGCTGGTCGGCGCGATGTTCGCGGTGGGCACCGGGCGCAAGCCGCCGACCTGGCCGCTGGAGGTCCTGGGGCGCGCGGTGCGCGATTCGGGCGTGCACGTCGCGCCCGCGCACGGGCTCACCCTGGAGGAGGTGGCGTATCCGGCCGACGCACTGCTCGCGGACCGGGTGAACGCCACCCGGCGGCGCCGCGACGGCAGCTGAGCGCGGGGGCGGCCCGGCGCCGCCCCCGAGGTCGCTCAGCCCTGGATCTGCTCCAGCGCCTTGCGCCGGTTCTCGTCGTCGATCTGCTTGGAGATCGCCTCGCCGCGCGCGGTCAACGAGTTCCACAGGAACTTGTCCACGTCGTCCTGGGCCTGTGCCATGGTCTTGTCGTCGCCGACCGGGTCCTTGCCGTCGGCGTACCAGTCGAGGGTGAACAGGCCGTAGCGGCCCACCGAGTTGCGCAGCTTGCCGTGCTTTTGCTTCTTGGCGTCCAACACCTTGACCCCGGGACCGGCCAGCGGCAGCAGTTCGCCGCCGTCCTTGCCGTTCTTGACCGCGTTCGCCTTGTCCTCGGACGGGAACGAGGCGACCGCCGCGGTGGAGAGCACCCCGTTCGGGCCGATCACGGCGAGTCGGATCAGCTGCGTGCACTGCTGGTCGCGGGCCGCCGCGCCGAGCTTGGCGTCGGTGCCGTCGGAGCACGTGTTGTCCAGCTTGCCCGCGGCCACCGAGTACTGCCGTCCGTTGACGGTGAACTTCTGGTTGGGGAACAACGATTCGACGGTGAAGGGCGCGGTGTCCAGGGTGGGGTCGGCGAGCACCGCGCGGGCGGCCGGCGGCGCGGGTACGGTCGGCGCCGGGCGAAACGTCGGCTTCTCCGGGGCGAACGTCGCGGCGGACGGGCCGCCGGAGGCGCCGGGGCCGGCCTTCTTGTCGTCGTCACCGCCGGAAAGCGTCATCGCGGCGGCGACCACACCGCCGACCAGGGCAAGTCCGAGCACGGTGCCGCCCACGGCGAACAGCAGCCTGCGGCGCCGGGCGGCCGAGTCTCGTTCCTCCGCCAACCGGCTCCAGTCCGGGCCGCTCGACCCGCCCGCGCCGCCGAACTGCTGTTGTCCCGCGGGCTGTTGGGCCTGCGACGGGGGTTGCGCGAAGGGCTGCTGGGGCTGCTGTTGCGGGGGTTGCCCCTGGGATCCGTGCGCGTGCGAGGGAAACGGGTCCCACGCGTGTTGCGGCTGCCCCGGCGTACCGGGCCCGCCCGGGCGTACGCTCCATGGGCGTTGCCCGTCGTCCCCGGGTGTTCCGACCCCCGACACATCCGCCCCCTGCAAGGAAATGACCCGCCCCGGCTCCCCATGTGCCGACGCCCCGGCCGTTCGGCGCATCGTACCCACCCATCGATGTGATGAGCGTCGGCGTGGCACGGTCGGAGCACCCCCGGCGATGGCTTACGCTGGAGAGGGGCATGAGCAAATCATCGCCCCATTGCTCGTTTTGACCGGCACCCCCTTGACCCGGTATTGTGCCGGTTCGTTGTGCGTATTGGCTTGCTTGAGTGGAGTCGGTACGCCGGGCCGCCGGCCACCGGAGTCCGCATGGTTCGGAATCATCTCCCGGACAGCCAGTCGGCATCCGTCAGCACACACTCACGAAGAAGCGAAGGCTATCGACCGTGCGCACGTACAGCCCCAAGCCCGGCGACGTCCAGCGTCAGTGGCACGTCATCGACGCGACCGATGTCGTGCTCGGCCGTCTGTCCACCCAGGCTGCTGCCCTGCTCCGGGGTAAGCACAAGCCGGTGTACGCGCCGCACGTCGACACCGGCGATTTCGTCATCATTGTGAACGCCGACAAGGTTCACCTGTCGGGCAACAAGCGCAGCCAGAAGATGGCGTACCGCCACTCCGGCTACCCGGGTGGCCTCCGCGCCGTCCGCTACGACGAGCTGCTGGAGAAGAACCCCGAGAAGGCCGTGGAAAAGGCCATCAAGGGCATGCTCCCGAAGAACACCCTGGGTCGGCAGATGTTGTCGAAGCTCAAGGTGTACCGCGGTTCCGAGCACCCGCACTCGGCGCAGCAGCCGGTTCCGTTCGAGATCACCCAGGTCGCGCAGTAGTCACGGCCACCGCCTGACGAACGAATAGTTTGAGGAGAACAGTGGCCGAGACCATTGCAGAAACCCCGATCGAGGAGACCGAGGGTCTTCCGCTCGAGAGCTACACCTCCGAGTCGCTCGCGTCGCGCTTCAGCGAGCCGCAGGCGGGCGCGGCCACCGGCCGCCGCAAGGAGGCCGTCGCGCGCGTTCGCATCGTGCCCGGCACCGGCAAGTGGAAGATCAACGGGCGTTCGCTCGAGGAATACTTCCCGAACAAGGTGCACCAGCAGCTGGTCAACGAGCCCTTCAAGGTGCTCGAGCTGGACGACCGCTACGACGTGCACGCCCGCATCCACGGTGGCGGCGTCTCCGGCCAGGCCGGCGCGCTGCGTCTGGGTGTGGCCCGTTCGCTGAACGAGGCCGACGTCGAGGCGAACCGCCCGGCGCTCAAGAAGGCCGGCTTCCTGACCCGTGACCCGCGTGCCACGGAGCGCAAGAAGTACGGTCTGAAGAAGGCGCGCAAGGCGCCTCAGTACAGCAAGCGCTAAACAGCCCGCAGCACCCTCTGCGGCTGTTCGCAGCGTCATTCAGGCCCCGGGGGCACGGTTCGTGCCCCCGGGGCCTGATGCTTTTTTCCGGCGCCCCTCCTGGAGGAGCGGCGCCGAGAGGTAGTGTCCGAGACATCCGGAATGTATGCGGGAGATCCAACTGTGGGACGACTCTTCGGTACGGACGGCGTGCGTGGCCTGGCGAATGGCCGGCTGACCGCGGAACTGGCGCTCGACCTGGCGGTCGCCGCCGCGCGGGTGCTCGGATCACGCGGCCGGGACGGGATTCCGCAATCAGGGCACGGCCGCAGGCCGTTCGCCGTGGTCGGTCGTGACCCGCGGGCGTCCGGGGAGTTCCTGGAGGCCGCCGTGGTCGCCGGGCTCGCGGGCGCGGGTGTGGACGTCTACCGTGCCGGCGTGTTGCCGACGCCGGCGATCGCCTACCTGACCGGACTGCTCGGCGCGGACCTGGGCGTGATGCTCTCCGCGAGCCACAACGCGATGCCGGACAACGGGATCAAGTTCTTCGCGCGCGGCGGGCACAAGCTGCCCGACGAGGTGGAGGACCGGATCGAGGCGCTGCTCGGCACCGAGTGGGAGCGGCCGACCGGCTCCGCGGTCGGCCGGGTACAGGACCACCCCGAGGGCCACGAGCGCTACGTCGAGCACCTGCTGTCGTCCCTGCCGCACCGCCTGGACGGGCTCAAGGTGGTCGTGGACTGCGCCAACGGCGCCTCCTCGGCGGTCGCGCCGGACGCGCTGCGCCGGGCCGGCGCCGAGGTGATCGCGATCCACGCCGAGCCCGACGGCCTGAACATCAACGACAATTGCGGCTCCACGCACATGGACGCGCTCGCGGCGGCCGTGGTCGAGCACGGCGCCGACGCGGGCATCGCACACGACGGCGACGCCGACCGGTGCCTGGCGGTGGACGCGCGCGGCGAGTTGGTCGACGGCGACGCGATCCTGGCGGTGCTCGCGCTGGCCATGCGCGACGGCGGGCATCTCGTGGACAACACGTTGGTGGCCACCGTCATGTCCAACCTCGGGCTCAGGCTGGCCATGCAGGCCGCGGGCATCAAGATGGTCGAGACCGCGGTCGGCGACCGCTACGTACTGGAGGCCATGCAGGCCTCGGGGCTTTCGCTGGGCGGCGAACAGTCGGGCCACGTGGTGCTGTTGGAGCACGCGACCACCGGCGACGGCACGCTGACCGCGCTGCGCCTGCTCGCGCGCGTCGCGGAGACCGGCAAGCCGCTGCACGAGTTGGCGTCGGTGATGACCCGCCTGCCGCAGCAGTTGGTCAACGTCGCCGGCGTGGACCGCACCCGGGTGCACACCACCCCCGAACTCGCCCGCGCCGTCGCGCTGGTGGAGGAGCGGCTGGGTGCCACCGGCCGGGTGCTGCTGCGTCCGTCGGGCACCGAGCCGCTGGTTCGGGTGATGGTCGAGGCCGAGACCCACGACCAGGCGCACGAGGAGGCCGCGCATCTGGCCGAGGTGGTACGCACGTTGCTCGCGCTGGACTAGGTCCTGTCCGGCGGTCGAACTCGCGCGAGTTCACGACGACTCGGCGGCTCCCGGCGCGATGGCCGGGGGCCGCCGCTTGCTGCGTGCGGCCTGGAGGTTCCACAGGCCGCGCTGGACGAGCAGGGTCAGGGTGCCGGCTATGACGATGGCGCCCAGGTTCAGGCCGAGTTGGCCCAGCGAGCCGCCCGCCTGCGCGTAGTCGGTGTACCAGATCGCGACCGAGGCGTTCGCGGCGGCGGGCACGGTGGTGACCGAGATCAGCACACCGATCAGCGCGCCGGATTTGGCGCTGGTCAACGAGAGCATGCCCGCGACACCGGCCAACAGCGCGACCCAGAACGACAACCAGTCCGGTTGATAGATGAACTCGGTGAGCGGGCGCGGGCGTTCCAGCATGTCCCGGTCGAACAGGTCGAGCGCGCCCAGGAGCCCGGTGAAGGCCATGGTGGCCAGCATCGCGACCGGGAAGCCGATCAGCAGGGCGAGTCCGGAACGGGCGGCGAGCCGGGGCCGACGTTGTACCGCCGCCACGCACAGTCCGGCCAGCGGGCCGAACTCGGGGCCGACCACCATCGCGCCGACGATCAGGATCGCGTTGTCCAGCAGCACACCGCACGCCGCGATCATGGTGGCCACCGTCAAAAAGGCCAGGAACGTCACCGAGAGGGTCGACTCCTCGGAGGTGGCCTCCTCGATCTCCTCCCAGACTACGGAGTCGGCGCTCTCGCCCGGCGCGTCCCGCTCCGCCTCGTCGGCGGAGCGGGACAACATCACGTCCAGGTCCTCGAGCGCGATCGAGCCGTCCCGGTGCAGGTCCAGCGCGCGCAGTTCGGCGAGCACCGAACTGGTGGCCTCACGGGCGAGGTCGCAGGAGATCACGTCGCCCGCGGGCTGCACCGCGGCGCCCGGCCAGATCACCAGGTGGGTGGCTCCGGGCTCGGTGAGCAGCAGGTCGCGCACGGCGGCGCTGCGCTCCACGGGGACGATCAGACGAAGATGAAACATCCCGTGAAGGTACCCGGGTTCACAACTTGCGCAGCCGCAGTCGGCTCACCGCGTGCTCCGCGTCCTTTTGCAGCACCAGCGTGGCGCGCCCGCGGGTGGGGCGGATGTTCTGCACGAGGTTGACCTCGTTGATCGTCGCCCACGTGTTCTCCGCGTAGCGCAGCGCGTCGTCGGGCGTCATCACCGCGTACTTGCGGAAGTACGAGGCCGGGTCGCGGAACGCGGTCTGGCGCAGCTTGAGGAAGCGCTCCAGGTACCAGCGGCGGATGTCCTGGGTGCGCGCGTCCACGTACACGCTGAAGTCGAAGAAGTCGGACAGCGCGAGCCGGGGGCGCCCGTCGGCGGTCGGCGACGCCGGTTGCAGCACGTTGAGGCCCTCGACGATCAGGATGTCGGGCCGGTGGATGGTCAACCGCTCGTTCGGCACGATGTCGTAGGTCAGGTGCGAGTAGACCGGCGCGGTGACCTCGGGCTTGCCCGCCTTGACGTCGGCCACGAAGCGCACCAGGGCCCGCCGGTCGTAGGACTCGGGGAATCCCTTGCGGTGCATGATGCCGCGGCGTTCCAGCACCTCGTTGGGGTACAGGAAGCCGTCGGTGGTCAGCAGTTCCACGTGCGGGTGGTCGGGCCAGCGGGCGAGCAGTTCGCGCAGGATGCGCGCGGTGGTGCTCTTGCCGACGGCGACGCTGCCGGCGACGCCGATCACGAACGGTATCCCCGGGTTCTCGCCGTTGCCCAGGAACGTGGTCAGCGCGCGACCCAGGCCCCGGGTGGCGCCGACGTAGAGGTTGAGCAGGCGCGACAGCGGCAGGTAGACGTCGGAGACCTCGTCCAGGTCCACCACGTCGCCCAGGCCGCGCAGGCGCTCGAGTTCGTCCGCGGTCAGCGGCAGCGGCGTCCCGGCCCGCAGTCGGGTCCAGGCGGCGCGGTCGAGTTCGACGAAGGGGGACAGGTCGCGAGCCGGTCCCTGAGCCGCGAAGGAATGCACCCGCTCATTGTCGCCAGTGGGCGCGGGCCGCCCGTCGCCGGGCCGTCGAACGTGTTTCCGCCGGCTCGATGCGGACCCCGTAGGCTGGCCCCCATGTGCGGGATTGTGGGATATGTGGGCGCTCAATCGGCGCTGGATGTGGTCATCGGCGGGCTCAGGCGGCTGGAGTATCGCGGCTACGACTCGGCCGGGGTGGCCGTGCTCGTCGACGGTGCGCTGGTGAGCGAGAAGCGGGCCGGGAAACTGGCCAACCTCGTGGACGCGCTGACGCAGTCGCCGCTTCCGGTGGGGACGTGCGGCATCGGTCATACGCGGTGGGCCACACACGGCGCGCCCAACGACGTGAACGCGCATCCGCACCTGGACAACGCGGGTCGGGTCGCCGTCGTGCACAACGGGATCATCGAGAACTTCGCGGCGCTGCGGGCCGAGCTGGCCGAGCGCGGGCACAAGCTGGCCTCCGAGACGGACACCGAGGTCGTCGCGCACCTGCTGGCCGAGGAGTTCGCGGGCGCGGGGCAGGACCTGGCCGAGGCGATGCGCCGGGTCTGCCGCCGCCTGGAGGGTGCGTTCACCCTGGTCGCGACGCATGCCGACGCCCCCGACGTGGTGGTCGGCGCGCGCCGCAACTCCCCGCTGGTGGTCGGTCGCGGCGTCGGCGAGAACTTCCTCGCCTCGGACGTGGCCGCGTTCATCGAGCACACGCGCGAGGCGATCGAGCTGGGCCAGGACCAGGTCGTGGAGCTGCGCCGGGACAGCGTCACGGTGACCGACTTCCACGGCGCGCCGGCGGCCTTTCGCGAGTACCACGTCGACTGGGACGTGTCGGCCGCGGAGAAGGACGGCTACGACTACTTCATGCTCAAGGAGATCGCCGAGCAGCCCAAGGCGGTCGGCGACACCCTGCTCGGCCGGATCGGCACCGACGGGCGCCTGGTGCTCGACGAGGTGCGGATCGCCGACGAGGTGCTGCGCGAGATCGACAAGGTGGTGATCATCGCCTGCGGTACCTCGTTCCACGCGGGCCTGATCGCCAAGTACGCGATCGAGCACTGGACCCGGGTGCCCTGCGAGGTCGAGCTGGCCAGCGAGTTCCGCTACCGCGACCCGATCCTGGACCGGCAGACGCTGGTGGTGACCATCTCGCAGTCCGGCGAGACGATGGACACCCTGATGGCCCAGCGGCACGCCCGCGAGCAGGGCGCCAAGGTACTGGTGATCTGCAACACCAACGGCTCGACGATGCCGCGCGAGGCGGACGCCGTGCTGTACACGCACGCCGGCCCCGAGGTCGCGGTGGCCTCGACGAAGGCGTTCTTGACCCAGCTGGTCGCGTGCTACCTGGTCGCGCTGTACCTGGGCCAGGTGCGCGGCACCAAGTGGGGCGACGAGATCACCGAGGTGATCGAGCAGCTCGCGGCGATGCCCGAGATGGTGGACAAGGTCCTGGACACCATGGAGCCGGTGCGCGAGCTGGCGCGATCGCTCAAGGACGCGGGCTCGGTGTTGTTCCTGGGCCGGCACGTGGGCTACCCCGTGGCCCTCGAAGGCGCGCTCAAGCTCAAGGAACTGGCGTACATGCACGCCGAGGGCTTCGCCGCGGGCGAGCTCAAGCACGGCCCGATCGCGCTGATCGAGGAGGGCCTGCCGGTGGTCGTGGTGGTCCCGTCGCCCCGCGGGCGCTCGGTGCTGCACGACAAGATCGTGTCCAACATCCAGGAGATCCGGGCCCGGGGCGCGCGCACCATCGTGATCGCCGAGGAGGGCGACGAGGCGGTCGTGCCGTACGCCGACCACCTGGTGCGCATCCCGGCCACGCCGGTGCTGCTGCAGCCGCTGGTTTCCACGGTGCCGCTCCAGGTGTTCGCCTGCGAGCTGGCCACGGCCAAGGGCCACGAGGTGGACCAGCCGCGCAACCTGGCGAAGTCGGTCACGGTCGAGTAGTCCGTCCCGCTCTTCGGCCGCCCCGCACCCTCCTCGAACGAGGGGGCGAGGGGCGGCCTTTCGCGGTTTCGGCACGGTTTTCCGGTCGGGTGTGCGCCGTCGGCGCGGTGTGTGGTCAGCCCAGGTGGGTGTCTCCCTGGGCGATCAGGAGCTTGCGCAGCAGGCCGTTGAGCAGGTCGCGCTCGCCGTCGTCGAGCACGGCCAAAAAGCGCGCCTCGTTCTCGATGTGGCCGAGCAGGATGTCGTCCACGAGCCGGATGCCCTCCGGGGTCAGCCTGACCCGGACCGAGCGGCGGTCCTCGGTGCTGACCGAGCGCTCGACCAGGCCCTTGGCGGTGAGCTTGTCCACCCGGTTGGTGATCGCGCCCGACGTCACCATCGCCGAGCGCAGCAGCGTGCCCGCGCTGACTCCCTCGACGCCGCCGGAGCGGCGCAGCGTGGCCAGCACGTCGAACTCGGAGAAGTCGAGCCCGTACCGGGCGAAGTAGGTCCGCAACGTCTGGTCGATGTACCGGCGCAGTCGGTTCATGCGTCCGACGGCGGCCATCACATCCAGCAGGTCGGTGTCGATCTCGGGGCGTTCACGGTGCCATTGGTCCCATACGTCATCAATTGCGTCACGTCCGGTCATGGCTCCAATTTATCTCAACGCTCATCTACTTGACGCTCGCAGATCCGAGGTATTTACTTATCTCAACGTTCAGATAGTCAGTGCTCGTAAAACTAGCGTTGAGGTGAAAGTCATGGCGGTTCAGGGCGGTAGCAAGGGACTCGGTCGCCTGGGGATGCTCCTGGCGACGGCCGTCGCCCCGGCCACGTGGGGGACCACCTACCTCGTGACCACGGAGATGCTTCCGGCGGACCGGCCGCTGCTCGCGGCGGGCGTGCGGGCGCTGCCCGCGGGGCTGATCCTGGTCGCCCTGTCGCGCCGACTGCCCACCGGCGTGTGGTGGTGGCGCTCGTTCGTCCTGGGGATGCTCAACGTCGGACTGTTCTTCCCGCTGATCTTCGCCGGCGCCTACCGCCTGCCCGGCGGTGTCGCCGCCACGATCGGCGCGGTGTCGCCGCTGATCGTCGCGGGCCTGTCCTTCCTGATCCTGAAGGTGCGCACGCAGCCCCGGGTGCTGTTCGCCGGCGTCGGCGGGGTGATCGGGGTCGGCCTGCTGGTGCTCAGCTCGCAGGCGAGGATCGACCCGATCGGGGTCGGCCTGATGCTCCTGGCCACCACCCTGATGGCGACCGGCGTGGTGATGTCGGCCCGCTGGGGTCGTCCCGAGGGTGTCTCGCTCCTGGCCACCACCGGTTGGCAGCTCACCGTCGGCGGCATGGTCATCGTCCCGCTGATGTTCGCGGTCGAGGGCATGCCGCCGGTGCCCACCGGCCGCAACCTGCTCGGCTTCGGATACCTCGTGCTGATCGGCACCGCGCTCGCCTACGTCCTGTGGTTCCGCGGCATCGAGCGGCTCGGCGCCGGGGTGGCCTCCTTCCTCGGCCTGGTCAACCCGGTGATCGCCACGCTCGCCGGCCTGATCGTGCTGGGCCAGACGCTGACCCCGCTCCAGGTGCTCGGCCTGGTGATCGCCCTGGGCGCGATGGTGCTCGGCCAGCGGGCCCCCCGGCGCGCCCCCGAGGTGCGGGTCGAGGCGCCGGTCACCATCACGAAGCAGACCCGTCGGTCGGAGGTCGTCGAAGCCTCCTGAGCGGACGGGAGCACACCGCCACGAGCACCGCGCAGGACCGTTTCGCGAGCCGATCGGGCCGCATCCCCACCGGGGATGCGGCCCGGCCGCGTTGTCGGCGCGTCGTCGGTGGGTGGGTCGGCGCGGGCGGCCGGTGTGTGTTCTTCGGCGCCGCGCCCGGCAATAGGCTCGGGGCGTGATCATCGGTGTGGGTATCGACGTGGCGGACATCGCGCGCTTCGGGCAGTCGCTGGAGCGCACGCCCGGACTGGCCGATCGGCTGTTCACCGACGCGGAGCGGAACGTGCGCCCCGGACAGCCCCGCGGAGTCGCCTCGCTGGCCGCGCGCTTCGCCGCCAAGGAGGCGCTGGCCAAGGCGCTCGGCGCGCCCGGCGGACTGCACTGGCTGGACGCCGAGGTGACCACCGAGGACTCCGGCCGCCCGCTGCTGGCCGTCACCGGCACGGTGGCCGCGCGCGCCGCCGTGTTGGGTGTGACGCACTGGCATGTGTCGCTCAGCCACGACGCGGGCATCGCTTCCGCTGTCGTCATCGCCGAGGGCTAGGGGGCCGCCCATGCGCGCCGCACACACGGTCGAGCAGGTACGCGCCGCGGAGGCCGCGCTGCTCGCGACGCTGCCCGAGGGCACCTTGATGCGCCGCGCCGCGGCCGGGCTGGCCGGCACCTGCGTGCGCCTGCTCGACCGGGTCTACGGGGCGCGCGTGGTGCTCCTGGTGGGCAGCGGCGACAACGGCGGCGACGCGCTGTACGCGGGCGGCATGCTGGCCCGGCGCGGCGCGCGCGTGGACGCCCTGCTGCTCGCCCCGGACCGGGCCCATCCGGCCGGCCTCGCCTGGGCCCGCGCGGCCGGCGTCCGGGCGCGGGACGCGGTCGACCCGGAGGGCCCCGGCCTCGCCGACCTGCTCGGGCGGGCCGACCTGGTCCTGGACGGGATCGTCGGGATCGGCGGCCGGGGCGCACTGCGCCCGACCCCCGCCGCGCTGCTCGCCCGGGTGTCGGGGGCGACCGTGGTCGCCGTCGACGTGCCCAGCGGGGTGGACGCGGACACCGGCGAGGTCGCGGGCGCGGCGGTGCGCGCCGATGTGACGGTCACCTTCGGCACGCACAAACCGGGCCTGCTGATCGACCCCGGCGCCGCCCACGCGGGAGTGGTGCACCTCGTCGACATCGGCCTCGGCCCGCACCTGCCGGAGCCGGACTCGACCGTGCTGCAACACGACGACGTGGCCCGCTTGTTGCCCGCCCCCTCGGGCGAGAGCGACAAGTATTCGCGCGGTGTGCTGGGCGTGGCCGCGGGCTCCCCCCGCTACCCGGGCGCGGCGGTCCTGGTGGTCGGCGCGGCGGTGCGCGGCGGGGTCGGCGCGGTCCGCTGCACGGGGCCGGCCGCCGTGCTCGGCCCGGTGCTCGCGGCCCACCCGGAGGCGCTGGCGAGCCGGGCGCTTCCGGCCGAGGCGGGCCGGGTGCAGGCGTGGGTGGTGGGCCCCGGCCTGGACACCGACCCGGATGCCGAGGCGCGCTTCGCGAGCGTGCTGGACGCGGAGGTGCCCGTGCTGGTGGACGCGGACGGCCTGACGCTGCTCGCCCGCTCCGCCCCCGGCACGTGGCCCGCCCCGGCGCTGCTGACCCCGCACACGGGCGAGGCGGTGCGCCTGTTCGCCGCCGCGGGCGTCGAGGTCACCCGCGAGCGGATCGAGGCGGGGCGGCTGGAGCACGCGCGCCGGCTCGCCGCGCTGTACCGCTGCGTGGTGTTGCTCAAGGGCTCCACCACGGTGATCGCCGCGCCCGACGGCCGGACCCGGGTCAATCCCACCGGCACCCCGCGCCTGGCCACCGCGGGCAGCGGCGACGTGCTCTCCGGCCTGGCCGGCGCGCTGCTCGCGGCCGGTCTGGACGCGCTGGACGCCGCTTCCGCCGCCGCCTGGCTGCACGGACTGGCCGCCCGGACGCTGTCCGGCCCGGTGACCGCGCCGGACCTGGTCCGGGCGCTGCCCGGGGTGTGGGCGGACGTCGCCGGCACATGAGGAGGACGCCGCCCGGGCCCGGGCCTGCCACACTGGGAGTCTTGAGTTCGGGGATCCTCCGGGCCCGGCGGCCGGCCGGGGCCGCGCCCCGGACTCGCGTTCGATGATCGTCGTCGGAAGGACCACCTGCCCCATGCGTGCCGAAGCGCGGATCGATCTGGATGCGATTCGGGACAACATCGCGGCCATTCGAGCCCGGGTGGGATCGGCGGCGGTGATGAGCGTGGTCAAGTCGAACGCCTACGGACACGGCATGATCCCCTCCGCGCGGGCGGCCCGCGCGGGCGGCGCGACCTGGCTGGGCACCGCCGTGGTCGAGGAGGCGCTGGCGCTGCGCGCGGCGGGCGACACCGGCCGGGTACTCGCCTGGCTGTGGGCCCCCGGCGACGCCTTCGAGGAAGCGGTGCGCGCCGACGTGGACATCTCGGTGAGCGGATCGTGGGCGCTGCACGAGGTGGTGGCGGCCGCCCGGGCTGCAGAGCGACCGGCGCGCGTGCACCTGAAGGCGGACACCGGCCTGGGGCGCAACGGCTGCACGCCCGCCGACTGGCCGGCCCTGGTCGACGCCGCGCTCAAGGCCCAGGCCGACGGCACGGTCGAGGTGGTCGGCCTGTGGTCGCACTTCGCCTGCGCCGACGAGCCCGGGCATCCGTCCGTACCGGCCCAGTTGGGCGAGTTCGTGGCGATGCTTGCCCACGCCGAGGGCCGCGGGGTCACCCCCGAGGTGCGGCACATGGCCAACTCGCCGGCCACGCTGCTGCTGCCCGACACCCACTTCGACCTGGTCCGGGTCGGCGTGGCCGGCTACGGCCTCTCGCCCGTGCCCGAGGTCGGCGGCCCGGCCGACTTCGGCCTGCGCCCCGCGATGACGCTGGCGGCGAACCTGGCCGGGGTCAAGCGGGTGCCGGCCGGCCACGGTGTCTCGTACGGGCACGCCTGGATCGCGCCGAGGGACACCAACCTCGCGCTGATCCCCACCGGTTACGCCGACGGCATCCCCCGCCACGCGAGCAACGTCGGCCCGGTCCTGGTGGCGGGACGGCGGCGCACGATCGTGGGCCGCGTCGCGATGGACCAGTTCGTGGTCGACCTCGGCGACGACGAGGCGAGCGCGGGCGACGAGGCGATCCTGTTCGGCCCCGGCGACCGGGGCGAGCCCACCGCCGAGGACTGGGCGGCGGCGATCGGCACCATCTCCTACGAGATCGTCACCCGCATCGGTGCCCGCGTGCCCAGGGTGTACACCGGGACGGGCGCGTCGTGACCACCCCCGTGCCCGCCTCCTCCGGCGCCGGCCGCGCGCTCGGCCGCCGGGCCGGCATCGTCGGCGCCGCGGTCGGCGTGCTCGCGGCGGGCGCCGCCGCGGGCGTGGCGATCGAGCGCATGACGGTCGGCCGCGCCTTCCGCCGCCGTACCGAGGCCCAACTGGACGCGCTCGCCGAGTTCGGCACGCTGCGCGGCGAGCCGCACCTGATCACCGCCGAGGACGGCGTCGAGTTGTACGCCGAGGTGGACGGCGACCGGGACGCACCGGTGACCGTGGTGTTGTGCCACGGCTACTGCCTCGACATGGACTGCTGGCACTACCAGCGGGCCGCGTTGCGCGAGGAATACCGGCTGGTGCTCTACGACCAGCGCAGCCACGGCCGCTCCGGTCGCGGCGCGCCGGAGACCTCGACGATCGACCACCTCGGCGCGGACCTGTACACCGTGCTCGGCGAACTCGCGCCCGAGGGACCGCTGGTGCTGCTCGGCCACTCGATGGGCGGGATGACCATCATGGCGCTCGCCGACCAGCACCCCGAGCTGTTCGGGGAGCGGGTGATCGGCGTCGCGCTGATGAACACGTCGGCGGGCCGCTGGGCGACGGTGACGCTGGGCATCCCGGCGGCCGGGGCCCGACTGGTGCACCGGATGGCGCCGGGGCTGCTGCGTACCCTCGGCCGGCGCGCCGCGCTGGTGGAGGCGGGGCGGCGCGCGGCCCGCGACCTGGTGTACCTGTTCACCGAGCGATACGCCTTCGACTCGGAGGTGGACCCCACCCTGGTGCGGTTCACCGACCGGATGATCTCGGGCACGCCGATCGACGTGATCGCCGAGTTCTTCCCCGCCTTCGAGACGCACGACAAGCTGGCCGCGCTGCCGGCGCTGGAGACGGTGGAGACGCTGGTGGTGGCCGGGGAGGGCGACCTGATCGCGCCCGCCTCGCACAGCGAGGCGATCAAGGAGGCGCTGCCCGGCGCCGAGTTGCTGATCGTGCCGGACTCCGGACACCTGACCCCGCTGGAGCATCCGGAGGTGGTGAACGCGGCGCTGCGCGGGTTGCTCGCGCGTGCCGTGCGCGCGCCCGGTCGGCGCGGTGGGAAATCCGGCGGGGGATCCGGCGGGAAATCCGGTGGGCACGGGCGCGGCGAATCCTCCGCACAGGTCGGATTCGACGCGGGTCGGGATCCTGACGGACAGTGATCCCGTGCAGGGGTCCCGAGACCGCGGGCGGATTCGGGACGACGGTGGGGTCCGAAGGCGGTTCGGGCCGACGGGACCGGCGTGGTGGGAGTGCTGAAGTGGTGCGAAGTGTGACCGTGACGGTCGCCGGCGGCGCGGACACGCGCGCGCTGGGCGCCCGGTTGGCGAAGGTGTTGCGGGCGGGCGACCTGCTCGTGTTGTCCGGCGGTCTGGGCGCGGGCAAGACGACGCTGACCCAGGGCATCGGGGTGGGCCTGGGCGTGCGGGGCGCGGTGACCTCGCCGACGTTCGTGATCGCCCGCGTACATCCGTCCGAGGTCGGCGGTCCGGCCCTGGTGCACGTCGACGCCTATCGACTCGGCGGCTCCGCCGACGTCACCGCGGAGATCGACGGCCTCGACCTCGAAGCCTCGCTCGACGAGTCGGTGACCGTCGTGGAGTGGGGCGAGGGCATGGTCGAGGACCTGACCGAGGACCGCCTGGAGGTGGCCATCGACCGCGACCACGCCGATGCGGACCCGCTCGCCGCGAGTGCGGGCGACTTCGCCGGCGACGAGGTGCGCACGATCCGGGTGAGCGGGATCGGGGCCCGCTGGGCCGGCGCCGACCTGGACGGGTTGGCGGGCTGACGCCCCGGGCCGGTTCGGCGGATCCATCGGGATCCGCCGGGACGGGCGCCGGTCAGGTGCCCGCCGCCGGGGCCTGGGAGGCGGGTGTCTCGGGCGGGCTCGGGGACCGGCTCGGCGGGCGGGTGCTCGCTCCGCCGCCGGTGGGCGTACCCGGCGAGGAGGTGCCGCTCGGCGCCGTCGTGGTCGGCGGGGTGGTGTTCGGCGGCGTGCTGCTCGCGGGCGCCGTCGTCGGGGGCGCCGTGCCGGGCGGCGGCGTACCGGTGCTCGGCGGCACCAGACCGGTGTCGGGACCGCCGAGACCACCCTCGGTGTCCTCCGGGAAGTCGGCGACGCCGGTGCCGGCGAGCGCGGCGCGCATGTAGGTCGTCCACATCCGGGTCGGCAGGTTGCCGCCGTCCACCCGGGCCAGCCCGGCGACCCCGGACAGGGACAGGAACGCGTGCGTGTCGGCGTCCTCGCGGAACATGCCCATCGAGGTGGCCAGGTCCGGGGTGTACCCGACGAACCAGGCCGAACGGTTGTCGTCGGTGGTGCCGGTCTTGCCCGCCGCCGGGCGGTTCAGCGCCTGCGCGCGAAATCCGGTGCCGTCGTCCACGACGCCGCGCAACACCCGGGTGACCGCGTCCGCCTGCCTGCTGTCGTAGGCGTCCTTGGCGTCGTGGTCCGGCAGGTCGATCGTGTCGCCGCCGCGGCTGAGCTTGTCCACGGGGTACGCGTCGCGCTGCTTGCCCTCGGCGGCGAAGGTGGCGTAGGCCGCGGCCATGTCCAGGGCGCTGGGCGTGGAGGTGCCCAGCGAGACGGACGGTACGGGGCGCAGCCCAGGCGTGGTCGCGGGCAGTCCCGCGTCCACCGCGGCCCGCACCACCCGATCGGTGCCCACGTCCATGCCGAGTTGGGCGTAGGCGGTGTTGACGGACCGGTCCATCGCCCGGGCCAGGGTGATCTGCCCGTAGCTCACCCCGTCCTCGTTGCCGGGCTGCCACGGCACCCCGTCCTGGATCACCGGCTTGCCGTTCGGGTAGTGGATCACCACGTTGTCGTTGCCGTTGTAGACCGTGGCCGGGGTGATCCGCACCCGTTTGCCGTCCGGGTCCTGGGCGCCGTCGCGCAGTCCGGCGGCGAGTACGAACGGCTTGAACGTGGAGCCGACCTGCACGTCGCGGCGGGTGGCGTCGTTGACGAACTGTTTGACGTAGTTCGGGCCGCCGTAGACCGCGACGATGCGCCCGGTGCCGGGCTCCACGGACGCGGCGCCCACCCGCACCCCGACGTCGACGGAGCGGTCGGTGGGGTCGAGCGACTGGGCGAGTTGGTCCTGCACGGTCTTGTACAGCGTCTCGGTCTTGCGCTTGTCGAACGTGGTGGTGATCGCGTAGCCGCCCGCGTCGAGCCGGTCCTCGTCGACCACCTTGTGGTCGAGCAGGTAGCGCTTGGCCATCTCGACCAGATAGCCGTTGACCCCGGCCAGGTTGGCCGCCGGGCGCGGATCGACCGGCTCCGGGAAGACCATGCCGGCGCGCCGCTCGGGGGTCAGCCACTTCTCCTTGACCATGCCGTCGAGCACGTAGTTCCACCGGGCGAGGATCCGCCGCCGCCCCGCTTCGCCCGCGTTGCGCACGTCGTTGGCGCTCGGCGCGTTGAGCAACACCGCGAGGTAGGCGCCCTGTTCGACGGTGAGTTGCCCGACGTCGACGCCGTAGTACGCCTGTGCGGCGGCCTCGACGCCGTAGGCGCCGCGCCCGAAGTACACGCTGTTGAGGTAGCCGGTGAGGATGTCGTCCTTGGCCACGGTGCGGTCGAGCTTGACCGCGATGATGGCTTCCTTGAACTTGCGGCCCAGGGTCTGTTCCTGGGTGAGGTAGACGTTCTTGACGTACTGCTGGGTGATCGTCGAGCCGCCCTGGAGGCCGCCTCCGCCGCCCGCGAGATTGCTCAGCAGGGCGCGGACGGTGCCGGTGATCGAGACCCCGGAGTTCGAGTAGAAGGAGCGGTCCTCGGCGGCGAGCACCGCGTGTTGCACGTCGATCGGGATCGCGGCCAGCGGCACCGCCTGCCGGTTGGTGGCGCCGGTGCGGGTGATCTCGGTGCCGTCGCTCCAGTTCCAGACGTTGCTCTCCTGCCGGGCCTGCGCGTTGACCGTCTCGGGAACCGGGGTGATCGCGTAGACCAGGCCCACGGCGGCGAACAGGCCGGAGAGGGCCAGGAGCAGCAGGGTGAGCAGGTGCTTGAACGAGGGCAGCCAACGGCGCGGACCCCGGCGATTGCTCCGGGGATAGTCGAACAGCCTGCGCCGGGGAGTCGGCCCTTGGACGTCGCCGGGACCGCTCGGACCGGAGGAGTCGTGCGCCACGCCGCCCACCTGTTCCTCGGTGCCATTGCCCTGACGGGCCCTGCCGGTCGCCCGCGTGTGCCCGGTGGGGCCGGTGTGACCAGAGGGATCATCATTCCGATGATATGTGGGCAAAGCCAAAGAAAGGCCGCCGAATCGGACAATGGTGGGCGTGGCGCGGCGGACCCGATCGGCTCAGGGCCTCGCGGCGGCGCTCGGCGCGTCGCGACCGGGGTTCAGCGGATCGCGACCGGGCTCAGGGCACCACGATGACGGGTGTGCCGACCGGGGCGAAGTTCCACAGCGCGACGCCGTCGTCCGGCTTCGAGCGGATGCCCGCGCTCTGCTTGGCGGGCGGCGCCGAGGTGCGCGGGCGGGCGGTGCCGGTGGGGGAGGGGCCGGTTTTGCCGCCACTGTCGATCTGGTCCAGCGGGGTGTCCGTGGCCGCGAAGCCGAGCGGCACGCCCTGGACCGCGCCGAAGCGCACGGAGTAGGTGATCCGCAGGCCGTCGCTGCCGGTCTGCGCCTCCTCCTTCTTCAGCGTCACCTGGAACGTGCCCGGCTGCGGCCTGATCGGCGCGGCGGCCACCGGATACTCGCGCAACATGCGCTCGGCCTCGTCGACCAGCCAGACGTGGTTGTCCTTGAGCGAATACACGACCCGCTTGCCGGTGCCGGAGTTGGCGGGCACGGCCGGTGGGACGTAGACCGGCGCCACGGGCGCGCCGGAGGCGCCGGAGGGGGTCGGCGTGCTCGTCCGCGCTATCCCCCGATTGTCCGGCGCGGAGTTCGCGGCCTGGGCCGCGAGGAAGCCGACGCCGACCAGCGCGGCGATGGTGATGCCCGCGACGGCCACGCCCGGGTTGAGCCGCTTCGCCATTGCCTTGGGTCCCTCTTCCGCCGTGTGTCGGCCTCCATGGTGCCGGCAGCCGGTGTCCCCGCGTCGGAGCCGGGTCGGCTTTTCCTCGCGAACGCGTCCCGGGAGGCGCCGGCGGGCGGGCCCGCGCTCCGCGGTCGGTAGCCTGGTGCCGTGCTGCTGCTCGCCTTCGACACCGCCACCCCGGCCGTCACGGTCGCCCTCCACGACGATTCCCGCGTGCTCGCCGGTTCCACCCGCATCGACGCGCGCCGGCAGGGCGAGTTGCTCGCGCCCGGCATCGTCGACGTGCTCCGGGCGGCGGGACGCACCCGCGCCGAGCTCACCGACATCGCGGTCGGCGTCGGCCCCGGGCCGTACACCGGCCTGCGGGTGGGCATCGTGACCGCGCTCGCGCTGGGCGACGCGCTAGGCATCCCCGTGCACGGCGTATGCACCCTGGACGCGCTCGCGTACGCGGCCGGGCGCGAGGCCACGGTCGCCGGGCCGTTCACGGCCGCGACCGACGCGCGCCGCAAGGAGGTCTACTGGGCGCGGTACGACGACGCCCACACGCGCGTCGAGGGACCGTCGGTGGACCGCGCCGGCGACCTGGCCGCGAGCGTCACCGCGTTGCCCGCCGTCGGCGCGGGCGCCGCGCTGTACCCGGACTCGTTCGCGGACGTGCGCGGCCCCGAACACCCGGACGCCGCCGCGCTCGCGGCGTTCGCCGTCGCACGCCTGACCGCCGGCCTCGACCTGCTCCCGCCGGAGCCCCTCTACCTGCGCCGCCCCGACGCCCAGGTCCCCGCCGGCTACAAGGCCGTCACCCCCGCGGGGCCCCCGCCCGGGGCGTAGCCCGGCCGGGCCACGCCGGGCAGGCTCTAGACTTCCGGCATGGAATTCGGGTCTCGCCTGCGGCGGATGCGGTGGTGGGACATCGAGGCCGTGATGCGACTCGAGCACGAATTGTTCGCCGAGGACGCGTGGTCGGCGGGGATGTTCTGGTCCGAGTTGTCGGAACCGGAGATGCGGCACTACGTGGTCGCCGAGGACGAGACCGGCGCCCTGGCGGGATACGCCGGGCTCGCGGTGATCGGCGACGAGGGCGACGTGCAGACCATCGGCGTGCGCCGCGATCGATGGGGCACGGGCCTGGGCGCGCTGCTGTTGACCGAACTGCTCGACCTGGCGGTGGCACGCGACTGCCGGGACGTACTGCTCGAGGTGCGGGTGGACAACGCCCGCGCGCAGGCGCTGTACGAGCGCTTCGGCTTCAAGGGGATCGGCGTGCGCCGGGGCTACTACCAGCCCGCCAACGTGGACGCGTTGGTGATGCGCTGCGATCTGAAGGAACGTCGGGAAGGAACGGCCACCGGTGGCTGACGAACCACTCGTCCTGGGCATCGAGACCTCGTGCGACGAGACCGGCATCGGCATCGTGCGCGGCACCACGCTGCTTGCCGACGCGGTCGCCTCCAGCGTCGACGAACACGCCCGGTTCGGCGGTGTGGTGCCCGAGGTCGCCAGCCGCGCGCACCTGGAGGCGATGGTGCCGACGGTGCGGCGCGCGCTCGCCGAGGCGGGTGTCACGATGCGCGACATCGACGCGATCGCGGTCACCTCGGGACCGGGCCTGGCGGGCGCGCTGCTGGTCGGCGTCGCCGCGGCCAAGGGCTACTCGGTCGCCCTCGACAAGCCGCTGTACGGCGTCAACCACCTGGCCTCGCACGTGTGCGTGGACCAGCTGGAGCACGGCAAGCTGCCCGAGCCGTGCATGGCGTTGCTGGTCTCCGGCGGGCACTCCTCGCTGCTGCTCGTGCCCGACATCACCTCCGATGTGCGCCCGCTGGGGTCGACCATCGACGACGCGGCCGGCGAGGCGTTCGACAAGGTCGCGCGCGTGCTCGGACTCGGCTTCCCGGGCGGACCGGTGATCGACCGGTGGGCACGCGAGGGCGACCGCGCCGCGATCGCCTTCCCGCGCGGGCTGACCGGTCCGCGCGACGCGCCGTTCGACTTCTCCTTCTCCGGCCTCAAGACCTCGGTCGCGCGCTGGGTCGAGGCCCGGCAGCGGGCCGGGGAGAGCGTGCCGGTTGCGGACGTGGCGGCCTCCTTCCAGGAGGCGGTGGTCGACGTGCTGACCCGCAAGGCGATCCGGGCCTGCAAGGAGAACGGCGTCGAGCACCTGATGATGGGCGGTGGCGTGTCCGCCAACACCCGCCTGCGGGCGCTGGCGCAGGAGCGCTGCGACGCGGCGGGGATCGTGCTGCGCGTGCCGCGGCCGGGCCTGTGCACCGACAACGGCGCGATGGTCGCCGCGCTGGGCGCCGAGATGGTCGCTCGCGACCGGGCCCCCTCCACGTTGTCCATCCCGGCCGACTCGTCGATGCCGGTCACGATCTCGCAGGCGGTGTCCTGACCATGGCGATCGCGGCGATGTGGGAGGCCAGGACCGAGTCCGGCGACGGTGCGGCGCTGGCCGCGTGGGTGCACGAGGTGGCGCTGCCCGTCGTGGCCGGCGCGCCCGGCCTGGAGCGGATCGAGGTGTTCGCCGCCCCGGACGCACCCGACGGGGACCGCGTGGTGGTGATCGCGCTGTGGACCGGCCCGCCGGTGGCGCTGCCCGAGCCGCCGGCCGCCCTGGTCGCCAGGCCGCCGCACACCTGGAACTTCGAACGGCTCAGCGTCGGACCCTGAGGCCCCGGCGCCGCCCCTGCCCCCGCCCCGCCCGAGTCGGCGCAACACTCGACCCGCGTCCGACGAGGAGGCCATTCGCAAGCCGGACGCGGGTCGAGTGCCTTGGCTGATGGCTGCGTGCCGCCGCACGTGCCATTGGCCTTGCCGGGAGTGTGCCCAGCGCATCGGCCGCTCAACAGTCCTTCGACAGTCCCTTGAACAGGGCTTGTCCGGACCGTGACAGGCCGCCGCGCCGCGTAGCGTGGGCGCGGGTGGATCGGGCGAACGGTCCAGGCGACGGAAGGGCCGGCGACAGTGGTGCATGGAACGGTACAAAAGCGGCGAGGCGTATTCGCCTCGGTCGGCGTCGGCCTGGCCGGCGTACTGCTGCTCGCGCTGACCGGCTGCGGCGGCGGATCCGACGGCACGTCGTCGGTGAAGGCGACCCGGGCACCCTCCGGCGGCACCTCGACCGCAGCCGCCAAACCGGCGCCTGCGGCCAAGCCGGACACCCCCGGCGCCGACCCCGCCACGCTCGCCGCGAAGTGGAACCTGAAGCCGTTCGCCGCGCCGCCGGCCCCGCCCGCGGACAAGCCGATCAAGGGGGGCGGGCCCAAGCCGCCGGTGGTGGAGAAGATCCCCACGCAGGAGAAGATCGTGTTCATCACGATCGACGACGGCGCGGAGAAGGATCCCAAGTTCCTGGACATGATGCGGGACCTGCGTATCCCGGTGGCGATGTTCCTCAACGACACCTACGTGCGCCAGGACCCGGAATACTTCCGCAAGCTCCAGGACCTCGGCGCCACCGTGCAGAACCACACGCTCTCCCACCCCGACCTGAAGACCCTGGGCGCCGACGCGCAAAAGCACCAGATCTGTGGCCAACAGGACCGGCTCGGCGAGCTGTACGGCAAACGCCCGACGTTGTTCCGCCCGCCCTACGGCAACTGGAACGCGACCACGCAGACGGTGGCCGGCGGTTGCGGCGGGATCGGCGCGATCGTCAAGTGGCAGGAGTCGATGCAGATCAACGACATGCAGTACGTGGGGGAGAAGAAGCTGCACCCGGGCGACATCATCCTGGCCCACTTCCGCGGCCCCGGTGAGCTCAAGGGCACCACGATGACCGAGATGTTCGGCAACATGCTGCGCAAGATCCAGGCCCAGGGCTTCACGATCGCGCGCCTGGAGGACTACATCGGCTGAGGACCGCCTCGGCCCCGGTCACCCGCTGTCGGACACCGGGTGACCGATCAGCATCGTGGGCGCGCCCGCCACCCGGGTCAGCAGCACCGTGGCCGCGTTCGGACCGGTGGGGCGGACCCGGCGGCGGACCTCCTCCGGCTCGACCGCCGAGCCGCGCTTCTTGACCGTCAGGGTGCCGACGCCGCGCTCGCGCAGCAGGGCCTTGAGCCGCTTGAGGTTGAACGGCAACACGTCGGTGATCTCGTACACGCTCGCGAACGCGGTGTGCACCAGCCGGTCCGAGGTCAGGTAGGCGATCGTCTCGTCCACCAGGTTGCCGTCCACCAACTCGCTGACCTCGGACACCAGGTGGGCCCGGATCACCGCGCCGTCCGGCTCGTAGAGGTAGCGGCGCATCGGGCCCACCGGCGCCTGCCGGACGACCCCCGAGGTCAGCTCGGCGCCGCCGGGCAGCAGGGTGGCACGCAGGCCGGCCCGGGCGAGCCCGCCCCACCACAACACCGCCTCCTTGACGTCGCCGCGGTCGGAGACCCACTCCGCCTCCATGCCGGCGGGCACGATCTCGTGTGGGATGCCGGGGGCGACCTTGGCCGCGCCGGCGGGGACGCGGGCGGCGAGGGTGGTCAGGAACGAGAAGGGCGGCGCGTACGACTCGGGGTCGAAGGTGCGGCCGCGGGCGGTGCGTCGGGCCGGGTCGATCAACGCCGCGTCGTAGCCGGACGGATCCACCGCGGTCGCGTCCGCGCACTCGACCGTGATCAGGTCGGCCAGGCCCAGCGCCTCCGCATTGGCCCGCGCCACCGCGCAGGTCGGCGGATCGAGGTCGACCGCGTGCACCGCGATCCCGGCGCGGGCCAGCGCGAGCGCGTCGCCGCCGATGCCGCAGCACAGGTCGATCGCCCGGCGGACGCCGGCCGCGGCCAGCCGGACGGCCCGGTGGTCGGCCACCGAGGTCCGGGTGGACTGCTCCAGGCCGTTGGCCGTGAAGAACATCCGGTCCGCGTCCGCCCCGAACTTGGCCCGGCCACGCTGCCGCAACCGGGACTGGGTGAGCGCGGCGGCGATCAACTCCTGCGGATGTTCCCGACGCAACCGGGTGGCCAGCGACAACTCGTCCGCGGCGTCGTGTTCGGCCAGCAGGTCGAGCAGGGCGCGGCCCTCGTCGGTCCGCAGCGCGGTGAGGGCTTCGATGGCGTCGGTGTGCACCCGGCCATTCTCGCCGAGCGCCCGGCCCCCCTCGATCCGTGGCCCATCGGCATGAAGCCGGCCCCTCGATCCGTGGCGCATCGGTATGAAGAACGCTCGCGACGCGCTGAATCTGGCACTCTGGTTGACGGAGTGCTAACCGCCACCTAGTGTCTGTGCTGGCACTCTCCCCATGAGTGTGCCAGTGCGATACGAGCAGGTCCGGCACCCGCGACGACGGATCTGTCCCATTCGCCGACAGACATTTTTCCGTGAGATCTCCGAAGGGGGAGGTCGCATCGTGACGACCGCCAACACCAAGGTTGCCATCAAGCCGCTCGAGGACCGCATCGTGGTTCAGACGCTTGAGGCCGAGCAGACCACCGCGTCGGGTCTCGTGATCCCGGACACCGCCAAGGAGAAGCCCCAGGAGGGCGTCGTCCTGGCCGTGGGCCCGGGTCGTTTCGAGGACGGTCAGCGTCTGCCGCTCGACGTCGCCGTCGGTGACACCGTGCTGTACAGCAAGTACGGCGGCACCGAGGTGAAGTACAACGGCGAGGAATACCTCGTTCTCTCGGCCCGCGACGTGCTCGCGATCATCGAGAAGTGACATCGCGCTGACGCGCCGGAACCGGTGACGGTTCGACGACCCCGCCCCGGATCGCCCTGCCCTCGCGGCCGGTGGACCCGGGGCGGAGTCGGTTGTACGACGTCGAAAAGCAACCTTTAAGGACGAAGACCCTCATGGCGAAGATCCTCCAGTTCGACGAGAAGGCCCGGCGGTCGCTGGAGCGCGGCGTCAACGCGCTGGCCGACACCGTCAAGGTCACGCTCGGCCCCAAGGGCCGCAATGTCGTGATCGACAAGAAGTTCGGTGCCCCGACCATCACCAACGACGGCGTGACCATCGCCCGTGAGGTGGAGCTCGAGGACGCGTACGAGAACCTTGGCGCGCAGCTCGCCAAGGAGGTCGCGACCAAGACCAACGACATCGCGGGTGACGGCACCACCACCGCGACGGTGCTCGCCCAGGCGCTGGTGCGCGAGGGTCTGCGCAACGTGGCCGCCGGCGCGGCCCCGATGGACCTGAAGAAGGGCATCGACCTCGCCGTCGCCGCCGTGTCCGAGCAGCTGCTCGGCACCGCCCGCGCGATCGACGGCAAGGAGGACATCGCCGCCGTCGCCGCGCTGTCCGCCCAGGACAAGCAGATCGGCGAGCTGATCGCCGAGGCCATGGACAAGGTCGGCAAGGACGGTGTGATCACCGTCGAGGAGTCCCAGACCATGGGTCTGGAGCTGGAGTTCGCCGAGGGCCTTCAGTTCGACAAGGGCTACCTGTCGCCGTACATGGTCACCGACCAGGAGCGTATGGAGGCCGTCCTCGACGACCCGTACATCCTGATCCACCAGGGCAAGATCTCGGCCATCGCCGAGCTGCTGCCGCTGCTGGAGAAGATCATCCAGGCCGGCGCGTCGAAGCCGCTGCTGATCGTGGCCGAGGACGTGGACGGCGAGGCGCTGTCCACCCTGGTCGTGAACAAGATCCGCGGCACCTTCAACGCGGTCGCGGTCAAGGCCCCGGGCTTCGGCGACCGCCGCAAGGCGATGCTGGAGGACATGGCGATCCTGACCGGCGGTCAGGTCATCGCCCCCGAGGTCGGCCTCAAGCTCGACCAGGTCGGCCTGGAGGTGCTGGGCAGCGCCCGTCGCATCACCATCACCAAGGACGCCACCACCCTGGTGGACGGCGCCGGCGACGGTGCCGCGATCGCCGACCGGGTCAAGCAGATCAAGCGTGAGATCGAGTCCACGGACTCCGACTGGGACCGCGAGAAGCTGCAGGAGCGGCTCGCGAAGCTGGCCGGCGGCGTGTGCGTGATCCGCGTGGGCGCGGCCACCGAGGTCGAGCTCAAGGAGAAGAAGCACCGTCTCGAGGACGCGGTCTCCGCGACCCGTGCGGCCATCGAGGAGGGCATCGTCGCCGGCGGCGGCACCGCCTTGGTGCACGCGGCCTCGGTGCTCGCGGAGAACCTGGGCCAGACCGGCGACATCGCGACCGGTGTCGCGGTCGTGCGTCGCGCCGTGGTCGAGCCGCTGCGCTGGATCGCCGAGAACGCGGGCCTCGAGGGCTACGTGATCGTCAACAAGGTGCAGGAGCTCGGTGTCGGGCACGGCTTCAACGCCGCGACCGGCGAGTACGGCAACCTGGTCGACTCGGGCGTCATCGACCCGGTCAAGGTGACCCGCTCCGCGCTGCAGAACGCCGCGTCGATCGCGTCGCTGCTGCTCACGACCGAGACCCTGGTCGTCGAGAAGCCGGCCGAGGAAGAGCCCGCCGGGCACAGCCACGGCGGCCACGGCCACGCGCACTAGTTCCACGCGCATCGGTTCCGCGTGCCCGGGCTCCCCGCGCACCGGTTCCACCCCGCACGTCCCCGACGGGCCCGACCGCATCCCCGCGGTCGGGCCCGTCGGCCTTTTCGCCGCCGGCCCGATCTGCGAGAGTGCCCCGAGCCCGATAACTGACGGACCGTCAGCCGCCGGGTGCGGCCGATCCCGTCGAGCAGCACGAAGGAGACACATGGGTACCTACGCGATCACCGGCGCGGCCTCCGGCCTGGGCGCCGCGACCAAGGCCCGGCTGGAGGCGGACGGGCACCGGGTGATCGGCGTCGATCTGCGCGACGCCGACGTCACCGTGGACCTGGGCACGGCCGCGGGTCGGGCCGAGGCGATCACGCGGGTCACCGAGCTGTCCGGCGGCGTGCTCGACGGCTTCGTGCCGTTCGCGGGCCTGGCCGCGGCCACCGGTCGGTCGGGCGGCCTGCTGGTGTCGGTGAACTACTTCGGCGCGATCGTGCTCCTGGAGGGGCTGCGTCCGCTGCTCGCCGCGGGCGACGGCGCCTCGGTCGTGCTGATCAGCTCGAACTCCACGACGGCGCAGCCGAACTGGCCGGTCGAGGTGGCCGACTTGTGCCTGTCCGGGGACGAGGCGGGGGCGAGCGCGGCCGCCGAGGCGTTCGGCGAGTTCGCGGCGCTGCAGGCCTACCCCGCGACCAAGGCGGCGCTCGCCTGGTACGCCCGCACCCGGTGCGCCGAGTACATCGCCGACGGTATCCGGCTCAACGCCATCGCGCCGGGCCTGATCGAGACCCCGATGACGGCCGAGGGGCGCACCGACCCGCTGACCGCCGAGGGCATGGAGATGTTCCTGAACACCATCCCGGCCGGTCGCGGCGGCCGGCCCGAGGAGATCGCCGCGCTGGTGGCGTTCCTGCTCGGCGGTGAGTCGAGCTTCTTCGTCGGCTCCGTGGTCTTCTGCGACGGCGGCACCGACGCCTCCTTCCGGGGCAAGGACTGGCCGAAGGTGTGGGAGATGGACGTGTCCGCCTTCCAATAACGGGCCGAACCCTCCCGCACGTCCCGTGCCGACACGTGTCGCGCGCCCGGCCCGTGTCGACGTTCGGCGGCCCGCCTCCTGGCTTGGGGGCGGGCCGCCGAACGTTTCACGATGGTGTTGTCGGGCTCCGCCATGGGTGCGGCAGGCGAGGCGTGGACGCCCGTGGGGGTCGATACGTGGGAGATCGTGGAGGTCAGGGCGTCACGGACGCGCGCCGCTCGCCGCGGCCGCCCGTTCCGCGGCGACCCCGTGCCGGCGGTCGCTGTCGAGTTCGACCCGTTCGTCCTCGGTGAGCCCGCCCCATACGCCATACGGCTCGCGCACCTTGAGCGCGTGCGTGGCGCACTGGCGACGGACCGGGCACCGCATGCAGACTTCCTTGGCCGAAGCCTCCCGGGCGACCCTGGCGGCGCCTCGCTCGCCTTCGGGATGGAAGAACAGTGCGCTGTCGACTCCGCGACAGGCTGCCGACAGCTGCCAGTCCCACAGATCGGCGTTGGGGCCGGGGAGTCGCGAGAAATCAGCCATGACTCGTCCCTCTGCTTATCGCGTACGAGTGATCGGTGAGCAGGGATGCCACCTCTGGTGCGGACCGTGCAGAACAGTCGTGATCAAGCGATCAGAAGTAGGTGCGACTGTGTCACGAAATGATCAGTTCCAATCCTAATTCCCACTTATGCATCGAATCCCGAAAAAATTACCCAGGGTGGGGTCTGCGGCGGGGGTATCGGCTGAATCGTGATGATGTGGTGCGAATGGGTGTGGTGTGGGTGGAGGGGCGTTCGGGGGTTCGGGCAGTGGGGAGTGGGGGTGTGCGGGGCGGCTGCCGGGTGGGGTGGGTCGGCCGGGCTTCACCCTTGCGTGTCCTTCGGGACGGTCGCCTCGTTGTGGTGGCGGCGGAGCGGAACTCCCCCCGTAACCCTTTCGAGTGATGCTCGTTGGGGTGGGTGAAGCGGTTGGCGACGAGGGCGGTCGGGGCTGGATCCCGAGCCACCGACCCTCGGGGCCGCCGCAAAGGAAACGGTACGTACAGGCGTGGAGGCTCAACGTGACGCGGATCCACTGCGGAGGCCGGCGATGACGACCGTCCTGGTCTGCGACGATTCCCCGCTGGTTCGGGAGACCCTGCGGCGGGCGGTGGCCACGGTCCCCGGCGTCGAGAGGGTGACGACGGCCACGAGTGGCGAGGAGGTACTGCGGCGCTGGGGCGCGGAGCGGTCCGACCTCGTCCTCATGGACGTGCGGATGCCCGGGCTCGGCGGCGTCGAGGCGGTGCGCCGCCTCCTGGCCGGCGACCCCGGCGCACGGGTGATCATGCTGACGATGGCCGAGGACCTGGACGGGGTGGCCCTCGCGGTCGCCGCCGGGGCTCGGGGATATCTGCACAAGGACGCGTCGCGCGCGGAATTGCGCGCGACCGTCTCCCAGGCGCTTGCCGACCCGACGTGGCGGCTGGCGCCCCGGCGGTTGCGCTCGCCCGACATGGGCGTGGCGCCGACCCTGACGGCACGTGAGATCCAGGTGCTCGAGGGCATGAGCCACGGGCGCAGCAACGCCGAGATCGGGCGCGAGCTGTTCCTGTCGGAGGACACGGTCAAGACCCACGCCCGACGCCTGTTCAAGAAGCTGGGCGCGTCCGACCGGGCGCACGCGGTCGCGCTGGGATTTCGGTGGGGACTCGTGCGATGACGAACGTCCGCGAGGACCTCCCCGACCGCGAGGGCCCGGGGGTTCGTCCGGGCGACCACGGTCGGTGGGGACTTGTGCGATGAGGCGGGTGCCGACGGCCCCCGACGGGCGAGGGTCCGTGCGGTGAATGCCGTTGCCCGGGGGGCCGGATGAGTCCCCCGGGTCGGCATGGCCGTGATTCGGTCGTCGATCCCTGCATACTGAATGGCATGGGTGGGACCCCCGAGCGAATGCCGGACGAGTCGTACGAAGCACACGCGCACGCCGACGACGGCATGCGTGCCGTCGTGGTCCGCGCGGTCCAGGGGGATGTGCAGGCGACCGACGAACTGCTCGCCTACGTCCGACCACTGGTGTTGCGCTACTGCCGGGCCCGGCTCGGCCGGGTCTCCGGCGCCGAGCACGCGGCCGACGACGCCGCGCAGGAGGTGTGCCTGGCGGTGCTCTCCGCGCTGCCGCGATATCGCGACGAGGGGCGCCCGTTCGAGGCGTTCGTGTTCGGTATCGCGGCACACAAGGTGGTCGACGTGCAGCGTGCCGCGATGCGCGGCGCGGTGCCCACCTGCGATCTGCCCGAGGCGGTGGACGACCACCCCGGGCCCGAGGACCAAGTGGTGCGGCGCAGCGACGCCGCACACGCGCGCGCCCTGCTCGGCAGGCTGCCCGACAACCTGCGCGAACTGCTCGTGTTGCGGGTCGCGGTCGGGTTGTCCGCCGAGGAGACCGGGCGGGCGATGGGCATGTCGCCCGGCGCGGTGCGGGTCGCCCAACATCGCGCGTTGACCCGCCTGCGGGCGTTGGCGGGCGAGGAGAAGACCGCGTGAGCGGCGGTGGTGTGCGGTTCGGCGGCCGATCCGGCACCGCCGACCTGGGTCTGCTGCGCCAGGACGACGAACTCGTGGAGCAGCTGCGCCGGCGGCGCCCGCTCCCCGTCCAGGACCGGATCGTCGGCTTGTTCGACGCGCTGCTCGCCGAGGTGGACGGCACCGCCGCGAACCGCCGTCGAGTGGTGCCGGACCGGTGCTGAGGCCGGTGCCGATTCCGGCCGGGAATGGTCGGGGTCGAGTGTGCCGTTGTGCTCACCGTCGGCAAGCGGGCTCGAAGCACCGCGCGGGGCCAGTAGCATGAACCCTCAACCCACCCATCCGCTTGCCGAGAGCGCGTTCTCGTCCTACCCGGCTACCCGGGGACCCCGTTCCTCGCGGGGCCGGCGGAGCGGTCCATCGGAATACCTTCGGAAGGTGTCATGAGTCTCACGGCCGACGGCGTACCCGAGAAGTTCGCGATGCTCGGGCTGACGTACGACGATGTCCTGCTGCTGCCGGGCGCGTCCGACGTCGTGCCGAGCGAGGTGGACACCTCCGCCCGGGTCACCCGCAACATCCGCGTCCGCATCCCGCTGCTGTCGTCGGCGATGGACACCGTCACCGAGGCGCGGATGGCGATCGCCATGGCCCGCCAGGGCGGTGTCGGTGTGCTGCACCGCAACCTGTCGGTGGAGGACCAGGCCGCGCAGGCGGACACGGTCAAGCGGTCCGAGGCCGGCATGGTGCTCGACCCGATCACCATCGGCGCCGACGCCACGCTGCAGGAAGTCGACGCGCTGTGCGCGCGGTTCCGGATCAGCGGTGTCCCGGTCACCGACGACAAGGGCCGACTGCTCGGCATCGTCACCAACCGCGACCTGCGCTTCGAGGTCGACCACTCGCGCCGTGTGCGCGACATCATGACCCCGATGCCGCTGGTCACCGGCAAGGTCGGCACCACCGGCGACCAGGCGATGGAGCTGCTGCGCCGGCACAAGGTGGAAAAGCTGCCGCTGATCGACGACGCCGGCAAGCTGCACGGCCTGATCACGGTCAAGGACTTCGTCAAGAGCGAGCAGTATCCGAACGCGACCAAGGACGCCGACGGTCGGCTCGTGGTCGGCGCCGCGATCGGCACCGGCGACGACAGCTACCGCCGCGCCCAGGCGCTGGTCGAGGCGGGCGTCGACTTCATCGTGGTGGACAGCGCGCACGGCCACTCGCGCAACGTGCTGGAGATGATCGCCAAGGTCAAGGCGAACACCAAGGTCGACGTCATCGGCGGCAACGTGGCCACCCGCGACGGCGCCCAAGCGCTGATCGACGCGGGCGTGGACGGCGTCAAGGTCGGCGTGGGCCCCGGCTCGATCTGCACCACCCGGGTGATCGCCGGCGTCGGCGCGCCCCAGGTCACCGCGATCTACGAGGCGGCGCAGGCGGCGCGGGCGGCGGGCGTGCCGGTGATCGGCGACGGTGGCCTGCAGTACTCCGGCGACATCGCCAAGGCGATCGCGGCGGGCGCGGACACGGTCATGCTGGGCAGCCTGCTCGCGGGTTGCGAGGAGAGCCCCGGCGACCTGATCTTCATCAACGGCAAGCAGTTCAAGTCCTACCGGGGCATGGGCTCGCTGGGCGCGATGCAGTCGCGCGGCCAGGCCAAGTCCTTCTCCAAGGACCGCTACTTCCAGGACGACGTGCTCTCCGAGGACAAGCTCGTCCCCGAGGGCATCGAGGGCCAGGTGCCCTACCGTGGCCCGCTGTCCGCGGTTGCGCACCAGCTGATCGGCGGCCTGCGCGCGTCGATGGGCTACGCCGGCGCCGCGACCGTGGCCGAGCTCCAGGACAAGGGCCGCTTCGTGCGGATCACCTCGGCCGGGCTCAAGGAGTCGCACCCGCACGACATCCACATGACGCAGGAAGCGCCGAACTACCACTCGCGCTAGCGGGCGCCGTGGTATCCGTACTACACCGAGGGGCCCCGTCCGTACGCCGGGCGGGGCCCCTCGCCTGCGTACTCGCCCCGTACCCTGGGATACGGGGATTTTCCCAGCCACCGATTCCAGCAGGAGAGGCGCAACGTGACTGAGGTCGAAATCGGCCGGGGCAAGCGTGGCCGGCGTGCCTATCACTTCGACGACGTCGCCATCGTCCCCAGCCGGCGGACCCGGGACCCCGAAGAGGTCTCGATCGCGTGGCAGATCGACGCGTACCGGTTCGAGCTGCCGTTCCTGACCGCGCCTATGGACAGCGTCGTGTCGCCGCAGACCGCGATCGAGGTCGGCCGGATGGGCGGCCTCGGCGTGCTCAACCTCGAAGGGTTGTGGACCCGCTACGAGGACCCGACGCCGCTGATCGAGGAGATCGGCGCGCTCGACGAGGACGCGGCGACCCGGCGGATGCAGGAGATCTACGCCGAGCCGATCAAGGAGGAGCTGATCGGCGCGCGGATCAAGCAGATCCGCGACTCGGGCGTGGTCACCGCCGCGGCGCTGTCGCCGCAGCGCACCGCGCAGTACCACAAGGCCGTGATCGACGCCGGTGTCGACGTGTTCGTCATCCGCGGCACCACCGTCTCGGCGGAGCACGTGTCCGGTCGGGCCGAACCGCTGAACCTCAAGCAGTTCATCTACGACCTCGACGTGCCGGTGATCGTCGGCGGGTGCGCGACCTACCAGGGCGCGCTGCACCTGATGCGGGCGGGCGCGGCCGGCGTCCTGGTCGGCTTCGGCGGCGGCGCGGCGCACACCACGCGCGGCGTGCTCGGCGTCGCGGTGCCGATGGCGACCGCGGTGGCCGACGTGGCCGAGGCGCGGCGGGACTACCTCGACGAGTCGGGCGGCCGCTACGTGCACGTGGTCGCCGACGGCAGCGTGGGCCGCAGCGGCGACATCGCCAAGGCGGTGGCGTGCGGTGCGGACGCGGTGATGATCGGCTCTGCGCTGGCCCGGGCGAGCGATGCCCCCGGCGCCGGCCACCACTGGGGTTCGGAGGCGCACCACCCCGAACTGCCGCGCGGCCGGCGGATGAACCTGGGCGCGGTGGGCACCCTGGAGGAGATTCTGCTCGGCCCCTCGCACGTGTCCGACGGTTCGATGAACCTGTTCGGCGCGCTGCGTCGGGCGATGGCCACCACGGGCTACTCGGAGCTGAAGAAGTTCCAGCAGGTCGAGGTCACGGTCTCGCCCGCGCACTGACCCGAACCCCCGTCCGGCCCCGAACACCCTCGGTGTTCGGGGCCGTTCGTCGTTTCCGGGCGGTTCAAGGGTGGCTCGCGGGCGGTGCTCGGGCACCTCGTCCGCGGGGTGCGCGCGGGTCGTGCGGCGCATGCGGGGTCCGGGCGGCGGGGCAATGGGTACACGCAGGAGGGGCGCGTCGTCGCCGTCCGTGTGGTCCGTTGCGTGATGATCGAGGTCGGAGGTGGCGGATGCGGACCACGGCGATGGGGCCCGCGGAGCGCGCGCGGGCGCTGCGGCGGATGGCCGAGCGCGAACTGGACATCGTCGTGGTGGGCGGCGGCGTGGTCGGCGCGGGCACCGCCCTGGACGCGGTCACCCGGGGTCTGTCGGTGGGTCTGGTGGAGGCGCGCGACTGGGCGTCGGGCACCTCCAGCCGCTCCAGCAAGCTGATCCACGGCGGGCTGCGCTACCTGGAGATGCTGGACTTCGCGCTGGTGCGCGAGGCGCTGCGCGAGCGCGGGCTGCTGCTGCGCACGCTGGCGCCGCACCTGGTCAAGCCGGTGCCGTTCCTGTACCCGCTGCGCCACCGCGGCTGGGAGCGGCCCTACGTCACCGCCGGGGTGACGCTCTACGACACGATGGCGATGTCGGCCGGCCGGGACCCGGGGCTGCCCCGGCATCGGCAGCTGACGCGGCGTCAGGCGCTGCGCCTGGCACCGGCGTTGCGCAAGGACGCGCTGGTGGGTGCGGTGCAGTACCACGACGCGCAGGTGGACGACGCGCGATACACGATGACCCTGGTGCGCACCGCGGCCGGCTACGGCGCACACGTGGCCTCGCGGGCGGCGGTGACCGGCTTCCTGCGCGAGGGTGAGCGAGTGGTCGGGGTGCACGTGCGCGACATGGAGACCGGCGCGACGTACGACGTGCGGGCCGGGCAGGTGGTCAACGCGACCGGGGTGTGGACGGACGAGACCCAGGCCATGGTCGGCGAGCGCGGACAGTTCCACGTGCGCGCCTCCAAGGGCATCCACCTGGTGGTGCCCAGGGATCGGATCCACTCCTCGACCGGGCTGATCCTGCGCACCGAGAAGAGCGTGCTGTTCGTGATCCCGTGGGGCCGGCACTGGATCGTGGGCACCACCGACACCCGCTGGGATCTGGACAAGGTGCATCCCGCGGCGAGTCGGGCGGACATCGAGTATCTGCTCGACCACGTCAACGAGGTGCTCGCGGTGCCGCTCACCCGCGAGGACGTCGAGGGGGTGTACGCGGGCCTGCGTCCGCTGCTCGCGGGCGAGTCGGACGCCACCTCGCAGTTGTCCCGCGAGCACACCGTGGCGCACCCGGTGCCCGGCCTGGTGGTGGTCGCGGGTGGCAAGTACACGACGTATCGGGTGATGGCCGCGGACGCGGTGGACGCCGCGGTGCACGGCCTGGATCGCAAGGTGCCGCCGAGTTGCACCGCGACGGTGCCGCTGGTGGGCGCGGAGGGGTATCGGGCGCTGTGGAACGCGCGGGCCTCGACGGCGGCGCGCACCGGCCTGCACGTGGCCCGGGTGGAGCACCTGTTGAACCGGTACGGGTCGCTGATCGAGGAGCCGCTGGCGCTGATCGCGGCGGAGCCGGAGTTGGCGTATCCGCTGGACGGCGCGGACGACTACCTGGCCGCCGAGGTGGTGTACGCGTGCACCCACGAGGGCGCGTTGCACCTGGGTGACGTGCTGGATCGCCGGACCCGGGTGTCGATCGAGACGTTCGACCGGGGTGCGCGGGCGGCCCGGGCCTGCGGCGCCTTGATGGCCCGGGTGCTGGGATGGGAGGAGGAGCGGTCGCGGCGGGAGGTGGACTACTACCTGAAGCGGATCGAGGCGGAGCGGTCCTCGCAGGAGCAGATGGACGATCACACGGCGGACGCGATGCGGCTCGGGGCGGAGGACATCGTCTCCGGCCGCGGCCCGGCGGCGGCGCCCGATCCCGGCGGTTGATCCGGAGTGTCGTGGGCACCTTCCCGGGCGTCGTCACGTTCCATCGATAGGCCGGTCAGGTGTCGTCGGCGAGGTTCGTCCGCGAACCGGTGGACCCCGCGCGCCGCCGGACAGGAGTATGGGAAGGCAACCACCCGATCGCGCGGCGGGGCCGCGGCTGTATGGGGAGCGAGAGACTTGACCGACCCGGAAGCGCCCGAGCGTCTGCTGGCGGGGCGATACCGCCTGGGTGATCACCTGGGCCGGGGCGGGATGGGCACCGTGTGGCGGGCGGTGGACACCATGTTGGATCGCGACGTGGCGGTCAAGGAGATGCGGCTGCCCCGCTACGAGGACGACGACGAGCGCGGCACGCTGAGCGCGCGGATGTTGCGCGAGGCGCGGGCGGCGGCCCGGATCGACCACCCGAACGTGGTGACCATCTTCGACGTCGCCGAGCAGGACGAGCGGCCCTGGATCGTGATGGAACTGGTCCGCGGGCTCTCCCTGGCCCAGGAGTTGGACAAGGAGGGGCCGATCCCGCCCGAGCAGGTCGCCGAATTGGGCCTGCGCCTGCTCGCCGCGCTGGAGGCCGCGCACGAGGTCGGCGTGCTGCACCGCGACGTCAAGCCCGCCAACGTGCTCTTGGCCCGCAACGGCCGGGTGGTGCTCACCGACTTCGGGGTCGCCTCGGTCGAGGACAGCGCCACGCTCACCCAGGCCGGCGCGATGGTCGGCTCGCCCGAATACCTGGCGCCGGAGCAGATCGCGGGCGAGCCGCCCGGGCCGCCCGCCGACCTGTGGTCGCTCGGCGCGACGTTGTTCGAGGCGGTCGAGGGCCGACCGGCGTTTCGCCGCAACACCCACGCGGCCACCCTCGCCGCGGTGGCCGCGGGCCGCTTCCCGGAGATCTTTTTGGCCGGCCCGCTGACCCCGGTACTGAAGGCGCTGCTGGTCAAGGACCCGGCCCGGCGCGGCTCGGTGACCCAGGTGCGCGAGTTGCTCCTGGAGATCGTCGAGCGCATGCCGACCGCGGCCGGCGGATCGACCTCCGAGCGTTTTGTGCCGGACCGGACCCGGCCCGGCGCGGTGCGGCGGCACGGTGTGCGGGTGACCGGCCATCCGCACACCCCGCTGCGCCCCGGCACGCCGCGGGCGCCGGGCACGCCGCGTCCGCCGGCCCGGGCGGGCGCGGGCAGCCGGGGCGGCGCCCGGGGGAGCCTGGACGAGACCTTCACCAACGTGCGCCTGCCCCGCGAGGGCGGCGCGTTCCGGGCCCGCTACCGGCGCTGGCCGCGCTGGTGGTTCCGGCACTGGACGACCATCCTGACCTCGGTCGGCATCGCCACCGCCGCCGGCGCGCGCTGGCTGGCCGCGTTCGGCAACTGGACCGGGATGTACACGATCGTGCTGCTCGCGCTGGCGCTGAGCGTGTGGCTGGTGTTGCCGCACCGGCGGATCCCCCGGTCGGTGCCGATCGCGATGTTGCTCGGGGTGATCGCCGGCGGCGCGCTGGAGGTGGCGAAGATCAATCCGAATCCGATCATCGTCGGCGCGCTGATCGGCGGCTGCCTGGTGGTCGGCCCGCTCGTGGACAACAAGGTGATACCGCGACTGCGCCGGCGGCGCCGCACCGATCTGGGCTTCGCGCTGCCCGTGCCGGAGGGCTGGACCTGTACGGACAGCCAGAGCGGGCTGACGGTGACCGACCCGGACCGGCTGATCTCGGTCACCGTCACCGTCGACCGGGGCATCGTGATGGCCCCCGAGGAGTCGGTCGCGCACCGCGAGCACGGCAGCGTCGGCGGCCGGGAGCGGCTGGACGGCGAGGACTACGAGCGGCTGCTCCTGCAGGCCATCGACTACCGGGGCCACGAGGCCGCGGAGTGGGAGTACGTCTGGCGCGGCCAGGACCTGACCACGTACCACGGCAAGGACCTGGTCGTGCGCACCACGTCCGGCCTGCGCTACTGGCTGACCGTGCGCGGTCGCGACGACCTGTGGGGCACGGCCGGCGCCTATTACGAGCACGCCCGCCGTCACCTGTCGATCGCCGGCTGACCGGGCCCGGAAGACGATCCGGTCGGGGGCGGCGATGAGTGGGCGCGTACTCGCGGGGCGGTACCTGTTGACGGAGGTGCTCGGGCAGGGCGGCATGGGCGTGGTGTGGCGGTCCCACGACCCGGAGATCGGGCGGGACGTGGCGATCAAGGAGTTGCGGCTGCCCGGCTGGCTCGACGCCGACGAGGTGGCCCGGCGCTCGGCGCGGATGCAGCGCGAGGTGCGGGCCGCGGGGCGGGTGCGGCACCCGAACGTGGTCACCGTGTTCGACATCGTGGTCGAGGACGGCCGGCCGTGGATCGTGATGCAGCTGCTGCCGGGCCGGCCGCTCACCGCGCTGATCGCCGAGGGTGCGATGGCGCCGGAGCGGGTGGCGCGGATCGGCGCGCGCATGCTCGCGGGGCTGGCCGCCGTGCACCGGGTCTGCATCGAGCACCGGGACGTGAAGCCCGCCAACGTGATCGTGGACGAGGACGACGGCGTGGTGCTCACCGACTTCGGCATCGCGACGCACCCGGACGCGCCCGCGGTCACCGAGACCGGCGCGACCGCGGGCACCCCGGAGTACATGGCGCCGGAGCGGGCGAGCGGGCGGCCGTCCGGGGCGCCGGCCGACCTGTGGTCGCTGGGTGTGACGTTGTACGAGATGGTCGAGGGATTCTCGCCGTTTCGCCGGGACAATCCGCTGGCCACGCTGCAGGCGGTGGCGCTGGGCAGGTGCCCGCCGCCCACGCATGCCGGGCCGCTGGCCGAGGCGGTGCTCGGGCTGCTCACGCCGGATCCGGCCGCGCGGATGACGGCGGCGGACGCGGCCCCGCTGCTGGCTGCGGCGAGCGCGGGGGGAGCGGGGGAGCGGCGCGGGCCCGGCACGCCCATCGCCCGCCCCCACCTCGCTTCCCCCGACGCGCCCGGTCATCCCGACCCGGCCCCGTCCGCGACCTCCCTCCCCGGCATCGAGCCGGCGCCGACACCCGACCCGCCGGGCCCGCGCACACCCCCGGAACCGGCTGCCCCGCTCGCGCCCGCCACCCCGGCCGGGCCGCCCGCGCAGCCGACGCCCCCCGGACCGCCCGTCGCGCTCGCGTCGCCCACGCCGCCGGGGCCGCCCGGCGCGTTCGGCTCACCCGAACCGCCCGAGCCGGCGACCCCGCCCGGGTCGCCCACCCCGGCCGCGCTGCCCTCGGGCTCGGGGCGGCCCGCGTTTGTTTGGGCGTCGCGGCGGGTGCCGGTCGTGGTGGGTGCGGTGGTGGGGGTGGTGCTTGCGGTGGCCGGGGTGGTCGTCGGGGTGTTGGTGGAGCGGGCCGATCGTCGGGGCGCGGCCTCGGCGACCGCTTCCGGCCCGCCGGGGGTCGACGTACGGGCGAGTGGTGCCGTCGTGGTCCCGAGCGGCGGCCCAGGCCCGGCCGATCCGGCGGGCGGGTTTCGGCGGGTGACCGCGCGCGGTGCGTTCACCGTGCTCGTGCCCGCCGGCTGGACCGTGCGCGACGCGGCCGGCGAGCGGGTCTACTACCGGTCGACGGACGACCTGTACCGCCTCGGCGTGCGCCCCGACGCGTCCGACGCGCACGGTGATCCGTGCGGCGAATTGGCCGTACAGGCATCCAAGGGCCTGGGACCGGGCAGCTTCATCGGAAACGGCACGGACTACCACCTGATCCGGCTGCTCTGCACGAGCGTGCACGGACAGGTCGCCGGGCTCTGGGAGTTCACCTGGAACGACCGGGGCACGGTGCGCCGATCGATCAACATGCGCTTCGTCGAGGACGGCCGGACCTGGGACTTCTGGGTCTCCGGCCCCGACGGTGGCGCGGCGCTGGTGCGTTCGGCGTTCGACGCGGCGCGGGAGAGTTTCACGCCGGGCGGCTGAGCCCGGCCCGGAGCGGAACCTTCGGCACTCGCCGGACGTCCTATACGTGACGCCAAAGACGCGCCGACGGGGCGGATCGGGTGGTGTCCACGGTCTTGGGGAGGACCACGTGGCACACGACAGCGGCTCGCACGGCCGCCTGGTGGATGGGCGCTATCGCCTGGGCGAGCCGCTCGGTCGAGGTGGCATGGGCACGGTGTGGCTCGCCTTCGACGAGCTGCTGCGCCGCGACGTCGCGGTCAAGGAGGTCCGGATCCCGGACGACCTGGACGAGATGGAGACCCAGGGCCGCTGCGAGCGGGCGCTGCGCGAGGCCCGCGCGGCGGCCCGGATCACCCACCCCAACGTGGTCACCATCTTCGATGTCGCCGAGGACGACGGGCGCCCGTGGATCGTGATGGAGCTGGTCCGCGCGCCCTCGCTCACCGACGTGCTCGACGAGGGCCGGATGGCCCCGCACGAGGCGGCCGAGGTCGGCCTGGCGGTGCTCGCCGCGCTGCGCGCCGCCCGCGCGGCCGACGTTCTGCACCGCGACGTGAAGCCCAGCAACATCCTGATGGCGCCCGGCGGCCGGATCGTGCTGACCGACTTCGGCATCGCCACCGTGGCCGGCTCCGTCACCCTCACCGCGACCGGGATGCTGGTCGGCTCTCCCGAATACCTGGCGCCGGAGCGGGTGCTCGGGCGTCGGCCCGGTCCGGCCTCCGACCTGTGGTCGCTCGGGGTGACCCTGTACCAGGCGGTGGAGGGATTCTCGCCGTTTCGCCGGTCGGGCGCGATGGACACGCTCAGCGCGGTGCTCACCGACGAGCCCGCGCCGCCGCGGCAGTCCGGCGCGTTGTGGCCGGCCATCGAGGCGCTGCTGCGCAAGGACCCGTTGGAGCGGGCCGACGAGGACACCACCGAACGACTCCTGACCGCCGCGCTGGTCGGCGTCGAACCGCTTCCCGAGGACCCGTGGAACGCGGCCGGCCCGATCCCGCCGGGCACCGCGACCGTCGAGGATCCGGGCGGCGTTCGCGGCGCCACCCGCTCGTCCTGGCAGCCGGCTCCATCGCCGCCGACCCCGCAGACCCCGTCGACGCCGGTGCCGACGCCGCAGCCCGGACCCGGACCCGAGCCGGACTGGCGGCAGCAGCCGCCGACCGCCGCCGCGCCGCCGTTCGGCGCGGCCGGTTCCGCCGATCCGGACAGCCCCGGCGGCGGCTACCCGGCGACCGGCGCGCACGCCTGGTCGCCCACCGACGCCGTGCACGGCTCGGCCACCGCCGACGACCGGGTCAACCCGGTGCTGATCGGCCCGGCCGGCGGCCCCTCCGGCGGCCCGTCGGCCGCGGCCGACGCCGCCACGAAGAAGAAGCGCCGCAAGGCCGTCGTCTTCGGCACCATGGTCGCCGCCGCGGTGGCCGCGCTGGCGATCTTCGTGCCGAACGCGCTGGGCGGACAGGGCGGTGGCGGTGGTGGCGACGGCGGCTCGGGCAACGAGAAGGTCGCCAACACGCAGCCCGCCGGCTCGGGCGCCGCGAACTCGCCGGGAAGCGGGACCCGCAACGACATGTTGCACACCACCGGTTCCTCCACCGGCTCCGGGAACAACGACAGCGGCACCTCGGGCAGCGGCAGCCAGGGATCCGGTTCGACTCGCACCTCGCGGCCGACGAACACGGAGACCTGGACCACCCGCCCGCCCACGACGCGCCCGCCCACCACGAGGCCGCCGACCACGAGCAGGCCGCCGACGACCACCACGACCACCCGCCCGCCGATCACCGACCCGCCGCCGACCGGCAGCGCGGGCAAGTCGACCTGATCGGGTTCGCTCCCGCCCGATCGAGCACCGGCCGCGGGTCGCCCGAGGCCGGAAACCCCACGTCACGGCCGTGACGTGGACCGTCGGCGTGCCCGCCGGCGGGGTGCGAGAGGCGGGCCCGGAACGGTCCGGTCGGCGGATCCGCTCGCCGAACCCCGGGGCCTCGCATCTAATGTGGCGGGTTGCAGACCGAAGATGGCCGGCGGTACAGCCGGCCGATGCGGGGAGGGTACGTGGCACAGACCGGGGGCACGCGCGGTCGGGTGGTCGGCGGGCGTTACCGGTTGGGCACCATGCTCGGCCGCGGCGGCATGGGCACGGTGTGGCGTGCCGTGGACGAGATGCTGCACCGCGACGTCGCGATCAAGGAGCTGCGGCTGCCCGACCATCTCGACGACGAGGAGAAGGAGCTGGCCCGCGAGCGCACGATGCGCGAGGCCCGCACGGCGGCCCGGATCGGGCATCCGAACGTGGTCACCATCCACGACGTGGTCGAGGACGGCGGCATCCCGTGGATCGTGATGGAGCTGGTCGAGGCCCAGTCGCTCGCCGAGATCCTGGAGACGCAGGGCACGCTGACCCCGGCCGACGCCGCCGAACTGGGCCTGAAGGTGCTCGACGCGCTGATCGCCGCCGACCAGAAGGGTGTGCTGCATCGCGACGTCAAACCCGCGAACATCCTCGTCACCCCGCACGGGCGGGTGGTGCTGACCGACTTCGGGATCGCCACCGCGACCGGCACCGCGACGCTCACCACCACCGGCATGCTGGTCGGGTCGCCGGACTTCCTGTCGCCGGAGCGGGCCGAGGGCAAACGTCCGCTGCTCGCCGCGGACCTGTGGTCGCTCGCCGTGGTGCTGTACATGGCGGTCGAGGGACGCAACCCGTTCCGCCGGGGCACCATGATCAGCACGCTGAACGCGATCCTGAACGACGAGGCCGACCCGCCCCGGCACGCGGGTGGCCTCGAGCCGGTGATCGCGGGCTGGCTGGTCAAGGACGTCGACCTGCGGATGGGCGTGGAGGACGGCGCCCGGATCCTGCGCGAGGTGGCGAACTCGACGCCGTCGCGGCAGTACGGCGCGGTCCCGCCGCCACCGACCCCGGTCGCCGACCCCGGCGCGCCGACCACCCCGGCCCAGCCGTACGACCCGCACGGGCGCGCACAGGCCGGCCACGACACGGGCGCGACCGGACACCCGGGCGGCAACACGCCGCCGAACTCCTGGCCGCAACCGGCGTATTCGCCCGCCGAGGCGTCGCCGACCCGCACGGGCGTACCCCCGCAACCGCCGCACATCCCCGCGCCGCCGCATGGGCCGACCCCCGAGCCGCGCCGCCGCGGCCGGATCGTCGCGGTCGTGGCGCTCGTGGTCGCGCTGATCGCGGGCGGCGCCGCGGTGGGGTTCCTGGTCACCCGGGACGACGACAAGGGCGACAAGGCGGGCCCGAACCCGACCACATCCGGGCAGGGCACGCAGCCGCAGACCCCGCCGCCGGCGACCGCCGTTCCTCCCACCACGCCGCCGTCCGCCTCCGCGCCGAACGGGTCCGTCCCGCCCGCCGGCTACGAACTGGTCAAGGACCCGTCCGGGTTCTCGCTGTTCCTGCCCAAGGGCGCGACCCGCACGGTCGCCGGCGCGAACAGCGACCAGATCAAGTACCTGACGCCGGACCGCAAGACGGTCTATCTGATCGGCCTGACGCAGATCGGCAACGACCCCAAGGGCAACTTCACGCGGATCGAGCCGACCGCGGAGAAGAAGGACGGGTACGAGCGTCTCCAACTCCGCGACTACACCCCGATTCCGTCCGGTTCACGCAAGGCCGCGCTGTGGGAGTACACCTGGCGGGGCGACCCGATCGGCGAGGACACGACCAAGCGGGTGCCCAGCCACGCGATGAACCTGGGCATCGTGACCAACGGCAACAAGGACTACGCGTTGTACATCGCGTCCTACGAGACCAACTGGAGTTCGGTCTCGCTGGACCGCTTCGAGAAAATGACGGAGTCCTTCCAGGCCAAGTGACGCGGGAGTTCGAGTCCCGTCCCGGGGTACGGTCCGAGGGAGCCCAGCCATCCCCGGAGGTACACCAGTGAGTACGCAGCACCCCCAAGACGTCGCGACCGTCGACGTGATCGTCCTCGGCCTCGGCGTCGGCGGCGAGGCCGTCGCCGGCAACCTGGCCTCCGCCGGGCTGGACGTGGTGGGCATCGAGGACGGCCTCGTCGGCGGCGAGTGTCCGTACTGGGGCTGCATCCCGTCGAAGGCGATGGTGTACGCGGCGGCCCGCGCCCGGACCGAGGAGCACCCCGACTGGGCGCCGCTCGCCGCGCGGGTCCGCGAGTTGACCGCCGACTGGGACGACACGGCGGCCGTGGACCGGCTGGTCGACAAGGGCATGACCTTCGTGCGCGGCGCGGGCCGGATCACCGGCGTGGACACCGTCGAGGTGCCCGGCCCCGACGGGGTGCGGCGCTTCCGGGCCCGGCACGCGATCGTGGTCGGCACCGGCACCAAGGCATTCGTCCCGCCGATCGAGGGCCTGGCGGGCACTCCGCTGTGGACCAACCGCGAGGCGATCGAGGCCGCCGAGGCGCCGGCTTCGCTCGCGGTGCTCGGCGGCGGCGCGATCGGCCTCGAACTCGCCCAGGTGTTCACCCGGTTCGGCACCCGGGTGACGATCGTGGAGAACGGCGAGCGGGTGTTGGCCGTCGAGGAACCGGAATCCTCCGACCTGGCCGCGTGGGCGCTGGGCGAGGACGGCGTCGAGATCCACCTGGGCGCGCGGGCCGAGCGGGTCGCGCACGACGGCAAGACGTTCACCGTCGAACTCTCCGACGGGCGCTCGATCGAGGCGGAGAAGCTGCTGGTGGCCACCGGCCGCCGGGTGGACCTGCCGGGCTTGGGCGCCGAGGCGCTGGGCGTCGACCCGCACGCGCACGCGCTGCCGGTGGACGGGCAGTTGCGGGTGCAGCCCGGCGGCACGGCCCCCGCGGTCTGGGCGGTCGGCGACGTGACCGGGCAGGGCGCGTTCACCCACGTGGCGATGTACCAGTCGGCCATCGTGACCAAGGCGGTCCTGCACGCGGCCGGTCGGGGCACCGCCGGACCCGACGCGGACCACAGCGCGCTGCCGCGGGTGACGTTCGTCGACCCGGAGATCGGCGCGGTCGGCCTGACCGAGCACCAGGCCCGCGCCGCCGGGCTCTCCGTGCGGATCGGCCACGCGGACCTGGCCGCCTCCTCGCGCGGACACATCACCGGCGCGCGCGGCTTCGTGAAGGTGATCGAGGATGTCGACCGGGGCGTGCTGGTCGGCGCGACCACCGCCGGCCCGGCCGGCGGCGAGATCCTCGGCGCGCTCGTGGTGGCCGTGCGCGCGGCGGTCCCGGTGGCCACGCTGCGGGACATGATGTACGCGTATCCCACGTATCACCGCACCATCGAGTCGGCGCTGGCCGACCTCGACACGGACTGAGTCGGGCCCGGGAACGGCGTGCGGGCGGGTCGGGTCCGTCCGCGCGCCGGACGGTTCTTGTTACCCGAAAGTAGCGCTGTCTAGGCTGGTGCCATGACGGACATCGCAGCGCCCGCAGCAGCCTCCATCGCCGTGCCCCACCTGCCCGCCGAGCGACTGGCGCGGCGCGTGGTGACCGGCACCGTGCCGACGAAGGTGACGACCCGTAGTCCGTTCGACGGGTCGCCGATCGCCGAACTCCCCGAGTCCACCCCGGAGAACGTCACCTCCGCCTTCGCCCGCGCGCGGCTTGCGCAGACCGCGTGGGCGAAGCGTTCGGTGCGTGAGCGGGCCGCGGTGTTCCTGCGTTTCCACGACCGGGTGCTGGAGCGCCAGTCGGAGATCCTGGACATCGTCCAGACCGAGACCGGCAAGGCGCGCAAGCACGCCTTCGAGGAGGTCCTGGACGTCGCGCTGTGCTCGCGGCACTACGGCCGGCGGGCGGCGGGCTACCTGCGCGAGCGCCGCCGGGCCGGTGCGCTGCCGGTGCTCACCAAGGCGATCGAGGTCCGCCACCCCAAGGGGGTGGTCGGCCTGGTGTCGCCGTGGAACTACCCGCTGGCGCTGTCCATCGGCGACGCGATCCCGGCGTTCATCGCGGGCAACGCGGTGGTGATGAAGCCCGACACGCAGACCGCGCTGACCGCGCTGTGGGCCCAGGACGTACTGATCGAGTGCGGCCTGCCCGAAGACCTGTGGCAGATCGTGCTCGGCGACGGGCCGGTGGTCGGCACGGCGGTGGTGGAGGGCGCGGACTACGTCGGGTTCACCGGCTCCACCCGCACCGGCCGCGAGGTGGCCCGGCGGGCGGCCGAGCGACTGGTCGGCGCGTCGCTGGAGTTGGGCGGCAAGAACGCGATGATCGTGCTGCCCGACGCGGACCTGGACCGGGCCGCCGAGGGGGCGGTGCGCGCCTGCTTCTCCTCCGCCGGCCAGCTGTGCATCTCGATCGAGCGGATGTATGTGCACGCGGACGTGTACGACGCGTTCGTGGACCGGTTCCTGGGCCGGATCCAGGCGATGCGGCTCGCGCCCGGATACGGGTGGGACACCGACATGGGCTCGCTGGTCTCGCGCCGACAGCTGGACGCGGTCACCCGGCACGTGGACGAGGCCCGCGAGGCGGGCGCGACGGTGCTGGTCGGCGGCAAGGCCCGACCCGACCTGGGCCCGCTGTTCTACGAGCCCACCGTCCTCGCCGACGTCACCCCCGACATGGCGGTGTGCGCGGAGGAGACGTTCGGCCCGGTGGTGTCGGTGTACCGCTACACCGAGGAGGAAGAGGTCGTCACCCGCGCCAACGAGACCGCGTACGGCCTCAACGCCAGCGTTTGGACCCGCGACACCCGGCACGGCGGCGCGCTCGCGCGCCGGTTGCGCGCGGGCACGGTGAACGTCAACGAGGGCTACGCGGCGGCGTACGGCAGCGCGGGCGCACCGATGGGCGGCATGGGCGACTCGGGTCTGGGTCGGCGGCACGGCGCGGAGGGGATCATGAAGTTCACCGAGGCGCAGACCGTGGCCACCCAGCGCCTCCTCCCGATCGCCGCCCCGTTCGGCATGACCGACGAGCAGTGGGCCCGCTCGTTGACGTTGTCCCTGCGCATCATGAAGACCCTGCGCGTGCGCTGACCCCGCGCGTGCGGCCGGTGCCCACGGCCGGCACACGCCTGCCGACACCCGGCGCGCGCCGGGTATCGGCAGGCGTGTGTGCGGCTCGCGGGGCGCGAGACGGCGGAAGGGTGAATTCCGTTGCTCGGGCACGGCCGAGCGAAGGGCTGCCAAGTCGGGGCAAAATGACATTTATCGACCGGTTAATGATCATCATTTGCGCTAACCGGACGTCCCCGAGGCGGTCGCGCACTTCGCCGGAACCACCGATGGGGGCACCGAATCCCGCTACTCTTGGCGCTGCCGGCGGCTTTGGTGTGAAAGATCCGCGTTGCGCAGCTTTCGCGGTGCGTGGGATTCGTGGTGAATGGGGCACGCCGAGGCCCGACGCGCCGGGGTCGATCCGTGGATCGACCCAAGGCGCGGCGGGGGGGGGGGGGGGGGGCCCCCCCCCCCCCCCCCCCGGGGGGGTGGGCCGGGGGGGGGGCCGGCGCGCCCG
>NZ_JBHZAE010000012.1:54332-172789 GCF_042754105.1 Embleya sp. NPDC059237 | reverse complement strand
GCCGGCGGCTTTGGTGTCAATGATCCCCGTGGGGCAGCTTGCGGGGTGCGTGGGATTCGTGGTGACGGGGCCCCGCCGCGCCCCGCCGCGCGGGGGTCGATCCGTGGATCGACCCACGGCGCGGCGGCCGGTGTCGGGCGTCCCCGACACCGGCCGCCGGCGGGGTTGTGACCGGTTGCTGTCCCCTGCGTCCCGGTCACGGCACCAACGCGAGGTCCCACGGCGCACTGGTGAGCGCGCCTCATCGCGTCGGCGGCCTTGCGGTGCCCGGCCCGCGCATGAAGCGGGCCGGCCATCAGTCACAACGACCGCCGGCGCGATGAGGTTACGCCCGGGGGCCGACCCGACCGCGGCACAACTCCAGAAGGGTCAGCGCGACGGTGGTGCCCGGCTTGCCCAGTCCCTCGCGGTACCGGGCGATGACCTCCATCTCGCGGGACAGTTGCACGCGGGCGCCGCCCGACGTGACGCGGACCCGCTGGATCTCGGCGGAGATGTCCACCCGCTCGGTGATCAGCGCGATGATCCGCCGATCGAGGTCGTCGATGCGGGCGCGGCCCGCGCCGATCACGTCCTCGGGTGCCTGCGGCGGGGTGGTGGTGTCGTCCATGCGGCCTGCTCTCCGGAAGGGGTCGGATCCGGGGCCTCGACACGAACGCGAAGACGCCCCGGGTACCGGACCCGGGGCGTCTTCGTCTGCCTGTGGTGTGCTGCGTTCAGGCGGTGACGGCGGCGCCGGGGATCCCGGTGCCATAGGTAAAGCTGCGCGTCACGCCGAACGAGGACATGGCGTCAGTATGCCGCGACGGCGGGAGCGGACACCAGCCGGGGTCACCCGCGCGACGCCGGTAGAATCGGCGTACACCCCTTTTTCGCTTCGCCGGAAGGCCCCTCGTGACCTTTGCCAGCCCGGACGGAGGCGGCACCGAAACCGTCCTCGTCGTCGACTTCGGCGCCCAGTACGCCCAGCTCATCGCCCGCCGGGTGCGCGAGGCGCGCGTATACAGCGAGATCGTGCCGCACAGCATGTCCGTGCCGGAGATGCTCGCGAAGCGCCCGGCCGCGATCATCCTGTCCGGCGGCCCCTCCTCGGTGTACGCGGACGAGGCGCCCAGCATCGACCCGGCGCTGTTCACGGCCGGCGTCCCGGTGCTCGGCATCTGCTACGGCTTCCAGGCCATGGCGCAGACCCTGGGCGGGGTGGTCGAGAAGACCGGTCTCGCCGAGTTCGGCGCCACCCCGCTGACTGTGACCGGCACCCGAAGCACCCTGTTCGACGGACTGCCCACCGACCTGTCGGTGTGGATGTCGCACGGCGACTCGGTCTCCGCCGCGCCGGCCGGCTTCGCGGTCACCGCGACCAGCGCGGGCGCGCCGGTCGCCGCGATCGAGAACGACGAGGCGCGGCTGTACGGCGTGCAGTACCACCCCGAGGTGATGCACAGCGAGCACGGTCAGGCCATCCTGGAGCGCTTCCTGAAGGTGGGCGCGAAGCTCGCGGCGAACTGGACGATGGTCAACATCGTCGAGGAGCAGGTCGAGCTGATCCGTGAGCAGGTCGGCGACAAGCACGTGATCTGCGGCCTGTCCGGCGGGGTCGACTCCGCGGTCGCCGCGGCCTTGGTCCAGCGCGCCGTGGGCGACAAGCTCACCTGCGTGTTCGTCGACCACGGTCTGCTGCGCAAGGACGAGCCCGAGCAGGTCGAGCGGGACTACGTGGCGGCCACCGGGGTCTCGCTGAAGGTGGTCAACGCCCAGGAACGGTTCCTGACCGCGCTCGCCGGGGTGACCGACCCCGAGGAGAAGCGGAAGATCATCGGGCGCGAGTTCATCCGGGTCTTCGAGCAGGCCGCCGCCGAGGTGGTCGCCGAGGCGGGCGCGCACGGCGAGGAGGTCGAGTTCCTGGTCCAGGGCACGCTCTACCCGGACGTGGTCGAGTCCGGCGGCGGCACCGGCACGGCGAACATCAAGTCGCACCACAACGTCGGCGGGCTGCCCGAAGACCTCCAGTTCAAGCTGATCGAGCCGCTGCGCAAGTTGTTCAAGGACGAGGTGCGCGCGGTCGGCGAGCAGTTGGGCCTGCCGTCGGAGATCGTGTGGCGGCAGCCGTTCCCGGGCCCCGGCCTGGGGATCCGGATCATTGGCGAGGTCACCGCCGACCGGCTGGAGATCCTGCGCGAGGCGGACGCGATCGCCCGCGAGGAGTTGTCCCGGGCCGGGCTCGACCGGGAGATCTGGCAGTGCCCCGTGGTGCTGCTCGCCGACGTGCGCTCGGTCGGCGTCCAGGGCGACGGCCGCACCTACGGCCACCCGATCGTGCTGCGTCCGGTGTCCTCGGAGGACGCCATGACCGCCGACTGGTCGCGCCTGCCCTACGACCTGCTGGCCCGGATCTCCAACCGGATCACCAACGAGGTCCGGGAGATCAACCGCGTCACCCTCGACGTGACGAGCAAGCCCCCGGGCACCATCGAGTGGGAGTAGCCTCCCGCGTCCTTCCGCTCGGCGCGCTCGATCCGGGTCGACCCCCTCGATCGCACGTGCTTTCGCCGGCCTCCGCCCGATTTCGGACGGGGGCCGGCGGCGTTCCCGGAGCCCGCCGCGGCCGGGTCGACGAGCCGGCGGGACGCCTTGCGGGACACGGGGGTTGGCCTCGCGGCGGGTCTTCGATCGAGATTGCGCGCGATCGCCGGACCGGGCCGGTACGGCCCTCTCGGATGCGGCACAATGTGCCGCTGAACGAGCACGTTCGTATGTGGTGGTGGGGAGGGCGTGGCGAAGTGGCGCACGGTGTCGGTGTGCACGGACCGGACTGTCATTGCGTGGTCCGGGAGGAATACCGCAGGACCGTCGCCGATTTCGAGACGCTGCGGCGGGCGCTCGCCCGCAAGGAGGGCGTGCCCTCGGCGGTCGCCCACTCCGACGGCGGCGCGCGCCAGTGGATCTCCGACGAACTGCGGGGCAAGGCCCAGGACTTGGCCAACATACGGCGGGCCCAGGGGCGGGCCTGGCTGCAGGTGCTCGGCGGTCGTGCGCTGATCGTGCTGTGGTTGCTGGTCGCCGTGCTCGTCCTGGTGCAGGCGCTGACCGCGATCGGCGCGGGCTGGACCGGCTCGCGCACCGCCGGGATCGTGGCGGCCGTGGTGGTCGCCGGAGCGCTCAGCGTGGTCGGCTGGGCCGCCCGGGCGCAGGGCGGCGTGTTCGCGCCCGTACGGGGCCTGGACGGGCGCCTGTCCACCTCCAAGGCGGTCGCCGCGTTGTGGATGGTGGCGCTGATGTACTGCTTCGCCTTCCTGGGCATGCGGCTCGCCGCGGCTTCCGGGGACGGACAGCGGGACCGGCTGCTCGATCGGCTGGGTGACGTCGCGCTCGACCAGATCACGCTGGTGGCCGCGCCGCTGCTCGCCGCGGTGGCGGTACGCCGGATCGTCGGCGACAAGGTCGGCCGTCGGGTGCTGCAAAAGCTCCGCGCGGACCAGGCGGCGCTGCGCGACCTGGTCACCGACGACGCGGGCCGAGCCTCGTTCGTGGACGCCCAGTACGTCCTGGTCAACCTGGTCGCGGTCGGCTTCGTCGTGGTCGGTCTGGCCCGCGACCCCGATCGGCTCCCGGACATCCCGGCCACGCTGGTCGCGCTCGCGGTGGTCTCGGTGGTCACCTACCTCGCCGGCAAGCTGGCGGAGAACGACCGCCCGGTGATCCTGTCCGTGGTGCGCGTGCGCACACGCGGCGACCTGGACTCCGCGGTCCGCCAGGGCGACGACATCGAGGTGCGCGGGATCAACCTGGCGGCGGGCGGCTCGCACGAGGCGGACCTGCTGGCGCGCGTGGTGGTCAAGTTCGGCGCGGTCCACGTGCACGCCCCGCTGATCCCGGCCGAGACCGGCTTCGCCAACCCCTCCGACGCGTGCGTGGTCGTCCCGGTCCCGGTCGACGTGGAGCCGGGCCGGGTGGAGTTGTGCGTGGTGTCCGCCTCCGGCGTGGAGTCGGCACCGTACGAGATCCAGATCGCGGGCTGAGCGGAGCGGAACACGCAAGCGGGCCGGGTCGAGGGAATCGACCCGGCCCGCTCTCGTCCGGACGCGAGCGGCGCTACAACTTCTGCACCGGCGCGTAGCGCAGCAGCAGGGTCTTCTCGCCGCCGGCGCCGAAATCGATGGTGGCCTTCGCCTTGTCACCGCTCTCGGCGGTGGACACCACCGTGCCCAGGCCGAACTTGTCGTGGGTGACCCGATCGCCCGGGGACAGCGCGATGGCCGGGCGTTCCTTGATCTGCGCGCCCTTGCCGAAGCCGCCGCGCGAGCCGACCGTCGACTTCGTCGCCGACATCGCCTTGGCCGCCGACGGCGAGGTGCCGCGCCAGTCGACCAGCTTCTCCGGCAGTTCGGTCAGGAAGCGCGACGGCGGGTTGTACGACGGCGCGCCCCACGCGCTGCGCATCTTCGCCAGCGTGACGTAGAGCCGCTCGCGGGCGCGGGTGATGCCCACGTAGGCCAGCCGGCGCTCCTCCTCCAGCTCCTTTGCGTCGCCGAGCGAGCGCATGTGCGGGAAGACGCCGTCCTCCAGGCCGGTGAGGAACACCGTGGGGAACTCCAGGCCCTTGGCGGTGTGCAGGGTCATCAGGGTGACCACGCCGCCGTCCTCGGCGTCGGTGGGGATCTGGTCGGAGTCGGCCACGAGCGAGACCCGCTCCAGGAAGTCGGCGAGCGTGCCCGAGCCGCCCTCCTGCGCCTGGGCCTGCTCGAACTCCAGTGCCACCGCCGCGAGTTCCTGAAGGTTCTCGATCCGGGTCTCGTCCTGCGGGTCGCTGGACGCCTGCAACTCGGCGAGGTAGCCGCTTTGTTCCAGGATCGCCTCCAGGACGGTCGCGGGACCCGCGCCGCCGTCCACCACCGCGGTGAGGTCGTCCAGGAGCCGGACGAATCCCTTGACCGCGTTGGCCGAGCGCTTGGCCAGGCCCGGCGCGTCGTCGGCGCGGCGCAGCGCCTGGGCGAACGGGATGCGGTCGCGGGTCGCGAGCACGTCCAGGCACGCTTCGGCCCGGTCGCCGATGCCGCGCTTGGGCACGTTCAGGATCCGACGCAGCGAGACGGTGTCGTCGGGGTTGGCCAGCAGGCGCAGGTAGGCGAGCACGTCGCGGACCTCGCGGCGCTCGTAGAAGCGCACGCCGCCGACGACCTTGTACGGCAGGCCGACCCGGATGAAGACTTCCTCGAAGACGCGGGACTGGGCGTTGGTCCGGTAGAACACCGCGACCTGTCCCGGCTTGGTGTGGCCCGCGTCGGTGAGGCGGTCCACCTCGTCGGCGACGAACTGCGCCTCGTCGTGCTCGTCGTCCGCGACGTAGCCGACGATGGGAGTGCCGGCGCCGGCGTCGGTCCACAGGTTCTTCGCGCGTCGGTTGCTGTTGCGCTCGATCACCGCGTTGGCCGCGCTCAGGATGGTCTGCGTGGAGCGGTAGTTCTGCTCCAGCAGGATCGTGGTGGCGTTCGGGTAGTCGGCCTCGAAGTCGAGGATGTTGCGGATGGTCGCGCCGCGGAACGCGTAGATCGACTGGTCCGCGTCGCCGACCACACACAACTCGGCCGGTTCGAGCCCGACGAGCCCGGCCTCGGCGGGGTTGACCAACTCGCCGTCCACCGTCAGGCGCGGGCCGCTGCCGGCCGCGCCGCCGACCAGTTCGCGCACCAGCGTGTACTGCGCGTGGTTGGTGTCCTGGTACTCGTCCACCAGCACGTGCCGGAAGCGTCGCCGGTAGTGCTCCGCGACGTCCGGGAACGCCTGGAGCAGGTGCACCGTGGTCATGATCAGGTCGTCGAAGTCGAGCGCGTTGGCCTGGCGCAGCCGCTCCTGGTACATCGTGTAGGCCTGCGCCAGTATGCGCTCGGACTCGTTGATCGCCTTGGCCGCGAAGTCCTCGTGGTCGATCAGTTCGTTCTTGAGGTTGGACACCTGCGCGTTGAACTTGCGCGGCGGGAACTTCTTCGGGTCCAGATCCAGGTCGCGGCAGACCATTGCCATCAGCCGCTGCTGGTCGGCCGAGTCGTAGATGGAGAACGAGGAGCTCATGCCGAGCTTCTTGTACTGCTGCCGCAGGATGCGTACGCAGGCCGAGTGGAAGGTGGATACCCACATCGCCTTGGTGCGCGGCCCGACCAGCGCCTCGACCCGCTCGCGCATCTCGGCGGCGGCCTTGTTGGTGAAGGTGATCGCCAGGATCTCGCCGGGGTGTACGTGGCGGGAGGCGAGCAGGTGGGCGATGCGGTGGGTCAGCACGCGGGTCTTGCCGGAGCCCGCGCCCGCCACGATGAGCAGCGGGGACCCCTCGTGCACGACCGCGGCGCGCTGTTGCGGGTTCATCCCGTCGAGCAGCCGGGCCGGGTCCACCACGGGGCGCGGGGCGCCGTTGCGGTAGTAGGCGTCGCGTGGCTCGGGCGGCGGTGCGTACTGCCCCTCGTACAGGTCGTCCGGATAGTCCTCCGGCAGGCCGTACACGTGGTTCTCGTCCGGCTCGGGCGGCAGCGGGATCTCGTCCGCGGAGCCGGCGGGGGACTTCTTGGCCGCGGTGTCGAAACCGGGCAGGGGGATGTCGTCGAAGAGGCTGCTCATCGTTCCCCGAGTCTAGGTGGGTGTCGGGCGGGTCGTGCCCGGGCCGTTGTCGCGGGCAGGGATCATTGCGCCGACAACCATCTTCGCCCCGTCGGACATCGGGTCGACCGTCAAGGGAGTACATCGTGCTGGACGATCGCGACGTGGAGCGGATCCTGGTGCTGGCCGCGCACCCGGACGACATCGACTTCGGGGCGGCGGGGACGGTCGCCACGTGGACCGAGGCGGGCATCGAGGTGAGCTACTGCCTGGTCACCGACGGGGACGCGGGCGGGTTCGATCCGGCGGTGCCCCGGTCGGAGATCGGCGGGATCCGGCGGGCCGAGCAGAGCGCGGCGGCGGCGCATGTGGGGGTGCGGCAGCTGTACTGGCTGGGGTATCCGGACGGGCGCGTGGCGGCCTCCATGGAACTGCGGCGCGACATCAGCCGGGTGATCCGACAGGTGCGCCCGCAGCGCATGGTGATCCCGAGTCCGGAGCGGGACTGGGCCCGGCTGGCGCCCAGCCACCCCGATCACCTGGAGGCCGGCGAGGCGGCGATGCGGGCGATCTATCCGGACGCGCGCAACCCGTTCGCCCACCCCGAGCTGCTGGAGGCGGAGGGGCTGAAGGAGTGGACGGTGCCGGAGACCTGGCTGTCGCCGACCGCGGCGCCGAACCACGCGGTGGACGTGACGGAGGTGTTCGAGCGCAAGATCGCGGCGCTGCTGTCGCACGAGAGCCAGACGGGCCATCTGCCGGAGCTGCGCGAGCACGTGGTGTCGATGCTGGAGGGCAACGCGGCGCGGTTCGAACTGGGCGCCGGGCGTATGGCCGAGGTGTTCCGGGTGGTGGACACCCGCTAGCGGCGGGACCGGCGGCTCAGGTCCACATCACGGCGATGGCGATGTTCGCCACGGTCAGCAGGCCGATCGCGCCGAGGACGCGTGCGGACACCCGGTCCGCGGCGCGGTTGCCCCACACCAGCAACAGGATGACCAGCAGGATCCCGAGCTTGGTGCCGATCTTGGCGGTGTCCACGTCGCGGTCCAGGCCGGACTGCACCACGCCCACCAGGGCCAGGCCGGTGACGAGCATGGTCAGCGCGCCGTGCGTCATCGCCGGCACGATCCGTACGTCGCCGGTACGCAGCGCGGACATCTGGGTGAGGAAGCCGCCGAGCAGGGCCGCGATGCCCACGATGTGCAGCACCAGCAGGATCTGCCGCAGAACGTCCACGTCGTACAACCCCTCGTCGATCATCGCCCCGGCGGGCATCCGGCCGGCGTTCTCGGCGCCCATGCCGGAGTCCCGCCGCCGTCCGGCAGCCTAGCCGGCGGCGATCCACGCCTCTCCATCGGTCGAATGCCATTAAAGATCGCCAAAAGGGATCAAGATCGACTTTAGGGAATTCGGGCGCTTTTCCCGTGATACGCGGAGATGGAAACGGTGACATTGGTAAAGTTTTGGCAATGTGAAGGCCGATGGTGATGGTCCTGACACGCGTGTGACTAGTGTTCTGCGGCAGGCGATCGGCTCGAGGTCGGCCACCCGGTCGACACGATCGCCTCCGCCGAATTCGGTGACGGGTTTCGGTGACGGTGGGCAACCACGGTCGTCGCGACGCGAAGCCGGAACCGGGGACCCTCGCAGTCCCTTGGGGTGAATCGGTGCTCCGGCACCGTAGGGCGCCTTCTTCCGCCCGAACCCGTCAGCTAACCCGGTAGGCGGCCGAGGAAGGAGACCCGCCACCAGTGGCGTCCCAACGTCGACCCGGGCAACACCGCAAGCCCAAGCCGCGTACCGCCGTGCGTACCGCCGCGACCGTGGTCACGGCCGCCGCGACGATGACCGGTGTGATGACCTTCGCCGGCACCGCGAGCGCGGACCCCGCGCAGTCGTTCCAGCAGACCAAGGACCGCGTCAACCAGCTGCACAGTGACGTGATCAAGGCCACCGACGCCGCCAACGGCGTCGAGGAGCAGATCGAGAAGCAGCAGGGCACCGCGAACCAGACCCAGGCCCGGATCACCGAGGAACAGGCCGCGCTGAACGCCCTGCGCGACCAGATCGGCGTCTTGGCGGCCAACCAGTACCGCAGCGGCGGCCTCCCGCCGTCCCTCTCGCTCGCGCTCAGCGGCGACCCCGAGGGATACCTGCAGAAGTCGCAGATGATGTCCCAGCTCGACGGCCAGCAGGCCGCCAAGCTGAAGCAGATCGCGGCGCAGGCCCGAGTTCTCCAGCAGGACCGCACCGAGGCCTCCTCGCAGCTCGCGGAACTGGAGAAGCTGCGCACCGACCTGAACAAGAACAAGACCGACATCCAGGCCAAGCTCACCGAGGCACAGCGCCTGCTGAACACGCTCACCGCGCAGCAGCAGAAGGAAGTCCTCGACTCGGACGAGCACGCGAACGACACGCGTGCCAACGACCGCAGTTCGCGGGACAAGCAGGACACCACGCCGACGACCAACGTGCCGGCCTCCGGCCGGGCCGCGGCGGCGATCGCGTTCGCGCGGTCCCAGATCGGCAAGCCGTACGTCTCCGGCGCCGAGGGCCCCGGCTCCTACGACTGCTCGGGCCTGACCCAGGCGTCCTGGAAGGCCGCGGGCGTGCGCCTGACCCGGACGACCTGGACCCAGGTCAACGACGGTCCGCGCGTCGCCAAGGGCTCGCTCCAGCCGGGCGACCTGGTGTTCTTCTACTCGGACAACCGGCACGTGGGCCTGTACATCGGCAACGGCAAGATCATCCACGCCCCGCGTCCCGGCAAGACCGTGACCGAGGCGCCGGTCGACTCGATGCCGTTCTACGCGGCCATCCGACCCGGCTAGGCCCGGCGGACCCCGTCACACGTACGAAGGCGCCCTCCCGTCGCGGGAGGGCGCCTTCGCGCGTGTCGCCGGTCGCCCGGCTCAGACCAGTCGCCGGTCCGTCGCCCAGCGGGTCAGCTCGTGCCGGTTGGACAACTGCAACTTGCGCAGCACGGCGGAGACATGGGTCTCCACCGTCTTGACCGAGATGACCAGTCGGCGGGCGATCTCCTTGTAGGCGTAGCCGCGCGCGATCAGCCGCAGCACCTCGCGCTCGCGCTGGGTGAGCCGGTCCAGGTCCTCGTCGATCGGCGGCACGTCGGTGGCCGCGAACGCGTCCAGTACGAAGCCCGCCAGGCGCGGCGAGAACACCGCGTCGCCCTCGCCGACCCGGCCGATCGCGCGGATCAGTTCGTCGCCGGTGATCGACTTGGTCACATAGCCCCGGGCGCCGCCCCGGATCACCCCGATCACGTCCTCCGCGGCGTCGGACACGGACAGCGCCAGGAAGCGCACCGCCGGGATCAGCGACGCGCACCGGCGCAACACCTCGACCCCGCCGCCGCCGGGCAGGTGCACGTCGAGCAGGACCACCTCGGGGCGGGTCTCGGTGACCACGGCCACCGCGCTCGCCACGTCGTCGGCCTCGCCGACCACCTCGACCGCCTCGCCGATCTCGGCACGCACGCCGGTGCGGAACATCCGGTGGTCGTCGACGAGGACCACCCGGGTGCGGGGCGTGCCCTCGACGGGTGCGCTACTCGTCTCGGTGGTGTTCACGTGTTCGTCCTTCCCACAGCGGACCGGCCGGCGTCGGCGCGGCGCATCTCCAGCTCGACCTCGGTGCCCTCGCCGGGTTCGCTGCGGATGTTCGCGGCGCCCCCGTTGCGGCGCATGCGCCCGAGCACGGACTCTCGCACACCCAGCCGGTCGGCGGGTACGGAGTCGGGGTCGAAACCGGGTCCGCGGTCGCGGACGAACACCGTGACCGTGTCCTCGTCGGCCTCGCCGAACACCGAGATCGCCGCGCCGCCCGCGTACTTCGCCGCGTTCACCATCGCCTCGCGCGCGGCGGCGATCAGTGCGGAGAGCCGGTCGTCGACCGGGCAGTCGCCCACGCACACGATCTCGATCGACACCCCGTGCGCGTCCTCCACCTCGGCGGCGACCCCGCGCAGTGCGGCGGCGAAGGTGCGGTCCGGCTCCTCGCCGTCGGGGCGGTACAACCAGGCCCGCAACTCGCGCTCCTGCGCCCGGGCCAGCCGGGCCACCTCGCGCGGGTCCTCCACCTGGCGCTGGATCAGGGTCAGCGTGTGCAGCACCGAGTCGTGCACGTGCGCGGCCACCTCCGCCCGCTCCTGGGCCCGGATGCGGGCCCGGCGCTCGGCGCCCAGCTCGCGGGTCTGCCGCAGCAGATACGGGCCGAAGATGACCAGTAGGCCGACCAGGAGCAGGCCCGCCCCGCGCATCGCGGCCAGCGCGTCGCCGATACCGCCGCGGCCGAGCGAGAAGAAGATCAGGCCCGCGACCACCAGCGTGGCGCCGATCAGGGCGCGCAGCCAACCCCCCACCCGGCTGCGCCCGTCCAGCGAGAACCAGCGCTGCCGCTGCGACTCGTCGGCCTGACGCCACAGCAGGATCACCCCGGGCCCGGCCACGAGCAGCGGCCACAACCAGTCGCCGGAACCGGTGTCGGTGTCGGTCCCGAGCCCGGTGAGCATGGTCGCCGCGATCAGCACGATGATCAGCGCGAGCGCTTGATGCCGCTCCCGGCCGCGCTCGCGGCTCGGCGGGGCGGCGTCGGTCACGCTCTGCGGTACGAAGATCCAAAAGGCCGCGTACAGGACCACGCCCAGGCCCGCGAAGAACGCGAGCGCGACGAAGGCGACGCGCAGCACCACCACCTCGACGCCGAGGTGCTCGGCCAGGCCGCGCGCGACGCCGCCGGCGAACCGGTGGGACGCGGCGCGGCGGAGCTTCGGCGTCGGGTACGCGGGCCGGTTCGGCGCGGCGGGGGGCGGATATACGGCGGTCACACGACCGATCGTCACACGCCGGCAAGTCCGGGCGCATCAGGGCCCGACCCTGATTCCCCCTCAGGGTCGGACCAGGGGTCGACCAGGGCGGAGCCCGATGGGAACGGGGCCGCGTGCACGCCACGATGGACCCATGAACGACGACATGAAACCCGGTGTCTCGGCCGGCGACCGGGCCGGCGACGTCCCGGGCGGCCCTCCGGGGTCGTCCGCGGCGCCCACGACGACGACCACTCGACCCCAGCTCCTGCGCAGCGTCGACGACCGCATGGTCTCCGGCGTGTGCGGCGGGCTCGGCGAGCATTTCGGCCTCGATCCGGTGATCTTCCGCATCGTCTTCGCGGTGCTGTCGCTCTTCGGCGGGGTGGGCGTACTGGTGTACAGCCTGGGCTGGCTGTTGATCCCGGCCCGTGGAGAGGAGCAGCCGGTGCTGCGCCGGGTGCTCTCCGGGAAGTTCGACCGCGGGGCGACGGCCGCCACCGTGGTCGCCGTGATGGGGGTCGCCTTGTTCTTCACGTACCTGGACTCGGGCTTCGGCCCGTCGGTCCCGCTGATGATGATCACCGCCGTGGTCCTGTTCATGGTCTGGACCGACACGAAACGCAGGTCCGAGGCCGCCGCGCGGACGGCGGGGGTCGCGGCGATGGCGAGCGCTCCCGCGCCGGTCGACACCGCCCCCGCCGGCGACACCGCGCCGGGACCGCCGATGTGGTGGCAGGTGCCCGGTGGCGGCTCGGCGCCGGAGGGTGGGCGGCCGCCCGCGAAGCCGGTCGCGGCCGAGCCGGGCAGGCCCGCGAAGCGTCCGCGCTCGTACGTGGCGCTGGCCACGCTGTCCGTGGCCACGATGGTCGGCGGCCTGCTGTGGGTGCTCAACCGCACCGACGCGGTCGACGTGACGTTCACCGTCGCGGTGGCCATCGTGCTCGGCGTCGTCGGTCTGGGTCTGCTCGCGGGTACCTGGTTCGGCCGGGCGCGGCTGCTGATCCTGCCCGCCCTCGCGCTCACCGCGCTGCTTGCCGGGCTGACCGCGATCACCGTGCCGCTGACCGGGCCGTGGGGGGAGCGCACGTACACCCCGACCTCGGTCGCGGCGCTGCCCGCGTCGTACCACCTCGGCGGCGGCGACATGGACCTGGACCTGCGCACCCTGGACCTGGGGCCGGCCCGCGCGGCGACGGTCAAGGCCACGGTGGGCGCCGGGCAGATCCAGGTGTGGGTGCCCAAGGACGTCAGGGTGGTGTTCAAGGGCCGCTCCGACGTCGGCGACGTGCGCACGATGAGCGGTCGCGACGACGGCTGGCGGCCGGACCGGAGCGAGACGCTGGAGCCGATCTCCCAGCCGGAGCGCGGCACGATCACGCTGGACCTGAAGGTCGGCGTGGGCCAGGTGGAACTGCTGTACGACGACCACGGACGGCTGCCGCGATGAACACGACACCGAGGAACGGCGTGACCCGGATGGAGGGCGAATCCCGATGAGGACGAACAGGCAGCGCTTCGACCCGATGGCCCTGATCGCGGGTGTGGTGTTCACCGGCATCGCGATCGCGTATCTGCTGCGGGCGGGCGGTCACGCGCTGATGAGCCCCGAATGGTCGCTGGCCACCGCGGCGATCGGGGTGGGCCTGGCGGGCCTCGCCGGGGCCCTGTGGTCGATGTTGCCGACCGGCCGCTCCGCTGCGCCCGCGCCCGCGCCGCCGGCCGGGTTCTTCGCGCCGGTGGCGCCGCCGGAGTCGGGCGACATGGCGTTCGTGGGCCGAGCCGGGCACGACGAACACGTCGGCGCACGCGGCGAGAACACCGGGACGAACCCGACCCCGAAAACCGGATCCGAGCCCGGGCCGGCAGTCGACCCCGGGGCCGCCACGGTGCCGGGGACGGACGTCGAGCCCGGCGCCAAGGCCGGAACCGCCTCCGTGACCGACGCCGAGACCAGGGCCGACCTCGGGACTGGCGCCGAGATCGGCCCCCGGTCCGGGACCGACGCCGAGTCCGACATCGCGGCCGGGGCCGCCCTCGGGACGGATATCGAGTCCAACGTCGAGACCGGCGTCGAGACCGGAACCGGCGTCGAGGCCACGTCCCGTGCCGGGGCCGGGAGCCGTGCCGAGGTCGAGGCGGAAAACGAGACAGAGATCATGGCCGTGATCGAAGCGCCGGCCGAGCCGGACTCACCGGCCGGATCCTCGGCCGCGCCGGCGGCTGCCTCCTCGGACGCATCCGACGACGACCCGGACGACACCCCGCCGGCCGTCGACCCGGCCAAGTAGCCGTCGCGGTTGGCCGATATGACGAGGGGGTGGGTGGGCTGTCAACCCACCCGCCCCCTCGCGCGTACGCGCCCCCGCGCCGCGCCGCGTCCGTGGGTGTGCTCAGCCGCGGTCGTGTGGGGTGTGCCACAGGTCCGGGTCGGGGCCCTTCGGGACGATTCCGGTCGGGTTGATCGCGTCGTGTGTGACGTAGTAGTGGCGCTTGATGTGGTCGAAGTCGACCGTGTCCCCGAAGCCTTCGGTCTGGAACAGGTCGCGGGCGTAGGCCCACAGGACCGGGTACTCGGTCAGCTTGCGCAGGTTGGTCTTGAAGTGGCCGTGGTAGACCGCGTCGAACCGGACCAGCGTGGTGAACAGCCGGATGTCCGCCTCGGTGATCGACTCGCCGACCAGGAAGCGTTGCCCGCCGAGCCGCTTCTCCAGCAGGTCCAGCCGGGCGAACAACGCGTCGAACGCCTCCTCGTAGGCGTCCTGCGAGGTGGCGAACCCGCACCGGTACACGCCGTTGTTCACGTCCCGGAACACGTCCGCGTTGATCGCGTCGATCTCCGCGCGCAGGTGCTCGGGGTACAGGTCGGGCGCGCCGGCCCGGTGCAGCGCGGTCCAGCGGGTGGAGAGGTCGAGGGTGATCTGCGGATAGTCGTTGGTGACCACGTGCCCGGTGGTCAGGTCGATGATCGCGGGTACGGTCACCCGACCGGCGTACGTGGGGTCACTGGCCCGATAGGCGTCGGCGAGGAACGCCAGCCCCGTCGCCGGGTCGCGTCCGTCGGGGTGGTTGGTGAACCGCCACCCGCGCTCGTCCCGGATCGGGTCCACCACGGACAGGCCCAGTGCGTCGTCGAGCCCGAGCAGCCGACGGACGATGATCGCCCGATGCGCCCACGGGCAGGCCAGGGACACCACCAGCTGATATCGCCCGCGCTCCGGCTCCGGCTGCCCGGTGAACCGGTTGGCCTGTCGCACGAATTCGCCACGGTTGCCGGTCTCGGCGGTGAACTGCGCCTCGGATGAGCTCATCCGTCCACGATAGGTCCCGGATCCGCGACGCGCGTCGGGCTCAGGTCGGGTCGAGGCCGTTCGCCCGCAGCCAGGGCAGCGGGTTGATCGGGGCGCCGCCGCCGGGGCGGACCTCGAAGTGCAGGTGGGGGCCGGTGCTGTTGCCGGTGTCGCCGCTGTAGGCGATCACGTCGCCCGCCTTGACCGGACCGGAGCGGATCTTGGCCCGGGTCAGGTGGCAGTACCAGGTCTCGGTGCCGTCCTTGCCGGTCAGGATCACCATGTTCCCGTACGCCGTGTTCACCTGCGTGCGCACCACGCCGTCCATCACCGCGAGCACCGGGGTGCCCAGGTCCACCGGGAAGTCGATGCCGGTGTGGGTGTGCGCCCAGCGCGAGCCCGAGGAGCCGAAATAGGCGCTGAGGCCCTTCTGGGCGACCGGGAGCACGTACTTGGGCCTGAGGGACTCCCGGCGCTTGCGCTCGGCTTCCTGGTCCTGCTGGGCCTGTTCCTGGCGCTCCTGGAGCGAGACCCGGGTCTGCGCGCGACTGGCGCGCTCGGCGAAGTCCTCGGCGCCGACCTGGAGATCCACCAGTTGTTTGTCCATCGGCGACATCAGCGGCAGGTCCTCGCCGCCGGCCACCGGGTCCGCGTCCTTGGTCTCGGCGCCCGCGGTGTGCAGGCCGCCGACCGCCGCGACGGCCATCGCCGCCGCGCCCATCACCGCGAGCGGGGCGCCGGCGGTGAGCGGGAACGCGCGTTTGCGCTTCACCCGGGCCTTGTCGGCGGACTCCTTGGCCTCCTTGGCCTCCTTGGCCTCCTTGGCGGCCTTGGCCTTCGGCTTCCCGGCCGACTCGACCCGCCGCTCGTCGCGCGCGTCGTCCGCGTCGGCCTCGGTGTCGGTGCGGGCCGGCACGCTGAGGTCATGGTCGTCGACATCGAACGCGGGCTCGACCGGCGCACGCGTGCCGCCGTCGTCGAACAGGTCCGTCGTCGAGCGATTGCCGCCCGACCACTTGTCGGCGTCGTCGCGCACCGGGACGGGGGAGTACCAGGTGTCGGACTCCCACGCGGCGGTGTCCGAAGCGGCGTACCACATACCGGTGTTCGAGCCGCCGTCCCACGCGGGGTCGACGTACGGGGCCGGCGCCGGATCCTGTACCGCGGTGTCGGTGACCGCCCAGGTCTGCGTCTGCGTGCCGTAGCCGGTGTCCTGGACCGCGGGGTAGCCGTAGGCGCCGGTCGCGGCATGGTCGCCGGAGGCGTCGTAGGACCCGGTGTAGCCGTCCGACGAGCCGTAGCCGTCGTGGCCCGGCGCCTGGACGTATCCCGAGGCGTCGTAGGCGGGTTGGTATCCCGAGGCGTCGTAGCCGCCCGAGGCTTGGCCCGTCGTGTCGTAGCCGACGGCGGAGTACTGCGTGCCGGAGTGGTCCACGGCGGCGTACCCGCCGGATGCGTAGTCGGCCGCGGCGGGGTAGCCGGTGCCGGTGTCGTATCCGTCGTACGAGGGTGCCGGTACACCCCAGCCACCCGATGCGTCGACCGCGGGCCAACCGCCGCTCGGGTCGGCCGAGTAGGCGTTCGCGCCGTACCCGTAGCCCTGGTCGTAGCCGCCGTGGGCCGGGTCGGACGAGCCGTAGGGGGAATACGCACCCTCGGTGTCCGACCCGTGGCGAGCCTGCTGCTCCGCACTCGGGTAGCGAACGTCCGTCACCTACGTCGCCTTACGTCTCGGGGGCCGGTCGGAAACGGACTGTAGCTCTCTTGACGTTCACAGGACAATCCTCGCGATCGGAACCGCAGGTCAGACGGCCGGGCGGGTGATGCGGTCCGCCTCGGCGGCACCCGTCCGGGCGGACGCCGTCGACCGCCGCCCGTGCGCCGACCGAGCGGGGGTTACGCTCCGGGCGAGGGCTTCGCTATGTACATGGAGGCAGTGATGGGTGTTCCCGGACCGATCAGGATCGTCGTGGCCAAGCCCGGGCTCGACGGACACGATCGTGGGGTCAAGGTGGTCGCGCGCGCACTGCGCGACGCGGGCTTCGAGGTGGTGTACACCGGGCTGCACCAGACCCCGGTGCAGATCGTCGAGACGGCCATCCAGGAGGACGCCGACGCGATCGGTCTGTCGGTGCTCTCCGGCGCGCACATGACGCTCTTCGCCAAGGTGATCGAACTGCTCAAGGAGCGCGAGGCCGAGGACATCCTGGTGTTCGGCGGCGGGATCATCCCGGAGGAGGACGTCCCCGAGCTGCGGCGGATCGGTGTCGCGGCGGTGTTCACCCCGGGCGCGCCGACCACCGACATCGTCGACTGGGTACGCGCACACGTGGCGACCACCGCCGCCTGACCGGGTACTTCGCTCGGATCCGGACATTCGGCCCGCCGCTCTCCGCGGGTTCGACGGGCTCGCACACACGTGTCGGTGCGGGCCCGTACCGTGGCCGTCATGCAGCAACGGTGGACCGCGGAACGGGTGTTGGCACTGGCCCCCGACGCCGCAGCACGCACGGCCGGGAGCGCCCTCGCGAGACCGGAGTCGTGGTCGGCCACCGGTGCCTCGACGGCCGCGGGCGGCCCGATCTGGGGGTCGGGCGGCGGCACGACGGCCTACCGCACGGTGGTCGATCCCGCCGGTCCCACGGGGCGATGTTCGTGTCCCGGACCGGGCTTTCCCTGCGTACACGCCCTCGGCCTGCTGCTCCTGTGGGCGAACGATCCGGCCGCGGTGCCGGTCGGGGCGAGCGTGCCCGACTGGGTCGACGCCCCGGCGGCCGGGCGGCGGGAGCGGGCCGGCCTGGCCGATCCCGCCGCGGCCCGACGGCGGGCCGAGCGGCGGGCGGCCGAAGTCGCCGAGGGCACCGAGCGGTTGCGCCGGTGGTTGGCCGATCGGGTGCACCAGGGCCTGGCGGGCACCGAGCGTGAGGGATACGCGATGTGGGACGGCATCGCGGAGCGTATGGTCGACGCCAAGGCTCCGGGCCTGGCCGCCCGGTTGCGCGCGGCGGGCGCGATACCCGCGTCCGGGGCGGAGGGCTGGCCGGGCCGACTGCTGGAGGACTACGCCGAGTTGTGGCTGCTCCTGCGCGCCCACGAACACGCCGACGACCTGGATCCGTCCCTGGTGTCCGGACTGCGGGCGCGCATCGGCTGGACCGTCGACGCGGAGGACGTGCTGCGGGCGGCGCGGGCCCAGGGCACCGCGGTGCACGATCGGTGGCTGGTGCTCGGCAGTCGGGACAGCGTCGACGGCGGACTGACCGAGCGGCGGATCTGGTTGCGCGGCACCGGGTCGGGCCGGCCCGCACTGGTGCTGGCCTTCGGGCCGCAGGGGCGCGCGCCGCAGTTGGCCCTGCCCGTGGGGCGCACCATCGAGGCCGACGCGGCCTTCCACGACGACGCGGTGCCGCTGCGGGTGGCACTGGGCGAGCGGACCGGTGAGCCGGCCGCCGGTGCGGAGCCGGCCGGCGTGGGGCCCGAGGAGGCGACCCTGGCCTATGCCGAGGCGCTGCGCCGCGAGCCCTGGCTGGAGGCGTGGCCGGTGGTGCTCGCCGACGTGGTCGCGGTGCCGGAGCCGATGGGGTGGCGGATCGCCGGCGCGGACGGGTTCTGGTTGCCGGTGGACCGGGCCCGGACCGGCGAACAGGCGCTGTGGCGGTTGTCCGCGATGTCCGGTGGCACGGGGCTGACCGTGTTCGGCGAGTACGGCGCGCGCGGATTCGTCCCGGTGACCGCGTGGCACGAGGGCCAAGCCGTGCCGCTGTAGTCGGACCGCGGTAGCCGGTCCGCTGTCGACGGCTCGCTGTAGCCGCCTTGCTGTCATCGGTCCGCCGCCAACCGGCCCGATCGGGCGGGAGGATCGACGCCGTCGCCGACCTTCGGCGGGCTGATCGCCATGAGTGGAAGGGGAGTTCGGATGCGGGTCGCGGATCCGGTGTGGGACGACCTGGTGTCGGCGGCACTGGTGGGCACCGGGCGGCGCAGGGCCGCGGAATGGCCCGCCGAGGGCGCGCTGGGCGAGTTGGCCGCGCGCGTGGACCGGACCGACGAGGCGGTGCGCCTGCTCGACTTGGCGGCGATCGTGATGGTGCATCGGCGGGCGGGCCGACGCGCCCCCGCGGGCGCGCCGCCGGAGCCGTGCGCAGAGGTGGACCCGCGACCGTCCGTGCCGGAGCCGGCCCGGGTGCGGTTGCGGATCCTGCTCGAAGGCGACGGGATGGACTTCCTGCCGGAATGGCTCGCCCTGGCCCGGACGGCCGGCCTGCGGGCGCCCGAGTCCGAACTGCCGGGCCTGTTGACCGCGGCCCGCTCGCGCACCGACCTGCGGCCGATCGTGGCCGAACTCGCCGGTCCGAGGGGGCGTTGGCTGGCCGGGCTCAACCCGGAGTGGGCCTGGCTGACCCGGATCGCGGCCGGGGATCCCGACGACCCGATCGATCTGTGGCGGCACGGCCGGTTCGGCGAACGGCTGGCCGCGTTCGCGGTGTTGCGGGCGGCGGACCCGGACGGCGCCAGGGAGTTGCTGGCCCGGACCTGGCGGGCCGAACCGGCCGAGGACCGCGCGGTGTTCGTCGACGCGCTGGCCACCGGGGCGACGGCGGGCGACGAGGCGTTCCTGGAGGCGGCGTTGGACGATCGGGCCAAGGTGGTCCGGGTGGCCGCGGCGCGACGCCTCGGCGCGCTGCCCGGATCGGCATTCGTGGCCCGGATGAGCGCACGGGGCCGGGCCTGCCTGCGGCCCGACGGCGCGGGGCGGATCCTGGTGGTGCCGCCGGGCGAGTGCGACGAGGCGATGGTGCGGGACGGCATCGACCGGTCCTCGCCGACCGGACGCGAGGACCACTCGTGGTGGCTGGGCGAGGTCGTCGCGGCCACGCCGCTGTCGGTGTGGCGGGAGGTGTTCGGGGCGAGCCCCGAGCAGATCGCGGCCCGTGCGCTGCCACGCCGGTTCGCCGAGGACGTCCGCGAGGGGTGGGCCCGCGCGGCGGTGCTCCAGCGCGACGTCGACTGGGCCCGGGCGCTGGCCGGCCGCGGTGCGCCCACCCGCCTGCTCACCGTGCTGCCGCCGGCCGAGTGCGCCGACCACGTGGCCCGCCACATCGCCGCGCACGGCCTGTCCGAGGCCCTGCAACTGCTCACCAACTGCCCGACCCCGTGGCCGCTCCCCCTGGGCGACGCGGTCCTGGACGCCTTCGCCGCGGCGGCCGAGTCCGGCGCGTACCCCTGGAGCTTCAGCGGCGCCCGAGACGTGGCCGGCCGCGGCCTGGACCCGTCACTGGTCACCCGCGTCGACACCCTCGCCCAAGGCGACGGCGAATGGCCCAAGGCCTTCCGCACCCTCGCCGAAACCCTCCGCTATCGCGCCCGGATGCGCCGGGAAATCCTTGACGGTGAGCCCCGTTCCGCTCAGTGAGCCAACGCGGCCACATTCACCACGACCGTGAACGGCACATCGAGTTTCACGGCGGCACGATGCACGCCGGTCGGGACATAGGTACGCGTCGCGGGATCGAGCCGGTGGACGTGGACGGTCGGGTCCCCCATGTCCTGCTCGACGCGCCAGAAGTATGGGATGCCGCTCCGTGCGTACAGCGCGGGCTTGATCCCTCGATCGCGTGCCAGTGTGTCGGGGGAGACCACTTCGACGACCAATCGCACGTCGGCCGGCTGAAACATGGTCGGATCCGGGTTGGTGGTGGAGTCGGTGCGCACGACCAACACATCCGCCTCCGGCCGGGATCGCGGCCCGACGCGTACCGTCATGCGACGGACCACGGTGAGCGCCGCCGGGGCCTGCGCGTCGAGGGATCGGAACAGGTGGCCGACCATCTCCGAATGGTGCAACGACTGCGGCGACCGCACGACGAGCATCCCGTCGAGCAGTTCCACCCGGGGCGGGGCGCCGGGCGGAAGCCGATCGAGATCCTGGGCCGTCCAACCACCTTCGGGCTCGATGGATGACCAGGGCAACGAAGGTCGAGAGCGCACCGGTGTCCTCCCCGCGTTGTCGATCAAACCTGCGACGATAGTGGACGTTCGACTCGGAGTGTCGGATCTCGTCGGATTCCACTCATCCGTGAGCGGCCGACGCGGATCGAATGCCGGAATCCACCAATATCGAAGGGAGATTTCCCAGCACAAGATCAGGGAGCAGGCATGCAATTGAAGGTTCGCGAACCCGTGACAATTCGTGGGCCCCTGCCACGAGAGGATCACCTTGTGAGTGACGAAGGCACCGAGACGGACCCACTGGCGAAGTGGCGCCTGGCTGCCCTGCGGATACTGCGTGCATCCGACGAGTTTCCCGAGGCTGTGCGCTGGGAGGCGTCACCGTCCGGCCTGGTCATGCAGGCGTCACCCGACTGGGAGCACGCCCGGATCGTCACGGGCCTGCGCCACCTGCTCGAACCGCTGCTGCCGGCCGAGGTCGTCGTGCTGGAAGGCGTTGCCTTTCTGGTGGGAATCGGCACCGAACGTACGCCCGACCTCGTCGTCGTCGATACCCGCAAGACAGCCGAATTTCGCGATGGGCACGCGACTTCCGCGTCCGGCGTCTGGATGTTCGTCGAGGTGACCTCGAACAGCACACGTCGTGTCGACCTGCGGGAAAAGCCCCATGAGTTCGCGCGGGCCGACGTGCCGGTGATGCTGACGGTCGACCGGCGGGAGCACGACGTCATCGTGCGCTTCGGGCCGGTCGACGGGCGTTACACCTTCACGGAACGGGTGAAGGCCGGGGCGACCGTGATGTTGCCCGAGCCGTTCGACGCGACCGTCGAGACCGGGTTTTTGCTCGATCACCTCTGACCCGTTCGGCGCGTCGGCGTGTCGGACCCGACCGGCAGACTTGTCCCTGTTCGGGTTTGTTCGAGCGCTGGGGGAGCCGTGGTGGGCGTGTCTGCCGAATCGGGTGCGCGGGTCGATCAGGGTGTGCTTCGGGCGCATGCCGAGGACGCGTTCGCCGGGGAGTTGGCCGCGCTCGCCGCCGCCGACGAGCGGCCCCGGCCGCCGCGGTGGAGGTTGTCGCCGTGGGCGGTGGCCACCTACCTGCTCGGCGGCACGTTGCCCGACGGCACGGTGATCTCGCCCAAGTACATCGGGCCGCGCCGGATCGTCGAGGTCGCCGTCACCACGCTGGCCACCGACCGCGCGCTGCTGCTGCTCGGCGTGCCGGGCACGGCCAAGACGTGGGTGTCGGAGCATCTGGCCGCCGCCGTGTGCGGTGACTCCACGCTGCTCGTCCAGGGCACCGCCGGCACCCCCGAGGAGGCCATCCGCTACGGCTGGAACTACGCCCGACTGCTCGCGCACGGGCCCAGTCGCGCGGCCATGGTGGCCGGCCCCGTGATGCGCGCGATGAGCCGCGGATTGCTCGCCCGGGTCGAGGAGTTGACCCGCATTCCGGCCGACGTGCAGGACTCGCTGATCACCATCTTGTCCGAGAAGACCCTGCCCGTACCGGAGTTGAACGACGAGGTGCAGGCGGTGCGCGGGTTCAACCTGATCGCCACCGCCAACGACCGCGACCGCGGGGTCAACGAACTCTCGTCGGCCCTGCGCCGCCGGTTCAACACCGTGGTGCTCCCGCTGCCCGCGACCGCCGACGCGGAGGTGGAGATCGTCAGCCGCCGGGTGGCCCAGCTCGGCTCGGGCCTGGAACTGCCGCCGGTGGCCGGTGCCGAGGCCGAACTGCGGCGTGTGGTCACGGTGTTCCGCGAACTGCGCGCCGGCCTCACCGAAGACGGACGGACCAGGCTGAAGACCCCGTCCGGGCCGCTGTCCACCGCCGAGGCGATCTCCGTGGTCACCGGCGGCCTCGCGCTCGCCGCGCACTTCGGCGACGGTGTGCTGCGCTCGGCCGACGTGGCGGCGGGGATCCTGGGCGCGGTGGTCAAGGACCCGGCCGCCGACACCCTGGTCTGGCGCGAATACCTGGAGACCGCGGTGCGCCCGCGCGCCGACTGGCAGGACTTCTACCGGGCCTGCCGCGACGCGGACCCGGCCTGATGGCGCGGCCCCCGGCCGCGCGACCGACCCTGCTCGGCGTGCGGCACCACGGCCCCGGCTCGGCCCGCGCGGTCGGCGCCGCGCTGGCCCGGCTGCGGCCCGACATCGTGCTGATCGAGGGTCCGCCCGAGGCCGACCCACTGCTGTCCTTCGCCGCCGAGCCGGGCCTGCGTCCGCCTGTCGCGCTGCTCGCGCACGCGGTCGACGATCCGGCGCAGGCCGGCTTTTGGCCGTACGCCGACTTCAGCCCCGAGTGGGTGGCCATCACCCACGCGAGCGGGCACGGCGTCCCGGTCCGGTTCATCGACCTGCCGGTCGCGGTGTCCTTCACCTTCGACCGGGCCCGCCGCGAGCGCGAGGGCGACGAGCCGGCCGAGCCCGTCCCGCCCCCGGTGGACCCGATCGCCGCGTTGGCCCGACTGGCCGGTCGGGACGACGCCGAGCACTGGTGGGAGGACGTGATCGAGCACCGCCCGCCCGCCGACGACCCGCTGCGGCCCTTTGCGGCGCTCGCCGAGGCGATGGCCGCGCTGCGCGAGGACGAGCGGCCCGCCGTCGACCCGGGCCCGAGCGCCGAGCCCGACATCGAACGACTGCGCGAGGCGTACATGCGCCAGTGCATCCGCTCCGCGCGCCGGGCCGGACACAGCCGGATCGCCGTGGTGTGCGGCGCCTGGCACGTGCCCGCGCTCGCCGACCCGCCCTCCGCCGCCGCCGACCGCGCGCTGCTCGCGCCGCACCGGGCAGCGGTCAAGGTCGAGACCACGTGGGTGCCGTGGACCCACCACCGCCTCGCGCAGAGCTCCGGCTACGGGGCCGGTGTCGCGTCCCCGGGCTGGTACCGGCACCTGTTCGACACCGCCGCCGAGCCCGACCCGCTGCCCCGCTGGTTCGTCCGGATCGCCACGCTGCTTCGCGAGGCGGGCCACCCGGTCTCCTCCGCGCATGTGATCGAGGCGACCCGGCACGCCGACGCGCTCGCCGCGCTGCGCGGACGACCGCTGGCCGGTCTGGACGAGACCCTCGAAGCGGTCCGCGCGGTGATGTGCGACGGCGTCACCGGGCCGCTCGCGCTGGTGCACGACGCTCTCGTGGTCGGCGACGTGATCGGCGAGGTGCCGCCGACGGTGCCCGCCGTACCGCTCCAGCGCGACCTCACCCGCGAGCAGCGCCGACTGCGGCTCCGGCCCGAGCCCGCCGCCCGCGAACTGGAACTCGACCTGCGCAAGGACTCGCATGCCGACCGCAGCCGACTGCTCAACCGGCTCGCCCTGCTCGACGTCCCGTGGGGCGTGCCGGTCCCGGGCCGGGAGAGCCGGGGCACCTTCCGCGAAACCTGGCGCCTGGACTGGCAGCCGGAGTTGGCGATCCGGGTGGCCGAGGCCGGCGTGTGGGGGACCACCGTGGTCGCCGCGGCCGAGGCGCGCGCGAGCGACCTGGCGATCCGGGCCGAATCGCTCGCCGACGTCACCGACGTCGCCGAACGCTGCCTGCGCGCCGACCTGCCCGACGCGCTGCCGGTGATCATGCGGGTGCTCGACCGGCGCGCCGCCCTGGACGCCGACGTCGGCCGACTCGCCGAAGCGCTGCCGGGACTGGTGCGGGCACTGCGCTACGGCGACGTCCGGGGCACCGACACCTCGGCGCTCGACACCGTCGTGGCCGGCCTGGTGGTCCGGATCTGCGTCGGGCTGCCCGCGGCCTGCGCCGGACTGGACCACGACGGCGCCGCCGCGATGCGCCGTCGCCTCGACGACGTGCACGCCGCCGTACAACTGCTGCCGGAGCGCCGACAGGACGAGTGGTACGCCACCCTGCGGCGGCTCGCCGACCGGGAGAACCTGCCCGGCCTGCTCACCGGACGGGCCACCCGCCTGCTGCTCGACCGGGGCCGCCTCGCGCCGGAGGACGCCGCGCCCCGCCTGGCCCGCGCCCTCACCCGGGGCGTCCCGCATCGCGAATCGGCGGCCTGGATCGAGGGATTCCTGGCCGGCGGCGGCATGCTGCTGATCCACGACGAAGGACTCCTCGACCTGGTCGACGCCTGGATCACCGGCACCCCCGACGACCTGTTCGTGGAGATCCTGCCGCTGCTGCGCCGCACCTTCGCCGGCTTCGCCGCGCCCGAGCGCCGGCTGCTCGGCGAGCGCATCCGCACCCCGGCGCGGGCCGCCGTCCCGATCGCCACCGCCGAGCACTTCGACGGCGCGCGCGCCGACGCCGTACTGCCACTGCTGGCCGGGATCCTGGGCCTGGCGCACCGGGAGGTGACCCCGTGACGAGCAAGGCCGACGACGAACGGCTGCGCCGCTGGCGCCTGATACTCGGCGGCGAACCCGACGGCACCGGCCACGGGCTCACCGGCGACGACGCCCGCATCGATCAGGCGCTGAGCGCGCTGTACCGCCCCGAGACCCAGGCCCCGCGCGGCAGCCGCCGGGCGACCGGGCCGCGCGCCGCCGGCCTCGGCGCCTCCGCGCCGTCGGTGGCCCGCTGGCTCGGCGACATCCGCGCCTACTTCCCGGCGGGCGTGGTGAGCATCCTCCAGCACGACGCGATCGAGCGGCTCGACCTGACCCGGCTGCTCCTGGAGCCGGAGATGCTGGCCGCCGTCGAACCCGACGTGCACCTGGTCGCCACCCTGCTCGCGCTCACCGCGCTGATGCCCGAGGCGACGAAGGAGGCCGCCCGCGCGGTGGTCCGCCGCGTCGTCGACGACCTGGAGCGCCGGGTCGCGCAACGCACCACGAGCCTGGTCCGAGGCGCGCTCGACCGCTCGACCCGGGTGCACCGCCCGCGCCCGCGGGACATCGACTGGAACGCCACGATCCGGGCCAACCTCGGTCACTACCAGCCCGAGCACCGCACGATCGTGCCGGAACGCCTGGTCGGCTACGGGCGTCGGCGGCACGGGGTGCACAAGGACGTGATCCTGTGCGTCGACCAGTCCGGCTCGATGGCGGCCTCGGTGGTCTACGCGTCGGTGTTCGGCGCCGTGCTCGGCTCGATGCACGCGCTGCGGACCTCCCTGGTGGTCTTCGACACGAGCGTGGTCGACCTGACCGACCGGCTGAGCGACCCGGTCGACGTACTCTTCGGCACCCGACTCGGCGGCGGCACCGACATCAACCGCGCGCTGACCTACTGCCAGTCGCTGATCACCCGGCCGACGGAGACGGTCGTCGTGCTGATCAGCGACCTGTACGAGGGCGGTGTGCGGGACGAGATGGTCCGCCGCGCGGCGAGCATGCAGGCCGCCGGCACCACCTTCGTCACCCTGCTGGCCCTGTCCGACGAGGGCGCCCCGGCCTACGACCACACCAACGCCGCGGCCCTGTCCGCGATCGGCAGTCCCGCCTTCGCCTGCACCCCCGACCTGTTCCCGGAGGTGATGGCCGCCGCGATCCAGGGCCTGCCCCTCCCGATCCCGAAGCCGTAGGAAGTCCGACCGTCCGTGCGCTCGGGCGTCGGGGTTTCGGCCGGGAGTGATCGGCAGCCGCGGCGTTCGGCGTGGCGTCGGCCACATTGCGTGGTCACTGTCCGTTTTGGTGTGTTCCCTGTGTCACGGTGGAACAGGCGCAAACAGGCGGATCTCGACGCGCGGTGCCGCCGTCGTCGAGAAGAGACCGGGAGTGGGACCCAGACCCTGATTCGGGCCTGGTACCCGTGCCCGATAGCCTGCAAGGCGGATCAGCTACGCGTGCGGACGCCGTCCACCGGAACCGGGGGCGAGCCTGCCGGACCTGCGCGACGACGGACGCGGCTGCGCATGTTCCGCATATCCGATCGCGATCACAAGGACGGACCCGCGTGGACCTGTTCGAGTACCAGGCGAGGGATCTCTTCGCTAAGCACGGTGTGCCGGTTCTGCCCGGTGAAGTCGTCTTCACGCCGGAGGAGGCACGAGCCGCCGCCGAGCGTATGGGCGGCAAGGCCGTTGTCAAGGCTCAGGTGAAGGTCGGTGGCCGCGGCAAGGCCGGCGGCGTGAAGCTGGCCTTCAGCACCGACGAGGTCGTCGAGAAGACCGAGCAGATCCTCGGCCTCGACATCAAGGGCCACATCGTCAAGAAGGTCATGCTGGCCGGGCTGGCCAAGCCGGTGGACGAGTACTACGTCTCGTTCCTGCTCGACCGCACCAACCGCACCTTCCTCGCGATGGCGTCCGTCGAGGGCGGCGTCGAGATCGAGGTCGTCGCCGAGGAGAACCCCGACGCGCTCGCCAAGATCCCGGTCGACGCGATCGAGGGCGTGACCGAGGCCAAGGCCCGCGAGATCGTCGAGGCGGCGAAGTTCCCGGCCGAGCTGCACGACCAGATCGTCGCGACCCTCAAGACGCTCTGGACGGTCTTCGTCGAAGAGGACGCCACGCTCGTCGAGGTGAACCCGCTGATCAAGTCCGAAGAGGGCAAGATCATCGCGCTGGACGGCAAGGTCTCGCTCGACGAGAACGCCGACTTCCGCCACCCCGACCACGAGGCGCTCGAGGACAAGGACGCGGCCGACCCGCTGGAGGCGGCGGCCAAGGCCAAGGGTCTGAACTACGTCAAGCTCGACGGTTCGGTCGGCATCATCGGCAACGGCGCGGGCCTGGTCATGTCCACGCTCGACGTGGTCGCGTACGCCGGGGAGAACCACGGCGGCGTCAAGCCCGCCAACTTCCTCGACATCGGCGGCGGCGCGTCCGCCGAGGTGATGGCGAACGGCCTGGAGATCATCCTGGGCGACGCCGACGTCAAGTCGGTCTTCGTCAACGTCTTCGGCGGCATCACCGCGTGTGACGCGGTCGCGAACGGCATCGTGCAGGCGCTCGAACTGCTGAAGCAGAAGGGCGAGGCGGTCACCAAGCCGCTCGTCGTGCGACTGGACGGCAACAACGCGGAGCTGGGTCGGCAGATCCTGACCGACGCGAACCACCCGCTGGTCCAGCAGGTGGACACCATGGATGGCGCGGCCGAGCGGGCCGCCGAGCTCGCTGCCGCGAAGTAAGGGAGACCGACCCAGCATGGCTATCTTCCTGACCAAGGACAGCAAGGTCATCGTCCAGGGCATGACCGGCTCCGAGGGGATGAAGCACACCCACCGGATGCTCGCCTCCGGGACGAACATCGTCGGTGGCGTGAACCCGCGCAAGGCCGGCACCACGGTCGACGTGGACGGCACCGAGGTACCGGTATTCGGCACCGTGGCCGAGGCCATGGAGGCCACCGGCGCCGACGTCACCGTGGTCTTCGTGCCGCCGAAGTTCACCAAGGACGCCGTGGTCGAGGCGATCGAGGCCGGCATCGGTCTCGCCGTGGTGATCACCGAGGGCGTGCCGGTGCACGACACCGCGCAGTTCTGGGCGCTCGCCGGCGCCAAGGGCAACAAGACCCGGATCATCGGCCCGAACTGTCCCGGCCTGATCACCCCCGGTCAGTCCAACGCGGGCATCATCCCGGCCAGCATCACCAAGCCGGGTCGGATCGGTCTGGTGTCCAAGTCGGGCACGCTGACCTACCAGATGATGTACGAGCTGGCCGACATCGGCTTCTCGACCGCCGTCGGCATCGGTGGCGACCCGATCATCGGCACCACGCACATCGACTGCCTCCAGGCGTTCCAGGACGACCCGGACACCGACGCGATCGTGATGATCGGCGAGATCGGCGGCGACGCCGAGGAGCGTGCCGCGGCCTACATCGCCGAGCACATCACCAAGCCGGTCGTCGGCTACGTCGCGGGCTTCACCGCCCCCGAGGGCAAGACCATGGGCCACGCCGGCGCCATCGTCTCGGGCTCCTCGGGCACCGCGCAGGCCAAGCAGGACGCGCTCGAGGCCGTCGGCGTCAAGGTCGGCAAGACGCCGTCCGAGACGGCGCGCCTGATGCGCGAGATCATGGCCGGCTGACCCACCCGGTCACCGACGACGCCCCGCACCCCGCCGTTTCCGGTGGGATGCGGGGCGTCGTGCCTTCCCCGGCCGGTCAGGGCGACGCCGGCCGGCGCAGCCCGTTGTTCACGCAACTCGTGTCGAGGACGAAGGCCCGCTCCGGGGCCAGCAGCCGGCCCGGCCCGGTCGCCGCGGCCCCCGTGCCCGCCCGCAGGTCGGCCGTGGTCCGGGCACCGGTGGGCGTCGCCGGTCGGAGCAGCGGCGCGAGCCGCTCCGGGGCGGCGGGGGCGGGCGTCACGCCGAGGGCCGGTTGCCCGTCCGCGGGCGGCGCGGGGGACGGCGGCGCAGGAGCCTCGGGCGTGGCCGGTGCCGCGGTCGGCGCCTCCGTGCGCTCCGCGGGCATCGGCGGCACCGGGCGGGCCACCCCCGGGCCGGTGAGCGGCCTTACCCGGTCGCCCGCGCGCGAGTCGCGTGAGGTGCCCGGGGTGAGCAGCCGGGGGAGCGCGGCCACGAAGAGCGCCAGGATCGCCGCGACCACCACGGTGACCAGCGTCGCGGTCCGCGCCCGGCTGCCCACGCGCGCGGCGTGGGCCCGGGGGACCTGCGGCGCGTGGCGGGCGGCCAGGTCGCGGGTGAGCGTGCTCAGGAACGCGTGTGCCTCGGCGCAGTTCGGCGACGGGCCGGTGATCGCCGGGATCCGGTCGGCGAGGTCCTCGTGGGCGTGTATCAGCCGGATCCGGGTCACCTCGGTGGTTGCCTCGGTCTCGGCCGCCACCTGCTCCGGGGACAACCCGAACAGGTGCCGCAGGACGAAGACCCGGCGCCGGTGCGCGGGCACCCGCTGGAGCGCGCGCAGGAGCGCGATGTCCTGCTCGCGCCGCGTGTCGTCGTCGGCGTGCGGAACCACCCGGGCGGTGCGGTCGGGGTGCGGTACGAGCCGCCACAGCGCCCGGCGGACCAGGAACCGGCGGCCCAGCGCGAGGTCGCCGGCGACCGTGCGTACGTAGGCGGCGTCGGCCGGGGTGTCCGCCGCGTCCGGCAGGTCGCGCCAGACCCGGGCGAAGGCGTGCCGGGTCACGTGCGCGGCTCGTGTGGGGCTCGCGGTCAACAAGAACGTGTAGCGCGCGATGTCGGGGGCGGTCGCCGCGACCAGGGCGTCGAACCCCGGGGCGCTCGCGCGCGGGACCGTGTGCTCGTCGTCGATGCCCATGAGGGGCTGAGGTACCCGAGGGTCGACCGAAAATGCATATTAAATGCTTGTGATCGAGCAAATGGGGTGTCTTGCCCCGCTCGGCAGGCATATGCGGCCCGGATCGCAGTCGCGCGGGCACCATGGGGATCGTGACCGAAATGCCGGAAACCGAGCGTGGCTCGTCGGCACCCTGGGCGGTGGTCCGAGCCGGCCCGTGGGCCGGCGTGGAGAGCCTGCTGGGGCGCCGCTCCGGGCCCTTCGAGCAGCCGCCCGCGCCGTCGAGCACGCCCCCCACCTCGCTCGACGAGACGGCGGAGCCGGCCCGAGCAGCCGACGCGGTACACACCCACGACACGCCGGCCCCGACACCTCGGCAACCCTCGGCGGCACCGGACACGGCGCACGCGCCTTCGGCGGCACCCGAGGCACCGGAAACGGCCTACGAACCCCCGGCGGCGCCCCCGCGCCCCGACGCCCCGCCCCCGGTCGTTCCGCCCAGGCCCGACCGCCCTCCGGACGTCCTCCCCGCGCTCGCCCCGGTCGAGACCCCCGACGCCTGCGAACCGCCGCCCGCCCGCCCCTGGGGCCCGCCCGCGCCCACCGGTTCGACGCTGCCCCCGTGGTCCACGCTGCCCGGCGCGGCGGCCCTGAGCGCCCTCGCCGCGCACCGTCCGGACACCGCCCGGATCGCCCAGGCGCTGGCCCGAGGCGTGGTGTCCGCGCTGCTCGTGGCCGCGGCCGGGCTCGGCACGGTCGCCCTGCTGATCCTGATCGTGGCCACCTGCGGCGTCGGCTCGGGCAGCTTCGACCACCCCCAGGCGCTGTTGCGCGTGGTCGGCGGGATCTGGCTCGCCGCGCATCACGTCGGCTTCGAGGTCGTGGAGACCAGCCACGCCGCCACCGGCTCCGTCGCGCCGATCGTGACCGTGGTGCCGCTGCGGCTCGCCCCGCTCGGCCTGACCGTCCCGCTGATCTGGCTGCTGTGTCGGATGGGCCGACGGCTCGCCGACGGCGTCGCCGGGACGGTGCTCGTGCTCGCGGCGCAGGTGCCGGTGTACACGGGCCTGATGTACGCGGTGGCCGCCGGTGTCGGCACCGCGAGCGTGCGGCCGGTCCAGGACACGGTCGCGGTCGCCGGGATCGGTGTCCTGGTGGCGGGTGTGCTGGGCGCGTTCGGCCCGATCCTGGTCCGGGTGCCCGCGGTCCGCGCGGGTCTGGCCTCGGCCGCGGTGCTCGCGGCGGGCGGGGCGCTGCTGGTCCTGGTCTGTCTGTTCGCCCACGCGGGGCAGATCCGCCTGGCCCTGAAGCTGACCACGAACGACGCGGTCGGCTTCGCGGCGCTGGCCGTGTTGTGTGCGGCCCTGGTGCCCAACGCGATCGTGTGGGCGGTGTGCTACGCGGCCGGCACCGGCTTCGTGCTGGGCGCGGCCACCACCATCGCGCCCACCGGCAGCACGTTCGGCACGCTGCCCACGCTGCCGCTGCTCGCCGCCCTGCCGGGCCCCGCGACGGTGCCCTCCACCGCATGGGCGCCCGCGGTGCTTCCGGTGCTCGCGGGCGTCGTGGCGGGCTGCTTCGCGGCCCGTGCCGAGCCGCCCCGGTCCTGGCTCCCGGTCACCGCGCACGCGGTCGGCGCCGGTGTGGGCGTCGGCCTGCTTGCCCTCGCCTCGACCCGCCTGGCCACCGGCACGGCCGGCCTGGCCAACCTCGCCGACCTGGGCCCGAACGTATGGCGCACCGCCGCCGCGCTCACCGTCGAGATCGCCCTGGTCGCCGCCCCCGCCGCCCTGGCCGCCACGTGGTGGCGCGGCCGGGAGCCCCGAAGAGGCCCGGCGGACCGGCCCGGCCCGGACGACGCGACGACCCCAGGGAGCCCAGGGAGCCCGGCAAACCCGCAGACCCCGGAAAGCCCGAAGGCCGCCCCCGCCACAGCGGAGACGGCCCTCGCCTCGTTCCATCCCGACCCGACCGACGCGGGAGCGCACCCGCTCCTCGAATCCGCGGAACCCCGAAACACAAAGCCCCGAAACTCCGAGCCCCGAAACTCCGAGCCCCGCAACTCCGAGCCTCGCAACTCCGAGCCCCGAGACTCCGACCCCCGAAGGGCCGAGCCCCGAACCCGGCAGGAGCCCTAGAACGTGCCGTCCACGACCCAGTGGTACCGGTCCGGCAGCTTGTCCAGGCAGCGCTGCTCGCCCGTCTTGGTGAGCGCGCTGTCCATGCAGTCGTAGTAGTCCTTGTTGACCGCCTCGAAGGTCCACACGCCCAGCACGTAGACCACCGCGATCGCGCCGGTGACCAAACCCGCGAGCGCGGCGCCCGAGCGGGCGCGGGCCGGCCGGCGCACGCGGGGCCGGTGGGCCGGGCCGCCGGGGGCGTGCCCCGGGTGTCGGGCGGTACCGCCCGGGCCCTCCTCGATCCGCGGCCCGGCGGTGGCCGGGGTGGTGCCGCGGACGGTGCGAATGCCGAGTGCCAGAGCGACCACACCCAGCACCACGCCGAGCACCAGGCCCAGGTCGGACGGGAAGAACAGGGCGAAGAACACCGCCCACACCCCCGCCCACAGCGCCAGGCGCGCGTTGCGGACCCGGACGTCCTTCGGGTCGGGCTGCTCGCGCGGCTCGCGCGGCGCCCGCTGCGGCCGGTCCTCGCGGCCCTGCCGGTTGCCTCCGTTGCCGTCCCCTCGCCCGTTGCCGGGCACGTTCCACGGGGCGGCCGGCGGGCGGTCGGGCGTACCCTCCGGCGGCGGGGCGTAGGGATCCCGCTCGTCGGTCTCGTTGCCGGTACTCATCCTCTGCCTGCCCTCGTCGTGCCGGATCGCGGGATTCCCTTCCCAGGATCGTACGTGTGCGGGGTGCACCGTAGCCGGGCGGCGGCGTCCGCGGGGCCCGGAGGCCCCCGTCGACCGCGGCCCGTGGGCCCGTCGACCGGATCACGCCGGCACCGCCGATGGCATCCCACCCCGCCGGTTCGGTACTGCCTACCCCCTGACGCTATCGTTGCCGACGTACGGGCGCCGCTCCGTGTTCCCGCCTCTTGTCGGGGAACGCCCGCCGGACCCGTGCGAGATCCCGGCGAGAGCCCGAATCCCTTGGGTGCCCCTCCCGCCCTTCCCTTCCGGAAAGAGCTTGAAAGCAGTGGCCGTTCACGCCCCGCGCACCCCCGGGCCGGCCCGGCTCGTCGTCCTCGTCTCCGGCTCCGGCACCAACCTGCAGGCCCTGCTCGACGCGTGCGCGGATCCCGCGTACGGGGCGCGCGTGGTGGCCGTGGGCGCCGACCGCGACAACATCGCGGGGCCGGCCCGCGCCGAACGCGCCGGTGTACCCACCTTCGTCGAACGGGTGTCCGACCACCCCACCCGGGCCGACTGGGACGCGGCGCTCGCCGCCGCGGTCGCCGCGTACGAGCCCGACCTGGTCGTCTCGGCCGGCTTCATGAAGATCCTGGGCCCGCGCTTTCTGGCCCGCTTCGAGGGACGCACCGTCAACACCCACCCCGCACTGCTGCCCTCGTTCCCCGGCGCGCACGGCGTCCGGGACGCGCTCGCGTACGGCGCCAAGGTGACCGGCTGCACGGTGCACCTCGTGGACGCCGGCGTGGACACCGGGCCGATCATCGCTCAGGGCGTCGTCGCGGTCGAGGACGGCGATCACGCCGACGGCGGCGAGGCGTTGCACGAGCGCATCAAGACTGTCGAGCGCACCCTGCTCGTCGAGGTCGTGGGCCGGCTGGCCCGCGAGGGCTACCGCATCGAAGGAAGAAAGGTCCGGATCCCCGCATGACTTCCGCCGCCCCCACCCCCACCCCCACCCCCGCCGACCAGGACGGGCTGCGCCCGATCCGTCGCGCGCTGATCAGCGTGTACGACAAGACCGGCCTGGAGGAGCTGGCCCGCGGCCTGCACGCCGCCGGGGTCGAACTGGTCTCCACCGGCTCCACCGCCGGCCGGATCGCCGCCGCGGGCGTGCCCGTGACCAAGGTCGAGGAGCTGACCGGCTTCCCCGAGTGCCTGGACGGCCGGGTCAAGACGCTGCACCCGCGTGTGCACGCCGGCATCCTCGCCGACCTGCGCCTGGAGTCGCACCGCGCGCAGCTCGACGAGCTGGAGATCCGGCCGTTCGACCTGGTCGTGGTCAACCTGTACCCGTTCACCGCGACCGTCGAGTCGGGCGCCACGCCGGACGAGTGTGTCGAGCAGATCGACATCGGCGGGCCCTCGATGGTGCGTGCCGCGGCCAAGAACCACCCGTCCGTGGCCGTGGTGACCAGCCCGGACCGCTACGCCGACGTGCTCGCCGCGATCGAGGCCGGCGGCTTCGACCTCGCGCAGCGCAAGCGGCTCGCGGGCGAGGCGTTCGGCCACACCGCCGCGTACGACGTCGCGGTCGCGTCCTGGTTCTCGAGCAGCTACGCCCCGGCCGACGACGAGGGCTTCCCGGCCTTCCTCGGCTCGGTGCGGCGCCGCGAGAACGTGCTCCGCTACGGCGAGAACCCGCATCAGGCCGCCGCGCTCTACGTGGATGGCACCGGCGGCCTGGCCGGCGCCGAGCAGCTGCACGGCAAGGAGATGTCCTACAACAACTACCAGGACACCGACGCGGCCCGCCGCGCCGCCTACGACCACGAGCAGCCGTGCGTGGCGATCATCAAGCACGCCAACCCGTGCGGCATCGCGATCGGCGAGACCGTCGCCGAGGCGCACCTGCGGGCGCACGCGAGCGACCCGCTGTCCGCCTTCGGCGGCGTGATCGCGGTCAACCGGCCGGTGAGCGTGGCGATGGCCGAGCAGGTCGCGGAGATCTTCACCGAGGTCATCGTGGCGCCGGGCTACGAGGACGGCGCGGTCGAGGTGCTGGCCCGGAAGAAGAACATCCGGGTGCTGCGTGCGCCCGAGGCGCCCGCCACGCCGGTCGAGTTCCGCCAGATCGACGGCGGGTTGCTGCTTCAGAACGCCGACCGCTACCAGGCGCCCGGCGACGACGCGGCCACCTGGACGCTGGCCACCGGCGAGCCGGCCGACGCCGAGACGCTGCGCGACCTGGTGTTCGCCTGGCGGGCGGTACGCGCGGTCAAGTCCAACGCGATCCTGCTCGCGACCGGCGGCGCGACCGTCGGGGTGGGCATGGGCCAGGTCAACCGGGTCGACTCGGCCCGGCTCGCGGTGCAGCGCGCCGGCGAGCGGGCGGCCGGCTCGGTGGGCGCGTCCGACGCGTTCTTCCCGTTCCCCGACGGCCTGGAGGTGCTGATCGAGGGCGGCGTCAAGGCGGTCGTGCAGCCGGGCGGCTCGGTCCGCGACGAGCAGGTGGTCGAGGCCGCGCGCGCGGCCGGCATCACCATGTACTTCACCGGGACCCGGCACTTCTTCCACTGATCCGGTCCGACCGACCGGCGGCCCCGGACACACGCGAGGCGCGACCCCGAACGGGGCCGCGCCTCGCGCGCGTCGGTGGGGGGTTCAGACCTTGACCACGACCGTCGAGCAGACCTTGTCGGCGAAGGTCTGCTTCTTGTCGTCCCACAGCGGCCACAACAAGCCGAGGAAACACGTGATGATGTCGAGGAAGTGCGAGATGGCGCGGACGATGGCCATCCCGAAGCCGGCCGGCATGCCGTCCCGCTCGCGCAACACCTTGATCCCGACCGCCTTCTTGCCGATCGTCTGACCGGTCTTGCCCTGGCGGTAGAGCTGGAAGAGACCGAACAGGAACGAGAGCACACCGCCGACGACCATCAGCACGATCGGCCCGGACCCACCGTCGTAGGTGGTCGTCTCGCTGCCGTCGAGGTTGCTGGTGGTCTCGGTCTTGTCCATGTACATCCCGAACCCGATGTAGTACGGGATCATCACCGGCAACATGACGAGCCAGTCCAGGAGCGCCCCACCGACGCGCCGACCCCAACTCGCGCAGTAGTCGCCGAGATTCTGCGGCGGCCCGTAGCCGTACGGCTGGGCGTAGCCGGCCTGCTGACCGTAATCGGGCTGGCCGTACGCCGGTTGGCCGTAGGCAGGCTGACCGTAACCGGGCTGTTGGCCATAGCCCGCGCCTTGGCCCTCGGCGCCGTACCCGGGCGGCGGGCCGTACGGACCCGGAGGTTGGGACATGTGGAACTCTCCCCTGAGAACGCGCGCACACCCGTGCGCGACGCCGGTGACCCCCGGGCATGTCGACGCGCGAGCGCCGTGTTCGAGCCCGGCGTCGCCCCCACGACCCGAGAGTCCATTGGAGGCGGCACCTTATACCGAAGTGGTTGGCGCCGGGTAGGTCCCCGCCGGTTCGGTGAGCGGGATCATGCGCGAGTGGGACTTGGCATTCCCGGCGAAACGTGCGTTGCATGGGAGCATGCAGGATCAGGCGACCCCGGGACCCCATCCGGAACGTGCACCCCTCGCGTTGCCGCCCGGGCCCTCGGCGGACCCGAACGGGCCGCCGACGTTGCCTCCGTTCCCGGCGGTGCATCCGCCGGAGCTGGGCCCGCAGAACCAGATCAGGCCGCTGGTCACGCTCACCGGGAAGGGTTTCACCTGGGCCGCCGGGATCCGCGCCGCGCTCGGCGTCGGCATCCCCTTCGCGATCGTCACCGCCACCCTCGGCCTCGGCGACGCCACCTTCGCCGCGCTCGGCGGCTACACCGTCCTGTACGCGGCCAAGGAGCCCTACGCGCGTCGCGGTATCACCCTCGCGCTGGTCGGCCTGGGCCTGGCCGTGTCGCTGATGCTGGGCTCGCTCGCGGCCGGCACGCCGCTGTTGTACGTCCCGGTGATCACCGTGGTGGCCGGCGTCGCCACCTTCCTGTGCGGCGCGCTCCAGGTGGACCGTCCCGGCGGGTACATGTTCACCCTGGTCTGCGCGATGGGCGCGTTCCTGCCGCACCAGCCCGACCGGGTGCTCGAACGCGGCGCCCTCGTGCTCGCGGGCGCCGCCGGGGCCTGGCTGGTGTCGATGTCCGGCTGGCTGGTGCGCCCGCGCCACCCCGAGCACCTGGCGCTCGCCGCCTGCTTCGAGGCGCTGGCCGACTTCTTCGCCGCGATCGGCGACCAGCCGAGCGACGCCGCCCGGCACCGCGCCTCCGAGACCGTGCACAGCGCGTGGGTGACCGTGCTGCGCGCCGACACCAGACACAACCGGCGCACCGGTGAGGCCCGCCGCCTGCGGGTGTTGTGCCGACGCGCGCTCGACCTGTTCCAGGCCGCCCAACTGCTCGCCGTCGAGCGGGACCGGCCGCTGCCGGCGGAGATCACCGAGACCGTGCGCGCCCTGGCCGGCGCCGTCGGGCGGCCCACCCTCGTCCCGGTGCTGCCCGCGGTGCTCGCCGACACCGAGACCGACGCCGAGCGCACGCTGCGCACCGCGCTGCGGGCCGCCGCCGCGGCGGCCGGGCAACCCGCGGTCAAGGAGGGCGAGATCATCCCCGGCCGGCGGCCCAGCGCCGGCGAGCGGCTGCGCGCCGCGTTCGACCGGTCATCGCTGGTGCCGCCGACCGCGCTGCGCACCGGCCTCGGCGTCGGCTCGGCTGCGCTCGTCGCCGCGCTGCTGCCGGTGGTGCACCCCGTGTGGGTGGCCATCGCGGCCGGTGCCGCGCTCCAGGGCGGCAATGTCGTGCTCGACTTCGGCCGGGTGCTGCAACGGGCGATCGGGACCCTGCTCGGCGTCGCGGTGATCGCGCTGTTCTTCCACGACCTGCGGCCCGACCAGTGGCTGGTGGTGATCGTCGTCGCCCTGCTGTTCGGCGCCACCCAGACGGTGATCGCCCGCAACCTCGCCGTGGGCGCCGCCTGTGTGACCCCCGTCGGCCTGTTCCTGGCCGCCGCCGGCAGCCCCGGCGCGCACGTGGGCGACCTGGCCGCCACCCGGATGATCGACACCGTGCTCGGCCTGACGGTCGGCTTGGTCGCGAGCCTGGTGTTGTGGCCGCGTGCCTCGGCCACCCGGCTGCCCCGGCAGCTGGGCCGGGCCATCCGCGCCGAGGCGATGTTGCTGCGCGCCACCGTCACCGGGCAGATCGTCGACGATCCGGCCTGGGGCAGTACCCGCCGGGCGGCGCGCCGCGAACTGATCGACCTGTGGAGCGTGTACGAGTCCGCGCTCGGCGAGATCACCGGCCGGCACCTGGACGCGGAACGCCTGTGGCCCGCCATCGTCACCGCCCAGCGGCTGGGCTACCGGCTGATGACCGCGCCCGAGACCTACCGCACGGATCCGCCCGAGCCGATCCCCGAGGACGACCTGGCCCGACTCGACGCCTACGTCGAGGAACTGGCCTCGGCCGCCGAGGAGCGCCGCCCCCCGACCCTGCCCGAACTCCCGGATCTGTGGGGGTATCCGGTATTGCGGCAACACCTCAAGCGGCTCGGCCGGGTGATCACCCGTGCGAACGAACCGGTGGCGGCCCGACCCCTGCCCGCGTTCGTCCGGCGGCGCATCCTGGCCCCGCCGGCGCGGCTGCTGTACGGGGTCCGCCGCACGGCCGGCCCGGATACGGGACAATCGCAACGACCGGCCCGGAACCGTGGACCAGGAGAGACAACTTGAAGGCGCAGATCCTCGACGGCAAGGCCACCGCCGCCGCCATCAAAGCCGAACTGGCCGTACGGGCCGAGGCCCTGAAGGCCCGCGGCATCACGCCGGGTCTGGGCACCGTGCTCGTGGGCGACGACCCCGGCAGCCACTCGTACGTGCGCGGCAAGCACCGCGACTGTGCCCAGGTCGGCATCGCGAGCATCCAGCGCAACCTGCCCGCCGACGCGACGCAGGACCAGGTCGAGGACGTGGTCCGCGAACTCAACGCGGACCCCGCCTGTACCGGCTACATCGTGCAGCTGCCGCTGCCCCGGCACCTGGACGCCAACCGGGTCCTGGAGCTGATGGACCCGGACAAGGACGCCGACGGCCTGCACCCGACCAACCTCGGCCGGCTGGTGCTCGGCCAGGAGGCGCCGCTGCCGTGCACGCCGCGCGGCATCGTGGAACTGCTGCGCCGGCACGACATCGAGATCAACGGCGCGGAGGTGTGCGTGATCGGCCGGGGGGTCACCGTCGGCCGCCCGATCGGCCTGCTGCTCACCCGCCGGACCGAGAACGCCACGGTGACCCTGTGCCACACCGGCACCAAGGAGCTGCCGTTCCACGTGCTCCAGGCCGACATCGTGATCGCCGCCGCCGGGGTGCCCGGACTGATCAGCGCCGACATGGTCAAGCCCGGCGCGGTGCTGCTCGACGTGGGCATCACCCGCACCGAGCACGGCCTGGTCGGCGACGTGCACCCGGAGGCGTACGAGAAGGCCGCGTGGGTCGCGCCGATGCCCGGCGGGGTGGGTCCGATGACCCGCGCGATGTTGCTCACCAACGTCGTCGAGGCCGCCGAGCGGCAGGTCACCGGTCTGTGACCCGGCCGCGACGGGCCCGGGGCCGCACCGCTTCGGGCCGGTCGCGGCATCGCTCGCCCTGTCGATGAGAGGTGGACGTGGTGGCAACGACTCGGGGGCGACGCAGGGACGGCAGGAGGAAGGATCCGGGCACCTTCCCGCCCGAGGGCGGCGGCTCGCCGACCGGCCCCGGGCGGCTGCGCGAGTGGCCCGCGACGGTGGTCTTCGGCTGCCTGTTCGCCGCGCTGCTGACCGCGGCGCTGAGCGGGTTCCGTCCCGCCGCGATGATGGTCGCCGGGACCTTCCTGGTCGCCGCGCTGTTGCGGGTGTTCGTGTCCGACGTGGGGGTGCTGGCGGTCCGCAGCCGGTTCACCGACGTGGCCATGATGCTGTTCTTCGGCGGCGCGGTCCTGCTCCTGGGGCTGAGCATCCCGGAACCGCTGGTCGACCTGCCGTGGGTGCCCAAGCGCACCGGCTAGGACCGGCCGTACCGGCGCGTCCGGGTCCGACCCGGGCGCGGCCGGGTCGGGTCTAATACAACCGGCGCGCCTCGGCGGCGATCTCGCTCGGGGTCATCCCGGCGGAGCGGGTGATCTCGGCTCGGCGGACCGCGGTGATCGCGTCGAACAGGGTTTCGCCCAGGGCCTCGCGCAGCACCGTGCTCGCCTCCAGGGCGGCCAGCGCCGCCGCGGGGGAGCCGGGCAGGCGCGGTACGTCGCCGGCCGTCGAGGGGTCGCCCGGCACCTCCACCGGCAGCCGCAGTCCGTCCTCGAGCCCGGCCAGACCGGCCGCGATCACCGTGCCGACCACCAGATACGGATTGGCGGTCGCGTCGAAACACTTGAGTTCGGCGTTCGCGGTGTGCTGCCGCTCGCCCGCCATCCCGGTGACCAGCCGCATCGCGGCCTCGCGGTTCTCCAGGCCCCAGCAGCGGTACACCCCCGCCCACTGGGCCGGGACCAGACGCAGATGACTGGCCGCGCCGGGCGCGCCGATCGCGAGTAGCGCGGGCAACTCGCGCAGCACACCGGCCAGGAACGCCTCGCCCTCGCGGGTCAGCCCCTGCGGCCCCTCACCCCCGTGGCACAGGTTCGTCCCGTCGCGCCACGGCGAGAAGTGCAGGTGCGCGCCGTTGCCCACCTCGCCGGGCACCACGCACGGGGCGAAGCTGACCGCGTGCCCGTGCCGGGCGGCCACCGCCCGGATCGTCTCGCGCACCAGGACCGTGGTGTCCGCCGCGCCGACCGGGTCCTCCGGGGCGACGGACACCTCCAGCTGGCCGGCCGCGTATTCCGGATGCACCTGCAACACGCGCACGTCCTGCGCGGCGAGCGCGCGGATCAGCTCGCGCAGCTGGGCGGACACCCGCACCACCCGGGTCATCCCGTACGCGGCCTTGTGGAAGGCGGGCACGAAGCGGCCGGCCGCGTCCTCGGTGCCGGTGACCCACTCGACCTCGAAGCCCATCCGCAGCGACAACCCGCGCAACCCGGCGCGGGCGGCCATCCGCCGGGCGAAGGTGCGCTGGCAGCCCGCGTACGGCACGCCGTCCTGGGTGTAGCGGTCGCCGGGCGCCCAGGCCCAGCCCGGCTGCGCGGCCAGCGGGCGCAGCGCCGTCAGGTCGGGGACCAGGCGCAGATCGCCCGCCGGACCGCCGACCAGGTTGCCCGCGGTGATCGAGTCGTCGGCGAGGAACACGTCGAACACGGGGGAGAAGCCCACGCCGTGCACGGCGACCGCGTCCAGGCGGGAGTACGGGACGGTCTTGACCCGGGTGATGCCCGCGTTGTCGACCCAGCCGAGCGCCACCGCGTCGATCGGGTCGACCGACGCGCCCTCGACCACAGGTGCGATCGGCGCGAGCGCGGGTTCCGGCACCGCCGCCGGGATCGACGCGACGCGGTCCGGTGACATGCACATCGGGATCACCCTTCGAGGCCGTGCGACTTCGATCCGTCACGAACCTACCGGCCGATTCCGCCGAAACGGAAACCGGCGAACCCGACGCACCCCGGCGGAGCGGGTGAGCCCGGATGCGCGGCCGGGGCGAACCTCACACCGGTGGGTGGCCGAGCCGCCCCGGAGGCGGGGGTAGTGTGGCCGCGAAAAGTATCTCGATGCCGAGCTACCGGCGGACTGCCATCGGCGTCGGATCCCGCCGCAGCAGAGGAGACCCGCGCGCAATGTCCCGTACCCCCGTCAACGTCACCGTCACGGGCGCGGCCGGTCAGATCGGCTACGCGCTGCTGTTCCGCATCGCCTCCGGTCACCTGCTCGGCCCCGACACCCCGGTCCGCCTGCGCCTCCTGGAGATTCCCCAGGCGGTCAAGGCCGCCGAGGGCACCGCGATGGAGCTCGACGACTGCGCGTTCCCGCTGCTCGCCGGGATCGACATCTTCGACAACCCGACCGACGGTTTCGCCGGCGCCAACGTGGCTCTGCTGGTCGGCGCCCGCCCCCGCACCAAGGGCATGGAGCGCGGCGACCTGCTGGCCGCCAACGGCGGCATCTTCAAGCCGCAGGGCGAGGCGATCAACGCCGGCGCGGCGGACGACATCAAGGTGCTCGTGGTCGGCAACCCGGCCAACACCAACGCGCTGATCGCGCAGCAGCACGCGCCCGATGTACCGGCCGAGCGCTTCACCGCGATGACCCGCCTGGACCACAACCGCGCGCTGACCCAGCTCGCGAAGAAGGCCGGCGTCGCGGTCACCGACATCGCGAAGCTGACCATCTGGGGCAACCACTCGGCCACCCAGTACCCGGACATCTTCCACGCGCAGATCGCCGGCAAGAACGCCGCCGAGGTGGTCGACGACCGCACCTGGCTCGCCGACACCTTCATCCCCACCGTTGCCAAGCGCGGCGCGGCGATCATCGAGGCGCGCGGCGCGTCCTCGGCGGCGTCCGCGGCCAACGCGGCGATCGACCACGTGCACACCTGGGTCAACGGCACCGCCGACGGCGACTGGACCTCGATGGGTGTCGTCTCGGACGGCTCCTACGGTGTGCCCGAGGGCCTGATCTCGTCCTTCCCGGTCGTCTGCAAGGACGGCAAGTGGGAGATCGTCCAGGGCCTGGACGTCAACGAGTTCTCCCGGGCGCGGATCGACGCCTCGGTGCAGGAGCTGGCCGAGGAGCGCGACGCGGTGCGCGAGCTGGGCCTGATCTGAGTCGGAGCCGGCGCCTTCGCGGCGCCGGCCTCACGCGGAATCGACCGGGGGCGGGCCGAACGGCCCGCCCCCGGTGTGTTCGGGGAGCCGGGCGCGCCCGGGCGCGGTCCGCGGCCCGAACAGCTCGGCCAGTGCGGCGACCAGGGCCTCCAGCGTGCCGGCGAAGGCGGCCGCGGTGGGCGCCGCATAGCCGACGACCAGCCCCGGCGGGTGCTCGGCGTACGGGGCCCGGTGGTACCAGCCCATGCGGTGCACCGCCACGCCGCGCCGGGCCAGCAGCGCGCGCGTCTCCTCCTCGCCCGGGCCGCCCTCGGGCAGTTCGAGCCGCACCTGCAGGCCCGCCGCGATGCCGCACACCCGTACGGCCGGCACCCGCCGGGCCAGCTCCGCGACGAGCCGGTCGCGGCGGTCGCGGTAGGCCAGGCGGGCGCGGCGCACGTGCCGGTCCAGGTCGCCGGCGGCGATGAACTCGGCCAGGGTGAGCTGGTCCAGCGTGCCCACCGTCAACTCGGGCCGGTCGCGGACCGCGAGCAGGTCGTCGAGCAGGTACGGCGGCACCACCAGCCAGCCGAGCCGCAGGCCCGGCGAGAGCATCTTGCTCGCGGTGCCCGCGTACACCACGTGCTCGGCGCCCAGACCCTGGAGCGCGCCGACCGGGTGGCGGTCGTAGCGGAACTCGCCGTCGTAGTCGTCCTCGATCACCACGCCACCGGTCTCCGAGGCCCAGCGCAGCGCCGCCGCGCGCCGGTCCGGGTGCAGCGGCACGCCCATCGGGGCCTGGTTGGCCGGGGTCAGCACGATCGCGTCCGCGTCGCCGGCGGTGTCGATCCGGGCACCCTGCCCGTCCACCCCGACGGCGCCGACCTCGACGCCGGTGCGGGCCACGATCTCGCGCAGGAACGGCAACCCCGGGTCCTCCATCGCGATCCGGCGCGCACCGCGGGCGGCCAGCGTGTGGCCGAGCAGGTACAGGCCCTGCGTGTAGCCCGCGCACACCACGATGCGATCCGGCCGGGTGCGCACGCCCCGGACCCGGCCGAGATAGTCGGCCAGGCGCTCGCGCAGTTCGATCCGGCCGCGCGGGTCGGCCTGCGGCCAGAACGCGTCGGGTCCGGCGGCGGCCAACGCGCGTCGCTGGGCCGCGGCCCAGCGGGCCCGCGGGAACGCGGACAGGTCCGGGCGTCCGGGCCGCAGGTCGAAGCGCGGGGCCGAGGCGCGCGCGTACACCGGCACCGGCACCGGGTCGGCCGGGCGTTCGGCGACCAGGGTGCCGGCGCCCCGGCGGGCGATCAGATAACCCTCGGCGACGAGTTGGGCGTACGCCTCGGCGACCGTGTTGCGGGCCATCGCCAGATCCACGGCCAGGGCGCGCGAGGAGGGCAGCCGGGTGCCGGGGGCGAGCCGGCCGTCCACGATCGCCGCGCGCAGCGCACGCTCCAGTCCGATCCGGCGACCGCGCACGGGGCCGGGTTCCAGGTACAGATCCACATCGCCGATGGCCCAGGAACTCCGCATGGGATTGGACCTTAATCGTGGTCCGATCCGTACGTACGGTCGTGGTCATGAGCATTCAGGAAGTGACCGAGGAAACCCCCGTCGCCGGCGACCCGGCCCGACTGCCCCTCAAGCCCCTGCACGGCGCCGCGTACAAGGCCGCCATCGCGCTGAGCAAGGCGGCGGCCGAGGGTCTGGACCCGATCGTCGCGGAGCTGATCAAGATCCGCGCGTCGCAGATCAACGGCTGCGCCTACTGCGTGGACATGCACACCAAGGACGCCCGCGAACTCGGCGAGACCGAGCAGCGTATGCACGCGATCCCGGTGTGGCGCGAGACGCCGTTCTTCACCGCCCGCGAGCGTGCGGTGCTGGCCCTGACCGAGGCGGTCACGCTGCTCACCGAGGGCCACGTGCCGACGCCGGTCTGGGACGAGGCGGCCAAGTACTTCGACGACGTGGAGATGGGCCAGATCGTCTGGTCGATCGCCGCGATCAACACCCTCAACCGGGTCGGCGTCGCCACCCGCGCATGGGTGGCGGGCTCGTACCGTCCCGACCTGGCTCGTTGACGGATCCCGCGCCGCGCCGCCCGGACCTGGCGCACTGACGGATCCCGCTCCGACCGCGGGGGCGGAGCGGGATCCGCGGAGTGTCCCCGGTCCGGTCAGGAGCGGGTCGGCGTCGCCGTTCCGCCGGTGTCGACCCAGGTCGGGATCGGCTCGCGCGCGGTGAGCCAGGGTTCCGGGATGTCGGCCAGGGCGGTGCGGGAGGCGACGACGCCCGCGGTGATCGCGCAGGTGGTGTCGACGTCGCCCATGCCGGTCGCGGTGTGCCACAGGGCCTCCGGGAGGGAGTCCTGGTGGTGGGCGGCGGTCCACAGGGCGAAGGGGACCGTGTCGGGGGCGCTGATCCGCGAGCCGTTGCCCAGTACGCCCGTCGCGTGCCGGACCGAGGCGTGGGCGGGCAGCCGGGAGGCCGCCCGCAGGCCCGCCGCCACGTCGCTCTTTGGCGTGTGTCCGGCCACCTCGACCAGGAACTCCACCGGATCCGGGGCCGCTTCGCCCCGCCCCCGAGTCGCCAGCGCCGCGGCGATCGCCACCGCGACCGCTCCCGCCACCGCCTCCGGATGCGCGTGCGTGGTCTCGGCGGACCGCTCCGCCGCGGCCGCCACCACCGCGAGCCCGTCGTCGGCGAACCACGCCCCCAGCGGCGCGACCCGCATCGCCGCGCCGTTGCCCCACGAGCCCTGGCCCTCGAACTGGCGGCGCGTCACCTCCCGCCACGGCTCGCCCTCGTGGATCGCGCGCAGCACGCCGTGCATCGACGGGCCGTAGCCGCGATACGGATCTGCCTCGTACGACGCGGCGAAATGCGCCGCGAGCGCGTCCTGGTCCACCGCGTCGCACAGGTGCAGGATGCGCAGCAGCGAGAGCGCCATCGCGGTGTCGTCGGTCCAGTACCAGAGGCGGGCCTGCGGGGCGATGCGGCCGGTCAGCCGCTCGGCGAGCTCGGCGCCCCGGTAGCCGAACCACTGCTCGCCGAAGGCGTCGCCGAGGGCCAAACCGTGCAGGGAGCGCGCCGCGTTCGCGACACGTCGGGTGCGGTCCATGCGCCCCACCCTGCCGGCCGGCGCGGCCCGGAGACCAAGGGATTACCGTGCCGGGACGCCGACTTCGCCGTCTCGGCACGCGGGTTCCGGCCCTTCTTGGTGCGGTACGGCCATAAGGTGGCCGCATCCTCTCGGAACATGACGGATATTGCTGATTCTTATCTCGACATCAAGAGGCTCGGCATCGAACGATTCGCTAGAATGACCTCATGAAAGACGAGGTCGACCGGCTTGTCGCGGCATGGAAGCGGGAGCGCCCCGACCTCGACGTCGAACCCCTCGAAGTACTGAGCCGGGTGACCCGACTGGCGCGGCACCTCGACCGTGCCCGGCGTACCGCCTTCTCCGCGCGCGACCTCGAACCGTGGGAATTCGACGTGCTCTCCGCGCTGCGCCGCGACGGCGCGCCGTATCAGCTCTCGCCCGGCCAGTTGCTCACCCAGACGCTGGTCACCTCCGGGACGATGACGAATCGTATCGACCGCCTCGCGGCCAAGGGCCTGGTGTTGCGCCTGCCCGACCCCGACGACCGGCGCGGGGTGCTGGTCCGGCTGACCGACGACGGCCGGGATCGGGTCGACGCGGCGATGGCCGAGTTGCTGGAACACGAACGGGCCATCCTGGCCGGCCTGACGGTCGATCAGCAGGCGGCGCTGGCCGGGTTGTTGCGTTCGATCGTCGCGCCGTTCGACAACCACGCCTGAAACAAACCTCTTTGACCATTTCATGGTCGGGATTCACTCTAAGTGATCAAATGTGTCAAGGACCCGTTGTGTGTCGGGAACGACGCCCTGTAGACAAGTCCCTGTTGGGAGCGAGACCGCAAGGGTTCGCCTCGGGGAACAGGAGCAGGGCATGACCTCCACCATTCACCCGGTTCGCAGTACGCGGCGCCGTCGGCCCACGCCCGCCGACCTCGCGGCACTGACCGGGCACGACTAGCCCGGGACGCGGGGGGTCGGGGGCTAGGAGCATCGTCCGGATCCGCGAAGGCGTCTTGGGGAAGTAACGCCGGAGCGGACGAGTGACGGTGATCCGGGGGGTGGAACGCTGGGGGCGTGGGGGTGGCGAGCACCGGGATGTGAGGTGGGGGAACGCGCGCAGGGGGACTCGAAGGCTGGGGGACGGGTGGGGAAACCCGGGGGTGGGACCGGGGCGGGATCGGGATGGGACCAGGGGCGGGGTCGGGGCGGGGACCAGGGGTGGGAAGACCGGGGTCGGGGGCGATTCGGGGAGAAGGGTGCTCGGGTACAGGCGGGGCGGCGGGGTGACGGATGACGATCCGTCACCCCGCCGCCCCACGTCCGCCCCGATCCACCGGAGACGAACCGCCTTCCGGTCGAGCGCACTTCGGCTCAGCCGCCCGCAGGCCCACCCGCCGCGCGGCCGTCCGTCTCCGCGGTGAACGTCACCGGCAGCCGCTGCAGGCCACGCATGATCAGCCCGCCGCGCCACCGCAGTTCGTCCGCCGGCAGCGCGAGCCGCACATCGGGTAGCCGGCGCAGCAGTGTGCCGATCGCGATCTGGCCCTCGAGCCGGGCCAGCGGTGCGCCGATGCAGTAGTGGATGCCGTGCCCGAAGGCCAGGTGCTGGTTGTCCGCGCGGGCCGGATCGAGCAGGTCGGGCGCGGGGAACCGGAGCGGGTCGCGGTCGGCCGCCGCGAGCACCACGAGCACCGGCTCGCCCGCCGGGATCCGGGTCCCGCCGATCTCCACCTCGGTGGTGCTGAACCGCCACGTGGCCACCTCGACCGGGCCGTCGTAGCGCAGCAGTTCCTCGATCGTGGGCGCGAGCAGTTCGGGATCGGCCCGGAGCGCGAGCCGTTCCCGGTCGTGCGTGAGCAGCGTCAGCAGCCCGTTGCCGATCAGGTTGACCGTGGTCTCGAAACCGGCGAACAGCAGGATGAAGGCCATCGCCGCGGCCTCGTCCTCGGTCAGGTGTTCGCCGTGGTCGCTCGCCCGGATCAGCCCCGAGATCAGGTCGTCGTCCGCGTCGGTGAGCGTCGCGCGTTTGCGGTGGATCAACTCGGCGAGATACGTACGCATGTGCCGCACCGCCCGGGCCACCCCGCCGCGCGGCCCCGAACCGTGCCGGATCATCATCCCGGCCCAGGTGCGGAAGTCCGCCTGATCCTCGTCCGGCACACCGAGCAGGTCGCAGATCGCGTAGATCGGCAGCGGGAACGCGAAGTCGTGGATCAGGTCGGCCTCGCCGGTCCGGGCGAAGTCGTCGAGCAGCCGGTCCGTCAGGGCCTGTACGCGCGGGCGGAACTCCTCGGCGCGGCGCGGCGTGAACGCCTTGGACACCAGGCGGCGCAGCCGGGTGTGGTCCGGCGGGTCGAGGTTGAGCAGATGTGCGCCCACCCCCGAGCGCTGCTCGCCGGGCACGCCGACCTTGCCCTGCTTCCAGGCCGCCTCCGACCGCCGCGGATCCTTGCTCAGCCGCTGATCGGCGAGCGCCTGCCGGGCGTCGGCGTATCGGGTGACCAACCACGCCTCGACCCCGCTGGGCAGCGTGGTGCGGTGGACCGGCGCGTACTCGCGCAGATGCGCGTACGCCGGATAGGGATCGGCGATGAACTCTCGGGTGAACAGCTCGGGCCCGGCCGGCACCGGATGCGCGGGGCAGCCCGCGGGGTCGTCCGTCACGTCCGCGACGTCCGTGTCGCGCGCAGCCCCTTGATCCCGAGCCAACCGATCGCGTTGCCCGCCGCGAACGAGACGATCGTCAGTGCCAGGTGGATCAGGAAGAACGCGGTCGGGCCGTCGTTCCAGGAGCGGTCGTCGGCCCAGATGTTCCTGAGGAAGTTCGGCCACAGGATCCAGCTCCAGACGCCGAACAACACCAGACAGGCGGATGTACCGCGGCCGATCCTCAACGTGAAGCACCCGTTTCCCGGTCAAAAGTTCAGCAAATTTGTCCCGGTTCAGTATGCGGCGGCGCGGTCGCCGAACCTCAGCCGGGGGCCGCCAGTACGCTCATCGCATGTCTTACTGGTTCCGGGCTTCTCGCAAGCCGGCCGTCGCGTGCGCGGGGGCGATCGCTTTCGTGTTGGGTTCCGCCTCGATGGCGCAGGCCGCCCCGGGCACGCCGGAGCCGCAGCCCCCCGCGTCGATGTCGGATGTGGGTGGCGCGCGCTTGGCCCAACCGGGTGTACAGAGCGACCTGCCGCCCGGGAGCCCGCCGCCGCCCGCCGTCGAGGGCTACTCGTGGGTGGTCGCCGACGCGGAGACCGGGAAGATCCTGGCGGCGAAGAACCCACACTGGAAGTTGCCGCCGGCCAGCACGCTGAAGATGTTGTTCGCGGACACGGTGCTGCCCAAGATCGACCGCAACACCACCCACCAGGTGGCGCCGGCCGAGCTGCGCAATCTCGGCGAGGGCAGCAGCCTGGTCGGGATAAAGGAGAACGAGACCTACAAGGTCGAGGACCTGTGGCGCGGGGTGTTCCTGCGTTCGGGCAACGACGCGGTGCATGTGCTGTGCGCGATGAACGGTGGCGTGGACACCACCGTGCGGCAGATGAACGAGCGGGCCAAGCAGCTTCAGGCGGGCGACACCAACGTGGTCTCGCCGGACGGCTACGACGCGCCGGGGCAGGTCTCCAGCGCGTACGACCTCGCGCTGTTCGCCCGTGAAGGGCTCAAGAACAACGACTTCCGCTCGTACGCGAGCACCAAGGTCGCCGACTTTCCCGGTGTCGCGGGGGCCAAGTTCCAGATCCAGAACACCAATACGATGCTGGGCCAGTATCCGGGCATGCTCGGTGTCAAGAACGGCTACACCACCAACGCCGGGAACACCTTCGTCGGCGGCGCGCAGCGCGGCGGGCATACGTTGCTCGTGAGCATCATGCACGTCGAGGGCAAGGGCAAGACGTACGAGGACACCGGGAAGCTGCTCGACTGGGGCTTCGCCGCGATGGCCCAGGCCAAGCCGGTCGGCATGCTGGTGGAGCCGTTGGCGGCGTCGGGGGACAAGAACGACAAGGGCACGAAGGCGGCCGACGGGAAGCCGGGCGACGCCAAGACCGCGAAGGCGTCGGCCGCCTCGGACGACGGCGGGTTCGACTGGGTGTTGTGGGCGGGGCTCGGGGTGCCGGCGGCGCTGGTGGTGGGCGGCGGCGTGCTGTTCGCCCTTCGGCGGCGCGAGGGGGGTTCGGGCGTGCGGTTCGAGGACGACATCCTGCCGTAGGGGTGGGGCGGCCTCAAACGCCGGCCGGGCTGCGGTGGTCGGCTTCGCCGACGTGCTGGGGTTCGCGGGTGGCCTCAAGCGCCGGCCGGGCTGAAGGGGTTGGCTTGGCCGACGTGTTGCGGTTCGCAGGTGGCCTCAAACGCCGGCCGGGCTGGGGTGGTTGGCTTTGCCGGCGTGCTGGGGTTCGCGGGTGGCCTCAAACGCCGGCCGGGCTGAAGGGGTTGGCTCTGCCGACGTGCTGCGGTTTGCAGGTGGCCTCAACGCCGGGTGGGCTGGGGTGTATGGCTTCGCCGACGTGCTGGGGTTCGCGGGTGGCCTCAAGCGCCGGCCGGGCTGGGGTGGTTGGTTTCGCCACGATTCTTGGCTTTTACCGATGGGCTCAAGTGCCGGCCGGGCTGGGGTGGTTGGTTTCGCCACGATGCTTGGCTTTTACCGATGGGCTCAAGCGCCGGGCGGGCTGAAGGGGTTGGCTTTGGCGATGTGTCGGGGTTCGCGGGTGGGCTCAAGTGCCGGGTGGGATGGGGTGGTTGGCTTTGGTGGTGTGCTGTGGTTTGTAGGTGGGCTCAGGTGTCGGTTGGTGGGTGGTTTCGGGTGAAGCGTTCCAGGAGGATGCCCAGGGTGGCTGTGCCGGCTACCGCCAAGGCGTAGGTGCGGATGGGGTGGGTGGGCTTGGGTTTGTATTTGGACAGGTCCAACGGGGGTTCTGCGGCGGCCTTTTCGGCGGCGGCCTCGATGTTGTCCGCGGCTTCCCCGGCCTCCTGGGCGTTGGCCGTCCAGGCCGCGCAGAACAGGAGCAGGCGGATCACGAAGTAGATCCACAGCAGCAGTGCCACCGGGACGCCGAACGCGCCGTACGCGCTCTTGCCCGCGACCCCCGCGATGTACGACGACACCAACAGCTTCAGCAACTCGAAGCCGACCGCCCCGATCAACGCACCCTTGATCGCGACCGAGCGGTGCATGGTCAGTCGCGGCATCCCCACGAGCAGGTACAGGAACAGCACCACGCTCGCGCCGACCGCGACAGCGAATGCGGCGATCTGCAGCAGGACCCGGCCGACCGGCTGGTGTTCGAGCCCGATCGAGTCGGAGACGTGCCGGATCACCACCGTCGCGAACGTGGACGCGCCGACCGACAACGCCAACGCGAGCCCCAGGCCGATCAGTACGCCGACGTCGGCGATCTTGCGCACGACGACGTTGCCCGGCTCCTCCTCCACATCCCAGATCGCCCGGATGGAGGAACGCGTCGCATCCACCCACCCCGTCCCGGACACCAGGAGCAGCGCGCCGCCGATCACCCCGACCGCGCCCGCGTTGCGCACCAGCGCGTCCAGGTCCAACTTGTCGGCGATACCGGGGATCTGCTCGGAGATCTTGTTCTGCATCCGGCGGACCTGGGAGGGGTCGAGTGCCGCGGCCACCACCGCCGCCGCGAGCGTGATCAACGGGAACAGCGACAGGAACCCGTAGTAGGTCACCGCGGCGGCGAGTCGATTGCCCTGTCGATCGCCATAGCGCGAATAGGCCCGCCAGGTGGGGCCGATGATCGGGATCCTCGCCAGCCGCTCCTTGATCGCCACGGATGACTGCTGCCCGCCCGACGCCCTGCCCACACGCGACTCCACTCTGTGACGTCCCGCGCGGCCGGGACGGCATCACACGGGCAGCGGACCTGGCAACGATTGGCCGAACGCGAAGTCACGTTGCGGGCGCCACACCCCGTCCGTGCCGTGCTCGTACAGGCTGAAGCCCCAGATCGGGAAGACCGCGTCGTAGTCGACGAGTTCCGCGAACGCCAGGTCGAGCATGTGATCGGGCAGGTGATGCGCGACGGTCACATGCGGGTGGTACGGGAAGTGCAACTCGCGCTCCAGCGGCCCGGATCGCACCGCGGCCTCGATCCGCTCGCACTCCGGGATGCCGCGCGCGACCTGGACGAATACCACCGGCGAGGTCGGTCGGAACGTACCGGTGCTGCGCAGGTGTATGTCGAACGGGGCCTCGCCGGCGGCGACCGCGCGCAGGTGCTCCTCGATCTCGGCCATCGCCTCGTCGGCCACCTCGGTCGGCGGCAGGAGGGTCACGTGGGTCGGGATGGCGTTCGCGAGCGGATCCCCGAACCCGGCGCGGCGAGCCTGCAACTCGCTGCCGTAGGGCTCGGGAATCGCGATCGACACTCCGATGGTGCGCTTGGCCATGTGCTGCGCCTCAGCCTCCCGACCGGCCGGTGACCGGGGGCAGGAAGCCGACTCGGTCGTAGGTCTCGGCGAGCGTCCGCGACGCCACCTCGCGGGCCTTGTCGGCGCCCCGGGCGAGAACGGCGTCCAGCTCGGCCGGGTCGTCCAGGTAGCCGCGCACCCGCTCCTGGAACGGGGTGACGAAATCGACCAGCACCTCGGCCACCTCCTTCTTCAGGTCGCCGTAGCCGCGACCCGCGAAGCGCTCCTCCAGCATGGGGATCGAGGTGCCGGAGAGCGCCGAGTGGATGGTGAGCAGATTGGACACCCCCGGCTTCTCCGTCTCGTCGAAGCGCACCTCGGTGCCGGTGTCGGTGACCGCGCTGCGGATCTTCTTCGCGCTCGCCTTGGGGTCGTCGAGCAGGTTGACGATGCCCTTGGGCGTCGAGGCGGACTTGCTCATCTTGATCGTCGGGTCCTGGAGGTCGACGATCTTGGCCGTCTCCTTGACGATGAACGGCTTGGGGACGGTGAACGTCTCGCCGAACGTCGAGTTGAACCGCTGCGCGATGTCGCGGGTCAGCTCCACGTGCTGGCGCTGGTCCTCGCCGACGGGGACCGCGTCGGCCTGGTAGAGCAGGATGTCGGCGACCTGGAGCACCGGGTAGGTGAACAGGCCGACGGTGGTGCGGTCGGTGCCCTGCTTGGCGGACTTGTCCTTGAACTGGGTCATCCGCGCGGCCTCGCCGAAGCCGGTCATGCAGTTCATCACCCACGCGAGCTGTGCGTGCTCGGGTACGTGGCTCTGCACGAACAGGGTGCAGCGGTCCGCGTCCAGACCGGCAGCGAGCAGCTCCGCGGCGGAGATCCGGGTGCGCTCGCGCAACTGCTTCGGGTCCTGCGGAACGGTGATCGCGTGCAGATCGACCACCATGTAGAAGGCATCGTGGCTGTCCTGGAACGGCACCCACTGCCGGATCGCGCCCAGGTAGTTACCCAGGTGGAACGAATCCGCGGTCGGCTGGATTCCGGACAGAACACGGGGACGCGTCGAGGCCATGCCGCCATTCTCTCAGGCGCGTGACGTGGTTCCGGTCAGGGGAGCCACGCGACGTCCGCGCGGGGCGCACAACAAAGCGGGTGAGCGCCCGGGGAAATGCGCAACGATCGTGCGGTATGGGACAACGCAGCCGCCTTTACGCCTCCGGTGGCGGCAACCTAGGCTGTCCAGGGCCGACACAGAGGGTCGCCGACCGCCTATCCACGGTGACGATCGGGTGCGGCCCCGGCCTGCCGCCGACTGCACGGCATCACCATCGGCAGGGTCGGACGGGCGTGGGCCGCGGAAATCCCGGGCGCGCGCCTGCCGCCGCCGTCCGCGAGAAGGGGATATCGCGTGCGCCTCACCTCGCGCTGCGGTCGATCGGGCCGTTCCGACCTGCGGTCGGAGCACATATCGCCCGGAGCCGAGCGGGCGCGGGTGTCCCGACAGCGGCGACGCGGCTTCGTCGCCCCGCGGGCGGCCGAACTGCGGCACTACGTGATGTGTCCGCCGGTCTATCTGGACGAGACGCCGCCGGCGACCGGGTTCACGGCGCGCACCACGACCGCGATGGGTCAGTGGGAGCGGTTGCGCGCGGTGTTGATCGGGCTCGGGCATCGGGTGAGCCTGGTGCCGGGCCGACCGGGGCTGCCCGACATGGTCTTCGCCTCGCGGGCGGCGACCGTGGTGGGCAGGCGGGTGCTCGGCGCACGGCCGCGGGCGGCGGCGCGGTCGGCCGCGACGCAGGCGTATCTGGAGTGGTTCGCCCGGCACGGCTTCCGCTCCGCGCTGGAGCCGGTGTTCGTCCACGAGGGCGAGAGCGACCTGATCCCGGTCGGCCCCCGGCTGTTGGCCGCGGTGGGGCCGTCGACCGAGGTGGCCGCGCATGCCGAGGCGCAGGCGTTCTTCGGCCTGCCCGTGGTCCCGCTGGAGTTGGCCGACCCGCGTTTTCCCCGACTCGGCTCGGCGCTGACCGTGCTGGGCGGGCACACCGCGGCCTACTACCCGGGGGCGTTCACCCCGACCGCGCTGCGCCGGCTGACCCGGGTGTTCCCGGAACGGATCGAGGTGGACGAGGCGGACGCGGTGGCGCTCGGCCTCGACGCGGTCTCCGACGGGCGCAGCGTGGTGATGGGCGACACGACACCCGCGCTCGCCGCCCGGTTGGCGGAGCGGGGATTCCGTACGATCGAGCTGGACATGTCCGCATTCGCGGCCCACGGCGCGAGCGTGCGCGGTTGCGTCCTGGAACTGCGCGCCGCCCGTTGATCCGCCGTCCCCGCGGGGTATCCCGTCCGTACCCACCCGGGTGACTTTCCTCCGTCTTGTCGTTGCTTGCGGGATTTCCTCGCCTTCGTACCGAACCTCCTCCCGGCATCTCCCGGTATCGCCGTTCTCCACTCTCGTAGCGATTCCACGGCTCTCCACCGTTGCGAAAGGACGTCATGAGCACGCAGCACACCCCCGTCCCCTCCTCCCCCGAGCACAAGTTTGGGGTCGGTCGCCCGGGCGGCCCCGGTGCCGAGAGCACCCGACTGATCGCGTTGGCCGAGGAGCACAGCGCGCACAACTACCACCCGCTGCCGATCGTGGTCGCCGAGGCGCACGGCGCCTGGATGACCGACGTCGAGGGCCGGCGCTACCTGGACATGCTGGCCGGGTATTCCGCGCTCAACTTCGGGCACGGCAACGCGCGCCTGATCGACGCCGCCAAGCGGCAGTTGGACCGGGTCACGCTGACCAGCCGGGCGTTCCACAACGACCGCTTCGCGCCGTTCTGCGAGCAGCTCGCGGAATTGGCGGGCATGGAGATGGTCCTGGTGATGAACACCGGCGCGGAGGCGGTGGAGACCGCTGTCAAGACCGCGCGCAAGTGGGGCTACGAGGTCAAGGGCGTGCCGGACGGGCGGGCCAGGATCATCGTGGCGGCGGGCAACTTCCACGGCCGCACCACCACGATCGTCAGCTTCTCCACCGACGAGGAGGCGCGCCGGCACTTCGGCCCGTACACCCCGGGCTTTGACGTCGTGCCCTACGGCGACGCGGCGGCGCTGCGCGCGGCGATCACCGACGACACGGTGGCGGTGCTGCTCGAGCCGATCCAGGGCGAGGCCGGTGTGCTGGTCCCGCCGCCCGGCTACCTGGCCGAGGTGCGCCGGGTCACCGCCGAGCGCGACGTGTTGTTCATCGCCGACGAGATCCAGTCCGGGCTGGGCCGCACGGGCCGCACGTTCGCGTGCGAGCACGAGGGTGTGGTGCCCGACATGTACATCCTGGGCAAGGCGCTCGGCGGTGGCATCCTGCCGATCTCGGCCGTGGTGTCGTCCCGTGCGGTGCTCGGTGTGTTCGCCCCCGGCGAGCACGGCTCCACGTTCGGCGGCAACCCGCTGGCCTGCGCGGTGGGCCTGGAGGTCCTGGAGATCCTGCGCTCCGGCGAGTTCCAGCAGCGCTCCGCCGACCTCGGCGACCACCTGCACCGCGAACTCGCCGCGCTGGTGGGCCACTCCGTGACCACGGTCCGCGGTCGCGGCCTGTGGGCGGGCGTCGACATCGACCCGGCACACGGCACCGCACGCGACGTCTCCCAGGCCCTGATGGACCGCGGCGTCCTGGTCAAGGACACCCACGGCCAAACGATCCGCATCGCCCCACCCCTGGTCATTTCCAAGGACGACCTGGAATGGTCCCTCGACCAACTGCGCGCGGTATTGGGCTGACCCCCCACCCCGCCCCCGACGGCCGCGGAGTCCCCGAAACTCCGCGGCCGTCACCGCGCCACAGGGCGCGACGCCGGCGCCGACCTCAATGCGACGTCGGGCCGTACAACGTGTCGAGGTCGACGAGTCGGATGTCGGGGTCGGCCGCGGCGGCGGCACGGGCCTTGTCGTTGAAGCCGGCGCCGCTGAAACAGAGGAGCCGAGTCTCGCTCGTGTCGTAGCGGCCGGCCTGCCGGACGAGGTCGCGAATGGCGCGGAGACGATCGATGTGCGCGATGCCGATCGTGTCGTTCCACTTGGCCTCGCCGATCGCGAGCAACGGTGGTCTGCCGCCGTCGGCGATGCCGATGACGGCGACGTCGACCTCGTGGCCGACCCGAGCCTTGGCGTCGTGCACGACACCGTGCCCGACCCGCGCGGGCAGGCCGCCGATCAGGTCGGGATCGGCATGGTGCAGGGTCCAGTCGCGACACACCTGCTCGTAGTGCGGCCCCAGGACGTTGCTCGCGAAGCGACGGCGACTGGCTTGCCAGACCCGACGGGCACTTCCGGGGCGTTCCAACTGGTCCCACACCGGTCGCATAATGGCGTGGTAAAAGGCGATCAGCGGCTCGGCGATGCGGTAGGTGGACCGGTTGTCGCGGAAGACGTCGGCGTCACGGTGGAGCAGTCCGGCGTCCTCGAGGACGTTGATCGGGTGCGAGATGTCGGTGGCCTTGCGTTCGAGGTAGCCGGCCACCCCGCCGCGGGTGCCGTTGCCGTCGGCGACGGCCGCCAGGACGGACCGGTACAGGCCGGTGTCCCGTAGATCGGGTTCCTCGGCGAGCAGGTAGCGGGCCTCGCGAAAGAGCGGCGTCTCGGGATTGAGCACCGTGCGCACGACCCAGTCGTCGAAGTCCTCGGGCCCGGTGGGCGAGTCGCCGCGCGCGAACTCGCGCCGATAGGCCGGAGTGCCTCCGACGATCGCGTTCACCTGCATGGCCAGTCGCGGATCGCTGATGTCCCAAAAGCGCGCGGCGAGCCGGTGGTCGAGTGGACGGATGATCAGTTCGAGGCCCGCACGACCACGCAACGGCGCGTTGCCGGACAGAAGTTTCCCCATGAACGACAGGGCCGATCCGCACAACAGCACTCGCGCTCGGGACGCGGTGCGTTGCTCCCGCAGAGGTCGAAATGCTTCCTGAAGTACGGAAGGCAACTCCGGATTGGCCCTGGCCAGATAGGGAAACTCGTCGATGACCACGGGCACGGGGCGCTCCGCGCCGAGGGCAAGGAGCACGTCGACGGCCTCGAACCAGTCGGCGAAGTGATACGGGCTCGCAGGTCGGACATGGGCGGTGAGAGCCGCGCCGATCCTGCGCAGGGATTCGACGTCGGTGGCCTCGGTCGCACCGAAGTAGAACCCGCCCGCCGCCCGACAGGCGGCGTCCAGAAGAAACGTCTTGCCCTGGCGGCGACGCCCGGAGACCACCCCGAGCGTGGCGCCCGGCTGCGTGTCCGTGATGAACCGACCCAGCGCCGACCACTCGTGATCGCGATCGAACATCTCGACGGGTTTGTCCACCGGTCCTCGCAGTTATAGAAGTACAGTTCTAAGAAGCGTACCTCTACAAGCATGGCTACGAATGGTATCGCCGGGGATACTGTTCGTAGCGACACCATCTTCGGCGGCACCCGATCTGCCGCACGGCAATCGCACGCACGAGACGGGGACCGCCCCAGGGGCGTCCCCGTCTCACATGCCGAAGACCCCGGATCGGGTCACGAGCTGCGGCGGCCGACCAGTCTCGGCTTCGGTTCGATGCCGGACAGGCCGTTCCAGGCCAGGTTGACCAGATGGGCCGCGACGTCGGCCTTCTTGGGGCGGCGGACGTCGAGCCACCACTGGCCGGTCAGGGCGACCATCCCGACCAGCATCTGGGCGTACATCGGGGCCAGCTTCGGGTCGTAGCCGCGCGACTTGAACTCCAGGCCGAGCACGTCCTCGACCTGCGAGGCGATGTCGCTGATCAGCGACGCGAAGGTGCCCGTCGACTGGGCCACCGGCGAGTCCCGGACCAGGATGCGAAAGCCGTCGGTGTTCTGGTCGATGTAGTCGAGGAGCGCGAAGGCGGCCTGCTCCAGCAGCTCCCGGGGGTGGCCGCCGGTCAGCGCGCCGGTCACCCCGTCGAGCAGCGCGCTCGTCTCGCGGTCCACGACGACCGCGTACAGCCCTTCCTTGCCGCCGAAGTGTTCGTAGACCACCGGCTTCGACACACCGGCCTTGTGTGCGATCTCCTCGACACTCGTCGCGTCGTAGCCACGCTCCGCGAACAGCGTTCGACCGATGTCGATCAACTGCTCCCGGCGCTCTTTTCCGGTCATGCGCACACGACCGCCGCCGCGCGGTGCACTCCGCCTGCTGGTCTCGGTCACTGCCCCATCATGCCGCGCGCCGTGCGGCGACCCGCTCCCGGTCCGGCCAACGCACGTCCCAGACCCAGCCCAGCTTCTCCATCCAGCGGATCGTGCGAGCGCTGCTGTCGAGCTGACCGCGCAGCACCCCGTGCCGAGCGCTGGTCTGGTCCGCGTGGTGCAGGTTGTGCCAGGACTCGCCCATCGACGGGATGGCCAGCCACCACACGTTGCCGGAACGGTCGCGCGACTTGAACGGACGCTCGCCCGCCGCGTGGCAGATCGAGTTGATCGACCACGTCACGTGGTGGAGCAGCGCGACCCGGACCAGGCCGGCCCAGAAGAACGCGGTCACCGCGCCCTGCCACGACCACGCCCACAGCCCGCCGACCAGCGCGGGAGCGCCCAGCGAGACCGCCACCCACAGCGGGAACTGGCGGGAGACGCGAATCATGTCGCGGTCCTTGAGCAGGTCGGGCGCGTACTTTTCCTGCGAGGTCTGCTCGACGTCGAACAGCCACCCCATGTGCGCCCACCACAGGCCCTTGGACAGCGCGCCGACGCCGGTGCCGTAGCGCCACGGCGAGTGCGGGTCGCCCTCCTTGTCGGAGAACTTGTGGTGCTTGCGGTGGTCGGCCACCCAGCGCACCAGCGGCCCCTGTACGGCCATGTTGCCCGCGATCGCCAGCGCGATCCGGACCGGGCGCTTGGCCTTGAACGACCCGTGGGTGAAGTAGCGGTGGAACCCGATGGTGATCCCGTGGCCGGTGATGGCGTACATCACCACCGCGAGCACCACGTCGCGCCAGGACAGCCCCCATCCCCAGGCGACCGGCACGGCTGCCACCAGCGCGAGGAACGGGACGCCGATGAAGAGCGCCAGCGCGATCTGCTCGGCGGCGTGCTTGCGCTCGCCGCCGAGCGTGCCGCGGGTGGCGGAGTCGGCGGACTTCCGCTCGGCTTCGAGCACGCCGGCGCCGGTGGAACCGGAGGAGGAAACGGTCATAGGGATTCCCTCGGATCGGGGACAGGCAACGCTACGGCGACGTAACCTACGGAGCCGTAAGTTCCGTCAGTATGGCAGGTCATGAGCGGAAAGCGAGGGGTCTGTACGCCTTCTCATTCTTGCCTTGCGCACCCCGAGGAGGACGTTTTCCAGGTGTGTCCGCGAGCATGCCGACGGCGCTTCGGCGATCTTGGGCCCGGTTTCCGGGGGGTTATTCGCGCACGGGATGCCGGGGGGCCGGCATAGTGGGTGCCGTGAAAACGGGATGAACCCGCTGCTCAGGCGGAATGCCCGATTCATTCCGCTATGGTGTAACTCGGCAGCACACGGGGTTTTGGTCCCCTTGGTCCAGGTTCAAATCCTGGTAGCGGAGCCCTTCGGTCGTGCAGGCCGCATCGGCGCGTGGAGGCTCCCGCCGACGGCGCTATCCTCATAGGGCCCGGTTTGTTCGGCTCGGCTTCGTCGTGCCGTCGTTTCGTATCTCCGAAGTCGGCCTTCGGAGTCGTCGGGCATCCCCCCGCCAGCGATGCCGAGGAGCCTTGCTCTGTGAGCCCCATCCGCCCGGCTGCCGTCGTCGTACTCGCTGCGGGTGAGGGCACCCGCATGCGCTCCAAGACCACTCCGAAGGTCCTGCACTCCCTGGCCGGTCGGGCCATGGTCGGACACGTGGTCGAGGCCGCCCGACGACTGGATCCCGAAGACCTGATCGTCGTCGTCGGCCACGGCCGCGACCAGGTCGCCGGCTACCTCTCCGTCCTGGACCCGGCCGCCAAGGTGGTCGTCCAAGAGGAACAGAACGGCACCGGCCACGCCGTGCGCGTCGCCCTGGACGGGCTCGCCGCGAGCAGCCGCGAACCCGACGGAGTGGTCCTGGTCACCTGCGGGGACACCCCGCTGCTGACCTCGGACAGCCTGGCCGCCCTGGTCGCCACCCACGAGAGCGAGGGCAACGCCGTCACCGTGCTCTCCGCGGTGGTGCCCGACCCGACCGGCTACGGCCGGATCGTCCGGGAGAACACCCCCGACGGGCGTGGCGCCGTCACCGCGATCGTCGAGCACAAGGACGCCACCGCCGCGCAGCGCGCGATCGCCGAGATCAACTCCGGCGTGTACGCGTTCGACGGCAAGTTGCTGCGCGAGGCGCTGGGCCAGATCACCCCGCACAACAGCCAGGGCGAGGAATACCTCACCGACACGCTGCACGTGCTGCGCGAGGCCGGACACCGGGTGGGCGCCGCGGCCGCCGTGGACCACCGGGAGATCCTGGGCGTCAACGACCGGGTCCAGCTCGCCCAGGCGCGGCGGGTGTTCAACGACCGCCTGATCGAGGCCGTGATGCGCGCCGGGGTCACCGTGATCGACCCCGCGACCACCTGGATCGACGTCGACGTGACGTTCGAGCCGGACGCGGTCGTGCACCCCAACACCCAGCTCCACGGCGTCACCAGCATCGCCGCCGAGGCCGTGGTGGGGCCCAACTGCACGCTGCGCGATACGGTCGTCGGGCCGAGGGCACACGTGTACAACGCCACGAGCGAGGGGGCCGAGATCGGCCCCGAGGCGACCGTGGGGCCATACACCTACCTGCGGCCCGGTACCCGCCTCGCCGCCAAGGCCAAGGCCGGCGGCTTCGTGGAGATGAAGAACGCCGTGGTCGGCGAGGGATCGAAGGTGCCGCATCTGACCTATGTCGGGGATGCGACCATCGGAGTGGGCACCAACATCGGCGCGGCCACGATCTTCGTGAACTACGACGGCGTGAACAAGCACCACACGGTGGTCGGCGACCACGTCCGCGTGGGCAGCGACACCATGCTGGTCGCCCCGATCGAGATCGGCGACGGTGCCTACACGGCCGCCGGATCGGCGATCACCGAAGATGTCCCACCCGGTGTGATGGCGGTGGCGCGGGGGCGCCAACGCAACATCGACGGGTGGGTCGCACGCAAACGCGCGGGTACGGCCTCGGCGCAGGCCGCCGAACGCGCGCTCGCGTCGAGCCAGGGCGACGCGGGTGACGTGCACACAACGGCCGGGCCGAACGACGGTTCTGCCGAGGCGAATGGCAAGGAGACGGTGCTGTGAGCGGGATCAAGGTGACGCCTGAGCGCAAGCTCATGCTCTTCACGGGCAGGGCCCACCCCGAACTTGCGAAGGAGGTGGCCTCGGAGCTCGGTGCGGACCTCGTTCCCACCAAGGCCTTCGAGTTCGCCAACGGGGAGATCTACGTACGGTTCGAGGACTCCGTACGAGGTGCCGACGCGTTCGTGATCCAGAGCCACACGGCTCCGATCAACACGTGGATCATGGAACAGCTGATCATGATCGACGCGCTCAAGCGGGCCTCCGCCAAGCGCATCACGGTCATCGTCCCGTTCTACGGCTACGCCCGTCAGGACAAGAAGCACCGCGGTCGCGAGCCGATCTCGGCGCGGCTGATGGCGGACCTGTTCAAGACCGCGGGTGCCGACCGACTGATGGCCGTGGACCTGCACACCTCGCAGATCCAGGGCTTCTTCGACGGCCCCGTGGACCACCTGTTCGCGCTGCCGCTGCTGGCCGACCACGTGGGCAAGCGGGTGGACCGCGAGCGGCTGACCGTGGTCTCCCCGGACGCCGGCCGGGTCCGGGTGGCCGACCAGTGGACGGACCGCCTCGGCGCCCCGCTGGCGATCATCCACAAGCGCCGCGACCCGAACATCGCCAACGAGGTCACCGTGCACGAGGTGGTCGGTGACGTCACCGGCCGTACCTGTGTGCTGGTCGACGACATGATCGACACCGGTGGCACGATCTGCGCCGCCGCCGACGCGCTGTACGAGAACGGTGCGGCCGACGTGATCGTGGCCGCCACCCACGCGGTGCTCTCCGGCCCCGCCGTGGACCGGCTGAAGAACTCGCGGATCAGCGAGGTCATCGTGACCAACTCGCTGCCGATCGAGGAGGAGCGTCGGTTCGACAAGCTGACCATCCTGTCGATCGCCCCGATGGTGGGCCGCGCGATCCGTGAGGTCTTCGAGGACGGTTCGGTCACGAGCCTGTTCGAGGGCCACAGCTGATCCGAAGGTCTTGTCGACATTCGGCACCTTAGCGGGATGCCGAGTCTCGACTGCTCCAACTCGCATACGCCGCCCGTCCGTTCGGCCGGGCGGCGTATGTGTGCCCGCTCGCTCTTCGCGGTATCGTGCCCCGACCGGGGGGCGCGCCATCACTCGTTCGAGTGGTGCTTGTCGCGACCCGATTTCGGGTCGACCGAGAAGAGCGGGTAGGCTAACGGGGTTGCCCGGCGAGGGATGCGCGCTACTTGCTCCGTGATCGACGCGGTAGTTGTGTGTCGTGTACTCCTCCAAGGCTTTTGCAGGGGACCCGGTGCCACTCGGGCACCTACGAACCGGCTCCGGCGATCACCGTCCGCAGTCGATCCGCATCATGGGGACCCCGCCCCGCCATCCGCCACCGCGTCGTTCGAGGAGTACCCGTCGTGTCCGAGGTCCGTATCGTCGCCGAGCCGCGTTCCGAGTTCGGCAAGGGTGCCGCCCGTCGCGCCCGTCGCGCGGGTAAGGTGCCGGCCGTCCTCTACGGTCACGGCTCCGCTCCGCTCCACCTTGCGCTTCCGGGCCACGAGCTCATGCTCGCGCTCAAGACCCCCAACGTGCTGTTCTCGCTGGACATCGACGGCAAGGCGCAGCTCGCCCTGCCCAAGGACGTCCAGCGGCACCCGATCAAGCGGCACCTCGAGCACGTCGACCTCCTGATCGTCCAGAAGGGCGAGACGGTCACGGTCGAGGTTCCGGTCAGCACCGTCGGCGAGATCGCCCCGGGCGGCCTGCTGGAGACCGTCGTCCCGGCGCTCCCCGTCGAGGCCGACGCCACCGCCCTCCCCGGCACCATCGAGATCGACGTGACCGGCCTGGAGCCGGGCGCCTCGGTGCACGCCAAGGACATCAAGCTGCCGAAGGGCACCGCGCTCGCGGGCGACCCCGAGGCCGTCATCCTGCACATCCTCACCCCGTCGGCGCCCGAGCCGACCGCCGAGGAGACCGCGGCCGAAGAGGCCTGAGTCGACACACGCGCAACGAACGCGGGGACAACGGCATCATGAGTGAGTCGCAGGCCCACGCCACCACGGACGACAGTCCCTGGCTGGTCGTGGGCCTCGGCAATCCCGGCCCCGAATACGCCGGGAATCGCCACAACGTCGGGTTCATGGTGGTCGACCTGCTCGCCGAGCGGGATCGGTCGAAATTCAAGGCACACAAGTCGCGCGCCCAGGTGGTGGAGACCCGGATCGGCCCACACCGGGTGGTGCTGGCCAAGCCGATGTCGTTCATGAACCTGTCCGGCGGTCCGGTGACCGCGCTGCGCGACTTCTACAAGATCCCGGTCGCGAACATCGTCGCGGTGCACGACGAGCTGGACGTCGACTACGGCGTGTTGCGGCTCAAGCGCGGCGGTGGCGACAACGGGCACAACGGCCTGAAGTCGATCACCAAGTCGCTCGGGCCCGACTACCTGCGGGTGCGGTTCGGCATCGGGCGACCCCCGGGCCGGATGGACGTCGCGGCGTTCGTGCTCAGGGACTTCTCCGCCACCGAGCGCAAGGAGCTGGGGTTCGAGGTGGACCGGGCGGCCGACGCGTGCGAGGCGCTGGTCCGCGAGGGGCTGGAGCGGGCGCAGAACCGGTTCAACACCTGAGCGAGCCACGACGACGCAGGGCGGCGCCCCCACGGGGAGCCGCCCTTTCGCATGCATACGCCCGCCCGCCCCGGCTACCAGCGTCCGTCGTCGCGGATGCGTACCGGGGCGTGCCCCAGGACCAGCGTGCTGATCGCGGCGTCCATCGACGAGCCGATGAACCACTCGCCGGTGTGGTCGAGGCCGAACACCCGACCGCCCGGGTCGATGGCCAGGTAGGCGCTGCCGCCGTCCTCGTCGCCGAGCGGCGCCAGCGGGGTGCCGAGCGCGCGGCCCACGTCGGTCAGCGTGCGGGGCAGGTGCAGCCCCCGGGTGGGATCGATGGTGAACGGTCGGCGCAGGACGTCCTTGCCCGCGCCGCCGATCGCGAAGTGCAGGGTGCCGAACTCGGCCCAGGCCACCAGCGCCGCCGGGAACACGCTGTGCCGGTGCCCGTCGGGCGACTCGTGGTCGCTGATCTGTCGGGCCCACGTCTCGGCCTGGGTCAGCCGGCGCCGGCCCACGGTCCAGCCGGCCCGCTTGAGTTCGTGCACCACGTCGGAGGAGAACCGGGACACGTCAGCCGCTTTCCGTCGGTGTGACGCCGAAGTGGTCGAGCATCGGCGCGCAGGATCGGCACGGCGGCTGGTAGGTGTCGTGCTGCGGGTCGCCGTCCTCGCGGATCCGGCGCAGCGTCAGCTTGGCCCCCTTGAGCGAGCGGCGCGCCTCCTGCACGGTGAACGGCCGCCGGGCCGCCCGTTTGCTGCGCGCCGCCTCGGCCTCGAAGAGGTGCTCGGAGACCAGTTCGACCTCGGGGCAGCGGCCCCGCCAGCGCTCGCGCGATTCGGGCGGCAGCGCCAGCAGGAAGTCCCGGACCAGCGGATGCGGGTTCGGCACGGTATCGCCCTTGGCGCCCGCCCGGGTGCTGATCCGCTTGCCGATGATCAGCGCGGCGGCCACGGCCGGGAGGATGCTCTCGCGCGTCCCCCGCGGTGTGCCCCGCTCCGGGGTCTCGGGGGCCGGTTCGATCGTCGGATCCACTTCCGCCGTACGTTCCTTCGCCAGTGTCGTCGTCGGGGTACCCGCGGCCACGTGGCGTTCCCTTCTCGTTCATGTGCTGCTTGCCGGGCGGGCCGCTTGTGTCGATGCTGGGATCGTGCCGGCGCCCGGATCGGTGACTGTGCGTGCAACAGCGTGCCAAACGCCTCGGCGTCACGTGCAACCGGGACTCCGCCAAGGATCTTCGCAGGCCGGTCCGACCCCCGCGGATTTCCCGGTTGACCGGCGCCGGGCCGGATCGGGCGCTAGCTTCGTTCGGGTGGGGGTGCCGTGCGGCGGCTGGGCCCGTGCGGCCGGGGGGTGCAGGGGAGTTGACGTTCCGTCATGTCGAATTCCGGGTCTGGTTCCGGATCCGGTCGGCCCATCGGGCTGGCCGTCATCGGGGCCGGCTACTGGGGGCCCAATCTGATCCGCAACGCGCAGGCCACGCCGGCGCTGCGGGTGGAGTGGTTGTGCGACCTCGACGAGGCACGGGCCAGAGCGGTCCTGGGCGAGTACAGCACGGTCCGGGTGAGCGCGTCGTATCGGGACGTGCTCGCGGACCCGGCCGTACAGGCCGTCGCCATCGCGACGCCGGCCGCGACGCACTTCGAACTGGTCGCGGCGGCGCTCGAGGCGGGCAAACACGTCCTGGTCGAGAAGCCGATCACGGCCGCGTACGCCGAGGCGGTCAAGCTGGTCGAACTGGCCGAGCGCACCGGGCTGACCCTGATGTGCGATCACACGTTCTGCTACATGCCGGTGGTCCGGCACATCCGCGAGTCGATCCACGGCGGCGAGTTGGGCGACATCCGCTTCTTCGACTCGGTCCGGATCAACCTCGGCCTGGTGCAGCCCGACGTGGACGTGTTGTGGGACCTCGCGCCCCACGACCTGTCCATCCTCGACTTCATCCTGCCGCCGGGGGTGCGCCCGGTGTCGGTGTCCGCGCACGGCGCGGACCCGCTGGGCACCGGCCGGGCCTGTCTGGCCTACCTCGTGCTGCGGCTGAGCAACGGCGCCATCGCGCACGTGCACGTCAACTGGCTCTCGCCGACCAAGGTCCGCACCACCATCATCGGCGGCTCGCGGCGCACGCTGGTGTGGGACGACACCAACCCGGCGGCCCGGCTCCAGGTGCACGACAAGGGGGTCGACCGGATCGAGGACACCGCGCTCGACCACGACGCCCGCCGGGAGAAGCTGATCTCCTACCGGATGGGCGACGTGGTGTTGCCGGCGCTGCCCGAACGCGAGGCGCTGCGCGCGGTGATGGCCGAGTTCGCCGAGGCGATCGGCGGGGCCCGACCCGCGCTGACCGACGGGCGGGCGGGACTGCGAGTACTGGAACTGCTGGAGGCCGCCTCGCGCAGCCTGGAACTGGGCGGCGTCACCGTCGCCGTGGGGGAACCATCGTGACGAGTGTCGAGATCGCCGGATCGCACTGCCTGGTCACCGGCGGGGCCGGGACCATCGGATCCACCATCGTGGACCGCCTGCTCGACGAGGGCGCGGCGAAGGTGGTCGTGCTCGACAACCTGACCCGGGGTCACCGGGGCAATCTGGCCCGGGCGTTGGCCGACGAGCGGGTCGAGTTGGTGGACGGCGACATCCGCGACCGGGCGCTGCTGGCCCGGCTGACGCCGGGTGTCGACGTACTGTTCCACCTCGCCGCGATCCGGATCACGCAGTGTGTCGAGGAGCCCCGGCTCGCCCTGGAAGTGCTGGTGGACGGCACCTACGACGTGATGGAGGCGGCGGTCGCGGCCGACGTGCGCAAGGTGGTCACGTCCTCCTCCGCGTCGGTGTACGGGCTGGCCGAGCACTTCCCGACCACCGAGCTGCACCACCCGTACGAGAACGACACGCTCTACGGCGCGGCCAAGCTGTTCAACGAGGGCCTGCTGCGCAGCTTCCGGGCGATGTACGGCCTGGACTACGTGGCGCTGCGCTACTTCAACGTCTACGGCCCGCGGATGGACGTACACGGCCTGTACACCGAGGTGTTGATCCGCTGGATGGAGCGGATCGGCAAGGGGGAACCCCCGTTGATCCTCGGCGACGGCCTGCAGACGATGGACTTCGTGTACACCGACGACATCGCGCGCGCCAATCTCCTGGCCGCGCGGGCGGACGCGAGCGGTGAGGTGTTCAACATCGCGTCCGGGAGCGAGACTTCGCTGGGCTCGCTGGCCGAGCGGCTGCTGGCGGTGATGGGCGCCGAGCACCTGGGCATCGAGTACGGGCCGGCCCGGGCCAGCGGCGGGGTGACCCGACGGCTGGCCGATACCACCAAGGCCGCACGGGAGTTGGGCTTCACCGCCGAGGTGGACATCGACGAGGGGCTGCGCCGACTGGTGGCGTGGTGGCGGGACGCGGTCTGAACCGATGGGCGCACCGGGGGAGTTCGGTGCGGCTCGGGCGTGCGGACGCGGAGCTGGGTCAAGGGTTCGGCGCGGACGGGGCTGGGGGAGGACACGATGGGCATGGAACGAATTCCGGTGATGCGGCCCTGGATGGGCGACGAGGAGGCGGCCGCGGCGGCCGACGCGGTGCGCTCCGGGTGGGTGGCCCAGGGGCCTCGGGTGGCGGCCTTCGAGCGGGCCTTCGCGGACCGGCTGGGGGTGCCGGAGGCGATCGCGGTGTCCTCGTGCACCACCGCGCTGCACCTGGCGCTGATCAACGCCGGGGTGGGGCCGGGTGACGAGGTGGTGGTGCCGTCGTTGTCCTTCGTGGCCACCGCCAACGCGGTGCGCTACGTGGGCGCGCGCCCGGTATTCGCCGACGTCGAGCGGGCCACCGGCAACCTGACGCCGGAGACGATCGAGCCGGTGCTGACCTCGGCCACGCGGGCGGTGATCCTGGTCGACCAGGGCGGCATCCCGGCCGACCTGGACGCGGTGCGGGCCCTGGTGGACCGCCGGGGCATCGTGGTGGTGGAGGACGCGGCCTGTGCGGCGGGTTCGACCTACAAGGGCCGGCCGGTCGGCGCGGGGGCGATGTCCGCGACCTTCTCGTTCCACCCGCGCAAGCTGCTGACCACGGGCGAGGGCGGCATGCTCACGCTGGCGCGCGCGGGCCATGCGCCCCGGTTGCGTCGGCTGCGCGAGCACGGGATGAGCGTGAGCGCGGCCGATCGGGACGCGGCGGACCGGGCGGGCGGGGCGCCGGTGGTGGAGAGCTACGACGAACTGGGCTTCAACTACCGGATGACCGACGTGCAGGCGGCGATCGGTCTGGTGCAGCTCGGCAGGCTCGCCGCGATGGTCGAGCGGCGACGGGAGTTGGCGGCCCGATACCGGCAGTCGCTGGCCGATGTGGCCGGCCTGGAGACGGCCGCGGATCCCGCGTACGGGCTGACCAACTTCCAGGCGTTCTGGGTGCTGCTGCCCGAGGACTTCCCGATGTCGCGCGACGAACTGCTCGGCGAGCTGGCCCGGGCCGGCATCTCCGCCCGACGCGGGATCATGGCCGCGCACCTGGAGCCGGCCTACGCCGACGTCGAGCACGTACCGCTGCCCGTCACCGAGCGGCTGACCCGCGACTCGCTGATTCTGCCGCTGTTCCACGAGCTGACCGAGGCGCAGCAGGACCGAGTGGTCGCCGCGGTGCGGGCGGCGGCGGGCGTGCGGGCGGCGGTCTAGTGTCCTTTCGCGATCTGCTCCTCGTCGGCGCCGGGGGGTTCGCCCGGGAGGTGGCCGCCGCACTGCCGGACTTCCGGGCCCCGCGCGGGAGTTCGGGTTGGCGGCTGCTCGGGTTCCTGGACGACGACCCGGCCCGGCAGGACACCGAGGTGGACGGCGTGCCGGTGCTCGGCGGGGCCGACGTGGTGCACAAGTGGCCCGACGCCCTCGTGGTGGTGTGCACCGGCAGCCCTGCGCACTGGTGGAGCCGGTCGCGGGTGGTGGCCCGGCTCGGGCTGCCGGCGGAGCGCTGGGCGACCCTGGTGCACGTGAGCGCGGTGGTCCCGCGGACCTGCGAGGTCGGCCCCGGCGTGGTGCTGATGGCGCAGACGGTGTTGACCACCGGGGTCCGGGTCGGCGCACACGCGCACACCATGCCGCAGGTGGTGTTGACCCACGACGACGACGTGGGCGAGTTCGCCACGCTGGCCGCGGGAGTGCGGCTGGCGGGCGGGGTCTCGGTGGGCCGGGAGGCGTACCTGGGGGCCGGTGCGCTGGTGCGCGAGCACCGGGTGATCGGCGCCCGATCGCTGGTGGGGATGGGCTCGGTCGTGACGCGGGACGTGCCGCCGGCCGAGGTGTGGGCGGGGGTGCCGGCGCGCCGACTGCGCGCGGCGCCGGACCTCGCCGAATCGGAGCGACGAGGTGGGGGAGACACGCATGAGTGCTGAGCCGAGCCGGATCCCGCTGGTGGATCTGGCCGCCGCGCACGCCGAGGTGGCGACCGAGGTGGCAGCCGGCATCGCCCGGGTCCTGGACACCTGCGCGTTCGTGGGCGGGCCCGATGTGGCGGAGTTCGAGGCCGAGTTCGCCGCGTTCACCGGCGCCGCGCACTGTGTGGGCGTGGCCAACGGCACCGACGCGGTGGAACTGGCGCTGCGGGTGCTGGGGGTCGGCGCGGGCGAGGGGGTGGTGCTGCCCGCCAACACGTTCGTGGCGACCGCGGAGGCGGTGGTCCGGGCGGGCGCGCGGCCGGTGTTGGCCGACGTGGACGAGGACCACCTCCTGCTCGACCCGCAGCGGGCCGCCGAGGCGCTGGGCGACTCGTCGGGCCCGCGGGCCCTGCTGCCGGTGCACCTGAACGGGCAACTGGCCCCGATGGGCGCGCTGCGGGCGCTGGCCGCGGCGCGCGGGGCGTTCCTGGTCGAGGACGCCGCGCAGTGCCAGGGCGCCACCCAGGACGGCGTGGCCCCCGGGGCGTGGGGTCCGGACGCGATCGCGGCCACCAGCTTCTACCCGGGCAAGAACCTGGGCGCGTACGGCGACGGCGGCGCGGTGTGCACCGGCAACGAGGAACACGCCCGAATACTGCGCGAGTTGCGCGATCACGGTTCCTCGCGCAAGTACGTGCACACCCGGCTCGGGTTCAACTCGCGCCTGGACACCATCCAGGCCGTGGTGCTGCGCGCGAAGTTGCGCCGGCTCGCCGACTGGAACGTGCGTCGGCGGGCGGCGGCGGCGCGCTACGACACGCTCCTGGCCGGCATCGAGGGCGTACGGCTGCCCCGGACCGCGCCCGGGAACGAGCACGTGTGGCACCTGTACGCGGTCCGGGTGCCCGAGCGGGACAAGGTGCTCGCGCTGCTGAACGAGGCGGGCGTCGGCGCCGGCGTGCACTATCCGGTGCCGGTGCACTTGCAACCCGCGTTCGCCGAACTCGGCCATGCCCGGGGCGACTTCCCGGTCGCCGAGCGGGCCGCCGAGGAACTGCTCTCGCTGCCGCTGTACCCGCAGCTGACCGCCGGGCAGCAGGAGCGTGTCGCGGAGGTGCTCGCGGGAGCGCTGAGCCGGCTGTGACGCCCGGGTCCGAGCGCCGCCGGGCGCGGCCGGTCGCCCCGAGGCCCGACCCGCCGGCGCCCGGCGCGATTTGCTATCTCGGCCACGCGGGCTTCGTGGTCGCGCACGCCGGGGTCTCGCTGCTGATCGACCCGTGGTTCCATCCCGCGTTCCTCGGCTCGTGGTTCCCCTTTCCGGACAACCGCGAACTGCTGCCGGAGGTGGTGGCCGCCCGGCCCGACTTCCTCTACCTCTCGCACCTGCACGAGGACCACTTCGACGAGCGGCTGCTCGACCGGCTGGACCGGGGTGTCACCGTGGTGCTGCCCCGCTACCGGTCCAAGTCGCTGGTCCGGCGGATGACCGCGCTCGGGTTCGGGAAGCAGGTGGTGCTCGGCCACCGCGAGTCGTTCACGCCCGTGCCCGGGCTGACCCTGACGATGTTCCTCGACACCAGCCACAAGGAGGACAGCGGACTGCTCGTCGACCTCGACGGATACCGCTTCCTCGACCTCAACGACTGCAACACCCCGCTCGGTGAACTCCCGGACGGGATCGACCTGTTGTCCGCGCAGTTCTCCGGCGCGATGTGGTATCCGAACGCCTACGCGTACCCCGAGGAGGTGCAGCGCAAGAAGACCGCGGAGGTGCGCTCGGACCTGTTCGACACGCTGGTGCGCAAGGTCCGGCTGACCGGCGCGCGGTCCTATCTGCCCTCGGCCGGCCCACCGGTGTTCCTGGACCCGGAACTGGCCCGGTACAACGACCGCGACGAGACCATCTTCCCGCTGTGGGAGGCGTTCGCGGCCGACTTCGCGGCGGCCTGCCCGAGAGTGCGGGTGATCGAGGCGGCGCCCGGCGACGACCTCGCGGCGCCGACCGGCCCGGTGGCGCACTGGCGCACCGACGCCTATCTGAGCGCCTATCGGGACCGCCGCGAGCGGGAGTGGCGGGCGTACGCCGAGCCGCCCTTCGAGCCGGTGACGCCGGCCGAACTGGACGCCTATTTCGCCCGGTTGCAGAGCTGGAACAGGCGTTTCCTCGGCGCGTGGCGCAAGGACGTGCGGCTGACCTCGGACGGCGGTTCGTGGTCGGTGCGGCTGGGCCGGATCGCGGGCGACATCGTGTTCGAGGACGAACCGGTCGACCCCGCCTACACGATCGAGGTGCCGCAGCGGGCGCTGCGCGCGATCGTGGACGGCGAGGTGGGCTGGGAGGAGGCACTGCTGTCCATGCGGCTCGGCCTGGCCCGCGATCCGGACGTGTTCGACCTGACCCTGATGAGCCTGCTGCGCTACGGCGAACACCCGGCGCAGACCATGCAGATGGTCCGCGAACGCGAATCGGCCGCGCACGGCGAGTCGATCGAGCGGTGCGGGGTGCGGATGCAGCGCTTTTGCCCGCACGCCGGCGAGGACCTGTCGCACGCGGACATCGAGGCGGGGGTGCTGGAGTGCCCCCGACACCACTGGAAGTGGCGGTTGGACACCGGGGAGTGCGTCTCGGGCGGGACGGTGCCGCTGCGCGTCGGCCCGGCCGCCGAGCCCGGTCCGCTCGCGGCCGTCGATCGTGCCGGTCCGCATGTCCCGAATCCGTGACATTCGCCGCCGGGGCCGAAGACATGCGTTCGAGGCGATCCGGTTGACATAACGTGTCGCGCTTATCGGCCATCGACCGCCGCTCCTTGCGCGTCGTCACCCCGGCGAGCTATCTCGTATCACTCTTTCGTCGTAATAGGCAGAAAAGATCATTGATCGCGGTATTGCATCCTTTGTATGTCGATAGCGAAGCGGTAAGCATTCAAAAGGAAAACGTTTTTCTCCGGAACGTCCGGGTTCCGTCACGAGCGTGTCATGACGTGTCGAGTGTCGGTCGCACGGCGGCCACAGGTGCTGCGGTGTGGCCGTCCAAGTCATTCGCGTCCTCGGTCGGGACGCGAGTGGCGCCTGTGATGTCTGGAGGTTGTCCATGAGTACCTGGGGATGGCTCTGCCAAGAAGGCGGTTGTCCGTCGAAGTCGGACGGCGCCCGCCAGCGGTACCGGTCGAAGGACGCGGCACAGGTGGCGGCCAAGGCGCACACCAAGGCCACCGGGCACAAGACGAAGATCATCGAATACAAGTAGGGGCAGGGGGAGCGACGCGAACGGGCCGCAGGGGCCCGGGACGGGCCGGAGCGGCGCGCGGTGGTCGACACCCCCGACCACCGCGCGCCGGCCGCGACGGGCCTACGACACCGCCTGCAACACCGCTACAGCACCTCGATGTTGGGCCCCGCGCCGAGCACCCGACGGCAGTCGAGCACGTAGTCGGCGGTGCGCAACAACTCCGGGTCCACGTCGTCGTGGTCGACGAGCAGGACGACCGCGTCGGCCGCGGCGACCGTCTCCGGCGTCAACTCCACCCGCCGCAACCGCGCGTCCACCACCTGGGACTGCTCCACGTGCGGATCCGCGGCGCTGACCTCGGCGCCCAGGTTCAGCAGCAGCCGGGCCACGTGCGTCGACGGCGACTCCCGGGCGTCGCCGGTGTTCTTCTTGTACGCGAGCCCCACCAACAACACGTGCGAGCCGTTGACCGAGCGCCGCCGGGCGTTGAACGCCGCGGTGAGTCGGCGGATCACGTAGTCGGGCATGTGGTTGTTGACGTCGTTGGCCAACTCCACGAAACGAAAGCTCTGTCCCAGCGCACGCTGCACCCGCCAGGACAGGTACGACGGGTCGATCGGCAGGCAGTGCCCGCCGACCCCGGGACCCGGGGTGAAGCGCAGGAACCCGAACGGCTTGGTGGAGCAGGCGTCGATCGCCTCCCACACGTCGATGCCCAGGTCGTGGGCGAACATCGCGACCTCGTTGACGAGCGCGATGTTCACGTGCCGGAAGGTGTTCTCGATCAGCTTGACCAGTTCGGCCTCCTTGGGCGAGGACACCGGCACCACCCGCTCGACCAGCGAGCCGTAGAAGCCCTCCACCACCGCGAGCGAGGCGGCGTCCACCCCCGAGACCACCTTCGGGGTGTTGACCAGGTTCCAGGTCGGATTGCCCGGGTCGATCCGCTCCGGGCTGTAGCCCAGGTGGAAGTCGCGGCCCGCGGTCAGCCCCGAGCCCTCCTCCAGGATCGGGCCGACCAACTCCTCCGTGGTGCCCGGGTAGGTGGTCGATTCGAGCACCACGCACGCGCCCGGGCGCAGATACCGCGCGAGCGTGCGGGCGCACTCCTCGATGTAGCTCAGGTCCGGTACGCCCTCGCGCAGCGGCGTGGGCACGGTGATCACCGCGATGTCGTAGCCGCCCAGATCCCTCGGCTCGCTCGTGGCGCGGTAGCGGCCCGCGTCCGAGATCGCGCGTACCTCGGCGGCGGGGATGTCCTCGACGTAGGACTCACCCGCCGCCAGCCGCTTGACCCGCTCCCGGTCGACGTCGTAGCCGACCACCTCGTGGCCCACCTGCGCGGCCCGAACCGCCAGCGGCAGTCCCACATATCCCTGACCGGCGATGACAACACGCATCCGAGAATCCCCCTCCTCGCGCAACCGCCCACCCCCGAGCGGCTGGTGATGCAACGTCAGGGGCGGCCGGGCACGTGATCGGCACGCGGCTTGGCCACCACCCAGGACGATACGAGCCCGGCCACCCGTTCGCCGCGGACCACCGATCCGGGAAAGCGCGAGGCCAACTCCGCGCGCCGGGCCGGGAACACCCTCGGCGCGGAGCCGTCGATCCGGGTCCGGACCCGACCGGGCAGCAGGTGCACGGCGGGCAGCGAGGTCTGCGGATCGAGCGGGTGCTCGCGGGCGGCGGTGCGCAGCCAGTAGCGCTCGGCCGAGGCGTGCACGACGTCGGCGAGCCGGGCCCGGTCGGTCGGCGCGGCCAGCCGGTCCAGCAGGCCGTCGCTCACCACCAGGTCGCAACCGCCGTTCCAGGCCAGCGGATCGCCGGCCTCGACGGCCAGCCACGGGGCCGGTTCGGCGGCCCGCTCGGCCGTCGTGATCACCCGCACGTGCGCGGGCCGCACCGGAGCGTGCCACCAGAACTCGGCGGAGCCGCCCAGGTCCACCACGCGCAACCGCTCGATGTCCGGGAACGCCTCGCGGAACCACAACCATCGTCGCGCCCGCACCCCGGCTTCCACCTGGGTACGCGCGGCCCCCGCGCGCACCGACCAGGCCCGGACCAGACGTTGCGGTTGCGACATTGCGAGAGATCCCCCCTGACGGGCCCGCGACCGAGCGCCGCGAACCGCCCCTCAGGTTATGGCCATGACCTCACCCCCACGCGGGAAACCGACGAACCCGAGACGTCCCGGACGCGAACACGAAGAGGCCGCCGGGAACGGGCGAGCGGCCCCGGGGAAGGATCCCGGGGCCGCTCGCGGTCCGTGTCGCGCCGGTCAGGCGCTGGGCCAGACGATGCTCTGGATCTCGCTGTAGGCGGCCAGGCCGTAGGAGCCGCCGTCGCGGCCGACGCCCGACTGCTTGAAGCCGCCGAACGGGGCCTCCATGTTGCGCCCGACGGTGTTCACCCCGACGCCGCCGGAGCGCAGCCGGCGGGCGATGCCGTAGGCGCGGGTGGTGTCCCCGGCGAAGACGTAGGAGATCAGGCCGTAGTCCGAGTCGTTGGCGATCCGGATCGCCTCCTCCTCGTCCCCGTCGAACGGGATCACCGTGACCACCGGGCCGAAGAACTCCTCGCGCGCGATGGTCATCTCGTTGGTCGCGTCCGCGAACAGCGTCGGCGCCACGTAGAAGCCCTTCGCGAAGTCGGGTCGCTCGCCGCCGACCACCAGGCGGGCACCCTCCTCGCGGCCCTTGGCGATCAGCGCCTCCACCCGGCCGCGCTGCACCGCGGAGATGACCGGGGTGACCTGCGTCGCGGGATCCAGCGGGCTGCCCACCTTCAGCCCGTTCGCGTGCTCCGCGAGCCGCTCCACGAGCCGGTCGTAGATGCCGCGCTGGGCGATCACCCGGGTCGGCGCGGTGCAGATCTGGCCCGCGTAGAAGCTCCACACCGTGCCGATGCCGTGCACCGCCGCGTCCAGGTCGGCGTCGTCGAGCACGATGCACGCGCCCTTGCCGCCCAGCTCCATCAGCTGACGCTTGAAGCCACGACCGGCCACCTCGGCGATCCGTGCGCCGACCGCGGTCGAGCCGGTGAAGCTGATCATGTCCACGTGCGGCGAGGCCACCGTCGCCTCGGACACGTCCACCCCCTGGCCGGTGACCACGTTCAGCACACCCGCCGGCAGCCCGGCCTCGGCCAGCGCCTCGGCCATCCGGTACACCGCCAGCGGGTCCTGCGGCGCGGGCTTGACCACGACCGTGTTGCCCATCGCCAGCGCCGGCGCGACCTTGCCCGCGGTGTTCGCCAGCGGGTTGTTGTACGAGGTGATGCAGGTGACCACGCCGACCGGCTGGCGCACCTCCACGGCGCCGAAGATGCCCGCCCGGCTCAGCGCGGTCTCGGGGGTCGGCTGCGGGGCGAGCGGGAACTCGGTCGGCTCCAGCGCGCCCTTGGCGTAGCGCTTGAACCGGGAGTACGTGGTGCCCAGCTGCATCATGCCCGCGACCGAGAGCGTGGCGCCGGTCTCGGCGGAGGCCAGCGGGACCACCTCGCCGCCCATCTTCAGGAACAGGTCCGCGGCCCGGTCCAGGATCCGGGAGCGCTCCTCGGGGGTGGTCCGCGACCAGGTGCCGAACGCCTCGGCCGCCGCCGCGGTCGCCGCGTTCGCCTGCTCCACCGACGCCTCGGGCGCCAGGCCCACGACCTCCTCGGTGGCCGGGTTGATCACCTCGTAGTGACCGCGCTCCGGCTCGACCCATTCGCCGCCGATGTAGAGCTTCTGCTGCGCGCTGCTCATCGTGTCCGTCGTCTCCCCTGGTCCAGCCGCTGCCCGGACTCCCGACGGCCGCCCGCCGGAAATCCGACGACCCGTCAGATTCCTGTTCGCAGGCCATTGGACCCCCTATCAGTCACATTGCCAAGGGGGAGGGGTGGGCGGTACTGGTCACAGTCACACGTTGTCATCGCGGGCGACACCGACCCCTTCGGGCGTAGGGTTGTCGGGGAACCCCGGTCCTTTTCCAAGGTCGGGGCCGTTCGCGTTGCGGAGGATCCAACCGGCCCATGAGTCTGACCGGTCTGCTAGACATCGTCGTCCAGGACCCCGCCGTCGCCGAGGCGGTGCGGGCCGCGTCCGAGGGCCGCGGTACCGCCCTCGACCTCGTCGGACCACCGGCGCTGCGCCCCTTCGTGGTGGCCGCCGTCGCCGCCCGCGCGGATCGACCCGTACTCGCGGTCACCGCCACCACCCGCGAGTGCGAGGACCTCGTCGCGGCTCTCGGGTCGCTGCTGCCCGAGGACTCCGTCGTGGAATACCCCTCGTGGGAGACGCTGCCGCACGAACGGTTGTCCCCGCGCTCGGACACCGTCGGCCGCCGGCTAGCGGTGTTGCGCCGGCTCGCCCACCCGACCTCGGGCGAGCGCGCCGACGCCGGCACCGGCACCCTCAAGGTCGTCGTCGCGCCCATCCGCAGCGTGCTCCAGCCGCAGGTCAAGGGCCTGGGCGAGCTGGAGCCGGTGGCCCTGGTGGCCGGGCAGGAGATCGACCTCGACACCGTGGTCGAGCGCTTGGCCGCAGCTGCCTACGCACGCGTCGACCTGGTGGAGAAGCGCGGCGAGTTCGCCGTGCGCGGCGGCATCCTCGACGTGTTCCCGCCGACCGAGGAGCACCCGCTCCGGGTCGAGTTCTGGGGCGACCAGGTCGAGGAGATCCGCTGGTTCAAGGTCGCCGACCAGCGCTCCCTGGAGACCGCCGAACACGGCCTGTGGGCACCGCCCTGCCGTGAGCTGCTGCTCACCGACGAGGTGCGCGAGCGGGCCCGCGAACTCCTGGTGGAGCATCCGGGGCTGGTCGAGATGCTCGGCAGGATCGCCGAGGGCATCGCGGTGGAGGGCATGGAGTCGCTGGCCCCCGCGCTGGTGGACGACATGGAGCTGCTGCTCGACGTGCTGCCTGCGGGCAGTCACGTGCTGGTCTGCGACCCCGAGCGGGTCCGCACCCGCTCCGCCGACCTGGTAGCCACCAGCCGCGAGTTCCTGGACGCGTCCTGGGCCGCGGCGGCGGGCGGCGGGGAGAGCCCGATCGACCTGGGCGCCGCGTCCCTGTGGAGCCTGGCCGACGTGCGCGAGCACGCCGCCGGGATCGGTGTGCCGTGGTGGTCGCTCAGCCCGTTCGGCGCCGACGCCGACGACTCCGGTACCGAGATCGGCGCGGTCGAGGTCGAGGCCTACCGCGGCGACGCGCAGCGGGTGCTGGCCGAGATCAAGGGCCGACTCGCCGACGACTGGCGCGTGGTACTGGTCACCGAGGGCCACGGACCGGCCGCGCGCTTCGTCGAGACGCTGTCCGGCGAGGGGGTGCCGGCCCGGCTCGACGCAGACCTCGCCGAGGTGCCGGAGACCGGCGTGGTGCACGTGACCACCGGCTGCATCGGACACGGCTTCGCCTCCGAGTCGCTGCGCACCCTGGTGCTGACCGAGGAGGACGTCTCCGGGCAGCGCACCTCGACCAAGGACATGCGCCGGCTGCCCAGCCGACGGCGCAACATGGTCGACCCGCTCCAGCTCAAGCCCGGCGACTTCGTGGTGCACGAGTCGCACGGCGTGGGGCGCTACGTGGAGATGGTCCAGCGCACGGTGCAGGGCGCGCAGCGCGAGTACCTGGTCCTGGAGTACGCCCCCGCCAAGCGCGGCCAACCGGGCGACCGCCTGTTCGTGCCCACCGACCAGTTGGAGCAGGTCACCAAGTACGTCGGCGGCGAGAGCCCGTCGCTGCACCGCCTCGGCGGCGCCGACTGGGCCAAGACCAAGGCCAAGGCGAAGAAGGCGATCAAGGAGATCGCGGGCGACCTGATCAAGCTCTACTCGGCCCGGATGGCCGCGCCCGGACACGCCTTCGGCCCGGACACCCCGTGGCAGCGCGAATTGGAGGACGCCTTCCCCTACGTCGAGACGCCCGACCAGCTCTCCTCGATCGAGGAGGTCAAGGGCGACATGGAGAAGCCGATCCCGATGGACCGGCTGATCTGCGGCGACGTGGGCTACGGCAAGACCGAGATCGCGGTGCGCGCGGCGTTCAAGGCGGTCCAGGACGGCAAGCAGGTGGCCGTCCTGGTGCCCACCACGCTGCTCGTCCAGCAACACTTCTCCACCTTCTCCGAGCGCTACGCGCAGTTCCCGGTGGTGGTGAAGTCGCTGTCCCGGTTCCAGACCGAGACCGAGGCCAAGGCGGTCCTGGAGGGCCTGCGCGAGGGCTCGATCGACATCGTGATCGGCACCCACCGGCTGTTCGCGGCCGAGACGAGGTTCAAGGATCTGGGCCTGGTCATCGTCGACGAGGAGCAGCGCTTCGGCGTCGAGCACAAGGAGCAGTTGAAGAAGCTGCGCGCCAACGTCGACGTGCTGACCATGTCCGCGACCCCGATCCCGCGCACCCTGGAGATGGCGGTCACCGGCATCCGGGAGATGTCCACGATCACCACGCCGCCCGAGGAGCGGCACCCGGTGCTCACCTTCGTCGGGCCGTACGAGGAGAAGCAGATGGGCGCCGCGATCCGGCGCGAACTGCTGCGCGAGGGGCAGGTCTTCTACATCCACAACCGGGTCGAGTCGATCGACCGCGCGGCGGGCCGGATCCGCGAACTGGTGCCCGAGGCCCGGGTGGCCATCGCCCACGGCCAGATGCACGAGAACGCGCTGGAGAAGGTGGTGGTCGACTTCTGGGAGAAGGAGTTCGACGTCCTGGTCTGCACCACGATCGTCGAGTCCGGCATCGACATCTCCAACGCCAACACGCTGATCGTGGAGCGGGCCGACAACTTCGGGTTGTCCCAGCTGCACCAGTTGCGCGGCCGGGTGGGCCGGGGCCGCGAGCGGGCGTACGCGTACTTCCTGTACCCGCCGGAGAAGCCGCTGACCGAGACCGCGCACGAGCGCCTCGCCACCATCGCCCAGCACACCGAGATGGGCGCGGGCATGTTCGTGGCGATGAAGGACCTGGAGATCCGCGGCGCGGGCAACCTGCTCGGCGGCGAACAGTCCGGGCACATCGCGGGCGTCGGGTTCGATCTGTACGTGCGCATGGTGGGCGAGGCGGTCAACCAGTACAAGGAACTCGCGGCGGGCGGCGAGGGCGCGGAGGAGGTCCCGGAGATCCGGGTCGAGCTGCCCATCGACGCGCACGTCCCGCACGACTACGTGCCCGGCGAGCGGCTGCGGCTCGAGGCATACCGGCGGATCGCGGCGATCACCTGCGAGGCGGACATCGACGCGGTGCGGGCCGAACTGGTTGACCGCTACGGGCCGTTGCCGCAGCCGGTGGAGAACCTGCTGGAGGTGGCCCGGTTCCGGGCGCACGTACGCACCGCGGGGATCGCCGACGTCACGCTCCAGGGCAACTTCGTCCGGTTCGGCCCGGTCGAACTGCGCGAGTCGCAGCAGTTGCGGCTCCAGCGGCTCTACCCGAAGACGCTGGTCAAGGCGGCGACCCAGCAGATCCTGGTGCCCAAGCCGATGACCGCCCGGATCGGCGGGCAACCGCTGCGTGACGGGGCGCTGTTGACGTGGGCGCGGGATCTGGTGGACGCGATCCTGCTGGAGCCGATCGCGGCGGCGAAGAAGTAGCCCGAGTCGGCTCCGCGGCTCTCGGACCGGCGTGTCGTCGGCGGTCCGGGAGCCGCGCCGGGTTGTCGGCCGGCGCGGATGATCTTGGCGAATGTGCGGACTTCGGGCGTGCCCACCCGTATCTTTGATCGTTGGTCATGGGTCGCAGTCCGCCGTGGCCGACAGTCGTACCGCCGTACAGCGCCATCGAGCATTGGGAGTTCGTGTGAGTCGCACGTCGCGTTCCGTCCCTGTCGATTCCGCGCACCGCCGGCGGCGGGCCGCGTCCCGGGCCCGGGTGGCCGCGGTGGGGCTGGTGCTGGTCACCGGCTTCGCGCTCTCCGGCTGCTCGGAATCCAAGACGGGCGCGGCCGCCATGGTCGGCGGGGAGCGCATCGAGATCTCGACCCTCAACGCCAAGGTCGACAAGCTGGAGCAGGCGTTCTCCCGGCAGAACCTGCCGCTCAACGGCACCAGTGCCCAACTGGAGGCCAACCAGGCCGAGTTGGTCCAGCTGATCTCGCGTCGGGTGATCGCCGAGGCGGCCGGGCGCAACCACGTCGCCCTGAACGCGACCCAGGTGCTCCAGGCCCGCCGCACGCTGGAGGCTCGGCTCGGCGGCCCGCAGAACCTGGAGGCCCGCCTGGTGCGGATCGGCGTGCTGCCCGCCGAGGTGGACGACTTCGTCCGGACCGAGGCGCTGAAGGCGGAGATCGCCCGGGTGCGCGGGATCGACCTGGGCACCGCCGACGGCCAGGCGCAGCTGGACGCCTACCTGGGCGACGTGGCGGCCTCGATGAAGATCAAGGTGAACCCGAGGTACGGCACCTGGGACTCGGCGAAGCTGACCACCACCGCCGCGACCTACTCGTGGCTGGCCCCGGGCACCCAGCCGGCGGCCGGTTCCGTGGACGCCCAACCCGGGGCGGCGAGCGGCACCTGAGCCGGACCGTAGGCTGGCCGGGTGAGTGATTCGCCTACCGCCGCGCCGCCCGCCCGCCTCGTCCTGCTCGCCGGCACCCACCGGGTCGCCCCCGGCCTGCTGAGCTGGCCCGCCTGGCGCACGCTGCGCGAGGCGGCCAGCACGCCGACCGGGTGCGTGCTGACCGCCGACGCCGACCACCCCCAGCTGCCGTATCTGCGCGAGGCGGGCGTCGAGGTCGACATCGCCGACCTCGACGCGGGCCCGCTCGCGCTCGCCCGGCACCTGCTCGACCGGGCCCGCACGGGCCTGGTCGTGTGGCTCGCGGCGACCGACGACGACCCCGGCCTGGGCCAGGCCCTCGCCCGCGTCGCGGCGGGCGACGAGGGCGGCGAGCCGGTCCCGGAGATCGAACTGCTGCCCGGCGCCTGGGACCTGCCGGGCGCGCGCCTGCTCGACCTGGTCGCGGTGATGGACCGGCTGCGCTCACCCGGCGGCTGCCCGTGGGACGCGAAGCAGACCCACGAGTCGCTGGCCCGCTACCTGGTCGAGGAGACCTACGAGCTGGTCGACGCGATCGACTCGGGGGACCGGGAGCACCTGCGCGAGGAACTGGGCGACGTGCTGATGCAGGTGTTCTTCCACGCCCGGGTCGCCCAGGAGGACGAGGCCGACCCGTTCGGCATCGACGACGTGGCCGGCGGCATCGTGGACAAGCTGATCAGCCGCCACCCGCACGTGTTCGCCGACGTGGAGGCCGACACCCCGGAGGCGGTCGAGGCCAACTGGGACGCGCTCAAGGCCGCGGAGAAGTCGCATCGCGCATCGGCCCTCGACGGCATCGCGATGAGCCAGCCGGCCCTGGCACTGGCGGCGAAGTTCCTGTCCCGCACCGGCAGGGCGGGCCTGACCGTGCCCACCCCGGCGCTGCCGACCGCCGTCGACGCCGACGACTACGCCGGCCCCGAGGCGATCGGCGACCTGCTCCTGGCCGTCACCGAACTGGCCGCCCGTCAGGGTGTCGACGCCGAGACCGCGCTGCGCGCCGCGACCCTGCGCCACGGCGAGCGCGTCCGCGCGGCCGAAGCGGGCTGACGCACACCGACCACGAACGCCCGAGGGCCCGGAACCGAAGCACGGTTCCGGGCCCTCGTCGGTGCGGATCGATCACACGCGGCGGAAGATCAGCGCGCGCTTGACCTCCTGGATCGCCTTGGTGACCTCGATGCCACGCGGGCACGCCTCGGTGCAGTTGAAGGTCGTGCGGCAGCGCCACACGCCCTCCTTCTCGTTCAGGATCTCCAGGCGCTCCTCGGCGCCCTCGTCCCGCGAGTCGAAGATGAACCGGTGCGCGTTGACGATCGCGGCCGGGCCGAAGTACTGCCCGTCGCTCCAGAACACCGGGCACGACGTGGTGCACGCCGCGCACAGGATGCACTTGGTGGTGTCGTCGAACCGCTCGCGGTCCTCGGGCGACTGCAGCCGCTCGCGCGTCGGTTCGTTGCCCGACGTGATCAGGAACGGCATCACGTCCTTGTACGCCTGCATGAACGGGTCCATGTCGACGACGAGGTCCTTCTCCAGCTTCAGACCCTTGATCGCCTCGACCGTGATCGGCTTGGCCATGTCCAAGTCCTTGACCAGGGTCTTGCAGGCCAGCCGGTTGCGCCCGTTGATCCGCATCGCGTCCGAGCCGCAGATGCCGTGTGCGCAGGAGCGGCGGAAGGTGAGCGAGCCGTCCTGCTCCGCCTTGATCTTCATCATGGCGGTCAGGATGCGCTCGGTCGGGTCGGCCTCGACCTTGAAGTCCTGCCAGTACGGCTCCGCGTCGGTCTCCGGGTTGAACCGGCGGATCCGCAGCGTGATCACGATCGGCGTGTGGTCGCGCTCGGCGGCCGTGCTGCCGTGCCCGGTGCCGGGCGCGGTCTCTTCCACTACGGCAGTCATCAGTACTTACGCTCCATCGGCTGGTAGCGGGTGACCACGACCGGCTTGTAGCCCAGGCGGATCGAGTGCTCGCCCTTCGCGTCGACCTCGCGGTACGCCATCGTGTGCTTCATGTAGTTCTCGTCGTCGCGCGCCTGGAAGTCCTCGCGGGCGTGGCCGCCGCGCGACTCCTTGCGGTTTTGCGCGCCGACGACCAAGACCTCGGCGAGGTCGAGCAAGAAGCCCAGCTCGATCGCCTCGAGCAGGTCGGTGTTGTACCGCTTGCCCTTGTCCTGGATGGAGACGTCGAGGTAGCGCTTCTGCAGGCCCTTGATGTCGGAGAGCGCCTGCTTCAGCGTCTCCTCGGTGCGGTAGACGCCGGCGTTGGCGTCCATCGTCTCCTGCATCTCGGCGCGGATCTGGCCGACCCGCTCGGTGCCCGAGCTGTCGCGCAGCCGCTCGATCAGCTCGACGACCGTGGCCTCGGGGGCCTCGGGCAGCTCGACGAAGTCGTGCGTGCTCGCGTACTCGGCGGCGGCGATGCCCGCACGCCGGCCGAACACGTTGATGTCGAGCAGCGAGTTGGTGCCGAGCCGGTTCGAGCCGTGCACGGACACGCAGGCGACCTCGCCGGCCGCGTACAGACCCGGGACCACCGTGGTGTTGTCCGACAGCACCTCGGCCTCGACGTTGGTCGGGATGCCGCCCATCGCGTAGTGCGCGGTCGGGTACACCGGGACCAGTTCGGTGGTCGGCTCGACGCCCAGGTAGGTGCGCGCGAACTCGGTGATGTCCGGCAGCTTCTCCTCGATCTGCTCCGCCGGCAGGTGGGTCAGGTCGAGGTAGACGTAGTCCTTGTTCGGACCGGCGCCGCGACCCTCCAGCACCTCCAGGACCATCGAGCGCGCGACGATGTCGCGCGGCGCGAGGTCCTTGATGGTCGGCGCGTAGCGCTCCATGAAGCGCTCGCCGTCGGCGTTGCGCAGGATGCCGCCCTCGCCGCGGGCGCCCTCGGTGAGCAGGATGCCCAGGCCCGCGAGACCGGTCGGGTGGAACTGGTAGAACTCCATGTCCTCCAGCGGCAGTCCCCGGCGCCACGCGATGCCCATGCCGTCGCCGGTGAGGGTGTGCGCGTTCGAGGTGGTCTTGAAGACCTTGCCGAAGCCGCCGGTCGCGAAGATCACCGACTTGGCCTGGAAGACGTGGATCTCGCCGGTGGCCAGCTCGTACGCGACCACGCCCGAGGTGGACTTGTTGCCCGCCTCGTCCTCGGCCAGGAGCAGGTCCAGGACGTAGAACTCGTTGTAGAACTCGACGTCCTGCTTGACGCAGTTCTGGAACAGCGTCTGGAGGATCATGTGGCCGGTGCGGTCCGCCGCGTAGCAGGAGCGGCGCACGGCCGCCTTGCCGTGGTCGCGGGTGTGCCCGCCGAAGCGGCGCTGGTCGATCCGGCCCTCGGGGGTCCGGGAGAAGGGGAGGCCCATCTTCTCCAGGTCCAGGACGGCGTCGATCGCCTCCTTGCACATGATCTCCGCGGCGTCCTGGTCGGTGAGGTAGTCACCACCCTTGACCGTGTCGAACGTGTGCCACTCCCAGTTGTCCTCCTCGACGTTGGCGAGGGCGGCACACATGCCGCCCTGCGCGGCGCCGGTGTGCGAACGCGTGGGGTACAGCTTGGTCAGTACGGCGGTACGGCTGCGCTTGCTCGACTCCAGGGCCGCGCGCATGCCGGCGCCGCCCGCGCCGACGATGACGGTGTCGTACTTGTGGGTCTGCATGATGCTCGTTCAGTCCTCGGGTGCTGGGATCGGCCGCGGTCAGTTGCCGATGTTGGGGTCGAAGGTGAAGATCACCAGCGTCCCCAGGAAAAGCACGATCAGCGCGGACGTGTACAGCAGCGCCTTGAGCCAGAACCGGGTCTGATCCCGCTCCGCGTAGTCGTTGATGATCGTGCGCAGACCGTTGACACCGTGCAGCTCGGCGAGCCACAGCATGATGAGGTCCCACGACTGCCAGAACGGCGACGCCCAGCGGCCCGCGACGAACGCGAAGCCGATCTTGGACACGCCACCGTCCAGGACGAGCTGGATGAGCAGGTGGCCCAGGACCAGGACGACCAGGAGCACGCCGGACAGCCGCATGAACAGCCAGCCGTACAGCTCGAAGTTGGTCTTGGTCGAACGCGGCGAACGCTTGCTGCGCGGCGACTCGATCGACGGTCCGCCGCCGTGGATCTTGGGTGCGTTTTCGATGGTGGCGGACACTTCAGCTCCCGAAGATGGTCTTGATCGAGTGCTGCAGGATCGGGTAGGCACTGCCGGCCATCAACACGACCCAGACGCCGACGACCGTCCAGAGCATCTGCTTCTGGTAGCGCGGGCCCTTCTCCCAGAAGTCCACCGCGATGATCCGCAGACCATTGAGCGCGTGGAACAGGATGGCCGCGACGAGCCCGTACTCGAGCAGGTTGACGAACGGGTTCTTGTAGATGTCGATCGTCTCGTCGTACGCCTCGGGGGATACGCGAACGAGTGCGGTGTCGAGGACGTGCGCGAACAGGAAGAAGAAGATGAGGACGCCGGTGACTCGATGAGCCACCCAGGACCACATGCCTTCCCGGCCGCGGTAGAGCGTTCCAGCCGGCACGGAAACTACCCTCCGGGTGCGGTACATGAGGGGACACGGCCGGCTGGGAGGGTGTCCGCGTTCGGTGTCGGACCCTCTGGTTGTCGGTCGGCCCGGCCGGGTATCGGTCGCCCGGCCCCGGCCATGGTAGCCACCGATCGGGGGCCCTCTTGTGCCAGGGCGCGCGATGTGATCCATTCCGCATGGCGGAGTGGAACCATCCGGGTGACGTGCGCGTAGCGGGGCACCATTTTCCTGACGCCCCGTCAGCACTCGTATGGGGGAAAGCGGGCCACGCCCGGACGAAAGATCACCGCAAGCACGAACGCGCAGGTCGGTGAGGTGACCCGCCGGTAGGGCTGACATCACATCAGTCGTGCGTATTCATCCGCCGCCTCGGTCCCTACGATGCGACGCATGACGGAGGCTACTGTCGATGGCGGCACGTCTACCGGATCCACCTTCGCTGGCCAATTCCCGCAACCCACGCGGGACCAATGGCAGCGCCTCGTGGCCGGCGTGCTCCGCAAATCGAAGGTGCTGGGCGAGAACGACACGCCCGAGCGCCCCGAAGACCTGCTCGCGACCACCACCTACGACGGCATCACGCTGTCCCCGCTCTACACCGAGGCCGCGGCGCGGCCGGGCCTGCCCGGCCTGAGCCCGTTCGTCCGGGGCTCGCGCGCGGCCGGTCACGCGGCCGACGGCTGGGACGTACGCCAGGCGCACGCCGACACCGATCCGGCGCGGGCCAACGAGAGCGTGCTCGCGGACCTGGAGAACGGGGTCACCTCCGTCTTCCTGTACGTCGGCGCCGACGCCCTGGCCCCGGGCGACCTGGCCCGCACGCTCGACGGTGTGCTGCTCGACCTGGCGCCGGTGGCCCTGGCCACCGGCGCCGACTTCGTTCCGGCCGCCGACGCCCTGCTGGCGGTGTTCCGGGCGAGCGGCGTGGCGCCCGCCGAACTGCGCGGCAACCTCGGCGCCGACCCGATCTCCTTGCACGCGCGCACCGGTTCGGGCGCCGACCTGGGCGCCGCCGCGCAGCTGGCGGCGCGCGCCCACGCGGAGTTCGCCGGGATCCAGGCGATCGTCGCCGACGGCCAGCCGTATCACGAGGCGGGCGGTTCGGACGGGCAGGAACTCGGCGCGGCCACCGCCGCCGGCGTCGCCTACCTGCGCGCGCTCACCGCCGCCGGACTCGACGTGGACACCGCCCTCGGGCTGATCGAGTTCCGCTTCGCCGCCACCGCCGAACAGTTCCCCACCATCGCCAAGCTGCGCGCCGCGCGCCGGCTCTGGGCCCGGGTGGCCCAGGCGTCCGGCGCGTCGCCCGCGGCCGGTGCCCAGCGCCAGCACGCGCTGACCTCGTGGGCGATGACGACCCGGCGCGACCCGTGGGTCAACATGCTGCGCACTACGGTCGCCTCCTTCGCGGCCGGCGTCGGCGGCGCCGACGCGGTCACCGTGCGCTCCTTCGACGCCGCGATCGGGCTGCCCGACGCGTTCTCCCGGCGCATCGCCCGCAACACCCAGGCCCTGCTCCTGGAGGAGTCGCACCTCGCACAGGTGATCGACCCGGCGGGCGGCTCGTGGTTCGTCGAACAACTCACCGACGACCTCGCCCGGGCCGGATGGGCGTTCTTCCAGGAGATCGAGCGGCGGGGCGGCATCGTCGCGGCGCTCGACTCGGGATGGCTCGCCGAGCGCCTCGCCGAGGTGCGCACCGAGCGGGACCGGGCGATCGCGACCCGGACCGACCCGATCACCGGGGTCAGCGAATTCCCGAACCTGACCGAGGCCCCCGTCGTGCGCGAACCCGCGCCCGAGATCCCGGTCTCCGCCGCCGGGCTGCCCCGGGTGCGCTACGCCGAGGCGTACGAGGCGCTGCGCGACCGCTCCGACGCCCTGCTCGCCGCCACCGGCGCCCGGCCGACCGTCTTCCTGGCCACCCTGGGACCGCTCGCGCAGTACACGGCGCGGGCCGGCTTCGCCGCCAACCTGTTCGCGGCGGGCGGCATCGCCACCGTGGAGGCGGGTACCACCGAGGGTGACGAGAGCGCCGCCGAGGCGATCGTCGCGCGCTGGACCGAAGCGGGCCGCCCGGCGACCGTGGTGCTGACCTCCTCGGAGAAGCTCTACGCCACCCTCGCGGCCCCGGTCGCCGCCGCGCTGCGCGCCGCCGGAGCGGGCCGGATCCTGCTCGCGGGGCAAAAGGCGCACGGCGCCGACGTGGACGGGTACGTGTACAGCGGATGCGACGCGCTCGACGTGCTGCACACCACGTACGACAACCTCTCGCCGACCCCGGAGGGGGCGAAATGAGCATTCCCGACTTCACCCAGGTCGAGCTCGACGCGCCCGCGTCCGGCGACCTCGACGCGTGGCGCGAGGTGGTGCGCGAGGAGACCGGCAAGGACGCCGACGCGCTGACCCACGACACCCCCGAGGGCATCCCGCTCAAGGCGCTGTACACCGACGAGGACCTGGAAGGGCTCGACTTCCTGGGCACCTACCCGGGCATCACGCCGTTCCTGCGCGGGCCGTACCCGACGATGTACGTCAACCAGCCGTGGACGATCCGCCAGTACGCGGGCTTCTCCACCGCCGAGGAGTCCAACGCCTTCTACCGGCGCAATCTCGCGGCGGGCCAAAAGGGCCTGTCGATCGCGTTCGACCTGGCCACCCACCGGGGCTACGACTCGGACCACCCGCGCGTGACCGGCGACGTCGGCATGGCGGGCGTGGCGATCGACTCGATCTACGACATGCGCCAACTCTTCGACGGCATCCCGCTGGACCGGATGTCGGTGTCGATGACGATGAACGGCGCGGTGCTGCCCGTGCTCGCGCTCTACATCGTCGCGGCGGAGGAGCAGGGGGTGGCACCGGAACAGCTCACGGGGACGATCCAAAACGACGTCCTCAAGGAGTTCATGGTCCGCAACACCTACATCTATCCGCCCAAGCCCTCGATGTCGATCATCTCCGACATCTTCGCGTACACCTCGCAGAAGATGCCGAAGTTCAACTCGATCTCCATCTCCGGCTACCACATCCAGGAGGCCGGGGCCACGGCCGACCTGGAGCTGGCCTACACGCTCGCGGACGGCATCGAGTACCTGCGCGCGGGCGTCGAAGCGGGCCTGGACATCGACGCGTTCGCGCCCCGCCTGTCGTTTTTCTGGGCGATCGGGATGAACTTCTTCATGGAGGTCGCCAAGCTGCGCGCGGCGCGCCTGCTGTGGGCCGACATCGTCAAGTCGTTCGGCGCGAAGAACCCCAAGTCCTTCTCGCTGCGCACCCACTCGCAGACCTCGGGCTGGTCGCTGACCGCCCAGGACGTGTTCAACAACGTGGTGCGCACCTGCCTGGAGGCGATGGCCTCGACCCAGGGCCACACCCAGTCGCTGCACACCAACGCGCTGGACGAGGCGCTGGCGCTGCCGACCGACTTCTCCGCCCGGATCGCGCGCAACACCCAGTTGCTGCTCCAGCAGGAGTCGGGCACGTGCGACGTGATCGACCCGTGGGGCGGCTCGGCCTACATCGAACGCCTCACCCACGACCTCGCGGTGCGCGCCCGGGAGCACATCGCCGAGGCCGAGCGGGCGGGCGGCATGGCGTCGGCGATCGCCGAGGGCCTGCCCAAGCTGCGGATCGAGGAGGCGGCGGCGCGCACCCAGGCCCGGATCGACTCGGGCCGGCAGTCGGTGATCGGCGTCAACAAGTACCTGGTCGCCAGCGACGAGGCGATCGACGTACTCAAGATCGACAACAACGCAGTACGCGAGGGCCAGCTGGAGAAGTTGCGCCGACTGCGCGAGGAGCGCGACGACGACGCCGTGCGCCGGGCGCTGGCCGCGCTTTCCGGCGCCGCGCAGGCGGACGTCGAGGGCACCAGGCCGCGTGATCTCGAACACAACCTGCTCGCGCTCGCCGTGGACGCGGCCCGGGCCAAGGCCACCGTCGGCGAGATCTCCGACGCGCTGGAGTCGGCGTACGGCCGGCACCAGGCGCAGATCCGCACGCTGACCGGGGTCTACCGGGAAGAGGTGGGCATGTCGGCCAACGTGGAGACGGCTCGCGGGCTGGTCGCCCGGTTCGAGGAGTTGGAGGGCCGCCGGCCGCGCATCCTGGTGGCCAAGATGGGCCAGGACGGGCACGACCGGGGGCAGAAGGTGATCGCCACCGCGTTCGCCGACCTCGGCTTCGACGTGGACGTCGGCGCGCTGTTCCAGACGCCGGGCGAGGTGGCCCGACAGGCGGTCGAGGCGGACGTGCACGTGGTTGGCGTGTCCTCGCTCGCGGCCGGTCACCTCACCCTGGTGCCGGCCCTGCGCCGGGAGCTGGCCGCGCTGGACGCCGAGGAGATCATGGTCGTGGTCGGCGGGGTGATCCCGCCCGCCGACGTACAGCCGCTGCTCGACATGGGCGCCACCGCCGTCTTCCCGCCCGGCACGGTGATCGCGGACGCCGCGGTGGACCTGCTCCGGGGCCTGTACAAGCAGCTGGACCACGAGCTGCCGGTCGACTGATGGCACGGGTGATCGACGTCGGCGCGTACGCCGAGGGTGTGCTCGCGGGCAATCGCACGATCCTGGCCCGGGCGGTCACGCTGGTCGAGTCCACCCGGGCCGACCACCGCGACCTGGCGCAGGAGTTGCTGGTCAAGTTGCTGCCGCACGCCGGCGGTGCCCACCGGGTGGGCATCACCGGCGTGCCGGGCGTGGGCAAGTCCACGTTCATCGAGACGCTGGGCACCCGGCTGACCGGCGTGGGCCATCGGGTCGCGGTGCTCGCCGTCGACCCGTCCTCCTCCCGGCACGGCGGCAGCATCCTGGGCGACAAGACCCGGATGGGCCGGCTCGCGGTGGACGACCACGCGTTCGTACGGCCCTCGCCGACCGCCGGCACGCTCGGCGGGGTGGCTCGGGCCACCCGCGAGTCGATCGTGTTGATGGAGGCGGCCGGTTACGACGTGGTCTTGGTCGAGACGGTCGGCGTGGGTCAGTCCGAGACGACCGTGGCGAACATGGTCGACTGCTTCCTGTTCCTGACCCTGGCCCGCACCGGCGATCAGCTCCAGGGCATCAAGAAGGGCGTCCTGGAGCTGGCCGACGTGGTCGCGGTGAACAAGGCGGACGGCGACTATGCCCTGGCCGCGCGCCGGGCCGCCCGCGAACTCGCGGGCGCGCTGCGGCTGATGCGCCGGGCCGGGGAGTCGTGGACGACGCCGGTGCTGACCTGTTCGGGGTTGTCCGGGGAGGGGCTGGACGAGGTCTGGGACACCGTCCTCAAACACCGGCGGACCCTGGAGGCCACGGGCGAGTTGGCCGAATTGCGTCGCCGCCAGCAGGTCGACTGGACCTGGGCGACGGTGCACGACGCGCTCCTCGCCGAGTTGCGCGAGCACCCCTCGGTACGGGCTATCGTGCCCGCCCTCGAACGCGACGTCCGGGCCGGCCATCTCACCGCGACCCTTGCCGCGTCTCGCATCCTGGACGCGTTCCATGGGCGGCAAGGGGAGTCCTGAGCAATCGGGCGCTTGGTTTATAGCGGCGCGAGTGGGCAGAAGTGTTCCAATGTGGGAACGAGCGGTAAGTCATACCCCTACCGGCCGTAGCGCATGCGCCGGCGGGAGGCTTTTTTCTCACCCGAACGGGGGTAATTCGCTCCCTACCACGTCGCGAAGACCAATGCAACGTACCCTTGCGTGGGTGAGCGACTCCCTCCACGCCCAGGCCGCCGGCAAGGCCGCGGCTTTCGCCGACGAGCTGATCGCGTTTCGGCGCGATCTGCACATGCACCCAGAGCTGGGTCGGGAGGAGTTCCGTACCACCGGGCTCGTCCGGGAACGGCTGGTGCGCGCGGGTCTGCGCCCGCGACTGCTGCCCGGGACGGGCCTGGTGTGCGACATCAGACCCGAACGTGCCTCACCCGGCGGTCGCGCCGACGAGGGTCTGATCGCGTTCCGCGGCGACATCGACGCGCTGCCGGTCGACGACGTCAAGGACGTGCCGTACCGCTCGACCGTGCCGGGCCGTGCGCACGCCTGCGGACACGACGTGCACACCTCGATCGTGCTCGGCACTGCTCTGGTGCTGGCCGAGTTCGCCCGCGAGGGACTGCTGCCGCGTCCGGTCCGGCTGATCTTCCAGCCGGCAGAGGAGAAGCTGCCGGGCGGCGCGCTCGACGTGATCAAGGCCGGCGGGCTGGCCGGCGTCTCGGAGATCCACGCGATCCACTGCGACCCCAAGGTGGAGGTCGGCCGGGTCGGGCTGCGCTCCGGGGCGATCACCTCGGCCTGCGACCGGGTGGTGATCACGCTCACGGGTGCCGGTGGTCACACCGCCCGCCCGCACCGCACCACCGACCTGGTCACCGCGCTCGCCAAGCTCGCCGCGGAGCTGCCCTCGGCGTTCTCGCGCCGGATCGACCCGCGCTCGGGCGCGAGCCTGGTGTGGGGGCGGATCGAGTCCGGCTCCGCGCCGAACGTGATCCCGCAGCACGGCGAGCTGGAGGGCACCCTGCGCTGCCTGGACCTGGAGGCGTGGCGGCAGGCCCCGGATCTGATGCACGAGCTGGTGGACGTGATCGCCTCGACCTACGGCGCGAAGTGGGAGCTGGAGCACCACCGCGGCGTGCCGCCGGTGGTCAACGACCCCGACGCGGTCGCCTCGATGCGCACCATCGCCACCGGCGTGCTGGGCGCGAGCGCGGTCGAGGGCACCGAGCAGAGCCTCGGCGGCGAGGACTTCTCGTGGTTCCTCGAACGGGTTCCCGGCGAGCTGACCCGGCTCGGCGTGCGACCGGTCGGAGATCCCGTATACGACCTGCACCAGGGGCAGTTCGACGTCGACGAGCGGGCGATCGGGATCGGTGTCGAGCTGTTCACCGGGCTCGCGCTGCGCCCCTTCCGCTGACCCCGACCGGACCCGGCGCCGCCCGTACGGCCGGCCGGGTCCGGAACGGACGTATGCGGAACTGTTAACCATCGCGACTCCGGTCCCCGTTCCTGTCGCGTTCGTGAGTCTGTAATGTTCCGACCCGGTGCCGTTCGACGTCGTGCGGCACCGGGTCTTTTCCGTCTTGTCACGTCTTGTCATGTCGCGGACTGCCCGGTTCCGCGCCGACCCGTCTCGGCCTCGTCAACTCGGCCGGGCTAACGGGGCGTGTTGCGGTGGCGATTCACGGTTTTTGTCGCTCATATTCTTTTACTAGGTATGCTCTCCGACGGTTAGCAGGTCTACGCGCGTTTACCAGGGATCCAAGCGCGTCAGAGTCTGCATCTGGGAGCAGCGCCCGAAGGGGCGCTCATCGGAAGGAGACACCCGTGCGCCGGGTATCCAAGGTGACCGCGGCTGCGGTCGGCGTCACTCTCGCCCTCACCGCCACCGCCGCGTGCGGTAGCAAGCCCGACGACAAGAAGTCGAACTCGGGCACCAGCGCCACCCCCGGTGGGACGCAGGCGGCGAAGATCGACTTCAAGGCATGCATGGTGACGGACACCGGCGGCATCGACGACCGTTCGTTCAACGCGTCGTCGTGGGCGGGCCTGCAGCAGGCCAAGCAGGAGCTGGGCGTCGAGGTGAAGTACATCACCTCGAAGACCGAGAACGACTACGTGCCGAACCTCAACAGCCTCGTGAACGACAAGTGCGGGCTGATCGTCGCGGTCGGTGGCCTGATGGCCGACGCGACCAAGGCCGCCGCGTCCACGCACAAGGACCAGAAGTTCGCGATCGTCGACTCGTCCAGCATCGAGCCGAACGTCCAGGGCCTGGAGTTCAACACGGCCGAGGCCGGCTTCCTCGGCGGCTACCTCGCCGCGGGCTACTCGAAGTCCGGCAAGGTCGCCACCTTCGGCGCGCTGCCGATCCCGCCGGTCACGGTGTTCATGGACGGCTACGTCCAGGGCGTGAAGTACTACAACCAGGTCAAGGGCAAGAACGTCCAGGTCATCGGCTGGGACGACGTCAAGGGCGACGGCTCGCTCGCGGGCAAGTTCGACTCGCCGGCCGACGGTGAGCGCATCGCCAACGACTTCATCGCCCAAGGCGCCGACGTGATCATGCCCGTCGCCGGCCAGACCGGTCTCGGCGCGGCCTCCGCGGTGCAGAAGAGCGGCGGCAAGGCGAGCGTCATCTGGGTCGACCAGGACGGCTACGAGAGCGCCCCGCAGTACAAGTCGGTGTTCTTGTCCACGGTGACCAAGGACATCAAGTCCCAGGTGTTCAACGCGGTCAAGGCCGCGGCGAACAACCAGTTCACCACCAAGGCCACCATCGGCACTCTCGCCAACAACGGCGTCGGCCTCGCCCCGTTCCACGACTTCGACGCGAAGGTCCCCGCCGACCTGAAGTCCGAGCTGACCGCGGTCAAGGGCGACATCGTCAGCGGAAAGATCAAGATCACCTCGAAGAACCAGCCGAAGAGCTGACTTAAGCGATCGGGCGCCGCGGAAGCAATTCCGCGGCGCCCGTGTCCGTCCCGCCCGGGCCCCGAGGGGACCCGGGTCGAACCCGTAACGGCCCCTCGCGGGGGGCATAGCCGAGGAGGTCTCCGCGTTGAAGCTCGAACTGCGCGGAATCACGAAACGGTTCGGGTCGCTGGTCGCCAACGACCACATCGACCTGACCGTCGAGCCGGGGGAGATCCACTGCCTTCTCGGTGAGAACGGTGCCGGCAAGTCGACCCTGATGAACGTGCTCTACGGGCTCTACGAGCCCAGCGAGGGCGAGATCGTCGTCGACGGGACCCCCCGCAAGTTCCGTACCGCCGGTGACGCGATCGACGCGGGCATCGGCATGGTCCACCAACACTTCATGCTGGTCCCGGTCTTCACCGTCGCCGAGAACGTCATGCTCGGCCACGAGGAAACCAAGCCGATGGGCTGGCTGGACCGCCGTCGGGCCCGCAAGAAGGTGCTCGACCTCGTCGACGAGTACGGCCTCAAGGTCGACCCGGACATGCTGGTCGAGGATCTTCCCGTCGGTCTGCAACAGCGGGTGGAGATCCTCAAGGCGCTGGTGCGCGACGCCAAGGTGCTGATCCTGGACGAGCCCACCGCGGTGCTCACACCCCAGGAGACCGAGGAGTTGTTCCGGGTGATGCGCGCGCTGCGCGAGTCCGGCCACTCCATCGTGTTCATCACGCACAAGCTCAAGGAGGTCAAGGCCGTCGCCGACCGGATCACCGTGATCCGTCGCGGCAAGGTCGTCGGCACCGCCGACCCGGCCTCCTCGGAGAAGGAACTCGCGTCGCTGATGGTCGGCCGGCCGGTCAAGCTGGTGGTCGACAAGACCGAGGCCGAGCCGGGCGCGGTGCGCCTGGAGATCAACGACCTGACCGTGCTCGACGTCAACGGCCAGGCCGTGGTGGACCGGGTCGACCTGCACCTGCGCGAGGGCGAGATCCTGGGCATCGCGGGCGTGGACGGCAATGGCCAGAGCGAGCTGACCCAGGCGATCCTGGGGCTGCGCACCCCCGCGGCCGGGTCGATCAGCCTGGACGGCAAGGACCTGGCGGGCATGAGTCCTCGGCAGATCCTCGGCTCCGGGGTCGGCTTCGTCCCCGAGGACCGGCAGCACGACGGCATCGTGAGCGACTTCACGGTGGCCGAGAACCTGGTCCTGGACATGGTCACCCAGGCGCCGTTCGGCAGGCGCGGGTCGATCGTGCCCGGCGCGGTGCGCGACAACGCGCGCAAGCGGGTCGAGGAGTTCGACATCCGCACCCAGACCATCGACTCGCCGGCCGGCACGTTGTCCGGCGGCAACCAGCAAAAGGTCGTCGTCGCGCGCGAACTCTCGCGCCCGCTGCGGCTGTTCATCGCCTCGCAGCCCACCCGAGGGGTGGACGTGGGGGCGATGGAGTTCATCCACAAGCGGATCGTGGCCGAGCGCGACGTGGGCACCCCGGTGATCATCGTGTCCACCGAGTTGGACGAGGTGGTCGCGCTGGCCGACCGGATCGCGGTGATGTACCGCGGCCGGATCGTGGACATCGTCTCGCCGACCACCTCGCGGGGCGACCTGGGCCTGCTGATGGCCGGCGTGCTGCCCGGCGCGGAGCATGCCGACGGCGCCGGAGCGACCCGCGCCGACACGGCCCCGGCCGGACCGGTCGAGACGAAGACGAACGAGAGCGACGCAACCCCGGGGGAGGAGGACCCAGCGTGACCGAGGACAACAAGAGCACGCCCGGCGAGCCGAGCGAGGCGAAGCCGGCGGCGACCGGGGCGAGCGCGACCGCGCCGCCCAAGCCGTCCCTGGGCCGAGCGATGCTCGACGCGATCATCACCGGCAACTCGGCCGTGGTGACCTTCCTGGCCATCCTGCTCGCCCTGGTGGTCGGCGGCGTCCTGATGATCCTCGCGGACCAGGACGTGCTCGACCAGTACAAGTACTTCACCGCCGCCCCCGGCGACGCGCTCTCCGCCTCGTGGAGCCTGGTCTCCGACGCCTACAGCGCGATGTTCAAGGGTTCGATCATGAACCCGGACCTGTTCGCCGACGGCTCGCTCGAGGACAACTTCCGGCCGATCTCCGAGACGATCACCCAGGCCACGCCGCTGATCTTCGGCGGTCTCGCGGTCTCGATCGCGTTCCGCACCGGGCTGTTCAACATCGGTGCGCAGGGGCAGATCATCGCCGGCGCGGTGTTCGCGTCGTGGGTAGGGTTCGTCGTCGACCTGCCGCCGGTGATCCACCTGGTGTTCGTGATCCTCGCCGGCGTGATCGGCGGCGGTCTGTACGCGGGCATCGCCGGTGTTCTCAAGGCCCGCTTCGGCGCGCACGAGGTGATCGTCACGATCATGCTCAACCACATCGCGGTGCTGATGCTCGGCTGGCTGCTGACCACCGACACCTTCCGGCGCGGCGGGCAGTCGCAGCCGATCGGCAAGGACGCGCACGACAACGCGGTGCTGCCGAACCTGTTCGGCGACAACCTGCGGATCCACTTCGGCATCATCCTGGCGCTGCTGGCGGCCGGGATCTACTGGTGGCTGCTCAACCGCTCCACGCTCGGCTTCGAGCTGCGCGCGGTGGGCTCCAACCCGGACGCGGCCCGTACGGCGGGGATGAGCGTGGCCCGGGCGCAGATCCTGGCGATGGTGATCGCCGGTGCGATGGCCGGTCTCGCCGGTGTCTCGCAGGTGATGAGCTCGACCAACCCGGCACACACGCTGACCCCGAGCATCGACGCCGGCATCGGCTTCGACGCGATCACCGTGGCCCTGCTCGGTCGGACCAAGCCGCTGGGCACGGTGCTGGCCGCGCTGCTGTTCGGCGCGCTGCGCGCGGGCGGTTCGGTCATGCAGGCGTCCGCGAACGTGTCCGTCGACATCGTCATCGTCATCCAGGCCGTGATCGTGCTGTTCGTCGCGGCGCCGCCGCTGGTGCGCTCGATCTTCCGGCTGCGCGGTGCCCGCACGGGCGCCGAGGGCGGGCCGCTGGCCGCCAAGGAGACCGTGGGGGTCCAGGCATGACCGAGCGGAATCCTGAAGGAGGCACGCAGGTGGCGGACACCGTGATCGCCCCCGACGTGGAGGCCCCGGTGAACCCCACCGGCGAGGCCGCCGACGTGGTGCGGGCCGCGGCCCGGAAGAAGGCCCTGATCACGGGCATCGGGTTCGTCCTGGTCGGGCTGTACGCGCTGTGGGCGTTCGGCTTCGGCACCTCGAGTGGTGAGGACGCGGTCTTCGGGATGACCGTGCCCAACCGCGACACCACCCACGTGGGCGACCTGTCGCTGCCCGCGCGCGGTGTGGCGATCGCGATGTCCCTGGTGTGCATGGTCGCGGGCGGGTTGCGGATCGCCTTGGACCGCTCGCGCCTGGCCACCCGGCTGAGCATCGCGCTGTTCCTGATCGCGTTCGTGATCGCGTTCCTGGTGTGGGCGGTCGCGGGCAAGCAGATGTCCTTCGCGGGCGCCCTGCAGAACACCCTGCTGGCCGCGGTGCCGCTGGTGCTCGGCGCGCTCGCGGGCGTGATCGGCGAGCGCTCCGGCGTGGTCAACATCGCCATCGACGGTCAGTTCTTGTTCGGCGCGTTCGCCGCCGCGCTGACCGGCTCGGTGACCGGGTCGTTGTGGGCCGGGCTGGCCGCGGGCGCGGTCGCGGGCGCGCTGATCGGCGGGCTGCTCGCGGTCTTCGCGGTGCGCTACCTCGTCGAGCAGGTCGTCCTCGGTGTGGTGATCAACCTGCTGGTCACCGGCATCACCGGCTTCCTCTACACACAGCTGCTGCAAAAGGACCCCGAGCAGTACAACAACCCGGGCGTGTTCGACAACATCCGGATCCCGGGCTTCGCCGACATCCCGGTGATCGGCCCGGTCCTGTTCGACGTGAACGTGATCGTGTACCTGATGTACGCGCTGATCGTGATCGTGCACCTGGGCCTGTTCCACACCCGCTGGGGGCTGCGCGCCCGCGCGGTGGGCGAGCACCCCACGGCGGCGGACACGGTCGGCATCAAGGTCAACGCGACCCGCTACCGCAACGTGATCATGGCGGGCGCGATCGCCGGTATCGGCGGCGCGTTCCTGACCATCGGCACGGTGGGCACCTTCTCGAAGGACATGACCTCCGGCGCGGGTTACATCGCGCTCGCGGCGGTCATCTTCGGGCGCTGGCGTCCGCTGGGCGCGGTGGCCGCGGCGTTGCTGTTCGGCTTCACCAGCGCGCTCGCGACCTCGTTGCAGCCGCTGAACACGTCGATCCCGAGCCAGTTCCTGCAGATGATGCCGTACGTGGTGACGATCTTCGCGGTGGCCGGTCTGGTCGGCAAGGTGCGCGCTCCGGCGGCGGCCAACAAGCCCTACACGAAGGGCTGACGGGCGTGTCGGAGATCGATTGGCCGGCGCTGCGGGACGCTGCGACGGCGGCGATGCGCGGTGCCTACGCGCCGTACTCGAAGTATCCGGTCGGCGCCTCGGCCCTGGTCGACGACGGCCGGATCGTGTCCGGGTGCAACGTGGAGAACGCGTCGTACGGCCTGACGCTGTGCGCGGAGTGCGGTCTGGTGTCCGCGCTGCACGCGAGCGGGGGCGGCCGGCTCGTGGCGTTTTGCTGCGTGGACGGCGAGGGTGCGGTACTGATGCCCTGTGGGCGCTGCCGGCAACTGCTGTGGGAGCACGGCGGCCCCGGGATGTTGCTGGAAACCAAGCACGGTATACGGCCGCTGCGGGAGATCCTGCCGGATGCCTTCGGGCCCGAGGACCTCGCGTAGCACCGTGTGTTCGTGAGTCGAACGGGCCGCCTCGGCGGCCGAGAGGAAATGGACGGCATGGACGCGATTTCGGTCATCCGAACGAAGCGGGACCGCGGTGAACTGACGGCGGCTCAGATCGACTGGGTGGTCGATGCGTACACCCGCGGCGAGGTCGCGGACGAGCAGATGTCGGCGCTCGCGATGGCCATCCTGCTCAACGGGATGAACGCGACCGAGATCAACCGCTGGACCGACGCGATGATCGCCTCGGGCGAGCGGATGGACTTCTCCACGCTGTCTCGGCCCACCGCCGACAAACACTCCACCGGCGGGGTGGGCGACAAGATCACCCTGCCGCTGGCCCCGCTGGTCGCCGCGTGCGGCGTCGCGGTGCCGCAGCTGTCCGGTCGTGGCCTCGGCCACACCGGCGGCACGCTGGACAAGTTGGAGGCCATCCCCGGGTGGCGGGCGGCGCTGTCCAACGACGCGATGTTGCGGGTGCTGGAGGACGTCGGCGCGGTGATCTGCGCGGCGGGCGACGGCTTGGCGCCGGCCGACAAGAAGCTGTACGCGCTGCGCGACGTGACCGGCACGGTCGAGGCGATCCCGCTGATCGCCAGCTCGATCATGAGCAAGAAGATCGCCGAGGGCACCGGCGCGCTGGTGCTCGACGTCAAGGTCGGCTCGGGCGCGTTCATGAAGGACCTGGACAACGCGCGCGAACTGGCCCGCACCATGGTCCGGCTGGGCGTGGACCACGGGGTCAAGACGGTCGCGCTGCTGACCGACATGTCCACCCCGCTCGGCTCGACCGCGGGCAACGCCCTCGAAGTCCGCGAGTCGGTCGAGGTGCTGGCCGGCGGCGGTCCGGCGGACGTGGTCGAGCTGACCGTGGCGCTGGCCCGGGAAATGCTGGCCGCGGCCGGGCAGACCCGGATCGACCCGGCCGACGCGCTGCGCGACGGCTCGGCGATGGACGTGTGGCGGCGGATGATCCGGGCCCAGGGCGGCGACCCGGACGCCAAGCTGCCGGTTGCGCGCGAGACGCAGGTGGTCACCGCCGCCTCGTCCGGCGTGCTGACCCGGCTCGACGCCTACGCGGTCGGCGTCTGCGCCTGGCGCCTGGGCGCGGGTCGGGCCCGCAAGGAGGAGCAGGTCCAGGCGGGCGCGGGCGTCGAACTGCACGCCAAGCCGGGCGACACGGTGGTCGCCGGTCAGCCCCTGCTGACGCTGCACACCGACACCCCGGAGCGCTTCGAGTACGCGACCGAGATCCTGTCCGACGCGGTCACGATCGCCCCGACGGGCACCACGTTCGAGCCGACCCCGATCCTGATCGACCGGATCGGCCCGACGGCCTGACCCTTCGGTACGCACACGCGAGCGGCCCTCGACCCCACCCGGGTCGAGGGCCGCTCGCGTGCGTCCCGGGATCGACCCGGTGCGTGCCGGGGGCGGGAAAACCGGCCCTACAGCAGGCCCAGCAGCACCGAGGCGAGGCCCGACACGGCCAGGCCGCCGAGGATCTCCGGCGACCAGTGCACCTGCACCGGGCCGGTGGACGCCTTGGCGAACTGTTCGCTCATCCCGCGCAGGTCGTCCACCACCTGGTCGGCGTGCGAGAGCTGGGGCAGGTCGTGCGCGCCGCCGCGGCCGTACGGGTCCTCGGCAGCGGCGCGGCCCTGCTGCCGCAGTGCGCGCTTGCGTTCGCGCAGCGAGACCGGGATCGCCCAGATGTAGAACGACCTGTCGTCCGCGCGCACCTCGATCGAGTATTCGGCGCGCACCCGCTCCACCGCGCCCCACGGCACCACGATGGTCCGGAAGGGGTTGCGGATCACCAACCGCTCCGGCCCGACCAGCACCGCCGAGCGCAGCGTGAGTGCGACCACCAGGATCGCGAAGAAGACCACGACGGCGATCGCGAGCCACTTGGTGTCCCCGTCGCCGCGGATCAACGTGTCGATCACCATCCACAGCCCGACGGCGATCAAAAGCACCCCGACGGCCATCGCCGGTCGGGAGCGGTACGTGGTGATGTCCTCGTCGCTGCTCATGACCGGTGATTGTGCCGCACGACGGCGCGCGGGTGTCGATGCCAGGGGATCGATCGCCTCGGCACTTTGCCTCGACCGGACCGCCGGCTGGGACGCTACGCGAGTAGATATGCTCGTCTTGTGAGCATGCCGTCTGCAATTCTCGCCGACCCGGCCGAGGTCACCTCGTCCGAAGCGGCCCTTCGACGCTTCCTGCACGGGCTTCCCGGCGTCGACAGGGTCGGAACCGAAGCGCGGGCAGCGATGCTCGCCACCCGCTCGATCAAGACGGATGCGAAGGTCGCCGCGATCGACCTCGCCATCCGGATGATCGACCTGACCACATTGGAAGGTGCCGACACCCCGGGCAAGGTCCGGTCCCTGTGCGCCAAGGCGCTGCATCCGGACCCGGGCGCCCCCGACGCCCCCCGACCCGCCGCGATCTGCGTCTACGGCGACCTGGTCGCCGAGGCCAAGGCCGCGCTCGGTGATTCCGGCGTACACGTCGCCGCGGTCGCCACCGCGTTCCCGTCCGGGCGCGCCTCGCTCGACGTCAAGCTCGCCGACGTGGCCTACGCGGTCGCCGCCGGCGCGGACGAGATCGACATGGTCATCGACCGCGGCGCGTTCCTGGCCGGCCGCTACCGCGACGTCTTCGACGAGATCGTCGCGGTCAAGGCCGCCTGCGCGCGCGGCGAGGCCGCGGGCGGCGGCAGTGCCCACCTCAAGGTGATTCTGGAGACCGGTGAACTGTCGACGTACGACAACGTTCGCCGCGCGTCGTGGCTGGCGATGCTCGCGGGCGCCGATTTCATCAAGACGTCCACGGGCAAGGTCGCGGTCAACGCGACACTGCCGGTGACACTGGTGATGCTCCAGGCGGTCCGCGACTTCCGCGAGGCGACCGGTCGCCAGGTGGGCGTCAAGCCCGCCGGCGGGATCCGCACCACCAAGGACGCGATGAAGTATCTCGTCCTGGTCAACGAGACGGTCGGCTCCGACTGGCTGGACCCCGACTGGTTCCGGCTCGGCGCCTCCAGCCTGCTCAACGACCTCCTGATGCAGCGCCAGAAGCTGGCCACGGGCCGCTACTCCGGCCCCGACTACGTGACGGTGGACTGACAGCCATGGGCAACCCATTCGAGTACGCGCCCGCGCCCGAGTCGCGCGCGATCGTCGACATCGCCCCGGCGTACGGGCTGTTCATCGACGGCACCTTCGCCGAGGCGGCGGACGGCGGCCGGCTCAAGACGGTGAACCCGGCGACCGAGGAGGTGCTGGCCGAGATCGCGGTCGGCGGCGAGGCGGACGTGGACCGTGCGGTCAAGGCCGCGCGCAAGGCGTTCAAGTCGTGGTCGGCGCTGCCCGGCGCGCAGCGCGCCAAGTACCTCTTCCGGATCGCCCGGCTGATCCAGGAGCACGCCCGCGAGCTGGCCGTGCTGGAGTCGATCGACAACGGCAAGCCGATCCGCGAGTCGCGCGACGTGGACATCCCGCTGGTCGCGGCGCACTTCTTCCACTACGCGGGCTGGGCGGACAAGCTCGCGCACGCGGGCCTGGGGCCCGACCCGAAGCCGATCGGCGTGGCCGGTCAGGTCATCCCGTGGAACTTCCCGCTGCTGATGCTGGCCTGGAAGGTGGCGCCGGCCCTCGCGGGCGGCAACACCGTGGTGCTCAAGCCGGCCGAGACCACCCCGCTGACCGCGCTGCGCTTCGCCGAGATCTGCGTCGAGGCCGGGCTGCCGAACGGTGTGGTGAACATCGTCACCGGCGCCGGGGAGACCGGGCGCGCGCTGATGGCCCACCCCGACGTGGACAAGGTCGCGTTCACCGGCTCGACCGCCGTGGGCAAGGAGATCGCCCGCACCATCGCGGGCACCCGCAAGCGGGTCACCCTGGAGCTGGGCGGCAAGGCCGCGAACATCGTCTACGACGACGCGGCGATCGACTCCGCCGTCGACGGCATCATCGAGGGCATCTTCTTCAACGGCGGCCAGGTCTGCTGTGCCGGCTCCCGACTGCTTGTGCAGGAGTCGGTGGCCGACGAGCTGCTCGCGAGCCTGACCCGGCGGATCAAGACGCTGCGCGTGGGCGACCCGCTGGACAAGAACACCGACGTCGGCGCGATCAACTCGGCCGCGCAGCTCTCCCGGATCCAGGAACTGGTCGCGGCGGGCGAGGCCGAGGGCGCCGAGCGCTGGTCCCTGGCCGGCGAGCTGCCGGGCAAGGGCTTCTGGTTCCCGCCGACGGTGTTCACCGGCGTCACCCAGGCGCACCGGATCGCCCGGGACGAGATCTTCGGCCCGGTGCTGACCGTACAGACCTTCCGCACCCCCGCCGAGGCCGTGGAGAAGGCCAACAACACCGCGTACGGCCTGTCGGCCGGGGTGTGGACGGAGAAGGGCGCCAAGGCCCTGTGGACCGCGCAGCGGCTGCGGGCGGGCGTCGTGTGGACCAACACGTTCAACAAGTTCGACCCGGCCTCGCCGTTCGGCGGGTACAAGGAGTCGGGCTTCGGCCGCGAGGGTGGCCGCCACGGGCTGGAGGCCTACCTCGATGTCTGAGCGCCTTGAGGTGTTGAAGACCTACAAGCTGTACGTCGGGGGCAAGTTCCCCCGGTCCGAGAGCGGGCGGGTGTACGCGGTGACCGACAGCAAGGGCCGGACCCTGGCCAACGCCCCGCGCGGCAGCCGCAAGGACGCCCGCGACGCGGTGGTCGCCGCGCGCAAGGCGTTCCCGGGCTGGTCGGGCGCCACCGCGTACAACCGGGGCCAGATCCTGTACCGGATCGCGGAAATGCTGGAGGGTCGGCGCGAGCAGTTCGCGACCGAGGTCGGCGCCGCCGAGGGCGTCAACCGGACGAAGGCGCTCGCGGCCGTGGACGCGGCCGTGGACCGCTGGGTCTGGTACGCCGGGTGGACCGACAAGCTCGCCCAGGTCGCGGGCGGCGCCAACCCGGTCGCCGGGCCGTTCGCGAACTGGTCGACGCCCGAGCCCACCGGCGTGGTCGCGGTGATCGCCTCGCAGCGCTCCTCACTGCTCGCCCTGACGAGCGCGGTCGCGCCGGTGATCGCCACCGGCAACACCGCCGTCGTGCTCGCGGCCGGCGCCTCGGCGCTGCCCGCGCTGTCCTTCGCCGAGGTCCTGGCGGTCTCCGACCTGCCGGGCGGGGTGGTCAACATCCTCACCGGGCACCCGGCGGAGATCGCCCCGACGCTCGCGTCCCACCAGGACGTCAACGCGATCGACCTGACCGGCGTCGCGCCGGACGCGGGCGTCGCGTCGGCGCGCGACCTGGAGATCGCGGCGGCGGACAACCTCAAGCGGGTGTTGCGCCCCGGCGCCAAGGAGCCGGACTGGACGACGGACCCGGGCACCGCGCGCATGCTGGCGTTCACCGAAATCCGCACGGTCTGGCACCCGACCGGCCACTGACCCCAGCCCGCCGACGCGGCCCCACGGATTCCGCGTCGGCGGGCTCGCGGGGCGGTGGGTTGCGCACCGGCGGATCGCGGGGCCCACGGGTTCCGCGCCGCCGGGATCGCGGGCGGGCGGGTTTCGCGCCGCCGGGCGCGAGTGCGGATCGGCGATCGGGACTCAGGCGGCGAGCACACTGTCGGCGCGGGTGCCGCTGCCGCCACCGGTCGCGGGGTCGGCCGAATCGGCCGGACGCCGGGCGAACGACCCGGACAACTTCCACGTGGCAAGCACGCGGGCGATCACGACGACGGCGAAGAGGGCGAGCAGAGCGGACATGTGATCAATCCTCGAAGGTGCGTTGGGCACGTCGAGCACGGTGCCCTCGACACCCGACGCTAGGCCCCCGAAGTCGCCCGCCGGGCCCTCTTGACGTGGCATCGACGCAGGTGGGGGCGTTTCTGACGGGATCTTGACGAACACCCCGGCGCGGCTCAGCGCAGCGCCAACACGGCGATCACCGCGGCGTGATCGGTGCGTGGCACCCGGTGCTCGGACACCGACACCACGTCGATCCCGCCCGCCACCAGCACGTGGTCGATCCCGAACAGCGGCGGCAGCCCGTGGAAGTGGGCCATCGGCCAGGTGCGGGTCAACCCCCGCCCGCGCTCCTCGTGCGCGTCCCGCAGCCCGGTGTCGGTCAGCGCGCGGAACGAGGCGTTGTCGAGCGTCGCGTTGAAGTCGCCCAGGAAGATCGTCGGCAGTGTGCGGTGCTCCGCCTCGCGGCGCAGCGCGTCCATGTCGTGCGCCCACTTCCCGGCCTGCCCGCGCATCGGCGGGATGGTGTGCACACCCTGGAGGCGGATCCGGTGTCCGTCGATCTCCACGGTCGCGCCGGGCATCGGCATCGTGGTTCGCTCCGGCAACAGCCGCGCGTCGGTCAGCGGCCGGCGTGCGTAGATCGCCAGCCCGCTCGCGCCCGGCTCGCCGCGCCCGGCGCTGTACGGCAGTTCCCGGGTCAACCCGGCCCGGTCCAGGCCCGCCGCCAACTCGGGGGTCAACTCCTGTACGGCCAGTACGTCCACCCGCTCTCGTACCACCAGTGCGGTGATCCGCGCCGCGTCGGCGGTGCCGAAGTAGGCGTTGGCGGTCATCACCCGCACCCGGGTACCACCCGGAGCGGGTGCGCCGGCCGGGGTCAGGCGCGGCAACATCCACAGGGTGTGGACGACCACCAGGCCCAGCGCGACGAGCAGGGTGATCCGCATCCGCAACACGGCCGCCCCGAGCAGCACGACCGCCGAGGCCGCCGCCGCGTAGGGGGCGAACACCGTCACGATCGCGACCGGCCACATCGCGTCGAAGACGAGCAGCCGGGCACCGGTCACCAGCACGGCACCGGCGAAGAGCAGGCCGATCACGCACCGTCCGAGGGCGCGCAACCGGCGGCGCAGCCGCCACAGTCGAGGCGGCGCCGGAACACCCTCCGCCGGTTCCTCCTCGACCTCGGCGGTCACGCTTCGGTCCGCCCGGGAGCCTGCGCGGGCGGCGGGGTCGTCGGTCGCGGCGGCACCACGCCCACCCCGCCGGTCGAGTCGGCGTCGACGGCGGTCGTGGCGGCGGTGTGCGCCCCGGTCGCCGGATACTGCCCGGTCGGCGCCGGGTGGGTCACGACCGGCGCTCCCGCGGCGGTCGTGTCACGTGCGTACGAGGGCCACTCCTGCGGCGGCAGCGAGCGGCCGCGGGTGACCGTCGGCGGGCTCGGCGCGCCGAGCACCACGATCAGGAAGTAGGCGCACAACGCGAACAACACCAGCACGCCCACGTTCAGCGCGCTCTGTTCCACCCGCGCTCCGGCCGGGATGTGGGCGAAGCCGCCGCCGTCGTAGGCGAGCGCGCCCAGGGCCGCGGTGAGCCCCACGATGCCCTGCACGGCGAGCACCCCGAGCGCCGTCCGGGTGATCACCCGGGCCCGCGGCGTGGGCCGCCCGGCATGGGTCACCAGGAGCACCGCGGCGGCGAGCAGCACCGGGGTGAGGACGTCGAGCAGCGTCGACTGGCCGCCGTAGGCGCGCGCCCGAAAGCCGTCCACGCCCGATCCGACGCCGAACAGGACGCGCAGCGCGTCGACCGCCAACCGCAGTGCCAGAAAACCGACCAGCGCCCATGCCGCCGGCTCCCGCAGACGATCCGTTTCCTGCCGCATCCGAATGCCTCCCCGTGGCCACGTTCGCGGCTCAGGGTAGACGGGCCTCGGCGCTGCGGCGGGAGAGCTCCCCCGTGCACGGCGCCCGGCGTCCGACTCGGACGGCTCAGAGCTTGTCGAGGGCCTGCTGCACGGTCATGCCCCGGGCCAGGTCGCCGGTGACCATGTCGGTGCCGACCGGCGTGTCGCCGACGTCGGTGCCGACGCTGTTGGACAGCGGGTTCAGACCGCCGCCGTTCATCGGATTGAGTTGCGCGCGCTGCACGACGCCGAGCACCGCCTCGGTCGCGGCGGCGGCACCGGTGCCGGCCGCGGCCACGTCGGGGCGGGACATCGCCTCGGGCGCGAGGGGCGAGGCCGTGGCGCTCCCGGCGAGGCCGAACGCGGCGGCGGCGCCGAGAGAGGTCGCGGCGATCGTGCGGAGAACGGAGGACATGGGGTGGCCCTTCCCGGTCGACTGGGGGCTTGACCACGCAACGTAGCCACTCGACTACGCCGAACGCAATTCGGCGCCCCGCGCACCGATGTCCCGAATCCGCATCGAACCCGACGGAAATTCGACGGAACCGTCACAGCCCCATCCGCCGTCCCTGCCGATGAGACCGACACGACCGGGGAGCGAACGGGATCGACGAGGTCGCCGGCCATGTGGACGACGACACGGACAACCGCACGGACGCGGAACAACTGCACAGTGGAAGAGCGGCGCGGGACCGGTAAACCGCGGGCGAGCGAACGACCGCACCCGGTCGGGCGCGAAGAGCGGGAAGAGCGGGAAGAGCGAAGCGCGGTGCGCTCAGGCGACCAGCTCGGCGAAGGCCTCGTCCGCGCCGAAGCTCAGCGCGTCGTCCTCGCGCAGCCGGCGCAACGCGCGCCAGATGCTCGACTTGACCGTGCCGACGCTGCACCCCAGCACCTCGGCCACCTCGGGGTCGGTCCGACCCTCGTAGTAGCGCAGCACCAGCATCGTGCGCTGCGGCTCGGGCAGCTTGGCCAGCGCCCGCCACAACACGGCGCGCAGCTCGGTGTCGCCCATCGAGTCGGAACCGTCCGGACGCTCCGGCAGCTCCTCCGAGGGGTACTCGTTGATCCGGCGGCGCCGCCAGGCGGATATGTGCAGGTTGGTCATCGTCCGCCGCAGGTAGCCGCCGAGCGCGGCCTTGTCCTGGATCCGACCCCACGCCTGGTACGTGCTCATCAGCGCGCTCTGCAACAGGTCCTCGGCCTCGTTGCGGTCACCGGTGAGGTGGTACGCGGTGGCGAACAGCGCCGACCGGCGCTCCCTGACGTACGCCGTGAATTCGTCGTCGACACTCTCCGTGCACGCGGCGCTACGCGCGTTCCCGGGCAGCGGGGCGAGGGCGACGACGGTACGACGGTTGTCCTTGCGGATGACCTGCGACTGCGTCCTGGTCTGCATGACTTCTCCCCCGGCTCGGCGCTCGTTCACGATGTACAGCCTGCTGGGCGGGCTTCATCGTCAGGTCGGCGAGCTGTCACAGGTATGCAACAGCGACCTCGGGCGGCGAACCGGAAGGGGGCTCCCCGTGTTCTTCCCAGCCGTGACGTCAGACACAATGGCCTGCGTGCCCTACCTGCTGCTTATCGAGGATGACGAGTCCGTACGCACCGGACTCGAACTCGCCCTGGGGCGCCAGGGCCATCGCGTGGTCACCGCGGCCACCGGTGAGGCCGGTCTGGAGCGGTGGCGCGAGCAGCGTCCCGACCTGATCGTGCTCGACGTGATGCTCCCGGGCATCGACGGGTTCGAGGTGTGCCGGCGGATCCGCCGCACCGATTCGCTGCCGATCATCCTGTTGACCGCGCGCAACGACGACATCGACGTGGTGGTCGGCCTGGAGTCCGGCGCCGACGACTACGTGGTCAAGCCGGTGCAGCCGCGGGTGCTGGACGCCCGCATCCGCGCGGTGCTGCGCCGCGGCGAACGTGAGGTGTCCGACGCGTCGGTGTTCGGCGACCTGGTGGTCGATCGCAACGCGATGACGGTGACCAAGGCCGGCGAGGAGCTTCAGCTCACCCCGACCGAGCTGCGCCTGCTGGTCGAGCTGAGTCGGCGCCCGGGCCAGGCACTGTCCCGCCAGCAACTGCTTCGCCTGGTGTGGGAGCACGACTACCTCGGTGACTCGCGCCTGGTCGACGCGTGCGTGCAGCGGCTGCGCGCCAAGGTGGAGCAGACCCCGTCCGCGCCGACGCTCATCCGCACTGTCCGGGGCGTCGGCTACCGCCTCGATCCGCCCCAGTGACGGCCCGTCCGCCCCTCGTCCGCAGGTTCGTCCGACGGGTCGCCCCGACCCTGAAGCTGCGTTCGTTGCGATTTCGGGTGCTCGTCGCGTTCGCACTGGTCGCGCTGATCGCGGCGGTGGCCGCCTCCGGCATCGCCTACTGGCTGACCCGCAACGCCGTGCTGGAGCGCGCGCAGGACTCCGTACTGACCGAGTTCCGGGACAACCTCGGCCGGGTCTCGGCCGGACTGCGGGAGAACCCGGACCAGGCCGACCTGGGGCCCGCCGTGGACCAGATGCGGGAGAGCAGCTTCGGCTACTCGGTGGTCCTGGTCGGCGCCGACGGTCGCCCGGTCGCCTCCAACCCCTCCCGCTTCCCGCTGGAGCGGGTGCCCGCCAAGCTCCAGCGCATCGTGCAGACCGCCGACAACAACGGCGGCTTCCACATGTACTTCCAACGGATCGACATCGACGGCCAGCCGTACCTGGTCGGCGGCACCCGAGTGGTGCCCAACGGCCCCACCGGCTACATGTTCAAGTCGCTCAAGGACGAACAGGCCGACCTCAACTCGCTGGCCCGCTACCTGATCGTCGGTACCCTGCTCGCGCTCGGCGCGGCGGCGGTGGTCGCGCTGTTCGCCGCCCGGCACATCCTGCGTCCGGTGCGCCGACTCGGCTTCGCCGCACGGGAGTTGGGCGCGGGGCGCCTGGACACCCGGCTCGACGTGCGCGGCTCGGACGAACTCGCCGACCTGTCCCGGACGTTCAACGACGCCGCGGAGAAGCTGGAGCGCAGCGTCGCCGAACTGCGCGCCCTGGAGTCCTCCTCGCGCCGCTTCGTCGCCGACGTGTCCCACGAACTGCGCACTCCGCTCGCGGCGATGACCGCGGTCAGCGAACTGCTCGAAGAGGAGGCGGACAGCCTCGGCGAGCAGGGCGCGCCGGCCGCGCGCCTGGTGGTCGCCGAGATCGAACGCCTCGCCACGCTGGTCGAGGACCTGATGGAGGTCTCCCGCTTCGACGCGGGCACCGCCGCCCTGGTGGCCGACGAGGTGGACATCACCGACCTGGTCACCGCGTGCCTGGACGCGCGGGCCTGGATGGACGCGGTGGACCTGCGGGCCCCGCGCGGCATCCTGGCCCGGGTGGACCCGCGCCGGCTGGACGTGATGGTCTCCAACCTGGTCGGCAACGCGCTGCGACACGGCGGCTCCCCGGTGACCGTGGAGATCCACCGCGAGCCGCGCCTCGCGCTGCCCGGCCTGATCGACTCGCCGATCGAGCAGGATCTGGTGATCGACGTCTCCGACACCGGCCCCGGCATCCCCGAGGATGTACTGCCGCACGTGTTCGACCGCTTCTACAAGGCGGACAGCTCGCGGGCCCGCTCCGAGGGCAGCGGTCTGGGCCTGTCCATCGTGATGGAGAACGCGCGCATCCACGGCGGGACCGCGTTCGCGTCGAACATGCCCGGCGGTGGGGCGAAGTTCACACTGCGCCTGCCGCTGGTGCCGCCGCAGCTCGAAGAGATAATCGACCCGGACGAGGGTGTCGAGGACGACGGGGTGCATGCCGACCTCGAAGCCGAGGACGCCGAACACAGCGGTCGTACCGCTCGGGCCGATCGGGCCGACGCGGATCTCGGTGATGTCTCGTCCGGTGGCAGGGACGAGCGAGGAGGCATGCGTTGAGACCCAGGCGGCGGCTTCCGATCGCGATCCTCGCGACCACCGGCGTGCTCGCCGCGCTCACCTCCTGCGGGATCCGACCGACCGAGGGCCCGGTCGGCGCCGGGAAGCCGGCCAACCGGACCGCGCCGTCCGTACAGAGCCAGCTGCCGGGCTCGGAGCGGCACATCGTGTATCTGGTGAAGGACAACCGGCTCCAGGCCCTGCCCAGGGCCGGCCGGCTCCAGCTGCGACCGAGCGAGGCGGTCCCGGACCGGCCGCGCACCGATCAGCTCAACCAGCTCCTGGAGGAGCTGCACCTGGGCCCGAACGACGCCGAGGCGCTGGACGGGTACACCACCGCGCTGCCGGCCGGCGGCCTGGTCGCGGCGGATCGGCGCGAGGGCGATCCGCCGACCCTGTTCCGACTGGACGCGCCGCTGGCCGCGCTGGCCACCATCGCGCTGGGCCAGGTGGTCTGCACGCTGCAGAGCGCGTCCGGGGGCAACACGGTGCTGCTCGCGGGCCGACGCACCGCGCCCGAGCAGTACCGGTGCGAGAGCTATCTCGACATCAGCCGCAAGAGCACCGCGACCCCGACCACCGGCAGCAAACCCACCGGCCCGCCGTCGGCGTTCGAGAAGGACTGGCCGCAGGCATCCCGCCCCTCCGGGAAGACCCTTACTCCCCAGGGCGGATGACCGGCAGGGTCCTGCGGCGGATGTGCCCGGGCCGGGACCGGCCTACCTTCGAAGGACGACGACGTTCCCTACGACGCCGTCGGATCGAGGAGGACCGTCATGAGCACCATCACCGCTCCCAGGCTCAGCCGCCCGCGCCACGGCCGCCGGATCGCCGGCGTCTGCGCCGGCATCGCCCGCCGCTGGGGCTGGTCGCCCACCACCGTGCGGGTGGCATTCCTGCTCTCCTGCCTGCTGCCGGGGCCGCAGTTCCTGCTCTACATCGCGCTGTGGATCCTGCTGCCCGAGGACTGAGCCCCCCGGGACGCCGCCCGCCCCGGTCGTGCCGGCGCCTATCATCCGATCAACGGATGGTCGGGCAGGTCGATCGGGCGGTCCGATGGGACCGAGAGGCTCCGGGCCGGGCGCTCGGTCGGGGGGCGGGGACATGCAACCGGGTACAACACACAACAAGAACCTCATCGTCACCGTGTCGGTGTTCGCCGGCGTGCTGGTCACGCTGGTGGGCCTGGTGCTGAGCGGCACCCTGGCGGTCAAGGCCGGGCGCACGCAGGCGATGAACTCCAGGCAGTACAGCGACGGCGACGTCGAGGACACGCGGGGCTTCTGGGACCAGGACCGGCAGGACGAGGCCAAGCCGCGCGGCGCGGAGATCACCCCCGGCCGGCCCGCACCGCAACTGCCCGACCAGGACCAGCAGCGCCCCGCCGCGGACTACCGGCAACCGCCGACCATCGAGGCACGCCGGGTGGCCTCGCCGTACACCCGGCCCGAGGTGGCGATACGCGGCAAGATCTTCTTCCGGATGCCCGAGGGCGTCGCCGAGTGCAGCGGCACCGTGGTGCACCACCCGAGCGGCAACATGGTGTGGACGGCGGCGCACTGCCTGCACGGTGGGCGCAACGGGGACTTCTACGACCGGGTCACCTTCGTCCCCGGGTACAACGGTGCGGGCCGCACCCAGGCCGAGCGCGAACCGTACGGGCGGTGGCCGGCGCGGCGCACCACGGTGAGCAACCACTGGGCGCAGAACGCCGATCCGAACGGCAAGGACGCGAGCGCGTCGCCGTACGACTACGGCGCCTTCATCGTCGACTCGCGCGGGGGCAAGACCCTGGAGGAGGCGGTGGGGCCCGGGGCGGACGTGTACTGGAACGCCCCCCGGCATCTTCGCGTGCAGTCGTTCGGCTACCCGGGTGACACCCCCTACGACGGCACCGCGCTCTACACGTGCTCGTCGCCCACCACGGACTTCCGCGAGGACGGCTGGCCGCAGCCGGACATGTTGTGGATGGGCTGCACGATGACCGGCGGATCCTCCGGCGGTGGCTGGTTCACCGAGGTGGACGGGCAGTTGCGGCTGGTCAGCAATGTCTCGCTCGGGGTGACCACCCCCGGGTCGCGCACCATGACCGGGCCCTATCTGGGCGACGTGGCGAAGGACATGTACGACTCGCTGTAGCGTCGGCGCGGCGCGGTCGGGCCGCGCTCGGCACCCTTCGATGCCCTCGATGTTCTCGGGTATGACGAAGCCGTGTCCTCGCGCAGGATCGATACGCGATGGACACGGCTCGTGCGACGGCGGGATCGAACGGGTTCCCCGGCGACGACCCGGCTCGGCGGCGAAGGCGGAACCCGGTGCGACGACCTACAGCGGCAGGCTCGACAGCGGCGACGTGCCGCCCGCGCCGGTGAGCTTGTCGGTGGGCAGGGCGTTGAGCGGCGAGCCCAGGCCACCCTTTGCCGGGCCGCTCTGCGCCGCCGTGTTGCCCATGTTCTGCTCCATGTCGCGGGCCATGCCCTGCGCCACGCCGGTCGCCAGGCCGTCGAGGGGGGCGTGGCCCGGGGTGAGCGCCTGGCCGACGGGGAGCTTGTCGGTGACCTGGGTCAGCGGGAACGGCGCGGCGGCGTCCGGCAGGGCCGCCTGCGCGGTGGAGGCGGCCGGAGCCAGCTCGTCGACCAGGTCGGTCACGGGCATGGCGCTCGCGGAACCCGCCGCGCCCGCGGCGATTGCCGCGCCGAGCCCGGCCGTGATGGCCGCCTTACGCGTTACCGATCGCATGTGCATCCTCGGTTTCTCGATTCGGGCGGGGCGGGATACACCCCGTAACGAAGTGAGTCCGCAAGGTAGCGAACCGGATGTGGAATGCGCAAAACGCCCTCTTCGCGGCGCGCCGGGTCGTTCGGCCCGAGGCGGCGGGGGTGGGGCGCGCCCGCGAGGCGGGTCGGGCGGGCGCGCCCGGAGGGGTCAGCTCCGGCCGAAAAGCCATTCCGACCTGAGCGCGGCGTAGCCCGGCTTGATCACCTCGTTGATCATGGCGAGGCGTTCGTCGAAGGGCAGGAACGCGCTCTTCATCGCATTGACGGTGAACCATTGCAGGTCGTCCAGGCCGTAGCCGAACGCCTCGACCAAGTGCTCGAACTCCCGGGTCATCGACGTGCCGCTCATCAAACGGTTGTCGGTGTTGATCGTGACGCGAAAATACAACCGGCGCAGTAGGCCGATCGGGTGTTCCGCGTACGAGGAGGCGGCGCCGGTCTGCAGGTTCGAGGTCGGGCACATCTCCAGCGGGATGCGCTTGTCGCGCACGTACGCGGCGAGTCGGCCCAACTCGACACCGCCGTCGTCCTTGACCGTGATGTCGTCGATGATCCGCACGCCGTGGCCGAGTCGGTCCGCGCCGCACCACTGGAGCGCCTGCCAGATCGACGGCAGGCCGAACGCCTCGCCGGCATGGATGGTGAAATGGTTGTTCTCGCGCTTGAGGTATTCGAACGCGTCCAGATGGCGCGTGGGCGGGAAGCCCGCCTCGGCCCCGGCGATGTCGAAGCCGACCACGCCCAGGTCGCGGTGCCGGTTGGCGAGTTCGGCGATCTCCAGCGAGCGGGCCGCGTGCCGCATCGCGGTGAGCAGCGAGCCGACCTTGATCCGGTTGCCGGCCGCCGCCGCGCGGCGCTCGCCCTCGCGGAAACCCTCGTCGACCGCCTCGACGACCTGGTCCAGGGTCAGGCCCGCTTCCAGGTGCTGCTCGGGGGCGTAGCGGATCTCGGCGTAGACCACGCCGTCGGCGGCCAGGTCCTCGGCGCACTCGGCGGCGACCCGGAACAGGCCCTCGCGGGTCTGCATCACCGCGACGGTGTGGTCGAAGGTCTCCAGGTAGCGCTCCAACGAGCCGGAGTCGGCCGCCTCGCGGAACCAGGTGCCGAGCGCGTCGGGGTCGGTGGTGGGCAGGCGGTCGTAGCCGACGGCCGCCGCGAGTTCGATGATCGTGGCGGGACGCAGCCCGCCGTCCAGGTGGTCGTGGAGCAGGACTTTGGGGGCACGCCGGATCTGTTCGACCGTGGGCGAGACAGCGGGCGTGTTCGGGTGGCTGCTGGACATGAAAGGACTTTACTGCCTACGCGCGTAGATCATGTGTCGACCACGTGAAGATTCGGCCATGTGCGCGCGAGCGATGCCCGATCGGCGCCCGCGACCACGATCCATCCCCACAAACGGCCTGCGCAGGGGCTTCGCACGCGGCGTGAACTCCCGCCCCGGACTCAGCCGTTGGCCGGATCCGGATGCAGCAGCCGACCCCGGCGGCCGAGTACGAATTCGCGGAACAGCCGTACCGGCGCGGTCTCCGGACGACTCGGCATCCAGGCAAGCCCGATGGTGCGGAAGGCGCGCGGCGCGGTGACGGTCAGATCCACCGTGCCCGGGCGCGGGGTGTCGGGCGCCGGCAGCAGGGCGACGCCGAGTCCCGCCGCGACCAGACCGCGCAGGGTGTCCGTCTCCTCGCCCTCGAACGCGACCTTGGGGACGAAGCCCGCCTCGGCGAACAGCGCGTCGGTGATCCGGCGCAGGCCGTAGCCCGGTTCCATGCAGACGAACACGTCCTCGGCCGCCTCGGCCAACCGCACCCGCCGCCGACCGGCGAGCCGATGGTCGGCCGGCACCACCAGGTAGAGCCGCTGATCGTCCAGCGCGCGCACGGCCAGGTCGGGCGCGTCGGGCAGCGGCGCGGTCAGGCACAGGTCCAATTCGCCCGCCCGCATCCGCTCCAGCATCACCGACGCCGACGCCTGGACCAGCTGGAAGCGGATGCCGGGGTGGTCCACCCGGAACGCGCGCAGCAGTTCGGGCACCGCCTCCGGCCCCATCGTGTGCAGGAACCCGAAGGCGACCTTGCCGCGTGCCTCGCCCGCGTCCTCGATCACCTCGTCGAGGCCGCGTTCGAGCAGGGCAAGTGCCTGCTCCACGTATCCCAGCAGGGTGTGGCCCTGCCGGGTGAGCGCCACGCCGCGCCCGGTCCGGGCCAGCAGCGGCACACCCACGTCGGCCTCCAGTCGGGCCATCGTGCGGCTGAGGGTGGGCTGCGGGATGCCCAGCCCGGCCGCAGCGCGGGTGATGTGCTCCTCCCGCGCGACCGCGGCGAACTGGGTCAGCAGCGGCGCGATGGCCGCGGCGACCTCGGAAACCTCTGCCGACCTGCTGTCATACGTCACAGCATGGATTCTCGCCGAAACATGCATTGGACGCATGAAACGGCGCGGTCTAGTTTCGTGGACATGCCTGCCTCGAACACCGCTTCGGACCCCGCCCCAACCCCCGCCCCGACCTCCGAACCCACCCGGCACGCGCGCGGCTCGCGCGGGTATCGCCGGGTCAACCTGGCGCTGTTCGCCGCAGGCTTCTCCACCTTCGCGATGTTGTACGCGACGCAGACGCTGCTGCCGGAGCTGTCGGCCCGCTTCGACCTGGACCCGGCCACGGCGAGCCTGTCGGTCTCGGTGACCACCGGTGCGCTCGCGCTCGCGGTGATCCCGGTGAGCATGATCTCCGAGCGGTGGGGCCGCTCGCGGGTGATGACCGTCTCGGTGTTCGCCGCCGCGCTGCTCGGCGTACTGGCCGCGTTCGCCCCGGACTTCGGCACCCTGGTCGTGCTGCGCGCGGTGCAGGGCGTGGCGCTTGCGGGGCTGCCCGCGACCGCGATGGCGTACCTCGCCGAGGAGGTCGACCGGCCCTCGCTCGGCGCGGCCATGGGGTTGTACGTGGCGGGCAACAGCATCGGCGGCATGGGCGGCCGGCTGGTCACCGGCCTGGCCTCGGATCTGGGCGGTTGGCGGGTCGCGCTGGTGGCGGTGGGCCTGTTGGCGCTCGGCTCGGCGATCGCCTTCCGGGTGCTGCTGCCTGCGTCGCGCAACTTCACGCCGTCGACGATGTCCGCGGCTCGGCTCACCGGCGTGTTGCGGTCGCACCTGGCGGATCCGGTGCTGCGCCGGTTGTACCTGCTCGGCATGATCTTCATGGCCGCCTTCGGCACGGTCTACAACTACCTCGGATACCGGCTCCTCGCCGAGCCGTTCGCGCTGCCGCAGACGGTGGTCGGTGCGATCTTCGTGATCTACCTGGCGGGCACGTTCAGTTCGGCCGCGTCGGGTCGGCTGGTCGGTCGGCTCGGGTACCGGGTCACGTTGTGGACGGCGGCGGCGATCACCGCGACGGGGGCGCTGCTGACCCTGCCGGACAACCTGGCCCTGGTCGTGGTCGGGCTCATCGTGCTCACGGCGGGCTTCTTCGCGGGCCACTCGGCGGCCAGTTCGGCGGTCGGGCTACGGGCGCGCGAGGGCCGCGCGCAGGCGTCCGCGCTCTACCTGGCGGCCTACTACCTCGGCGCGAGCGTGGGCGGGCCGGTCGGCGGGGTCGCCTTCCACGGGCAGGGCTGGACCGGCGCGGTACTGCTCGTGCTGGTGCTGATGGCCGCCGCGGGCGTGGTGGCGACGGGGCTGAGCGGCCGGCCGGCGAAGACCCCGAGCCCGGCCCCGGCCCGGGTGCGCCGGCCCCACGCCCACGCGCGCTCGACGGCCTGAGTCGACGGGCGGTGACCCGGTGATCCCCCGGCGACCCGGTGAAGCGGTGAAGCGGTGAAGCGGTGATTCAGTAGCCCTGGGTCGCCTTGCGCTCGGCGACCGCGACCCTGGCCCGCTCGATCTCGTTGATGTGCGTTTCGGTCCACTCGCGCAGCGCACGGATCGGCTCGCCCAGGCTGCGGCCGAGGTCGGTCAACGTGTAGTCCACCCGGGGCGGGATGGTCGGGGTCACCGTGCGCAGGACGAAACCGTCCGTCTCCAGGCTGCGCAGGGTCTGGGTGAGCATCTTCTGCGACACCCCCTCGATCCGGCGGCTCAACTCCGTGTAGCGCATGGGTCCGTCGCGCAGGACGTCCACGATCAGCACCGTCCACTTGCCGGCGATGTGGTCCAGGACCTGACGTGTGGCGCACTTGGCGCTGTAGACGTCGGCGGGAAGGCCGACCGATTCGACGATGGTCACCATGACCGGAGAGTAGCGCACCAATTAGTGCCTGCTTCCCGTTGGAGAGTGACGCACCCAAAATCATGTCCATGAGCACCTACACCATCAACGACCGGGTCGACGGCAACGACAACGCCGTGCACACCCCCGCGCCGAGCCCCGCGACCTCGGTCGCCGAGGCCATCCGCGCCCGCCGCACCATCCGGCACTACCGCCCCGAGCCGGTCCCGGCCGACCTGCTCGACACCCTGCTCGAACTGGCCGTCGAGGCGCCGACGAGTTGGAACCTCCAGGACCGCTCGATCGTGGTGGTGTCCGACGACGTCGACGCGCGTGCGGGTCTGATCGCGGCCACCGGCGGCCAACCGCAGGCGCACGAGGCCCCGGTTCTGCTCGTGTTCGTCGCCGAGCCGCAGGCCTGGCGCGAGGACCGCGCCGACGTCTACGAGCAGGCGCACCGCAACGGCGCGTGGAACGACGAGTTCGTGACGATGTTCGCGGCCGAGTCCGAGAGGTTCCAGCAGGGTCTGGCCGCGCGCGGGATGTTGCGCGAGTACGCGGTCAAGGACGCGATGATCGCCGCCACCTACGTACTGCTCGCCGCGACCGAACTGGGCCTGGCCACCTCGCCGATGAACGGCTGGGACGAGGACGCGGTCAAGCGGGCGATCGGCGTCGGCGACCGCGACGACCTGGCCGTCGCGCTGGTCGTCGCGGTCGGCTACCCGACCGAGGAGCGGCGCCACCCGGGGCGGCGCCCGATCGAGCGCAACGTCTTTCGGGGCCGCTACGGCACCCGGTGACCGGATGCCGTAGCGGCCCCGCTCACCGGGTCAGCGGTCGCGGCGCCGCCGGACCAGCCGGCCGGTGCCGAACAGCACGAGCAGACCACCGACCGCGAGCAGGGCCGCGCCCGCGATCGGAGCGGACCACGAGCCGCCGAGATCCGGGCCGCCGCCGACACCGGTGTCCGGCGTGAGGGTGTGCATGAGGGCGCTCGCGGCGTCCGAGCCGAACGCGTAGGCCAGGCCCGCGACGAGTACCGGCAGCAGCAGGACGCCGCCCACGAAGCTCGTCAGCGCGGGGATCGACTGCCCGGCCATCGCCCACCGCAAGACCTGCCGCGGACGGTGCGTGCCGGGTGCGGAAAAGCGGAACGGGGTGCTCATGACGACCTCTCGGGAATGGGTTCTGCCGACATACCCACCATCCGCCGGCGGACCCCTTGCGCACATCCGTCCCGAGGGCCAGACCAAACCCGTACGCAAGTACTACCCGATCCCGGGCGGGTCCGGGTCGGGGTGGACATGCGTGGGGCGGGGGCCCCCGGCGGGGGCCCCCCCCCCCCCCAGTCCCCCCCCCCCGTGGGCCGGGGGGGGGAGAAAAGGGACTTATAACATTCCCACCGGCGGTGGCCA
>NZ_JBHZAE010000012.1:0-54322 GCF_042754105.1 Embleya sp. NPDC059237 | reverse complement strand
GCCCCTGGGGCCCCACCAACCCGGTCCCCAAGTACTCCCGCTGCCGGGGGGGGGCGGGGGGGGGGTGGACCTGGGGGGGGGGGGGCCGCGGATCGGGGCCCCCGCCCCACGCATGTCCACCGGCCCGTTCGCCGGTGGTTCGATCAAACGTCCGTACTCAGATGCCCAGCGTCGTGGCCAAGTCCCGCTTCAGGGCCGCCAACGCCGCGTCCGCCGCCGCACGGGCGGCCGCCACGCCGATCGTGGCGATCCGCTTCGGGTCGACCACGACTTCGAGATACGCCTTGAGCTTGGGCTCGGTTCCGGACGGGCGGACCACCACCCGACCCGCGAGCAGGTCCGCACCGTCCCCGGCCAGCGTGTAGCGCAGGCCGTCGGTCGGCGGCAGGTCGGCTGCCGGCGGGTTCAGCAGGTCGTCGACGCCGACCACGGCGAGGCCGCCGAGCGTGTGCGGCGGCTCGGTACGCAGGCGTCGCATCGCGTCGGCGATCAGGTCGAGGCGATCCACCCGCACCGAATACTGGTCGGTCGCGTACAGGCCGTAGCGGGTGGCGATCTCGTCCAGCAGCGCGGGCAGCGTGCGGCCGTCCCGCTTGGCGCCGGCCGCGAGTTCGGCCAGCATCAGCGCGGCGGTGACGCCGTCCTTGTCGCACACCCCGGCCGGGTCGACGCAGTAGCCCAGCGCCTCCTCGTACGCGAACGCCAGGTTCGGCACCCGCGCCAGCCACTTGAAGCCGGTCAGCGTCTCGGTGTACACGATGCCGTTGTCCCGGGCGATCGCGCCGAGCAGCGAGGAGGACACGATGGTGGTGGCCAGCACGCCGTCGGTTCCCCGGCGGGCCACCTCGGCGCCGAGCAGCGCGCCCACCTCGTCGCCGCGCAACATCCGCCAGCCGTCCGTCGCGGCCGGGTCCGGGACCGCCACCGCGCACCGGTCGGCGTCCGGGTCGTTGGCGATCACCAGGTCGGCGTCCTGGGCGAGCGCGGTGCGAAACGCCAGGTCCATGGCCCCGGGCTCCTCCGGGTTGGGGAACGCCACGGTCGGGAAGTCCGGGTCCGGGTCCGCCTGTTCGGGCACCGTGCGGACGTCGGCGAAGCCCGCTCGGTCGAACGCGCCGAGCATCACGGTGGTGCCCACGCCGTGCATCGCGGTGTGCACGATCCGCACGTCGCGCGGTCCGGCCGGGTCGACCACGGACACCGCGCGGTCGAGGTAGGAGTCGATCACCGCCTCGCTCAGCGTCTCCCACCCGTCCTCGGCGAGCGGTACATCGGCCAGGGAGTGCACGGCGGCGATGTGCGCGGCGATCTCCGCGTCGGCGGGCGGCACGATCTGCGACCCGTCGCCGAGGTAGACCTTGTAGCCGTTGTCGCGCGGCGGGTTGTGGCTCGCGGTGACCATCACGCCGGCGACGCAGCCCAGATGCCGGATCGCGTAGGCGAGCACCGGGGTGGGCAGCGGCCGGGGCAACAGCAGCGCGTGCAGCCCGGCGGCCTCCATGACGGCGGCGGTGTCCCGGGCGAACACGTCGGACTTGTGCCGCGCGTCGAACCCGATCACCACCGCGTTGCGGGTCGCGGCGGGCGCGGCGGTGTCGGTGACGTACACGCTCTTGAGGTAGCCGGCCAGGCCGGCCGCCGCGCGGATGACCACGGCACGGTTCATCCGGTTGGGCCCGGCGCCCAATTCGCCGCGCAGCCCGGCGGTGCCGAACTGGAGCAGGCCGGCGAAACGGTCGGCGAGAGCCTCCCGGTCGTCCGAATCGAGCAACGCTTCGAGTTCGGCCCGGGTGTCCGGGTCCGGGTCCTCGGCCAGCCAGGCGCGCGCGATCTCGATGACGTCGCTCAACACGGACTCCTCGGTGCGGAAGGGATCGGGAGGGGATCGGGAAGGGTCCGCACGGGCCGGCGGACCCACACGCTCAGATGCGCGGCAGGACCTGGGTGAGCAGGCGGCCCATACGCTCGGCGGACGCGCGTCCGGCGGCCAGGACCTCTTCGTGGTTGAGCGGTTCGCCGGTCATGCCGGCGGCCAGGTTGGTGACCAGGGAGATGCCCAGGACCTCGGCGCCGGCCTCGCGCGCGGCGATCGCCTCGATCGTGGTGGACATGCCGACGAGGTGCCCGCCGATCGCCCGGACCATGCCGATCTCGGCCGGGGTCTCGTAGTGCGGGCCGGGGAACTGCACGTACACGCCCTCTTCGAGGTCGGGCTCGACCTCGCGACACAACGCGCGTAGCCGCGGCGAGTAGAGGTCCGTCAGATCGACGAAGTTGGCGCCGACGATGGGTGACGCGGCGGTGAGGTTGATGTGGTCGCTGATCAGTACGGGCTGACCGGGCACGAACGACGGGCGCAGGCCGCCGCAGCCGTTGGTCAGCACGACGGCCTTGCAGCCGGCGGCGACCGCGGTGCGCACGCCGTGGGCGACCGAGGCGACGCCCCGGCCCTCGTAGAGGTGGGTGCGGCCGAGGAACACCAGCGCGCGGCGGTCGCCGATGACCAGCGAGCGGACCGTGCCGGCGTGGCCCTCGACGGCGGGCGGCGGGAAGCCGGGCAGCGCGGTGACCGGGAACTCGTGTTCCGGGTCGCCGAGCATGTCGGCGGCGGGCACCCAGCCAGAGCCCATGACGAGCGCGATGTCGTGCGTCGCGGCACCGGTGATCCGCTGCAGGCTTTCGGCGGCCTCGGCGGCGGCCGTGTACGGGTCGTGGCTATCCAATACGTTCACATCGATGAGCGTAAATGCTGCACCTGTGAACGGCGCGGCCGGGGTCTATGCGCGTAGAAGACTGTGATACGACCGCAATGACAGCGGGGGAGGAATCGCGCGGATACGAGCCGATACGTCCGTTCAGGTGGTGCGGCACGCGGTGGGCACGGTGACCCGGACCTTGCGCGGTGTTTCAGCCCCGATCGGCGACCGGACGCGGCTCGGCCGGGGGTAGCCCCAGTGCGGCGGTCCAGGCCGCCTTGATCGACGCCGCCTTCGCGTCGAAGTCCGGATCGTGCAGGATGCGACCGGTCCGGGGGGCGGGCAGGCGCACGGCACGCCCGTCGATCAGGAGCAGTCGCACCTCGCGCGAACCGCGGCAGCGCTCTTCGCGCACGGCCGTGATCTCGCGCCACGCGTATTGCGCGACGCCGACGCGGCGCACGTCCACGCCGTACGCGTCCACGGTGACCCGGCCCAGACCGCGCAGCAGCAGCCGGACACAGTAGTAGAGCGCGACCACGATCGTGATGCCCCACGCGGGCCGGAGGGCGAAGGCCAAGGCGACGACCGCCAGGGCGCCGGCACCGAGCAACACGGAGGTGACCCGCTGCCGAGGACTCGGACCGATGCGCACGCTCGGGCTCCTTCGGGGCGGGCGGGTGACGGTCGGGCAAAGACGCGACAGCGCCCCGCCGCAGGCTACGAGCAGGGGCGGTTGCGGAGTTCCTTGACGTAGTCGTCGGGGGCGCCGGCCGACTCCGCGGACTCGGCGACCATGCCGAGGTAGCGCGCCGAGGGCAGGCCGCCCTCGTAGTCGTTGAGCACGTACAGCCAGGCGAGTTGTTCGCCGAACAGCGACTCCACCCGGACCCGGACCTTGCGGTACAGGCCGAGTGGCATGCCCTCCCAGCGGTCGAGGTCGGGCTCGTCCATCTCGGCCAGGTCGTAGAGCGCGACGAACACCTGGGACATCTCGTCCTCGACGACCGTGGCCAGCGATCCGTCCCACCCCAACTGCTCGCCGCCGAAGGTCAGCCGCCAGCCGGGCAGCCAACCGGTGTGGCGCAGAGGTGAGTGCGGGGCACGCCGGGCCATCTGCCGCGCGTCGAGGTTGCTTGCGTACGCGGCGTAGAGGGGCATGGCCGCAGCCTACGCGACGCGCGGTCATGGGAGAGAATGACACCCGTGACTCGGATTGTGATCGTAGGCGGAGGACCCGGCGGATACGAGGCGGCTTTGGTCGCGGCACAGCTCGGAGCCGAGGTGACGGTGGTAGAGCGGGAAGGCGTGGGTGGTGCGGCGGTACTGACGGACTGTGTCCCGTCCAAGACTCTGATCGCCACGGCCGAGGTCATGACGAACTTCGCCGACTCGCATCACGAGCTCGGCATCTATGTCGACGACGGCACCCCCGGCACGCTGGACCGCCCGATCGTGGGCGTGGATCTGGGCGTGGTCAACCGGCGGGTGTTGCAGCTGGCCAAGGCGCAGTCGAACGACATCGCGCAGGGCGTCACGCGCGCCGGCGTGCGGGTGCTGCGCGGCACCGCCCGCCTCGACGGGCCGCGCCGCGTGGTGGCCGACCTGGCCGACGGCGGCGAGCGCACGCTGGAGGCGGACGCGATTCTGATCGCCACCGGCGCCCACCCGCGCGAGATCCCGGGCGCCGAGCCGGACGGCGAGCGGATCCTGAACTGGAAGCAGATGTACGGCCTGTCGGAGCTGCCGCGCGAGCTGATCGTGGTCGGCTCCGGCGTCACCGGCGCCGAGTTCGCCGGCGCGTACCAGGCGCTGGGCTCCAAGGTGACCCTCGTCTCCAGCCGCGACCGGGTGCTCCCGGGCGAGGACCCGGACGCGGCCGAGGTGCTGGAGGGCGTGTTCCGCCGGCGCGGCATGCGGGTGATGTCCCGCTCGCGCGCGGAGAGCGTCAAGCGGGACGGGGACAGCGTCATCGTCACCCTGACCGACGGGCAGATCATCGAGGGCAGCCACTGCCTGGTCGCGGTCGGCGCGATCCCGAACACCGCGGGCATCGGTCTGGAGGAGGCCGGCGTCTTTCTCAAGGACACCGGACACGTGCGGGTCGACCGGGTCTCGCGGACCACGGCCAACGGGGTCTACTCGGCGGGCGACTGCACCGGTGTGTTCGCGCTCGCCTCGGTGGCCGCGATGCAGGGTCGGATCGCGATGTACCACATGCTGGGCGACGCGGTGGCCCCGCTGAACCTCAAGGCCGTGTCCTCGAACGTGTTCACCGACCCCGAGATCGCTACGGTCGGATACACCCAGGCCGCGATCGACGCGGGCGAGATGGACGCGCGCGGGGTGAAACTGCCGCTGTCGCGCAACCCGCGCGCGAAGATGCAGGGCATCCACGACGGTTTCGTGAAGCTGTTCTGCCGTCCCGGTACCGGCATCGTGGTCGGCGGCGTGATCGTGGCGCCGCGCGCGAGCGAGTTGATCCACACCGTCGCGCTCGCGGTGGATCTGCACCTGACCGTCGACCAGATCGCCAGCGCATTCACCGTCTACCCGTCGCTTTCGGGTTCGATCGCCGAGGCCGCCCGGCAATTGCACCGGCGCGAGCGCTCCTGACCCGGTCTGCGCCGAATCCGCGAAACCCGCAAAATCTGTCGAACCGCCCCGAGAGGTCGGGCCGATCACTATCGGCGCCGTACTCGTCGGGTGGCCCCCGAGTTCAAGATCGGTAACTCGGGGGGCGCGGCCTCCGGCGCACGGGGGGCGCGCGGAATTCGGATTCCACGCTCCCGTGTACTCCACTTACGGGTGGCTTTTCTCGAACATCCGATGTGCGCCGTGGTCGCCGCGCATACTCGAATCGGACCGGGTGTGATCGCCGCCTCGCGGTGTGTTCGCCATGCGTCGAGTCCGGCTGACGCGCCGTCAAAATCTGTATGGAGCAGCAAAATCTCTGTACATCAGCGCTATCCGACACCCGGTGAACAGCGTTATGGTTGGCCCTCCCGAACGCTGTGGCTTCGCTGCGCCCGGAAACCGAAGCACTCTTATCACTTCGATGAACAAGTTCGGGTAAGAGTCGCAACCGGCTGATAAGAGCCGGTCGTTCGCGTTACCTTCGTCACGTGTTCGCAGCAGAGCGTCGTCAACTGATTCTTGAAATGGTGCGGGCCAACGGAGCGGTGTCCCTACGGGAACTCGCCCGGGTGGTCCAGACGTCCGAGGTGACGGTTCGGCGGGACGTGCGGGCCCTGGAAGCCGAAGGGCTCCTCGACCGTCGGCACGGTGGAGCGGTACTGCCCGGTGGGCTGTCCCGTGAGCCGAGCTATTCGCAAAAGACCCACCTCGCGGCGGCGGAGAAGGCGGCCATGGCCGACCTCGCGGTCTCCCTCGTCGACGAGGGGGACGCGATCGTCGTGGGCGCCGGCACCACCACGCAGGAGCTCGCCCGCAGGCTGGCCCGGATCCCCGGGCTGACCGTGGTCACCAACTCCCTCCTGGTCGCGCAGGTACTCGCCCACGCCAATCGGGTCGAGGTCGTGATGACCGGCGGCACGCTGCGCGGGTCGTCCTACGCGCTGGTCGGCAGCGGTGCCGAGCAGGCCCTCGCGGGTCTGCGCGTGCGTCGCGCGTTCGTGTCCGGCAACGGGCTCACCGCCGAGCGTGGCCTGTCCACCCCCAACATGTTGTCCGCGAGCGTGGACCGGGCCCTGATCCAGGCCGCGCACGAGGTCGTCGTCATGGTCGACCACACCAAGATCGGTGTGGACACCATGTTCCAGACGGTGGCCCCGGAGCGGATCACGCACCTCGTCACCGACGAGGATGCCCCCGGCCCGGAGAGCGAGGCGCTGGCCGAGCTGGGCGCGCAGGTGCACATCGCCCCCCTTCCGCAACGGGCCGTTCCCGGCGCCCGCGCGGAGTTCAACGGGGAGCGGATGCGCGACATGCGCGTCCCGGGGGTGATGCCCGACCAGTGAGCGAGCGATCCAAGACCACGTGCCGCCTCGCCCGGCGCCCCCCGGGCAGCACACCGCGGGTCGAGCCCGCGGCACCGACGGCATGGCGCGCAGCACGCGGGCCGACGGCCCGATCACCCCACGGACGCGATCGCCCCCGCGCCGAGGGTTTCGACACGGGGGCGATCGCGATGCGTGGGATCGGATGGGATCCCGACGGGTGTTCGATGGTGCTCGGTGTTCGGTCCCGCTCGACCCGGGCTCGGACGCGATGCGGCTCGGGTCCGACCGGGGTCGGTGCTCGATCCGGCTCACTCGCCGATCCGGTTCGGTTCCCGATCCGGCTCGGTCCGTGACCCGGCTCGGTCCCTGATTCGGTTCAGTCCTTGATCTCGCAGAGCACCGCGCCGGAGGTGACCGTCGCGCCGACCTCCGCGACCAGGCCCTTGACCGTGCCCGCGCGGTGCGCGTTGAGTGGTTGTTCCATCTTCATGGCCTCCAAGACGACGATCAGCTCGCCCTCGGCGACCTGCTGACCCTCCTCCACGGCGACCTTGACGATGGTGCCCTGCATCGGGCTGGCCAGCGCGTCGCCGCTCGCCGCGGCGCCGGCCTTCTTGGCGCCGCCGCGCTTGGGTGCCTTCTTCGCCGCGGCCGGGGCCGCGCCGGACGCGCCCAGACCCGCCGGGAGGGTGACCTCGAACCGTCGACCGTTGACCTCGACGACCACGGTCTCGCGCTCGGCGGCCTCGTCGGCCGCGCCCGCGCCGCCGCCGAACGGGGCGATGGTGTTCTCGAAGCCGGTCTCGATCCACCGGGTGTGTACGGTGAACGGCTCGGTCGAGCCGCCCAGCTCGGGCGCGAACGCCGGGTCCACCACCACCTCGCGGTGGAAGGTGAGCGCGGTCGCCATGCCGTCGACGACGAACTCGTCCAACGCGCGCTTGGCCCGCTGGAGCGCCTGCTTGCGATCGCGACCGGTGACGATCAGCTTGGCCAGGAGCGAGTCCCACGCGGGGCCGATCACCGAACCCTGCTCGACGCCCGAGTCCAGCCGCACACCGGGACCGGACGGCGGCAGCCACGTGGTGACCTCGCCGGGGGCGGGCAGGAAGCCGCGACCCGGGTCCTCGCCGTTGATCCGGAACTCGAACGAGTGCCCGCGCAGCGGCGGGTCGTCGTAGCCCAGCTCCTCGCCGTCGGCGATCCGGAACATCTCGCGGACCAGGTCGATGCCGGTGACCTCCTCGGTGACCGGGTGCTCGACCTGGAGCCGGGTGTTGACCTCCAGGAAGGAGATCGTGCCGTCCTTGCCGACCAGGAACTCGCAGGTCCCGGCGCCGACGTAGCCGGCCTCCTTGAGGATGGCCTTGGACGCGCGGTACAGCTCGGCGTTCTGCTCGTCGGTCAGGAACGGCGCGGGCGCCTCCTCGACCAGCTTCTGGTGCCGGCGCTGGAGCGAGCAGTCGCGGGTGGACACGACCACGACGTTGCCGTGGGTGTCGGCCAGACACTGCGTCTCGACGTGCCGCGGCTGGTCCAGGTAGCGCTCGACGAAGCACTCGCCGCGGCCGAACGCGGCCACCGCCTCGCGCACCGCCGAGTCGTACAGCTCCGGGACCTCTTCGAGGGTGCGGGCCACCTTCAGCCCGCGCCCGCCACCGCCGAACGCGGCCTTGATGGCGATCGGCAGGCCGTTGGCCTTCGCGAACTCGACGACCTCGGCGGAGCCGGAGACCGGGTCCGGGGTGCCGGCGACCAGGGGCGCGCCGGCCCGCTGGGCGATGTGCCGGGCGGCCACCTTGTCGCCGAGATCGCGGATCGCCTGCGGCGGCGGCCCGATCCAGGTCAGGCCCGCGTCCAGCACGGCCTGGGCGAATTCCGCGTTCTCCGACAGGAATCCGTACCCGGGGTGGATGGCGTCCGCGCCGGAGTCCCGGGCGGCCCCCAACACCTTGGCCACGTCCAGGTAGCTCTCGGCCGGAGTGTTCCCGCCGAGCGCGTGGGCCTCGTCGGCCACCCGCACGTGCAGAGCATCCCGGTCCGGCTCGGCATAGACGGCCACACTGGCGATACCGGCATCCCGGCATGCTCGGGCGACGCGGACCGCGATTTCCCCACGGTTGGCGATGAGTACCTTGCGCACGATCTGGCTCCCTCCTCAACTGCGGAGAGTCTAGGGATTCGGGGGCGGGCACGATCCGCCGCCCCACGTCCTCATGGGTACGGCAACCCGCCGGCTGCATGGCCTGCGATGGAGCTGCCGGCCACGTTGCCGGTGGGGTCAACGTACTCCGGACCAGGCCGGTGCTCGTGCCCGGGTGTATCTGGAACGTGTTTCAGTTTAGGGGGCGGGTGGGTCAGCCGCCCAGACAGTCGCCGCCCGTGGATCGCCCGAGGAGTCCGCTTTCGGGTACGTTTGCCCCCGCCATTTTTCCGCAGTGCTTGCACGCCTTGGCCCACGGATTGCCGGCCGGCCCGTCCGGGCCGTACTGGTACACCCATTCGTGGTCGTCGTGACCCTCGGCACACATGTCCCACGCGTTGCCCGGTTCCCGTACGTCTCGGCTCATCCGCCCTCTCCTCGCCGTCCCTCGTGCGCAGGCTACGAGTCCGGCCGGCTCGGGGCGGGCGAAACGGTGGAACCGGGGAAAAGGGGCGGACCGCCCGGCCGCGGACCGCAGGTGTGCGAACGACCCGGACGAGCGGGTTTTGCCGCACGGTGTTTCCCCCGAGCGGGGCAGGCTGCCACGATGTGAAGGTCCGAGGCATCCGATGCCTGGACGGGAGGTTGTGGTGGCAGAGGTGTTCTTGCGCCGGCTGACCCGTTGGCAGGCCGATCAGCAACGGGAAAGCGTCGCGGATACATACGTCAAGACCTACGGCGGGGATCCGTCGGGCCGCCCCGAATTCCTGCGGCGTTTCGCCGACCACATCCAACAACCCGGCTTCGAGATGGTCGTTGCGAACGGCGGGGGCGACGCGGCCGGTTGCACCTACGGGTTCCCGCCGCGCGCGGCGAGCGGCTGGTGGACCGGGTTGCACGGCGAACTGCCCGTGGACGTCGCGGAATCGGCCGCGGCCGGGAAGGTGTTCGTGATCGTCGACCTGATGGTCGTCCCGCAGCACCGCCGACAGGGCCTGGCCGGGCGCATGCGGGAGAGGTTGCTCGCCGGCACCGACGCCGGCTTCGCCGCGGTGCGGGTGCCGCGGGACAATTACGCCGCCCTGGCCGCGTTCCGCTCCTGGGACTGGTCGATGCTCGGCGAGTGGCGACCGGATCCGCAGACTCCCCCCGCCGACGTCTGGGGTTGCCGGCTCCGCCCGTGAGGCGCGCCGCGCGGACCCGGCCGAGTCCGGCGGGCCCGTGTCAGTCGCCGAACCACTCGCGCAGGAGCCGGCCGGTGTGCTTGTCCGCCGGATAGAACGACTCGATCGACAACTCGGCGACGGTGATGTCCACCGCGGTGCCGAACGTGGCCACCGTGCTGACGAAGGACAACACCTCCCCGCCGTGCCGGATGCCCATCGTGATGGCCGGCGCGCCCGGACCGGCCCCGGGCGGCGGCTCGTCGCCCTGGCCGCCGGGATAGCCGCTCACCTCGTCGTACAGCTCCCGGGTCAGCGGATCGCCGGTGATCGCGACCTGGCGTCGCAGTCGGTGCAGCAGGTGCGCGCGCCACTGGGGGAGGTTGACGATCCGCGGTGCCAGCCCCCGCGGGTGCAGGCTGATCCGGTAGGCGTTCAGCGGCTCGGTGAGCAGTTCGGGGGCGACGCCCTCGACGAACATCGCGATACTCGGCGTCGCGTCGACGATGTTCCACGCCCGGTCCACGATCACCGCCGGGTACGGGCCGTGCCCGACCAGGATCTGCCGCAGCACCGCCGGCATCGGGTCCAGCTCCGGCGCGTCCAGGCGGCTCTCGTGGTACTCCGGCGCGTGCCCCGCGGCCAGCAGCATGCGGTTGCGTTCGCGCAGCGGCACGTCCAGATACTCGGCCAGTCGCAGCACCATGTCCCGGCTGGGCACCGCGCGACCGGTCTCGATGAAGCTCAGGTGGCGGGTGGACACCGCGACCTCCACGGACAGTTCCAACTGACTCAGACGCCGGTGCCGGCGCCAGTGCCGGATCAGCTCGCCGCCGGTACGCCGGGCGGCGGGGCCGGCGGAGCGATCGCCGGCGACGGTCGTGGATCCCGAACTCATGGGACCCGACCGTACGCGGTGGGCCGCGAGTTCGGCGCGACGTGTCCGGTTCGGCCCGCCGGCCCCGCGCACTTCCCTCACCGGAGCGACGTGCGGGCCTTGCGCAGGCCCAGGATCTGCAGGTCGGCGAAGCCCAGGACGGCGACGGCCTGGAGCACGATCAGCGTGGTGCCGAGGGTGGTCGGGTCCAACCAGCCGGTGATCGCCATCGCCACGCTGTCCGCGAACCACACCAGGTTGAGGCCGATCACCGCACGTACGGCGGTGCGGTGCGGCGTGTCGGAGCCGCCGATCAGCCAGACGCCCACCGCGTACAGGACCAGGAAGGCGCCGAGGCCGGCCAGGAACGCGGTGGGCAGACCGAGGGCGCCGTCGAGGAAGGCGCAGCCGGCCAGCGCGGCGAGTCCGACCGCGCCGGTGGCGATCGCGTCGAGCCGCAGCGCGAGCCGCAACAGGTTGGTGTCACCGCGGACACGGTCGCCGGGCCCGCCGGTCGCGAACGTGGGGTTCAGGGACTGCGTGCTCATCGGGTCCTCCAGGGTCGTGTGCCGACATCGACGACTGTGCCGGGCGCGGAGAGGGCGGTCGATTCCCTCGGAGGTAATGGCCGAGGGTCCACGGGCGCGGCGCGGGTCGTGGGGGCGGGTGGTCCGAGGGATTTCCGGCGGATTCGAAAAGCGGGGTTCGGGGTGTCCGCTTCGGGAGCGGGCGGGGTCGCTTCTTCCCTAAGCTGCACCCACACGACCAGGGGGAGACGGCCATGGCCGGCGGGGTGGTACGCAAGGCCTACGAGGCCGGCGCCGGATTCGCGGAGGGCCGCGCGCGGCGCCCGGAACCGGTGGGTCGACTGTCGCTGGAGTGGGTGCCGGGCGCGCTGCTCGTGGTGCTCGCCACCACAGGTGCGCTGGTGCTGCTCCGGGCGGGGTTGGATCCGGCGACGCCCGCCGCGCCCGCCGCGGATCCGGCCGCCTACGGCGCGGCGCCGACGCCGATGGACGCCGGCGGCGGGTCGTGGTCGGTATGGGACCTGGTCGCGGTGTTGTTGCCGTGGGCCGTACCGCTGGTGATCGGCGGGATCGGGCTCACCGACAGTGTGTTCACCCACCGCCGGGGCGCGGTCGGCGGCGTGTTGACGATCGGCCTGGCCGGCGCCGCGCTGACCACCGCGCTCGACCCGATCGCGGCCCACTACGACGGTTCGCACGCGCGCTGGCTGGGCTTCGTGTATCTGCTGCGGTTCGGCTTCGCGGTCCAGGTGCTGGTCGGGGTGGTGTTGTGGATCCACCTCGCGGTCCCGCGCCATCAGGCGCCGCTGAACGCCGCGTTCGCGGGGACCCTCGCGGCGGCGGTGCCGCTGCTGTTCGTGCTCGGCGGGCGCGACGTGCTGGAGCCGATGTGGGAGTCGGGGGCCGGCCTGCAGACCTGGTTGCCGCTCGCCGCGTTCGCCTGGTTGCTGATCCTGTTGCCCACCGGCCGGGTCCTGGTGCCGCCCGGGCGGGGCTGGCAGGAGTCCGAGGGCGGGGCCCAGGGCGGGGTGTTCCTGCTCGGCCTGGCCGGGGTCGGGGTGGCCGCGGCGACCGTGGTGATGGGTGACGACAAGCCCAGGGTGCTCGGCCTGTGGCCGGTGGTCGCGCTGGCCGGCTGCCTGGTCGCGGCGGTGCTGACCTATCGGGTGGACGGCGTGCGCTCGGTGGCGGGCGCGCTGCTCGCGATGGCGGTCGGTCTTGCCGCCTTCCCGGCCGCGCTGTTCGCGTGGGACCGCACGCAGGCCAATCCGGGCCTGGGCCTGGACGGACCGGGCGAATACGTGCCGTGGCTGCTCGGCCTCGTGGTCGCCGGTGTCGTGGGGGCGGTGGCGGCGCGGTTGTTCGGGGCGTACGCGATCGGCCTCGCGGCGCTTGCCCTCGTCCTCGCCGAGTTCATCGGCCCGGCGGCCGGGTCCGGACACCAGCTCGCGGTGCGCTGTGCGGGTGCGGCGGCGATCGGCGTGGTGATCGGCGGTCTGCGGCCGGAGGCGGCGATCGCGGCGTTCGGGCTCGGCGCCGCGTGCGGGCCGGTGTGGCCGGATCTCCAGGCCGCGTCGGCGGACTACGGCTGGGTGGAGTGGCTGACGAAGAAGCCCGGCGGGGTACCGCTGCCGCTCCTGGTGCTCGCCGCGATCGCGCTGCCGCTCGCGATGTTCGCCGGGATGCGCGGCACCCCCGCGCCGCCTCCGCCGCGCGGTCCCGGTCCCGGTCCCGGCCCGGTGGGCGCGCCGGTGGGCGGCGGCGGCCCGTGGGCGCCGAACGCCTACGCCGAATCGGCCCCGCAGCCGTATCTGCCGCAACAGCCGGGCGGCTACGGCCAACCGCACGCGTTGCACCAGCCGGGCGGCTATGACCAACCGGCCGGGCCGACCCCGCAGTCGGGCGCCGACGGGTATCTCCCGCAGCAGCCCGGCGCCGGCACCCCGCACCACCCGCAGTCGCCCGGCCTGCCGAACCTGGGCCCGGGCCCGGTCCGCCGCGACCTGAACCGAACCGACGGGCCGGACACCTGACGAAGGCGGGGCCGGGGATCGGCGGGTCGGCCCGGGCGGTCACGCACGAGCGGGTGCCCGGAGGTGGGCCGGTTCCGGCGGTCGGGCACATGCGGCGCTTGTCGGGCGGGCCGGCTCCGGCGGTCGTCCCGGTGCGGTGGCCGGCTTGGCGGATGGTTCCCGATGCGGTGCCCGCGGTCGGGTCGGCCCGGGCGGCCGTCCGCGTGCGGAGGCCGTCGGGTGGGTCGTCCCGGGGCGCCGTCGAGGGTCAGCTCCAGAGGTCGACGATTCGTACGCCCACGTCGTTCAGGAGGCGGCGCAGCAGTGGCAGCGAGAGGCCGATCACGTTGCCCGGGTCGCCGTCGATGCCGTCCACGAACGGTGACGCGTAGCCGTCGAGGGTGAACGCGCCGGCGACATGCAGCGGCTCGCCGGTCGCGATGTAGGCGGCCACCTCCGCGTCGGAGGGGGTGCCGAAGCGCACCGTGGTGGCCGCCACCTCGGACACCCGCAGGCCGGTGCGGCGGTCGATCACGCAGTGCCCGGTGAGCAGTACACCCGCGCGTCCGCGCATGGACTGCCAGCGCACCAGTGCCTCGGCAGCGTCGGCGGGCTTGCCCAGCGCCTTGCCGTCGAGTTCGAGCACCGAGTCGCAGCCGACGACCAGTTCGTCGCCGGTCAGCCCGGCGGTGACCGCGTCGGCCTTGGCCTCGGCGAGCAGCAGCGCGAGTTCGCGCGGGGAATCGGCGGTGAGGGCGTCCTCGTCGACGCCGCTGACCACGACCTTGGGGTCGAGCCCGGCGTCGCGCAGCAGCTTCAGGCGCGCGGGGGAGGCCGAGGCGAGCACGAGGGAGCGGGAGGGGGAGCGGTCGGTCATGGCGCCAACGTACCGGGCGCCGAAGCGGCGGATGGCAGGTATCGGGCGGCAGGTGTCCGGCGGCTGTGATCGGGCGGTGCCTGCCGCCGCCCGACTCACAGCGCGAGCAGGGCCAGGCCGAGGATCAGCACCAGGGGCAAGACCCACAAGGCGCGCCGCAGCTGGGCCACGGCGCGCCGGGTTTCCTCGGAGAACTCGTCACGGTTACGCATTTGTCCATCGTGGGGCGCCGCCCCGGTTCGATCCTGAGTACGAGTACTCAAGTCGGGTCGTGCGATTGTCCGCCTACACGTCGCGAATGGAACAACGCGTATGCGTTGCGCCGCTCACGTCGCGAACAGGCCCCGTTCGCCGGCTTGGCGTTCGAAGTCTTCGAGTCTGGCCTGGGTTCGGGTGGGTTCGATGTCGCACATGGCCTGCAGGAGGATCTGGCCCATCAGGATCGGGGCGCCGTACGAGTCGAAGACCAGTTGCGAGCCGACACCCGCGATCAGGACCGCGTCGGACAGCGCCGCCGCAGGGGCGAACGGGCTGTCGGTGACCGTCACGATGCTCAGGCCGAGGTCGCGCGCGACCCGCAGGCCCTCGCCCAACTCCCTCGGGTAGCGCGGCAGCGCGAAGCACAGCAGGCCCGTGGCGCCCGCCGCGCGGGCCTGGTCGAGCCGGTCCACGAGCAGCGAGCCGCCCTCGTCCAGGACCCGGACCTCGGGCAGCACCTTGGCGGCGAAGTAGCCGAAGCCGCGCGCGGGCGCCATCCCGGTACGCAGCCCGAGCACCACCAACGGACGCGAGGGCGCGAGCAGTTCGGCCGCGCGCGCGATCGGGCCCGGGTCGGCGAGTTGATCCGCGAGCCGGGCCAGGTTGGCGATCTCGGCGTGCACGGCGCCGACGTACTCGTTGCGGTCCACCTCGGTGGCCGACTCGGGCGTGGTCGGCAGGCCCAACTCGCGCAGGTGCCGGCGCAGCGCCGGGTATCCGTCGAAGCCGAGCGCGACCGCGAACCGGGTCACCGAGGGCTGGCTGACCCCGGCGAGTTGGGCCACCTCGACGCTGGAGAGGAACACCGCCTCGCCCGCGTGCCGGACCAGGCAGTGCGCGATCCGGCGCTGGGTGGGGGTGAGCCGGTGGCGCTCGAACAGGGCGAGCAGGCGGGCGGAAGGGCTCGCGTCGTCGTCGGCCACCGGCATGTCTCCTCGCTGTTCGGACGTCGCCCGGGTACCGCCGCGGACCCGGGCCGGCGCGGGCCGATCGCGGTCCGCGCCGATGCCGCGGCCGGGGACCTGCGTCGGTCCCGGCCGCGGTATCAGGTCATCCTGCCTGATCTGACAGGGAATCAGTTCAGCTCGCCGGCCACCGAGCGGGCGGCCTCGATCACACCGCCGGCGCGGACGAAGGCGTCGGCGGCCTCCAGATCCGGTGCCAGGAAGCGGTCCGGGCCCACTCCCTCGCCGCCGCTCGCCCGCAGCGCGGCCACCACCGCGGCGGTCGCGGGCGCGGGCGCACCGGCCCCGGCGGCCACCCGCATGTCCAGCGCCCGGGCGGCGGTGGTCAGCTCGATCGCCAGAACGCGATTCAGGTTGTCGATCGCGCGGCGCAGCTTGCGGGCCGCGCTCCAGCCCATCGAGACGTGGTCCTCCTGCATCGCCGAGCTGGGGATGGAGTCGGCGGAGGCGGGCACCGCCAGGCGCTTGCACTCGGAGACCAGCGCGGCCTGGGTGTACTGCGCGATCATCAGGCCGGAGTCGACGCCCGGGTCGTCGGCGAGGAACGCGGGCAGGCCGTGCGAGCGGGACGGGTCGAGCAGCCGGTCGGTGCGGCGCTCGGCGATCGAGCCGAGGTCGGCGACCGCGACGGCGAGGAAGTCGAGCACGTAGCCGACCGGGGCGCCGTGGAAGTTGCCGTTGGACTCGATCCGGCCGTCCGCCAGGATCACCGGGTTGTCCACGGCGGCGGCCAGTTCGCGGTCGGCGACGAGCAGCGCGTGGGCCAGGGTGTCCCGGCCGGCGCCGGCCACCTGCGGGGCACAGCGCACCGAGTAGGCGTCCTGCACGCGCGGCGCGGCGTCCTGGTGGTGCCCGGTCAGCGCCGAGCCCTGGAGCACCCGCAGCATGTTGGCCGCGCTGGCCGCCTGGCCCGGGTGCGGGCGGATGGCGTGCAGCGCCGGGTCGAGCACGCGCGAGGTGCCGAGCAGCGCCTCCATCGTCATCGCGGCGGTGATGTCGGCGGTGGTGAACAGTCGGGCGAGGTCGGCGCCGGCCATCAACAACATGCCGAGCATGCCGTCGGTGCCGTTGATCAGCGCCAGACCCTCCTTCTCCTTGAGCTCGATCGGCTCGATCCCGGCGGCGGCGAGCAGCTCGGCGGCGGGACGCACCTCGCCGTCGGGGCCGGCCGCCTCGCCCTCGCCGGTGAGCACGAGGGCGCAGTGCGCGAGCGGAGCCAGGTCCCCGCTGCACCCGAGCGAGCCGAATTCGCGCACCACCGGCGTGATGCCGGCGTTCAGCAGCGCGGCCATGGTGCGCGCGACGACCGGCCGCACGCCCGTACGACCCGAGCACAGCGTCTTCAGCCGGAGCAGCATCAGCGCGCGGACCACCTCGTCCTCGACGCGCGGGCCCATCCCGGCGGCGTGCGAGCGGACCAGCGAGTGCTGCAGGCGCGTACGCAGTTCGGGGCTGATGTGCCGGACGGCGAGCGCGCCGAAGCCGGTGGACACCCCGTAGACGGGTTCGGTGCGCGCGGCGAGTCCTTCGACGACGGCCCGGGAGCCGGTCATCGCCTTGATCGCGCTTTCGGCGAGTTCGACGCGTGCGCCGGCGCGGGCGACCGCGAGGACGTCCCTCGGGGACATCCCGGCCTCGCCGATCAGGACGGTGGCGGGAGCTGCTTCGGGGGCGCTGTGCAGATCGTTATTCACTCGAACATTATGTGCATGGATCGCGACAACGCCAGGGCGGCTACCGTGCCTGAAGGAGTTCGTACGTTCGCGCGGGGCATCCGATCCGGATCGAAGCGCGCGAGCGTCGGGGAAACACCGTCGGGAACGCACCAGGGAAAGGCAGGGTCGTGGGTCGGGTCACCTCTCGCCACAAGGTCGTACGGCTGGGCGGCGACGCGCCCCCCGTACCGCGGATCGACACGCTCGTCGCCGAGGAGCCGCTCGACATCCGGCTCGGCGGGCGCACCGTCACGGTGACGATGCGCACCCCCGGCGACGACTTCGACCTGGTCGCCGGGTTCCTGGCGGCCGAGGGGGTGGTCGGCGCGGCCGAGGACCTGGCCGCGATGCGCTACTGCGCGGGCACCGACGACGAGGGCCGCAACACGTACAACGTGGTGGACGCGGTGCTCGCGCCGCACGTGCCGGCCCCGGATCCGGGCCTGATGCGCGGGGTGTGGACGTCGAGCGCGTGCGGGATCTGCGGCAGCACCGGCATCGAGGGGCTGCGCCGGATGTCGCGCTTCGACGTGCGCGCGGACGAGGTGCGGGTGGACGCGGAGGTGCTGTACACGCTGCCCGACCGGCTGCGCGCGGCGCAGAAGGTGTTCGCCAGTACCGGCGGCCTGCACGCGGCGGGGCTGTTCACCGCCGCCGGCGAGATGGTGTGCGTGCGCGAGGACGTGGGTCGGCACAACGCGGTGGACAAGGTGGTGGGGTGGGCGCTGCGCGAGGGGCGGCTGCCGCTGGCCGGGCATGTGTTGATGGTCAGCGGGCGGGCTTCGTTCGAGCTGACCCAAAAGGCCGCGATGGCGGGGGTGCCGGTGATGGCCGCGGTGTCCGCGCCGTCCGGTCTGGCGGTGGACCTGGCCGCGGACGCGGGTGTGACCCTGGTCGGCTTCCTGCGCGGCCGCTCGGCGAATGTGTACAGCCTCCCGGATCGGATCACGGTGTCCGAGCCCGCCACGACCGCCTGAGCACTCCCGAACCACTTCCGAGCGCTCGCGCGCACCCCGGTCCGCCCCGGCGTCAGTCCGGCAGCGACGCGCCGCCGGTCAGCGCCACCGCGACCAGCGCGCGCAGCACCGGGGCGAGCCCGGTCACGCTCAGGCTCAGGTCGTCGGCGTAGATCTCCACCAGCCAGCCGCCCGCCGCATTGCTCCCGCCCGCCGCGACCATCGCCTTGTAGCCGCCCACCAGGAGCAGGTCCTCCTCGGCCGGGTCGGTGCCCGGATCGCCGAGTTCGGCGACGAAGCCGCCGCCCTGGACCGCGTCGGCGGTGGCCGGATAGTGCGCCAGGTCGTATTCGGCGGTCACCGCGTCGTAGCGCGACCCGGACTCGCTCTGCACACCGGTCAGCCGGTGGATCGAATAGCGCACCGTGCGCAACACCCGGCCGCCGGGCGGCAGGTACGACACCCACCACGCCACCCCGTCCAGCATCCGGGCGAAGGTGTCCGCGACGATCTCCAGGCGGCCCAGCGTGTCCGCCCGGTGCACGCTCTTGGGTTCGCGCTCGTCCAGGACCGCGAGTACCGCGGCCAGCAGCCGGCCCGGCTCGGCGTTGTGCAGCGCGCCGCGGAACCGGCGGCGGTCACGGTGCGGGCCGGGGCCCTCGGCCTCCGCCTCGTCCTGCGCCTCGCGGGCCAGGGACAGGGTCAGGTCGGGCTGTTGGCCGCGCCCGGCGACCACCGGGCGGGTCGAGCGCGAGCCCTTGGCCCGGTACTGCGCCGCGTCGGCGAGTCGGAAGAGCCGGTCCGCGCTGGTCACCGGGCCCACCGGGTCGCCGGTGGAGGCGACGCCGCAGGCCACGCCCTCGCCGTTGTGCATGCGCAGCGCCCGGCGGCACAGTTCCTCGGCGACCGCGACCACGTCGTCGGGCGGGTAGCCCTCGACCAGTACGCAGAACTCGTCGCCGCCGAGCCGGGCGGCGGTCGCCCCAGGCAACATCGCGCCGCACGCGGAGAGTTGGTCGGCGAAACGCTCCAGGAGGCGGTCGCCGACATCGTGCCCGCGTTCGTCGTTGAGCCGCTTGAGGCCGTTGACGTCACAGACGATCAGGCTGACCACGACGCCGTCCCGGTAGTGCCGGGCCATCGCCTCGTCCAGCCGGGCGTCGATCGCGCGACGGTTGGCCAGACCGGTCAGCGGGTCGGTGAAGGCCAGCTTCTCGATCCGCTCGAAGTGTTCCGCCTGGGCCAGGCCGGCCGAGATCTGCGCGGCCAGCACACCCGCGAACTCGGCGTCCACCGGCTCGAAGCGCGGCTGGTCGGCCCGCCGGGCCAGATACAGCTCGCCCCACACCCGGCCCTCGACCATGATCGGCGCGACCATGCAGTCGTGCCGCCCCCGGCGCAACATCGCCGCGACCCGCTCGGGGTCGCGTGTGTGCTCCGGGTCGTCCACGCACCGCGACCACGTGGTGGGCCAGCCCTCCGACTCGATGATGTCGGGGAAGTCGGTGACCGGATACGTCTCCGCGGCCGGCAGCGGCTCCTCGCCTTCGGCCAGCTCGCCGTCGTTGACCAGCACCCGCAGTCGGCCGCTGTCCCGCTCCCAGACCGAGATGGAGGCGTGCGCGGCGCCCATCGCCAGGCGTGCCTGGGCCGCCGAGACGCGGACCACCTCGGAGAAGTGGTGGGTCGTGGCGAGCGTCTTGGCCAGGTGGATGATCGCGTGCAGTCGACGGGCGGCGTCGGGTCCCTCGACCAGGGCGGCGGGTTCCGGACACGTGTCGCCGGGCATACCGGGCAGGTCGTCGGCAGGGCCGCCCGAACCGTCGGTTCCGGGAGTGCTCGAATCGGGTCGCGAAGCTACGGTTCTCACCCCCAATCCGCCGGTACCGAGACCAGAGGATATGTCATATATTGCCCGATTAACGGCAACGTGCACCCGCGTCATGCCGTCACCTCGACGGGTCGCTGTTCGCGTGCGTTCCTGATTGGGCCCCAGACAGCTCCCGTGCGTCCGCCGAGCGCCCGCGCGCGAGCCGGGCTCGCGCCGGTCCGAGCGAAGCGCTTGTATACCCCGGCTTCGCGTCCTGCGCACATTACTCCTGTGGCCCGGCTCCGCAACGCCCCGTGTCCGGCCCGTGTCCGGGCTGTGGCAAACCGCGGCGCGCGAGGGCGCCAGGTTGTGAAGAGAACGTGGAAGGCTCCCGCGATCTCGACCGAAAGGGTACGGTCGCGGGCACAGTCCGAAGGAGCCACGCGTGCCCACGCTTTCCGTCATCGCCGCGATCGACGTACCGGCCGCCCGGATCTGGGAGGCGGTAGGAGACTTCGAGGACCCGTCCGCATGGCATCCGTGGCCGGTCGAGGAACACTCCGGGGACGAGCGGCGGCTGCGTACACCCGACGGTACGACAGTCCGCGAACGACTGGTCGAGCACGACGCGGCGGGGCACTTCTACCGCTATCGCACGCTCGACGGCCTGCCGCTGTCCGGCCGGCTCGCGCTCGAATCGATCGCCGGCGGCACGATGTGCCTGGTCGTCTGGTCGGTCCGGTTCGAGAGCACACCCGCCGAACAACTTCCGCTGCTGCGCGAACTCGAACACGCGGTGCTGCGCCCCGGGCTGCGATCGTTGCGCGAGGCGTTCGGCTGACCCGCCGAGCCGCCGGCGCGCACGCCGGGCGGGTCGAGCGGGTCCGGGGTCCCTGCGGTATGGGAATCACTGCGGTACCGGAGTCACTGCGGTACGCGAGTCACTGCGGTATCGGCGCCCCCGGGCGGCACACCGTCCAGGGTTCGACCAGCCCCAGACCGCGGACCGGACGCCGCCACATCGGATGCAGCTCGTAGCGGGTGTCCCCTTCGAGGGCTGCGGCCAGCTCCCGGTCGACCACCACCGCGTCCTTGGGACTGAGCGCGGTCAGCCGGCTGGCCAGGTTCACCGTGGTCCCGAACACGTCTCCCATCCGGGACAACACGTGGCCGTACGCGATGCCCACCCGCAGCGCGGGCAGGATCTCCTCCTCGGCCATCGCCTCGACCAGCCGCAGCCCGAGCTCCACGGCCGAGTCCGGCGAGAAGGTCACGAACAACACCTCGTCGCCCAGCGTCTTGACCAGGCGCCCGCCCTGTTCGGCGATCACGTCGACGGCGGTGTCCTCGAAGGTCTGGACGAGGCGGCCCAGCTCGGCCTCCTCCAGGTTGCGCGACAACCGGGTGAAGCCGACCAGGTCGGCGAACCCGACGGCGAGCGACTGGCCCACCGTCTGCTGGTCGGTGAGCCCCTGCATGGCCCGCGAACTGGCCGCGGCCAGGTGCCGGCGCCAGGCGTAGATGACCAGCGGTTCGAGTTCGAGCATCACGTCGCCGGCGGTGGTGACCACCTGCTCGGAACGGCTTCCGGTCAGCTCGTTGCCGATGTATTCCACCCACGCCTCGGTCTGCCATTCGGCGAACCGGGCCATGGTCTGGCCCACGGAGCGGACGAACTGCGCCGCTACGGTGGCCGGCAGCAGCCCCGACTCGGTCAGCTCGCGCAGGTGCTTGAGGGCCGCGACGTCGGCGTCGGTGAACGCGCGGGCCGGGCCGAAGTCGGCGAAGCCCAGGCCGCGCCACAATCGGCGGGCCTCGTCGAGGGGCACACCGACCAGGTCGGCGACCTGACCGGAGGTGTAGCGCCTGGGCGCGCCCAGGACGACCTGTTCGACGTCGGCGATCGTGTTGTTGACCGCCTCGATGTCGGACAGGTCGGGCAGGGCGGGTTGATCGACCGCGTCGGCCCCGGCGCCCGCGCCGGGCTCCACGCGGGTCCGTTCCTCGGGCATGTGGCTCCACCGGGTGTGCGAAGGATGGTCTCGTCGGAGCCACACTACGTGTCGGGGGTCACAAAGGTTCGGGGTCGGGCGGTCCCACGTGCTTCTTCCGCCCGGCGGCGGCCCGCTCGACGAGGACGAGCAGCTCGCTCTGCAGGCGCACCACGTGCGGCAGAGCGGGCAGTTCCAGGCGTTCCCGGTCGTCGTCGACGGGCACCAGGGCGATGGTGCCGGCGCCGAGCATCCGGTCCACGAACGACTCGTGCTCGATCAGCACGTCGGCCACCCGCGCGAACGGCACCACCCGGATCTCCCGGGTCAGCGCGCCGGTGCGCACGGTCAGTCGGTCGGCGGCGACCGAGTACATGGTGCCCAGCCAGGCCAGCCACGGCGCGACGCTCCAGCGCACCAGGACCGCCAGGCCGGCCAGGAGCACGGCGGGCTGGATCCAGCCGCCCGCCGAGGTCGGGGGCGTGAGCGCGGCGAGGAAGCCGGTGACGGCGACCGTGCCGAACAGGGCCAGGGCGGGACGGACGAGGTGCATCCAGTGCGGGCGCACGACGAAGAGGATGTCGTCGTCGACCTCGGCTGTGGTTGTGAACACCGGGCCTCCTGGGGGTCACCCACGATTGTGCGGTTCTCCCGGGCGAGAGGGGCGGAGGCATGCCGTTCATCGCCATAAATGCGTCGACAGCCCGCTCGGCGCCGCCCAGAGTGGCCGTCCATGACGAGCAGTGAGCTGTGGAGCCGGGCGACCGCCGAGCGCTACGACGCCGAGGAGGCCGAGATGGCGTCGGCCGCCGTTCTCGAACCGACCCTCGCCTTCCTCGCCGAACTGGCCGGAGCCGGCCCGGCCCTGGAGTTCGCCATCGGAACCGGGCGCGTGGGCGTCCCGCTGCAAGAACGCGGCGTCCCGGTGGTGGGCATCGAACTGTCCGAGCACATGGCGGCGGTCCTGCGGCGCAAGATCGACGAGGACACGCTCCCGGTGGTCATCGGGGACATGGCCGGCACCGTCGTCCCCGGCGAGTTCACCCTGGTCTACCTCGTCTACAACACCATCACGAACCTGCTCACCCAGGACGAGCAGGTCGAGTGTTTCCGCAACGCCGCGCGCCACCTGCGGCCCGGCGGCCGATTCGTCATCGAGCTGGGCATACCGCCGCTGCGCTTCCTGCCGCCCGGCCAGGTCGCGGTGCCGTTCGACGTCTCCGAGCGGCACCTCGGCTTCGACACCTTCGACCTGGTCGAGCAGATCCTCGTCTCACACCACTTCACCCGCGACGGCGACGACGGCCGCTACCGCCGAGGCCACTCCCGGCACCGATACGCCTGGCCGGCGGAACTCGACCTGATGGCCCGCATCGCCGGCCTCACCCTGGAGCGCCGCGTCGCCGACTGGCACGGAGCTCCTTTCACCCAGGACTCCACCAAACACGTCTCCGTATGGCGCAAACCGACCTGAGCATTCGGCCGCGAGGTCACACCGGGCTCGCCCCCGGCAGTAAATCCGCAGCCTTTCCCGCATGACGCAACGGGTGGGCGGGTGGGAGCAAAACCCTCACGCCGCAGGCCGAACGTGCACCACGTCCCCCGCGCCCACCGCCACCTGCCCCTCCGGCCCGGTGACCAAAAGCCGACCCTCGTCGTCGATCCCCGTCGCCGGCCCCTCCAGCGTCGGCTTCGCCGGCAACTCGACCCGGACCCGCCGCCCGATGGTGGCGCACGCGTCGGTGTACGCGGCCGCCAACCCACACGCACGCGCATCGCCCTCCGCGAGCCGCCACCGCGTGTACCACTCCTCCACCTCGCGCAGCAGCGCCCGCAGGATCGGGTCCCGGTCGGTGCTCTCGGCGCCGGCCAGGAGCAGCGAGGTCGCGGTCGGTACCGGCAGTTCGTCCTCGTGCAGCGAAACGTTCAGCCCGATGCCCAGGACCACGCTCGACCCGGCCCGCTCGGCCAGGATCCCGGCCAGCTTGCGCTCGCCCACCAGCAGGTCGTTCGGCCACTTCAGCCGCACGTCGACCCCGGCCACCCGGGACACCGCCGACGCCGCGGCCACCCCGGCGAGCAGCGGGAGCCAGCCCCAGCGCGCGACCGGGACCTCGTTCGGCGCCAGCGTCATCGACACCGCCAGGCCCGAGCGCGGCGGCGCGGTCCACCGCCGATCCAGCCGACCCCGGCCCGCCACCTGCGATTCGGCGACCAGTACCAGCCCCTCGGCCTCGTCGGCCCGGTTGGCCAGGTCGGCGTTGGTCGAGCCGGTCTCGGGCAGCACGTCCAGCTCGCGCCACAGGCCGCCCGGCACCAACAGGGCCCGACGCAGGGCCGCCTCACGCAGCGGAGGGCGGTCGAGATCCTTGTAAGGAGAGTCCATTCGATCACCCTAGAAGGCACTGCGGGGCAGGGCGGTGATGGTCGCCGGCGTGGCGCGGCTACGCTACCGATCGCCGCCGTTCGACGTGACAGGAGTCAGCACGATGGACCCAGTACAGGGCGATCCCGACATCCACACCACCGCCGGAAAGCTGGCCGATCTCGAGCGCCGGATCGACGAGGCGGTGCACGCGGGAAGCGCCCGAGCGGTCGAGAAGCAGCACGCCAAGGGCAAGATGACCGCCCGCGAGCGGATCGAATACCTGCTCGACGAGGGCTCCTTCGTCGAGCTCGACGAGTTCGCGCGGCACCGCTCCACCAACTTCGGCCTGGAGGCCAACCGCCCCTACGGCGACGGCGTGGTGACCGGCTCCGGCACCGTCGACGGCCGCCAGGTGTGCGTGTTCTCCCAGGACGTCACCGTCTTCGGCGGCAGCCTCGGCGAGGTGTACGGCGAGAAGATCGTCAAGGTCCAGGACCTCGCGATCAAGACGGGCGTCCCGCTGGTGGGCATCAACGAGGGCGGCGGCGCGCGCATCCAGGAGGGTGTGGTCTCGCTCGGCCTGTACGGCGAGATCTTCCGGCGCAACGTGATCGCCTCCGGGGTGATCCCGCAGATCTCGCTGATCATGGGCGCCGCCGCGGGCGGCCACGTGTACTCCCCCGCGCTCACCGACTTCGTGGTGATGGTCGACCAGACCTCGCAGATGTTCATCACCGGCCCCGACGTGATCAAGACGGTCACCGGCGAGGACGTCACGATGGAGGATTTGGGCGGCGCGCGCACGCACAACAGCAAGTCGGGCAACGCGCACTACATGGGCGCCGACGAGAAGGACGCGCTCGACTACGTCAAGGGCCTGCTGTCGTACCTGCCGAGCAACAACCTGGAGCCGGCCCCGTCCTTCGACGAGGAGGCCGACCTCGAGACCACGGACTACGACCGTGACCTCGACACGCTGATCCCGGACTCGGCGAACCAGCCGTACGACATCCACACGGTGATCGAGCACGTCCTGGACGATGCGGACTTCCTGGAGGTCCAGCCGCTGTTCGCGCCCAACATCGTGGTCGGCTTCGGCCGGGTCGAGGGCCGCTCCGTGGGCATCGTGGCCAACCAGCCGATGCAGTTCGCCGGCACGCTCGACATCGACGCGTCGGAGAAGGCCGCCCGGTTCGTGCGCACCTGCGACGCGTTCAACATCCCGGTGCTCACCTTCGTCGACGTCCCGGGCTTCCTGCCGGGCACCGACCAGGAGTGGAACGGCATCATCCGCCGCGGCGCGAAGCTGATCTACGCCTACGCCGAGGCCACCGTGCCGCTGGTCACGATCATCACCCGCAAGGCGTACGGCGGCGCGTACGACGTGATGGGCTCCAAGCACCTGGGCGCCGACGTCAACCTGGCCTGGCCGACCGCGCAGATCGCGGTGATGGGCGCGCAGGGCGCGGCCAACATCCTGCACCGGCGCACGATCGCCGCCTCGGACGACCCCGAGGCGACCCGCGCGCGGCTGATCCAGGAGTACGAGGACACGCTGTGCAACCCGTACGTGGCCGCCGAGCGCGGCTACGTGGACGCGGTCATCCGCCCGTCGTCCACCCGGGCCCACGTGGTCAAGGCGCTGCGGGCACTGCGCGGCAAGCGCGAGACGCTGCCGCCGAAGAAGCACGGCAACATCCCGCTCTAGCCCGGCCAGGACCCGGAGGTCCCCATGATCAAGGTGGTGCGGGGTGAACCCACCCCGGAGGAGTTGGCGGTGATCGTCACCGTCGTGGCGGCCAAGGCGAGCGGCGGCGGCGCACCCGCGCCGGCGCCGGCGGCCCCGTCGCAGTGGAACGACCCGGCGCGCCTGGTACGCCGACCGTTGCGGCCGGGCCCGGGCGCCTGGCAGGCGAGCGCCTGGCCGTCCTGACCGACCGAGCGCCCGAACCGCGCGCCGCCGAGGACGCACCGGCGATCGGCCGTCGGCAAAAAGCGAAAGCCCCTCCACGAGAGGGGCTTTCGCCGTCCCGAAGGTCAGCGAACCGCGGAGACGAACGACATCCAGGCGCCGGACCGAACGGCGAACGCCGGTCCCGCCGGGTTCTTGCTGTCTCGAACATCGGTCTGTGCGTTCGTAGCGCACTCGTTGCCGGTGCCGTCGTCCCCGTCGCCACCTTCGGCCGCGACCGCCCGGACGGGCGGCCCGAGAGCGATGGGCGCCTGCTCGAAATGCGGAATCATTCATCCCATGGCAACCGAAAGCTTCCTTCCCCCGTCCGGTACGAGGGATTTCCTCGCGGCCGAATCCGAAGCCCGCGAACGGGCGTTCGCCACGGTTCGAGACGTCTTTGCTCGGTATGGCTTCCAGCCCCTGCAGACTCCCGCGTTCGAACGGCTCGAAGTTCTGACGGGCAAGTACGGCGACGAAGGCGACAAGCTTGTCTTCAAGATCCTTCGGCGTGGGGAGCACGAAGCGACCGGGGAAGCGGATCTGGCGCTGCGCTATGACCACACGGTCCCTCTCGCGCGGGTCGTGGCAGCGTACGGGAGCCGGCTTCCGACGCCGTACAAGCGGTACGCACTGGCGCCTGTATGGCGCGCCGATCGCCCGGGCAAGGGTCGGTTTCGGGAGTTTGTGCAATGTGACCTGGACGTTGTGGGTACCGCGTCCCCACTGGCCGACGCCGAGGTCGTGTCCGCTCTGTATGAAGCGCTGGATGCACTCGGCGTTCCCGAGTTCCGATTCATGGTCAACAGTCGCAAGGTCCTCATGGGGCTGTTGGAGGTGTACGGGGTGCCGGCCGACGCCGGCGGAGGCGTGCTGATCACGTTGGACAAACTCGACAAGCTCCGCCCGGAAGCGGTCGTACGGGAACTGGTCGAAGGCCGCGGCCAGTTCGAAGCAACCGCGAGCAGCCTGGTAGCCGACCTCACGGCGCCTGACTCGATCACACGCATTCGCAAGGAGTTGACGAACAGTCCCATCGGACAGGAAGGGTTGGTCGAGATCGATCGGCTGCTGGATCTGCTGTCCGCCACCGTCCCGCGCGAGCGCATCAGCTTTGTGCCCAGCCTGGTTCGGGGTCTCGACTACTACACGGGTGTCATCTACGAGGTGACAGCACCGGGCATGCCCGGCTCGATCGCCTCGGGCGGACGGTACGACGGCCTCATCGGGCGCATGTCCGGCGGCGCCGAAACGCCCGCTTGTGGTGGGTCGTTGGGAATCGAACGCATCCTTCCACTGCTGACATCGGCCGGCGAGAAGCCTGCTTCTGTGCTGGACGTCGCGGTGACCGTGCTCGGAGACGACCACGCCGACGAAGCGTTTCGGATGGCTGCCGCAGTCCGTCGCGTCGGGCTGCGTACGGGCGTCTACATGGGTTCGAGTAGCAAGCTCGCCCGGCAGTTGAAGTGGGCGGCGGCCGAAGGCGCGCGGTTCTGTCTGATTTACGGCGACCGCGAACGAGCCGCCGGTGAGGTGATCGTTCGCGACATGACGTCCGGCGAGCAGATTGCGCACCCGGTCGACCAGGTCGCCGAGTCTTTCGCCGAATAGTCGAACACGGCACAGCCGTACCCGCGTTCTCGGAGGGCGCGGCTGCCGACTGAGGTGGAACTGCTACGGGCGGTACGGCGGTTGATGCGGTTGGACCATCGCGGGCGTTGCGTGGGCACGGTGGCTTTGCCGGTGAAATCGGCTGGAATCAGTGGTGATCCGGATTGGCGCCGCACAGGCGGAGGGTGCTTTGTAGGCACAGGGTTTGTGCCTCGGCTCTGGTGAGGTGGCCGGTGGTGGTTTCGGCTACTGCTGCGTGTTGGAGGGCGAAGATGGTGGTGGCCAGCCAGGACGCCGGGGGCGTTGGGGAGAAGTCGCCTGCATCTTGGCCGCGTTGTAGGAGGCGTTTCAGGCGCGGTGGGGCGAAGTCGTGGGGGTCGTCGATCGGGCGGGGGATTCGGGGGGCGCCGGCGTTGACGAGCAGGGGGTAGCGGTCCAGGAAGCGCCAGCCGGCGTCGAGGAATCGGGTCAGGGCTTCCACCGGCGGGGCCGTGTCGAGGTCCGCTTCGTCGAGCAGGCCGGCGTATTCGGCGGCTGCGGACTCGACCAGCCCGGCCACCAGTGCGTCCCGGGACGGGAAGTGCGCGTAGACGGTCTGGCGCGTGACGCCCGCCGCGCCGGCGATGTCCTCCATGCTCGCGTCGGGCCGTTCGCCGAGCACCACCCGGGCCGCGTCGAGGATGGCGCCGATGCTGCGTCGGGCGTCGGCGCGGCGGCGGCGAGCCGGCGGCGGAGCGGTGGCGGGCGGGTCGACCATGTCCGGAATCTATGGCTCCCGCCATAACCTTGACAAGCTGCAAGAGTTCGCTCAACTCTTACGTCATGTCAAAGAAAAGCTCGGGTGGCGATCACCCGGCGATCGAGGCACGCGGTCTGGTCAAGGTCTTCGGCGGCAATCGCGCGCTGGACGGCATCGACCTCACCATCGGGCGGGGACAGGTGTTCGGGTTCGTCGGCCCCAACGGGGCGGGCAAGACCACCACGATCCGCATCCTGGCCACGCTGACCCGGCCGGACGGCGGCACCGCCCGCGTGCTCGGCCACGACGTAACGACCGAGGCACACGCGATCCGCGCCCGGGTGGCGGTGACCGGCCAGTATGCCTCCCTCGACGAGGACCTGACCGGCCGCGAGAACCTGCTGATCCTGGGCCGACTGCACGGCCTGACCCGGGCCGCCGCCGCCCGGCGCGCCGACGACCTGCTCGCCGCGTTCGATCTCACCCGCGCGGCCGGCCGCCCGGTGAGCGGCTACTCGGGAGGCATGCGCCGCCGGCTCGACATCGGCGCGGGCCTGATCACGACCCCCGACGTGCTCTTCCTCGACGAGCCGACCACCGGCCTCGACCCGCACAGCCGCAACCGGGTGTGGGAGCTGGTCCGCCGGATCGCCGCGACGGGCACCACCGTGCTGCTCACCACCCAGTACCTGGAGGAGGCCGACCGGCTCGCCGAGCGCATCGCGGTCATCGACGACGGCCGGATCGTGGCCGAGGGCACCGGTGCCCGGCTCAAGTCCCGCGTCGGCGCGGGCACGCTGCACCTGCGACTGCTCGACGGCGAGCACCGCCCCCGGGCGCTCCGCATCCTGGCCGACGTCCCGGGCTCGGTCCGGCTCGCCGACGACCCGCTCGCCCTGTCCGTGGCGCTCGCCGGCGGATCCGACTCGGCGGACGTCGGCCGACTGGTCGGGCACACGATGACCCGGTTGGCCGACGCCGGGGTGGGCATCGCCGAGTTCTCCCTCGGCCGGCCCAGCCTCGACGAGGCATTCCTTGCCTTGACCGGCCGGCGGACCGCTCCGGCCGGCGCCGACCACGAGGAGTCGCAGGCATGAAGACCCGGGCCGCCGCGGCGCACGCCGACCCGATCGACGCCCTGCTCGCCGCCGGGCGGGTCCGTCACCACGCCGGGGCACTCGCCGCCTCGGCCGCCTTCGGCCGGCGCGCCATGCTCAAGATCAGGCACGACCCCAAACAACTCGTGGACTCCGCTGCCATCCCGATCCTGTTCACCGTGCTGTTCACCTACCTGTTCGGCGGCGCGCTCGGCGGATCGACCGGCGACTACCTCACGACCCTCCTGCCCGGCGTGCTCGGCATGAGCATCGCGATCGTCACGATGTACGGCGGGGCCCGACTCGCGCAGGACGTGCGCAGCGGGGCCTTCGACCGCTTCCGCGGCCTGCCCGTGTGGCGCGGCGCCTTCATCCTCGGCGGCCTGCTCAGCGACGCCGCCCGCTACCTGTTCGCCTCAACCATCGTGGTGGGCCTCGGCCTGGCCATGGGCTACCGCCCCGCCGGCGGCGCGCCGGGGGTGCTCGCCGCCGTGGCCCTGGTGATCGTGTTCGGACTCGCGCTGTCCCTGCTCTGGGCCGCAGTCGCCCTGGTCGTGCGCGACCCGGCCGTCGTGCTGAGCATCGCGAACGCCGTACTGATCCCGCTCTCCTTCGCCGGCAACATCTTCGTGCGGCCCGACACCATGCCCGGCTGGCTCCGGGCCTTCGTCGACGTCAACCCGCTCAGCCTGCTCGCGACCGCGTCCCGGGACCTGATGAACCACACCGGCGCCGCCGGCGGCGCGGTCGCCTGGTCCCTCGCCACGACCGCCGGCATCGCCCTCGTGTGCGCCCCGATCGCGCTCCGCCTCTACGGCAGGCAGGGCTGAGCGGGACCGAGCGGAAGCGGCACCCCACTCAGCCGCGCCGCCCCGGGTGCTTCTCCAACGTCACTCCGCGCCGCCCGTCACCCGCCCCCCGGTGCGCCGGCATCAGCGTGATCGCCGCGAGCATGGCCAGGACGCCCACCGCCGCCGAGCCGCCGGCGATCAGCGCGGTGTCCCGATAGCGCGGAACGCTGAGCAGGAAGCCGCCGGTGCACAGCAGCGCGCCCGTCATCACCACCAAGGCCACCACGCCCGGCTCCCGCCCACGCCCGGCCAGCAGCATCACCAGGCCCGCGAACGCCACGAACGCACCCAGGGCGGTGATCGCCCACAGCACCTCCTGCAGATCCATGCGGTCGGGCTACCCGGCGCCGGTCCCGGCCGATCACCGGGCATCGGAAATGGCACCGGATGGGTCAAATCCCTTGTTGTCGCGGTCCGCGTGCGGTCCACTCGGCCGGCTCTCTTGGCGCCACCTCATCGAACAGATAGATTCACTCCGAAAGCGACTGAATGTTTTCATACAGATGCCCGAACAGATCCGCATCCGGTTCCGCACACGGACCGATGCACGCCGAAGCAGAAGGGGCGCCGCCATGTCGGACCACACCGCAGGACCGCGCGAGGTGCGCGCACCGCGCGGCAGCACGCTCACCACCCGGGGCTGGCAGCAGGAGGGCGCCCTGCGGATGCTGCTCAACAACCTCGACCCCGAGGTCGCCGAGCACCCGGACAAGCTGGTCGTCTACGGCGGCACCGGCAAGGCCGCCCGCGACTGGCGCTCCTTCGAGGCGATCACCCGCACGCTGACCACGCTGAAGCAGGACGAGACGCTGCTCGTGCAGTCGGGCCGTCCGGTCGGCGTGATGCAGACCCACGAGTGGGCGCCGCGCGTACTGATCGCCAACTCCAACCTGGTGCCCGACTGGGCCAACTGGGAGGAGTTCCGCCGGCTGGAGTCGGCCGGGCTGACCATGTACGGCCAGATGACCGCCGGTTCGTGGATCTACATCGGCACCCAGGGCATCCTCCAGGGCACCTACGAGACCTTCGCCGCGGTCGCCGCCAAGCGCTTCGGCGGCAGCCTGGAGGGCACCATCACCCTCACCGCCGGGCTCGGCGGCATGGGCGGCGCGCAACCGCTGGCCGTCACCATGAACGGCGGCGTGGTCATCTGTATCGACTGCGACCCCTCGCGCATCGACCGGCGCATCGAACACGGCTACTGCGACACCCGGGTCGAGACGCTGGACGCCGCGCTGCAACTCGCCGTCGAGGCGCGCGACGCCCGCCGGCCGCTGTCCATCGGCCTGCTCGGCAACGCCGCCGAACTGGTCCCGCAGCTGCTCGCGATGGACGCCCCGATCGACATCGTCACCGACCAGACCTCGGCCCACGACCCGCTCGCCTACCTGCCGGTCGGCGTCGCGTTCGAGGACATGGCCGAATACGCGCGGACCAAGCCCGCCGAGTTCACCGACCGCGCGCGCGAGTCGATGGCCAGGCACGTCGAAGCCATGGTCGGCTTCCAGGACAAGGGCGCCGAGGTCTTCGACTACGGCAACTCGATCCGCGGCGAGGCGCAACTCGCGGGCTACACGCGGGCGTTCGACTTCCCGGGCTTTGTCCCGGCGTACATCCGGCCGCTGTTCTGCGAGGGCAAGGGCCCGTTCCGCTGGGCCGCGCTCTCCGGCGACGCGCGCGACATCGCCAAGACCGACAAGGCCGTGCTCGACCTGTTCCCGGAGAACGAGTCGCTGGCCCGCTGGATCAAGCTGGCCCAGGAGAAGGTGCACTTCCAGGGGCTGCCCGCGCGGATCTGCTGGCTCGGCTACGGCGAGCGGGACCGGGCCGGCGAGCGGTTCAACGACATGGTCGCCTCGGGCGAGTTGGCCGCGCCGATCGTGATCGGCCGCGACCACCTCGACTGCGGCTCGGTGGCCAGCCCGTACCGCGAGACCGAGGGCATGCTCGACGGCTCCGACGCGATCGCCGACTGGCCGCTGCTCAACGCGATGGTCAACGTGGCCTCCGGCGCCTCGTGGGTGTCCATCCACCACGGCGGCGGGGTCGGCATCGGCCGCTCGATCCACGCGGGCCAGGTCACCGTCGCCGACGGCACGCCGCTGGCCGGCGAGAAGATCCGCCGCGTGCTCACCAACGACCCCGGCATGGGGGTGATCCGCCACGTCGACGCGGGCTACGACCTGGCCGGCGAGGTCGCGGACGAGCGTGGTGTGCGAGTGCCGATGCGAGAAGGCGACGCGTGAGCACCGGCTTCGAGGCGATGTGGCGCGACCTGCTCCCGGTGGGTCGCGCCGCGTCCGGCGGTTATCGCCGCTTCGCGTGGACCGGGGCCGACGCCGAGTGCCGCGCGTGGTTTCGCGAGCAGGCGCAAAGTCGGGGACTGCTGTACGAGGAGGACCGCAACGGCAACCAGTGGGCGTGGACCGCGACCGGCCCCGACGCGGTCGTGATCGGCAGTCACCTCGACTCGGTGCCCGACGGCGGCGCCTACGACGGACCGCTGGGCGTGGTCTCCTCCTTCGCCGCGCTCGACCTGCTGCGCGAGCGCGGCGAGGAGCCGACCCGCCCGCTGGGCATCGTCAACTTCGGCGACGAGGAGGGCGCCCGGTTCAACGTGGCCTGCGTCGGATCGCGGTTGTCCGCAGGGGTACTGACCCCGGAGCAGGCGCGGGCGCTGAAGGACGCCGACGGGGTGTTCCTGGGCGACGCGATGGAGCGAGCCGGATTCGACCCGGCCGCGATCGGGCCCGACCCCGAACGGCTCGGTCGCATCGCCGCGTTCGTCGAACTGCACGTGGAACAGGGCCGCGACCTGGTGCACCGGGACCGCGCGGTGGGCGTCGCCTCGGCGATCTGGCCGCACGGGCGCTGGCGCTTCGACTTCCGGGGCGAGGCCAACCACGCGGGCACCACCCGCCTGGAGGACCGGCGCGACCCGATGCTCACCTACGCCAACACCGTGCTCGCGGCCCGCAAGAAGGCCCATCTCGCCGGTGCCCTGGCCACCTTCGGCAAGGTCGACGCGCGCCCCGGCGCGGCCAACGCGATCGCGTCCGAGGTGCACGGCTGGCTCGACGCGCGCGCCGCCGACGAGCAGACCTTGGACGAGGTGGTCGGCGAGATCATTCGCACCGCCACCGAGCGCGGCGAGCGCGACGCGGTCTGTGTCCAGGTCGCCCGCGAGTCGTACACGCCGATCGTCGAGTTCGCCGCACCGCTGCGCGACCGCATCGCCAAGCGGCTCGGCGGCGCACCGATCCTGCCCACCGGCGCCGGCCACGACGCGGGCATCCTGTCCGCGCACGTGCCCACCGCGATGGTGTTCGTCCGCAACCCCACCGGCGTGTCGCACTCGCCGGCGGAGAGCGCGGAGATGGTGGACTGCCTCGCGGGTGTGGCGGCGCTGGCCGACGTGGTGACGGACCTGACGAGCGAGGACGCGGTGTGAGCGAATACTGGTGTGAACTGGTGTGGACCCGCACCGGGATCGAGCGCGACGTGGTGCTCTCGATCGCCGACGGCCGCATCATCTCGGTCACCCCCGACCGCCCGGTGCCGGCCGGCGCCTCGGTGTTGCCCGGGTTGACCCTGCCGGGCCTGGCCAACGCCCACTCGCACGCCTTCCACCGGGCGCTGCGCGGGCGCACCCAGTCCGGCACCGGCACCTTCTGGACCTGGCGCGACCAGATGTACCAGGCGGCCGGCCGGCTCGACCCGGACACCTACCTCGCGCTCGCGCGGGCGGTGTACGCCGAGATGGCGCTGGCCGGGATCACCTCCGTGGGCGAGTTCCACTACCTGCACCACGGCCCGGACGGCACGCCGTACGACGACCCGAACGCGATGGGCCACGCGCTGATCGAGGCGGCCCGGCAGGCCGGCGTGCGGCTCACCCTGCTCGACACCTGCTACCTGCACGGCGGCCTCACCGCCGACGGCCACCAGCCGTTGGCGGGCGTGCAGCGCCGCTTCGGCGACGGCGACTCCGACGCCTGGTACGAGCGCTGGAGTGCGCTGCGCGGCGACGCCAACACCCGGATCGGGGCGGCCATCCACTCCGTGCGGGCGTTCGCCAAGGAGGACGACTACGCCGGCTGGGCGGCGCGGACCGAGGGTGTGCCGGTACACGTGCACCTGTCCGAGCAGCCCGCCGAGAACGCGGCGTGCGTCGCGCACTACGGGTCGACCCCCACCGCGCTGCTCGACGCGCACGGGTTCTGGAGCCCGAACGCGACGGCGGTACACGCCACCCACCTCACCGACGCCGACATCGCCGCACTGGCCCGGTCCGGGGCGGGGGTGTGCTTCTGCCCGACCACCGAGCGCGACCTCGCCGACGGCATCGGCCCGGCCGGCGAACTGGTCCGGGCCGGGGTGCCGCTGTCCCTGGGCAGCGACAGCCAGGCGGTGATCGACCTGTTCGAGGAGGCCCGCGCGGTCGAACTCGACGAACGCCTGCGCACCGGGCGACGCGGCCACTTCACCTCGGCCGCGCTGCTGGCGTACGCCACGACCGTCGGCCACCGGGCCCTCGGGTGGCCGGACGCGGGCCGGATCGAGGCGGGCGCCCTGGCCGACCTCACCACGATCGGTCTGGACTCGGTGCGGCTGGCCGGGACCATGCCCCGGCTGGCGGGCGAGGCGGCCGTGTTCGCCGCCGCCGCGGGCGACGTCACCCACGTGCTGGTCGACGGCCGGGTGGTCGTCCGCGACGGCGTGCACCAGCTCGTGGAGGCGGTCCCGCAGGCGCTGACCACGGCAATTCACGAGCTGTTCCGCTGATCCACGGCCGCTCCCCTGCGGAGCGGCCGTCTCCCTCGCACCCCGGCCGCTCCGCCGCGAACGGCCACCACCCCGGACCGAAGGGACCACTCGCGCGTGGCCACCACCCTGATCACCAACATCGGCTCGCTGGTCACCAACGACCCCGAACTCGGCGCCGGCCCCCTCGGCCTGCTCCGGGACGCGGCCCTCGTGCTCGACGGCGACCGCATCGTATGGGTGGGGGCCGCCGCGAGCGCCCCGGACGCGGACACCCGGCACGACGCCGAGGGCCGCGCGGTCCAGCCCGGCTTCGTCGACTCGCACTCGCACCTGGTCTTCGCCGGGGACCGCACCGCCGAGTTCGACGCGCGGATGTCCGGCCAGGCGTACCGGGCCGGCGGGATCCGTACCACGGTGGCCGCGACCCGGGCCGCGAGCGAGCAGCACCTGGCCGCCAACGCCGGCCGGCTGGTCGGCGAGGCGGCGCGGCAGGGCACCACCACGATCGAGATCAAGTCCGGCTACGGCCTCACCGTCGCCGACGAGGAACGCGCGCTGCGCATCGCGTCGGCGTTCACCGCCGAGACCACCTATCTCGGCGCGCACATCGTCGCGCCGGAATACGCCGAGGACCCGGCCGGCTACGTCGACCTGGTCACCGGCCCGATGCTGGACGCCTGCGCGCCGCACGCCCGCTGGGTGGACGTCTTCTGCGAGCGCGGCGCGTTCGACGGCGACCAGGCGCGGGCGATCCTGACCGCCGGCAAGGCGAAGGGCCTGATCCCGCGCGTCCACGCCAACCAGCTCGGGCACGGGCCCGGCGTACGACTGGCCGTCGAGCTGGGCGCGGCCTCGGCCGACCACTGCACCCACCTCGCCGACGCCGACGTGGACGCGCTCGCGGCCGGCGACACGGTGGCCACGCTGCTCCCCGGCGCGGAGTTCTCCACCCGCGCGGTCTACCCCGACGCCCGCCGGCTGCTCGCCGCCGGCGTCGAGGTGGCGCTGTCCACCGACTGCAACCCCGGCTCCAGCTTCACCACGTCGATGCCGTTCTGCATCGCGCTCGCGGTGCGCGACATGGGCATGACGCCCGACGAGGCGCTGTACGCGGCGACCGCCGGCGGTGCGCGCGCGCTGCGTCGCTCGGACGTGGGCGTGCTGCGGCCGGGGGCGCGCGCCGACGTGGTCGAGCTGGACGCGCCCTCGCACGTCCACCTCGCCTACCGGCCCGGTGTACCGCTGGTGCGCGCGGTGTGGCGGGCGGGCGTGGCGGTCTGAGCGAGGTCGAGTGACCGACAGATCGTTCGAAATCGGGGTGCCCGCGTTACGGACCCCCTCTGTCGCGACCCGGCGCGCTCGTGGATACTCCCCGGTAACTCTCTAAGCCAGAAGCGTGGCCGGGACCCCGAGGGTGTGGGGCCCGGACATGCGCAGACGGAAGGAGCGCCGCCCATGGGCCGCCTCGCACAGACCGACGGACTCACCGAAGTCCAGCGGGAGATCCTCGCCACCGTCCGCACGTTCGTGGACAAGGAGATCATTCCGGTCGCGACCGAGTTGGAGCACCGGGACGAGTACCCGGCGGAGATCGTCGAGGGCATGAAGGCCATGGGCCTGTTCGGCCTGATGATCCCGGAGGAGTACGGCGGCCTCGGCGAGTCGCTGCTGACCTACGCGCTGGTGGTCGAGGAGATCGCGCGCGGCTGGATGAGCGTGTCCGGCATCATCAACACGCACTTCATCGTCGCGTACATGATCAAGCAGCACGGCACCGACGAGCAGAAGGCGTACTACCTGCCGAAGATGGCCGAGGGCGAGATCCGCGGCGCGTTCTCGATGTCGGAGCCGCACTGCGGGTCGGACGTGTCGGCGATCCGCACCAAGGCGGTGCCGGACGGCGAGTTCTACGTCCTCAACGGCCAGAAGATGTGGCTCACCAACGGCGGCAGCGCCAACCTGGTCGCGGTGCTGACCAAGACCGAGCTGGGCGAGGACTCGGTCTACCGGAACATGACCACGTTCCTGATCGACAAGGAGTCCGGCTTCGGCGAGACGCGCCCGGGCCTGACCATCCCCGGCAAGATCGACAAGATGGGCTACAAGGGCGTCGACACCACCGAGATGGTGCTCGACAACTGCCGGGTGCCGGCCGATCGAATTCTGGGCGGGGTGCCCGGCAAGGGCTTCTACCAGATGATGGACGGCGTCGAGGTGGGCCGGGTGAACGTGGCCGCGCGCGGCTGCGGGGTCGCGCAGCGCGCGTTCGAGTTGGGCATCCGCTACGCGCAGCAGCGGGAGACCTTCGGCAAGCCGCTGACCGGGCACCAGGCGATCCAGTTCAAGCTCGCCGAGATGGCCACCAAGGTCGAGGCCGCGCACGCGATGATGGTCAACGCGGCGCGCAAGAAGGACGCGGGCGAGCGCAACGACCTCGAAGCGGGGATGGCCAAGTACCTGGCCTCCGAATACTGCAAGGAGGTCGTCGAGGACGCGTTCCGGATCCACGGCGGGTACGGGTTCTCGAAGGAGTTCGAGATCGAGCGCCTGTACCGCGAGGCGCCCATGCTGCTGATCGGCGAGGGCACCGCCGAGATCCAGAAGATGATCATCGGGCGGCGGTTGCTGGAGGACTACAAGCTGCGCGGGTGATCGGGGCTCGGTGGGGTGTGCGGCGGAGCGGCCGTACACCCCTGCGTGTGCGGTATCCGAGCACGCGGTCGAGGCGGCCAAGCGGGTTCGGTATGCGTCCGGTTGCCGCGGTCGGCCGCGTCGCTGCGCATCCGGGCCGAAACCGCGACCGATGATGGCGACACGCGCAACCTCGAGTGACGGGGAGCCCACCATGATCGCGAGACACCCGGTACCGGTACCGCCCGGGGAGTTCGTCCGGATCGACGGGACCGCGCTGCACGTGGTCCGCGAGGGTGCCGGGCCCGTGGTGATCGCCACCAGCGGGCTCGGCGGCGCGTGGTTCGACTGGGATCCGGTGGTGCCGCTGCTCACCGCCGACTGCACGGTGGTGCGCTTCGACCGTCCCGGCCTGGGCTACTCGCAGCCCGACCCGCGGGCGCCCACGCTGGCCCACGAGGCCGACCGCATCGCCGCGTTGGCCGACGCGCTCGCGCTGCCCGGCCCGTACATCCTGCTCGCCCACTCGCTCGGCGCGTTCCACGTCGAGGGCTTCGCCCGGATGTACCCCGAGCGCACGGCGGGCCTGGTCCTGGTCGACCCCAGCAACGAGGAGAAGCCGCGCCCGCGACCGGCCCGGCAGGCCCGGATCCGGGCGGCCAGGGCGCTGGGCGGGGCGATGCGGGCCACCGGCGTGAGTCGGGCGATCGGGCCCGCGGCGCGACGGTCGATCCTGTTCACCCAGTCGCGCCGGCACCGGGACGTGGCGGACGCGCGCTGGGTGCGCGGGTCGTACGGCTCGGGGCGGTTCTTCGCGGCAGCGCTCACCGAGAACGCCACGTACTTCGACGTGGCCGCCGAACTCGCCGACCTGCGCCGGGTCGCACCGCTGCCGGACGTGCCGCTGCGGGTGCTGGCCGCCGCCGGGGGCTACGAGAGCCTGGCCGCCCGGGCCCGCTGGGTCCGGGCCCTGCGCACCCTGGCGAACCTGTCCCCGCAGGGCCGCTGCGAGGTGCTGGACGACTCCGCCCACTTCGTCATGCTGGACCGCCCGGACGCGGTGGGGACCGCGGTGCGCGAGGCCTTGGCGGGGTAAGTGCCCGCCGGTTACCGCCGCCCGGGCCCGGTCCTCGCCTACCCGAGCGGGTCCGCGTCGAAGCCCTGGCGATGCACCACCGTCCGCCGACCGCTGTGGTCGACGAGGGCGACATGCGGGGCGAACTCGCCAAGAAGTTTGGCCAGTCGGGGAAGATCGATTCGGACTCCGTGTGCCGGGGTGCACATCCGGGCCGCGTCCCCCGCCCCCATGCGCGCGATGCCACGCAGCCACGCCGGGGCGTCATCCCCCGGCAACGACGCGCCGGGCCGGGGGATGACGCCGATCCACCGGCTGTGGTGCAGCTTCCAGACCACTATCGCCCCGACCTGGTCCCACGGGAGCTGGACCCGATGCTCACCGCGGAATGTCGTGGAGCGGATCACAGGGCCCTCGCTACCAGCTCGAAAGAACCAGTTGCCGCGTATCGCACTGGCTCCCGAGAGGATTCCGGTGCCGGCCATCACCCACAAAAAGATGGACACGCCCCAGCCGGGCACGACGAACCCGATGCCGCCCAGGACCGCAACGAATGCGCAGAACAGGACGGTCTCCGGATTCCAGCCGTTGCGCAGCTCGAAGACCGCCTCCCAGGGGTGCTCGTGGCGCCGGTCCGCTGCCATGACATCTCCGGTCTCGCATGAGCCCACGCGATACCCCGCGGGCAACGGACGCCGATCCGACGGCGGCTCGATCGTAACCGTGCCGACGTCGCGCTCGGGTCGTCCTTCGGGCCGGCCGGGATACGGCGCATTCGGCCCATTGGTCACGTGTTGTCGCGGATCCGGTCGGGTACAGGCTCCCGGTCGAACGACCATACGGGCCGGGATTGGGCCGGCATTCAGGCGAGGCGGCAGCATGTTCGGTCAGAACCTTCCTCCCGGCGCGGGTGCGCCCGGGCCCGACCTGGCGAACACCGGCCAGGTCATCGCGTCCTACACGAACTACGCGGGTGCCCAGCGGGCGGTCGACTATCTGTCGGACCACGAGTTCCCGGTGCAGAACACCGCGATCGTCGGTGCCGACCTGCGCATGGTCGAGAACGTGCTGGGTCGGCTCACCGCCGGCAAGGCGGCGGCCTCCGGTGCGGCGAGCGGTGCATGGTTCGGGCTGATGATCGGGCTGTTCCTGGGCATCTTCGCGGTGCGCGCGCACGGGTGGCTCTGGCTGGTGCTGATGGGCCTGATCTGGGGTATCGCCGCGGGCGCCCTGTTCGGCTGGTTGGGGTACAAGGCGCTCGGCGGACGCCGGGACTTCGTGTCGACCAGCCAGATCGTGGCCTCGCGCTACGACGTGGTGGTGCGGCCCGACCTGGCCGAGCGGGCGCGCAACCTGGTGGGCCGACTGGAGTTGTAGGCGGGCCGGCGCCCCGGGGTCGACCCGCCCCGAGGCCCGCCGCGCCCGCTACAACCAGCCGTTGCGGCGGAAGCCCCGGTGCATCAGCGTGCACACGACCACGATCACCGACAACGTCATCGGGTAGCCGTACCGCCACTTCAGCTCGGGCATGTGCTCGAAGTTCATCCCGTACACCCCGGCGAGCATCGTGGGCACGGCGAAGATCGCCACCCAGGCCGAGATCTTGCGCATGTCCTCGTTCTGCGCGACCGTCACCTGCGCGAGGTTGGCCTGCAGGATCGAGGTCAGCAACTCGTCGAACGACGCCACCTGTTCGCCGACCCGGGACAGGTGGTCCTCGACGTCGCGGAAGTACTCGCGGATGTCGGGGTGCACCTGGCGCATCGGCCGCTCGGCGAGGGCGTGCAGCGGGCGGGCGAGCGGGGCGACCGCGCGCTTGAGTTCGAGCAGTTCGCGCTTGAGCTGGTAGATCCGGCCCGCGTCGCCCGCGCCACCGCCGCCGAACACGTCGTTCTCGACCTGGTCGATGTCGTCCTGGATGAGTTGGGCGACGTCGAGGTAGGTGTCCACCACCCGGTCGGCGACCGCGTGCAGCACCGCCGAGGGGCCCGCGGCGAGCAGTTCGGCGCCGTCCTCCAGGCGACAGCGCAGATCGCCGAGCGCGCCGTGCCGGCCGTGCCGCACGGTGACCACGAAGTCGTTGCCGAGGAAGACCATGATCTCGCCGGTCTCGACGATCTCGCTGGTCGCGGAGAGCTGTTCGTGCTCGACGTAGGTGACCGTCTTGAACACCGCGAACAGGGTGTCGTCGTAGCGCTCCAGCTTGGGCCGCTGATGCGCGTGTACGGCGTCCTCCACGGCGAGCGGGTGCAGGCCGAACCGTTCGGCGATACCGGACAGTTCGAGCGCGCTGGGCTCGTGCAGGCCGATCCAGACGAAGCCGCCGCCCCGGCGCACCTCGTGGATCGCCGAGTCGGGGTTCGCGTAGCCGTCCAGGCGATGGCCGTCGCGATACACGGCGCAGTCCACCACACAGTTCCCGGCCGCCACGGGCGTGCTCGACGGCAGCGGGGTGCGGCGGTACGGGCGGACTGCGGCGCGGAGGTCGCGGATCATCGACATGACGGGCTCCTGGGATGACCGGCACACGCCGACGCCGAACCACCGCGGCGGGCAGGCCGAGGGGAGCGTCGACACGTGCAAGCGGAACGAATCACCGAAAGAACGGCAAAAGATCCTGACGCCCCGTCACGGAGGACATTCGGAGAACGGGAACCGGGCCGCCACGAGCGGGCGGTCGGAATCCGGGGAAGGTCTCGGAAACCCTCAGAAAGGGCGGGGCGTGCGACTGGATCGGGGAAGATCGGGTGAGCCGCCGGTACTGCACGGTGTGCTGGTATGCACCACGATCACCTCCCACGGCCGGTCCCCGCTGGGGGAAGTCCTCGGGCGCCGACCGGGCGGGTCGGGCGAGGACGCATCCGTCATCCGATGGCGCGCGGACGTCGTACGTCCTGCGGGCCGACTATGCAGAGTACACCAGAGTGCCCCCGCCCACGGCCGCGACGGTCTTGGCTCGTGCGGCTCCTGACGGCGAATTAGCATGCGGGCATGTTCGACTTCACGCCGGGACCCGAGCCGATCGACCCCACTTCGCAGGTCGAGGCGCATCTGACGGCGGCCTTCGGCGAGCCGACCGGCCGGGCCGGGGTCACCTTCGTGGGGGCCGATCGCATCGAGGTGTTGCGCTTCGGTCCCGACGCCGAGGGTGTGCTCCGGTACGCCACGGTGGGCATGTCCCGGGCGCCGATGGCCGATCCGGCGGCGGTGCTCGCCGATCCGGTCGCGGGCCCGCGGGCGGAACTGGTGCTCTCGGTGCGCGGCGGCCACGACTCGGTGCTGCGCCCGCTGGCCGTGCTCGGCGCGACCCCGCAGGTGGAGGGCCTGGTGATCGCTCCCGGCGCGTCGCTCGACCTGGGCGGCCCGTTGTGGGAGGGCGGCGCGTTCCACGCGGTCCTGGTCGCCGAACCCGGCGGCCTGGTCGCCGACCTGCCGCTGCCGCCCCCCGCCGACCCGGTCCGCTTCTTCCCCCTGCTCCCGATGACCCCCGCCGAGGCCGCCTGGAAACGAGCCCAGGGCGCGGAGGCCCTCCAGGAGAAATGGCTCCACCACGCCACCGACCTCCGCGACCCCAACCGCCGCGCGGTGCCGCTGGGTTGAGGGCGCGAGGGTCGGGCGCCCGGCCGCCGATCCCGATCCCGGACGTGATGGAACCGCACGCCGGGCGCGACCGGGACGGCCGGCCGCCGCGCCGGCCGCCGCTGAACGGGAGCCAGGCGCACGACCGGCCGCCGTGCGGCGTCGATCGAAACACGGTCGCCCCCGATGGGCACGGCCTCGCGCTTCCGATGCTTACACCGCGTGCCACCGGCCGGGCCACAACGCGCGAAGCCGTGCCGGCAACCGCCACGCCCGGCGCGGTCGCGTGGACGAGGGCGCCGGAGGTGTTTCGGCGTTGGGCATCGGACCGTCGACCCACTCCCGGACCAACCGGCTCAGCCGCTCGTCCTGGGTGCGTTCGGCGGTGTGCGACTTCGGCGGAGCGCCGCGTGTCCACCCGAATTGGTATGTCATCGTGCGCACGTCTCCTCTCCGTCGGCGTCCGGACGGAACGTCCGCACGAGGTTCCCCCTCACACCGGCGGAGGGCGTACCGGGTCGGCACCGTTCGCGGTCACCGGTTCGCCTCGTCGGCTCGGGACGGGGCGTCGGCCAGTGCCGACAACCAGGACGCTTCGCCGCCCGAGCGCACCACCAACGTCTCTCCGAGGACACGGCGCGCGGTGTGGGGTGCGGCGCCATTCCGGGAAGTGCCACATCCACCGGCGTACCTCGTCGAGGTCGTGACCCTCGCGTACCAGGTTCATGCCGAGGAAGGCGATCTCCGCCCAGCGAGGCCCGATCGCCACCCGGCCCCAATCCACCACCGCCAGGCGTCCGTCTTGCCGAACGATCATGTTCGCGGACGTCAGATCGGTATGCAGCAACCGGTCCCCACGCAACGCCCCGTCCCGCCCGGGTGGGATGTACTCACGCAGCCTTCCCACCAAGGTCGGCAGCCCCGCACTGCGACCCGGTCGGATCCGCCCGATGCGATCCACCGCACCGACCACCTGGGCCAGATCCGGCGAATCGAGGGACAAGCGCACCGGACGGCCCTCGATGTATTCGAAGACGAGTACGCGCCATCCGTCGACTACGCCGTGTCCCAGCATCCTCGGCGACATCACCCCGGTCACCGCACTGGCCGCGATCTCGCTGGTCTGCGCCCGAGCCGACCACGGCGCGGTGGCCTCCTCCGCGGCCTTGACGAAGACCGGATCCCCGGTCGTGACCACCTTTGCCGCGAAGGAACTCGTATACGGATTCCGCACCGGCACCACCGACTCGACCCCACCATCGATGCCACGAACTTCCGCACCCGCACCGGCAGTTGCGACCATTCACCAGACCGGTTCATTCCGCCACCCGCAGCGACACGCCAACTGCCTCGGCAGCCGCCGACGGAGCGGCGATGGTTCCCTCCGGCGGATCCGCAGGCCGAACCCGACAACCCACAACAAGCGACGACCCATCGCCGTCAGCCCGATATTCTCGACTCTCCATCACTGCCTCACCGTGGTAGATGGACAGCGGCCGGGCTCACGCATCCAATCGAGACGCCCGGCCGCTGCCGATTGAAGAAGCGACGACCCTCGGCCGCCACTTCGGTGCTTGTTGGCGTTGCTTCGCGACTGCCTTCCGCTCCCCTGTGTGGTCGGGGGAGGGGTGGCGTTGGTCGCGGGTGTGACAGTGGCCCGATGTGATGCCGAGCTCCGCAACCTCGACTCGACGGAGCGAGATCGCGAATCAAACGACCTTGCCGGCCCCGTGCATCACGCAGCCCGGGAGGCGCCAGACCTGGGCGGCCCAGCATCACGCGTGCAGATCTGACCGTGACCATGCGTCGCTCCTGGTGGGAGGCAATACGGCCGCAGTGCGCAACGTGAAGCTGACCGCACAGTGCGTAAGCGGCTGCCGTGATGAGCATGGCCCAGCGGAGCATTGATCCGCAAGTTGCGGATTGTTTTGTGCGACTACCGTGTGTGGGACGCTGCTCGGGGACAGGGGTGCCCAATCACTGAAGGGAGGGCCTGCGATGGCTGACACCGTGCCCACCGTGAGGCGGAGGCAACTCGCGAGGGTGCTCAAGGGGCTGCGAGAGAAATCCGGTCTCGACCAGGACGAGGTTGCGGCGCACCTCGAATGTGACCACTCCAAGGTGAGCCGGATCGAGACCGCGCGCAGCGGTGTACGACCTATCGATTTGCGAAAGATGCTCGCCCTGTACGGCGTCACGGACGATGCCCAGGTCGAGGGGTATGTGCAGTTGGCCAAGGATTCGCGCCAGCGCGGCTGGTGGGTGAAGTACCGAGGCTTGCATCAGACGTTCAGCGCTTTCCTCGGCCTGGAAGCTGAGGCGCAGGAGCTGCGGACCTACGAGCAGACGTTCGTTCCTGGGCTGCTTCAAACCGAGGATTACGCAAGAGCATTGATCCTGGGCAGCGCCCGCACTGCCGGGGCGGACGTCGAAGGGTTCGTTGAGGTGCGACGGCAGCGCCAACTCGTTCTTGATCGTGCCACCTTCACGCTGTGGGTGGTCATCGGCGAGGCGGCCTTGCTTCACGGTGTCGCATCGCCTTCGGTTCGCAAGGCCCAGCTTCTCCACCTGATTGAGCAGAGCAACCGGCCGAACGTGGAGCTTCAGGTGCTCGGCCTGGGGTCGGGTCTGTATTCCGCTGCCGCAGGCCCCTTCACCCACCTGACCTTCGATGGTGACCTGCCGGATGTTGTTTATGAGGACACGGCCACGTCAGGCTGGTTTGTGGAACACGACGCTGAGGTGGCGGCCTACAGCCACACGTTTTCCCGGCTCATCGGCGGTGCGATGCCACCCCAGGAGTCGCGAGATTTGATCCACGCGATAGCAGAGAGACTGTGATGTTCAAGTTCACGACGGAACACGTGTCAGGCTGGCACAAGAGCACCTACAGCAGCGGCAATGGATCGAGTCAGTGTGTCGAAGCAGCGGTCGTGAACGGGTGGGCCGCGATACGTGACTCGAAGAGCTCCTGTGGGCCGGCGCACCTCTTCGAGCCCGGAGCATGGGCCGCACTCCTGGAGTCACTGCGAGCCCCGAAAAGCCGACCCTGACACCGGCCGACACCGGTGCTTTCTCCACCGACCGACGATGGAGTACACACAGTGATCAGACTTGTGAATCAGCAGATACCACCAGCGGCCTGGCGTAAGTCCTCGTACTCCGGGGGCTCCCAGAACACCGACTGCGTAGAGGTTGCGCCGCTTGCCCCGCAGACTGCCGGAGTTCGTGACAGCAAGGACCGCAACCGAGGTCACCTCGCGATCCCCGCCGGATCGTGGAACAGCCTGGTGCTCGGCATCCAAGAACACTGACCGCATGCGCCACGCGCAGGGGCGTAGGGAGTCTCGGGACCCTGACTCGCTGATCGGGGTCGGGGTCCCGGGCGGTTCTCAGGCGAGCGGGTCCGGGTTGGTTCCGTGTCGGTGGATAACCGGGCGGCGGCAGGCGGACTGGGCGGGCGCCGTGGGTCGGAGTGCACATCCGGGCGGCGTTGGCGGGTGGCCGGGCGGGTGATGCGGTGCTATCAGGCCGGGCCCGGTTTGTCGGCGAGGTTCGGCGGTGGATCCCTCCTACGCTCATTCGTCCTGTTCGTCCATGACCCACGTCACCGGGCGCCCCCTACTGCGTGGCGGGGTGGGCTCCCTATTCTCGAACCCGTCCGTCGACGTGCTCGTCGTCCCTCGCCACCCGACCTCACAGGGGCGGGTACCCGAATCGGGTTCGACGAGCGTTCGACGTGATGTGTCCTGTTCGATGTGTTACCAGGTGAGAGGGGACCGAGATGCAGTTCGGCCGCTACTACGAGGAGTTCGAGGTCGGTGCGATCTACAAGCACTGGCCCGGGAAGACCGTGACCGAGTACGACGACCACCTGTTCTGTCTGCTCACCATGAACCACCACCCGCTGCACATGGACGCCAACTACGCCGAGAAGACCACCGATTTCGGCCGGAACGTGGTGGTGGGCAACTACATCTACTCGCTGCTGCTCGGCATGTCGGTGCCGGACGTCTCGGGCAAGGCCATCGCCAACCTGGAGATCGAGTCGCTGCGACACGTGGCACCGACATTCCACGGGGACACCATCTACGGCCAGACCCTCGTCCTGGACAAGTGGGAGTCGAAGTCCAAGGACGACCGGGGCGTCGTCTACGTGGAGACCAAGGGCTACAAGCAGGACGGCACGCTCGTGTGTGTGTTCAAGCGCAAGGTCATGGTGCCCAAGGAGAGCTACGGGGAAAAGCGTGGTGGCGAGCAGCCCGGACGACCCGAGCTGATCGAGGGCTGAATCCAAGGCTGAATCGAGGGCCGAGCGGGGGCTTCGGCGCTCCGGAGTCGAGTACGGGCGGGCCGCGCGTCGGAGCACGACGCGGCCCGCCCGTTCCATGTGGATGGATGGACTCCCTACGGCAGTTCGTCGGGCGTGGGGTAGGACGACTGGGCGCCCGCGCGTCGGACCGCTGCCGCCCCGGCGCGGACCGCGTACCGGGTCGCGGCGGGCAGGTCGTCGCCGGCGGCCAGGCGCCAGGCCAGCGCGCCGGTGAACGCGTCGCCCGCGCCTGTGGTGTCGACCGCGGTCACCGCCGGCGCGGCGATGTGCACCGGTTCCGCGTCGGCTTCGGCGATCAGCGCACCGGCCGAGCCCAGGGTCAGGACGATCGAACGCGGACTCGGGTCGAGTGCCCGCAACACCTTCAGCGCGTCGCGGGCGTTGCCCTCGCCGGCAATGGTGGTCGCCTCGTGCTCGTTGAGGACCAGCGGGTCGCAGGCCCCGAGCAGCGCCCCGGAGGTCAGCACGTGCCTCGATACGGCCGGCGACGGGTTCAGCACCACCCGGGTGTGCGCCGCCGCGCAACGTTCGATCACCGCCCGGACCGTGTCGAGGGGGATCTCCAGTTGCAGGGAGACCACCGCGGCGGCCTCGATCGCCGGGACCAGGTCGGCCACATCCGTCGGCCCGAAGCGGGCGTTGGCTCCGGGAGCCACGGTGATCGTGTTCTCGCCCGCGTCGTCGACCGTGATCAGCGCGACGCCCGAGGAGCCGGGCGAGGTGCGCATCGCCTCGGTACGCACGCCCTCCCGGCGCAGCGTCGCGAGCAACATGCGGCCGTGGTCGTCGTCGCCCACCCGGCCGGCCAGCGCCACGTCGGCGCCCAGCCGCGCCGCCGCCACCGCCTGATTGGCGCCCTTGCCGCCCGGGTGCACCGCCAGGTCGCCGCCGAGGACCGTCTCGCCCGGGCGGGGGTGCGCCGGCACCCGGACCACCAGGTCGGCGTTGATCGAGCCGACCACCAGCAAGCGTGCGGGGCCCCTCATGCCACCCCCGGGACGTTCCACTCGCGCAGCGCGTCGAGGAGGCCGTCGACCAGGTCGAGTCGGCCCAGTTCGCCGGCGGCGATCCAGCGCACCGCGTCGGCGTCGTCGCCCGCGCGCAGGGTGCCGCCGTGGGGTGTACAGGCGTAGTCGCGGATCTCGTAGGTGCCGCCGTCGGGCGCCGATCGCAACACCGAGCCGACCAGCGGTCCCACGGTCACCTCGAGCCCGGTCTCCTCGACCATCTCCCGGGCCAGCGCGACCGCGTCGGTCTCACCCTCCTCGACCCGCCCGCCGGGCAGCGACCACTGTCCCTCGCCCGGCATTTTCGCGCGTCGCACCAGGAGCACCCGTCCCTCCGAGTCCAGGACGATCGCACCGACGCAGGAAATGAGCCGCATGCCTCCCGAGCCTAGTCCCCGTCCCACGGATCCCGACGGGGCGCGCCGCCGGATTCTGCGTCGAGCGGCGCGCGGGCGCGCGCGGGCGTGCCCATCCGGCGCGCGGTGGGCAGTCGTACGCCGGTCGGCGGTCCGGACGCACCGAAGGAGTGATCGTCCTTGACGCGAAGCCTCGGGCAGTGGACCGTCTTGTCCTATGAAGGGCGAGCCGAGCTGCCCCCGCTGCGGCGGCCGGGTCCGCGCTCCGGGTCTGTTCTCGGAGACGTGGGAATGCGAGATCCATGGCGCCGTGCCTCCGCTGCAACCCGTCGTGCCGCCCAGTGTCGAGGCGTTGGACGCGGTGGTGCGCCGCTCCCGGGTGCCGGTCTGGTTGCCCTGGCCGCTGCCGGTTGGCTGGCTCTACACCGGCGTCGCCCACGCCGGTGACGATCGCGGCGGCTCGCGGGCGGTCGCGGTCGCCTGTACCGGTCCCGCGCCGCTGGGCGGACGCGGCGAACTGGTGCTCGTGGCCGAGGAGCTGGGGGTCGGACTCGGCGCCCGCTACGCCGGGTTGCCCGGTCACGACCCGGGCGGCGACTTCGTCAAGTCCGCGCCCGCGAAGGTGATGGCGGCCGGTCGGCCGACCCCGCTGTGGTGCGTGATCGATGCGCCGGCCGACCGCGCGGTGTACGCGGGCGAGGCGATGGGCCTGTGGTTGTGGGCGATCCTGTGGCCGGGCAAGGCGGGGCATCTGGTCTACGACGACGTCGTGCTCACCGATCTGCGCGACGCGGGGGCCGAGTTGCAGCTGTTGCCGTGCGGGGCGCTGTCCCCGCAACTGCTCGACTGCTGACCCGCGGGGGGACCCGGCCCGAAGCGGTACAGGCACGCCCTAGGGTCGGGAGCGTCCATCGACCCTCCCGCAGACGAGGTCCGCGTGCGTATCGACCTGCACACCCACAGCACCGCTTCCGACGGCACCGACGCGCCCGCCGACCTGGTCCGCAAGGCCCGGGCGGCCGGCCTCGACGTGGTCGCGCTCACCGACCACGACACCACCGCGGGCTGGGCGGAGGCGGCCGCGGCCCTGCCCGACGGGCTGACCCTGGTGCGCGGCGCGGAGATCTCCTGTGTGGCCGAGGGCGGGATCAGTCTGCACATGCTGGGCTACCTGTTCGACCCCGCCGAGCCGGAGTTCGCCCGGGCGCGCGAGCTGGTGCGCACCGACCGGGTCCGCCGGGCCGAGGCGATGGTGGCGCGCTGCCGGGAGTTGGGCGCGCCGATCACCTGGGAGCGGGTGCGGGAGATCGCGGGCGGCGGCGCGGTGGGCCGGCCGCACGTGGCCACCGCCCTGGTCGAGGCGGGCGTGGTCGCGGACGTGTCCGCCGCGTTCACTCCCGAGTGGCTGCGGGACGGCGGACGGGCGTTCGTGGGCAAGTACGAGATCGAAGCCGCCGACGCGGTACGGCTGATCACCGGCGCGGGCGGGGCCGCGGTGTTCGCCCACCCGGGCGCGGTCACGCGCGGGCGCACCGTCTCCGACGCCACGATCGCCGAGCTGGCCGAGGCGGGTCTGGCCGGGATCGAGGTGGACCACATGGACCACGACGACGCGATGCGGGCACACCTGCGTGGTCTCGCGAGCGAGCTGCGGCTGATCACCACTGGTTCGAGTGACTACCATGGCACCCGCAAAACGATCAATCTCGGAGAAAACACTACAGATCCAGAGTCGTACGGGGCGATCGTGGAACTGGCGACAGGAGCAAGACCCCTCTCCCCATGAACTGGTTCGACGTCACTCTCTTCGGCTCGTCCTTCGTCACCCTCTTCGTGATCATGGATCCGCCGGGCATCATCCCGCTGTACCTGAGCTTCACCGGTGGCCGACCGCAGGCCGTGCGCAAGCGCATGGCCTGGCAGGCGGCCACCGTCGCGTTCTGCGTGATCTCCGTCTTCGGGCTGTTCGGTCAGAAGATCCTCGACTATCTGCACGTGTCGATCCCGGCGCTCAAGGTGTCCGGAGGTCTGCTCCTGCTTTTGGTGGCACTGTCGTTGCTCACCGGCAAGGCCGAGGAGCCGACCGAGAACAAGGACGTCAACGTCGCCCTGGTGCCCCTCGGCACCCCCCTCCTGGCCGGCCCCGGTGCGATCGTGGCCGCGATCGTCAGCGTGCAGAAGGCGCACGGCACCGGTCAGTACCTCGGGGTGTGGATCGCGATCGTGGCGATTCACGTGGTCCTGTGGCTGACCATGCGCTTCTCGCTCGGCATCATCAAGATCATCAAGGAGAGCGGTGTGGTCCTGGTGACCCGGCTTTCGGGCCTGCTGCTCTCGGCGATCGCGGTACAGCTGTGCGCGGACGGGGTCCGGGGTTTCATCGAGGCGAAGCCATAGGGTGCGAAAAGCAGCAGTCGGTGGTTGGGGAGAGGCGGAGGACATGAGCAAGTCGGTACGCGGCGTCGTCGCACGCGCCAAGGGCGCACCGGTCTCGATCGAGACCATCGTGGTGCCGGACCCGGGTCCGGGCGAGGCGCGGGTGAAGGTGCAGGCGTGCGGCGTCTGCCACACGGACCTGCACTATCGCGAGGGCGGCATCGGTGACGACTACCCGTACCTGCTCGGCCACGAGGCCGCCGGCATCGTCGAGTCGGTCGGCGAGGGCGTCACGGAGGTGGCCGTCGGCGACTTCGTGATCCTGAACTGGCGTGCGGTGTGCGGCGATTGCCGCGCGTGTCGGCGCGGCCGTCCGCAGTACTGCTTCGCCACGCACAACGCCAAGCAGAAGATGACCCTGGAGGACGGCACCGAGCTGAGCCCCGCGCTGGGGATCGGCGCGTTCGCCGAACTGACCCTGGTCGCCGCCGGACAGTGCACCAAGGTCGACCCCGAGGCGGACCCCGCCGCGGCCGGCCTGCTCGGCTGCGGCGTGATGGCGGGCCTGGGCGCGGCGGTGAACACCGGCAATGTCGGCCGCGGCGACACGGTCGCGGTGATCGGCTGCGGCGGGGTCGGCGACGCGGCCATCGCCGGTGCCCGGCTCGCCGGCGCGGCGCGGATCATCGCCGTCGACCTCGACGACCGCAAGTTGGAGTGGGCCCGCCGGGCCGGCGCCACGCACACGGTGAACTCGAAGGCGGGCGACCCGGTCGAGGCGATCCGCGAACTCACCGGCGGCTTCGGCGCCGACGTGGTGATCGACGCGGTCGGCCGCCCCGAGACCTACAAGCAGGCGTTCTACGCCCGCGACCTGGCCGGCACCGTGGTCCTGGTCGGCGTGCCCACCCCGGACATGACGCTCGAACTGCCCCTGCTCGACGTGTTCGGCCGCGGCGGCGCGCTCAAGTCGTCCTGGTACGGCGACTGCCTGCCCTCGCGCGACTTCCCGATGCTGATCGACCTGTACCGCCAGGGTCGTTTCGACCTGGACGCGTTCGTCAGCGAGCGCATCACCCTGGCCGACGTCGAGGCCGCGTTCGAGAAGATGCACCACGGCGACGTGCTGCGCTCGGTGGTGATCCTCTGATGGCCGGCATCGACCACGTGGTCACCTCGGGCGTGTTCTCGCTCGACGGCCAGGACTTCGACGTGGACAACAACGTGTGGATCGTCGGCGACGACCGCGAGGTGGTGGTGATCGACGCCGCACACGACGCGGCGGCCATCGCGGCGCGCGTGGGCGATCGTACGGTGACCGGCATCGTGCTCACCCACGGCCACAACGATCACATCAACGCCGCCGCCGAGTTGGCCGAGCGCACCGGCGCGCCGATCCATCTGCACCCGAGCGACCGCATGTTGTGGGATGCGGTGTATCCCGACCGCGCGCCGGACGTCGACCTGGCCGACGGCGAGGTGATCACCGTCGCGGGCCTGGACCTGCGGGTCCTGCACACCCCGGGCCACGCACCGGGCGCGGTCTGCCTGTACGCCCCGGACCTGGCCGCGCTGTTCTCCGGCGACACGCTGTTCAAGGGCGGCCCCGGCGCCACGGGGCGCTCGTTCTCGTCGTTCCCGGTGATCCTGGAGTCGATCAAGGGCCGCCTGCTCGGTCTGCCCGAGGGCACGCGCGTGCTCACCGGCCACGGCGACGAGACGACGATCGGCGCGGAGGCGACCGACTACGACGCGTGGGTGACCCGGGGCCACTAGCCGGCCCGCACCCCGACCGCATCCGGATACGACAAGGGCGCTCCCCGCACGGGGAGCGCCCTCGATTCAGCCTCAGTCGAAAATCAACCCACGTCCGCCGCCGTCTTCACGGGGCGGATGTACAGGCGCTCGCCGTAGGCCTCGGCCCGTTTCAGGGCCGCCTGTACGGTGTCGATGTCGACGGCGGCGCAGTTGGCCGGGTTGGACCCGGTCGATTCCTGGGCTCGGCTGAGGTTGGTGATTCGGTAACGCATGTGCGTCTCCCTTCCCTCCGGTCCGAAGTAGCGCGGGGCGACACGGTCGTGCCGAAAGCCCCGCTCACAAGGATGGGTGCCGGGATCCGTGAGGATCGGGTAAGACCCCGCAGGGGTCACAACCGGCACCGCACTGAACAACAGCGGTCACATCGATAGCATTCCCATGACTGAAATGTTCCTTTCCTGACATCCGATGGCTTACACGTGACGCATGACGCGACATCGCGCGTGAGGCAAGCGAGGACGCGACAGCGGCCGGCATAGGACAATGCGGTCTGAACACATCGACACGCATCCAGGCGCCGGACACTCGGCCGCCACGGGAGGACGAGAGACTTTGCACGATCCGGGAGAGGACGACGTCCGGACGGGTGCCACGGCCGCCTTCGGCGCCGTGGTGCACGAATCCGGCGAGGACCTCGGCGCCGAGCACGGCGGTCCGCTGGAGGACCACCCGGTCGCGGGCTTCGAGGGCGCCCCCGGAGCACTGGCGGAGTTGACCGACCCGTTCACCCGACCGGCCGTCCTGGTGCGATCGGTTTCGCCGCCGCTGCACTTCGGGACGCACGCGCTGTTCGTCGACGTCGGCTACGTGTACGCGGCGATGGGCCTGCTCGTCGCCGGCTCGGCCGAACGCCGGGCCTTCCGGGTGGACGCGGAGCAGTTGATCACCGGCCTGATCGACGAGGCCCGCCGGGTGTTCCCGGAGGGCCGGCTGCTGCGGGTGTACTGGTACGACGGCGCGCGCGAGCGGGTGCACACCGTGGAGCAGCGACAGATCGCCGAACTCCCCGACGTGAAGGTACGACTGGGCAACCTCAACGCGCACAACCAGCAAAAGGGCGTCGACTCGCTGATCCGCAGCGACCTCGAATCGTTGGCCCGCAACCACGCGATCGACGACGCGGTGGTGATCAGCGGCGACGAGGACCTGGTCTCGGCGGTCGAGGCGGCCCAGTCCTACGGCGTACGGGTGCACCTGTGGGGCGTCGAACCCGCGTACGGCACCAATCAGGCCGACCCGCTGGTGTGGGAGGCCGACGTCACCCGAATGTTGCACCGCGAATTCTGCGAGACCTGCGTGACGCCGGTGATGTTGCCGCCGACGCACGCCGGCGTGCTGACCGTGCAACCCGGCGGCCCGCCGACCGCCGAACAGGCGTGGCGGATCGGCCAGGAGATCGCCGAGCGCTGGCTGGTGGTGCGCGGCCGGGAGAACCTGGCCGACCTGATGCCCGGCCCGATGTTGCCCCAGGCCATCGACCGCGGCCTGCTCGTGGACGCCGAGAGTGTCCTCCAATACTCGCTGCGCCCGCACGAGGACCTGCGTCGTGCCCTGCGCAACGGCTTCTGGGACCGACTGAACCACGAATTCGGCCTTTCCGGCACGGAGCCCGCGGAGTCCTGAACCCGGCTCACCCGCCCCACCCCTGCGAAGCGCGCCTTGCCACCGCCCGGCAGCCGGCCGCGCCCGCCGCCCCGACCGCGCCCGCGCTCCGCCGCCCCCGCCCCCGCGCCCGCCGCCCCGGCCGGCCCCGCGAGCCCCCTGTCCGGAGCGCGGCCCCGGCGGAAACTCAGTGGCCGCCCGCTCCCGCC
>NZ_JBHZAE010000011.1:0-356320 GCF_042754105.1 Embleya sp. NPDC059237 | reverse complement strand
CGTCCTCCCTCACCACGGGCATCGAGGATGCCTTCCTCAACTCCTACCGCAACGGCTCCTTCCAGTACCTCCTGATCGCAGCCGACCGCATCTGACCCCCGGGCCGACCCCACCGCCCGCTGCCGGATGCGGCGGCCGCGGCCGGCCCACCACCGAACCGCCCGACCCCGGGCGCCCCCGCCACCCGCGTGCCGGGCCGGGCGCCCGGGTGGCCGGCGCGCTCGGACGGAGCCGGATCCGCGACGACCGTCGACACCGCGGCCCCGGCGTGCCCCAAGGATGAGCCCGTTCCCAAGGCCGGCCCGCGACATCACACACACCCGCCTGCGGTGGAACCCTGGAACCATGAAGAACCGCCACGTGACGCTGTGCCTGTGCGGAGACGTGATGCTGGGCCGCGGCATCGACCGGATTCTTCCGCACCCGGGTGATCCGACGCTGCGTGAGGCATTCGTCGGCGACGCCGGCGAATACGTGCGATTGGCGGAGGAGGCCAACGGACCGATTCCCCGACCGGTGGGATTCCGCCGGCCCTGGGGCGACGCGCCGGCCATCCTCGATGCCGAGGCGCCCGACGTCCGGGTCGTGAACCTGGAGACCGGCATCACCACCAGCGACGACTTCGAACCGTTCAAGGCGGTGCACTACCGGATGCACCCCGACAACATCCCGTGCCTCGAGGTGATCCGGCCCGATGTCTGCGTCCTGGCGAACAACCACGTCCTCGACTTCGGCCGTGCGGGTCTGGCGGATACCCTCGACGCGCTGCACCGGGCCGGGCTGCGTACCGCCGGCGCGGGGGGCGGCATCGAGGAGGCCCGACGTCCTGCGGTGGTGCCGGTCGGGGAAGGTGGGCGGGTGCTGGTCTTTGCCCAGGGGATGCCCTCCAGCGGGGTGCCCTCCGATTGGGCCGCGACCGAGAACCGCGCCGGCGTCGACTTCACCCACGACACGTCGGAACGAGGTGCCGAGGAACTCGTCGCACGAGTGCGTCGGGCGAAACTCCCGGGGGACATCGTGGTCGCGTCCATGCACTGGGGTTCGAATTGGGGCTACGACGTCCCGGCATCGCGGATTCGGTACGCGCGCCGCCTGATCGACGGCGGCGTCGACGTCGTGCACGGTCACTCCTCGCACCATCCGCGCGGGATCGACGTGTACCGGAACAAGCTGATCCTGTACGGCTGCGGCGACTGCGTCGACGACTACGAAGGCATCCGCGGCTACGAGTTCTACCGCGACGACCTGCGACTCCTGTACTTCGCCACCGTGGCGCGCGATACCGGAGAACTGTCCGGTCTGCGCATGGCGCCCTTGCGAGCCGTCAAAATGCGTCTCGGGCGCGCCTCACGCGTCGATGTCGAGTGGCTGGCGGACACGCTGACCCGAGCCGGCCGCCCCTTCGGGACCGCGGTGACCCCGGAGCCCGACAACTGCCTCACGCTCCACCACTGACCGCATTGGTACGCGGCCGTGGCCATCGGAGCGAGCCGCCGTCGGTTGCCATTCGCTTCCGTTGGCCGTGGTCAGTCGGCGACCTCGGTCCTTTCCCACCACTCGTAGACGGGCAACCTGCCCTCCGGGGTCTCCTGGTGTCGCGAGGTGCTCTTGAAGTGCTCGTATCCATTGCGGAACGGGATCTTCAGTTCGACTCCGGGCGGAGTGATCGTGACGATCCGCTCCGGCATGTCGTCCGGTCCACCCTCGAGGTATGCGCGTTGGCTCATGTCCGGCCTATCCCACGTACTCCGGGTTCCAATCCCCGGCGTCGGTCTTCGGGCTCACGCGCGCTCCGGGGCCGCGCCACCTCCATCGGCCACGACCACACCGTCCCGGCCCGCCCACCGACCGGGCGGGGACGTGCCCGGGAGGCGCCGGACCCTCACAAGCGCCGGGCCGAGTCCGATCCCGGACTCGGATTCGAGCCGTCGATCTCGTCACCTACCGGCAGGGTTGGGCGCACGCCGAGCATGGCGATCTCCGGATACCGCGCGTCGAAGGCCGGGCACTCGGAGCGGATGCGCGGCAGCGCGGTGAAGTTGTGTCGGGGTGGCGGACACGAGGTCGCCCATTCCAACGAACGCCCGTACCCCCACGGGTCGTCGACGGCGACCTTCTTGCCGGTCTTGTAGGTCAGCCACACGTTGTACAGGAACGGCAGGGTCGAAGCCCCCAACAGGAACGCCCCGATGGAGGACAGCGAGTTCAGGGCCGTGAGGCCGTCGCCGGCCGGATAGTCGGCGTAGCGACGGGGCATGCCCCGGACACCGAGCCAGTGCTGTACCAGGAACGTGGTGTGGAAGCCGACGAACAAGCACCAGAAGTGTACCCGGCCCAGGCGTTCGTCGAGCATTCTCCCGGTCCACTTCGGCCACCAGAAGTAGAAGCCGGCGAACATCGCGAAGACCACGGTGCCGAAGACGGTGTAGTGGAAGTGCGCCACCACGAAGTACGTGTCGGAGACGTGGAAGTCCAGCGCCGGCGACGCGAGGATCACCCCGGTCAGCCCGCCGAACAAGAACGTGACGAGGAAGCCGAGGGACCACAACATCGGAGTCTCGAACGACAGCGAGCCGTTCCACATCGTGCCGATCCAGTTGAAGAACTTCACCCCGGTGGGCACCGCGATGAGGAACGACAGGAGCGAGAAGAACGGCAGCAGCACCGCACCCGTGACGAACATGTGGTGCGCCCACACCACCGAGGACAGCGCCGCGATCGCGATCGTGGCGCCGACCAGGCCCAGGTAGCCGAAGATCGGCTTGCGCGAGAACACCGGTAGCACCTCGCTGATGATGCCGAAGAACGGCAGCGCGATGATGTACACCTCGGGGTGCCCGAAGAACCAGAACAGGTGCTGCCACAGCAGCGGCCCGCCGTTGACCGGATCGAAGACGTGCGCGCCGAACTTACGGTCGGCCTCCAGGACGAGGAGCGCGGCGGCCAGGATCGGAAACGCCATCAGCACCAGGAAGCCGGTCAGCAGCACGTTCCAGCAGAAGATCGGCAGGCGGAACATGGTCATGCCCGGCGCCCGCATGCAGATGATCGTGGTGATGAAGTTGACCGAGCCGAGGATCGTGCCGAATCCGGACAGGACCAGACCCATGATCCACAGATCGGCGCCGATACCCGGCGATCGGATCACGCCGGACAGCGGCGCATAGCCCGTCCATCCGAAGGCCGCCGCGCCCTGCGGGGTGAGGAAACCTCCCAGGACCATCAGGGCGCCGAAGAGGTACAGCCAGTACGAGAGCATGTTCAGGCGCGGGAACGCCACATCGGGCGCACCGATCTGCAGCGGCATGACGGCGTTCGCGAATCCGGCGAACAGCGGCGTCGCGAAGAGCAGCAACATGATCGTGCCGTGCAGCGTGAACGCCTGGTTGAATTGTTCGTTGGACAGGATCTGGCTGCCCGGTCGGGCGAGTTCGGCGCGGATGAACAGCGCCAGGATTCCCCCGATGAGGAAGAACCCGAACGACGTGGTGATGTACATGTAGCCGATCACCTTGTGGTCCGTGGTGGTCAACCAGCCGACCACTCGGGCCCCGGCGCCCGCCCGTTCACCACCCGGGGGCAGGAGCGATGCCACGTCGCGTTCGGCTTCCCGACTCACACTCACGTCAGTCCTCCCGACCGGGCGAGGGCTCGGGACGGGTCCGCACCGGGCCCTCGCCGGTGCGGCACGTATTCGCCCCAAAGCCTCGCCGCGCAACGTATCCCGCATGGCCCGCCCGCCCGCCGAGACGCGCGGGCATCGCGAGGACGGTGCCCCATTCGGCGCTACCGGAGCCCCCGCTCGTCGGTCCGCGGTTCCCGGACCCCGCCCATGGGTTCGAGCGGCAGACCGGACGGGGGGTCGCCTTCGGGCCCATGCGGGTGAGGATCGACTCGACCCACGGCGTGCCTGGTGCGTGGCGTCGTGCCGCATGCCACGCTGATCCCGCGTGTCCGGTATGCCCGACATGCTGCTTTGTCCGAATCGACAGTCGTGCCCGACCGTCGGCCGTATCGCCACCGACCGGAGAGGCCGGCGACCGTGAGCGTCAAACCTGTGCCCGAGGATTACCCGCGCATCACGCCCTACCTCTGCGTCGACGGAGCGGCGGCGGCGATCGACTTCTACGTCTCCGTCCTCGGTGCGACCGAGCGCATGAGAATGGCCGCGCCCGGCGGCAGGATCGGCCATGCGGAGCTACAGCTGGGCACCTCGATCGTCATGCTCGCGGACGAGTTCCCGGACATGGGCTTCCGCGGCCCGAAGTCCGTGGGTGGCACGCCGGTGACCCTTCACGTGTACGTCGAGGACGTCGATGCGGTCTTCGCCGATGCCCTCGCCAAGGGTGCCCGGGAACTGCGGGCGGTGAAGGACGAGTTCTACGGCGACCGGACGGGCCAGTTCGAGGACCCCTTCGGTCACCGCTGGAGCGTCGCTTCGCACGTCGAGGACGTCGCCGAACAAGAGATGGCGAAGCGGGCCGAGGAAGCCATGCAGAGCGGTGGCTGAACAGCAAGGCAGGCGCGCCCGCACGCCCGCACGTTCCGGCCGCGAGTGCGGTCACCGCCGTGGCGCGCGGCGGCGCGGGCGCGCAGTGCACGTACCTGCCCTGCCGCGCCCGGCCCGGGTCGTGGCGCGGCCCCGATGCCTATTACGGAAACCCTTCCGCCACGAACAGCCAACGGTGAACCCGGCCTTCGATTACGGACGCTCGGGTCGTGAATCGAAGGTCTTCCAGAAGGCACACTGGTGTTCCGCGTCGCGGTCGGTCCGGCCGATCGTGGTGGTTGCGAGTGATTGCACCCAACCATCGTCCTGGAAGGGCATCCAGCGGGGTTGTCCGCTGCCGTTGGGGTTTCCGGTGGCGGCGAATCGGGTCCAGTAGCTGATCATGGTCGTGGAGAGCTGTTGCTGGGCGGGCGTCTGCGGGCCGGGGAGTTGCTCGTCGTCGAACAGGTACTGCAGTTCGGCTCCGTGGAACGCGCCGGTGGGGAAATCGGGTTTGCGCAGGGCGCTGAACCACGGCGCCGTCTCGTCCGCGAACTCGTAGGCGTAGACCGCGGTGTGCGCGGCGAGTGCGCGGTCCCGGTCCTGGGCGGGGCATCCCCAGGCCCAGTCGGTCACGACCGCGGACAGTGCCTCGCCGGGGGAGTGGAACTCGGCGACCGGATACCGAGCCAGAACCCGCTGCAGGTCGGCCGGGCCGAACAAGGCGGCGAGTTGCTCGCGATAGCTGTCCGCGGTGGTGACCTCTCCGGTGTCGACCTCGATCGCCGCAGTGAACAGGCGGTGTTCGTCCCGAGTGGTTCCCTGCATGACAGGGACACGATTGAAGCGACCGGTCGCGAAGGCGCGCTCCGGGCCGAGTGGCAGGAAACCCCCACCGACGGTGGGACCCGACCCGAGACCGACGTCGGACCACTTGGCCAGTTCGTCGACGGACTTCTCGCGCAGGCAGGCCGCCGCGGTCACCGGGTCGGTGCAGCCGACGTTGGCCGCCACCTCGAGACCGTGCGCCTCACGGTCGGCGCGGGGCAGCGGGAACCAGGTCGCAGGCCCCGGCGACCACTTCTCACCGGTGCACTGCGCGCTCTGCACGATTGCCCGATGGAACAGCCCCGCCGATGTCGGCGCGGCGAGTTGGGCGCAGACGCTGGTCCCGCCCGCGGACTCGCCGAAGATCGTGACGTTGCCGGGGTCACCGCCGAATGCCGCGGCGTTGCGCTGCACCCAGCGCAGCGCGGCCTGCTGGTCTTCGAGTCCGAAGTTCCCGGACAGGTTTCGGGCCTTGCCGTGGTCGAGTGCCGGGTGGGCCAGGAATCCGAAGACTCCGAGCCGGTAGTTCGGGCTGACCACGATCACGTCGCCGTCGGCGGCCAACCGCTGCGCACCGTACAGGGCGGCGGCGCCGTTGATGAACCCGTTGCCGTGGATCCATACCATCACCGGCAGTTTGCGTTTCCCGGTGGTGTGCGGCGTGGTGACGTTGAGGAACAGGCAGTCCTCCGCCGTGCTGGGCTCGTCGATCACCCCGCGGCCCTGGGCGCAGCGGTTGCCGGGCTTGCCGGCGTCTCGCACTCCCGGCCACGGCTCGGCCGGTTGCGGCGAGGCCCAGCGCAGGTCGCGCATCGGCGGCGCGGCGTACGGAATCCCCTGGAACACCCTGGCGGTCGAATCGACCCTGCCGCGGACGGCGCCGGCATCGGTCCGAACCACGGTAGAGGCGGCAGGGCTGTTGTCGCCGCGATCCGGTGACAGCGCGTGGGCCGCCCCTCCGCCGACCATCGGGCTCGAGAGTAACGCGACGGTCAGCAGCACCACCACACTGCCGACACTGCCGAGTCGTGGAGTGCGCCGGCCCGGCGCGCGGTGTCGATGCAGCAGTTTCATGTCGCGCTCCCTCTGCCGACCATTATTTGTGTGGGGGTCACACTAATTTAAGTGTGAGGCATACACGAAGTCAAGGTAGAGTCGGCCCGACAGAGATTTCCGGTCGAGCAGAGGAGGCCACCGGATGCCGGTCACGGAGGACTCCGAGCTGCCGCCGGGACTGGCCTTGGCGTGGGGCCTGCCCGTCAAGACGACCAAGCTCGGGCGTAAGCCGTCGCAGAGCATCGAGCAGATCGTCGGCGCGGCCGTCGAACTGGCCGACGCGGACGGATTCGGCGCCTTGTCGATGCCCAAGATCGCCCAGCGGCTCGGGCTGACCGCCAACGCGATGTACCGGTACGTGAGGTCCCGGGACGAGTTGCTGGTTCTGGTCGCCGAGGCCGCCTGGGGTAGGGCGCCGGACCTGGCGTCCGGGACGGGAGACTGGCGCGACGCGGCGAACGTATGGACGCGGGCGATGATCGACCGGTGCGACGTCCACCCCTGGCTGTGCGATCTCCCCGTCCGCGGGGCCCCGGTGACGCCGAACCTGGTGGACTGGACGGAGGCGATCCTGAAAGTGTTGACCGGCGCCGGGCTGACCTCCGTCGAGGCACTGAGGTGCGCGTTCGTGCTGGACGGCTTTGCGCGGCAGATCGGCGGCATGCGTCGCGACCTGCGGTACAGCACCGCGACTCCGACGCAGTCGGACACCGTGACCGGGTTCCTCCTGCCCCGGCTGCACGAACGCGGTCACTCGGTCCTGGCATCCATGATGGACGACAACGACTACACCGACGACGTCGTCGACGACGACGTGACCTTCGGCCTCGACCGGATCCTGGACGGGATCGGAGTACTGGTCACGGCGAAACAAGCCGCGAAGCCGGCTGCACAGGCTCATCGAGAAGCCCGCGAATGACAGCGTCAGCCACACAAAGCAAGCTGCCGACCCATCATGCCCCAACGGACGCGGGACCCTCGGCGGCTCGCAAGCACCCGACTGCACTCGCGGGGTGGTGCGGCGTGGCCGGTGCCCGCTGAGACAGCCCCAAAGCTCCCGGCAACTCGCCTTCCCGGCCAGGAACACCGCCGCCGAGGGTTACCACGGCACCCGACCCGCCAACACCCGGCGACGTAGTCGTCGCCAAGCGCCCACTGGAGCACGAAAACCCGATCCACACACCACGAGCCCGGCCGTACACACACCCGAAACCCCCGAGCCGCGGGGCGCGGGACGAAATCCGCGTGCCGCGCCGGCCCGCGCGGGGCAGAATCCCTGCATGGCGGACATGGGTGCCTTTCGGGATGCGGTCACAGGTTGGGCCGCAGGCGGCTCGGGCGAGTCGGCGGGGGAGTTGGCCGAGGAGCTGGAAGTGCGGACGGCGGTGCTGCTGGAAGGCCCGAGCGACGTCGCGGCCGTCGAAACGCTCGCCGCGGACCACGGCCGCGACCTGGCCTCCGAAGGGGTGTGCGTCCTGGCGATGGGCGGCGCGATGAGCATCGGCCGCTACGCCGCCCTCCTGGGACCGCCCGGATTGGGCCTGCGCCTGGTCGGACTGTGCGACGAGGCCGAGAAGCCCTTCTACGATCGCGGCTTCGACCGAGTACACGCCTCTCGTGCCGGGCTGTTCGTATGTACCGCCGATCTCGAGGACGAACTCGTCCGCGCCCTCGGGGTGCCACGGATCGAGGAGATCATCCACACCGAGGGCGACCTCCGGGCCTGGCAGACCTTCGTACGCCAACCCGCCCAACAAAACCGACTCCCACCCCAACGCATGCGCCGCTTCCTCGGCACCAAAAAGGGCCGCAAAATCCGCTACGCCCACCTCCTGACCAAGGCCCTCACCCCCACCCAAGTCCCCACTCCTCTCACCGCCCTACTGGCAAGCCTGTAACCCCCGACGGCCGGCCGGCCGACACCTGCCCCGTTACTTTGTGCAGCGCCCGCGCAGCCGGAGCCCGGCGCAGTTGCCCGTGCGGTTCCTGGTCCGGGGCGCAGAGCTTCCGCGCCCAGCCGGGGCGCGCCCCCACCCGAATCGCCGAAGTCCCGCCCGATAGGCGGGACTTCGGCGTAGCCGCGGCAGGCGGGGAGGGGTCCGCCGTGGGCCGGATCGGTGCGCCTGTCGGGGACTTCCACCGGACCCACGGCGCAGGCCGGGCGCAGTGTCAGGAACTCGGCCGTGCCGAAGCGCTCGGACAGACGCGCCGCCGCTGCCATCGCGGTCCGCCGCCGGTATACCGGGTGGAAGCGGGCGAAGGCGAACCACGCCTCGTCCCACAGGAACGCCAGATCGGGCTTGATCGCGAGGCACTCGGTCATCACCCGCTCGACGTCGTACACCACGCCGTCGAAGGTGCAGTTGGTGAGGGAGATCAGGGTGACCCGATCGAGCCTGCCCTCGCGTCGGTACGTCAGCAGCGTGCGCTTGATGTCGACCAGTGGGATCGCCCGTACATGGAGAACTCGTCGATCAAGTAGCTGTCGAGGTAGGCGACCCGGGATCCGGCCAACACCGCCGCGTAGTGGTGGGACTTGTGGCAGTTGCGGTCGATCGGCACGACATCGTCCGGTGCCACCGCTCCGCACCGTGACCACGTCGTACACGAAGGGGTCCTCGCGCCGGCGCACCCCGAAGGTCGGACGGGTGCCGTGGGCGGTTCCATGTGCATCGACTCCCTGCTTCCGGGCATGCACTCCGATGCCAGGCGCGCGGCGATTTGCCCGCGTTCGGGAACCGGTCGGCTACGCCCGACCGACGCGGAACCCACCCGAACGGAGTCCCATGGGCCGATTTCGTGGGGACGGGCGGCATACGGAACGCGCCTGCTCGTGTGTCGGTCCGGTTCCGCCACGCGGGTTCGGTGTCGAGATCCCGCGCCCGCAGCGTGAGGCACGTGATCGGGGGCGATGGGAGCAAGTCGGTCGAAACACCTTCGGGACGCACGGGCATCCGATAGCTTTTCGTCCGGCATCCGGCATCCGGCATCCGGCGCGCGGGCGCGATCGACGCGTCGGGCGGGATTCGTACGCGGATTCGGCTCGCGTTCGGGGGAGCGCAGGGGGAGGGGACGGCATGCCCGTTGTTTTCGTGCATGGGGTGGCCACGCGGCGCTCACCGGCGTACGAGCGGTCCTCGGCGCAGCGTTCCGCGCTGCTGAGATCGTTTCTCGCGCCGGCGCTGCGTGTACCCACGGACGCCCTGACCGTGCTCGACGCGTACTGGGGTGATGCGGCGAGCACGTTCGCCTGGGGGCACGCGTCCTTGCCCGGCGGCGGCGAGGAGAGGTTCGGCACGGCGGCACCCGAGGAATCGCCGGTACTGGCGTCCGCCTGTGCGGCGCATCCCGAGACGGCGGCGCACGCGCCGCTCACCGCGGTCGCCCGTACGTGCCTGGCCGACGCGATCGACCTGCTGTGGACCGCAAGCTCGGAGCGCGCCCTGGCCGCCGAGGCGGTGGAGTTGGCCGAACTCGCCGTCGCCGCCGCGTCGTACGCCGACCGGCACGCCGACCCGTCGTGGTTGGCCGCGGTGACCGACGACCGGGTGTTCCTGGACCGGCTGTTGGCCCGGTTGCCCGCCCGAACCCCTGAGGCCGATCCCGCGACGGAGATCTTCGGTGGGAGTGGTCGGCGGGCCGCGGTGGGTCGGCTCCGGGAAGGGCTTGCCCGCATCGCCGCCGCCGCCCCTCGAGCCGCCACCACCGGCCTGGTGTCGGTCGGCCGCTCGCGCACCCACCGCGCGGTCTCCCGGTTCCTCGGCGATGTCCTGAGCTACCTGCGCCAGCGCGAACAGCACGGCGCCGACGGCGCGATCGCGCGCGTGATCGCCGAGACGATCGAGGCGGCCGACCGGGCACGCACCGACACGGATCCGCGGCTCGTGATCGTCGCGCACAGCATGGGTGGGAACATCGTCTACGACCTGCTGTCCTGTCTGCGCCCCGACTTGGCGTGCGACAGCCTGGTGACGGTCGGCTCCCAGGTGGGGGTGTTCGCCGAACTCGACCTGTTCCGGAACGTCGTCGCCCCGGCGGACCCAAGGGTGGACCGGGTCCCGGCGTTGCCCAACCTGGGGCGGTGGGTCAACGTGTTCGATCCGGACGACGTCATGGCGTTCGTGGTCGGCGGCATCTTCGACAACGTCGAGGACTACCGCTACTCCACGGGAGCGGGACTGCTCGGCGCGCACTCGGCCTACTTCCTCCGGCCCAGCTTCCACCGTCTGCTCGCGGCACGCGTGGCCCCTCCGCCGGAGTCCGACGGGGGCGGGCAGACGGGGCCGACGCGGTGATCTCGCTGCTCCACGAGGCCCGTTCGGTCGGGCCTGCGATGCACGCGCTGATCATCGGCGTGGGGGGATACCCCTATCTGCCGGGCGGGGAAAGGGCCGATCCGCGACACCGCCTCGCGTTCGACGGGATGGGACAACTCACCTCGCCCCCGCGCTCCGCGCTGGCCTTCGCGCGACGCCTGATCGACGGTGGCACGAGCATCGGGAACCTGCCGCTCGGCACGGTGGACCTGCTGATGTCGTGCGCCGCGGGCGACACAGTGCCCCACCGGCCCGACCCCGCTCCTCGGGAAGCGACCATCGACAACATCCGGGACGCGTTCGAGGGATGGCTGGAACGCTGCGCGGCCGACCCGGACAACGCCGCCGTCCTGTATTTCTGCGGCCACGGACTGCAAAGCGATGCCCAACTGCTCCTGGCCGCCGACTTCAACCGACACGGCGCGACACCGTTCGCCCAGGCCATCGACTTCGACGAGACCCGACTCGCGCTGCAACAGCGCGGACCGCGCACACAGGTCTTCGTCATCGATGCCTGCCGCACGGACTGCTTCGACCTACGACCCGCCGGCGTGCAACCCCTCGCCAGTCCCGACCTGTTCGCGTACGGCGTGTGCGAGAACGAACTGACCCTGCGGATGCCCGCCTTCAGCGAGGCGTGGGGCCGGCGCGACGACGTCTCCCACCTCACCGGGGCCCTGCTGCGCGCACTCGACGGACAGGCGGCCACCACGGACGAGAGCGGACGATGGGTGGTCAGCATGGCGGGTATCCGCCGATCCATCGACCTGTTGCTGATGGAGGAGATGAACGTCGCGTCGCTGCATCGAGGCGTGGAGGCCAACAACCTCGGCGACGCCGTGATCTGCGTTCTCGACCGTGCCCCCTCGGCCCGACTCACCGTCAGCTTTCGGCCCGCCGAACCCGACCTGCCCGTCTCCTTGACCTGTACGCCGCTGCACCCGGACGACCTCCCGGCCGTCGACTGCGGCCGGGCCCGGTACGTGCCCCGGGACGCGCGCGGGCCGGCGGCCGACGAATGGCGGATGACGGTCCGGGCGGGCATCTACACGTTGCGGGCCAAGTCGGCCGCCGCCGACGTCTCGCGACCGCACAGCGTCTACCCGCCCCACTCCCGAGCCGACTTCCAGGAGTCGCCGTGTCTCCCGGACTGACCGTCACCCTGGACGCGCCGAACACCGGGACGACCGGCACACCGGTCTGCGTCGACGTCGTCGACCTCGGCCATCGCACCGTCGCCGCCGGGATCGTCACCATGGGACGGCCGCGCCCGATCGCCCTGCGACCCGGTACCTACGCCGTACACGCACTGCTGCCCTCGGGACACCGGATCGGCGGGGAGTTCGTCCCGGTGGGTCACGAACCGGCCGGTCGGCGCGAGTACTCCCTCTCCCTCGCCGACCTGGCGCCGCACGCGTGGCTGACCGAGACGGTCCTCCTGGTCCCCCAACACACCGCACACTTCGGCCGCTTGGCCGATCCGCGCTACGCCGACACCTGGGTGCGGCTCTGGACCCGCGGACCGTCGGGATGGCGGACGGTGCCGTTCGGGGAACCGGCGATCGACGTGGCACCCGACGCCATCCGGATGGTGCTCGACGTGCCGGCGCCGGGCCCGGCCCTGCTCCAGATCGGCAACCCCCATACGCCATGGCAACTGCTGCGCCTGCCACCGGGACCGCGCGTATCGGTGACGGTACGACCGGCGCGGCCGGATCCGCCACGCCTGGTGTGCGCCGTGCTCGGCGCGGATCGGGATCCGACCGCACATGCCCTGCTGGGCTACCTCGCGATCGGCGCCGCCCGACAGGCGCAGGCGGTCGCACAAGAGATCGCCAACCCCCGCACCGGGATGCAGGCCATCGCCCTCGGCTACCACCTGCTGCGCGTCCGACACGCACCCGACTCCTGGCCGCCCGCGGTCCTCGGAAGGTCCGCCGGGACCCCGGACGGCGCGATCATCGCCGCGCGCCACCTGCTGGAGCGGATGCGCACCGGCAAGCAGGCCCGGTCGGCCGAAGCCGTGCGCGCCGCGTTCACGACGGCCGCCGCACAGGGCCTGCCCATGTGTACCGAAGGACTGCGGATCCTGGTGGAGGGACTGCGTTCGGCGGACCTCGCGGACGCCCTCGGTGTCGCGGCACGGTATCTGGTCGCGGCGGACACCACCGCCCCACTGCTCGCGTTCCACGGCAGCACCCCCGACGCCCCCGGCTCGCCCACGCCCGACGGCATCCCGGACGACGCCTTCGTCGTGTCCTCGCCGTCGGCGATCGAACCCGCGGGAACCCGGCAGGCGGGCGGCCCCGTCGACCGGACCTCGCGGGCGTCCACGCCGGCGTGGATCGACGACTTCGTCCGCCGGACGTACCCGGTCGCCGCGGCCAAAGCCGTCATGATCTGCCTCGACCGGCAACAGGCCGAAGACCTGCTCACCGGTGCATATCTGATGGCGGCGCGAGAGATGGATCCCACGACGGAAACGCGGCCCGACGCCTGGCTCCATCGTCGGCTCGCCCGCAACGGGTTGCCGACCCGCAGGTGGCCCGGGATCCGCGTGAAGAAGGGACTGCGCTTCGGCACGCCCCCCGAGACGACCCGCGCCCGGACCGCCGACGCGCTGAGCGCCCTGGGGGCCATGGCGGGCCTTACGCGGCGACAGCGCGCCGTGATCGAACTGAACTGCCTGCAGGGGATGACCCCGGGGGCGATCGCCGCCGAGTCCGGTCTCTCCCAGGGCGCCATCGCGGCCGAATTGAAGCGAGCCCGTCGATCCCTGCACCGACCGCTCGTGGCCGCGATGCCCGCCGCCCGGGTCCGCCGGCTCGGCGAGGACCTGGTGGCGCAACCGGCCGACGAGAGCCGGGACGTGCTGTACGACCTGCTCCGGGTCTGGTTGCACCGAACCCAGGCATGGCTGCGCGCCTCGTACGAGAACGACGGCGTGGGACGCGACCGCGTCGCGAACCGGGTGGCGGCGGAACAGGGTTCCCCGGATTCGCAGGCCCCGCGGTGACCGGCGTCGTGGCCACATTCCGGGCGGTGGTCGCCGTCGGACTCCTGATGGGCGTCTACGTGCTGGTCCTGGGCCTGGCGGTCGGGGACGCCGTGTTGGTCTTCGAGGTCCTACTGACCGAGACCACGGACGCGGCGGACACCTCGAGCCCCTTCGGCGCGCTGATCACGGTGCCCGTGGTCGGGGCGCTCTTCTGGGGACTCGCCGCGGTGAGCCGGCCGACGTTCACCGACGTGGGATCGATACCACTCACGCCCGAACAGGCACCGCTGTTGTGGCACACGACCCGGCAACTGGCCGACGCCGTCGGTACGTCGGCGCCGACCGAGATCCACCTGGTGGCCGAGGTGAACGCCGGCGTCACCGAGGAGGCGTGGTTGCTGGGCCTCGTCGGCGGACGCCGCCGCCTGTACCTCGGATTGCCCCTGATACTCGGGCTGACCCACGACGAACTGCGCGCCGTGATCGCCCACGAACTCGGTCACTACGCCGGCCGACACACCCGGCTCCTCGCGATCACCCACCGATCCCGTGAGTCGCTGCACGAGATCGTGCGACGGCTGGAACTCACCGCCCGGGTCGCCTCGTACACCGTCCTCTTCGTCTGGGTGGTACGCAAGTTCTTCGTCGGCTATGCCAAGTGCTTCGACCTGCTCACCCTGGCCATGGGCCGGCGACAGGAGTTCGACGCGGACGCGGTCGCCGCACGCGTTGCGGTGTCTGCGGAGGCCGGCTCACCCGCATCCGCGGGCGATCCGGATACCACCCCGATCGACGGGCGCGGCGTCGTCGTCGACGCGCTTCGCACCCAGGCGGCGTTGACCTACTCCTGGAATCGGCTGATCGCAGCCTACGTGGCGCCGGGCCACGAGCACGGGATCGCCCCCGAACGACCCTTCGACCTGTTCGCCGACATGCTCGACGACGTCGCCTATCGGGCCACCGTCGACCGGTTGCGGATGTCGCCACCCGAACCCCCACGCACCCCGCGGGACACCCACCCGCCCCTCGCTCGACGGATCGCCGCACTGGGTGCGCCATCCGGCCACGGCCGCGGCCCCGCGCGACCGGCCGTCGCCTTGCTGGGCGACTGGGACATCCTCGCCCGCGGCCTTCGCTGCGAGGGCGAGATCGAACCGCCCTTGGCGACCGCGCGGTTGTTGCCCAACGACGAGTGGCGGCAGCGGATCACGGCACTGCTCGCCGGCGACGCCGCAGATCGGTTGCGGGCCGTCGCGGCCCAGTACTCCGGCGTGCCGAACCCCGGGATCGGAACGATTCTGGATCTGCTCGGCCGCGGCCACGGGGCCCGAATGGCCGCCGCCCTGGCCGCCGAGGGGACTCCCGCTCCGGGGCGGCCGGCACCGGACCCTCACGAACTGACCGCACACCTGGCGGCCCTGGTCAACGAGGCTCTCGTCGCCGCCCGCCGGGCCCGCTGGGTGCCGTCGTGGACGCGGCCTGACCTTGTGGAGACCATCGGGCCGATGCCGCCGTACCTGGACCTCGTACGGGCGGCGCCCCACGACCCCGAGGAGGCAACCCGCCTTCGCAACGTTCTGGCCTCGGTCGGCGTCGACCTCGATGCGGGCCCCGCACCCGGACGCCACCGCGGCGCGGCCGGGCACGACGCCGATGAGCGCGTGGACGCGGTCGGTGAAGCCGGGATCGACTTCGTCCCCCGGTGGCGAAGACTGCTCCTGCCCCGGCGAACCCGGGAGGAACGCAGAGCCAACACCGTCTTCAACGCGCTGATTCTGGGGACGATGATCATGGGCAGCGTGGCGGTCGCGCTGTACGTCGTGGTGTTCGAGCCGGACCACTACAACAAGCGCCCGATCCCGACGTATCAGCCGCTGCGTCCGGGAGACGAGCGACTGCCGGGGCTCGGCACACCGGGACGCTCCACCCACGACCCGGGCCTCACCTTCCCGACCGGGCCGCAACCCACGCCGATCTTTCCCCCGCTGCCGACCCTCGTCCCGAGGAACTGACGCACCTCCCGCCGGCGGACCGCACGGTGTCCCGACCCTCGATGCGGTATCCCCGCTTCCGCCAAAACCCATCACGTCGGCCTGAGCGCGCACTACCGACGCCACTTCGGGTCGGCTGCCAACGGGTCGACGGTGTATTCGATGCGGGCTCTGCGCAGCTGCCGTTCGGATGCGAGCTTCGGTGACGGAGCACGGGCCCGGTCCTGCTTGTGTGATGCGCTCAGCAGGGAGGGTGGAGTTGCCGGAGGCTCCGGTGTGGCCGCCTCCGGCCGGGGCGGCGCCGCCCGCACCACCTGCGCCACCGACGCTCGCACATGGTCCCGCGAGCCGTCGGTCGGTTCGCCATGCCCCCGGAGTGCGACGGCCGGCACCGTGTACGCGGAGGAAATTCTGCGAGCGCAAGTTTTTTGCTCGAATATGTTGCGCGGCGGAAGATGGTCCCGCCGTTGGCGAGTGCTGCTCGGTGGAGGGTCTGCGCAGGGGTGAGTGTTCGCGTGCGTATGCCGTTTACTCGGAAACCTTTACCAACCCGTGAGTTTCCCGTGGGGTGGGTAAAAGGACTCTCTGATGAACGGTCACGCTTCCCTGTAATGCCACGGAGTTCGAGTTTCCGGTGGTGCGGGCCTTGCGGGTCCGGTGTCCGAAAATGTGCGAAACGTGGTCGGTAAAGTCGCGAACCCCGGTGCGTGGTTCACCGTTTCGGACCAGCGCCGTCGGGGACGGCGCGTCGTTAGCCGGGCGTGAATCCCAGAGCCTCCGACTCCGCCTTCGCGCCTCCCGCTCTCGCCCAACGTGCCTTTCCCATGGGGGATTGGGTGCTCACCCCTCGTGCGGCGACATTCCGCAAACGGTCTCCGTACGCGTACATCGAACGTGCGGGCTGTCGCGTCGCGCTTCGGCATTGTTCCGCCGACATGGAGCAGTTCGCCCTGGCGATGGTGTTGATCGCGGCGGAGTACTCGCGCCGTCTCGACGACGTCCTGGACGATCCGCGATCGTGAACCGGGACCGACCGACCGTCCGCCGACCATCGACATGCGTATTCGGCACCGTGGTTCGTGGCGGTGCCGCGCGACGTCCGATCCCTTGAATGAGCCAGGCCCATGTATGAAGGTTATGGATACGACCCGTATCCCCCGTCCGGCATGCCGGTTCCGCCGGGCGTCGTGTCGTCGCCCGGCGTGGTGGAGTGGCCGGTACCGAACGCGGCCGTGTTGCCCGACGGGCTCTCCCCGTCCTTCGCGGTGGTGGGGGACCCGCGGTTCGAGGCCGACCTGGCTCGGCTCCTGGGGAACCCCGTCGAGGAGGCTCCCGTCACCGTCGAACTCCCGGCCCCGGTCCGGGATCCGGCCGGTCATCGCCGGCGGCCCGCTCCGTCCGCTCTGCCGGCCGCCGGCGAACGGCGGGTGGACCGGATCAGCCGGTCCCTGGTGGTGGTCAGCGTCGTATTGGTTGCCGCGATCGGTGTGCTCGGTGCCTTGATCACCCTCGCGCCGCTGGGGCATACCGTCGGCGCGACCTCCGGCCCGGCCCGGTGGTGGCCCGTCCTGGTCCAGGGGCCGTGGGTGGTGGCCTCGTTGTCGATCCTGCGCTCGAGTCTGCACCGCCGTCGGGCACTGCACTCGTGGATCGTGGTCGCAGCCTTCGCGGGCCTGTCGATGGCGCTGTCCCTCACGCATGCCCCGATGACCGTCCAAGGCGTCCTCGTCGCCGTCCTGCCCGCGGTGGCGACCACGGCCTGCCTGCACCAGCTCGTCCGCCAGATCACCCTCACCCGCCCACCCCGACGACACATCCCCGGCCGACGCCGCGACCCACCGGTCTGAACCACACCCGGCGAGCGCCTGGTGACGGGTGCTATCGGGGGGCCGGCGACTCGCCGGTTACGGCGACGCCTGCTCGGCGGAAGTCTTCCAGCGTCGCGGCCGTGGTGTCCGGGGCTACCCCGACCGAGTAGTCGAGGCGCACCCGGGCCCGGAGGCCGGCCTTGACGGCGTCCAGCGCGGTGGCGCGTACACAGTGGTCCGTGGCGATGCCCACGATGTCGACGTCCTCCACCCCGCGTGAGCGCAGCCAGTCGGCCAGGGGCGTGCCCTCCTCGTCGGCCCCCTCGAAGCCGCTCTTGGACGCGCTGTGGGCACCCTTGAAGAAGACGGCATCCACCTTGCCGCCCGTGACGGCGGGGGCGAAATTGGGGTGGAACTCCCCGCCTTCGTTGCCCGCCACGCAGTGGACGGGGAAGCTGTCCTTGAAGTCCGGGTTCTCGGAGAAGTGGGATCCCGGGTCGATGTGGTGGTCCCGGGTCGCGACGACGTAGTGATAATCGGATCCGGCGCTCTGCTCGACCAGATCGGCGATCGCGGCTGCGATTCGCTCCCCGCCGGCGACGGGCACACTGCCTCCCTCACAAAAGTCGTTCTGCACATCCACGATAATCAAGCCTCGGCCCATGACGAAACACCCTTCAGTGCTGCGGAACAAACGAGAGGGACTACGGCGCAACCGATCCCGTCTCGGGGTGCCGGCACCCCGAGACGGGATCGCTGCCATCGGATTGGGACGTCGGAGAGGACACTGCCTCGCCGGTCTCACGGCCCCATACCCGCCCGACGACCGCCGAAAGCACGGTCGGTCACCCCGCTCCCATGTGCGGCCACTGCCCTGCCGCCGCCCGGCCCCTTGTCCCGGCCGCGTTTTGCCACCATCACCCTGCAACTCCCATGCCGACGTGGGTCCGTTCAGGTGACTTCGCAGTGGTGAACCACCATCGAATACCTCCCAGGCGATATGAGTGGCTTGTACCTGGCTGATGATCTCGGGAGGCGACACGTGCGGATGTTCACACGAGGGCGATGGGTCGCCGCGGCGAGCGGGGCGGCGTTGGCCGCTGTGGTGCTGGCCGGTGCCGGAACCGTTCAGGCGGCGCCGGTGGAGTCGAAGTTCGCCGTCGTCGGGTCGGGCTCGGCGCGGGTCGTGTGCGTGGATCCGCTGGACGGGGACGAGCGGCTCGGTCCGCAGGATCTGCCCACCCGCGCGGAGCCGCCCGTGGGCCCGCTGTTGTCCGGCTACCGACGTACCGGCAACCTGACCTCGACGGCGTTCTTGGACAAGTACTGGAACAACGAGGCGAACGCCTGGAAGTACCCGCCCGACGACGGCTTCGCCCGGATCAACGGGGAACTCGACAAACACGAGACGACCTTGCGGGCCGGACAGGACCTGGATCGCTTCGGATCGGAGTACGGCAGCTTCCTCGCCCCTGCCGGGGACCGGTATGCCAAGCGAGCCCTGCCGCCGCAGAACCTGATGACACGCGATCCCGTCTTTCCCTGCGGCTACCACCGCTACCAGGTCACCCGGCCGTTCAAGGTCTGGCAGGGACACATCGCCCCATGGTTCGAACAGCCCGGTGGCGGACGACAGATCCTCCTGGACCCGGCGCTCGTGAACCCGGGCGAGGGCCAACGGCTCAACGTCAAGTGGCTCTTGGAGCACGACTACCTCAAGCCCGACGAGGACGAAGGCCGCGCCGGATCCGCGTCCCTCCCCGCCGTTTTTTCCCCGACACACTGAGCGATGGATCGGTACGAGCTTTTTCTCGCCCTGCGCCGCGGCGGCGTGGCGCAGGGCGAGATATGGATCCAGGACGCACACGAACCCGTACCGCTCCCACCCGAGTTCGTATTCCTGCGCCGAGCCGCCGAGACCTGGCAAACCGGCGTCTTCGAACGCGGCAGATGGCACGTGGTCGCCGATTTCCCCGACGAGACGGCCGCCTGCGATCACGCGCTCCACATCCTGGCGCTACCGAGAAGTCCCGCGGCCGACGATCTCCCGACGCATCGTTCACCCGATTCCTGACGGCGGCGGCGTCGAGCGCGTCCCGCACCGCCCGACCTCCCACGGGGCGACCCGCACGGGACGGTTCGCGCTCGGGGTCGACGACGCGGTTTTCCGGGGTGGTCGTCGATGTGTGGGCGTCGTACACCGGGGCCTGGGCAGGTTCGTCGGTACGACGATGCGCCAGGTCTCGAACATCGTCCGCCGGCCACAGAACGGGGAGTTCCGGCAGCCGGTGCATTGCGATCGCGTCCTCGATACGCCTCTGTCCGATCAACATGCGGGCCTGGTGCCCGGTCGTCATGCCGGTGCCGCCTCCCCGGGGGGTGGGGTGGTGGGCCGTTCGCGCCGGTTGGGGAATGTAGGGCGGGTGTTCACGGGCTTCCGGTGCGGGGGCCGGGGACGGGGGTGGGTCCGCCGGTTTCGGGTGGGCGGGTGTGGGGTCCGGGGCCGGTGTTCGCCGGTGTGGCGGGGGTTTCCCAGGGCAGTTCGCGTCCGGCCGCGATCCATTCGTTCGACAGGGCGTCGAACACCGGGGTGTCCTGGCGGTCTTGGGCGGGCGTGGGTTCGGGTTGTGCGTGTGAGCCGCTCACGCGCTGTCCAACGAGCGGTCCGCGTCGCGGGTTCGGCGTCGTTTCGTCCGGAGTGTGCGAAGGCGGGAGGTGGGGCGTCCCGGACGGTTGCCGATCGCGTCGGCGAAGGCTGCGGTGAACGTCCATCCCCGATCCGGGGGCGGCTGTGGGTCGTTCCACAGTCGTGTCTGGGCGACCGGGGCCGCCAACGCGCCGACGTCGCCGTTCGAGCGGGCTGTCGCCCGCCGCGGATGGGCGCCATGCGCCGTTCGGGTGGTGGCGAATGATCGGCCCGGGCGGCCCGCCGCGTGACGACGATGCAGTCGCGGCCGGCGGCTACGGCCGTGGCGCGGGATAACGCGGGACAACACCCCCGGACGCCCGGTGACGAGGACGGATTCGGGCACGGGCCGACTTCGCGGCACCCGGCCGTCCCGGGCGCCGGTCGGCCCGTTCGGCGCAACGTCCGCATCCTGTACGGTCCCTACGGCGTTGGGGGTTCGTCGGCGGTCGTGTGGGGGCGGGCGACGTTGTGGGGCGCGGCATCGGGTCGTCCTTCCCCGAGGACCCGGTGCCGCGCCCCCTGTGTTCCTGCCCGCGCCCCGACGTGCCATGGGTCGCTCGTCCGGGTGAGTTTCGCCGGCCGTGCGTCGCCCGAGGACGGCCCGACCCAACGGCCGCCTTGCCCGAGTTGCCCGGCCCTCCCGCCGACATCCTCGCCGGCCCCGACAAACTCCCCGAGCACCTCGCGCACATACGACGGGCTGGTCGGCTACGTCCTCGCGGACGACTACGACCACTTCGAGACCACGATCGACCCCGCCACGGGCAGCGGCGACTACCTACGGCCGATCGGCGACGAGCCCAATCTCGAACTCGACTTCGGCAACCACAACACCACCGTCGCCGCCATTTCAGCGTGGTCGGGCCCCGGCGAGCTGATCCTCCCCACTCCCGGCCGGTGGGGGCACGACGGCGAGGACCTGTGGGCCGCCTGCGTCGAACGTGCCCGGGCGAAACCACCGGCCGCCCTGACCAGTCGGTGGGGATTCCGACGGTCGACCACGCCTTGAGGAGTGCCCGGATCTCCTCGCCGTCGCCGTACAGGCTTCGGGCGCTCGCGACGGTCAGTCGCGCGAAGTCCGCGAATTGGGCGTCGGCGGCAAGCTCGCCCCCGCTCAGCACGGCGTACCAGATTCGACCGGGCCGCTCCCAGGCGTGGCCGCCGAGGGAGGTGGCCGGCTGATGGAAGGCGTGGTTGGGGATGCCGGAGTTGATGTGTACGCCGCCGCTGTCGCGATTGGTCCGCACATAGCCGTCCATGGTGGCCGGCTGGGAGTCCCGGCCGAGTTGGGGATCGTCGTAGGCCGTGCCCGGGGCCTTGAGCGAGCGCAGCGCCCGGCCCTGGAGGGCGGGGCCGAGCAGTCCGGCGCCGATGAGCCAGTCCGCCTGGTTCGCGCTCCGGCCGAGCGAGTACTGCTTGATCAGCGAGCCGAAGACGTCCGAGATCGACTCGTTGAGCGCGCCGGCTTGCCCGTAGTACTCCAGATCGGCGGTGTACCGGGTGACACCGTGGGTGAGTTCGTGGCCGATGACGTCGATCTGGGTGGTGAGGTCGAGGAGACAGTCCCCGAAGACCATCTGCCGGCCGTCCCCAAACGCGTTGCCGTACTGCTCGCCGTAGTGGACGGTGGCGTCGAGCGGCAGTCCGGAGTCGTCGATCGAGTGCCGACCGTACGCCTTGAGGTAGAAGTCGAAGGTCGCGCCACGCCCGGTGTATGCGCGGTTGACCGTCTGGTCCCCGGCGGGTTGGTCACTTTCGACACGGCCCTCCGCGGGACCGTCGTGCTGCGCCGTGTGTCCACGCGCCTCGCCGGCCGGGCCCGGCCGGCGAGGCGATGGGTATTCGATCGCGATGAAGGAACGGTCTAGCTGTTGGTGGTGAAGACGACGTCCACCCAGAAGTTGGTACCGTTCCGCGAGCTGGTCGGATAGCCGGCCGCGCCGGACTTGTACACGCCGTTGCCGCCGACACTGCCGGACGCGGGGGCGATGATCGCGCCTCCGACCGCGTCCGTCAATCCGCCCTCGGTGGAGGAGTATCGGCCCGCGGGGGCGAAGTACGAGGCCACGTAGGTGACGTTGGGGTAGATCGGGACCGGTTGGTCGAACGTCACCTGCTGCCAGCCCGATTCGGACTCGTTGGTGAACGTGGCGGTGGCCATGGGAAACCCCGCGCCCATCCAGATGGTTCCGGTGTGCGGGCCGATGTTGCCCGGGCCCTTGTAGAACCGCAGGCCGGTGGCGAACCCGTGCGTGTTGACGCCGAATTTGACGCCGACTTCGATGCCGGTGGCGTCGGTGTCCGCGAGCACGTCCGGCGTCGCGGTCGCCGGCCAGATGGTGCAGGACGGGTTGCAGACCGGTGGCGGGCTGTCGGCCGTCGTGAAGGACCACCTCTTCGTCGGCATCGGGGTGCCGTCGAGGGATTTCACGCCCACCAGATCGACGAAGTAGGTGTTGGCGGGCGCCAGATGGTAGGTGAGATCGAAGGTGGTGATGCGGGAGGCGGCGTTGTAGGTCGTGCTGCCGGGCCGGCCGCCGCTCTCACCCTGCCAGACCACCCACCGGATGCTGGAGGGTTGCACCTCCCGGTCGAAGGTGGCGGTGATGTTGGTGTCGACCGGGACGGAGACCTCCCCTTGTGTCGGGGAGATCTCGATGACCGCCGGCGCGGGGCCGGGGACGTCGGTGGTGTTGAACACCGGGTCGACCCAGTAATTGGAGTCGTTCCAGGTCGAGTTCGGGAATCCGGCGCCGTAGAGGTACACGCCGTTGCCGCCGGCGGCCTCGCTCGCGGGTGCGGTGAGCGGCCCGCGCACGTGCGCGGTGGTCAGGCCGCCCTGGTCGGCGTTGTACCTGCCGTTGGGTGCCTGGTAGGACGCCACGTAGGTGGTGCCGGCGGTGACCGCGACGGGTTGGGCGAAGTTGACCTGTTGCCAGCCCGATTCGGACTCGTCGGTGAACGTGGCGGTGGCCAGTCGATCGCCGGCCGCCGACCACAGGGTCCCGGTGTGCGTGCCGGTGTTGGTGGCGTCCTTCCAGAAACGTACGCCGGTGATGTAACCGGCCTGGTCCGCCTGGAACTTGACGCCGAGTTCGGTGGCGGAGGTGTCCGGATCGGGACCGGAGGAGGGCTGTTCGGTCGACGCCCACAGCGTGCATGGGCAGCCGGCCGGCGGGGCCGGGTCGTTCGCGGCCGCCCGGGATGCCCCCGGTGCGGCGATGGTTAACGCGAACAGTAACGCGAGGATTGTCAAAATGGTTGCCCTGTGCGGCCTTGGCCAAGGTATGTACATGAGTGTCCCCCACCCAACGTCAGTTCCCGAGACGGTTGTCCCGGGGCCGAGCCGTGGGAAATTCTGGCGCACGCCCCGGCCCGTTGTCCGGGGTTTGCCCTGCCGCGAAGCGGGCTGCGGAGTTCCGCATCATGGTCCGGGGTGCCATGATGCACATCGCCTCGACCGACCCCGGAGGTCATGTGCCGGGGAGGCGTAGTCGGACCACGAGTCCGCCGCCGTCGCGTGGCTCCGCGGTGACCTCGCCGCCGTGGGCGCGCGCGACCGCGCGAACGATGGAGAGGCCGAGACCGGCGCCCTTCGTCCGGCGCGCCGGGCGCTCGTCGCCGAGGCGGCGAAACGGTTCGAACAGTGACGGGACTTCGTAGCGCGGCACGACCGGGCCGGTGTTCGCGACCTCGACCACCGCCCATCCGTCGGACGCGGTGTGGCTGCTCAGCCGCACCCAGCCGTCGGACACGTTGTACCGGATCCCGTTCTCCACGAGGTTGTGCACGAGTCGTTCCAGGAGCACGGGGTTCCCCGTCGTCGCGGCCTCCTCGGCGGCGGCTTCGACCTTGACGGAGCCTTCGGACGGCACCTGCGAGGCCACGTGCTCGACGATGTCCGCCAAGTCGACGAACGACCGTTCCACCACGTCGTGTTCCGAGCGGGCGAGGAGCAGCAGCCCGTCGATGAGCCGCTCGTGCCGGCTGTTGATCTCGAGCAGGGTCTCGCCCAGGTTCCGCACGTCGTCGGACGCCTCCCGCCGGTAGATCGCGACCTCCAGCAGCGCTTGGTTCAGCGCGAGCGGCGTCCGCAGTTCGTGGGACGCGTTGGCGATGAACCGCCGCTGCCCGTCGAACGAATGGTCGAGCCGTTCCAGCATCAGGTCGAACGTGTCGGCGAGGCGCTTGAGTTCGTCCTCCGGACCGGCCAGCGCGATGCGTTCGTGCAGGTTGCGGTCGGCCGCCGGGGCTTCTGCGATGCGGCGCGCGGTGTCGGTCATCCGCTGCAACGGCTGGAGCATGCGCCCGGCGACCAGCCACGCCAGCAGCGTCGCGGCCAGTCCGACCGCGGCGACGGCAATGCCCCCCTGGGTCAGCAGCGCGCTGAGCGCGTCGCTGCGGGTGCTGCCGTTCGATGCGTGGGTGAACTGCCGCTGAGGTGCCCCCTGGTCCGACACGGGCGCGCCCGCCTCACCCGGCGCCTGGGGCCCGCTCATCGTCACCTGCGAATCCGTCGGCAACTGCTGCGACACCAGCAGATACGTCACGCCGAGCACGACGACTCCCGCCACGAAGAACAGCACTCCGTAGACGAGCGTCAGCCGCGCCCGGATTGCCCACCGCGACGGCCGCGCCCACCCGGGAGTGAGCCGGGCCGTGAACCGGCGGATCACCGGATCCGGTACCCGACGCCCGGTTCCGTTTCCACCACCTGCGGTTCCCCGAGCTTCCGGCGCAGCTTCAGGATCGTCATGCGCACCACGTTGGTGAACGGGTCGGTGTGTTCGTCCCATGCCTTCTCCAGGAGCAGTTCGGCCGAGACCGCGGCCCCGTCGGCGCGCAGGAGTTCGGCGAGGACGGCGAATTCCTTGCGGGACAGCGGGACGTACCGGCCGTCGCGGTAGACCTCGCGGCGGTGCAGGTCGAGCCGGATCCCGGCGCGTGCCAGGACCGGGGGAGCGGCCGGCCGGGCTCGGCGGCCGAGCGCGACGACGCGGGCGCCGAGTTCGCGGAACGCGAAGGGCTTGGCGAGGTAGTCGTCCGCACCCAGGCCGAGGCCGGCGACCCGGTCGTCGAGGGTGCCGGCCGCGGTGAGCATCAGGACGCGGGCGGTGGCGGAGCCGGCGGCGATCGAGCGGCAGACGTCGTCGCCGTGCACGACGGGTAGGTCGCGGTCGAGGACGACCACGTCGTAGTCGTGCACCGCCAGGTTCTCCAGGGCCGTGCCGCCGTCGTGGACGACGTCCACCGCGTGCGCGTCGCCGCGCAGCCACTCCGCGACCGCGTCCGCGAACAGCGGTTCGTCTTCCACCACCAGGATGCGCATACGTCCATCATGGCGAGCGGCGTGTCACATCCGCGTCAACGCAAACGGTGACGGCCCGGCGACGCGGGTCCGGCTCGAATGGCGTCCGACGCCGCCGACCGGGCGGCCGGACGACCGAAGGATCGATGATGACGAGCACACGCGGGAAAACCGGCCTCCTCCTCGCCCTGCTCTTCCCCCTCGTCGCCGCGTGTGGCGGGGGCGGCGGAGGCGACGAAGACCAGGTCGCCTCCGCCGGCACCCCCACCGCCACGCAGTCGGCGGGCAGCAAGACGCCCAAGCCCGCCGACGAGAAGGACGCGATGCTCAAGTACGCCCAGTGCATGCGCCACAACGGCGTGCCCGCCTTCCCCGACCCGCAGTTCAACGGCGAAGGCGGAGTCTCGCTCGACCTGCCGCAGGGCACCGATCCGAAAGCTGTCGACGCCGCACAGAGCAAGTGCAAGGACCTCATGCCCAACGGCGGCGAGAACCAGAAGGTCGACCCGGCGATCACCGAGAAGCTCCGCCGGTACGCCAAGTGCATGCGCGAGCACGGCCTTCCGCAGTTCCCCGACCCCGCGCCCAACGGCGGCCTGCAGATCAACAACGACCAGCTCGGCCTCGGCCCCGACGACCCGAAGTTCAAAGCCGCCGACGAGGCTTGCACGCAGTACATGCCGCAGCCGCCCGGCGGCGGAGCAGGCAAGGCCACCCGCAACGCCGGCGACGGGGGCGGCCACGCATGACGCCCCGCCGCAAGCGCCGCACCGGCCGCATCGCCGTCGCGGTGACCGCAGTTCTCGCCGCAGGCGCCGCCGCCGCGGCCGGCACCGGCATCGGTCTGCCCGCGAAGAACGACGACCCCAAGCCGTCCCGCGGCAGCCTCCCGCCCGCCACCGGCACCGTCACCCGGCAGACCCTCGTCGACACCACGACCAAATCCGGAAAGCTCGACTACGGCGACACCGCGACCCTCAACGGCGGCAAAGTCACCGGCACGCTCACCTCGGTGTCCGCACCCGGCTCGACGGTGGTGCGCGGGAAGCCGCTCTACAAGGTCGACAACACACCCGTCGTGCTGCTGTACGGCACGCTTCCCGCGTACCGCGACCTCGCCGTCGGCATCGAGGGCCCCGACGTGCAGCAGTTCGAGGAGAACCTCGCCGCCCTCGGCTACGGCGGATTCACCGTCGACAAGAAGTACACCGAAACCACGGCCGCCGCCGTCAGGAAGTGGCAGAAGGCGAACGGGATGACGCAGACCGGCACCGTCGAACTCGGCCGCGTGCACTTCGCGCCCGGCGAACTCCGCGTGGAGACCGACAAAGCGGCCCTCGGCGACGCCGTCCAGCCAGGGCAGGCCCTGCTCACGTACACCGGCACGCGCCGTGTGGTCGGCGTCGACCTGGAAATGGCGTACGCGAGCCTCGCCAAGACCGGCACCGCGGTCACCCTGAAGCTGCCCGACGGCAGGACCGTCCCGGGCAGGATCACCGCCACCGCCACCGTCGTCGACCCGGGCAAGGACAGCGGCGCAACCCCGGCGACCCCGACCACCAAGCTCAAGGCGACCGTCACACCGGACGACGCGACCGCCGTCGCCGGGCTCGACCAGGCCTCGATCGACGTCGGCTTCACCGCCTCGCGCCACGAGAACGTGCTGACCGTGCCGGTGGCCGCGCTCCTCGCGCTCGCCGAAGGCGGCTACGGCGTCCAGGTCGTCGACGGGACCGCGACACGCCTGGTCCCGGTCGAGACGGGCATGTTCGCCGGCGGTCGCGTCGAAGTATCCGGCCAGGGCATCGCCGAAGGCACCGTCGTGGGGATGCCCTCGTGAACCGGCCGACCGAACCCCTCGTCGAACTCGTCGGCGTCTGCAAGGAATACGCCGGCGGTGTCGTCGCCCTCGCCGACATCGACCTGACCGTCGGCTACGGCGAACTCGCCGGCATCGTCGGCCCGTCCGGATCCGGCAAATCCACCATGCTCAACCTCATCGGCACCCTCGACCGCCCCACCGCCGGCACCGTCCGCATCGACGGCCACGACGTCGCCGCCCTGTCCGACCGCCGCCTGTCCGCGCTCCGCGCACACCGCATCGGCTTCGTCTTCCAACAGTTCCACCTCGCCCCCGGCCGCACCGCCTGCGAAAACGTCGCCGACGGGCTGCTCTACGCCGGACACTCGCCCCGCGAACGCCGCCGTCGCGCCCAGGCAACCCTCGAACGCGTCGGCCTCGCCGACCGCATGGACCACCTCCCGCACGAACTGTCCGGCGGACAACGCCAACGCGTCGCCATCGCCCGCGCCGTCGCCGGCGACCCCGTGCTACTGCTCGCCGACGAACCCACCGGCAACCTCGACACGGCCTCCGGCCAGGGCGTGATGGATCTTCTCCGGGAACTCCACGCCGCCGGAACCACCGTCCTCGTCATCACCCACGACCGCGACATCGCCGCCGCGTTGCCCCGCCAAGTGACGATGCGCGACGGCCGGATCGCCGCGCCCGACAGCCGAACCCACCCGGGGGCGCTCGCCTCCACAGGCAGGGAGGCCTGAGACATGACGACCGCCTACCAGCCCAGCCGCCTCCGCCCCCGCGACGTCGCCGCCGTCGGCGCCGTCGGGCTGCGCACCCGGCCGATGCGGGTCTTCCTGTCCGCGCTCGGCATCGCCATCGGCATCACCGCGATGACCGCGGTCGCGGGGATCTCCACGTCCAGCCGCGCCGATCTCGACGCCCGGCTCGCCGCACTCGGCACCAACCTGCTCACCGTGGCGCCCGGCAGCGCGCTGAGCGGCGGCGCGGCATCGCTGCCGCTCGATGCGCCGGCGATGATCTCCCGCATCGGCCCGGTCCGACAGGTCGCCGTCACCGGCGTCGTCAAGACCGCCAAGGTGTACCGCAACGACCGCATCCCGGCGGCGGAAAGCGGCGGGCTGTCCGTGCAGGCCGCGGACCTGAAGCTGCCCGAGACGGTCGGCGCCCGGATGGCCGGCGGTACGTGGCTCAACGCGGCCACCGAGCGCTACCCCGCCGCCGTCCTCGGCGCCACCGCCGCCGACCGGCTCGGGATCGGCCGCGCCGGGCCCGACATGCGCGTATACCTCGGCGGACGCTGGTTCACCGTGGTCGGCATCCTCGACCCGGTGCCGCTCGCCCCGGAACTCGACTCCGCCGCCCTCGTCGGACGGCCCGCCGCAGCCGGGTACCTCGGCTTCGACGGCCACCCCACCACCGTCTACACACGTACCGCCGATTCCGCGGTGGCCGCCGTCCGCGACGTGCTCGCCCGAACCGCCAATCCGCGCAACCCCAACGAGGTCAAGGTGTCGCGCCCTTCCGACGCGCTCGCCGCCCGGCAGGCCACCGACGAAGCCTTCACCGGCCTGCTGCTCGGCCTCGGCGCCGTCGCCCTGCTCGTCGGCGGCGTCGGCGTCGCGAACACCATGGTCATCACCGTCCTGGAACGCCGCGGCGAGATCGGCCTGCGCCGCTCCCTCGGCGCCACCCGCGGCCAGATCCGCGCCCAGTTCCTCGTCGAATCCCTCATGTTGTCCGCCCTCGGCGGACTCGCCGGAGTCACCCTCGGCACGGCCGTGACCACGGTGTACGCCGGCACCCGTCAGTGGGATGCGGTCATCCCCGCCTGGGCCACCATCGGCGGTCTCGGCGCCACCCTCCTCATCGGCGCCATCGCCGGCCTCTACCCGGCCATACGCGCCTCCCGGCTGCCCCCGACCGAAGCCCTCGCCGCGACCTGAACCCCTCGGCCTGCCTGCGCACCACGCCGGAACCAGCCCGGAACGGGCCATCCGCGAGGCTCGACCATCAGCCGAGCGGGTGGTCCGGGCGCTGTTGCGGCTGGTTCCACTCCGGTCCCAGGAGGGCCTCGATCGGATGTTGGTACGGCCGGCCGTTTCCTTTGTGTCGGATGGTCGTTGGGTGGGATGCGCTCTCGACCGATGCGCCGTGCGCGGAGCCGACCGTGACGGTGGAATCCGTCGGCGGCGGCTCATGGCCGGCACGTCTTCATGCACGGATCGGAAAGGTTGCGGTGTGACCCAAACTCTCGAGTACCAGAGCAACGCCATCGTCGAACTGATGGGGGTTCGCCCCACGGAGCGCGACGCGGAGTGGCTCAGGAACGCCCTACAGCAGGCGATCATGGTCGAGGTCGCGACCCTCGGCCCCTACGCGAGTGGCCTGTGGTCGATCGAGAAGAACCAGGGGCCCGTCTACGACGCCATCCGGGCGGTCATGTTCGACGAGATGACCCACATGGGGTTGGTGTGCAACATGCTCACCACCATCGGCGGGAATCCGGTCATCGCCGACGCGGGCGTGGTGCCGAAGTACGAGCAACCGTTGCCGGGTGGTGTGCGCCCCGAGTTGATCGTCTTCCTGGAGGGCTTGAACAAGGCTTCCGTCGAGATGTTCTCCGAGATCGAGCGCCCGGACGACCCCATCGCGCAATTCGAGACGTTCACTACGATCGGGGCCTTCTACACCGCGATCGAGGAAGCGTTCGAAGCGCACAGCCACCTGATCACCGGCGCCCGACAGATCGAGTACTCGCTGGCCCACCACGGGCAGGGCAACAACATCGTCCCGCTCGACACCATCGAGAAGGTCCGCGCCGCCATCGAGGTCATCAAGGAGCAGGGCGAGGGAACCTCCGCCTCGCCCGAGAATCCCTTCCCCGGGAAGCCGGGAGAACTCGCGCACTTCTACGTGTTTCGCGAACTCTTCCACGGCCGGAAGCTGATCAAGGTCTCGGAATCCCCGGATGTCTGGGATTTCAAGGGTGACGACATTCCCCTGCCCCCGGCGTACCCCATGGGCAGGGTTCCCGAGGGCGGCTGGGCCAACGACCCGACGTACGCTCCCACCCCCGAGATCCGGGAGACTCTCGACGCGTTCAACACCGAGTTCAGCTCGATGCTGCGGGCGCTGGAGCGCGCGTGGCGGGCGGACGATCCCAACGCGGGCAAGAGCGAAGTGGGTATCGCGGTCGGCCACATGTTCAACATGGGGCCCCTCGCCCGCTCCCTGATGGTCAAGCCGCTTCCGGACGGCGGCGGGAAGACCTACGGACCGGAGTTCCTCTACGTCGAGTAGAGCCCGTACCGGCCTCTGCGTTGTCCGGCGATGGTGACGAGCAACGCGCCGGTCCGGTGACAACACGGCCTTCGGTCGGGCGTCGGCCCTTTCGTCGAGGGAGGGTTCGCCGGGCGCGGTGCGGTCGTAGCGGGGGGCGGCCGTGTGCCAGGCGATGGCGTCCGCCGCGAGGTGCTCGAGGTTGTCGAGGTGGTTGAGCAGGCCCGGGTGGTCGAGTCCCACGCGGGGCAGGGTGGCCTTCAGCCTTAGGTAGGCGGTGTGTTCCTCGTCGAGGGCGCGAACGACGAGGTCGACGCCGTCCGGCAGACTCACGTGCCGTTCCGCGCACAGCACCGGCAGGATGTTGACCGCTCGTTCCGTGTCGAGTTCCTTGTCGAGGGAGAACAGGTCGTTGACCAGGACGTGGTGGTTGTCCAGAAGGCGTACGAGGGCGCGGACCAGGGGATGGTCGAGCAGGCGCCGCGGGACGAGCGTGTTCGTGGCGGGTGGCAGCAGCGCGACCAAGGGCCGGATGCCCAGGACGTCGGGGCGCAGTTGCCGGTATTCGGCAAGCGAGGGCGTGCGGTGAAGGCGTTGCAGGTCGACCTCCCACTGGTGGGCGTGCAGGTAGTCGTGCAGCGCCGCGCGATGGCGGTCTGCGTGGTGGGAGGGACCGAAGCGGCGTATCGCCCGGGCGAGCGGCGCGGCGAGTCGCGCCGGCGGCGGGTCGTCGGAGGCGGGAGCCGCGCCGTCGAAGACGTCCAGGATGCGTTCGTGGGCGGCGGTGAGGTCGACGGACGTGCGCGGCCTTCCCGCGTCGTCCGTTTCGGCGACCGAGTCCTCGTGCAGGCACGCCAGGGCGTTGTTGAGCATGATCAGGTACAGGCCGTGGCGGGAGGCCGTGGGGTGGAGCCGACCAGTGAATTCGCCCAGGCGGATCGCGGCGAGGGAGTCCCGCAGGGTGGACGGCATGCCGTGCGCGCGCAGCAGTGCGAGGACTTCCTCCTCGACGGTCTCGGCGTGGGGGTGGGTGCGCTCGGCGAACGTGGAGACGAACGGACACGGCAGGTCGGGAAGTACGAGCGACGCCCGGGTCACGACGACACCTCCCCTTGTTCTCGATCGGCGTCCCGGGCCCGGCTCGGTGTCGGTGTCGGTGCCAAAACCTTCGCCCAGCCGCGCAGTTCGGCGGCGGCAGGGGCGGCGAACGCGGCGTCGTCGACGATCGCCAGGGCCTGACCCCGCAGCGCGCGGATGCGTTCCCGGACGAGCTCGCGCGCACCGCACGCCTCCAGCAGCCGACGAACCTCGACCACATCCGCCCCAGCCTTCGCCGCTGCCTCTCCCTCCATCTCCGTCCTCGTCTTCGTCTTCGTTTTGTCCGGGCGAGGGCCTGCGAGCAGCCGCAGCAGCCGGGCGCGGTCCGCGGGAGCGGCGTGCCGCAGCGCCAGCACCATCAACAGCGTGTACTTGCCGCCCCGCAGGTCCTCCGAGCACGATTTCCCGGTCCGGGTGGGATCGCCGAATACCCCCAGCAGGTCGTCGTGCAGTTGGAAGGCGACCCCCAGCGGCACCGCGAACGCCGACAACCGCTCCAGCAGGGCGTCGTCCGCGCCGGCCAACACCGCCCCCAGGTGCAACGGGCCTTCGACGGTGTACTTCGCCGTCTTGTCGCGTGCGATGGCGATCGCCAACTCCTCGTCCGTGCCGCCGACACCGGTGGCGACCACGTCGGCGTACTGCCCACACAACGTCGCCGTGCGCATCGCGTCCACCACGGCGCCCGCGGCACACAGGCGATCCGGCGCCAGACCCGCACCGCGCAACAGACGATCCGACCACACCAGTGCCAGGTCGCCGAGCAGGATCGCCCCGCACACCCCCAACCGACCGGCGTCCGGACGCCCCCGATGATGCCGGGCCAACATCCGCTGCGCGGTGGGCCGGCCCCGGCGCAGCATGCTGTCGTCCATGACGTCGTCGTGCACGAGCGCGAACACGTGGAACATCTCCAGTGCGGCGGCGACGTCGATCAGGGGCTGCGGGCGGCCGCGGCCGCCCGCAGCGCGCCATCCGGTCACGCACAGCAGGGGCCGTAGTCGCTTGCCTCCGGAGAACAGGTATTGGTGTGCCACGCGCAGCAGTTCCGGCGGCACGACGGGCTCTCGCGTTCCCGGCCGCGGCGGGGCGGCCTGTTCGGCGAGGTGTGCGCGCAAACGCTCGTTCACCTCCTCGCGGATCGCGTCCGCGTCCGGGGCAGACCGGACACGCGGCCCGTCGACGACGTCACCGGCCATCGGCGTGCTCACGGTCCAGGACCTGCACGCGCACGTCCCGGGGAGAAGCGCCAGGCGGGCCGCCACCCTCGGGGTCGGGCCGACCGGCCGCAACTGCCAGTGGGAGACGATGCGTTCCAGAGCGAGTGCCATCTCCGTCACGGCGAAACGGTCCCCGATGCACATGCGGGCCCCGGCTCCGAACGGTACGTATGTCTCCCGGCCCGGAGGCGTCGACCAGCGGTCGGGGTCGAAACGGTCCGGATCGGGGTGCAGGTCCGGTCGCCGATGCAGGATCCAGGCACTGAACGCGACGGTCGTCCCGGCCTTCAGCGGGGTGGCACCCAAAACGGTGTCGTGGGTGACCCGGCGGGTCAGGAACCAACCCGGCGGGAACAACCGCAATGTCTCCGCGACGACCCGCCCCGCTTCACCGTCCCCGATCGACCCCACATCCGCCGCCCGCGCCGAGGCCGATCTGCGATCGGCCTCCTTTCGGACCCGGTCCTGCACCTGCGGATGAGCGGCCAACAGGTGGATCGCCCACGCCGGCGTGGACGCGGTGCTCTTCATCCCCGCGACGAAAAACGTCATCACCTGATCGGCGACCTCCCGCTCCGTCAGCGGCGCCGGCACCGAGCAACTCCCCGACCCGGTCGTAGAACGGGCCTCCCTTGTCGAACGTCACCGGATCCAACAACACCCGACGCGTCAGGTCCGCATCGCACACCACGACCACCCGATGCGGACCCAGACCGACCCCCACCAGATCCCCGTACGCGGGCAACGACGACAGGAACCCCAACGGATCACGCAACAGACGCACACCGTGCCCCACCACCGGCAACGCCCCCGCCGCGAACGGAACAACCGCCGACGAACCCCCACGCCCGCGCCCCGCCACCCGTTCGAACACGACCGTCGCCTCCCGCCGCGAAGCACACGTTGCCCCACCAGACTGACGCCACGCCGACCGCCTCCGACAGGGCGCGCATCCGCCACCCGAAGCTCACTCCGGCACACGACGGCCACACCACGCTCTGCCGCGTACCCCGGCGCACGTCAACCGAGCCCGACGGCCCCCGACACTTCCTCCGGGCACATCGCGCCGGACACCGGCGACGCGTGGCCGAAGGACTCCCCGTGGCGGCGTGACGTCGCCGCCGGACCGCGGCGCCGTCACGCGCCGCCGGTTGGGCGTGCGTGCGTTCGGGTTTGCCTTCGGCGCGGGGTCCGGCCGAGTAGTGGTCAGTGGACGGTGGTGGCGAGTTCCAGGACGATGTCGAGGTAGGTCGAGGCGCCGGGGGTGAGTCCGGTGCGTGGCCACAGGAAGCCGTAGTCGATCGGCGGGGCGTCGTGCAGCGGGATGAACACCATTCCCGGGCGGGAGTGGTAGTCCTTCGCGCGAAGTGCCACCGTGCTGACGCCGACGCCCATGCTGACGTGGACCAGGACCTCGGGCCAGAACCGGGTTGCCGGCCCCTGCGGGATCGGCCGGCCGGCCGGGGTCGTGCGTGGGAAGTAGTAGTCCATCCAGTACTGGGGGATGTTGTCCGCGGCGATGGTGACCAGGGTCGTGTCGGCGAGTTCTTCCACCGACACGGACTCCCTGGTGGCGAACGGGTGGGCAGCAGGCACCAACAGCCCGCGGGGTTCGGCGAACATCAGGGGGCCCTGGACGATGTCGGGCTCGACAATGGGGAATTCGGTGAGTTGCAGATGCACCTCTCCTGCCCGCATGCGGCCGAGCGGGTCGAGGAGTTGGATCTCCTGGATCTCCACCGCGCTGTCCGGATGCCGCACGCGGAACAGGTCGGCGGCCTTGACGAGCAGGTTGCCGCACCAGGCCCCGGAAAACCCGACGCGCACCACGTCCTTGATCCGCACGCCGCGACTGGTGGTGATCGCCTGCGCCAGTCCGGCGGCGATCCGGTCGTAGGCGGGACGCAGGTCGTCGCGCAGTTGCTCGCCGAGCGCGGTCAGCGTCACCTTGCGACTGTTGCGTTCGAACAGCGGCCCGCCGATGCGGCGTTCGAGCTTGCGGATGGTCTGGCTGATCCGGCCGGTCGTGACGTGCAGGCGCTCGGCAGTGCGCCCGAAGTGCAGTTCCTCGGCGAGCGTGAGGAACGCCTCGAGCTCGAGCCTCTCCAGCATGCCCACCCCTTGATCGTTTAGTCGTACTCAACCCAGCGTGCCGTGGTCGTGCCTTGTTGCGTCTCGTGCGGGTCCTGCACGCTTGGGGAGCCGCGTCCGACGGACACCCGGGACCTCGTAGCGGCACACCCACATCGCGAGACGGAGACTTCGCATGAGCAAGATCGTTGCGGTCATGTACATCACGATGGACGGCGTCGTCGAGGACCCCGTCTGGACCGGCCCGTTCTGGAACGACGAGCACGCCAAGTACCAGAACGGCCAACTGCGCGCGAGCCGCGCCCTGTTGCTGGGGCGTGCCACCTACGAGGGCTTCGCGGAGGCATGGTCGCCGCGCGACGAGTCGGACGAGTTCACCGCGCGGATGAACCACATCCCCAAGTACGTCGCCACCACCACGCTGCAGACGACGACCTGGAACGCGGCGATCATCGACGGCGACCTCATCGAGCAGGTGGTCAAGCTCAAGGCCGAGCCGGGCGACGACCTCCTGATCTACGGCAGCGTCACACTCGTCAACACCCTGATCGAGCACGACTTGGTCGACGAGCTGAAGTTGTTCCTCCACCCGGTGACCGTCGGCACGGGCAAGCGCCTGTTCGCGGATGGCGCCGCCCCGAAGACCTGGACCCTCGCGGGCACCCAGTCCTTCAGCTCGGGCGCCATCGTCCTCGACTACCGCCCGGTACCGGCGGCCTGACACACCGGCCGCGATACGCACGACGCCTGCTCCGGCACCGGGAAGCTCGCCGAGAACTCCCCGGTGCCGGACCCGGTCGCCGAATCCCGGTGGAGGGCACCACGGCGCTGACGACCGCCGCTGTACGGGAGCCTGGACGACGCCGTCCAATGAACTCGCCGACCACAATGCGCATGGAAGGACTCCAGAATCGATCTTCATGGATTCGTGAAAGCTACCTTGCTTTCAGCATTTCGGCAATAAAAAGCTCACGAAGCGCGGTATTTACTGGGGAAGTTCGGCACATCATTTGCAATGAGAATGATGATGAATGCAAACCCATCTGCGGTTCATTGCAATGACCTGACGGTGAATGCATACTTGCCGTCGGCCCGGACCGCTCCGGTACGGGCGCACACGACACGGCAGGAGCACGCGGCGATGCCCGGAGGCAGGCTGACGCATGACGAACGGGTGCGTATCGGCGCGGGACTGGGCGCCGGGCTCAGCTATTCGCGGATCGCCGCGGACCTGGGCCGCCCCGTCTCGACCGTGAGCCGCGAGGTCGAACGCAACGGGGGCACCGACGGCTACCACGCGGACCGGGCGCAGGAAGCCACCGGCCGGCGCGCCCGGCGCGGCAAGGCGACCGCCGGGTCCGCCGGCACCGGGCCGGCGGACCCGGCGGGCACCGGCGGCCCGGCGGACGACGGCCACGTCGATCCCGTGCTCTACACCGCCGCGCCCGGCGCCGACTCCGCAGTCGTCCGCGAGTTCGGCGAGCGCTTCACTCCCGTGCTGATGGCGGCCGGCCTGCCGCGGATGGCGGCGCGTCTGCTCGCGTGCCTGTACGCCACCGACTCCGGCAGCCTCACTTCGGCGGAACTCGTCCGGTTCCTCCAGGTCAGCCCGGCATCCGTGTCCAAGGCCGTGGGCCACCTCGAGGAACAAGGGCTGATCCGGCGCGAGCGCCACCCGCACGGCCGAGCGGAGCTGTATGTCATCGACAACGACGTCTGGTTGCAGGCCATTGTGGCCAGCATCCAGGCCAACGCCCGAATCGCCGCCGTGGCCCTCGACGGCGCCCGACTGCTGGGCGCCGCCACCCCGGCGGGAGTGCGGCTCTCGCTCATGAGCACGTTCCTCGACCGGATCGGCCGGGATCTGGCCCGGGGCGCCGAGCGGTGGCGACACGTGGTGGCCGGCCCTCCGGCTCGGGACGATCCGTCAGCGGGCGGCCGGTAGGAGCTCCGACACGGCGGCCGCGTCCGGGCGCCGGCCGAGGAGCGCGGATCGTGCACCGGGCTGCACGAGCATGTCCGCTATCCGCGGGCGGTGATCGTGCCGGCTTCGGCCGGCGTATCCGACGCGGGAGCGGTGGCTGACGAGTCGGAGTCCGTGTCGGGGGCGTGGCCGGCCCGTGCCCGGTGGGCGGGTGCGGCGAGCGTGTGCCGGATTCCGCCGCCGATGAAGGCGCCGATCACCGGGGCGAGCAGGTAGATCCACAGATGGGTGGTGTTCCCGGACAGCAGTGCCGGGCCGAATTGCCGTGCGGGGTTGGCGGATCCGCCGCTGTGGGAGCCCAGTGACGCGATGATGAGGGCGGTGGCCAGGCCCACGGCGTACGGCAGCAGTGGCAGGGCGGACGGGCGGCGCAGGAAGGCGCCGAGCATGAGCGTCACGATCGCGATGGCTCCGGCCTCCGCGGCGAACACCGCGGCGGCGTCCCAGGTCGGCGCGGGTGCCACGGCGGCGTACGCGATGGGGGCGTCGCGGGCGGCGGCTCCCCAGAGGAGGCCGCCGAGCGCTGTGCCGGCCAGTGATCCGACCGCCTGGGCGGCGATGTACGGGAGGACGGCCCGCCCGGGAAAGGCTCGGAGAAGCCACAGGGCCACGGTGACGGCGGGGTTCAGGTGTCCGCCGGAGTACCGCCCGGAAGGCGACAGGATGAGCGCGGTCAGCAGCACGCCGACGAGTGCGCCGAGTACGACCGGCGCGAGGTCCGGATTCGCGATCGCCGTGGGCGAGTCGGGCGCGAGCAGCCATCGCATCGCGGTGACGACGAGGAAGAGCAGCAGCGCGGTGAGGCCGAACTCGTGTGCGGCGCGGCGCAGGGTGTGGCGAGGCGGCCCTGCCGTGGGTACTCGGCCGGTGAGGGCGGGCCGTAGCGGGGGAGAGGCCGGGGAGGGCTTCGGGAGAGGCGACGTGCAGGAGGGCGGGTCTGGATTCGGGGGTGGTTTTCCGAGCCGCATGAGGGGTGACCTCGATGGTGTGTGGTGCGTGCCGACAGGACCGCGGGGTGGGGAACCCGGCAGCGCGAGGGGTTCCCCACCGCCGTTCGGTCGTCGTCAGCGAGTCGTGTGCGCGGCCTCCAGCCAGTTGAGGAATTCGCAGGCGAAGTGCCACTGGTGGCCGGTGAAGACGTGCTCGGGGGCGCCGGCGGGGAACTGGATCGTCAGGCGGATGCGCAGGCCGCGCGGACCGTCGCCGAACTCGTGCATGACGCGGCAGATCTCGGTGCCGTCCGTGAGCCGTCCGGTGCCGCCGATCCGCACGGGGTAGGTTTCGTGGCCCTCGTCCTCGATCTCGACGCCGTCGTTGAAGGTGAGGAAGAAGCGCAGCGGTCCGGAGCCGATGGTCTCGATGATCTCGACCACCCCGTCGGCGGAATTGGCGAGGTAGTGCTCGGGATTGGCCGCGAGCAAAGCCGTCCGGTCGGCGCTCGCGAGCCGGCCCTGCCACCAGGTCAGGAACTGCTCGGCGGTGATCCCGCCGATCTCCATCTCGGTCACGGCGGACCGCCACGCGCCGCCCGAGGCGTCCGGCAGCGGGGCCATGATCTCGTCCGCCGCCCGGAGGTCCTCGGTGAGCAGTTCCCGCATCGCCGCGTCGCCGATCCGGTCCTTGAGCAGGGCGAGCGCGTTCCGGGCACGGTCCAGTTCCCACCGGCGGATGTCGTCCTGCGTGTACTCCGTGCCGTCGATAACGGTCCGGACGGTCAGCGCGCCGTTCACGGCGTGCTCCTTTCGACGAGATGGATCTCTTGAGCGGAGAGCTTTTCTCCGCTTCCAGAACGATAGCATAGGCGGAGAGAAGTTCTCCGGTTTGGTGGGGCAAGGGAAGGCGGTACATCGTGCGGGCGGACGCGGCTCGCGGCAGGCGGCCGATTCTCGACGCGGCCCGGCACGTCTTCCTGACGCACGGCATCGACACGCCGGCTCCTCGAACTGCCCGGCCGTCAGCGCGAACCGGGAGCGGCATCCAGGGGGTTCCGCAAGCGACTGATCATTTCGCAGAGGAGATCGACGACTTCTGCCGAGGTGTTCGCCTGTCCGTACGTGTAGAAGTCCGGGCGGACGAGGATCGCCCGCGCGTTCGAGGAGGCGAACCACCGGTCGTACGTACCGTCGAAGTCGACATAGGAGCCCGGGAACTCCACGGGGGCTTTGGAGACGTAGACCACGTTGATCCCGATGAAGTCGGACACCGCGTCACAGATCCGGCGAGCATCCTCGGCAAGGCAACGATCGGCGCAGAACAGCGTCCACCCCGATCCCACCACGTCGTCGAAGCGCTTGACCTTGTCCTCGTGGACGATCAGGCCTTGTACTCCGAGCCGGCCACGAGCACCGGAGCCGCCGTCGGCGTTGCCGAGGAAGCCCGTCGTCAGGGCCGGCAGCGGGGGTATGGGCGGCAGTCCGTCGCGGCGAATCTCGGCGTCCCGCGCGGCCGCCTTCCGCGGGTCGGTCTCGCACAGGATGGCGCCGAGCGAGATCGCGATCCGGGTGATCTCGCGGACGTGGTCGCCTCGTTCCCGCGTGTAGGTCTCCAGGATGTCGTCCGAGGCGGTGCCGTTCAGGACCAGGTCCAGTTTCCAGGCGAGGTTGGCGGCGTCGCGGATTCCCGAGCACATTCCCTGTCCCAGGAACGGTGGCATGAGGTGCGCGGCGTCGCCGGCCAGGATCGCGCGCCCGCCGACGAAGTCGTGGGCGACAAGGGAGTGGAAGGTGTAGAGGGTCCGTCGGATCAGCGTCGCGTTCTCGGGGGTCACGCCCCAGCGTTCGAGCTTGTTCCAGCAGCCGGCCTCGCTGACGAGTTCGGCGGGGTCTTCCCCCGGCATCAGCATGAACTCCCACCGGGCGTGCTCGCGGGCCAGCCAGCGGAAGAGGGTCACGGGACGCTCGGGGTCGCACATCTGACCGGAGGCGGGCATCGCGATCCTCCGATCCGGTTCGTGGAGTCTGACGTCCACGATGGAGAGCGTCTCGGAGAATCCGAAGTCGTCCCAGGTGATGCCGGCCGCCTTGCGGACGAACGAGTTGGCTCCGTCGGCTCCGATGACGTAGCGGGCGCGCACTGTCGTGGTGGCGCCGTTCGGCTTCCACTCCTGTCCGTCCTGTGTCCCGCTGCGGAAGGTCATCTCCACCCGGTCCTCGTGTTGTTCGAGGCCGACTGCTTCCCAGCCGCGGTGGACGGAGACGTTCTCATGGGCCTCGGCCGCCTGCGAGAGCAAGGCCTCGAGATCGGGCTGGTAGAAGATGTAGTCGGATCTCCAGGACGACGTGGTGGGCCTACCCCAGTCGATCCGGAAGAGGAGATCTCCGTTGCCGTCGATCCAGTCGTACTCGCTCGCCGGGACGGCCCGCACCTCGAACCGGTCGGCGACCCCGATCGACTGGAGGATGCGTACGATCTCGTCGTCGACGTGCCCGGCCCTGGGAAGCGGATACGGCAGTTCCCAGCGCTCGTACACGCCGACCTTCCAGCCCTTCCGCCCGAGCAGGGCCGCCAGCGTCTGGCCCACCGGGCCGTATCCGACGATGCAGACGTCCAGGTCGATCGACGCCGCGCTCATTGCTTGGTCCCCGACCGGGTGGCCGCCCCGATTCCGGCCGGAGCGAGCGGCCGGGTACGCGCCTCGTGGCGCATGGTCCCCACCCCGTCGACGGTGGTTTCGAGGACGTCTCCGTCGCGCAGGAAACGCGGAGGTGTGCGGCCGATGCCGACCCCCGAGGGGGTTCCGGTGAAGATCAGGTCGCCGGGCCGCAGCACGACGATGTCGGAGAGGTAGGCGATCACCTTCGGGATGCCGAAGATGAGGTCCTTGGTGGATCCGCTCTGGACGGTCTCGCCGTTGACAGTACAGGTGATGCCGATGTCGTCCCGATCGTCGAACTCGTCCGGTGTGACGATGAACGGCCCGACCGGTCCGTAGCCGGGGCGGGACTTGCCCAGGGTGGGTTGGCTGTTCACGCCCAGCCGGTTTTGCACCGACCGGTCGGAGATGTCCTGACCGGCGGTGATGCCGGCCACGTGGCCCCACGCCTCGGACTCGGGGACCCGGTGGGCGCTCCGTCCGATCACCACGACCACCTCGGCCTCCCAGTCGACCGTGTCGTCGGCGATCGTGACCGGTCCGAACGGGCCCGCGAGGCACGACGTGAACTTCGCGAACACGAACGGGTGCTCGGGAATGGCGAGGCCGGACTCGACCGCGTGGCTCACGTAGTTGAGGCCGATGCACATGATCTGTCCGGGTGCCGGCGAGGGACACAGGAGGTCGTTCTCGCTCCAGGTGACGGCCGTCCCGGGGGGAGGCGAGCCGCGATCGAGCCCGGCCGTTTGCGCGGTGACCTCCTCCCACCGGGACAGCGCGGTGCGCGGGTCGGCGAGGCTCTCGTCCCCGGCGGCACGGGCCAGGTCGATGCCGCCGGCTCTGCCCGTGACGAGGGTCGAGCGGCCGTTGACGTTGGCGAATCTCACGGGTTGCCCCAGGGGTTTCCGAGTCCGGCCACGTCGATGGCGGACGCTGGTTGGCCGGTGGTCGAGACGGCCGGCAGGACTTCGAGGAACGCCTCCGGCAACGGGTTGCCGAGGTGGAAGTCGGAGGATCCCTGGGCCGGAGTCCACATGACCGGCTCGTGGTCCGGGGCGATGCGCTGGAGGCCGGGGGAGACGACCTCCAGACGCATTCCTCCGGGTTCGCGCACGTAGACCGAGACGGACTCCCCGTGCCCATGGCGTCCCGGGCCCCATTCGATCGAGGTTCCGGATTCGCGGAAGATCTCGGCGGCACGGAAGACGTCGGCGCGCTCGTCGACCTGCAGGGCGAAGTGGTGGAACCGGCCCCGATACCCGGAGTCGTCGCGCAGGAAGGCCAGTTGGAACGCCGAACCGGTGGACAGGGTCGCGAAGATGGCCGGCCCTCCGTCGGGCACCTCCGTCCATTCGGTGAGGAAGACGCCGAGGTTCCTCTCGTACCACCGCGCGTCCCCGAGCACGTCCGCGGAGGGGAAGTTCACGTGGTCGAGATGGCGGGCCGCGATTCCGCGAGCGGGGTTGCGCTGCGGGCGGGTGGGCAGCGGCGAGGCCAGGTGCCCAGGCGCCCGGTAGCGCTCTGTCTCCCAGAAGAGCTTCTGCTTCTGCCCGTTGGGACCGACGAAGAGATACGCCCTTCCCTGCCGGGGGGCCGGTTCCTGCCAGCCCAGGCCCGCGTTGTCCGCGCCGAGGCGCCGTGCCGCGAGATCGAGGGCTTCGGCGCTCCTGGCCCGCCATCCGATGTGGCCGAGGCCCGTCGTCGGGCTCCGCGTGAGGATCAGGTCGTAGGGGAGGTAGTTGCCCCACGTCCTGAGGAAGACCGAATCGCCGTGTTCGAGGACAACCTCCATGCCGAGGAGGTCATGGAAGAACACGACGCTCTCCTCGAGCCTGGGTGTGAGGATTTCGACGTGCGCGAGGTGCGCGACGAGGTGGTCCATCTGCATCCCTTTCTGCCGGTCGTGGGCGTGCTTCGTCGAGACGCCGCACGCCGATGGTTTTCCTGGGGTCGCGGTCGCCGGGGGACGCGCATGATGTCGCGTTCGGCGATCCCATGGCCGGGAGCCCTGCTGCGCGCGACACGTCCGACGACGAAGCGGAGGGGCCCCGGCTCTCGATGCCGGCTCTCGACGAGCCCGGCACGATCCGAACATTGAATGCCTCCCGAGCTTGGCGCGAACGACCCCGTGCGGGTTCACACCGTTCGCGAAGCTCGGGCGATGCGGGTCTCGGATGCGGAGTGGTGTTCGCCGCGACCTCTCGACCTCGCGAAAGCATTTCTAGCACGCTGTCCGATAATGGGGAAGAGGTGACGGCCTCCGTGTCTGGGGAGGCATCGGCGAGCCTGTCGACGGGGTCCGAGGTCGGGCGAGCCGGACGGCGGAGCGGGCTTGCCGGAGAGTCGGCAGGTCGGCACAGGCGGCAGTTGGGTGGGGATTCGCGCGTGAGCGCATTCGGACCGCCGGGCTGCGACAAGCATTGGCGGGTGACCCGCCGGCTTAGCCGGCGCTGCTCGCCATGTCGCCGTCGCGAGAGGATAGGATTAATGAGACGCTGTTCTATAATCTGGAGGGAACCTTGACCGAGAGCGCCACCAGGGGGCGGCCGGCTCACATCGACCGCTTCCATGTGAGAGACGCTGCGCTGGCCCTTCTCGAGGAACTCGGGTTCGAGGAGGTCAGTACGGCGCAGATCGCAGCCGCCGTAGGGATCAGCAGGTCCAGCCTGGCCCGCTTCTACCCCACGAAACAACAGATCGTCTGGGAGGGACTCGACGACATTTCATGGCGGCTTTCCGCACAGCTCGAACAGCTTCCGCGGCAGGGTTCGGTCTCGGCGAGGCTGAAGGCGGCCATCGAGGCGGCCCTGACCCTTCCCGAGAGCGAACTGGGCGTTCTCCGAACACGGCTTCGGCTCGTACGGGACAACCCCGGCCTTCAGGTGAAACGAGCCTACGGGCGAGACCCGCTCGCCCGAGTCGTCGGCGCCTTCATCGCCGCCACCTCGAGAACGGCCTACACCGAAGGTGAACTGTCCTGCCTGGCCGCACTGGTCGCCACGGCCGTCGACACGGCACTCATCGAATGGAGCGGCTCGGACGAGACACAGCCGGTGAGGCACGTCGACGACTGCCTGGGCTTCATCCTTCCGATCCTCTGACCCTGCGTGCCGCCCCGAGCGGCGGGCCCGTGACCCACACCCCTGAAAGGTGCCTCACGGCATGTTCTCCACCTTCGACCTGGAGTTCGCCTGGATCGGCCTCGGCGCCGCCGTCGTCCTCACGGTCGTCCTCCTGGCCGGCCTGGCTCGCCGTCGTGTCGGTATTTGAGAGGCCGCCCAAGCTCTGCGGCAACGACCGGCGGACCGAAGCGAGCCGCATCCCGCCGGCCGACTCGATGGTGTCGGTGTCCTCGGGCCGGACCCGATCGGGGACGGACTCCCCCCGCGCGATCCGCTCGAACACCGGCCGCCGACCGGGCGGCAACACGCCCTTGTCCTCCAGAAGCACCCACCGCCAGGGAATCGGCTCCGCCCCCGGTCAGGGCTTGCGCCTTCGAGGAGGCGGACGATCCGGGCGCTTCCCCGGGGACGGGGGACGCGGACAGGGGCACCGGCGAGGCGACGGCCCTGCACCATGGGCTCGCGAGCCCCGCAACGATCACCGACGGGATGGCGACTGTCAGCGACCGTGAAGCCGACCGGCCCCGTACCGGGGAGTGTTCGTGGCATGGTGCGCCGGTCCGCCCACGACGCCGGTACCGCCGGCACCGCGGTGGCGCCGGCCGCAGCCATGGGGCGCAGCTTCCGTGGGAACGACACGGCGGCCGTACGAATCCCGATGCAACCTGAAGCGTGACCGCGGCGTGACGTCTGTGGATGCTCGCGTCGAGAACCCGGCGCCGGCAGCCGACTCGTCAACTGCCCACGAGGTTGCGGTGATCACGATCGGGACCCCGATCGGCTCATCGAGCGAGCGTTTTTTGCCGCAACCCACGGCAGCCGATCCGGCGCGCCCCGCGCGCGACGCCAACGCCGACGTGAATGTCGGCGACCAATGGTTGTGCGCTTCGGCAAGCCGAAACGAAGGAGTGCTTCCTTGACCCCTCACCTGTGGCGTGTCACCCGCCCACGGACGTTACTGGCGCTGATGGCCGCCCTGTGCGGTCTCCTCGCCACCACCGCACTCGGGACGACTCCGGCGGCAGCGGCCGATCAGCGTCAGGCGATCTATGACATCGCGCATCGCGTCGACACACTCGACGGCGTGGACGCCGCGCTCAACCACGGTGCGAACGCCATCGAGATCGATGTCTGCGCCTGGTGGAATCCGAACGAGTGGCGTGCCTGGCACGACTGTTCGTCGGCCGGTGAGAATCGGTTGGGCCCCAGTTTCGACTCGATGATCGACCGGATTTTGTCCAACGCCAATCGCGGGCGCCGGCCGGCGCTGGTGTGGCTGGACATCAAGGACCCGAACTACTGCGGGGAGGCGCCGAACCGCACGTGCAGTGTCGCCGGACTGCGGGACAAGGCGCAGCGGTTGACCAATGCCGGGATCCAGGTGCTCTACGGCTTCTACGAGTACCACGGCGGCAACACCCCGGACGTCGGCGGCAGGGGCTGGAAGAGCCTGGAGGGCAGGCTCGGCCCACTGGAGGGCATCACCACGACCGGGACCCGCGACCAGGTCCAAAACGCTTTCGCCCGATCCGGTTCCGGATTTCCGGCCGGCCGGCGGGTGATGGACTACGGCGACAGCGACATCTCCAAGGGGTTCGGCAACTGCACCGAGGCCACCTGGAACACGTGCGCCGAATTGAAGAAGGGCGCGGCGGACCGCGCGGCCGGACGCCTCGCGGCCACCCTGTCCTGGACGACCACCTACAACGATCCTTGGTACGTCGACAAGCTCCTGGGTGACGCACGCGTGGACGGCATCATCGCGGGTTACGGGGCTTACACGGGGGTGCGCGACTACGACGACAACTGGCAGTGCGGCAACGCCGTGAAGATGGTTCGTGACTGGGTGAACGCACACAGCGGCACTCATCGCATGGCGAACAGCAGCGATCGCATGTTCCGGTAGCACCATGCGGTCCGGGGCCGGACGAATACCGTCGCGCGCCCCCGGACGGGCCGTCGGCCGCCATCCGGCCGACGGCCCTCCCGAGCGCCGATGGGGGCGGGATCCATGTGCGGCACCGATCCTGTCCCGCGCGTGCCGCCGCGCCGAATTCTCCCGATCGCGCGAAACACGGCCCGAACTCGCCCGGCTGCCGGCGCGTGTGGACGGCCCCGTACTCAGTCCGGGCGAGGCGTGGGCCGACTTGGCGATGGCCGACGCCGCGGCCGGCGGCGAGGCGTGGGAGCGGCTGCTCGCGCATGCCCGCACCACCGACGCGTCCAAGCCCGCCAAGAAGTGGGAGCGGACCGGTCGGGACGTGCCGGCCGAGGTCGGTGTGGACGCGGCCACTGCGGCCATCCTGCGGTGGTTGGCGCAGGTCGGGCGCCCGCGCACCCTCATGTTGGAGACACCGCATGGATCGGACGTCGGCGCCGAATACGACCCGTACAACATGGTGGCTCTGCGCGGTCTCGTGTGGCTGCCGGCGTTCACCCCGGAGTCGCCCGAGAGCGTGCGCGCATTGGGCACGCCGGCCGAGACCGCGCTCCGCAAGGTTCCCGGAGTCGGACCGATCTGCTCGAAAGTGGCCAACGCGGCGGTCTTCGCGCTTTCCCGGCTCGGCGGCCCGGCGGCCGTCGGGGAACTGGCCCGGCTCTCCGTGAAATTGACCTACCGGAGCACCCTGAAGGCGGTCGGCGCGGCACTCGACACACTCGCGCGGCGGACCTCGGTCTGAGCCGGGCCGAGGTCGAGGAGCTCGCTGTCCCCGGATACGGGCTTACCGAAGTGGGCCGACGCGTCGAGCGGTTCGGCGAGGCCACCGCGGAACTGACCGTGTCCGGCCGGACGGTGACCATCGTCTGGCGCAACGCCGCCGGACGGGTGGTCAAAGCGCCGCCCGCCGACGTGCGCCGCGACCACGGTGTCGCACTCGGTGAACTGAAGGCGGACGCCAAGGACATCGCCAAGATGCTCGCCGCGCAGTCCGACCGCCTCTTCCTCGCCCGGCGCTCCTGGCGCTTCGACCGATGGCGTGCACAGTTCCTGGATCACCCCCTCGTGGGAACCCTCGCGCGGCGCCTGCTGTGGACCGTCGACGGCCGCACATGTGGGTATGCCGACGGCGCGCTGCGTACGCTCGACGACACGGCGATCGAGCCCGCGGCCGGCGCCGCCGTCGGTTTGTGGCACCCGATCGAGATGCCCCACGACGAAGTCTTCGCAGCCCGTGACTGGCTCGAACGCCACCTGATCACCCAGCCGTTCCGGCAGGCCCACCGCGAAGTCCGCCCGCTTACCGCCGCCGAGGAGCGCACCGGGACCTACTCCAACCGGTACACCGCGCACGTCCTGCGGCAGCACCTGTTCCACGCCCTGGCGGCCACCCGGGGCTGGACGAACAAACTGCGATTGTCGGTCGACGACGAGTACCCGCCGGCCATACGGAGCCTGCCGGAGTGGGGCCTGCGCGCCGAATTCCTGATCGGCGCCGTCGGCGACAACGAGATCACGGACTCGGGCAGCCATCTGCACATCGCCACCGACCAGGTCCGATTCCACCGGATCGACGCGCCGGTCGCCACCGCGCACGCGAGCGGGGGTCCCTACCGCCGGCCGGGCAGGCACGCGGAGGACGACGTGGCGCCGCTGCCACTGGAGACGATCCCGCCCCTCGTGTTCAGTGAAGTGATGCGCGACATCGACCTGTTCGTCGGGGTCGCAGGCATCGGCAACGACCCGACGTGGGCGGACGGCGGACCGGACGGGCGCTACCGCGACTACTGGTCGTCCTACAGCTTCGGCGAACTCACCGACAGCGCCGTCGCCCGACGAGACGTGCTCGCCCGGCTGCTGCCCAGGCTCGCGATCGCACCGCAGTGCGAACTCGACGGCAGGTTTTTGCGCGTCACCGGCCTGGCCCGCGACGACCTGATCACCGATCCGACCATCACAAGCCAGTTCCGGTGACATCCGTTCGAGGGCCGGCAGTGGGGACGGCTGTTCGCCGACGACGCATCCGGCCGGGAGGTCGGCGTGCTCGGTGTGGCGGTGCGCGTCGCCGGGCCGCCGTTTGTGCTCGGGCATCGGTCAGTGCCACAGCCACGCGGCGACTCCGGAGACCGCGATGAGCAGGCACACGCCGAGGTTGACGACCTTGTAGGTCAGGAACACCGCGACGAACTCGCGGATCGTTGCGCTGGGTTGGAAGTACTTCGCCGTCGGCGCGCCGACCACCTGGCCGCGGACACCGGTACGTCGGGCGGTCAGTGCGGCACGGAAGACGTGGAAGTTGTTGGTGATGATCACGCACCGGTAGTCGGGATCGATCTTCGTCATGATCGTCTTGCTGAAGCGCAGGTTCTCCTCGGTGTTCCGCGAAAGGTCCTCGCGCACGATTCGCTCCGCGGGTACGCCCTGGGCGATGAGATAGTCGGCCATCGCGTGCGACTCCGGCAGATCTTCGTCCGGGCCTTGGCCGCCCGACGTGATGAGCATGGGCCGGTTCCCACGCGCGACCTGGGCGTCGTAGATCCTTCGCGAGCGATCGAGTCGGGCGGCCAGCAGGGGCGGGACCTTCTTGCCGCCGACCAGTCCGGAGCCGAGTACGACCACGAAGGCCACCGAGCGGCGCACCTGCAACCGCTCGTAGAGGAAGGCGTAGCCGAGGAAGCACAGCAGAAGGAAGGACACGTAGCCGACCACCAGCACCACGGTGCCGGCGATCACGATCAGGGTGCGCGAGCGGATGAACAGGGCGGTCACGAGCAGGACGATCACGCCGACGATGGTCAGCCCGGCGAGCAATGAGAGCAGGTTCGCGGGACGAACCCCCTCCCGTCGCACCATCGTTACGCCGTTGGACACCAGCGCGCCGGCCAGCAGGAGCAGGCCCAGGGCCGGTAGGAACAGGAGCAGGAGCGTCACCGCGTCGGCGAAGCGCTCGGGCAAACGATGCAGTTCGCCGAGCAGTCCGACGACGAGGGCGACGACGGACAGGCCGAGGAAAACGGCGTTGCCGAAGCGGCGTCGGTCGCGGACGACTCCGACGAGGCAGAACAGGAAGAACAGCGCGGCGAGAAGGTAGGCGAACACCGCCGAAGCCTACGGACGAACGCGCCACGTTTGCGACGAGGTCACGGTGTACGAGGCCGTGGACATGTTCGGCGACCCGAACGCCGCGGACCGGCTGCGGGGTCCCGCCCTGCCATCGGCGCATCGCTCGGCGGAGGATACGTGCGTCCGTGTAGCCCACGCGGGCGGCGATGGCCTGCTGCGGCAGGTCGGTCTCGCGCAGCAGCCTCAGTGCGCGTTCCTCGCAGGCAGCGGCGACCTCGCCGCGCCAAGTCGTACCGTGCGCGGACGATCCGCGCTGGAGGCTGCGGCCGCTGAGATGCAGGCGGGCGGCGACCTGGTCGAGGGCGACCGCGTCGCCTCGGAACGCGGAGTCCAGGGCCGCGCGGAAGCGCTCCTGCCAGGTCGGCGTGGCGCGGGACGTCGCCATGGTTCGGTCCGCGCAACCGCGCAGGAACCGGTCGAGGCCGGGTTGGAAGCCGGGCAGCGGATGCCGGACGTCGTCGAGCGGGAACGTCACGGAGTCGGCCGCCGCCGAATCACGCCCGATGCAATCCGCCCTGCAGGAGCAGGCTGCCCGTGCCCGGGCGCTGTCGGCGGCCGGCCGTGACGGGCGTGCAGCCGGCCCAGTCCGTGACCCGCCCGTCAACGGCATCGTGTCGCCGACGTGCGCGATCTCGCCCCCGTGCTGCTCCGCGAGCACCGAACCCAGGGCCCCGCAGGCGAGCCGGCCGGCGGGTCCGACGCCGGCGCGGAGCCCTGGCCGGCGGTGCCGTCGAGTGCAGCGAGCGGCGGCCCGCCATCCGTGTCGGCCATAGGGCGGCCGACGTCGACGAACGCCGCACCGCACGCGGACGAACTCGGCACCATCACCCTCGCCAAGGGCCGGAGCAAGGGCCACACGTGGGAATTGGTGCGCGTCCCGAGTCACGAGGAGGAGCACGAGGCCGCCGAGCTCGTCGACCGCTTCGGCGCCGGCCAGGCGACCAACGGGCCCGGGTACGAGAAGCGCATCGGCTACCGCGAAAACGTCGAATGGAACCTCGACGGCAAGCTCACCAACCGGGGCGGAGCCACCGACCGCGTACGCTGCTTTCGGCCCCGGCGGGCGTGTCCGCCGCGCGGAGTCGGACCGCGGCGAGGACGTTTACCAGCATCAGCCGTGAACCCCCGTGCCGTATCCGCCTCCGCATCGCCGCCGCGACCCACCCGCGCACCGAGGAGTCGCCGCGCCGCCGTACCCATGCCCTTGATCGACGCGCCACTGCCGCTCGGCGGGCCACCGCCGGACCCGCCCGACGCATCGAGCCAAGCGCCGCCCGGATCGTGGCGGCCCCGAGTCCGGCGCGCACCGGACGCGGATGCCGGCGCGCGTCGGGGTGGGGGCCGACCAAGTCGGCCCAGACGGTCTTGCCGCCCCGGTGTTTGCGAATGCCCCAGTCGGTGGTGATGGTGTCCAGGATGTGCAGGCCGAACCCACCCTGGTGTTCGGGACCGGTGTCGCGTCGGGTCGGCGTCCGGGGATCGGCGTCGGTGACGGACAACCGCACCCCGCGCGCGGTCCGGCGCACGGCCAGGACCACTTCCCCGTCGGTGTGCAGCTGTGCGTTGGTCAACATCTCCGACAGGACGAGGACGGCCGCAGCCACACGATCCTCGTTCCAACCCCAGTCGGCGAGGGTGGCTCGTACGGCTCGACGGGCCTGGGCACAAGCCCCGGTCCGTCGCGGCACGCGCCGGCGGACGAGGGTTCGACGACGCCAGGGCATGACCTTTCTCACAGGGACGTGGGCCGATGGTGGACGGTGCCGCAGTGCAGCCCCGGCCCACGCGCACGGATACGGAACGACTCGCCCACGTCCTTGTCCGGACGATCAACGAGCGCGGAGTCGAAGCAGGAATCCGCGAATCCATCCCAGAGCCCGTGACCTGCCCGTTCGTACACCATCGACCAACCTCTCCCCGAAATCGACGCCGTCGTGCCCGCACACCTGCCCGGCCGCCGGCGCCTCAAGCGTCACCCGATCGAGTGGATCGGCACTCGGCGCTGCGAATGCCGTATTTCGGACGCCGGCCCCGGTGGGGCGAGGAACGCGGCACTGTCGTCGGCGCGGAATCCGACCCCCCGAACGGGTGTACGCCCCGCAGCGTGGGGCACAATGCTCCGGCCCACCGCCGGTCCGAAAACAGGAGGACGCCGACATGAACCGCACCGCCGCGACCGCCTTCCCGGTTCCCGACACGACTGCGACCGCCGCCGAGGACGGCGCGTTCGCCGAACTGCCGATCGTCGACGATCCCGGCAGCGTCTCGGCGACCGACGCGCGGGCGATGTCGAAGATCTTTTTCGACCGGCTGCGGGTGTTGGAAGAGGGCACGCACGAGTACCAGTACGTGCGCAACACCCTGATCGAACTCAACCTCCCCCTGGTGCGATTCGTCGCGGGGCGCTTCCGCTCGCGCCCGGAGACCGCGGAGGAAATGGTCCAGGTCGGCACGATCGGCCTGATCAAGGCCATCGACCGCTTCGATCCCTCCTACGACGTCGAGTTCCCCACCTTCGCCGTCCCCACCATCTCCGGCGAGATCAAGCGCTTCTTCCGGGACACCTCCTGGGCCGTGCACGTCCCACGACGCCTGCAGGAACTGCGTCTGGAACTGGCCAAGGCCCGCGACGCGTTCACCACCGAACACGACCGCGAACCGACCCCCGCCGAACTCGCCGACAAGCTCGGCATCGGCGTCGAGGAGGTCGTCGAGGGCCTGACCGCCGCCGCGGGCTATACGGCCGCCTCCCTCGACGCCCCGACCGGCGACGACGGCCCCACCGAAGTCCACGCCTCGCGCGCCTCGTTCGTCGACCCCGGATACGACCTCGCCGAAAACCTGCACACCCTCAAGCCGCTGATCGCGGCGCTCCCGCAGCGCGAACGCGACATCCTGTCCATGCGCTTCGGCCAGGACCTGACACAGTCCCAGATCGGTGAACGCCTGGGCATTTCCCAGATGCACGTCTCCCGTCTCCTGGCCCGCACTCTCGCGGGACTGCGCACCCAACTCCTCGCCGACTGAACCCCCGCGGAACGTGTGGCCCGTGCATGTCCGGGCGGGGTTCCGGCACACGTGTCGAGAACGATCTCGCCCTGCCTGCCGTGACCGCGGCGAAGCGGCCCGGCGGGGTCGGCCGGGGCGCCGCGCGAACCACCTGCGCGGCGCCCTCGATGATCAGCTTTGACCGTACGAGGTTCGGGACGAGTCCGGGTGCCGGCTCTCGGGGCCGGGGCCCGGTCGGGGGCCGTGCCAGTCCAGGCACAGGACCGTGGCGTCGTCCTTGGGCGGTTTGCCGTCGTAGGCATCGGCGACGGCGGCGACCAGTGTGCTGACGACCTCGCGCGGGTGCTCGGCGGCGGTTTTGCGGACGAGGCCGGACAGGTCGACGGTATGCGCTTGGCGTTCCTGCATACCGTCGGTGTGGAGCAGTAGGCGGTCGCCGGGGCGCAGGTCGAGTTCCTGTACGCGGTACGAGCCCTGTCCGACGACGCCGAAGGGCAGGTTCACTGCCAGGCGCAGTGTTTCGACCGTTCCGTCGCGCAGTCGCAGGGGCCAGGGATGGCCGGCGTTGACGAGTCGGACGCTGCTTCCGTCGAGGGCGATGCGCAGGAGTTGGCCGGTGGCGAAGGATTGTCGGCCGTGGTCGAGGAGGGCCTGGTGGGTCTGGCGGGCCTGCTCGACGAGATCGACTCCGGCCCGGCGGGCGCCTCGGGAGGCGTTGACGAGGAGGGTGGCCATGAGCGAGGCGTCGACGTCGTGACCCATGGCGTCGGTGACGGACAGGTGCAGGGTGTCGTGGTCGAGGGAGTAGTCGTAGGTGTCGCCGGCGATGTCGGAGGCGGGGACCAGGGCGCCGGCGAGGGTGAATTCGGGGGCCTCGCAGGTGGGGGCGGAGGGCAGCAGTTGGCGTTGGATCTCCGCGGCCAGGCTGACGGTGGTGGTGCGGTTGCCCCAGTGATAGAGGTCGGTGAAGCGGCGGTCGGTGACGATGATGTACGCCAGCGCGTGTGCGGCCTCCTCGACCCGGGCCGGCACGTCCTCGGTGACGTGGGTGAGGAACAGCTCCAGGACACCGATGGTGTCGCCGCGGTTGGTGACGGGGGCGAGTACCCGGTACCCCTGCTCACCCTGGGGCGTGAAGACCGGTTTCTGGGCCCGCAGGACCTCGTCGTAGACGCTGCGGCCGGCGAGGGGGACCTCTTCGGTGTGGTGCTCGTGGTCGGTATCAGGGGCCTCGTTGACCCGGAGCAGCCGTCGTCCGACGACGTCGACGAACAGGAAGGACACGTATCGCGCGTCGAAACGCTCGCGCAGGTTGCGTGCCACGACATCGAGGGAACGCACCGGCGCGGCACCCTCCGCCGCCGCCAACACCTCGGCCAGTCCAATTCGTTCGCTCACCGGATCACTCCCCGGGCCACCGGCACTCCTTCGTGCCGTAACGACGACAACAACAACCGCGACGCATCGCGGGGGAAACCCGCCCTCGCCGACCCGGGACATCGGGATCGAGCCCGGACGGCGAATGGGTCTTGCCTGCCGGCGGGGGCGGTGTGGTGCGTTTCCCGGGGGTGAGTGTGCCCCGCTCAAGGTCATCCATGGCCAGGACTCGACGACGGCGGATCGACCGCTCGCGCCCGACGCCAACCCCCGCCACGGAGCGGATGGCGGTCTCGAAGGGTGATCGCGTCATCCGCGGCCACCCCCAGGTGGGGAGCGTCGGCCGTCATGCGGGGCGCGTACCCGGTCGGTGCGAGCTCCGGAAACACGATCGGCTCGGCGCCTCGCCCGCGCGGTCGCACGCCAAGAGCAGCGAGTTGCCGAACGTTCATGGGTATATCCCCCGGGAACGCAGGTCGGTGGCGGCGGCAATCTTCATGGACCCGGACACGACACGACATGGGAGCAGGAGAGGCGGTGCGGCCCCACCCGACGTCGACGGCGAAGCGCCAGTCAGGGCGCGGGCGGGTGCGACGCGGTCGCCCGAGGTCGACGTGATGTTGGCGCGCACATCTGATCCGCAGGCGCCCGACGGTGACAGGGCCGTACGGCGGATGAGGTTCGCCCAGGCGACGAGCCGACCGGCACCATTCCGCGCCCCGCGCGGCCGCCCGCGACGGCTCCACGGCACGAGGTCGTTCTCCATCCCACCCGGCAAGCCTGGCCGACAGGTCGCACCGGCCGGCGTCGGACGGTACCCGCGGCCGAGCATCCCTGACTGGCCGTCGAGAAGTGCGCGCACGTCCCGCATGCCGACCATGAGCCCGATGGCGGCGTCGACTCCGCGAGCACCTTGGCGATGCCGAAGCCGAGCACCGTGACCGCACCGGATGCGGTGACCATGACTTTCGACGGCTTGATGTCCCGGTGGACCAAGCCCACGCCGTGGTGGGAGAGCGCAGCGCCGGTCCGCGCCTCGCGCCGAAACCGCTGACGGAACTCCGCCTGACGAGTCGGTTCGACCGGCAACACCTTCACGGCCACGATGCGGCCGAGCTCACGGTCGACACCTTTTCCTCTGCTCGGATCCAGTTCGGCGTCCCCAGGCACGAACCGACAGTGGGTTGCCGCCTGGTGAGTCCCAGTCCGCGGCCGGCGGCGGGCTCGTGGTCGGTCAGACGGCGATCGCCCGCAGCGCTCCGGCGTCGTCCGCAACGTACACGACGCGGTCCTTGACGCAGATTCGCGCCGATCCGCCCTTGGCCTCCGGGACGGTCCACTTCACGTGGCCGTTGCCGGCGTCCAGTGCGGTCAGGCCTTTCGTCGAGGCGACGTACATGACCCCGCCGTCGACCGCGGGCGTCGTGAGCGGCCCGGTGAGTGCACGCGACCAGCGTTGCGCCCCCGACACGGCGGCCAGCGCGGTGACGAAGCCATCGGTGCTGGACGTGAACAACGTACCGTCGGCGGCCACCACGGTGCCGAGGTTGTCGAATCGCCCGGGGACCGTCGTACTCCACTGCAAGGCGCCGGTCCGAGGGTCCGCCGCATCGATGCGACCCGAAGCGGGCATCCAGCAGACGGAGCCGGCCGGGGACGCCACATTCCCGCGGAACGGAGGCGAGGCTCCGCCGGAGCTCTGCGGCTCGGTTCGCCACCTCTCCCGGTGTTTCACCAGGTCGATGGCGATCAACCCACCGCCGTTGGTGACCAGATACGTGACATCCCCCGACGCGGTGGGCGCGGCGGACAGTCTCGTTTTCAGATTGAGGCCCCACTGGACCTGGCCGTTGGCCGGCTCGACCGCCCAGAAAGAGGCGTCATCGGCGCCAGGGGTCATGTTCCACCAGCACAGCAACCCCCCGTCGACGCCGAAGCCGGGGGACTGGTTCGGGGCCGTCTCGACCCGCCAGCGGATCCGCCCCGTGTCCTGTTCCACGCCGGTCGTGCGGGGGTTTGCGTCGACGACGCACACGAGGCCGTTGGTCACGACGGGCACCATGTGCGGGACGGGGACCTCTTCCAACGCGGGATCGAAGGTGGGGACGCGCCAGAGTTCTTGCCCGGTACGGGCGTCGAGGGCGGCGAGTTCCTTCCCCGCGACACTGACGAAGACCCGGCCGCCGGACACGACCGGAGTGCCGAGCGGCCGGGCAGGAGAGCCGACACTGCGGGACCAGAGCACGGGAGGACCGGCCGGTGTGCTCGGCTTCGTATCGCGGCGTTGTTGCAGGAACGCCGCAGCAGGCAGCCCGACTGCCAGGGCGCCGACACCGAGGTAGAGCGCCCGTCGGCGACTCGGGCCGGCCGGACGGTCGGCCGAATCCGTCGGCCGCCGAGTCGAGGGCGGCGCCTCGGCATGGTCGTCGTACATTCCGGGTGCGGGAGGACCGGGGATGCGCGGGAGCCTGTGCTGCGTCGGCGGGACGGAATCGGATGCGACGCCGGAAAGCGGCACGGGCGCCACGGATGTCGAGGGGCCGCCGGGAGTCAGTCCGAGCCAGGGGTTCGCGGCCTGCACCGAGTCCCGGCGGTCGGGATCTCCGCTGTCGCGTGCCACACCCTGCGCGTCCCAGTCCGAGCCGAGCACGTCCGTGGCCACACGCATCACCTGATGGGCGACATCGGCGGGCAACCAGGCCGCCGCTTCTCGACTCGGATCCGCGGTGTCGACCATCTTGTCCAGTTCCGCCACGAGTTCCCTCGGCAGTGGCCGGTCCTGTGGGCGCTTGAGCAGACATGCCCGGATGAAGCTCCGGAACTCCTGTGGTACACCGTCGAGATCGGGCTCACGGAGCGTGATGTTCGCCAGCAAAAGCGGCAACGGCCCCTCGCCGAACGGCAACTTGGCACTCGACGCGTAGGCGAGGACGATCCCACACGAGAACACATCGCTGGCCGGACCGACTTCGGCCGAGTCGAACTGCTCCGGCGACATGAAGGCGATCGAGCCGAGCGTTTGAGACGCGCGGGTGAGCGAGGTCGCGCCGCCCAGGTAGGCGATCCCGAAGTCGATCAGCCGCGGCCCGTCTGCCGTCAACAAGACGTTGGACGGCTTGATATCGCGGTGGACGAGGCCGACGGCGTGGATGTGGTCGAGCGCAACCGCGAGCCCACGCGCCAAATGGCGCACCGTTCGCCCCGGCAGCGCACCGTGTGCGGAGACGGCGTCGGCGAGCGTGACGCCCGGCATGTAGGCGGTGGCCAGCCACGGTGTGGCGGCGTCCGGATCGGCGTCCACCAACCGCGCGGTGAAGCCGCCGGTGACGGCCCGCGCGGCGGCGATCTCGCGGGCGAATCGCCGACGGAAACCGTCACCGTCCTCCAGCAGTTCGGAACGCACCACCTTGACCGCGACCGTCCGGCCACCGGGACCGCGCCCCAGATACACCCGACCCATGCCGCCGGCACCCAGCCGACCGATCAGGTTGAAGGGCCCCAGCCGGCGCGGGTCGTCGTGCTGCAAAGGCTCCATGATTCCCCCGCGTCGCGCTCAATTTCCAACACCCTGACATTCACTGTGCCGAGGGTCAAAAAGGTCGGCCAATATGCGCGAGATGCCTGCGCAGCAGGTCCTGCCGCACTTGCCCACCCCGGCAAGCGAACCGCCCCGCGCGGGTCCCCACGACCGGTGATCGTGGGTGATTCCGAGCGGGTTCCGACATCCATCGGCCGCCGCGACGGCCACCAACGCGCCCGGTCCTGCCACCGGATGGGCAGTGGGCGACCCCGCCCGGAATCCGGATCAACGACTGGTGGACCTCGGACGTCGCGGTGGCACCGAACACGGTGTACACGAACGTGCAGTCCGCCGGCGAGCGGGAAAAGGTGGCGGCGTTCGACCCGGCCACTGGCAAGTGGAACCGGTCTGCCGAGGTCGGCATGCCCGGCGCGGCGGCCCGTCCCGGCTCAGCCGAGCACGGTTCCGGAGTTCGCGGTGTTGATGCTGCGTAGTCGGGAGAACGCGCCCAGGTCGATGCGTTCGCCGGTGTGCGGGCCGACGAAGCACACCGGATCCGCGTCGTGGTCCGCGCCGTTGTCCACCCGGTCGATCAGAGTGGCCATCATTTGCCCGACCAGTGGGGCGTTCTTGAACTGGTTGCCGCTGGTGCCCATGGCCACGTAGTAGCCCTCCAGGTCGGTCCGATCGTAGATCGGCGTCCAGTCTTCGGTGACGTCGTACACCCCGACCACACCGCGCGCCCGATTCGGGACGGTCAACCCGCTCAACCGCCGGGCAGCCCGGGTCACCTGCGCCTGGAACACGGCCGACGTCGGGTTGGGGTTCACCGCGTCCGGATCGTCGACCCACTCGAGCGGGTCGCACTCGGGCTCGGTCCCGCCGATCAGGAGCCCGCCGCCGACCTCGCCGCGGATGTACACCCCCAGGTCCATGTCGGCCACGGCAATCCCGACCGACTCCTCCCGGCCGAAGCCGCCGGGCGTCCGAAGGTGGCCGACCTCCTGTCGCAGGGGGCGGACTCCGATGGTGAAGTCCGAGCCCACCCCGGCCAGATCGTTGATCCGCCCGGACCAGGGGCCGGCCGCGTTGACCACCGTCGCACAGCCCAACCGGGACCCGTCGTCGAGCACCACGGTGGTCACCCGCCCGCCGGCCGACTCCACCGCGGTCACGATGCGCCGGAACCGGAACTCGGCGCCGTGTCGCTCCGCCGCGGCGGCCAGGTTCAGCGCCGCCAGTTGCGGATCGCCGACATACCCCGCGTCGGGGGTGTAGACGGCGCCGAGCGTATCGTCGGTCGCCGCCCAGAAAGCGTCGTCGTCCAGTCGTTTGGGCGGCCAGTACCGCCCGGCATCCAGGCCCGGGATCCTGGCCGCCAGGGTGGCCGCGTCCCACTCCTCGTACGGCACCCCGACCGCGTCGAACAGCGGCAAGTAGACCCCGCGCGGCGCGGCGTCCACGTCCAGCACGGCCATCCCGCAGCGCACGAAACGTACCGGGTCCGGGACCACGCAACCCAGATGCTCCTCCCATGCCCGCCAGCAAAAGTGCGCCTCCCACGACGTGGCCACTCCGGCGTGCGTGGAGAAGTTGAACCGCACGACGGCACTGGAAGCACTGGTGGAACCCAGGCCGACGCCGCCGGCCTTGTCCACCACGGTGACCCGCCGCCCCGCTCTGGCGAGTTCGAGAGCGATCGAGGAACCCATCACGCCCGCGCCGATCACCACGACGTCTGTACTCATCCGTGTCTCCTCCCTGACCTTACGACCCCGGACGGCCACCGATCGAACCGTGGTGGCGGGCGCCCGGCCCGGAAATGCACCCTGTCCGCCCAACGGCCGGACACTGGCGCCGACGGACGCCGCCCTTGCGACACCTCTCGGTCCGACCGGCAGCCCCTGGTCCAGGTGCTGTCCGAACGACCGGGCCGCTCGGTGGCGAGCGACGACGCGGGTAGCCGCCCGCTCGCCGCCAGTTGGCAGTTTGCGACGAGGGCGGTTGGTTCGCTGGTGTCTGCGGCGGCTTTTGGCGGTCGCGTCCGGACCGGGAGATCCGGCTACCGGCAGGCGCCGCCTTGCCTGTCCCGGGACTGCGGATCACAGGGGCAGTCGCACGCCGACGCCGTGCTCCAGCGCATGGTGCATGAGCGCGTGACCGACCGCGATGTCGCAGACGGCCATGCCTATGTTGCTGTCGACGATGATCTCGTCGGCGTTCTCCCGCCCGGGCTTCACACCGGCCAACACCTCGCCGGTCTCGGCGGCGACCTCGGGCAGGCCGCCGGGGAAGTACCCCATCGACGCGAACAGTTCGTGTTCCTCGATGCTGTCGACGATGTACTTGTCGGCGCGGTGGGCGGTGCGCGGATCCCAGAAAGTGTTCAGGTCACACGGCAGGATCGTCTGACCGGCGGTCACCCACTCGTCCTTCACCACCACGAGCGGCTCACGCAGGATAACCGTGGCCGAACTCAGCACCTGTGCGCTCTTGGTGACCGCTTCGGGTGATTCACCCTTGACGATCCGCAGGTCCAGTTCCGGCTGCAGCTTCGCGATCAGCGCGTCCGCGGCCGCCTCGTGGGTGTCGTAGACGTGGACGGTCTCCAACCGGGGCATCGCCAGGGCCGCGTAGCGGACATGCTCGATGCCCTGCACGCCGCAGCCGAACATGGCGAACGTGGTGGCGTCGGGATGCAGCACCGCGGCGGCCAGGACCGTCACCGCCGGGGTGCGCATCGCGGTCAGCCACGCCGAGTCCATGACGGCCAGCGGCACGCCGCTGTCCACGTCGTTGAGGACGAGCAGCCCGGTGGTCTGGGGGAGATCGAACGTGCGCGGGTTGCCCGGGTAGCACTCGATCCACTTCATGCCCACGATCCCCGGCCCCGGCAGGTAGGCCGGCATGGCGTGGTAGAAGACGTCGTCGTACGGGTGGACGCCGATCTTGGCCGGCATCTCGTAGCGGCGGAGGCCGTGCTCGACCAGGGCTTGGCGGGTCAGCTCCAGGATGGCGTCCCGCGTCAGTTGCAGGTGTTCGACGTCCTGCCGGGACAGGTAGAGCAGTTCCGAGCCGATCCGCAGCCGGCTTGCGACACGCTCGCGGTCGGTGGGGAGGGTCATGTGTGGGTTTCCTTCGGGTTCGATCCTCACCCGGCGGCCACCGGCCGGGGTGTGTACAGCCTCCAGCCGCCGGGCCCCCGCCGGCATCGGCACGGATCAGGAACCTCCTCGGCGTTGTTCCTCTCCCCGCAGCAAAGCCGGGATGCCGCTGTCGAGGAGGCGCTGCATCTTCAGTCCCAGGTGCAAGGTCAACCGGTCACCGCCGTTCTTCGGGTTCCATCCGGTTTTGTTCTCGATCTGGGCCAGCCGGTAGTACAACGTCGTCCGGTGGATCATCAACTGCTCCGATGCCGTCGCGGTGTCCCCGGCGGCATCCAGGAACACCTCGGCGGTGTGGGCCAGCGAGGTACCGAGGTCGGCGATCCGGGGCGGCACGACCGACTCGGGAGATGCCATCGCGGCGAGCATGAGCGGACCGTACACACCGGTGTCCCGCCAGGAGGAAACCGGTGCCAACTCCGGCAACTCGGCGGCGGCGAACGCCGCCAGCACGGCTTGACGCCAGAGATCCGGAGCCTGACCGAGCGAGCCGACGGCGCTCAGACCGACGACGACGCCATCACCTCCGGCGTCCCGCTGCCGCACACCCTTGCGGATCGCCGCGGCCAGCCGTGCCGCCGTGCGTTCCACCTCGTTTCGGCCGGTCACCAGGACCGCACCGCGATCGCCCGGCGCGGCCGTGAGCAGGCCGATGGCCGGCCCGTCGTCGCCGGCCCGGCCGGTGGAATCCATGATCACGGCCGCGACCGTCTCGGGGTCGGTGGTCGCGTCGGTGGCGATGACCACGATCTCGTCCCGGGCGTCGACGAGCCCCCGATCGACCAGGTCCTTCGCGGCGCGAGCGGAGTCCTCGCCCCCGCCCAGGAGGTCGGCCACCAGGGCCCGGCGTCGCCTTTCCTCCTCGGCCACCTGGAGCATCCGCTCCCGCATCCGCGCCGACAGCCGGAGCACGTACGCACCGACCAACTCGTCCAAGCGCTCCGCGCCTTCGTCGATCAGCCACAGATAGCCGAGCAGCCGTCCGTGATCACGGATCGGATAGCACCGTCGGGAATCGAGGCCGAGGGCCGGACTGCCGGGTATCGACAGGGGCTTGTCGGAGGTGGAGATGCCGAAGCCGTCGAGGTATTCGGCGACGCGGGCCGGCAGGTGCCGGGACAGCACCACGTCGATACGGAGCCTGTCCTCGTCACCGTAGTGGCGGCTGGACACGATGAGGCTGCCGCGCCGGTCGTCCACGGCGACCGACTGGTGGATCCGCGCGGCGAGCGAGTCGACCAGTTGCTGGATCGTGTCTGTGTACGGAGGGATCACCGCGGCACCGCCGACGCGACGCCGCGGCGCGATCCCACCGACCGATCTCGGACACTCACGAAGTCCTCCTCCATGCAGATGAGTTCCACGGGTGACGGCACGGTTCGGCGCGGCCCGGCGAACCGTGTCCGACACCCTGTGAGAACGCGCCGCGGGCGAGCCGGCGTTCGGCGACGCCCGCGGCGACGGCGAGCGGTCGGCCGTCCTGCGCCTTGACCGGACCCGTGCCCGGCCGGGGTTGCCCGGCCTGGCTCGCGGGGCTGCCGTGGGCAGGGCTCGGTGGGCTAGGTCCCCGGATGCGTCGGGGGGTTCGTGTTCGCGAGTGCCCATGTACGGACGGGGGCGAGGTCGATCGGCACGACCTCGGGGAACTCGGCCATCTGCGGTTGCGGGAAGCGGTTGTCGATGCCGAGCAGTGCCGCGTCGAAGTAGGCGCGGATGAAGGCGTTCACGAGGTCGATCGTGCGTTGCGCCTCGGCCTTTCCGCCGCCGGGCAGTACGGTCGCGCGGTCGTGGGCCGGGATCAGCACGAGGTCCGTCAGTTCGAGGTGGCTCACATCGGTCATGCGCAGTCGGTGTACGTCACCTCTCGTGCCGGCGGTGCGAAGGGGTTCGAAGAAGAACTCGTTGGCGTCGATCGCGGTGACGGGCGGGAAGCCCATGGCCTCCAGTTGCACGCGCATGTCGGTCGCGAGGTGGAGCAACGGCACGCGGATGTCGGTGTCGAGCAGGTCCGACAGGAATTGCCCGCCGTCGAGGTTGACCACCGCCTTCACCCGGTGGTCCTGCTGCGCGGTCGAGGCGGCCGCCGCGGCGCCGAAGGACATGCCGAACACGCCCATTCGGGACGTGTCGCCGGCTTCGGCGAGGCCGCCGGCGCCGGCGACCGCACCCGCCTCGAGCGCGTCGATCACCGCGCGCATGTCGTCGACCCAGCGCTGCGACCACGGGCCCATGGTGTGCTCGTCCAGGAACGCCGGCGTCTGCGCGAAGCGCGTCGCGACGTCACCGGTGATCCTGTCCAGGTAGTGCGGGTCCGCGACCGTGCCGAGGAATGTTTCGTTGAACGCGTCGTCGTATCTGACCGTGTCGCCGTTGGGATAGCGCACGCCGCACGCCTCTCCCGGGTGCGCGACGCTCCACACGATGTATCCGTGGCTCGCGAGGTGTTCCATCAGCGGGGTGTTCTGGGACACCCAACCGACGGCGCCGTGCGAGTACACGAGTGTCGGGAACCCGCGGCCCGCCGGTTTCGCGCCGGCGACGCTGTGGGTCCTCACGTCGGCCAGTCGGTCCACCCACTCCTCGGGTGTGCCCGTCGCCTCGGTGAGCCACCGCAGCGACCGCGCCTCGTCGTCCACGAGGTAGGGGCGGAAGGTCCCGCCGTCCGTCAGTGCGGGGTACCAGACGCGAACCATGAGGCGGCGTCCGCCCGCGTCCTGGGGCCGCAGCGTGGGATATGTCGTGTCCAGGACCTCGCCGTCCCGCACTCCGACGGGGTAGGGGCCCGACGGCGCGGCGTAGGTGAGCGCGGCCATCAGCGGGCCTCCTTGACGACGCGGCCACCCCGGATCACCAGCGCGACGTTGTCGGGTTCGCCGAACACCTCGGGGTTGTCCAGGGGGTCGCTCGCCCACGCGGTGAGGTCGGCGAGCTTGCCGACCTCGACGGTCCCCACCCGGTCGGCGATGCGCAGGATCTCGGCGTTGACGCGGGTGGCCGCCTCCAGCGCGAGCATCGGGCTCTCGATGTCCGAGCGCAGGGTCAACTCGCGGCCGCGGCCGCGTTGGTCGGCGCCGATGAGGTCGGAGCCCAGGCCGGTCCTGACGCCGGCGGCCCGGGCGGCGAGCAGTCCGTCGATCTGACCCTGCAGAACGGGGCCGACCCGGTCTGCGATTCCCGCCGGCAGGCCGGCCCGTGTGGCGTCCTGGAGAAGTGCGTGCATCGTCGCGAGTGTCGGCACCAGAGCCACTCCCTTCGCCGCCATCAGGCCGGCGGTCTCCTCGTCCATCTCGGAACCGTGTTCCACGCAGGCGACACCGGCGTGGACCGCGTTGCGGATGCCCGCGTTGTTGTGCGCGTGGACGGTGACGTAGCTGCCGCGAGCGTTCGCCTCGGCCACCGCGACCGCGATTTCCTCGGTGGTGAATTGGGTGTCGCCGATCTTGTCGTGTGTCGACATCACGCCGCCGGTCACGCACAGTTTGAGGAAGTCGGCGCCGCGGCGAAACGTCTCGCGCACGTTCCTGCGCATCTGTTCGGGCCCGTCGGACAGGAGCGATATCGACCGCAACCCGGGGATGTCGTGGTCGTACCAGTTGGCCGTCGGTTCCCACTCGGCGGCGAAGTGTCCGTGGCCGCCGGTCTGGCACTGGACCGGCCCGCACTGCAGAATCCGCGGCCCGCGTACCTTTCCGCCCGCCACCACCCGTGCCAGCCCGGCGTCGATGCCTCCGGTGTCTCGTACCGTGGTGAAGCCGGCGTCCAGGGTTCGGCCGCAGTTGTCGAACATGTCCGCCGCCAGCTCGGCGACCGAAAGCTCCCGCCGCAGACTCGGGTTGATGTCACTGGACAGGCCCAGGTGGACGTGCGCGTCGATCAGCCCCGGCGTGATCGTCAGCCCCCGGGCGTCGAGTGCCCGCGCACCCGCGGGCGGCCTGCCCAGCGCCGTAATGCGGTCATCCTCGACGTGGATCGCCGGCCCGTGCACCGGATCCCTGCCCGTGCCGTCGACGATCCGCGCTCCCACGATCCAGTAGTCAGACACTCGTCCGCTCCTTGTTCCGGTGCGTCCCGAGAGCGTGTTCGCCGGGCATGTAGCGCTCGAACCAGTCCAGCATGCGGGCCATGAAGTCAATCTGCGCGGGGTAGGCCCGCACCCCGTGTCCCTCCTGCGGGTAGATCACCAGCGTCGAGGGCACGCCGTGCGCGCGAAGCGCGTGGTGGAACTCCTGCGCCTGTGTCGGCGGGGTGCAGTTGTCCAGGGCGCCGGCGATGTTCAGACACGGTGTGCGGGCCTTGCCCGCGTGCAGCACCGGGCTGCGCGTGTGCACGCGGGATCCGGGCTGCGCCGGGTCGGCGTCGAGGAACCGGTTGCCCCACGCGGCAATGTTGCTCGTGAAGCCCTGGCTGTACCAGTCGGTCACCGGGGAGATGGGCACGGCCGCCGCGAACCGCGTGTCCTGGGTGACGAGCCACGACGACATGTAGCCTCCGTAACTCGCGCCGATCAGGCCGACCCTGGTCCCGTCGACGACGCCGCGTTCGACGAGCGCGTCGATCCCGGACAGGTAGTCCCGGGTGTCGTCGCCGCCCATGTCGCCCACGACCAGGTTCGCGAAGGTCTGTCCGCGGCCGCTGCTGCCGCGGGGATTGGGGTTGAGCACCGCGTATCCCCGCGACACCAGCAGCGGCACCCACGGGTACTTCATCGACCACATGTCGCGGAACTGCCAGATCGGGCCGCCGTGGATGTTCACGACCAAGGGGAAGGGCCCTTCTCCTGCGGGCCTGCACAGGATGCCGTCGATCTCCGTGCCGTCGGGGGCGTTCCAGGTCACCGCCTCCGCGGTGCCGGCCACCGACCGCAGGTAGTCGGTGCCCGGATGGGCGGTGGACGCGAGGACCCGCTCGCCGTCGCTTCCGGACAGCACCAGTTGCTGCGGCAGCCGGTAGGACTCCTGGATCGTGCACACGCGGCCGTCGTCGGTGAACGCGCCGTCGGTGTGGAAGGTACTGCCACCGCAGGCGTTCGCGGTGACGAGGACCTCGCGGACGCTGCCGTCGTCGATCCGGACGATGCCGGCCACCGAATGCAACCGGCGCTGCCCGAGGTAGCCGAGCCGCTCGTCGTCGATCCACTCGAGGCGGGTCACGTCGGTGCCGCGCGTGTCGATCCGCCGCACCGCACCGGAGACGCCGTCGATCAGGAGCAAGTCACCGGCGACCAGCCAGCGGTCGCTGCACACCGCCTCCGCGACCGCCACCCAACTCCCGTTCGGCGAGCCGGTGGGCAGCCCGAGTTGAACCTCGCTGTCCAACACCTCGTGTACCGCGCCGTCCAGGTCGATCAGGCTCAGGACCGCGCCGTACCAAGCGTCCTCCCAGGGCGCCTCGGACGTGATCGCCGCGACACGCCCGGGCCCGCACCATCCGGCTTCCCAGCAGTTCAGGCCCTCGGGGGAGAGGCGTTCGAGTACGCCGGTGGCGGGCGTGTACAGCCACAGGCTGCGCCAGGCCTCGTCGGCGACGCCGGCGTCGACGCGCGGGAACCACGGGGGCGCGTCGTCGATGCCCCCGCGGTTGGTGCCCGATCCCTGTCCGCCGGAGAGTTCGGCGCCGAGACCGGCGACGCCCAGCAGGATGCGTCGACCGTCCGGCGACCAGTAGAGGTATTCCACCGTGCCCGGCACAGCGGGCGCCGCCTGCGCCTCACCCAGTCGATCCTGCGCCCACAGGTGCAACTGGTACACGCCCTTGTTCGCGCGGTCCGACAGGAATGCCAGCGTGCGCCCGTCGGGGGAGAACCGCCCCGCCCGCGCCGAGGCGCCGGGCGCCGACACCTGCCGGAATCGGCCGTCCTCCGCGGTGAACAGGGCGGTTCGCGGCGCTCCCGCGAGTTTGTGCAGGACGTCCGCGGTCACCACCGTGCGGGTGCCGTCGCGCGTCACGTGCGGTTCCCGAAGGCTCGAGGGCCCACCGAATCCGGGCCCGTGCAACGCACGCAGGTGCTCCAGAACCCTCTCGTACTGCATGGAGGCGCTCCACTTTTCCAACAATGACTTTTCCCTTCACGTGGTGTCCACGCCGCCGGATCTCCCCAGCCATTTCGATGAGAAGGGGGGCGGTACTCGGTGACACGGGGCGTTCGTCGTCGCCCGTGGCCCGACCGGAAGTCGGACGATCGCCGTCTCGGCGTCTCGGCGTTTCGCGTTGACATTTGCTACCGTACATGTACGGTACTCGTACGGCTAGCGGCCTCAAGGGGTCGGCTGGGCAAACCTCGGGAGCGACACCATGGACGACAGTCCTTCGAAACCCACCGCTCCGCGCAAACGCGCGCCACGCGGATCCCTCGACCGGGCGCGGGTGGTCGCCGCCGCGACGGCGATCATGGACTCGGACGGCATCGAGGCGATCACGATGCGGCGCATCGCCGACGAACTCCACGTGCGCCCGATGTCGCTGTACACCCACTTCCGCAGCAAGGACGAGGTCCTCGCCGCGGTATACGACAACGCGATCGCCGCAGTGCAGGTCCCGGCGGTGGAGGAGGGCATCGAGGGCATCCACACGCTGCTGCGGTCGTACTTCCGACTGCTGGTCGAACACGCCGAAGTCGCCCGTATCCATCTCGCCGTCGACGCCTCCGGCCCCAGCGACCTACGGATCAGCGAGACGCTCTACGCCATCCTGCTGGACCACGGCATGGGCGTACGCGACGCGGTGGGAATGGTCGCCACCCTGATCCGCTTCACGATCGGCGCCGCCACCTTGTATCCGACGCGCAAGCCGTCGGACGCAGACCCGGACGCGTGGTCGAAGGCACAGCGGAGCATGCAAGCCCTCCCCACCGAGGAGTATCCGACGCTGCACGCCTTGGGGCTGGGACTTCCCGCCTTCACCCAGGAAGAACTCTTCGAGCACGGGCTCGATCTCATCCTTCGGCAGATTCCGCCCCGGTAGGCGGATCCGGCGAAGTCTCCCTGGGCTTTCATCACAACGAACTGCCTGAAAAGGGGTGCATCGTGACCACACTCACGACCGCCGACTACCGCCGCGCCGAACAACTGCTGCCGCACAACGCGGCGCGCCTCGTTCCGGGCGCGAAGATCCGCCCGAACCGCGAGGACGGCACCGACAGGTTCTGGTACCGCGTCGACACCGCACAGGGTCGGCGATTCGTACTGGTCGACCCCGCCGCCGGCGATCGCAAGGCAGCGTTCGATCACGACCGGCTGGCCGCGGCCCTGTCGTCGGCCTCCGGCACGGCGGTGGAAGGAGCACATCTTCCGTTCACCTCGATCAGCCGCAGCGGCGACACCGTCGAATTCACCGCGTTCGACACCCGATGGCGGTACGTACCCGACGACGACCGGTGCATCCGGATCGACGCGCCCGACCAGGCCGCCATCCATGAGCGGCCCTCACCCGACGGCCAATGGGTCGCGTTCGTGCGCGACCACGACATCTGGGTGCGTTCCGCCGACCACACCGAGGAGTTCGCTCTCACCGACGACGGCGAAAAGTACTTCGACTACGGATCGAACCTCGACGTGGCACTGTCGCGGACCATGCTTCGCAACGCGGGCGTCACCGCGCCCCCGATGCTGGCCTGGTCGCCCGACTCGCGCCGACTGATCACCCACCGGATCGACCAACGGCACCTGCGCGAACAGGTGTTGGTCGAGTCGACCCCCCGCGACGGCGGGCCGCCGGTGGCGCACTCGTTCCGCTACGCCATGCCCCAGGACGAACAGCACGCCGGCGCCCGCTTCGTCGTGCTGGACGTGACGCGCCGCTCGGTGGTGTGGGAAGCGACCGGCCCCTCGTACATCGGCCACCTGTCCCCGTTCGCGCGCGGCTGGGTCTGGTGGTCCCACGACGGCGCAGCCCTGTATTTCCTGCGACAGCCCCGCTACGCCCGCTCGCTCGGGCTGTACCGCCTCGATCCCGACACCGGCGCCGTCGACCTCCTCGTGGACGAACACGGCACCACCCGCGTGGAACCCGCACAACTGATCTTCGACCGACCGATGGTCCGAGTGCTGAGCACCGGTGAGGTCCTGTGGTACTCCCAGCGCGACGGCTGGGGACACCTGTACCTCTACCCCGCACTCCCGCGGCCCGGCTCCGCGTCGACCGACGAGCCGACCCGGATCACGACGGGGGCGTGGGCGGTCCGCCGCATCCTCCACGTCGACGAGGACAACCGCACCGTCCTGTTCCTCACGTCCGGGCTGGTGCCCGGTGAACCCTACGCCCGGCAGCTGTGCACCGTGGGACTCGACGGCACCGGATTCACCAATCACAACGACGACGCGTTCGATCACGAGGTCGTCGCCGCCCCGTCCGGCGCCTACTTCCTCGACACGGCCTCCGCCGTGGACACACCGCCGAGAACCGTCGTGCGCGATGCCGCCGGCGCGACGGTGGTCGAACTCGAGCGACCGGACACCGCGTTGCTGGTCGCCGCGGGCTGGACGCCACCGGAGCGGTTCAGCGCAAAGGCCGCCGACGGGGTCACCGACATCCACGGCACACTCTGGCGCCCCCACGGTTTTGATCCTTCGCGGCGATATCCGCTGGTCGATTCGGCCTACCCCGGCCCTCAGATCATGCGCGCCACCGCGGGTTTCTCCAACCCCCACTTCGTGTCGCCGGAAGCGCTCGCCGCCCTGGGATTCGCCGTCGTCACCATGGACGGACGCGGCACCCCCGGCCGCAGCAAGGCCTTCCACGACGCCTCCTACGGCAACCTCGGCAACGCCGGCTTCATCGAGGACCACGTCGCCGCGATCCACCAACTGGCCGACCGCCACCCCTGGATCGACCTCGACCGGGTCGGCATCGCCGGAGTATCCGGCGGCGGCTTCGCCACCGTCAGGGCGATGCTCACCCACCCCGACCTCTACAAGGTCGGCGTTGCCCTGTGCGGCAATCACGACATCCGTCACTACCTGGCGCTGTGGGCCGACACCTACCTCGGCGAAGGCACCGCGGAGCAGTGGGCCGACGTCGCCAATCCGAACCTCGCCGCCAATCTGACCGGGCGGCTGCTGCTCGTCCACGGCGAGCTCGACGACAACGTCCTGCCCTACCAGACCCTCAACCTCGTCGACGCCCTCATCGACGCCGACAAGGACTTCGACCTGCTCATCGTCCCCGGCGTCGAACACAGCTTCATGGGCCGCGGCCACTACGTCACGCGCCGGACGTGGGATCACCTCGTGCGACACCTGCTCGGGACGCAACCACCGGAGGGATACGCGATGCAGCCCTTCCCCGCCGGTGCCGAACACCTCGCCGAACAGCTCGGATAGACCCCCTGCGGAGCCGCGCGCCCGTCAGGGAGGCCGCCCACACCACCCCCGGCCCGATCATCGAGCCGTCCCCGGACGCCCCGTCCGAGTCCAGGACGTGCCCGACCGATGACAGTGCCGAACGCCTGCCACGACGAGCGGCGTTCCCCCCACACACCCCAACACCGACCAGCTGCCGTGATCCCCGACCAGGAGAATCGTCATGAACGCTGAAGTCAGATCCATTCGTACGGCAAGAGCGGGCGCGACGCCCGTTGTCCTCACGGTGGTGCTCTCCGTCTACACCGCCCTGGAGTCGATGCTGATCCCGGCACTGCCGCAGATCCGGGCAGATCTCGACGCCTCGCCCCAGGCAATCACCTGGGCCTTCACCGCCCTGCTGCTCGTCGGCGCCGTCGCCACCCCGATCATCGGCCGCCTCTGCGACATCGCCGACAAGCGCCGGGTCCTCATCGGCGTCGTCGCCATCGTGCTCGTCGGCATCGTGGTGTCCGCAACCGCGGACTCGGTGGGGCAATTGATCGCGGGCCAGATGATCCAGGGTGTGGGTGCCGGACTCCAACCCCTCTCCATCGGCCTGCTCAACGACACCCAACCCGCGCACCGGATCAAGGCCGCCATCGGCCTGATAGTCGGCGCCACGGCACTGGCCGCCGCCTTCGGCCTCCTGGCATCCGGCTGGATCATCAGCACGCTGTCGTTCACCTGGCTGTTCTGGATCCCGCTGACCCTCATGTTCGTCGCACTCGTCGCCGTCTGTCGGATCGTGCCCGAATGCCCACCCGCAGGCAGGGGATCGATCGACTGGCTCGGCGCCGTCCTCCTGGGGGGCGGGCTGGTCGCCCTGCTGCTGGGCCTGACGGTCGCCCCCGAACACGGATGGACCTCCGAGCCGTTCCTCGTCCGCGTCGCGATCGCAGCCGTACTGCTCACCGTGTTCGTGCCCGCCGAACTGCGCACCACACACCCGTTGATCGACCTGCGCGGACTCCGGAACCGGCCGGTCGTCCTGACCTGCGTGGTGGCCTTCGTCGTCGGGTTCGGCACGTTCGCGCTGTACGTCGTGGTACCCAGCCTGGCCAGCCTGCCCACGAGCACCGGATACGGACTCGGAGCCGACACCGCCGCCGTCGGTCTCCTGCTCCTGCCCCTGGGGGTGTTCGCTCTGGTGAGCTCTCCGCTCACCCCTCGCTTGGAGCGTCTTTTCGGCACCCGCGGCGTGATGACGCTGAGCACCGCGCTCATCGTCGGCTCCAGCCTTCTGCTGCTCCTCGCCCACGGGAACTCCGCAGCCCTCTACCTCGCCGGCGCCGTCTGCGGCATCGGCATCGGCTTCAGCACGACCCAGTCGATGAACATCGTGGTCAGCGTCGTTCCCGCCGAACGCACCGCGAGCGTGGCCGGCACCGCGTTCGTCCTGCGCAGCGTCGGAGCCACCCTCGGCGGCCAGATCGGCGCCGGCGTGCTCGCCTCCGACCCCGTTCCCGGCACGCCGATACCGACCTGGGACGCATACACGACCACCTTCGTGATCAGCGCGGCGGTCGGCACGATCGCCCTCGCCCTCAGCGTCGCACTGCCCAGGCGTCTGCCCGCCCTGGTGCCGGCATGACCCCCGGATCCGTCACCCACGCCCGGCGACGGATCCCACCCTTCCCCGTGCCCCGACGACTCGGATAACCGCCGCCTACGGCCGGGTCGGGAACCCGACCGGCCCGAGGCGACGTGCCGCTCGCGGCCCGGACCGTGCCGCCCTGTGACGGACCCGACCACGCCCGGCTGCGGCGGGTCCTGTCCCTGCAACTCGCCCGGCCTACCATCGACACACTCACCGTCGACGTGCACAGGCGCGCGGACAAGTTGGTGCGCGAACTCGTCGAACGCGAACCGTTCGACGCCGCCCGGGACTTGGCGCAAACTCCGGTCGTCGACGTCGTCCTGCACCCGATGGGACTCCCGGCCACGACCCGCGACTCGCCGATCGGCAACGCTGCGGCCACGTTCGACCTGTTCGGTTCGGCCATCGGCCGCCGCGCTGCCGCAAGGCCCGCAGCCGCCGCGATGTTCGCCTTCCTCAATGACGTCGTTACCGCAGACGCGGTGCGCCCGGGGTCGTGGTTGGCCGCCGGCCAAACCGAGGCCGACACGGGCGGGATTACACCGGGGGAGGTCGTGCCTTTGATATCGATCACACGCGGATCCCGGCAGGACAACGGGTGTGGCTGCTCTTCGGCTCCACCCGTCGCAAGAACGACGCTGGAGGCGGTTCGCCGGACAGGTTCGACATTGCAGTGTCAGCCTTTGTGTGCTTCCCCTCGACATGATATCGTACGTGTACGGTATCTATACGGTACAAGTACGCCTGGCCGTCTCAAGTGGTCGCCCGGGCCAGATTTCAGAAGCGACGCCATGGCCGAGCGCGGGTGGTCGCCACGACAACGGCGGCCACGGATTCGGACACCGTTGCCTTCTGCGGCGCCGGGATCGGCTTCAGCACGGTCCGGTCGATGAACATCGTGGTTGCCCCCTGTCCGCCGACCCCGCCACGAGCGTGGCCGGTACCACATTCGGCCCGCGCGGCATCGGCGTCGGCGATCGCACCGGCCGCGTCCCCCCACGCCGACGCCGGCATCACCTCGGGATTCGTCACCGACCCCCTCACACCGCGCCTCAAGGAATCGTCATGAACCGCCCTGTTTACGAAACGCACCCCGTCTACGAGGTCGACGTCCCCATCCGCGATCCCAGGACCGACGCGCGCGGCATCCACGTACTCACCGGAAACGCCGCCACGGCCGAAGACGCTCTGGCTGCGGCCCGCTACGTCTACACCCAGGCGATCCACCACCACGGCACCGGCTTTCTCCCCTCCCGGCGCCCCGACGGCTGGGGCATCCGCGGCCTGCGGCCGGGCTGGGAACCAGACTGGCCAGGGGCGACGTGCCGGCTCTGGACCGGGACCCTGGAGACGATGGCGCTTTTCCATGCCACCCACGAACTGCCACGGCACAGCGAAGGGAAGCTCGTCGAAACCGTCGCCCCAGCCCGGTTCTGACACCGCCCGCCGCCGTCGCAGACCAGCCTTGGGGCTGCGGATGACGGGAAGGCGTGGCAGACGTCGGGGAACCAACCAGTGCGAACGATGCATCCTGGCTGCCTGGGAGAAGCATCGGGGCTGCGAGGTGGTCCCTGGTCCGGGCGGACCAACGACTCGGCGGTGGGCTCGGACTTCACCAGCGGGGCGCGACCGCGGCCACAGGAAGGCGGCCACCTCCGAGCGTCCGGTGGCTTCAACGTGGTCGAGGCGCAGGTGATCCGGGCGGCCCGGTGGGCTGACCGTACCGGGCACGCGGCGTGGTCGGGGTGTACGACGTTGCCGAGGACTGGACGCCCATCGACGGCCGGACCGAACCGGACGGCTTCTACATGGGCACGGGGCACCAGCGGCCACCGGTTGCAGAACGCCCCGCTGATGGGGCAGTTGATGAGCACCCCGATCGACCGGAAGGCCAACGGCGCGGACCAAGACGGGGTTGCCGCAACGATCCCGAGTCCCACGGCGACGTCTACGCCGCCCGCCACATCGAAGCCACCGCCGACGCGGACGCCGAGAACGAGTCGTCCTTCCTGCGCGTTACCGGCCTCGACGATCCGCCGGACGACCGAGGTACCGTGGCGGTGGTTTCGAGTAAGCGTCGCAACGTTGCAGCGTCATGGTGTCAGGGCCGTGGCAAATGGGAGGGCGGGGGTCCGCCAACCGAGGGTCTTGCGGGGTTGGTTGTTGAGGTTGTCACGCCGCACGATCCCGAGGCCCGGTTCTGCCGCAAGGCCGGTAAGGCCGCGTGGGTCGGCTACCGCGCCCGCCCGACCGAGACCTGCGACACGGGCGGGTCGAACGTGATCGTGTACGTCGCCACCGCGCCCGCCCCGGAACAGGACATCGAGGCGCTCGACGACATCCACACGGCTCCCGCCGCCCGCCGACCGGCCCCGCCGAGCACCTGGTCGACGCCGGCTACGTCGGCGCGGAGACGGTCCGGCACGCGGCTGCCACGCACGGCATCGACCTGACCGGCCCGGTCCGGTCCGGTCCGGGTCGATCCACGCCCCCCGACCCGGTTTCACCAAGGAGGACCTCACCTTCGACCGGGACAACCGCACCGCGATCCGCCCGCGTGGGATCACCAGTCCGCCGTGGAAGCCCACCCTCGGCGATCAGCAGCCCCGGTTCTCGGTCGTGATCCCCAAAGCCGCCTGCAGGGCCTGCAAGGACCGGTTCCGGTGCACTGGCAACACCGGTGGCCACGGACGTCATCCGACCCTGATGCCCCGGCTTCTGCACGAGGTCCAGAGCCGAGCCCGCCGCGAACGGCAGACCCCGGAATGGCGGCGGCAATACGCGATGCGGGCCGGCTGCGAGGCGACCATCTCCGAGACCGTCCGAGCCCACGGGATACGGACTGTCGCTACCGTGGCATCGCCAAGACACACGTCCAACACATCCTCACCGCCGCCGGCACCGACACCGAGCGGCTCAGCGGACGCCTACTCCCGGGCACGATGCCCGACCGAACGCCCAGAGTTCCCAGCCGTTTCCAGCGACTATGCGACGAGCTCGCGATCTCGCGAACGAACCGACCCCACGAAGGATCACCAACAGCATCCTCTCTGTGGAGTGCCGACGGTGCGTCACCCGGCCGCGGAAAGATCAACGCCCGGGTGACTGCAGCGTGTTCCGGACGGCGTTCTCCCACCTCGCTCTCGTGAGCGCCGAGGAGGTCGTCGTGGCCGCCGAGACCGTGGTCATCTCGGCGCGGAGTTCGACCAAGCAGGCGCCCTGCCCCGGCTGCGGCGCGGTTTCCGACCGCATCCATGGCGGCTGTCGGCAGCGCCTGGCCGATCTCGCGACAGTCGGACGATCGACCTGGGTCGACTTGTCGGTCCGCCGTTTCGTGTGTGCGATGACATCGTGCTCGCGCAGGACGTTCGTCGAGCAGACATCCGGGCCGACCGAGCCGTTCGGTCGACGAACCTCGCCGCTTCGCCGGGCTCCGGACAAGGTCGCCCCGGTAGATCGGAGCACTCCACTCACGAACTGCCTCGGCGAACCTCTTGGCGTACTGCGTGGAGATGCTCCGCCGGTGCGGTCTTCGGGTCCCACGCATTGGTGGTCTGCACATAGGCGTAGACGACCGAGGCCATCGCCAGAATAAGCAGTGGTCCGAACACCCACGGATATCGGGCCATCTCCGTCGGCAGATAGCGGTACGCCACCAGGAGCACAGCGAAAACCGTCGTGCCGTGGATGACCAGGCGAATTCCCTGCCAATCCCAGCCACGGTCGAGCGAGCGCGTCGCGGTCTCGATCGTGAGCGCAAAGACCACACCGGCCACGAGGTCCACGCCGTAGTGGTAGCCGAATCCCAGCGTGGCCGCGAGCGTGGCAATCAGCCAAAACGTTCCTGCGAATCGGATAAACCGCGAGCCCTTGCGGGAGTGGACGAAAATTATGGTGGCCCACGCCGTGTGCAGGCTGGGCATGCAGTTGCGAGGGGTGATTTCGTCGAACTGCATCGAGAGTGGAGCGCCGATCGACGGCGGCGTGTTCGGCCACAGGTCGGCCACTGCCCAGGGCCCGCCGTCGGGGCCGAACGCGAAGACCGGACCGACCACCGGGAAGAGCATGTAGATGCTCGGCCCGAGCAGGCCGATGGCCAGGAAGGTGCGCACCAGATGATGGCCCGGGAAGCGGCGCTCGACCACTACGTTTCGAAGTTGGTACAGCGCAACGACGGCCGCTGCCAGGGGAAGTTGACCATAGACGGTGCCGAGGACATGGGAGCTGATCGGGTCGGTGGCCGCGACCAGCCGGCCGGCCGCCCACGACGGGTCACCCAGCGCGTGATCGGCAGTCGCCACGTACTGGTCGAGCACCGCCGGGCGGGTCTCCGACGTGATGAGCAGCCAGGTGGCGCCGGTCTTGTGGCCGGCCACCAGCAGCAGTCCCAGTCCGGCGCCCTTGAGCATCAGGACGCGTTCCCGGCCGGTGCGGCGCGTGAGAGCAAAGATCGCACAGCCGAAAATCACCCACAGCGCGCCGTTGCCGTAGTTCATTTCGGCGCCGACCGCCGATCGCACCAACCAGAAGGCGATGTCGATGCCGATTGCCGCACTCACCGCAATAAACCGTTGTCGCCAGGTGAGTACCACCATCATCAACGTCAAACCGGCATACAGCAGCTGCCCCGAACGGGGAGCGAATATCATCTCGCGCGCCTGGCTGGTGATCGGCCCCGGTAGGCCGTAGCGACGCGCGAACGTCTCCATGGTCACGAGAAATCCGAGGACCGCCACGCCGAGTGCGACCAACGGAATCGCCTGCGGCCTGCGCTGCACGACGACTGTGATTCTGCGACTTATCCGCGGTATTATGTATGTCAATTACTTGGCCAATTTGTCATAGTTTGATAACGGATCAGAGTCCACCACGGCACTGAAGCCGTGCCCCAGTATCGCGGCCACGGCCGACCCCGGGTTCTCGGGGGCTTCCGGCGAGGCGCGCACATCGGTTGCGGGCCCCCGGCCGTTGACCGCGTTGTTGCGATTCGCCGATCACGCCCCGTGGCACAGGCGCTCGACGGCGCCGCCGGACGGGCCGTTGCACGAATGCGTCCCGGCGTCCTTCGCCGCGAAGACACGACGCGTGCGGGTGGGGCGAACAGACGCGGGAACGCGGCGCGGCGCGGCGGTCGGCCGGCGGTGCCGATCGGCGCGCGTGTGTTTTGGCGGTGGGTGGTGGCAGGTCGTCGGCTCGACCGGAGCGCCGATCCATCCGACCGGCGAGGGCGAGGCGGAGGAGGTGGTGGTGTCGACCGGGTGCCCGTTCGCCGATCCGGGCCTCGCTGTTCCGGGCACCGCGGTCGAGCGGGCCGCCGACGGTGTTGCGGCGGGGATCGTTCGAGACCGCCCCGGCGCCGTCCGCGCGATCCCCGACCCCAACGACACCCTGCTGTATCGGCTCTTCCACCAAGGGTCGGTCGAACGCCTCACCTGTCGATCGGTCATGTGTCGACCCTTGGGTTTGCAGGATCCGGGACTTTGGATCTTGAGCGCGTGGCCCGGGTTTTGTCGACAAAGCCGCCCCGCTGTGGTGCGACGACGCGGCCATGCGCGCCCTCCTCCACGCCATCGACGTCCCCAGCCTCTCGGCACCGTGGCACTGCTGCACGTGCTCACCGAAGACCGACAACGACCGGACTTCACCCTAGAACAAGCCCGCCAGGACATCCGATTGCTCCTGCGCGAACACGTCGTGGATCTGCCGCTGCATCCCGACGACGTGCTGTGGGCAGCCGAACACGACCGATGGACGCCCGCGAAACCCTGGGCGATTTGGTACCGCACCACCGCCCACGGACGCACCGCCCCGGCCCGACCGACTGCCCGACGCCCTCGCGGCCCTCGCCGCCCTGACCATCCTCGCCGCAGGCGTGGGACCCGACCCGTCCACGCGATCGATGCCGTCACCGAGACCACCCTCACCACCTGCGCACAGGCCCTCGAAGCCCGCCTGGCCGGCCTCGACGGCATCGGAGAACTCCCCCCGACGGCAAACCCGCACGCCTGGCGCGACCAGACGAAGACGATGCTCACGAGACTGCTTACCGATCAGGCAGACATCCGGGGCCGCGATGGCGGCCTGGTTGCGGGCGGCGCCGAATCCTCAGGCCGCATCGACGACCTGAAAGCCTTCGAGCGCAGCTTGGTCGGCCGAGCGAGACGCCCTGCGCGACGACCCCGGCGACCGGAACCTCGACCGTTTGGTCGGGTCCAGGACGGGCTCGCCGACCGTTGTGCGCCGGGGGAGTTCCTGTGGCTCCTGGACTGGCAACACACCTGCCACCGGCTCCGCCCGGACGTCCCGGAGACCGACATGTTCCTGCCGCGCGTCCTCGAAGGGCGCTCGCGCGAGGGCCGGTCCTTCGGCCCGTACCCCGATGGCGACCACCACGTCTTCCTCGCGCAGGACCTGCGATTCGGCACCTTCGGGCATCCCTGGGAACACACCCTCTGCGTATTCGGCGCGGAACTCCTGAACACGATCGAACAGGACATGCACCACATCCTGGGACGACCCCTGCGCCGGGACGGGGCACCCGTCGACTGACCCGCCCTGCGGCGGCGATCATGTTCTCCGGGTGGTTCCGGCAGCTTCCGGCGCGATCCCGGACGTGGTCGAGCTCGCGTGTCGGCTCGCCGGGCGGCGTGACCTCGCGGAAGTTGCCGCTCGCGCACACCGGGCTTTCACATCGGCCGGCAAAGCGGGCGAACGACCGGGCTCCGTGCCTCGCGGGAGCGTCGTCGCCGGAGGACGGCGGCCTCGCGCGGCGGGAGAGGAACGCACGCGATCCGCGAGAGGGGGAGCCGCGGACGCGGCGCTCGAACGTGAGGCCTACTGTGACAAGCCGGCCAAGCCGGACGAGAACGCCAAGGGCGGCGCGCGGGACGTGGCGATCTGGCTGACGGTGGTCGACTTCCTGCACCGGAACTCGCGCGACGAGGTGTACTTCGTGAGCGCGAACAGGAAGGACTTCGACGACGGCACGTCGTTCGCGTCGGTGGTGAAACGGGATCTGTCCCGCCACCGCGACCGTTTCACGCTGTTGGCCTCGTTGGAGTCGGCCATCGGAGCGGTGACGAAGCCGGTCGATGCCCCGGACGAGGGGACCGCGTTCGTGGACCCGCTGGTGTCCGACGAGGCTTTGGTGAAGGCCGCCGGTGCCGCGGTGCACGACCGCCGCTCCGCAACGGTTGGTCCGCGGTCGACCTCGACCATCCCGGTGGCACCCGATACCCCCGGGTTTTCGGGCGAATGGGTCGGCACGCCCGTGGCGAGGCTCATCGACGTGACGAACGGGACCGCGCACCGGATCGGTGAGGACACCTGGTCATGGCGACGGCACGATGGGCATCGGCCGGCCTCGCCGCACACGACCCGGCCTCCGATCCCGGGGCGCCGACCGTGACCATGACGGGCGCGGTGTGGCGTACCACGATGCTCATCGGCCCCGTGCCCCGGCGAGATCCCCGGCGTTTTCGAGAGCGAGGCGATCGCGGACCCGGGCCACGGCGACGGCCCGTGCAACGACACCCTCGAGCAGGTCGCCGCCCTGTGGCGCGAGTCCCACTCCAGCGGTGAAGTCCTCCTCCGGGACCGGGTGGAGCAACACCTGCGCCGGCGGCGACTGCACGCGTTCATCGGCACGTTGCCGGGCAACGCGGCCACGCCCGACGGCGACGTTCCACCGTTCACCCCGGACTCCGCCCGGGACGCCGCACGGGAATGCGTTCCTCGAGGGATTGCTTCGAGGGGATGAACCCGTTCGGATCCGGCCGTTGCGGGCCGATACTGCTCTCGGCCGCGTCGATCTGGCACTGCTCCGCCGCCGTGCCCGTGGGTTCACATTCTCCAGCGTTGGTCGGGTGTGCCGGCCCAGGCCCATTGGGTGTCGGGTTCGAGGGTGATGCCGAAGTCGTAGGCGTGGATTTGGGCGTCGTCCTGCCAGGCGATGACCGCGGCCGCCTCGTCCCACAGCCGTCGGGGACCGCCTTGGAGGGCGTGTCCGGCGTCGGGGGTGTCTTCGACCAGGGCCCACGAGTCCTTGCCGTCGTGCAGCCACCACTTCGCACCGGCCGCGGCAGTGGCGCGGTGCACGTCGGGGAGCTTGAGCGCCAGCGCCTGGACGTAGTTGCCGTCCGCGGACACGGCGGCGAGGTGCCAGTCCACGGGTGTGCGGGCATGTGCCGGGTGTGCGGCGCGGATCGCCTCGAACACCTCGTGTCCGGGGCCGCGTTGCCCGCGCAGGGGCATGAACGCCACGCTCTTGACGAACCGCCCGCTCGCCACGCCGTGTTCGTCGACGACCAGGCGCAGCAGACCGCCGGACCCGAAGGGCGGGGAGAACGGCACCGCCAACACCGCGCCGGGCGCGGCGTGTTCGATCCACGCGTGGGGCAGGTGTCGGGTGACGGCGGCGGTGACGTGGACACGGTCCCACCCCGCGCCCGCCCCGGTGTCCAAGGCGGCGTCCTCGCCGTCGCGGGTCACAACGTCGACGGTGTCCGTCCAGGGGATCAGGCGTGCGCGGGCGGCGTCGGCGAGGACGGGGTCGATCTCGACCGTCACCACCCGCCCGCTCGGGCCGACGCGGTGGGCCAGCAGCGCGGCGGTCCAGCCGGAGCCGGTGCCCACCTCCCACACCCGCTGCCCCGGGTGCACATCCAAGGCGGTCAGGAAGCTCGCGACGGCGAGCCGGTCGCTGATCGAACTGGTCGCCGTCTCGCCGTGCTCGGTGTCGGCGCCGTCGTCGACCTGGGTGACCACCGGTCCGCGTCCGTCCACGATCGCGGACCACCCGGCGGGATCGGTGCGCCGGTCAACACGCATGTAGACGTGGCCGTCGTCGCGCCAGATCACGTCGGGGGCGAACGCCTCGCGCCGCACCGCGTCCATCGCCTCACGTATCCACGGCGCGCCGGAGAACGCGCCCTGGGCGTCGAGTTCGCGCAGCGCGTCCTCGTGCGCGGTCACGGCTTCTTGTGCTTGCCGCCGCCGGGCTTTTGCACGTCCGGGTTCTGCCCGTCCTGGTCCCGGGTCGGCTGCGGCGTGTCGTCCGGCTTCCCGTCGTTCGGTTTCGAATGCTCACCCATGGCAACCCCCTTGCCTACCGACAGTCAGCGCTCCATCGAGCATGGCGGGCCGCACCGGCCGAAGCAATACCGCGGTCACCCGAACCGCACGCGGCTGCCGACCCGGCCTCTCGCCGCGCCGCCCGGCACGTCCTCTCGACACCACCTTGCCGGGACCATCCGGTCCGGCCCACCCGGCCCTCGGCCGCTGCGCCGTGCGTCGGCCGGTTCGAACGCGCGCAGGCCACCAAGGGCGTGTCGCCGGGCGGGACGTGAACGTGTGGGTGAACCGCGGATGATGCGTGCCGCCTCGGCGCAGCGCGCGAGCCGGGAGGGAATCACCCGAGCGGGCGACGGCCCCGCCGGGCCCCGCAGCGAACCGAACACCGCACCGGGACCGCCCGCGGACTCCCGGCGGGCCGCCTACCCCGCACCCCCTGCAGGGGGACGAGGTAGGAGCGGCGAAGCCACCGCGGATGCGAACGCGTCTGGGCACGCTCCCGACAGGGATCCCGGTGCTCCCGCGTCACATGCCGAGCCGACGTGACGAACCGACCGCGTCCGCCCGCGAGATGTCGGCGGTGGGCAGAGAATGGGGCTCCCCCCGCGGCGAGCGACGGCGGACGGTGCCCCGCTTCGCCGGAGCCGACGGACGCGACCTCGCCGAGGCGGATCACGGCGCGACAGCGGCTCGCGCAGCGCATCAGGGATCTCCGGGACCAGCCCACCGTGGGAACGGCTTGCGCGGCCGAGCGGTGCGAGGAGGGGTACGAAGGCGGACCGGCCGACGGGCTCCGCCCTCGTGCTGGACTGCTTTCCCGCGGTCGACGAACTCGCCGAAGCCCTGCGGGTTCTCGGCCCGCGTGACCGCCCGGCAGGACACCGGACACCTCCACGCAAGCCCGCCTCGCCCGCCTTCGGGGCGCTGCCGCGTAGGGACGCAGACACCGAAAGCCTGAAGCGGGGAGCCACCCGTCAGGCGTTTCAGGTGACGGCTGCCTCGGCTCTCGCCTCCGCGGGCGGTCATCTCCTGTCGCCGCACCTGTGGTACTGGGCCGTCGCGGCGGCATGGGTCGTCTTCATCAAGAACGAGAGCACTGGCAAGGTACTGCTGCAGAGCCTGCGGCGGCCGGCGGGCACGGTCCTCGGCGTGGTGTTCGGCTACGGCCTCGCCGCCCTGGTCGGCGGAGACGGCCCCGTCCTCCTGATCCTGCTCCTGCTGTGCATGTTCGGAATGTTCTACACACCGTCGCACGCCTACTGGGCCGTGACGTTCTTCATCACCGGCACGCTCGGCATGCTGCTCGCGCTGATGGACACCTTCTCGACGCACGTGCTGCTCCTGCGCGTCGAGGAGACCGCACTGGGAGTGTCCTGCGGGATCCTTGCCGCCGTCCCTGTCCTTCCCACCACGGTTCGCCGCGCCGGCGACGAGGAACTGGTCGGCTTCCCGCAAGTCCTCGACCGCCTCTTTCGGACCGTCGCGGCAGGAAGCACGGGCACGGAGATCCCGACGAGCCGGGTCCGCGCGGCACGCGACCTCGACCAGGCACTGGAATCCTTCCGCAAGTCCTGTCTGCCTCTCACCCATTCGCTCAATCCGCAGCGCCGCCGCCGTCACCGCGCCCGCCACCTGCTGGAACTCCTCGGGGCCGGTGCGTACCACGCACGAAGCCTCGCCGCCACGGCCGCACGTCTCCCGGCGGGCCACGTCCCGAAGTGCGCCACCCGTCTCACGGCTGCCGCCGCCCGCGCGCACGAGACCGTGACCCACCTGATCCAGATCACCGGTCATCGATCGGAAAGCGCCTCACAAACGGCGCGCCCCACGATCATCAGGGCGCTGTCCCGGCTCTCGGAGGAGCAACGCGTGAGCCGCGACCGGCCGTCGCCGGAGCACCGCATGCTGCTGCACATCAATCGCCTCGACGCGACCCTGACCGCGCTCGTACGAGCCGTGGACCCCGACCGCACCACCGTGGCCCCCTCTGAAAGCGTGGACCACCCGTCGCCGCACGGCCGGCGGGGTGCGCAACTCGCGTGAGGTGTTGGCGACGAAGCAGCGCCGGCCCTCGATTGACTTCTCCAGCCGGTCGAGCATGTTGTCGAAACGCCGGAGAGCCTGTGCGGTTCGTCGTCGAGACCGGTGAGCGCAAGGCGTTCGTGCAGGTGCTGTTCGCTGATCGGGCAGGTGGTGTCCGTCATGGCGGCACCCGGTGCGAGCGCCCGGCCGACCAGCTGCGCGTCCGAGCCGAGCAGGAAACCGAAAAACGGAAGGCCGTCCACGCGATCTCGGCCCCGGTCTCGTGACCGCAGCGACATCGTCATGTGCCCGTGGAACAGGTATCCAGGAATGGAACGCGCAACGGTGGCCGCCTTTCGCCGGCCCACCAAGGGAAGTCCCTGTTCGTAGCTGTACACGCAGGTGCAGTCACGTGACGGATACCGCACCCACCAGGGCCGCTCGTACGGTTGAGCAAATCCCCCGAATTCCAAGGAGATCCCATGGATCAAATCACCCTCGGCAATGTCTCCATCACGCGGGTGTGGGAATACTACGGTTCCGTCGAAATGACGCCCGACACCTTCTTCCCGGAAAGCTCGAAGGAAATCTGGGAGAACGGTGCCGACTGGCTTGTCCCGCATTTCCTGGATTCCGAGACCAACATCGTGAATTCGGCGATCCAGACCTGGCTGCTGCGCAGCGAGGGCAGGACGATCCTGGTCGACACCGGCGTGGGCAATCACAAGGAGCGTCCCTACGCCCCGGTCTGGAGCCGCCTCGAAACGGACTTCCTGACCAACCTCGCCCGGGCCGGTGTCCAGCCGGAGGACGTGGACATCGTGATCAACACGCATCTCCACATCGACCACGTCGGCTGGAACACCTACCTGGACGGGCGGCAGTGGGTGCCGACGTTCCCCAACGCCACCTACCTGATGCCGAAGGACGACTTCGACTTCTGGAACCCGGAGAACGGCCACCAGCCGCTGCTCGGCCGCGGCAACCAGAACGTCTTCGAGGACAGCGTGGCTCCGGTGCACCAGGCCGGTCTGACACAGCTGTGGGAGAACAGCCACCGGATCGACGCGAACCTGCGCCTGGACACCGCTCCCGGACACACCCCCGGCTCCTCCGTGCTGACTCTCACCTCCGGCACAAACCGCGCGGTGTTCGTCGGCGACATGCTGCACAGCCCGGTGCAGATCCTGGAGCCGGATGCCAACAGCTGCTTCTGCGAGAACCCCGCCGAAGCCCGCGCCACCCGCCGCAAGGTGCTGGGCTGGGCGGCCGACAACAACGCGCTCGTGATCCCCGCGCACCTGGGCGGGCACGGCGCCACCGAAGTCGTCCGCGAGGGAGGCACCTTCGCCGTCAAGGGTTGGGCGCCCTTCACCCCGTACACCGAGCAGGGCTGAAGCCCGCGGAAAGGCACCAGAGATGAACCACCACCCCGAACCCGTCGTGACCACCGCGCAGGGAGCCGTGCGCGGTCTGCGCCGGGAGGACGGCACCGCCGCCTTCCTGAACATTCCCTACGCCGCCCCGCCCCTGGGCGTCGGCCGCTTCGCGGCGCCCGAGCCGCATGAGCCGTGGGACGGCGTACGGGACGCCACTGTCCCCGGACCCAACGCGCCGCAGTCCGAGCGCAAGCTCGGCAACATCGACATGGCTCCCTACTTCGGCACCGGCTGGAGCCGGGGCGAGGACTACCTCACCGTCAACGTGTGGACGCCCGCGGTTGTACAGAGCGACCTGCCGGTCATGGTGTTCGTGCACGGCGGCGGATTCGTCGCCGGATCGACCCGGTCCGCCATGTACGACGGTTCCGCCTTCGCCCGCGACGGCGTCGTCCTCGTCACGCTCAACTACCGGCTCGGCATCGTCGGTTTCCTGGACCTGCCCGGGGCCCCCGCCAACCGTGGTCTGCTCGACGTCGTCGCCGCGCTGCGCTGGGTGCGGGAGAATATCGCCGCCTTCGGAGGCGACCCGGACAACGTCACGCTCTTCGGCCAGTCGGCCGGGGCCACCGTTGTCGGCGGCGTCCTCGCCACCGCGGAGGCCACGGGTCTGTTCCGCAGGGCGATCGTGCAAAGCGGCAGCGGCCTGGGCGCGTTCAGCACCGAGCAGGCCGCCCACGTCACCGCCGCGGCCGCCGAGGTCCTGGGCGTCGAGCCGCACGTGGACGCCTTCGCGGAGATCTCCGACGAGCGTCTGGTGGAGGCCGCCTCCAAGCTCGCGGGACTCGACCTGCAGACCGCCGAACACCGCGACCCGCTGATCGGCCTCAGCCCCTTCAGCCTGGTCCTCGACACTCAGCCCGCGGCATCCGTCGCCGCCGGCCGCGCCGCCGGCGTCGACCTGCTCGTCGGCACCAACACCGAAGAGGGCAACCTCTACCTGGTTCCGGTGGGCAAGTACGCCACCTCGACCGCAGCCGACGTCGACGAGGCGGCGGCGCGCTCGCACCCGGATCCGGCGCGGCTCGTCGAGACCTACCGTAAGTCCCGCCCCGAGGCCTCCTACGCGGAGCTGCGCTCGGCGATCATGGCCGACGCCCTGTTCGGCGCGGGCACCCGCGCTCTGGCCGGCGCCCATGCCGCTCATCCGCAGTCCGCCACCTACGCGTACGAGTTCGCCTGGCGCTCCCGGGCCCTGGACGGACAGCTCGGCGCCACCCACGCCGTCGAGCTGCCCTTCGTCTTCGACCTCGCGGACCGGCCCGAGCTGAACGGTCCGAACGCCCTGCTCGGCCCCGACAAGCCCGCGGCGGATCTCGCGGGCCGCATGCACGAGACCTGGATCCGGTTCGCCGCCACCGGTGACCCCGGCTGGGACGCCTACGACACCGATCGCAGGGCCACGATGCACATCGACGCCCAGTGGATCCGGATCGACGACCCCCGCAGCCGGGAACGACAGGCCTGGTGCTGACGCCCGCTCCCGCAGGGACTCCTCTGGAGATCGACGCCCTGGCCGTGCCGGACGACTGACACAGCCACCTCGAATACTCCGGCCAGTGGGACCTGGGCAAGTCCTGCGAGACCTTCAACCCGATGGGTCCCTGGCTCGTCACTCCGATCGTGAACACCTGCTCGGTCGCCGCCACCACCGAGGTGGACGCCCATTTGCCGACGGCCATGAGCGTCTGTCGCGAGCCGCGGTGCGCGACCACGGCGGACGTGTTGCCGTGTCGAAGCGGCACCGAACGGTGCAGCGGGTGGGCCCCGCGATGCCTGATGGCGTCACCGCCACCGGATCCGGCCGCACGATGTATCGCATCTATAGCCGACCCGAGTCGCGGGAGGAATCGGTGGGAGCCCCCGCGCCGGCCCGCGGCCTACCGCGTCGGCGGGCGGGGTGCGTCGTCGGGCATGGATTGTTCGGTCCAGATGCATTTTCCGTCGGGGGTGTAGCGGGCGCCCCAGCATTCGGCGAGCATGGCGATCAGTTGCAGCCCTCGGCCGTTCTCGTCGGTCTCGGTCGCGCGGCGGATGCGGGGCATGGTGGCGCTGCCGTCGGTGACTTCGCAGATCAGGGCGCGGCTGCGCAGCAGCCGCAGGGAGACGGGTCCCTTGGCGTGTCGTACGACGTTGCCGAGCAGTTCGCTGACCAGGAGCTCGGTGACGAAGGACAGTTCCTCCAGGTCCCATGCGCACAGTTGGTCGCGGATGTGGTGGCGGGCGGCGCCGGCGGCCTGTGGTTCGGCCGGCAGGCGCCACGTGGCGATGTCCTCGGGGGCGTGTCGGTGGGTGCGGGCGACGAGCAGCACGGTGTCGTCGTCGGTCGGTTGTTGGTCCGGTCCCGTCGTTTTCAGCAGGTCGTCGCAGATGGCGTCGGGGTCGGTCGGTCCGTTGGTCAGGACGGTTCGGAGGCGTTCGGCGAGGTGGGCCATTCCCCGGTCGATGTCCCGCGCGCTGGATTCGACCAGTCCGTCGGTGTAGAGCACAAGGAGAGCACCGTCGGGGAGGGCGAGTTCGGTCGCGTCGAAGGGTGGGGCCGCGGCACCGAGCGGCGGGTTGACGGGCAGGTCGACGAAGCGCACGTGTCCGGTGTCGTCGGCGACTGCGGGTGGTGGGTGGCCCGCGGTGGCGAGGGAGCAGGTGCCGTCGGTGGAGTCGTAGACGGCGCAGAGGCAGGTGGCGTAGAAGTCGTCGCCGAGCCCGCAGACCAGGTCGTTGAGGTGGTGGAGCAGTTCGTCCGGCGGTAGTTCGAGGTCGGCGAGGGTCTGCACGGCGGTGCGCAGTCGACCCATCGTCGCCGCTTCCCTCAGTCCGTGCCCCATGACGTCCCCGATGACCAGGGCCACCCGGTCTCCCGCCAGGGGGATGATGTCGTACCAGTCTCCCCCGACCTCCATTCCCTCGGTGGCGGGCAGGTAGCGGGCCGCCGCGGTGAGGGCCGGAGTCGGGGGAAGAGCACGCGGCAGCAGCCCCTGTTGCAATTGACGGGCCCGGTCGTGCTCGGCGTCGTAGAGCCGGGCGCGCGCGAGGGCTTGGGCGACCAGGGCGCTCAGCGCTGTGCACAGCGTGCGTTCCTCGTGCGCGAACCGGTGCGGCCGACTGTAGGAGATGACGGCGCAGCCGATCACCCGTCCGGAGGCGATCAGTGGCAGGAACGCCCAGGCATTCTTGCCGCTGAGTGCGACGACGTGGTCGAGATTCGGGTAGCGACGCAGGTACTCCTCGGGCGACGAGACGAAGATCGGAACACGATCCCGTTTGGCGTCCATTGCCGGCGGGGTGTCCTCCGTGGGGTGCCCCTCGAACAAATCGATGAACTCCTGCGAGTATCCGGCGGTACCCACCGCGTACACCCGCCCCGCCTCCTCGACCCAGATACCCACCCCGGTCGCGTCCACGAACAGGGGCAGCATGTGGTCGTGTACGACATTCACCACGTCCCGCCCGGTCACCGCGGCGGCGAGGGCCGTGGTCATCGTGGCGATCCGTTCGGTGCGGTCCGCGGCCACCTCTTGCGCTTCGTCCCGCGGGATTCGACCGGAGGGCGGTGGCGACGCCGCCACATCCCGTGCGTGCCGATCGGTGGCGTCACTCACGGTGCCGATCATGTGGTTCGGTGCGCCCTGCCCGTCGAGCGCGCAATGGCCACGAAACTCCACCCGGTGGTAGCCGCCGTCGCGCCGCCGTATCCGGCACGCCACGCTGTAGGCACCGCGCGCACGGGACGCGTCCTCGACACTCTCCAGCACCCGCGGCAGGTCCACCGGGTGGATCAGACGCTGCCAGGCCGTGGCCTCCCATCGCAGTTCATCCGGCTCCACGCCGAATACGGCCGCGGCGGAATCGTCCCAGGCGACCGTGCCCTCGGCCACGTCCCAATCCCACATCGCGACGCGGGCCCGGCCGCCGTCATCCTCCGTACCCCGCCGCTCCTGTGGGCTCCGTCCGTCCGGACTCATCACCTCACCTGCCCGGTCGTGCGTATCGGCGTGGAAACTTTCGATTGATGAAGTCACTTATATGCGTTAAATAGTTCTTTCCTAATAAATAACCCATTTCGTGGACGGGTAATCCGCCCGAACGATCCGCCGTCTCCCGCGTGGTCGCTCCGGAGTCCATCGCGCGGGCACGGTCGGTGTCCCGGCCGGGTCCCGCGGTGTCCGCTTCTCTGCACCGCACCCGGAAGAGTGATGCGGCCTGGTGCGAAGGCTTGGGCTGGGCGAAAAGTAGGTGCGTCAGGCAAGGTGGCGGCGGCAGGATGCCCTGCGTGACCGAGTTGCCGAGCAACGCTGTCCCTCCCCGTGCCGTCCTTGATGCCTTCGGTGCGAAGGGCCCTCGTGTCCCGCTGGTTGGTGGGCGGGGACGAAGCGTTCTCAGTGCCGGTCGTGCCTTCCACGCTGCCTTGCGACAGGTGCCCCGGCCGGATTTCCTGGACCGGCGTACCCATCCTTGGGCCGTGGGCGACCGGGTCGCTTGGGGTGAGCAGGTCGTCGACGTGATCGACGACCTCTCCGCGCCGTTCTCGGCTCTGCTGGAGCTGAGGCGCCCGGTACAGCAGGATGCCGCTCAGCTCATTCACGGCGATCTCACCGGCAATGTGCTCTTCTCCGGGGACGAAGTGCCTGCTGTGATCGACTTTTCGCCGTATTGGCGGCCTCCGGTGTTCGCGGAGGCGATCGTGGTCGCGGACGGTTTGCTGTGGTTCGATCTTCCGTCCGACCTGCTGACCGGTAGCGGTGGTCATCCCGACTGGCAGCAGATGCTGGTTCGTGCACTGATCTTCAGACTCGTCGCGCATAGCGAGAGCGTGGGGGCGTCGGGACGGGCTCGGTCTGGTGAGCGGGAGCGGTATGCAAGGGCGACCGATGTTGTAGTGAAGAAGTCGGCGGCGCTTCAGAGATAGTCCTTCCAGGTCGACGGCAGAGCGGCGGGCCCGTCGTCGGGTCTCCTCGCGCTTGGCGCGGAGGAAGGTGAGCGTGCGTTGGTAGTGCCGGATGACGTCCTCGTCGAAGACGGCGACGTAGCCGCGGGTGGTCTCGATGCCGAGGTGGCCCATCAGAGCCGCGCCGATGTGGATGGGCAGTCCACTGTTCACCGGTTCGATGGCGAAGATCCTCCGGAAGGTCAGTCGTCTGCCTTGAGCCCGGAGGGCTCCTGGGTGGAGGTGTAGTCCGCGACCAGCTTCGCGTCCGTGGCGTGGACGAGCAGGGTGCCGTCGGCGACGACGTTGGCGCACAGGTCGGGATCGTAGTGGTGGTCGGGCAACCTGGGCGGACGGCCGGCGGAGGCGAGAACACGGCGGGTCAGGAGCAGGGGTACGACCATGGGAAACCTCTTGAGTGCGTCGGTGTAGGCGTAGTGGCGGCGGTACGAACCGCCGTGCGGTGCTGAGCTTTGGGGGCGTGATGGCCGAGCCCTCTCCGCCATGGGAACGTGCCCGAGGTGACCTCGGAGTGCCGCTCTGGCTCGGACCCCTCGCGCGGAGCACGCCGATGAGCGTGGGGGCAGGAAGGCCGGGTCGGGAGCAGGGTTCGGGGGCGAAAGGCAATGGTTCGAACCGGGGGACTTCGAACCGGCCGTCACCCCGTTATACGCGGCTTCGTGTTGGCTCGCGGTAACCGATTCGGGTGACGTCCTGGTAACTCACGGGCGCGTAGACCTGGTGTCGCACTTTTCGTCGTCACGGCGGCGACGACGAAAGGTGCGACAGGACCGACAGAGGACTACCGACGGGAGCGGCAGTGATGACGAGGTTCGGACGCGTGGGTTCGGGGCGGCCCTTGATGTTGCGGTTGGTGGTGGGGGTGGTTTTGGCGGGTGGTCTCGCCGTGACGACGGTCGGTTGCGGCGACGACGGCGGCTCGGGGGTGAAGGTTGCCTCGGGTGGCAGCAACGGCGCGGCGAAGTCCGGGGGTGGCGAGGGTGGTTCGGGTTCGGGCAAGGGTGACGACGCGGAACGGCGGGAGCTGATGGTGAAGTTCGCGGGTTGTATGCGTGGGCACGGGGTGGACATGCCCGACCCGGAGCCCGGCGAGGGTGGTGCGATGCGGATCGGGGCGATGCCTGCGGACGAGGGGTCGTCGAAGACCGAGGATGCGATGAAGGCGTGCGAGAGGTTCCGGCCGAAGAGCGACTTCGACCCGAACGATCCCAAGTTCAAGGAGTGGCAGGCCAAACGATCGGCGTGCATGCGCGAGAACGGCGTGAACATGGGCGATGGTCCGGGCGGCGGGATGGTCGCCCTCGACCTGGGCGACGACAAGGTGAAGAAGGCGATGGAACTGTGTGACAAGAAGGTTCCGCCGCTGCCGAAGAAGAAGTAGGGGCGATCTCGTGGGTTCGATCGACACCCCACGGCATTACGAGTACGACGAGGCACCGGCGCGTACCCCGAGCGAACCGGACCACACGCCCTCTCCGCGCGAACGGCGGCGGCGTCGGGGGCGGGTTCTTGCCGCGGTTGTGGTGTTGGCCTCGGCGGGTGGTGCGGGCGCGGTCTTGCTCTCTGACGGCGGTGGCGGTCGACATCGCGCTCGATCAGCCCAAGGACGCGGGCACGTTGGACGGCGCGCCGGTCACCGTCGGGTTCACCGGTAAGGAGAGGAAGGGTGTGCTCACCGTCCCGGTCAACGCGCTGCTCGCTCTGGCCGAGGGCGGCTACGGCGTGGAGGCGGTCGAACCCGACGGCGGTACCCGGCTGTTGAAGGTCGAACTCGGCATGTTCGCGGGCGGCCGGGTCGAGGTCACCGGCGACGGCGTCACCGAGGGACTGAAGGTCGGGGTATCCAAGGCATGAGAAGCACCGCAGAGCACCGGACCGCTTGACACGATCTTAGTTCGTTGCATAGAACTTAGATCATCAGTAGAACGAACTAAGTTCGTGTCGATGTTCCGGAGGTGTGTGATGCGAGTTTCCGTGGTCGGTGCGGGTCTGGGTGGTCTGGCTCTTGCACAGGGTCTGCGTGGTGCCGGGATCGAGGCCGACGTGTTCGAGCGCGACCCGGGGATCGTCGCACGCTTCCAGGGCTACCGGCTCGTGCTGAACCCGATCGGCTTCCAGGCGGTACGCCGATGCCTGCCGACACGCTGGCATCCACTGCTGGACGAGATCGTCATGGACGCCTCCGCCGAGCAGCTGATCCTGGACCCGCGGCTGAACGAGATCGGCAGGCTCGGCGCGGGCCGGACCGGCATCGTGGTCGACCGGCAGGTGCTACGACACCTGTTGCTGACCGGCCTCACCGTGCACACCGATGCCGCGCTGACCGGCTACGACGTGCAGGCCGACGGCAAGGTCCGAGCCCGATTCGCCCGCCGAGACCCCGCCACCGCCGACCTGCTCGTCGGTGCCGACGGCGTCACCTCCGCGGTGCGCGGGGTGTTGTCGCCGCAGACCATCCCGACCGACACCGGCGTCCGGTTCGTCATCGGCCGCACCCCGCTGACCGACGAGTTCGCCGGCCTGTCCAAGGCCTACGGCTCGAAGATCGCGGGTGACGGCGTCAGCCTGCTTCTCGGCGCGATGCGCTTCCGAACCCCGCCGAAGCAGGCCGCCGAGCAACTGGCCCCCGAAGTCACGCTGCCCGACATCGGCGACTATGTGCGCTGGGCCATGATCCTGCCGCCGAACGGCTCGCCGGCGGACCTGACCGTGCAGGACGCCGTGTTGTCCAGGATGCAGGGTTGGCACCCGGAACTGCGTGCGCTGATCGAGCAGGCCGACCCGGACAACAGCACGCTGCTGTCCATCCGGGTGGTCAAGCCCGGCGAGCGCTGGGCGTCCGGCCCGGTCACGCTGCTCGGCGACGCGATCCACGCCACCTCTCCGACCGGCGGCAACGGCGCGAACACCGCGCTGCGCGATGCCGACCTGCTGCGCCGCTGCCTGGTCGAGGCCAACGAGGGCCGCCGGGATCTGCCCGACGCGGTCGACGACTACGAGCGGCAGATGTTCGAGTACGGAGCCGAGGTCGTGCGCAGCAGTCTCGACAAGCTCCCCGCCTTCGCTCCCGAAGCCAAACTGTCCTGAGACCGAGGGAGTCATCTCCGCAGGCCCCTCGGGCGAAGCTCGGCTCGCGTTGGAGCGGGGGTCGCCGGTGCGACGAACGTGTTTGGCCCGCCGTGGGTGAGGATCACCGGGGTTGCGTCCTCGTGTGGTGATCGCGCAGCGGCAGGACCACCAGGGCGGTGTCGTCGGTGGCGCCGTCGGATGGGAGGAGGTCGGCCAGGAGCGCGTCGGCCAGGGGTTCGGGGTCGAGGGCGCGGTGGCCGGCGAGGGAGTGGGCGAGGCGGGCCACGGACGTGTCGATGTCTTCGTCGCGGCGTTCGATCAGGCCGTCGGTGTACAGGACCAGGGTTGCGCCGGTGGGGTAGTCGAGCGCCGCTTGGAGGCGGGGGAGGTGTTCGGGGTGGGCGCCGAGAGGGGGGTCGGTGGCCCGGTCGAGGAGGGTTACCCCTCCGTCGGGGGCGAGGAGGGCGGGAGGCAGGTGTCCCGCGCTGCTGTGGTGGAGGTCGTGGCGTGCGGGGTCGACGATCACCGCGACGGCGGTCGCGTCTTCGGCACCGGGTACCGAGCGTGCGTGCAGCCCGAGCGCCTCCAGGGCGTGGGCGGGTCCGTCGGCGATGCGCAGGGTCGCGGTCAGTGCGCTGCGGAGCCGGCCCATGACGGCTGCGGCCTTGAGGCCGTGCCCGACCACGTCGCCGACCGCGACGGCGGTGCGTCCCTCGGGCAGGTCCACCAGGTCGTACCAGTCGCCGCACACGTTCAGCGCCCCCCTGCGCGGGCCGGTAGCGTACCGCCGCGGCGTGGGGACCGGCGTGCGGCGACGGTGACGGCGCGGGCAGCATCGCGCCCTGCAGGACGAGGGCCACTTCGCGTTCGCGTGCGTAGGCGCCGCGGAGGCGTTCGTTGATGTCCTGGAGTTCACGCGCGTGGTTGTACAGTTCCGCCTCCATGAAGTTCGCGCGCTCGGCGGGGCATTCGTTCTTGGCGCGCAGGAGTTCGGTGACTTCCTCGACGCGGTTCAGGACCCATCGCACCCGGCCGTCGGGGCTGAGGACGGGGACGTTGAGAACGCTCCAGTACCGCTCCTCCCACACGCCGGGCTCGTCGGATCGCTGGGTGTCGTAGCGCTGGATGGCCATCATGTCGCGCTGCCCGCCGGCCGCCCGGCGCAGTGAGGCGGCGAGCCGGTGCGTTCCGAGCGCGTCCTTGCAGGGGTTGTCGGGGAACGCCTCGAAGATGTACCGGCCGACGACTTGTTCGCGTCGGCGTCCCGCCAGGCGCAGGTACCTCGGATTCGCCTCCACATGGATCAGGTCCGGCGTGAGCAGCGCCACCCCGGCCGGCAGCGCCTCGAACACCGCTCGGAAATCCACCGGCGACGGGGGCTTCCCGTCGTGCACGGGCGTTCCCCCGCCCGAACCCGGATCGTCCGTCGAACGTGGGTCGCCCGTCGGTTCGGGCCCTGGTGCTGCCGAACCGGAAGGCGCCGCGGAAGCATCGAACGGCCCCGGGCCGAAACGGTATCCGCGTGATCACGGCGGCGCGGCATCCCCTGTGCCTGTGCCTGTGGCTGTGGGTGGGCCTGCTCGCCATTCCACCGTACGCGTGCGGGACGCGGCGTTCGACGGTTCGTGACCGGATCCACCCGGGCCCTCGGCCGGCGATACTCCCGCGTCGTCCCGTCCCTGTACCGAGGGCACCTGCAGTGGGGTTACACGCACACTGGAATGAGGCAGGAGGTTGGAGGAGGCCATCCCGGCTTCATCTGCCGTGATGGCCCGGGAAGTCCACCGTTGACCCACCGCTGAGAGGGCGTTGCCCACTGTGACAGAGCAAGTCTTGGCCTCCGCCGGGGTGGCGATGCTCGCCGTCTACGTGGTGGACGAGGAGGCGCATGGGCTGCGCCTGACCGAGACGGTCGGAGAGAGTTCCGGCGCCGCGTATGGGCTGTGGCCGTGGTACCCGCTGTCCGGGGGGTCGCCCATCGCCGACGCGTTCCGCGCCGGTCGGCCGCTGTGGCTGTCCTCGGAGGAGATCGCGGCTCCGGACGGCGACGCCATCGTGTCCGCTGCCGGAGCCTCGCTGGGCGCGTTGCCCCTCGACGTGGACGGCAGGCGCCTGGGGTGCCTGGTCGTGGTGGACTGCACGGGTGACGGCTTCGACGCCCGGCGGCGCGGCCTTTTGGAGCTGTACGCAGGCCAGGTCGCCTTGCGTGTCGAAGCCGGGTGCCCGGCGAGCGGCGGCTCCGAATCCGGCGGAGCCCTCGCCGGTGCGTCGGCCGGCTTGACCGAGCACGGTCGAGTGCGACGCGACCTGCCGAGCGGCCTCCCGGGCGTGGCAGCCGCAGGTGGAGCCGTCCACGACGCGGATGCAAACGCGGCGGTCGGCCGAAGACGGCCGGAGAAGCGACTCGCCTCGGCTGCGGATGATGACCGCGCCGGGTCGTTCACCCTGATCCTGAGCACGGGGCGGATCCAGGCGGACGAGCACGTGCTCGACCTGGTCGGTATCGCTCCCGATGACTTCGACGGTCGGGTGGAGACTCTGTTGGCGCGCACCGTCCCGGAAGACCTGCCCGCACTCATGTCGGTCGTCGAGCCGGGGAATGCGATGCCGGGCGGTCGGGAGTTGGAGTTTCGCATCCGCCGGTCCACGGGCGAACTGCGGTGGTTGCGGCTGCGCTGTCGGGCGCTGCTGGACCCCTCGGGCCGGCCGGAAAGGCTGCTGGGCGTGCTCGTGGATGCCTCCCACCTGCGGTCGAGCACCGATGAGGTCTCCATGGTGCAGCGGCTGTCCGCCCTGCTGGCGACCGCGCTTGCCGTGCGGGATGTCGGTCGGAGCCTGGTGAGCGCACTTCGAGAGCCGCTGGGGGCCGACCGGCTGGCGCTGTCGCAACTGCACGCCGGCCGGCTGGTCGTCACCTTGCTGGACCCGCCGGAGCCGACGGCGTGGCCGGAGAACTGGCGCAGCGAGTGGCGGCTGGAGCGGCCCGACACGCTGACCGGTGCCCTGCCGACGTTGACGGCCGCGCTCCGCGCCGGCACCACATGCCTGTGGGCGACCAGTACCGGCCTTGAGCCCGGCCTCGACGAACTCGGCCGCGGTGGTCTCGCCATACTGCCCTTGCCGTACGGCAACCGAGTGGTCGGCCTGTGCCTGCTGGGCTGGGACAAGCCGCACCCGTTCGGCATAGAGGAGCGCTCCCTGTTGACCGCCACCGCGGGTCTGGTGGGGCAGGCCCTCGTACGCGCCCGGGCGTTCGATGCCGAGCACGAACTCGCCGCGATGCTCCAGCGCAGCCTGTTGCCCCGCAAGCTCCCGTCGCTGCCCGGCTGCGTGACCGTCGCGCGCTATCTACCGGCGACCGCGGGCCTCGCGGTGGGTGGCGACTGGTACGACGTCATTCCGCTGTCGGACCGATTCGTCGCGCTGGTCATCGGCGACGTGCAGGGGCACAGCGCCGAAGCCGCCACGGTGATGGGCCAGATCCGCACCGCGATCCGTGCCTACGCGGTCGAGGGCCACCCGCCCGACGTGGTCGTCTCGCACACGAACCGCCTGCTGGTCGGCATGGAGACCGACGCCTTCGCCACCTGCTGCTATGTGGCTCTGGACACGGAGGAGGGCGACGCCTGGTTCGTGCGGGCCGGGCACATGCTGCCGGTCGTGCGCGAGCCGGACGGCACGACTCGGGAGGTGGAGACCGAGGGTGGGCCCCCGCTCGGGGTGCTCCCGGACGCGGAGTTCCCGCTGACCATGGCTCCGCTGTCCCCGGGGTCGGTGCTCACGCTGCTCACCGACGGTCTGGTCGAGTCCTCCAAGCTCCTGCTGGAGGACGGTGTCCGGCGGGTCTGCGAAACGCTCTCGGCGGCGGATCCGTCCGACGTGGACCGGATGGCCGACGAGCTGATCCGCGGCGCCGAGGCCCGCGACGACGACGTGGCGCTGTTGCTCATGCGCTACGACGGGCTGACCGCGCGTCCGCGGCGCGCCGGCTGGACGGTGTGGCGGCTACCCGACGCGGTCATGCACGCGCGCCGCTTCACCGCGCGCACGATGCGTGCCTGGCAGGTGACCGAGGAGACCGACGCGATCCTGCTCATCGTTTCCGAACTGGTCACCAACGCCATCGCGCACACGCAGGGCGAGGTACGCCTCGACCTCACGCTCGCAGGCGATCGCCTCCGGGTCGCGGTGAGCGACTCCTCGCCGCGCACACCCGTCAAGCCGGCCAGCGTCGACTGGGAGGTGACCGGGGGGCGGGGTCTGTTGCTGGTCGAGGCGATGTCGGAGGCATGGGGCTCGGTGCCGCTGAGCGGCGGCAAGCAGGTGTGGGGGGAGGTACTGCTTTCGCCACAGGGGGTGTGAGGCGCGACGGATTCGAACGGCCTGCCACAGCGCGGCGGAGTATGGTCGGATGAGGTGTCCTGATGTTCCTCTGGATGGCTGCCATGATCCGACGACCCGGCCCCGTGGGAGGCACCGTCGGGCGTGCCGTCCTGGCCGCCGCGGTGGCGTCCCTCGTCGCCGGTGTGGTCGCGTGCGGCGCGTTGCAACCCGCCGCGACACCCGGCGGGGGTGACCCGAACACGAGGGGCTTCGCCATCGGCCTGCTGCTTCCCGACACCCACACCGCGCGCTGGGCCGCCTCCGACAAGCCCCTGATCCAGGCGAAGGTGGGGGAGCTGTGCCCCGACTGTGTGGTCAAGTACGCCAACGCCTCGGGGGATGTGGCCACCCAGCAGCAGCAGATGGATTCCATGATCGCCAACGGGGTACGAGCCATGATCCTCGACCCGGTCGACTACAAGGCGCTGCGCCCCTCGATCACACGGGCGCATGACGCGGGCATCCCGGTGGTCTCGTACGACCGCCTCGCGGAAGGTCCCATCTCGGCGTACTCCGGCTACGACTCGGAGCAAATCGGCAGGCTCCAGGCCGAGGCACTGCTCACGGCGATGGGGCACGGGACGCACGAACCGCGGATCGTGATGATGAACGGCGACCCCACCGACCCGAACACCGCAGCTCTACAGAAGGGTGCGCTCTCCGCCTTCGAGGGCAGGGCGAAGATCGTCAAGTCGTACTACACCGGCGGGTGGATACCGCAGAACGCCTTCACCAACATGTCCGCCGCCATCGCCGATGTGGGCCCGGACCGTCTCGACGGCGTCTACTCGGCCAACGACGGCCTCGCCTTCGGCGTCCTCACCGCCCTCAAGGCCGCCGACGTCAAGTCGTTGCCCCCCATCACGGGCCAGGACGCCAATCGCGAAGCCGTGCAGCGGATCGTCGCGGGCCGGCAGTACGTCACCGTCTACAAATCCTTCGTCTCCGAAGCCGGGGCCGCCGTCGAGATGGCACTCGCCCTGGGCCGCGGCGCGTCCATCGACGCCATCGCGAAGGACCGCGTCGGCAACGACACCAGCAACGCGATACCCGCCGTTCTGGGTCCCCTGACGCCCGTGACCGTCGACACCATCGCGAGCACCCTCGTCAAGGACGGGGTGTACACGATCGCGCAGATCTGCACCCCGGATCTCCGGGCCGCCTGCCAAAAGGCGGGACTCACCACCTAGTCGCCACCGGTCGCGGCGAAGGAGATGGTCCACGTGACAACGACGCCGCTGCTGGCCCTGCGCGGCATCTGCAAACGATTCGGCGCCCTCCACGCGCTCACGCGCGTCGAACTGGAGATCAACGCCGGGGAAGTCGTCGCCCTGGTGGGCGACAACGGAGCCGGCAAGAGCACCCTCGTCAAGGTGATCACCGGCGCCGGCCCGGCCGACGAGGGTGTCATCGAGTGGAACGGTCGGCCGGTGCGGATCGCCCGGCCCCGCGATGCCCAGTCGCTGGGCATCGCGAGCGTCTACCAGGAACTGGCCCTGTGCGAGAGCCTCGACGTGGTCGGCAACCTCTTCCTGGGTCACGAGATCTGCCGGGCGGGCGTGCTCGACGAGGTGGCGATGGAGCGCCGCGCGAGGGAGCTCGACCTGCTGGACGTGCTGTCCGTCAGCATCCCCAGGACGAGGGTGCCGGTGGCCTCGCTCTCCGCAGGGCAGCGGCAGGCTGTCGCGATAGCCCGGACGCTGCTGAGCGAGCCCAAGGTCCTGATCCTCGACGAGCCCACCGCGGCGCTGGGCGTGGGGCAGACCGCGCGCTTCCTCGATCTGATCGAGCGGTTGCGGGAACGCGGACTGGGTGTCCTGCTGATCAGCCACAACCTCGGCGACGTCAAGGCCGTCGCGGACCACGTCGCGGTGTTGCGCCTCGGCCGCAACAACGGGTTCTTCGACGTGTTGACCACATCGCAGGAGCAGATCGTCTCGTCCATCACCGGCGCCACGGACAACGCCGTGACCCATCGGAAGACGCAGCCGTGGGAGGCGACGCTGTGACCGGTACGAAGACATCGGGCGACATCGGTCGCAACAGGGCCGGGGCCGTCACCGATCGGCCCGGTGCTCGCGACCCGAGGACCGGGGATCGCCCATCCGGCCCGAAGGGCTACGCGAGCGACTTCGTCCTCAGGCTGCGCAACGGTGAACTCGGCTCGGTTCCCGGTGTGTGCGCGGTCATCGTGATCTGGACGACCTTCCAACTCCTGGACAACCACTTCCTGTCCCCGCGTAATCTCTCCAACCTCAGCGTGGACATCGTTGGCACGGGGCTGATCGCGGTCGGGCTCGTCTTCGTTCTGCTGCTCGGCGAGATCGACCTGTCGGTGGGTGCGGTCAGCGGACTCGCGGCGGCGGTGTTCGCCGTGATGAACGTCAACAGTGGCATGCCCGAATGGTTGGCGGCCGTCACCGCTGCCCTCGTCGGAGGCGGGATCGGTGCCCTTCAGGGGTTCTTCTTCGCCAGGGTCGGCGTACCCGCCTTCGTTGTCACGCTGGCCGGACTGCTGGTCTGGAACGGCCTGATGCTCTACGTCCTGGGCGCCAACGGCACCATCAACCTGCACTCCGACGGCTTCGTCTCGGCCCTGACCGAACGCTATTTCCACGATGAGGCCGTCGCGTACGGGCTCGCGGCGATCGGAGCGGCCGGGTACTTCCTCGCGTCGTACCACGACGAGCGACGCCGCAGGGCGGCCCGGGTCTCGTCCCGCTCGCTCGGCGGGATTGCCGTGCGTACCGGCACCGTGGCGGTGATCGGCTTCGCGGCGGCGTACGTGCTGAACCAGTTCGAGGGCCTGCCCTTCGCCCTGCTGATTTTCCTGCTCTTCGTCGTCGGGCTGGACTTCGTCCTGCGGCGCACCAGATATGGGCGAAAGATCTTCGCGATCGGAGGTGGGGTCGAGGCGGCCCGCCTCGCCGGTATCAACGTGGTGTGGATCCGCGCCTCGGCGTTCGCGGTCTCCGGGACGCTGGCCGCGTTCGGCGGGCTGTTCCTCGCCTCGCGCGTCGCCTCGGTGGGACAGACCTCGGGCTCCACCAACCTACTGATCGACGCCATCGCGGCGGCCGTCATCGGTGGCGTCAGCCTCTTCGGTGGACGCGGCACACCCTGGTCCGCGCTGCTCGGTGTGCTGGTCGTGCAATCGATCGCCTCGGGGATGGTGCTCATCGGCATCCAGACGTCGGTGCAGTCGATGATCACCGGTGGCGTGCTGCTCGCCGCGGTGGTCCTCGACTCGCTCTCCCGCCACTCCCGGAAGTCGCACGGTGTGGTGCGGTAGTCGTACGTGGTTCGGCCGGGCCCGTCGCGAGGCCGAGTCGGCTGCCGACGCCGAGCAGGCCGAGCATGAACAGATTGTCGGCCCAGGTCTGTCCGGCCCAGCCCGGTGTCGGCCGTTCACGCGTCGAGTGCCTGTTCGGTCCAGATGCACTTGCCGGTGAGGGTGTAGCGCGTTCCCCATCGTTGGGCCATGGCGGCGACGAGTTGGAGGCCGCGTCCACCCTCGTCCGTCGCGCGGGCGTGTCGGATATGGGGCGTGGTCAGACTGCCGTCGGTGACCTCGCAGATGAGGGTGCGGCTGCGCAGCAGGCGCAACTGGATCGGACCCGTTGCATGGCGGATGACGTTGCCGACGAGTTCGCTGACGATGAGTTCGGTGGCCATTTCCAGTTCCTCGCCCAAATGCCAGATCCGGAACTGCTCGTGGACGTGGTGCCGGGCTTGGCCCGCGGCCGTGGGGTCTTCGGGGAGGGCCCAGGTGGCGATGTCACTCGGCGAAAGGGAACGGGTGCGGGCGACGAGGAGGGCGGTGTCGTCGGTGGTGTGGCGGTGCGCCGGCAGCAGGGCGGTGGTGACGGCGTCGCACAGCCGGTCGGGTTCTTGTTGGGCCGGCCCGTCACGGTCGGCGAGAGCGGCGGCGACGGTCTCGGTGAGGTGACGCAGGCCCTTGTCGATGTTGAGACCCGGGGTCTCCACGAGACCGTCGGTGTAGAGGACGACGAAGCTGCCGTCGGGCAGGGACACGTCGTGGACGCCGAAGGGCGGGGCGGCGATCCCGAGTGGCGGGTCGGGATCGAACGTCAGCAGGGACGCGGTGCCGTCGCGGTGGGCGACCACGGGCGGGAGATGTCCGGCGTTGGCGTACGTGAGGATCTGAGTGGTCGGGTCGTAGACGCCGTACAGACAGGTGACGAAGGACTCCTCCCCGAGTTCGCCGACGATGTCGTCGAGTCGGGTCAGGACGTCGTCCGGAGGCAGTTCGAGGTCGGAGAGCGTGCGCACGGCGGTGCGCAGGCGGCCCATGGTGGCGGCCTCGGGCATGCCGTGGCCCATGACGTCGCCGATGACCAGAGCCACACGGTCGCCGGACAGCGGAATGATGTCGTACCAGTCGCCGCCGATGTCCGCACCGTGTCCGGCGGGCAGATATCGGGCGGCGGCGGTGATTGCGGGGAGCGGCGGCAGGGCCCGGGGCAGGAGGGCATTCTGGAGGTCACGGGCGCGAGTCGTGGCCACGTCGTACTGGCGGGCCCGCTCGAGCGTGTGGGCGAGTTGGCCGCCGAACACGGTCAGCAGACTCCGTTCGTCCCCGGTGAGATGTCGCGGCTGGTCGAAGGAGACGACGACCACACCGATCTCGCGGCCCGAGACGATCAACGGAAGGAAGACCCAGGCCTGTTTCCCTTCGGTGACCGGGCAGTCCACCAGCCCGGGATGGTCGGCGGCGAGGTCGTCGGGTGAGTCGATGAACTTCGGTGCGCGGGTGCGCAGAACCTCTCCCAGAGGTGTGGTGGCGACGACCGGCATGCCGTGGAGGCGATCGAGGAGCGCCGGCGGATAGCCGACGGAGCCGACAAGGTCCAGTCGCTCGTTCCCCAGGGCGAGGATGACCAGTCCGGTCGCGTGCAGGGGAGGAAGGACGCTCTCGGCCACGGCGGCGGTCACGTCCCGGGTGGTGGTCGCCTCGGCGAGTGCTCGGGTCAGTCGGGTCATGACGGCGGCGCGCTCGGCGGCGGCGCGTTCGGCGGCGGCGCGCTCCGCTTCGCGCAGGCGTCTTTCGGTGACATCCGTGATGTAGAAGGTGAGTCCGTCGGCCAGGGGGACCAGTCGTAGGTGGTACCAGCGATCGGTGCCCGGCCACGGCACCTCGAACCCGTCGGGGACCCCCGTGGCGACGGCTCGGCGGGAGCGCTCCTCCAGCAGGGGCACCTTCCGCACGACGGGGACGCCCCACAACGACCGCCCCACCAGGTCGCGCGGCCGGCCGAACAGACGCTCGGCGGCCACGTTGACGAATCCGATCCGCCCGTCGCGGTCCACGGACAGGAAACCGTCACTCATGTGTGCCAGGGCACGCCCCACCGATTCCAGCGCGGCATGGGTCTCGGTGGTGTAGGACATGGTGCCGACCAGCCGGGTCGGCTCGCTGCCCCGGTTCGAGACCGCCCGGCCGCGGAAGCGCACCCAGGCATACGTCCCGTCCGAGCGGCGGACCCGGTACTCGCTGTCCGCCCGACCACGGGTCCTGAGCGCCTGTTCGACGTCTCCCACAACCCAGGGGAGGTCATCGGGATGGACGTAGTCGTCGAAGGTCGAGAGCCGTCCGTCGAATGTCTCGCGCTCGATGCCGATGGCGTCGAGCAACCGCTCGTCGAGGACGACCTCGTTCGCCTGCACATCGAATTCGAACTCGAATTCGGTGGAGGTCACATCGGGGCCCTGTCCGGGAGCGCGCTCCGGCGGCGTCCCCAGCAGAGTGCGGGAGACGGTGTCCGGCGTGGGCGGGGCCAGGCGCAGCCGTTCCGCCGCCCACCGGGCCACCTCCCGAAGAAACGTTCGTTGCCCGACGGAGAGCGCGTCGGTCACCGGTAGCAGCACCGACAGGACGCCGAGCGGTCCGTCCGGTCCGGACAGCGGTATGGCTGCCATCGCGGAGCGCGCCGAGAGGTCCGCGGCGGGCGACGGGTGAGGCGGGTCCCAGGGGTTGCGTTCGGGGCGGTGCGCGGTGGGCGCGAACGCGAACTCGCCGGTTCGGAAGGCGCGCGCCGGAACCACCGAATCGGTGACGCGGATGTCCTCCCAGTTGCGGGTGACGGCCCGGGGCAGTCCGCTGCTCGCGATCAGGTGCAAGCCCCGGGAGGCGCTTGCGCTCAGGTGTCCCATGGCGCCGAATCCACCGAGCGCCGCGGTCGCGTGCTGCGCCGCGGCGGTCAACACGTCGGTGTCCGTCGCCTGGTCGTCCAAAGCCGTGAGCAGGCACAATCTGTCGGTTCGTGCCGTCCCCGCCGTCCCCGTCCCCGTCCTGCTTCCCGGGCCCGAGGGGCTGCCAGGACCCGCGGTCGGGCCGGCCTTTCCGTCGGATCCGTGTTGCACGGCTCGGCTCCTTCAACACCTGATATGCATGATTCCCAGGAGAAAAATATCACATTAGTGTCTATTTATTGATTTTATAGGTAGTTATCCGTATTGCCGCTTGGCTGAAACCTCCCACAGGAAAGGCCGCCGGGGGCGGATGCGCGATCGGGCGCCGGCGCCGCAGGACGGCATGAACGGGACAGGCCCTGTGCCTAGGGTTCCCTGCGGTACAGCCACACCCCGATCGGCGCGAACACGGCGATGATCGCCGCATCCCACGCCAACGCCTGCCAGACGTCGGTGGCGGTCGGGCCACCGAGTACGAGGGCGCGTACCGCGTCGGCGTTGCGTGAGACCGGTTGATGCTCCGCGAAGGCTTGCAGCCAGCCGGGCATGGTTTGCACCGGGACGAACGCCGACGACGCGAACACCAGGGGAGCGAGCACGGGGAAGGCCGCGGCCTGGGCGGTCTCCGGATCGCCGACCGCCATACCGACGACCGCGAAGATCCACGACATCGCGAAGCCGAAGGCCAGGACCAGGAGGATGGCCCCGAGGAACGCGGACACCCCGGCGTGGATCCGGAATCCGATGGCGAAGCCCACCGCGGCCATCAGCGCCACGACGAAGACGTTCCTGGCGAGATCGGCGGTGGTGCGGCCGACGAGTACCGCGGAGCGGGCCATGGGCAGGGACCTGAACCGCTCCATCAGGCCGGTGTCCATGTCGGTGGCCAGGCCGATCGCGGTGTTCATGGCGCCGAACACCGCGGTTTGCACGAAGATGCCCGGGATCAGGAAGTCGACGTACGCGATCCCGTGCAGGGCCGGTTGCACGACGCCGCCGAATACGTACCGGAACATCAGCACGAAGACCAGCGGCTGGATGGTGGAGAAGATCAGCAGACGCGGCACGCGGCGCAGGGCGATCAGGTTCCGCCATGCGACGGCGAGTCCGTCCTGTGCGGCACGCACGAGGGGTGGCGCGCCGCGCGCAGCCGGCGGCGAGGGTCCCCATTGCCGGCCGCGCCGGGCGGCATACGTCGGGGACCCGCCCGGCCCGCTCACGATCCCTCCGCGGAGGTTCGCCCGGAGTCCGGGGCATCGCCCGCGCGGCGGCCGGTGAGTTCCAGAAACACATCGTCGAGGCTGGACTCGTGGACCGCCACGGCACCGGGCACCAAACCGTGGGCATCGAGAACGCGCAGGATCTCCAGCAGCGGACGCGACCCGTCGTGCGACGTCAGGCGCAGCCGGGTGCCTTCGACGTCCGGGCGGGTGGAGAACCGGGCGCTCACGAGTTCCGCCGCCCGCGCCGCGCGGCGAGCCTCCTCCACGTCGAGTTCGATGATCGTGTTGCCCAGCCGCGCCTTGAGCGCGGCCGGCGTGTCGTCGGCGATGACCCGCCCCCGGTCGATGACCACCACCCGCGAGGCGAGTTGGTCGGCTTCCTCCAGGTACTGCGTGGTGAGGAGGACGGTGGTCCCGTCGGCGACGAGGCCGCGGATCATCTCCCACAACGCGTTGCGGCTCTGCGGGTCCAGTCCGGTGGTGGGCTCGTCGAGGAAGAGCACACGCGGGTCGGGCACCAGCGCCGCGGCGACGTCCAGGCGCCTGCGCATGCCGCCGGAGTACGTTCGAGCGGGGCGGTCACCGGCCTCCGCGAGGTCGAACCATTCCATGAGCTCTGTCGCTCGGGCCCGGACACGCGAGCGCCGGACGTGGGTGAGGCGCCCGATCAGGCGCAGGTTCTCACGGCCGGTCAGGTTCTTGTCGATCGCCGCGTACTGCCCGGCCAGCCCGATCAGACTCCGGACCGTGCCGGCATCGCGGACCACGTCGTACCCGAATACCGCGGCACGACCGGCCGTGGGGCGCACGATCGTGGTCAGGATGCGGATCGCGGTGCTCTTGCCTGCGCCGTTCGGGCCCAAAAGGCCGAAAACCGTTCCGGCGGGGACACGGAAGTCCACCGAATCCAGAGCTGTCACGGCGCCGAATCGCTTGCTGAGGCCCTCGACGTCAATCGCCTCGTTCACGGGGCCTTCTCCCTCGTGTGGAGGACACCCGTCTCGTCCATTCTCGACCGCCGCCCGACCCTTCGCAGCCCCGGACAGCGGTCCCGCCGCCGCCTTCGCGGCCCGGGGGCGCCGGGTCGACGCTGCTCGCGATGTTCCTCACGGACGCGCTCGCGGTGCGTCGGGATCGACGCACCGGCGTCCGGCGCACGTGTTCGGCAAGGCGGTCGGCCTTCGCGGCGACCGCGATCTCGGCTCGGTCCGGTCCTCGGTCCAGCGGGATCGAGGCACCGCACCGCCTGTGACGTCGCTCCTCGGATGCGGGGACTGCCAGTACGGCAGCAGTCGCCCCGACGGGGTGCGCCGGTCCACCGGCGGCGGAGTCCGAGGGCGTGCGACTCTCTTGACGATCCTGGGGACGAGTTCGCGGCGCCGGGCGAGCCGGGATTCGCAGATGGCGGTGCCGCCGCCGGGCGGGTGCCGGGTGAGCCGGGTTCGACCTCGGTGGCGTCGACGGGCACGTCGACTCCGGGGCGGCGTAGGTCGAGCACGACGTGGACGGCGGCGGCGACACCCAGATGGACGAACAGAGCGGTCGGCGCCCGGCCGGTTCCGTGGCCGTCCAGGGCCTGCACCGCGGCGGCCGGCGTACGCGGGCCCGATGCCGCCGCCCGACGACAACGGCCGCGTCGCACCGCCGGATGGCCCACGCCCGCATGCCGCCCACCGAACCTGTCCGTAGTGTCCGATGCGGACCGATGGACCGACACGCGAGGTGCCCTGATGGCTCTGCACAACGCTCAGGAACCGGCGGCCGATCCGGCCGTCGACATTTTCGCATCACCGCTGAGTGAACAGCCCCTGTCCAAAAGGTCCATGCCCGACCTGCCCTCACTGCCCCCCGTCGTCTTCCAACTGCTGCGCAACGAGTTGCTGCTGGACGGCAACGCCGCGCAGAACCTGGCCACCTTCTGCACCACATGGGCGGACGACGAGGTCCACCGGCTGATGGACCTGTGCCTGGACAAGAACATCGTCGACAAGGACGAGTATCCGCAGACCGCAGAGATCGAATCGCGCTGCGTGAACATCCTTGCCGACCTGTGGAACGCACCCGGCGGCGCCGGGGAGGCCAACGCGGTCGGCTGCTCCACCACCGGCTCCAGCGAGGCCGCGATGCTTTGCGGCCTCGCCCTGAAGTGGCGCTGGCGCCATCGCCGGCAGGCCGCCGGCCAGTCCACCGACCGGCCCAACCTGGTCTGCGGACCGGTGCAGGTCTGTTGGGAGAAGTTCGCCCGGTACTTCGACGTGGAGCTGCGCCAGGTGCCGGTGGAGTCCGGAGCAACCGGCCTCCAGGCGCACCAGCTGCGCGAGTACGTCGACGAGAACACCATCGGCGTCGTCGCGATCCTCGGCGTGACCTACACCTGCACCTACGAGCCGGTCGCGGAGATCGCCGCCGAGCTCGACCGCATGCAGGCCGCGACCGGCGTCGACGTACCGCTGCACGTCGACGCCGCCTCGGGCGGGTTCATCGCGCCGTTCCTCCACCGTGACCTGGTCTGGGACTTCCGCCTGCCGCGGGTCGCCTCGATCAACGCCTCGGGCCACAAGTACGGCATGGCCCCGCTCGGCGTCGGCTGGGCGCTGTGGCGGGATCAGGACGCCCTGCCGGACGACCTGGTGTTTCACGTCGACTATCTCGGCGGCGACATGCCGACCCTCGCGCTGAACTTCTCCCGCCCCGGTGGACAGGTCGTCAGCCAGTACTTCATGTTCCTGCGGCTCGGCCGCGAGGGGTACCGCCGGGTCTACCAGGCCTGTGCCGAAACCGCCCGGCACCTCGCCCGGCAGGTCGCCGAGATGGGTCCCTTCACCCTGCTCTACGACGGCGTCGGTGCCCTGCCCGCCGTATCCTGGACGCTCACCGACCCGGACTCGACGGGCTGGAGCCTGTACGACCTGTCCGACCTGCTGCGGATGCGCGGCTGGCAGGTGCCCTCCTACCCACTGCCACCGGACCGCCAGGAGACGGTCATCCAGCGCGTCCTGGTCCGCCACGGCGTCGACCACGACCAGATCGAACTCCTGGCCGACGACATGCGCCGAGCGATCAAACACCTCCACGAGGGCCGCCCGCACGACGCGGACCGCGTGGCTTTCCACCACTGACGGCCTCGGCCGACGGGGCGACGGCCACCGCCCTGCACCCGACGCGCACCCGCCCCTCCCGCGCGCCGACTCCACCGCCGGCAGGGCCGGGGGCCGCGTCCGGGCGGAAGCCGAAGTCGCAGCGCCGTTCGTGTCTTTCGGCGGCGAGGCGCGTCATGGCACTAACTCGTTGTCGACGAGCGGATTCGGTCGTTCAGATAGCTGTCGAGGACTCGTTTGCACTCGGCGATCAACCGGGGGTCGCCCTGCGAATCGGTGAGGAAGGCCAGTTTGAGCACGCTGTCCGCGCATTCCAGGGCCACTCGGAGGACGAACTCCAGGTCGGTGTCGTCCCGGATCCCGGTCAGGGTCGCGGTCAGTTCGCGCAGCCGTCGGGCGACCGCGGTGTTGTTGTCCAGGGCCGGATCGAGGGTGTGGTCGCGGCCCACCGCGCCGAAGTCGACCACGCCGAAGCCGGTGATCGTCCGGCGCATGGTGACGAACTCGTCGACGGTCACCTCGACGATGCCCGAGACGTCTGCGGGCCTCTCGTGCTCCAGTCGGGTCGAGACCCGTTCGAGGAAGGCGTCAAGGTTGCGGGCGGCGAGTGCGCCGATCAGCCCCTCCTTGTCGGAGAAGAACTGGTACAGGGTGCCGATGGGCACCTCGGCCCGGCCGGCCACTTCCTTGGTGGTCAGCGCGACGTAGCCGACTTCGTCCAGGAGTTCGGCACAGGCGTCCAACAGTCGTTCGAAACGTTCGACGCTGCGTTTCTGGACGGGGCGGCGGCGTGTCGTGCCCACGGTGCGATCTCTCACGCTTTCATCATTCCATCCATAGGGATTAACATGAGCGGAACTCATGTTTTAGGAGTTGCGCATGGCACTCGACCACCTGCCCGCAGACTTCGTCTGGGGCGCCTCGACGGCGTCCTATCAGATCGAGGGCGCAACCACGGAGGACGGCCGCGGCCCGTCGGTGTGGGACACCTTCACCGCGCGGCCCGGCGTGATCCGCGACGGGCACACCGGTGACGTGGCCTGCGACCATTACCACCGGTACGAGGAGGATCTCGCGCTGATGGCCGAGGTGGGCCTCACCGGCTACCGCTTCTCGATCGCCTGGCCTCGGATCCAGCCGACCGGCCGGGGCGAGGTCAACCCCCGGGGTCTGGACTTCTACGACCGCTTGGTCGACGGCCTGCTCGCGCGCGGCGTGGAGCCCGTCCCGACCCTGTTCCACTGGGACCTCCCGCAGGGCCTCGAGGACGACGGCGGCTGGCTGAACCGCGACACCGCGTACCGGTTCGCCGATTATTCCGCCACGGTGGCCCACAGGCTGGGGGACCGGGTCCGGAAGTGGATCACGCTCAACGAACCGTTCATCCACATGGTCTGGGGCTACGGCCTGGGTACCCACGCGCCGGGCCGTACCCTGTTCCTCGATTGCCTGCCGGTGGCCCACCACCAATTGCTCGGCCATGGCCTGGCGCTGAGGGAACTGCGCCGACGCGGCCTCCAGGTGATGATCGCCAACAACTGCACCCCGGTTTGGCCCGCCTCGGACGCCCCCGCGGACCGCGCCGCCGCGCAGGCCTACGACAACCTGCACAACCGCCTGTTCAACGACCCGATCCTCACGGGCACTTACCCCGACCTGTCGGCCTACGGCGCGGACGCCACCCTCGGCGGTTCCGTTCGCGACGGTGACCTCGAACTCGTCAGCGCCCCGCTGGACGCGCTCGGTGTCAACTACTACAACCCGACCCGGATCCAGGCGCCGACGTCGGAGGGCCTGCCCTTCGAAGAGGCCCCGATCGAAGGCTATCGCCGCACCGCTTTCGACTGGCCCGTCGTCCCCGACGGTCTGCGCGAACTGCTCGTCGGTCTCAAGGAGCGCTACCCGGCGCTCCCGCCGATCTACATCACCGAGAACGGCTGCTCGGTCGAGGACGTCGTCACCGCGGACGGCACCGTCCCCGACTTCGACCGTATCGACTACCTGGACACCCATCTGCGGGCTGTCGACGCGGCCGTGGCCCAAGGTGTGGACGTCCGCGGCTACTTCACCTGGACCCTGATGGACAACTTCGAATGGGCCGAGGGCTTCCACCAGCGCTTCGGCCTCGTCCACGTCGACCACGACACCCAAGTCCGCACCCCGAAGGCCTCCTTCGCCTGGTATCGCGACCTCATCCGCGCCCGGCGCGGCTGAGCCGCCCGTCCGCCGAAGCTCGCGCGGACACCGCGAGCTTCGGCGGATCCCGGACGTCGACGGGTTCGGCGGCTCGCCGGTTCGGCGGAAGGGTTCCACCAGTTCGGCTCCGCCGGGGAGCCGGGCGTCGGGCCGAGTACCAGGGCCATCACGGTGAGGAGCAGTGGCGCCATTGTGAGGGATCCGAGTCTGCGATCTGCGAGTCGCCACTCGTCCGGTCGCGTTGCGGTCGACCAGCGGGCGAGCGCCACCGCGGGGCCGGCATCGTGTTCCCGGTCGACGGCGGCGCGGTACCGCGCGGAGGGGCCGCGACGCGGGCCTGACCGGGTCGCGCGGTCGCGGGGTCGTGTGCACCGGGGTTCGACGGTGCCTCGGGCCTGGCCGGCCCAGGGGTGACGCCGGCGGAGATCGTGCCCGCCGTCTTGTTCGGCGGACCCAGGTCCGGGGCGCGGAAGTCGGCAAGCGCGCTTTCCCCGCACGACGGGTCCACCACGTCGACGCCCTGTTCGGGGCGGTGTGAGAACGTGCGCGATGACGTTCGGGCCGCCCGCGTCGCAGCTCTCGCCGCGACCGGCGTTCGACGATCTTCGCCGACCCGAACGGGCGACGAGACGCGGCCGGCCCTCCCATGCGGTCGTTTCGGACGCCTCGAAGGGTCAAGCTGTATGTATGCGGTCGTTCCAACGCTCGGCTCCCGGATCGGGAGTCGGCGGTCGCAGCCGGGCCCTCACCACACTCGCACGGTGTGTGCCGTTCGCCATCGCACTCCTGGTGGTGGGGATCGAGTTCTCGCCCGCGCACTTTCTGTATACCGGGCCCCTGCTGACCGCGACGCCGGCGCTGGCCGCGGTCACGATGGGTCCCAGGGGGACGATCTCGGCGGCGGCCGTCGCTCTGGCCGTGAGCGTGAGCACTGCCACCTACAACCAGGCGTGGGGCAGCCAACAGGTCTACACGAATTTCCTGGCCATTCTCCTGGTGTCCGCAGCCAGTGTCATGACCAGTCGTTTCATGCGTACACGCAGACGGAACGAACTCGAGCGGATTCGCCGGATCGCCGAGGCGGCGCAGAGAGTCCTGCTCCGGCCGGTGCCCGCGCGCCTGGGGCCGCTGCGGACCGCCAGCATGTACCTCGCGGCGGAAAGCGGCGCGCAGATCGGCGGTGACCTGTACGAGGCCGTGCAGACGCGGTACGGGGTCCGGATGATCATCGGAGACGTCCGCGGCAAGGGGCTGCCCGCCGTGCGCTCGGCCGCGGTGGTCTTGGGCGCGTTCCGCGAGGCCGTGCACTACGAGGACGACCTGGTGGAGGTCGTGGCTCACTGCGCGGCCGCGCTGCGACGCGAACGCGCCATGCCGTGGGCGATCGATCGGGACGACGACGAGGAGGAGCAGGAGGAGTCGTTCGTCACCGTGCTCGTGGCACAAGTACCCGACCGGTGCGTGGTCGAGATGGTCAACTGCGGCCATCCGCCACCGCTGGTGCTGCGCCGGGGCACGGTGCACGCTCTGACGCCCCCCTCGCCACTTCCGCCCCTCGGCCTGGAGGAGTTGATCACCAGTCCTTTGGGCAAGGCGGAGAGCTATGTGTTCCTCCCCGGCGACCGTCTACTGCTGTACACCGACGGCGTTCTCGAGGCACGCAACCGGGACAACGACTTCTTCGCCCTACCCGAGGCAATGGAAGCGGTGCCAATGTGCGCCCCGTCGGAGTTCCTCGAAGAACTGCACCGGGGATTGCTCCGCCATACCCAGGGCCGCCTGGTCGACGATGTGGCCATGATCCTCGCGGAACGGCTCGACGGGGAAGCCGACACCCCCTCGGCGCCGCCTGCCGCTGCGGAATGACGTCGCAGTCGTGTCGATCCGGTGCGGAATCACCGGCGACGAGCTCCCACCGGGGGTGCCCGGTTCGGTGATCGGCGCGTCGACGCCGCGGCCACGCCCGGGACCTGTGACACCGTCCGACGCCGTCAGTGCCCCAAGCCCGCCGGCGAACCTGCCCACGGACGACCGCCTCCCGACATCACACGAAGCCGTCCCCGGCGCCCTCGCCCACCACCGGGTGCGGCAGACGCGGCCACACCACCTCCCGCTCCCAAGCCCGCGCCAGGCCGCATCTCGCGGTGGACGGGTGGGGTTGCCGTTGTCGATCGTCTCGCCCCGGGGCAGGGGGGCGCGTCGGCGGGCGTCCGCCGGCGTTCGACCGGCAGGTGTACGGCGAACGCAACGTCGTGGAAAAGGTGTTTCGCCCGGCTGAAGCGGTTCCGGGCATCGTTACACCGCCACCGCCACCGCCACCGCCACCGGCTCCGGCGGCACGTCGCAGATCGACTTCCAGGGCTACGGCCGGCCGGAACAGGTCAGGGCCCCGGTCACGGTCGACGGCCCGGAGCAGGTCCGGCCCGGCGGCACCGAGACGGTGACTGCCGGCTACACCAACACCAGTACCGGCGCGGTGAACAACGCCACGATCGGCCTGGCGGTGCCCGCCGGGGGCTGGACAAGGAGACGTGGCCGCGCGTGGAAGGACGGTGAGGGACCGGGGTGCCTGGGTGTGCTTCGCGGACGAGGCGGGACGGACGCTGCGTCCGCCGAAGACACGGACCTGGTCCCGGCGGGGCCACCCGCCCGTCGTGCCGGTCGGCGGAGAGGGCTCGGGGCGCATTTCGCCCGCCGGCTTCCGGTGGCCGCTTGCTGATTCGTACAGTCGGTCGATAAAGAATCATATTCCTTCATCATGTGACCAATAGGAAAAACTTGCCCCGGTGCGAACAGTTCGCCGTCCTAGCCTGATCGACGGCCGCCTGACCTTCCGTCAGGCCCTTCGTCGATCCGAGGTGGGGAACCAGTGCCGAGAAGCCCGCGTCCACATCCGCCCGTTCCGACCCGTCGGCTCACCTTGACCCGCTCGTCCGCCGCGATCCGCCCGGTGCGCGCCGCCACGGCCGCCCTGATCGCCGCCGGACTGCTGATGTTCGGCCTGGGCGCCCCCGCCCCGGCCGGCGCCGCCGATACCCCGTCCACGCTGGTGAAGAGCGTTCGGGACGTCACCCACCCGGGGGCAGCGGCCGTCGAGCACGGGGACACCCTCGACTGGACCGTCCGCTACCGGAACGCGACCGCCGGCGACACTCCCGCCCCGGCCTCCGTGACGGACCCGTTGGCAGGCGCGGGCGGCTCCCAGACCTATGTGCCGGGCTCGCTGCGCGTCCCGCCCGGGTGGACCCCGAGTTGGTCCACCGACGGCAGTACCTTCACCGGCGCCGACCCGGGGACGGCCACCACCGCGGTCCGCGCCGAGAACTCGCTCGCCCTGGCCGGCGGCACCTCGCTTGCCACCCTGGCCCTCGGTCCGGTGAAGCCGACCCCCCAACCCACCGGCGGCGACGGGTTCACGCCCGTATTGCACCGCACGGGGGGCGGCGAGATCGAGTCCTGGAACATCTACCACCACGCCGCGCCGAACGCCCCACAGGCCGTCTGCCTCAACCTGACGCTCGGTCAGCCCTGCACCGGCGGCCCGTGGCCGCGCCCGCTGAACACCACGCCCGGACCACTCGGCAGCGGCGCCACCGGTGACATCGGGAGCCCGCTGACCCCGCAGTACGTCCTCGACCCGCTCCACCCCGACCAGTTGCTCTACCCGGCGGTCACGACGTCCGCCGTCGGCGTCGGCTGCCTGGATCTCGCCGCACACGCCAACTGCGGCTTCGTCCCACTGGCCACCATGGGCGGATCGCCCAGCAGCGCCAACAACCTGGCCGGCCTGGTCCGGGTCGGCGACAACCTGTACGGCGTAGCGAACACCGGGCAGGTGCTGTGCCTGACCCTGGCCACCCGCACCCCGTGCGCCGGCCAGCCGTACGCGCCGATCGTCGCCGCCAACCACGACCTGCCCAACACCCCCGCCGCCCTCTACCTCGGCGGCCTGACCACGGTCGGCAACCGCGTGTTCGCCTCCTCCTCGCCGCAGGGCGGCGGCTCCACCGTCTCCGGCCCGCCCGCTCTCGGCTGCTTCGACACCGCCACCGCGAATACCTGCGCGGGTTGGACCACCCCGCACACCGCCGGCCCGAGCAGCGCCTATTACACCTATGACGCCTTCGCCTCCTACGACACCGCCGGGCACGCCGACGGCGTGTGCACCAGCGCATCCGGCGGACCCAACGTCCTGACGACCTGTTATGGGCTGGACGGCTCCACGCACGCCGCGCCCGCCACGCTCTCCTCCCTCGGCGGCAACACCCTGACCTTCAGTCCCGAGACCGTCACCACCCCCGCCGGGACCCGCAGCTACTTCCCCGCCTGGGGCGGCGGCCTGGCCGGGGGAACGATCTGCCACGACTGGACGCTCGCCGCGCCCTGCGCCGGCTTCCCGCTGCCCGCCACTCACCCCGGCGTCAACGGCGGCGCCACCCGCGACTACGGCTACACCTACGACGCCACCTCCCGCTGCCTGATCGGCCTGGGCGACGCCGGCTACCTGTTCTCCCTCGACCCGACCACCGGTGCCAGCCCCTGCGTGCACGGCGGCGCCAGCGTCACGCTGAAGCCGACCGACTTCTATTGCGACGGCGGCAGCGGCAACATCCAGGGCTACACCCGGGCCCGGCTGACCGGCCTCGACCTCACACACATCGACTTCGCCACGTCCCGGGCGACCGTCACCGACCCCGACGGCACCACGATCGCCACCCCCGGCCTGGCCGGCGACGGCACCGTCGACCTGACCGGCATCGATCCCGTCGCGCATCCCGCGATCACGGTCACCGCCCAACTCGTCCTCACCACGGCGGACGACTTCGGCTCGAACAAACACCCGGCGCTGGTCGTCGAGTATCGGGGCGACGCGCCACAGATCTGCTTCCGCACCACCGTCACCGCCGACTGCGCGACCACCTCGATCGGCAACACGGCGACCGGCACCGACTCGACCGGCACCTTCACGTCCAACACCGTCACCACCGCCGTCGCGCCCGGTGCGGGCTGCCAACCCAAGGTCAGCGTGGAGAAAGAGATCTGCGGCTCCCCCAACTCGCACGACTGCGCACCCGGCGGACCCGGACCCTGGGCGAAGACCAGTCCCGTCGGCCTACTCGGTCTGCTCGGCACCGCGCACTGGCGGATCACCGTCACCAACGCGGGCCCCGTGGACGCCGCTTCCGTCACCGTCAACGACCCCACCACACCCTCGTGTCGGCAGGCCGCCGGCACCTTCACCCTCGCCGCCGGGAGCAGTCGCCAGGTTCACTGCGACTCCCTGCTGCTGGCGCTGCCGCTGAAGAACACCGCGTCCGCGAGCTTCGTCGCCGCGAACTCGCCCGCCGGCACCCCTCGCAGCACCACCGCCCCGTCCGCCGCGGTGGCCTGCTCGCTGCTGTGCATCCTGGCGGTACCCGACAAGGGCTGATCCGCCTCTGATCGCCCTCGTTCCCTCCCCGTCCGACCGGCAGCCGGACGGGGAGGGAACGTCGGTTCCGAGCTCTTCGTCGAGCGGGATACCGCTTCGACCTCACCCACCAGGACCCCGAACGCCGGTGCCGCGTCGTTCGGTTCCCGGCCCGCCCTGCCCCCGCCACGTCAACCACACCCCGAGCACATCCATCTCGGCGATGTGTTCGGCCTAGAGTGGCGCCGGGTTCGGCGCCCCGCGTGGTTCGACGAGGCCGGGGTGCTCGTCAGACCTGTTCCAGCCAGAACATGTCGGCCTGGTAGCGGTATTGTTTGGCGACGGCGCCGACGGACGTGAAGTCCGACATCCCGACGAACATCTTGGTGTGTTGCACCTGCATCACGAACGGTCGCGGGTACACCATGGGGCCGACGCTGAAGAACAGCTTGAACCGCTGGTGCGGAAGGTTGTTGCAGTCCTCGACCTTGAGGATGGCGCCCTCGCCGGGAAGGCCACCGGTCACGCCCATGCACCACGGCCCACCGGCCCACCTGGTCACGAACGTGTACTCGTACTCGAAGACGGGATCGCCGAAGACCGGCCTGCTGCGGCACATGGTCCACTTCTCGTCGTCCCAGTCGTTCCACGGCATCTGGATGACTCGGCCGTGCCAGGGGTCGTCGCTCTGGTCGAAGTCGAGCATCATGCCGCTGCCGGTGTGGAAGACGTAGACGCCGCCGCAATCCATGTCCGACGGCCACGACGGGCCGGCCTGGGCGGGGGGAGAGGCGGTGAGGAGCATCGCGGTCGCGACGATCGTCGTGGTGAGCGCCGCGACGAGGCGTCGGATCGGTAACAGGGTTCGATTGGTGCGCTTCATCGGTTCCCTACCATTTCGGGGTTGGTGGGACGGTCCGGAATTAGCAGTGCAGACGCGCGCGAGCGGTCGCGCGCAGGGTGCCCGCAGGCTCGGCCTGGGCACACGAGACGGTGCCCTGATCGGGGGAGGTGTAGGTGACGTAGGTGCCGGAACTGCCGTTGACCCAAACCCACTTGCCGGTATTGATGCCGGTGCGACCGCAGATCTCCATGATCCACTCGCCCTCCACGCGCTCGGTGCCGCGGTAGAGCCCGTAGACGCCGGGTTGGTTCAAGTGCACGGTCCGGGTCTGGGTGGTGGTCTTGGTGCTGCCGACGTTGGTGGCGACACTGATCCCGAACTTGGTACCGACGCTGCCCAGGGTGGTCTTGTCCTCGGAGGAGAACTCGAGATTGTTGTTCACCGACGTGCTGACCGAGTTCACCTCGTTGAGCGTGTGGGTCTCGTCGATCGTGGTGCCCGGGGCGACGGAGAAGCTGTCCCACTCGGTGATGATCGGGCTGAGCACGGCCGTGACCGGGGTGCCGCGGTAGCGGGTGATGTTCGGGTTGCAGTCGGCCGGGTCCGCGTGCGCGGGAGCGGCCTGCAGGCCCACCACCAGGCACGCGAGCGTCGCGAGCGCGGCGGAGGCGGCGAGTGGGCGCCGTAAGATCGGGCGGAGGACCTGACGTGGAACGTGCGTATTCACGGATCGGCTCCTTTTCTCGGCGGACGTGCGACAGACGGAACCACCTTTCCGCGTCGGCGTAGGAGCGTGTCGTCGCGGTCGGTGGCCCGCAGTGAGCCTGGCATCGGTGACCGGCGTCACCCATCAGCACGGGGAAGGGGAGCGGGAGACGTTCCGCCGGAGGATGCGTCGGTGGTCGGTGAGACCACGATGCGGATGCGGTGTCAGCCGGTCGGAGGATTGTCGAATCATGCGATCTTGTGGGCACAGTTCGCCACTTGCGTGTCACGCGCGTTTTGTAGGGTATGTGCGCTTTGTGGGGCATGTGCGCGCCGTAGCACTCACGCGCCCTGGGAGCCGACCGCGGAGCGTTGCCTGCGCATCCTGGCGTTGTTCATCCCGGCGCTGTTCCGCTGGGGACGGCGTGCCAGGACACGGACTCGAACTCGGGGGCCGTGCAGGGCTCCTCGCCGGTGGCCGCGCCGAAATTCCCGCTCACAATCCTGGCGGCACATACGACCTTTCGAGGTGGTATGGGCCGCCGGCGTCGGCAGGTCGTGCATCGACCGGTGCGGCGCCGCGGCGATGCGTAGGCTGCCGGGCGGAGGACGGACGACGGGGGTGAGCCCCGGAGTTCGCCCGATGCACCCACACGGGCGGGAGACCACGCCCCGGTGGATACGACCGCTACGCACCGAACCGACGAACGGACACCGCGCATGGAATCCGGCAAGGCATCGCCCGAGGCCCTGATCGCATCGCTCGACGACGCGAACGCCCGGCTCTTCGTACGGTTGCTCGGCCGCCCCGACGGCCACGACATGCTGTACCGCATCAGCGGAACGGTGCACAACCACGTGCCCGGCGACGTGCACGGCAAAGTGTTCCCGCACGGGCAGGCGGTGTTCGGCGTCGAGGGCTACAACATCCGCCGGCTGATCAACCCGCCGGGCACCGAGGATCTACACCTCGTCTCGCGCGAAATCGTCTTCTACACCGACCCGAAGCACGGCACCGTCCTGACCGAGTGGACGAACCCGCTGGACGGGCGCACCCGCCCCCTCCCACCGATCGCCAACGACCACGTGCAGTTGTCGTACCGCGTCCGGGAGGGTGCCCTGTACGCGGTGTTCGGGCCCGCCGAGGTGCCGCTGGCCGGCTCGGTCACCCCGGAGCGCGTGCGCCGCAACCTGGTGTGGACCCTGGACGTGCCGCCCGTGTACCGCCTCGCCGACCGATACGGCATCGACGACGACTTCGGGCTCGCGAACTCGACCTACGCCTCCTGGGAGTTGTTCGACTTCCTGGTGCACGAGGACGACGCCCGCGCCCACTCCGACACCGAGGCCGGCCCCCCGACGCCGGCGCTGCCGGTCACCAACTGCTGGACCCGGATCTGCCCCTACGTGCCGGCGATGGGCATCGCCGAGAGCGAGACGCCGGGCAACCTCGTCTACCACGCGCGCGCCTGGACACTGGACGACTTCGATGCGCTCGAACCGTGGCTCGCCGACCTCGTGCGCACCCGCCACCCGCTCTACACGAGCGCCCCCGACACCCCCGGAACGGGACCCAACACCACCACCTGGACCGCGTTCCACACCGACGTACTGGCCCCCCGCGGCCTCACCTGGCGGCAATGGCGCGACACGTCCGGCTGATCGGCCGAGATCGGCTCGGATCGGATCGGATCGAGGAACATGGTGTCTTCTCGCAGCCGGGCAGAGCTGATGTCGGCCTGATCGACGGCGGTGTTCGTGCGGGTCGTGTTCGTCTCGCGGAATGCGTGGATCCAGCCACAGCGACCAGATGCCGTGTTGCTCCCATCGGTGTCCCGACGTTGTCAGGAGTACCAGGAGGCTTCCGTCGGTCGTGATCGTCGGGGGATCTCCCGGGCGGGCATCGTCCTGCGTTCGCCGTCCACAAGCAGAGTGCTCACCGGGTCGCCGCCGTGGGCGCCCGGGAGCCTCACTTCGACCTCGATGTCGCGAGGTGGGTCGGTGGGCAGGGTCGCGGTCATGACGTGCGTCCGGGCGTGGTGGCCGTGGACGCGGGCGGCGGCGACCTCCTTCCCGTCCACGAGGAGTTCCAGTTCCCGCGTCCGGCCCGTCCGAATGCCCACGGTGATCGAACAGCCGGCGTGCTCGCAGTGAAAGTGATGGTCGCGGCTCATGATCGCCCTCCTGAATCGCCGGGCTGAAAAGGCCCCCACTCCATCGTGGCACCGAGCGGCCGCCGCGCCGCGTACGGCTTTCGAAGCGGTGCCGACTCAGTGTCGTTCCGGCGGATTGTGTCTGTGGGCTGGGCATGGTCCGCTTCCTGCGTGGGGTGGGCGGGGTACGCGTTGGTCGCCACCCCGGTGGCCGGGAATCGACAGGTCGGCCGCCGTGGCCCTCGCCCCCGGATCCGGCGGTTGCGGTTCGAGGTACTACACGAGGAGGGATTCCCGGGGCGGTCATGCGGCACGCGATTGTGTTCCGGCAGCGGTGGTGCCCGTCCTCGCACGTGTCCCGCCGTCGGGACATCGCGTGTTTGCTCGGCGTCTCCGGCCGAGGTGCTTTCCGGAGCAGGCGGTTCTAGGCTCAAAGGGAGGCGAGAAGCCCGACATGTGTCGGCTCTCCCACGCGGGCGTGCGGCACACCTCGGGTATGAGAAATCAGCCGAGGAGGCTCGTCATGACCACTGCGCACGACACACCCGTCCTGGACACCCTGGCCGCCATGACCCTCGATTCGATGGAGCGATGCGGTCTGACACCGGAGGCCCTGATCCTCACCCGCATCGCCGCCCTCGTCGCGATGGACGCCCCTCCGCTGTCCTACGTGGCCCATTTCGAGGCCGGCGCGGCGACCGATCTACAGCCGGAGCAGGTTCAGGACGTCCTCGTGGCGATCGCACCTGTGGTCGGCACGGCCCGAGTGATGGCGGCGGCCGGTCACATCACCAAGGCTCTCGGGATCGAGATCACCGCCTCGGCCCACGAGTCCGACGTCTGAACTGCGGTGGGACGCTTCGGGTGGCCGACGTGCCATCTCGCCCCCGGCCGACTCCTGGTACCCACCGCCTGACCGGACACACGGCGCTGCGGCTCTCCGGGACCGCCGAAGCCCGCCGCACGACGACCGCCCATGCGTCGGTTCTCGGGCCGGGACGCCGACCGGATCAGGATGGCCCCTGTTCGCCCCGACCATCACGGCGCTCGGCGAGCGGAGGAATTCTCGGCTCCGGGAGCGTGCGGGCGCCGAGGTCTGGGACTGTCTCTCCCTCACGACGCGGACGCGGACGCGTTCGCCGGGGCGGTGCGGCGCATCTTGAGCGAAACCGCCGAGCCCGGCAGCGATGGATGCCGGCGCAGCCTGCCCTGACAGGTGCCCTTCCGGTCGTGTTGGGCGAGGTGACGAGCGGCTGATGGACAGGGCGGCGGCGGGCGCCGACAGGGGCTTCGGGATGGTGATGACACGAAGGGGAATTCCGGCACTACCGTTGCCGGAATTCCCCTGTGCCCTCATCCGGGGCGTCGTAGTGACCGAGATCCAGAGCGCTGGAACGCGTAGTGGTAGTAGCCGAGCGCGGTCTTCCCGCGTTCGCCGAGCAGGTGCATTTCGGCGAAGGAACCGGTCGTCGGCGAGCGACCGAGCGAGGAACAGTCGCTCGGTTCGCTCACGTCGGCGGGGACGTGCGCAGGATCGCGGCGGCGTTCGAGACCCTGGTGCGCAACAGGGTCGAGACGGCGCGCACGACGTCGCCCTTGGTTCGGATCAGCTCGCTCTCACGCTCGGACACAAGCATCCTCAGGATCCCCGAAAAATTCACCTCCTCCCGACACCGGCGGTCGGCCACGGCGGTAGCGATCTCGGCCGCGGACACCGGAACCGCGGCGGAGCCGTCACCCGCAGCTTCGGTGCCCGTCCAACGCCGGTCGCCTTGGGCCTGATCGGGGTTTGCGTATCGATGACCGGCGCGCTTCATGCAGGTGCTCCACGCCTTGACCACCGGGCGAAGTCGCGCGTCGGCCCGGGCCTGCTCGCCCGCCTGTTGGGCCAGGATTCGGATGCCTCGCTCGGGTGTCGAGTCCGGTGCGAGATCGTCGCTGCGCACGGGCGCGGCTCCGGCGTCGAGGGCGCGGCGTGTTTGCGCGTCGCATCCTCCGGACGGAACCACCTTGCCGGCGAACTCCCGGACACTGCCTTCGAAGATCGGCACGAGCTCTGGGCCGATCACAATCGGCCGCGTACCTCGCATGGCCACCGCCGCCATCTCGTCGGCGAACCCCGGTGGCCCCGCGTACCCGTACCGCTCCACTTCGTGCGAGCCGAGCCAGCTCAGGATCGTGGCGTTCTGCGGGTACTTCACCGGCCCGACATCGGGCGCGTCGAGCTCCAGGCCGAAGGACTTCATGCAGGCGCGCAACGATCGCCTCGTTGCCAGTTGGATCATCTGGTACTCCTGCGCCGTCGGCTCGTAGGCGTCCAGCGGCAGCCCCAGTTCACCCGCCGCTCCCGGAGCCTGGGCCACCGTCGCGGCCACCGGCGGCCGCGGGTCCGGACGCCCGTCGTGCGACGCACAACCGTCGGCAGCCGAAACCACGAGCATCGACAACGTGACGGCCCGCACGACCGTCACTCGGGGAAGTCGCATGTGTTCCTCCACGTCCACAACCGCTCCGTACCGTGTCACCCGCCCGCCCCCGTACGGACGGGCGACACGGGAATCGCGTCGACCGCGTGTGCCCGGATGGATCCTCAGCGCCACACGACGGCAGGGCCGTAGACCACTACTTGGCTGTGCCGATACTTGGCCTGGACCTTGTACGCGTGCGCGTCATCGACACCCGCGGTGTACGAGTCGCCGCTCCAGCCACTCGACCCGTCCCGGGAACCGCACTGGTAGATCGCCTTGTCCGCCTGGTTCACCCAGATCAACGCGACCACGTCGGCGCCCTCGTTGTACATCTTGGCCCAGGCGAACCACTTGCCGTTGTAAGTGCCCTGGTTGACGCGGATGTAGGTGGATCCACCCACGTTTGTCTGCGTACCCGAGACCGGCGAGACGTTCGTGGCCTTGGCCGGGTTCGCCAGCCAACTGCCGCACCACGTCGGCGAGTCCGCCGCGCCCGCAGAGGGCGCGACGATCATGGCGGTGGCCGACAGGCCGGCCACCAGCGCCGCTGTCAGGAGCTTGTTGCCCATATTGCTTCCTTTCCTTCGAGGTATCCGATTTCGGTCGTCGTGCGACGGTTTCCGTTGCACGGACGACTGTGGCGAAGACGTTGTGAGCAGTCCTCGAATACTTCTTGAATAGGCTGATCACAGGTGCACCGCGCGGTTGCCGCAGCGATTCCGACAGCGGAGGGGAACCAGGGTGGGAATGCGGTTCGAGGTGCTCGGATCCGTCGTGGCTCGGCTCGACGGCAGTCCCGTCGGCTGTACACGACCGCCCTGCACGCAAGGCGACGCGGCCACAACCGGAGGACGGCCGGGTTCGGGTTCCCGGTCGCTCACCGTGAACCGTCCCCGTACACGACAGTGCCGGCCGGCTACGCGGCCGTCGTTGTCCCCGCGTGCACGTCGGTTGTCGATTCGTGCAGCGTCGCCCGTCGACGGAAGTCGTGGGGCGAGACCCCGTACGCGGACCGGAACGTCCGGCTGAAGTGCGCCTTGTCCGGGAAGCACCAGTGGGCGGCGATGGTGTGGATCGCCCGTCCCGCCAGCCGGGGATCGATCAGGTCGCGTCGACATCGTTCCAGCCGCTCGTGCCGGATCCAGGCGGCCATGGTCCGGCCGTCCTCTTCGAAGAGGGAGTAGAGCGTGCGCCGCGACAGACGGTGTGCGGCGGCGATGTTGTCGGGAGTGAGGGAGGGATCGGTGAGGTGACACCGGATGAACTGCCGGATCTGCGTTCGTAATGCCTGGCGACTGCCCGGGGGGTCCCGGTCCGCCATGGTGTCGGCCGCCCCGCCGAGTACCGAGGCGAGCAGGTTCGTGGTGATCTCGGCAAGGAGGGGGCCGTCGGTCGGGGTGAACTCGTCGGCACGGGCGGTGATATCGGTCAGCCAGCGCGCCAACACGCCGCCAGTCCCCGTCCGCAGGGACACCGGGACGGCATGGACGCGTTGCACGATGTGCGGTGGCAGGCGCAGCAGGGCGCGCGGACACTGGATGACGACGAAGGAGTGCACCCCGGCGGGGTCGTCGAACCGTCCACGGTAGGGGCTGGAACTGTCCACCATGACCAACTGCCCGGCTTCGACCCGGGTTTCCCGTCGGCCGATGGCCAGGCTGGTGGACCCTCTGCGCATGTGCAGCATGTGGAAGGCCTGCGGGTCGCGTCGGTGAATGAGCCGCGCGGTACGGGCGAAGCCGGTCCGCGGACAGACCAGGACCCAGACCCGCACGTCGCCGAGGTGCAGGACCCGCAGGCACGCCCCCGGCCGAGTCGGCCGGCCGGGCCGCAGGTCCGGCAGGTGCCACAGCTCGGCGATCTCGGCCGGCGCCGCACAGTGCGGTGGATGCGGTTCACCACGGGGGGCGGCGGTGCCCGGCGGTACGGCATCACCCGGCGTCGGTACGGCGGATGGACATGGTTCGGGCATACCTGTGCTTCCTCCTCGTTCGGGTGGGGGCGTTCGTGCACACCGCCCGGGCCCAGGGACAGGGATCGATGTGGCAAGGCTGACCCGACGAGGACCCCCGAGACACGGCGCGGCCTGTTCGGGACGTGTTCCGGACAGAGTCGGCGTCGCGTTCTACGGGTATTCGTCCGGATATGCCTGCGGGGTCATCCGACCCGAACAGCCGCCTTGCGCACACGCCCCCGGCGGCGGCGCCACCCGCCCCGCGGAAAACCCCTCCCTCGCGGTGACGCCGGAGGCGCTTCGGTCGCGGATCGACGGCGGCTCGAGACGTGGTCGATCGGTTCGTCCGGACGGCCGCTCGCCTTCGTGTGGAATACCGAGTGCGCGATGGTGATGCCGCTCGGGAAAAGGCGATCCCACAGAGCACCGGACGTGCGTGGCATGGCCCAGCGAGCCCGACACGTCCGTCTTCGTCACAGCCCGGCGGCGCGGCGCTTCGGCAGCGGGCGGGGCCGAAAACGCGGCAAGGGGCGCCCCGTCATGGGCACTCGGGTTTTCCCGGGCCCGGGGGTGTGGTGAGTCGTCCTGGAGGGTCAGGTTTTCGGGATCCCGGAGAAAATGAGGCGGATCCAGAAGCAGGACCAGTCCTCCTCGGCAGACGGTGGCGACGGGGTGTGGATCTCCGCCTCGGACATGTACCGTCCGCGAGCCCCTTCGTGCCATCCGCAGGTCACCGCGTACCAGCCGGGTCGGGCCGAGAGCACGGTCGGCGGCCACGGGCCGATGTCGTTCTCCCGAGCCGCCGCTGCCGCCCAGACGACCACGACCCGGTCGCCGCGGATGCGGAGGTCGCCCGCGGCCGTCTCCCGCGTCGCGGCGCGCACGGCCTCGATGTCCGCGGCCTCCGCGTCCGCGCCGTAGGCGTCGCCTTGCGGCCCGCTGGTGCCGCGTCCGCGCCGCTCCACCGTGTGTACCGTGAACCGCTCGGCGAGCGCGGCCGCCAGAGCGTCGTAGTCGGCGGCGACGGCCGGCGCGCCGGGCACGATCAACAGCGCCGGGCCCGTGCCCACGGTGTGGTACCCGATGACCGTGCCGTCCGCGGAACACACGGACCCCACGGATACCTCCCGCACCAAATCCGTCGCCGCCACCGCAACGAACACCCGGAAGGGCTGGGGCACCGTGGCGTACATGGCACCCGAGATCTGGACGTCGGAGCGGGAGGCGATCGCTGCGGACGTGTACGCGTCGGGCGTGATCGGCTATGAACTGCCCACCGGGCGGTGGCCGTTCCGGGGCCCTTACGGCCACGACTTCCGGCAGCGGCACCTGCGCGAGAGCCCGCCGCGGCTCACCTCGACGAACTCTGGTGTGACACTGCGGAGATGGCTGGTGGCGTGACGAGGTCGTGACGATGTGGCCGGCGCGTCTTCACGTGGGACGACCACAGCGGCGCAAGTGAAAACGATCTTGGTTTCCAAGAGGAGACGGCGCATTACGCCCGTACTCCTTGCCTTCCTCGTCTCCGCCACGGTGGCCGTTCCCACCGCGACGGCCGCCGCCGACACGGGGGGCGACCGGGAGACGACTGCCGAAGCCGCCGCCCCCTCGAAGATTCGCCGGGGTCCGTGTCCCGCCAACCCGCCCCTGCCCGAGCCCGGTCCGCAGGTGGAGTGCGCGACGGTCGAGGTGCCGGTGGACTGGTCGCGCCCCAGAGGTCCGAAGACGGGCGTCTTCGTGGCGCGCCACCGTGCCACCGACCCCGCCCGGCGCATCGGTGTCCTGATGACGAACCCGGGTGGTCCCGGGAACCCCGGGGCGGACGGCGCGATATACGCCGAATCGAAATACTCCCCGGCCCTGCGCGAGCGTTTCGACATCGTGGGATTCGACCCACGTGGCATCGGCCGCAGCGCGGAGGTCCGTTGCGACGAGTCCATCCCGGTCATCGGATGCCGCGTCACACCCCACGGTTCGGGCTAGAGCCCAATTGCCGGGGAGTCGAACGCACCCACGCCCGGATCCACGGCGTCCGCCGCCTACGGACCCGCTTCGAGATCCGCGCCGACATCCATGCAACCCTCCGCGAACCGGCCTGCTGGGTGGACCGACGGGTTGGAAATCACAGTGCGGAAGGACCGCATGGGACCCCGTCGACGCATGCTTGAAAATACGTGACTTTTGCCGAATCGCGCACAGTCGAACATGCTGATCGCACTGCACCCGCTCGCCGGTTGCTGGACCGCGACGACATCGACGCGGTGCTCGTGGCGACTCCCGACCACACCCACGCCCCGATAGCGATCGACGCTCTTCGGGCCGGCAAGGCCGTCTACCTCGAGAAGCCGATGGTCACCACGGTGGAGGACGCCGACGCCGACGCCGTGCTGCGTCGCGTGGGAGTCCGGTTCCCGGCTCTACGTCGGGAGGCCGGGCGGCTGGGCATCGGTGTGACCACGTCCCCGGGGGCGAGCGCCCCTGCGGCCACCTTGCCGACGGGGGACTCGACGAGGACGTGGTCGGGGTGCTCGCGCTCGTAGTTCTCGATGCCGCCGAGCACCGGCTCCGGCAAGTCCCATGAGCTCGCGGGTGGTCGGAATCGCTGGTCTACGATCGGGCCTGACGGGCAAATCCGCATGCCTATCCCGACTGATCGTCGACTCCGGGCAACTCGGCGGCCTGTCCCCGTGGAGGGATCCATGCCGGCATCAACAAACCCTGCAAGGTTCTGACGCAATCACGAGACGTTGGGGGTAAATGCCGGCCCGTCAGGAGATTCTGTCACTTTGAACCGGGCAGCCAGATCCGCGAAGGGCCGGTCAGCGTACTCGGGCGGTACTTCGAGTTCCGCGATCTTGCGGTCCTCGCTGGGGCGAAGGCGAACCCTGACGCGATCGTCACCCTCTTCAATGATCTCCGCAAGTGCGATGATGCTGCCGTCTTCGCCGAATGACGCTTGGACCCGCATGAGCCGGACCGTCCTCTCTATTTTACGCAGTGACAAGCATGAGCACGATGACGAACTGCGTGTTTCCGAATGCCCGAAGTTCCAGGCCCCAGTAAGGCGGAATCGGATTGTTTCCTTCCCAGTACGAGTATTCCGTCACATACTGGAGCCTGGAGAGTGCGTCGGTGAAGGGGTGGAAGTACGCATTCGGTCGAATCCAGGAGAACTGGTTCGGGTTCTTGCCGAAGTCGTATTCGTATAGCTGCTGCTGGCCGTTTGCGAGGAACAGGAGGCCGCTGCGGATAAGCTCGACATTTGCCATGCTTCATCCATTCCTCGTTCAATTATTCGATGGGGAACCCTCTGCAGGAAGAGGCTTCCCCATCGTGGGCGTTTCGTGAACGTGGATGCTATGAATATTACTCGTCTGGGTGATTGAACTCAGACTGAGCCCGAGGTCACGCAAACATCCGTGGGGTATCCACGGCTCGGCGGTGTTGCGACGGGTCCCGACAGCGGGCGCACCAAGCGGGCTCCGGGCGCCGGTCCGAAGGTCCGGCCGTGCGGAATCCGTGCTCGGGCCCGCCGTCGGGGGACTACACGACGGCGTTCGGAGCCCGGACCCCTGTCTCGCTGCGAGATGTACAACCGCCGACTTACGCACCTGATCTCATGGGTGACCTCCGCGCCGGGGAGCGGGTATCACCCGATCTGCCCCCGTCCCGTCCGTGTCGCGGATTCCCGCTGGTCGACGCGGTTCACGCCATGGCATGGTTCACGCAACTACGTTCGAATACAAGGCACCGATATCCCGATGAGCACTCCCGAGCCCTTGACGGACGAGGGCCTCGCCGAGATCGAGGAATTCGCCGCCGCCGCAACTCCGGGACCTTGGTACGTGCGACAACTCGACGACGACCGACGAGGCCCGACGCGTCGTCGTCCGCGTCACCCCGCGCAAGGTCGTCGGCTCGCTCTAGGCGCCCGGCTCCGGGTTGGCCGCGCCGGACCCTGAGGTCAAAGGGTTGCCTTCCCGCTGTGGATGCCGGCGCGTTCGCGGCGGTGGGCGGCCAGGACGCCGGAGGAGCTTGCGCGTGGCCGTCTTGGCCTCGATTGCCGATGCGAGGTGCAGGTGAGGGAGGGCCCGACCCGGGATCCTGTGAACCGGACGCAGTACGCGACCGGACATCCACCAGCCGACCAGGAACGAGGTCGCGGGGGTGCGTGGGTTCGGGGCGCCCCTGATGTTGCGGTTCGTCGTGAGGGTGGTTCTGGCGGGTGGTCTCGCCGTGACAACGGTCGGTTGCGGCGACGACGACGGCTCGACGAAGTCCAAGGTGGCGTCGGGTGGCGGTGGTGGTGCTGCGAAGGCCGAGGGCAGTGGCGGTGGTTCGGGTTCGGGTAAGGGTGACGACGCGGAACGGCGGGAGCTGATGGTGAAGTTCGCGGGTTGTATGCGTGAGCACGGGGTGGACATGCCCGACCCGGTGCCCGGCGAGGGTGGTGCGAGGCGGATCGGGGCGATGCCTGCGGACGAGGGGTCGTCGAAGGCCGAGGATGCGATGAAGGCGTGCGAGAGGTTCCAGCCGAAGAGCGACTTCGACCCGAACGACCCCAAGTTCAAGGAGTGGCAGGCCGGCGGCAGAACGTGGACGGCAAGCTCGGGTTTGCGGGCACGTACACGGTGAACGCCGCCGCACCGGGCCCGGACAAGGAGAATCCGCCACCGAGCGGAAGCAACGGGAGCGGCGCGGGCGGGAACAAACCGCAGACCGGCACGACCCCGGGACCGTCACAGGGCCCGGGCAGCGGCTCCGGTCGGACCGGCGGGCAAGGCGGTTCGCCCCCGGACACCGCCCGCGGCGGGCGACACGTTCTCGCGTGGTGATCGGGTGTACGGCCGGGACGGGACCAAGGTGCCCTTGTTCAACGGCGAGACGCCGTTCTGGCGGGCGTTGTACGTCGGCGTGGAAAAGGGCGTGGACGTGCGCGAGTTGGAGAGGACCGCCAGGCGCTGGGCTACGGCGGGTTCACCGTGGACGACAAGTTCACCGACACGACCGCCGCGGCGGTGGGGAAGTGGCAGAAGGACGTGGGACACAAGCAGACCGGCCGCTTCGATCCCGGGGACGCGGTGGTGTTGCCCGACTCGGTGCGGGTCGGCGAGGTCACCGCCACGCTCGGCGGGACCTCGGGCACGAACCTGACCGTCGGGGCGGGTGAACTGCTCGCGGTGGTGGCACCGTCGGGGTCCGGCAAGTCGACGATGCTGCAACTGATGGGCACCCTGGATCGGCCGACCGAGGGTGTGGTGCGCCTGCTCGGGCACGACATCGCCGGCTTGACGGATCGTCAACTCTCCGGCGTACGGGCGAACTGGATCGGCTTCGTGTTCCAACAGTTCTTCCTCACCGAACACTTCACCGCCGTCGACAACGTCGCCAACGGGCTGTACTACCACGGGATCCCGGTGCGCGAGCGGCGCGAACGCGCGGCGGAGGCACTGACCCGGGTGGGCCTGGGCGGTCGACTCGACCACGTGCCGCGGGAGTTGTCCGGCGGCGAGCGGCAGCGGGTGGCCATCGCCCGCGCCCTGGTGGCCCGTCCCGCACTGGTCCTGGCGGACGAGCCGACCGGTGCGCTGGATTCGCGCTCCGGCGCGACGGTGATGCGGCTGCTGCACGAACTGCACGCGGACGGCACCACGATCGTGGTGATCACGCACGACCCGGGCATCGCCCGGTCGCTGCCACGCCGGGTGGAGATCCTGGACGGCCGCATTCACGCCGACAGCGGTGCGCCGACCGCCCAGCCGGCGGGGGCGCCCGGATGACGACAACGGACGGGCGAATCCGGCCGACCCCGGTATCGTTGCCGGACACCGCACGGCTGGGACCGGCCGACGTGGTGCGGGTGGGCCTGCTCGGCGTGCGCGGTCGGCCGATGCGCGCGATCCTGTCCGGTCTGGGCATCGCGATCGGAATCGCCGCGATGGTCGCGATGCTCGGGATCGGCACGGCCGGCCAGGCTCGCTTGATGGAGCAGATCCGCAGCCTGGGCACGAACATGCTCTCGGTCGGCCCCGGCGACTCGATGTTCGGCGACAAAGTGCCGCTGCCCGAGGACGCCGTCGACATGGTGCGCCGGATCGGCCCGGTGACCTCCCGGCAACGATCCCGGTCGCTGGTAGCAGGCCGTAATCAAACCTTTTACTGCTTGGGCGGGACTGTACAGCGCCGCCCCACCTCGCGCCTCTGTCACCCATGCGACTGTTCAGACTGCACAAATCGGCGACTGAAATCGCAGAATTACTAGGCGATTTGTACAGTTTAAAAAGAAACACTTGCTCAATTTGTCACTCTCCATGACGCTCAGGCCCTCGGCTTGGGCCCCTGCCGCTTGTGATCCCTCTTCCACATTCGGGAGTCGTCATGACCGACTTGCCGCACCACTCGGCAGTTGGTTGTCCGCCGGCTCGTTTCGCCCCGATTGCCAGGCCGACGCTTCGGCTCGCCGACCACCCACCACCTTCAGGAGAACGCACGTGGCGCTCGAAAACGCGGACACAGGCGGCCCTCGGCTCAAGGACGCGCTTGCGGCGCTTCCCGCCTACACGCCCGGCAGGCCGGCTCGGGTCGAGTCGGGGAAACCGTCGTACAAGCTTTCATCCAACGAGAACCCGTACCCGCCCCTGCCCGGCGTTCTGGAGCGTGCCGTCGCGGCAGCGGAGCACCTCAACCGGTATCCGGACATGGCGAGTTCCGCGCTGACTGCGGAACTCGCCGACCGGCTCGGTGTTCCGCAGTCGCATCTGGCCACCGGGACCGGTTCGGTCGGCGTGGCCCAGTCGCTGGTGCAGGTGACCTCGGGCCCCGGAGACGAGGTGATCTTCGCCTGGCGGTCCTTCGAGGCGTACCCGATCATCACCAGGATCGCCGGTGCCACGCCGGTCACCGTCCCGCTGCTCCCGAACGAGTGCCACGACCTGGACGCGATGGCCGACGCGGTCACCGACCGGACCCGACTCATCTTCGTCTGCAACCCGAACAATCCGACCGGCGCGGCGGTCCGCCGGGCCGAACTCGAGAAATTCCTCGACCGGGTGCCGTCCTCGGTGCTGGTCGTGCTGGACGAGGCGTACAGAGAATTCGTGCAGGACCCGGCGATCCCCGACGGCGTCGAACTGTACCGAGACCGGCCGAACGTGGTGGTGCTGCGCACGTTTTCCAAGGCGTACGGCCTGGCCGGGTTGCGGGTGGGCCATGCCGTCGCGCATGAGCCGGTCGCCGAGGCGCTGCGCAAGGTCGCCGTGCCGTTCGGTGTCAGCCGGATTGCCCAGGACGCGGCGGTCGCCTCACTGCGCTCCGAGCCCGCATTGCTCGAACGCGTTGCCGCCCTGGTCGACGAACGCGCCCGGGTCACCGAGGCGTTGCGTGCCCAGGGCTGGACCGTGCCGGACAGTCAGGCGAACTTCGTCTGGCTCCGCCTCGGAGCGCACACGCAGGCCTTCGCCGCCGCGTGCACTGCGGAGGGTGTGGCGGTCCGCCCCTACGGCGACGAAGGCGCGCGCGTCACTATCGGCGAGAAGGAAGCCAATGACCTCTTCCTGGAGGTGACCGCACGCCTGGCCGTCGAGGGCTTCTGAGCGATCGACCGCCGCGCCGAAGTCACCGCAGGGAGACCCAACCCGGTCTGTGCGCTCGTAGTAGGTCGACGAAACGTTGAACTGCGTCGGCGGCCACCGGGCGGGCGCCCCGGCGGCCACGGGTTCGACACGACCGAAATGCTGTGCGGCAGCCAGAGCTCGGGCAGGGGCCTACCCGCGTGACGTGCGCCGGAACGGCCGGCGAGGCCGGGCGTGAGGAGCGACGTTTCAATTGTTGAAGTGTTCTACAGTTCATGGATCCGGCTCCGGCCGTAGCGGCTCTCGGCGGGCTCCGACGGATCGACCGTTGTCGCTGCCGCAGGAGCGTCCGCACGCCTGCTCATGCTTCCGGGAGGTTCCATGACCAACGACGTCCTCCAGTCCCTGGTCGACAACCTCGCCGACCGCCTGCGCCGGTCCGTCGTCATCGACGACTCGTCCTTCCGGCTGCTGGCGGCGAGCCGGCACTTCGGCGACGAGGACGCGGTCCGGATCGCGACCGTCATGAACCGCGAGGTGCGTACGGACGTCGTCGAGCGGATCGTGTCCGCAGGAGTGGCCTCGTGGACCCGGCCGGGCCGTGTGGCTCTGGACATTCCAGGGTGCCTGCCGCGGTGGTGCGCGCCGATCCGCTGCCGCGGTGAACTGCTCGGGTACCTGTGGCTCATCGACGCGGGGGAGGGGCTGTCCGAGCCGGAGGCCGACATGGCAGTCGACGCCGCCAAACGCGCCGGCATCGCGTTGTACGAGGACGCGCACGGGCCGGCAGTGGCGCGCCCTCGCCATGAGGATGCCCTGCGGGCCCTGGTCGGCGGGTCTCCGGCGGCCCATCGCCGAGCCGTGGACGAACTGAGCGCCGACACGGTCCTCGGTGCACCCGGTATGGGGTTCCAGGTCGTTGTCGTCCACGCCGTCGTCACGCGTGACCGGGCGGGATCCGGGAAGACCACCGCTCGCGCCGACTGCGACGTCGCGTTGGCGGCGGCCGTGGTCGACGGACTGCGCGCGGTCCCCGGTGAACGCCTCCTCTCGGTGGCCGACGAAGGCTGCGCCTGGGGGGTGCTGGTCGCTCCGGGCGGGCCGCCTCCCGGGCGGGCGGCGGCGTTTGCACGCACAGCCGCTGCCCGGTTCGCAGCGCTGACCGGGCAGGCTGCGGGCGTGGCGGTGGGCGTCGGCCCCGTGGTGGATCGCGTGGACGCGATCGCCGACGGGTTCGAACGCGCACAGCTGGCCGCCCGCGCCGCCGCGGTCCTGCCCGAGCGCGACGGCTTCATCCGTTGCGAGGAACTCGGGCCCTACGAAGTGTTGCTGCGTATCCCACCCGAAGACCTTAAATCGCTGGCCCGGCTACCGGTGATGCGGGCACTGGACGCTGAGGACAGCCGGCAGGTGCTTGCCGAGACTTTGGAGGCGTACCTCGACAACGCGGGGGACGTGCGACGGACCGCGGAAGCGCTCTGCGTACACCGGGCCACCCTCTACCACCGCCTGCGCAGGATCGAGTCGGTGACCGGATGCTCCCTCCAAAACGGAGACGATCGACTCGCCCTGCATCTCGCGGTCAAAATCCGCGCATTGGCGGGGGTGTTGCATCCCTCGCCCCGACACCGTGGCGCGGACACGTCATGAGCCCCGAGGCACACCTTGCCGGCCACCGCACCCGACACCGGCGGTAGCGCCGACGACGGCGTCCCACGAAGATGCACGCCAAAGCGGGTGTCTCGCGGGCGAATGCCCACCACCTCATCGCGCGCGGCGTCGCCGACAAACATCTTGCAGCCCAGGTCGCGCACCACGAACACATCGACATGCACGAAGCCAAGGTCTTGCAGGTCATCGCGGGCAACACCCGCGTGCAACGCCTCGCCATCGGCCCCGCCTTCGCCGTCCAGTAGACCCAGGAGGCCCGGTGGGCGAGGTATGCCGTCCCCCGGGTCGAACCCGGCTCACCGCATGGCGGCAGACCGCGACAGATGTCGAATTTCCCGCGCGCGATTCGCAACGCTCGGCTGATGCCCCTGCCTGCCGGTCCGGGGAAGGATGGATTCCACCACACGGGCGCCAAGGACGCGTCCGCGCGGCGGACACCGCCCGCTCGCGGCCCTCCTGCGACTCCACGGTGCCGCGGCGCGACTCGATGCCCGGCAAAAACGGAACAACACGTGCCGCTGCACCGCGGCCAGGCGCTGTCGGAACCCCCAGTACATCCACCCGGAGGCCGCGATGTTTGAAGAAGCCCAGTATCTCGCGCCGGTCACCGTGCGCGCTGACGGCGGCGTCGAAGTCGAACTCGCCCACGGGCACCCCGGCTTCGCCGACCCCGCCTACCGGCAGCGCCGTAACCGCATCGCCGAGCAGGCCCTGGGGCACACCGTCGGTGCACCGATCGCCAACGTGGCCTACACCGACGAAGAACACGAGGTCTGGCGTGTCGTATCCGAAGAACTAGGCCGCGCTCACCGTCAGTTCGCAACAGCCGAGTACCTGCACGGCACCGAACGCCTAGGGCTTCCCGCCGACCGGATCCCCCAGCTCCAGGAAGTCAGCGACGCCTTGGAGCCGCTCACCGGATTCCGCTACCTCCCGGCCGCGGGACTGGTCGAACTTCGCGAGTTCTACGGATCGCTGGCGGATTCGTACTTCCATTCCACGCAGTACGTGCGCCACCACAGCGTGCCGCTCTACACCCCGGAACCGGACGTCATCCACGAAGTGATCGGCCACGCCAACGCACTCGCAAGCGACCGGTTCGCCGCCCTCTACCGGCTCGCCGGGCAGGCCGCGCGACGCGTCGAGACGCACGAGGCACTGGAGTTCGTGTCCAAGGTCTTCTGGTTCACCCTCGAGTTCGGCGTCATGACCGAGGCCGGCGAAACCAAGGCCTACGGCGCGGGCATCCTGTCGTCGTTCGGCGAGACCCGCGAATTCCGTGGCATGACCATCCGTCCCCTGGACCTCGCGGCCATGGGCACCACGACCTACGACATCACCCAGTACCAGGACACTCTGTTCCTCGCCGAGTCGATGGAGCACCTGGAGGACGTCGTCGGCACCTTCTGGGCCACCTGTGACGACGACACCACCGCGCGCCTCGCCGTACCCGTCGGGTGATCGCCGTCGTGTAGGCAACCCCAGCGGTCCTCGCTTCACACAGCGGGACACGACACGACGATCCGGAGAGAGAAGAGTGCCGCCACACCCCCTGACCGAAGCCGAACTCGCAGAGGCCGTGGCCGGCTTGCCCGACTGGACGTACGAGCACAGCCGGCTGACGCGCACCTTTCGACTGCCGCGGCCTTCCGTGACACCGTTCCTCGAGGCCGTGGCAAAGGCCGAGGACGCCGCGAACCACCACGCCGTGATCACCCTTCTCTACGACAAGGTGTCCCTGGCCCTGCAGACCCATGACGCGGACAACAGCGTCACGGTTCGCGACGTCGCTCTCGCCCGCGAGATCTCGCTCCTGGCGCGGCAACACGGCTCGCACTGACGCCCACGACGGCCCCGGCAGGGTCGTCGGCTTCCCTTGCCGTGCCGTGCGGCACAGCGCCGGGGCGGTGCCGCGCAGCCACCCGCCCCGACCTCGACTTCACCATGATCGCCGAGGGAATGGGCGTGCCGGCTACCCGCGCGAGGACGACCGAGGAGCCGGCGGGCCAATTCTCGCGTGCGGTAGCCGAACCGGGCCCGCACCTGATCGAAGTGGTTGCACCTCAGCGTGACGGTGATCCGTTGCTCGCGTTCCGGTCAGCCGGCAAGGGCGTCGCGCCAGTCGTGCGACTTGTAGCAGGACCCGTTGTCGGTCATCACACGTCGGACGGTGACGCCGCAGGACGTGAAGTAGGCGTGCGCTCCGGCCCGGAAGGCGATGGCGGTTTCCTTCTTCTCGTCGGTTGGGCTCTCCTCGTCTCGGGTGCACGAACTGCCAGGGAACCCGGCCGGCGCGTTGGACCGGCAACCTCCGCACCGTCCCCGCGAATGATCTCGCCCCCTCGCGCTGGTTCCCGGTCTCGGGCCTCGCTCTCGCGGGCCTGCTCGCGGTCATGGCCTCCGGGTGGCCCTGTGCACGACAGCGGGCGGGAGGTTCGCCCACACCGCCTTCGAGCGCTCCAACCGGTCGAAACGACGGGCCAGTTCGGCGGTGAAGTGACGGGCCGGCGGAGTCCGGATCGTGTGCACATAGGCGAAGGTGGTGAACCGGCCGCCGGGCGCGAGGACTTCGGTCACGGCATCCAGGATGTGCCCGCGCCGGTCCTGCGACATGACCGTCCACGGCAGCCCGGAGACCACCGCGTCGACCGGTTCGCCCACCGCGGCGGCCAGCCCGGCGGCCGAACCCTGGACCACGGTCAGCCGGCTGTCGCGCCGGGTGGCCGACAACCGGACGGCGAGCACCGGGTTGAGCTCGACCGCGACGAGCCGTGCGTCGGGGGCAAGTCGGGCGAGGATCGCGTCGGTGAACACCCCGGTCCCGGGACCGAGCTCGGCGACGAGCCGGGCCCGCTCCAGGCCGATGCCCTCGGTCATCGCGTACGCCAGCCGCCGTGAACTGGCCGCCACGGCACCGGTCATGAGAGGACGCCTGAGGAACTCGGTGGTGATCGACATGGCGGCCATGCTGGAAGCGCCCCGGGTAGCCGCACGTCGTATCCCCGGCCGGTGTCCGTACGACTGCGGGAGGACCCCGGGACGCCCGCCAGGATGATGCCGGTGAGCGGGCCCCGACCATAGCGTGAGGCGGTGCAACGGCTGATCGAGACCCTGCCCCGCCTGCGGCGCGAACATTCGTGGCTCGCGGACGTCCTGTTGCTCGTGCTGGTGGCCGTGCCCCCGGTGATCCACCGGCAGCCGGGCTGGCAACCGGTCTGGGTACAGGCGGGCGTCTACGTCGCCCTGGTGCTGCCCCTGCTCTGGCGCCGCCGCCGGCCGGTCCTCGTCGCGGCCCTGGTGACAGCCGCGTTCTGGGCGCAGTACCTCGGACACGTGTGGGGACAGGAACCGGGACGCGGCGCCGTCGCCCTGGCCGCGGTCCTGGCCACCCTCACGGTACGCGGCCTGCGCCGGGTCGCCGCGGCGACGGTGCTCTGCGCCGCCGGCTGTGTCGTGCTGTGGATTCCCGCCTGGCAGCGGGACTACGGGGGCCCGGGCACCCGGGGGGCCTGGCTCACCCCGCTCGCGGTGGGGCTCCTGCTGGCCGGGGCCTGGATGTTCGGCGAGTACGTCCGTGCCCGGCGCGCCTATATCGCCGAGTTCGAGCGGCGGGCCGAGCTCGCCGAGTCGGAGCGCCTCGCGCTGGCCCGGGTCGCCGTCGCCGAGGAACGGGCGCGCATCGCCCGCGAGATCCACGATGTCCTCGCGCACAGTGTGAGCGTGATGGTGCTGAGCGCGGAGGGCGGCAGGATGATGCGGCACGCCGACCCCACGGTCGTCGACCGTACCCTCGGTGTCATCAGCGCGACCGGCCGCGAGGCACTGGACGAACTGCGCCGACTGCTGGAGGTACTGCGCACCTCCGACACGGACACCCCGGCCGGCGGCCCAGGCCCCGGGCCGGATCACGGTGGGCCCGGTGAGTCCCTTTCGGCGGATCTGCGGCGGCTGGTCGGGCGCCTCAACACAAGCGGCGCGCGCGCCCGGCTGGATCTTCGTGGAGAGGGTGGCGGTCTTCCGGCGGACCTCACCGCGCAGACGTACCGCATTGTGCAGGAGGCACTCACCAACGTCTTCAAGCACGCACCGCCGGACGCCACGATCCACGTACGGGTCGACACCGGTACCGAGGGGCCCGAGCGGCTGGTCCGCGTCCGGGTGGAGAACTCGGCCGGAGCCGGAAGGGAAGCAGCCCCGAAGCACCCCACCCCGCTGCTCCTCTCCGGTCACGGGCTCACCGGCATGCGCGAACGCACCGCCCTGTACGGCGGGAGCGTCGACGCCGGACCCACACCCGACGGCGGCTACCGGGTCACCGCCACCCTGCGCGCCACCGAGCCCGAGTCCGTGACGGCGAACCCATGATCGACCCGACCCCGACCCCGATCCCGTCCCCGGCTCCTGCTCCGGCATTGTCCCGAGTGCTGATCTGCGACGACCAGGAGTTGATCCGGATGGGCCTGCGCATGGTCATCGACAGCCAGCCCGACCTCACCGTGGTGGGCGAGGCCCCCGACGGCCACGCGGCAATCACGGGCGTGGCCGCCCTGAAGCCGGACCTCGTCCTGATGGACGTACGCATGCCCGGCATGGACGGGCTCGCCGCAACCGAACACCTCTGCGCACAGCCCCATGGACCTCGGATCCTCGTCGTCACCACCTTCGACCTCGACGAGTACGCCTACGCTGCTCTGCGCGCCGGCGCGAACGGCTTCCTCGTCAAGGACGCCCCCGCCGAGGAGATCCTGGTCACCGTTCGCGCGGTGCTGCGGGGCGAGGTCATGGTGGCTCCCTCACTCACCCGGCGCCTGGTCGAACGCTTCGTCCGGCACGCCCCCGCGCCCGCGCCCGCCCAGCGCGAACTCCTGGCCACACTCACCGACCGGGAACGGGAAGTCCTCGCCCTGATCGCCCGGGGACTGGCCAACGGCGAGATCGCCGACCGCCTCTTCGTGGGAGAGACGACCGTCAAAACCCACCTCGGCCGCATCCTGACCAAACTCGGCCTCCGCGACCGCATCCACGCAGTGATCTTCGCCTACGAGAGCGGGCTGATACGGGCCGGGGACTGACCAGCGATGGGCACAGCGCCGACTGCCCGCATCGCCGTGGGGCAAAGCAATACCTGGCTTCCCTGATGAAGGGAGCCGATAGCGGCCGTGGGCACCCACCTACGGCGGGTCGAGGCGCCCGAGTCTCGGACGCCGGCAATCTCAGCCGACAGGCCAGTGGATTCCCTGGCCGCGTCCTCGGACGGCACCACTGGCGACCTGCCGGTAACGAACGTGTCATGAGCCCAAGCGAGCGGCGGCGTCAGCGGCCGGTGGTGCGTCGGGGCGGCCGGGTGGCGTTCGGCGACGTGTCGGGCGACGGCGTCGACGCCGGGCCGTGCGTACCGCTCCGGGGAGCGCACCGAGGCATGCCGGGAACGGGCGAGGAGCATGGGGTGCCCCTATGGGTTTCGTCAAGGGAAATCGGGCTGCATCCGGGGTGGCGAGCGGGGCAACAGGGCGGTGTGCCCGATCTGTTGCGGGATGACGTGAAGTGTTTCTTCGATCCCGACCTGATGGGATCCCTGCCGGACATGCGTGTTCCCGACGCCTCGGTGGAAACCGGCAGACGGTCCTGGATCTTGTCGAGGCGAGAGGCTGAAAGTGCCGATACTCCGAAGGTGAGACGGCGCTGCCGGTGCCCCGGGCGAGGGCCGTGCTGTCCCGCCCGCGTGACGCCGACCGTCCGAACAACCGTCTCCGGGGCCGCCCGCACAGCCGCTTGCGTGACCACCGAACGACGCTGCGCGACCCGTGGGCAAGTACCCGGGATCGCCCACATGTTACTCATGAGTATGCCGTGACTTGTCACGCGATCACGCCTAGAACTTGTTCTCACTCCCCCCAGAGTGAGGAACGTCACATGAGCGATTCCGCCATGCACAGAAACAGTTCCCAGGGTTTCTCGCGCCGCGCTTTCATCACTGGAACCGGTTCCATCCTCGGCGTCGCGGCCCTCGCCGGTCGCGCCGGCGCGGCCCGGCCGACGGCGGCTGCCTCCGCCGCCTCGATTCCCTCCGGGGCAAACGTCCCGGCCCTGGTGATCGGCACCGGATACGGCGGCTGTGTCGCCGCACTGCGTCTGGCCCAGGCGGGCGTCGACGTGCACATGATCGAGATGGGCATGTCCTGGGACACCCCCGGCCCGGACGGCAGGATCTTCGCCAACACCACCTCCCCCGACGCCCGTTCCTTCTGGCTCCGCACCAAGACCAAGCAACCGCTGAGCAACTTCCTCGGCTACCCCATCGACCGGGACATCCCCAAGTACACCGGCATCCTGGACGCCGAGGAGTTCGCGGGCATCACCGTCTACCAGGGCCGAGGCGTCGGCGGCGGCTCGCTCGTGAACGGCGGCATGGCGGTGACCCCCAAGCGGGAGAACTTCGGCGCCATCCTGCCCTCGGTGAACGTCGACGAGATGTACGACACCTACTACCCGCGCGCCAACGCCGGTCTGGGCGTAGCCACCATCGACCCGGCCTGGTTCGACACCACCGCCTGCTACCAGTACGCCCGGGTCGGCCGCAAGCACGCCCAGCGCTCCGGCTTCCCGTTCGTATTCGTGCCCACCGTGTACGACTGGGACTACATGAAGCAGGAGGCCGCCGGAGCCGTGCCCAAGTCCGCGCTGGCCGGTGAGATCCTCTACGGCAACAACTACGGCAAGAAGTCCCTGCAGAAGACCTACCTCGCCCGGATCAAGGACACCGGTCGGGTCACCATCTCCTCGCTGCACAAAGTCACTTCGGTCACGCCGGCAGCCGGCGGCGGCTACACCGTGGTGATCGACCAGACCGACACCGGCGGTGCCACCACCCTCACCAAGACCGTCACCGCCGCCAAGGTCTTCTTCGCTGCGGGCAGCGTCGGCACCAGCAAACTGCTGGTCCGGCTCAAGGCCACCGGAGCACTGCCCGCGCTGAACGGCGAGATCGGCCAGGGCTGGGGCGACAACGGCAACGTGATGTGCGGCCGGGCCAACCACCTGTGGGATCCCACCGGTTCCCTCCAGTCGTCCATCCCCACCGGCGGCATCGACAACTGGAACGCCGGCGGCGCGTTCGCCGAAGTCGCCCCGTTGCCCACCGGCATCGAGACCTACGCGTCGTTCTACCTGTCGATCACCAAGAACCCGAACCGCGCCCGGTTCTCCTGGAACGCCGCGACGGGCAAGGTCGAGTTGAACTGGCAGGCCTCCTGGAAACAACCGTCCATCGACATGGCCAAGACCATCTTCGACAAGATCAACGCGAAGGAGGGGACGATCTACCGGACCGACCTCTTCGGCACCTACAAGATCTGGGGCGACCACCTCACGTATCACCCGCTCGGCGGCGCGGTGTTGACCAAGGCCACCGACAACTACGGCCGCCTGTACGGATATTCCGGTCTGTATGTGATCGACGGCGCGCTGATCCCCGGCAACACCAGCGTCAACCCGTTCGTCACCATCACCGCCCTCGCCGAACGCAACATCGAGAAGATCATCGCCACCGACCTGTGACACCACCCTGACCGCGCGCCCCGGTGAGCCTCACCACCCCCGGTGCGAGCGCGATCCCGGGGCCGTCCGGACCCTCCGGCCGGCCCCGGACCGCACGCCGCGCCGTCGACATCGCGGCGCACCCCGCCACGCGGCATCATGTGCGCGTGATCACCATTGAGTCCGACCCGGCAGTTCCGCGCCGTCAGTTGAAGGTGACAGTAGGAGCGTCCCCGCGGCCGGGGCATGTGGCGAGCGGTGGTGGGTGTGAGGCACAAGAGAAGGGGCAGAGATGGGTCCCGTCATTCGACCCGAAGGTCGTGTGGGGACCGGGCAAGCGGGCCGGTGGCCTGCCGGCCGCAGGAGATCCTGCGCCGAGTAGGAGTGCACGTCGCCCGCGCCGCCCTCTCCATCCGGCACCCCCCGTCCCGGAGACAGACATGGCCGACCATCCGCGACACGCCGCGCCCAACACCCGTGCGCGCGACTGGACCCTGCCCAAAGCCCCCGGCACCCTGGCCGTCGCCCGGGCCCTGGTTCGCGAGGCTCTCGCCGCGTGGGCCTGGCCCGACGAACGGGTCGACGACGTGGTCCAGGTCGTGTCCGAGTTGGTGGGAAACGTCCTGCGTCACACATCCGCCGAGGCACAACTGACGCTTACCCCCACAGCCGACGGAGTTCTCATCGGAGTCGGCGACCGGGCCGGCCACCTGCTCGTGCTCCAGCGGCCCCCGAACGCGCACGGTGGCTACGGCCTGCTGCTCCTCGACAGACTCACCGACGGGTGGACCATCGAGGAGAAGTCCTCGGGTAAACATGTGTACGCCCACATCCGACGCTGAATCCCGTGCCTCGGCCGAAGGTTCCCGGAGGGAAGCATGTGTGTGCGGGAAGCGCGGCGCTCGTGGTGGAGTTCGGCACCGCGAACCCGCCGCCGGACATGCGTGTACCAGGACGCCCGCGCGGTGACGAGCCGGTTGCTCGTGGGTCCGACGGCGATCCGGGACGCTTGTTGCGAGAGCGCCGGTGCCGGGCCTCGCGACCACTGCTCTGCTGTGTCGCCCGCTTCACGCCGACGAGCAATAGTCAAGAGTTGCGGATGGAGCCTTCGGACGCTGTGGTCTCGGCTGCTGCGAGCAGGGCACGGACTCGCGGCCCCTGGTTTCCGGTTCGCTGCACGGACAAGCTGACCAGGCGTCCGACGACGTCCCGGCGGTTCGGCGCCGCGTGCCGGCGCCATATCCCGCGCCGACCCCGCCGCGACGCCCGCCGGCCGAGCCGAGGCACACGAGTACCTCGCCGAACTCCACGTACGCCTCGACGACTTCGCCCGCGCGCACGAACAACTGGACGAACTCGCCCGCCTGCCCCTCCGGAGGCACCACGGTGTCGGGTGGACAGCGCGTTGTGGAGGTCCGGCTGGGACGGCACGGCTCCGTACCCGGTACCCGACACTCCCGGCCCGCCAGGGGCTGATGCGGGCCTGTGCCGTGTCTGGTGGGCCGGTTCCGGATCCGTTCGCCCACCCCGGGCCGTGTTCCATCGGTTCAGACGACGCCGTACGCGCGGGCGAGGTTCAGGCTGTCCTCGTAGGTGCGGCAGCGGGTGATCAACCCGTTCTCGACGGTGAGATGGAATACGATCGGCGAGTCGAACAGGTTGCCGTTGTGCACCACGGTCTGCCGCATGTGACCTATGACGACGGCGTGTTCGCCGTCCACGAGGATCCGGTGCAGGGCGAAGTCCACGGGCTTCAGGTTGCGGGTCAGGATCGGGAAGAACGCGGCGACATCCGCGCGGGTGGTCCGCCGACCGATCCAGGGCACCTCCTCGGCGCCGTAGACGTCCCAGTCGACGTCGTCCGCGAACATCTCCGGCAGCCGCTCGTGCTCACCGGCACCGATCCGGCGGAAGTACTCCTCGACGACGTCCCGAGTTTCGCTCATGACCACATCTCTCTCTTCGAACACACGCATGCGAGCACGTATTCGAACACCTTATTGTATCGATTGGTCCAAAACAATCGGGCCCACACCCGACATGTACCGCTCGATCGGGAGGGGAGTACCGGCTCCCGCCGGAACGCCGCGCTGTGAGCCCACCGCGTCGGCCCCACCGGACGCGGGGCGACCGTCGAAGATCGACCCGCACCTCACCGACACCGCCCGCGCGCCCGGCGTCCCACGCATCGTGCCGCACGTGGGTCGCGATCGCGTGTCCACATCACCTCGGCCGTCACCCGACGCCTGCCCCGCACCCGGACCGAACACATCGCGCCCGGGCCGGTGTCGGGGGTGCCGTTCTCCCTGCCGTGCGGATCCGGCAGCCTGTCGCGCCCGGTCGTCGACGGGCACGGCACGTGCGCGGACAACACGTGCCGTGGCACGAGGACGTCGAGGAGCCTGGACGGGCTCCAGGCGATGGACGCCGTCGTGCACACGGTTGTCGAGCCGGTCGTCCCCGCCGCCGCGAACCCGGACGAAGTTCTGGGCATCCGTCACGCAACCCTCACTGTGCCGTTCGGCTCCGTGCGGGTGACGCCCTGGCCTAGGGGCGCGTGGCGCCGGTCTGGTCGGTGCTTGCGAAGACGCCGGCGAGGGCGGCGGCGTGGGCGGCGGCCGCGGCGCGGTCGGCGAGCGCGGTGTCGAGTGATCGGCGTACGACGAGCATCCGGTAGTAGACCGGCGCCCCCAGTGCGGCGATGAGTTCGATGCCGTCGGTTTCGGGGGGCAACTCGCCGCGTGCGATCGCACGCTCTACGATCACGGCGGCACCGGCGTTGCGCTCGGCGAAGAAGTCGTGCAAGGCACGCTCCGCCGCCGAGTCCCTGGTGGCACCGGCGACGATGGTCTCGATCATGGTGCGGAAACGGATGTCGTCCCGGTACAGGGCCACGATCGACCGCGACAGTGCCCGAAGGTCTCCTTCCAGTGATCCGGTGTCGGGGAAGGGGATCTCGTTGAAACTGATCCACGTCAGGAGATCCACGATCAAGCCCTCGACCGTGCGCCAACGCCGATAGATGGTGGCCACGTGCACACCGGAGCGACGAGCCACGTTCTCCATGGTGAGTCCGCCTTGGTCGGGCTCACCGAGTTCCGCCAATACAGCGCTCAATACCTCGGCACGGGTACGCGCCGTGCGTCCACCGGGGCGCACGGATCCGGGCGTGCGCGTCGACTCATTCGCTGACACTGGACCCCACAACGGTCGAACGGTCTCGCCGGCAGAACACGGGCGGGATACCCGCGTTCGACGGTGGCCACCCCCGAGGCCGCCGGCCACTCGGTCGTGTGACCCTAGCCGCTCGGAAAGCGGTCCATCGTCGGCGGGCCGGATGGTCGACGGCCCGGGGTAAGACGAAAGGGCGGATCGCGCGGGCGAAACGGGGATCGCACGTCTGCTCTCCGCCTCGTGGCGCGACGCGTCCGCGGCAGTGGTGGGGCACGGCGACCCGACTGCGGGCGACTTCGGCAGGGCCCGCGCGTCCGGCCGACTTCGCGCGTCGGCCGAACGCGGGATCGGGGCGGCGCCCGGTCCCGGCTACCCGGACACCGAGGTCGGAAGAGGCCCGATACCGGTCGCCACGTACGGCTTCCGGCCCTTCCTGCGGCATGAGAAAACGTTCGCTCTCGGGTGGGCCCCTTCCAAGGTGTGGCCTTCGTGGTTCCTCCGAGGCGCCGGCGTCAGGCGGTGCGAACCTGCCGGGGGTGACTGCCGCTCTCGGCCATCCGTTGCGCGGGAACAGATGCCGGTCCGGCCGCGAGGTGTTCCTCGAAGAACGACGTCATGAGTCTCAGCGACTCCGCGAACTGCTCGTTGTAGACCACGAAATGGCCACCGGGCAGGATGGCGAGCCGCTTGGGGTGCAACGCGCGTTCGTACGCCGCGAACGCGAGGTCGCTGTGCGTGAGAATGTCGTGCTGTGCGACGACCATGAGCAGCGGCGTGGGCGAGATGCGCCGGATATAGTCCCCCGGTTCGTATCCCGACAGCAGTTCGATCGAGCGCAGGGTGATCTCGTTGCGCCACGTGGCGAGGCGTTCGGGTTCGATGGACTGGTACCACGCGCAGGTTTCGCGGTCCGCCATCGCGGCCATCGCGGTCGGATCCTCGGTGATCAGCGGGATGACACCGGGCTCCGCGCCTTGGAAGCGTGCCAGGCGGTCCTGGTCGAACATGCGCCGAATCTCGCGCATGGCCTCGGAGTTGACGAATCGGGACAGGGTCGTCCCACCGCTGATGACCGGGACCTGCGCGTACACGCACTTCACCCGACGGTCGATGGCACCGACGACCAGGACATGGCCACCGGCGAAGCTGGAACCGAACACACCGATCCGGTCCGAGTCGATCTCGGACCGGGACTGCAGGAAGGTGATGGCGTTTCGGTATCCCTGTATCTGCGCGGCCGGGTCCGCCTCCTGGCGCGGCAGTCCGTCGCTGGCCCCGAAAGACGGGTGGTCGTACAGAATCACCGCGATGCCGGCGCTCGCCAGATGCTCGGCGATGTTGTCGGTGTACTGCTCCTTTACCGCGCCCAATCCGTGCGTCACCACGACCGCGGGGTGCGGAGCCGCTCCGGAGTCGGGAATGTAGAGCCAGCCCCGAAGCGTCGTGCCGTCGGAGTCGAACTCGATGTCCTGGCGCATCCGCGCTTCCTTTCGACAGTTTGTGGCCGTGATCAAACGTGCGATTGTCGGACGGCGCCGGAAGTCGGTGGCAGTACGCGCCTCGGGCCGGGATATCCGCGTGCTTCGAGCGTCGATCCAGCCACGGCGCGTGCCGCACGTCGTAGCCGTGGACGAGCCCTCGGAAGAACTCGGGAGCCGCGAAGAATCACCGGATGAGGCCGCACTGTCCACGCCCGTGAGCCCCGCGTGCGTCTTGTCGTGCATCGGTGTGCCAGGTGTGAACACCATCATCCCGGGCGTCGAAGGGCCCAACCTCGCTCGAGACGTGTGCGTTCGCGAAGTTTCGGGGTACGGCGTGGCACGCACTTCCGGCCCGGCACCTACACTAACGCTAGTTCTCTCGTATTAGTAGTCCGCCGCGGTTCCCGACCACCGCGACCATGGCGGCGGCTTCGGACCCGCCACCGTCGCGCTGCACCGCATCTCCGCCGAGAACGCCGCAGGCCACCCCGGCGCGGCCATCACCGCCGCCCGCACCGCCGCACCCGCGACCCTGCCCACCGTGGAGCGCCACTGCCGACGGCCAGACCCACCCGGGCCACATTCCCGACACCGAGACCCGCCTTGCGTACATCGCCGTCACCCGCGCCCGCCACCGCCTCGACATCGGCGGCCTGACCTGGATCAACGAACACCCCGACGGCCAACCCGACGCCGGCGAATCCGGACCCGGCCACCACCCGCCGGACGACGCATCTCCCTGGGAATCCCTCGGACTTCCACCCGCCTGACCGACCGACGATGCGGCTGCCGGCGTCCGTAGCAGACGCCCAGGCGCATTGCCGTACGCAGGCTGTATACAGCTGCGTACGGGATACCGACCCTCGGCAGCGCAGGATCGCAACAGGCGCCGGTGTCCCACCTCGGGCCCGGTGCCGCGTCTGACTCCGCACCCGACCCAGGAGAGCGGCCCTGAACAACGCCGCCCCGGCCGCCCGCCCCCGGCATCCGCGCCGGGCGTGGATTTCGCGCGCGAAGTCGCGGTCAACGTCGTCGGGAGCCTCGTCGTCCTCGGCATCGCAGCCATGGTCGCTTCTCTGCCGAGCCTGTAGCGCTTCGTGAGGACAGCGCCTCTCCTGCTTGGGGTCGCCGGCGCTTACCGAACAAGGTTCGATGCCAACGCAGGCCCGCCCTCGCGATGACGCATGAGCCAGGGGTGCCCGCCGGCCCGCCGGGCAGACCGCCGTCACCATCACCACCGCACTCCTGCTGTGCCTGCCCTCCGGCAAGGTCGAACCCGGCGAGGACGTCGTCACCGCCGCCGTACGCGAAACCGGCGCGGGGGTATCCGGGACACGGGCCTCGGCCGTGTTCGGCCGGCTGGAAAGCGACGGCGATTCGCTACGCTGGGTGCTCGGACGATCCCACACGGTCAGGTGAGTCTCTTGGTCGAACGTTTTCACGCGCTCGCCCCGCGCGAGCGGCAGGCACTCGTCGATCTGTTGACGTGGTTCGATTATTGCCTGGATACGAAGGATTTCGAGGGTTACGCCCGCTGCTTCACTGCCGAGGGTGTGTTGTCGTTGCCGTCGGGCGAGGTCCGCGCCCCCGACGTGGCGGAGTTCGTGCGTCGGGATCTGGGGCGCTTCGACCGCACCCACCACATGACCGGCAATCACATCTTCGAGACGGGGGACGACGGTGTCCGGCTGCGAGCCAACCTGCTCGCGGTCCACCGCCACGGCGCCGATCCCCGGGGGCACTGGGACGTGGGCGCGGTGTATCACTGCGTGTGCGAACACACCGACGACGGCTGGCGGTTCGCGCGCGTCGAGTTGGAGGTCGTCTGGGAGAACGGCCGGGCAGACCCCTCTTCCTGAAGCTCGGCTCCAACACGACCGGCCTTGCGGTCGGTGACACCCGATTTCCGTGCGGGAGCGCGTTCCCGTGCCTGGGGCCGGGTGTCGTGCGGTTCCCGGTCGTCGCGGGCGGTAACGCGGGCGACGACGAGGGCGAAGCAGGAGAGGCCGATCACGCGTACACGCACTCGCGCTGCCACGGGCACACGGCAAGGTCAACGCGCGGTTGGGGGAAACGACCTTCGCGGTCCGTCACCCGGCGCGGCGTTGCCGTAGTTCCTCCAGCCACCCCCGTACCTGCTCGTCGTCGTGCAGGTACGGCTCCTCGGCGCCCTGTCGCAGATCGATCCCGAACAGGAGCCCCAGCGCCCACCGGGACAGTTCGTCCCCAGCAAGCCTGTCGTCCACAACCCGGCGTTCGGCCCACCGGTCGGCTGCGTCCCGGCTCACGCGTCCCTCGACCACGGCAGCAAGGCACGCCTCGATTTCGTCCATGTCCGGCCGGCGATCACTACTCACGGACCCAACGTATCCGCAACAGAGCAAGCGGTGCTTGACGCGCCACCAGGTGTTGGCCGCCGACCCCGGGCTCTTTGTCCTGACGTGACGCATCCGACGGGCACCCGCGACACGCACTCTCACCGGGACGCGAACAGCCCGCAAGGACGTTCGGTGGCACCAGTGCCCGTGCGGTCGGCCGGCTCCCGGTAGGCGAGGGCCGGGCGTTCGTGTCGGTGACCTACCACATCACCGGAAGCGGTTCCGGAATCCGCTTCATGAAGCCTGTGCGCCACACCAACTGAGCGACCGAAATGGCGAGTTCGAGGTCCGGCAGTCGGTCCGGCAGCACCTCCAAGGCGATCCGGGCGTGGGCGCGTCCAAGTGCGGTCGCGGGACAGTAGTGCGAACCGGCGCCGAAAGAGACGTGGTCGGTGGCGTTGGTGCGGTCCAGGTCGAAGCGGTGGGGGCCGGGAATGCCTCCGGGTCGAAGTTCGCGCCCTCGACCAGCACCAGAACCAACTCGCCCTGCTTGACGTCGATGTCGATGTCGACGTCGACGTCGACGTCGACGTCGCCGAGCCGCACGTCGGCGAGTGCGAGCCGGGGCAGGGCGTCACCGATGGCTGCTCGACGGGCCAGGGCCGATGGCCCTACACGGCGTCGGTTCGGCGGCGACCGCCGCGGGCCGCCCGGGCTTCAGCGTGGAGTCGGCCGCACCGGCCCACCCTGGGACCAGAATCCCCCGACGCCCACCCTCGCCTTCGGGGCGCACGGTCGTCCACGAACGATCGGCGGCGCAACGGCGGTACGAAGCCGGCGGGAACCGTCCCGAGTTCACGAGGCCGTTGCCCCGGAGAAGTCCCAGGCAGCGACAGGAGGAACGCGCGGTCCGTCTCGCCGACGCGGCCACCGTTCCACGAAAGGCACACCATCGTGACCATGCTCCACCCGCCGACGGCAGCCTCCATCACGACTCACCCCGCGGTCGTCCTGATCCCGCGCGGTGCCGACAAGAAGGGACGAGAGAACTTCGTCAGGTGGATCCAAATGGGAGGAGCCTCTCGGACCCGATGATCCGGCAGGCCCTCGGACCCGACACGGCCACCTTCCGTCCGCTCTTCCCCGACGGCACCGCGTTCCTGTGGGGAGCAACGCCCACCCTGGAGAAGAACAACGCGAAGGCGATCGCCCTCAGGACACGCGGCCCCGGCGACCCGGCGCTCTTCAGGACCCGCCGGGGATCGTGGCCGTAGGCGATACGGCACGGTGGCCGCCGTAGGCGCGTACCCCTGCCCATCGGCCGATCCGCGCGGAAGCCGTGTCCAGTTGCCATTCGGCCGCATTCCGCGCACGCGCTTTGCGATGCACGCGGGCATCCGAATGGTGACGGGTGCACAACAACGCTCAGGTCAGAGGCAGATGGCGCCGCCGGGGTTCGGGACGCCCTCGTGGCCGGGTTCGGGAACCCGCTCGTTGGGACACTTCGCCTTCGGCGGGTACGTGGCCATGGCAGGCGAGGCCGCGACGGTGGTCATCGCACCGACTGCGATCACCACCGCGCCCACGGAGGTCGCCCAGCGGGCGCGGGAACGGTGAGCGGAACGGAACATGCGGCAACCTCTTTCGGAAATCGCCGACTTCGGTCGTGCCACGTCGGCGCGGTCGGGAGCCGCCGGCCGACGGAATGGTGTCGAACCGCCGGCGCATTCGGCACAGCCGAGTATCGGTTGGCCCCTCGCGACCGTGACAGGTCAAGGTCTGCCCTCGCACGATGCGCCGTCGTGTGCTCCAGCCGAGGATGTTCGAACGTCGATCGGGTTCGCGGACCGGGTTTGCCTGCGCCCGCTGCGACTTCCATACGCCCAAGGCCTCCGGCAAGGGCCGACTCCCGGAGGCGAAGGACAATCTCCAGCGCATGCCGGCGAGTGTCCCGCTCAGCGACGAGGAACGCGCCGCCGTCGACGATGGCCGGGCCGCGCTCGACCAGCTGCCGGAACGGCTGGTCGACGTTCCCACGCCCGCTGGGATGGGACCCCTGTCACATCGGCGCTCCGGCAACGGCGATGCGCCTGCCGATCGTCGCCGTGAATCAAGGAGGGCCCGCCGAGTGCCGGTCCGCTATGCGAGCTCCACGCTGAGCTGGGCGCCCAATTCGCGGAAACCCAGCGCGAGCGCGACGCGCCGGGAGGCCGGCACCCGGGCCCGCCACTGCGGAAGCAATCCGGCCGCCAACGCGTGCGCCACCGCCCCGGAACCCGTCGCGCGGGCAAGGCCCCGCCCCTGCCACGCAGGGGCGGTCAGTACGCTGACGTGGGCGGTCCGGCTCGGCCAGGACCGGTATCCGGCGGCGGCGACGACCCGGCCCCTCTCACGGATCACGAACGCGGGTGAGGTGATCTCGTTCAGCCCGGCCTCGTCCGAGTCGTCTGCACCCGCCAGGTTCTCCAGCTCCCGCAGATCAGGATGCTCTGCCGGCACCCGTTCCACCGTCGGCCCGCAGTCCGCCACAGGCCGGAACCCGTTGTCGGACGCGTATGCCAGCGCTGCGGGGCCGAGGACCCGGGCCACCGGCAGCACCCCGCGCACCGAATGAGCGCCGGCGAGGGCACCCACCGGAAGCTTCACCAGTGCGTCGCGCACCGTCTTGGCGGTGTCCTCGCCGGGCGCGGTCACGATCGCCGAATTGCCCAGCACCACCACGCCCACCCAACCCGAGGGGCACATCCTCGACTCGGGTGACACCACCACGCGCACCCCTCCCGTCGACGCGAACGACACGGGCACCGACGCGAGTTCCTCCCACAGCCCACGGGCTCTGGCCGGCAAGGGATCCATCGACACGGCCCCGATCCTGCCGGCCCGAGTATCCGACGGTCCCACAAAATAAAGCGGACGACCTCTATCAAGACACCAAAACCGTGCAAAACGCCCCATCGCTCCCCGAGGCCAGTCTCTCTCGACCCGGACCTGACCGCAGGTGTACCGGCCGTCCCGGGCCGGCGGTGCGGCGCCGACACATGGTTGTGAGCTGTACGGCGGGCAGCAGTCTCCTCGATGTCCGCGGTCGGAATCGGTAGGTGCCCGCCGGCAGCGTGCGGCTGGTGGCGTAGGGGGTCAGTGCCAGGACGCCCACACCACGCATGAGTGTGTCGAGTCCGATGGTGAGCGAGCTGACGCCGTGGGCGGCGGCGATTCGCGGTGCCAGGTCGAAGGCGGCCGACTTCCATTCGTTCTCGGCGTCTTGCTCTTCTTCGGCCGCGTCCCAGTAGGGCGCGAGTCCCGGTTCCTCGCGGTGGAGGCGTTCCAGCGGCAGAGGTTCGCCGAGGATCAGCAGCTCGTCGTCGCCCTCGCCGGTCTCGCAGTACCGGCGCACGGCGACGCCGTCCTCGGCGACAAGCCAGGCGGAACCGTCGCCCTGGGCCCCGTAGTAGTACGCCTGTGCCTGGCCGTAGCGGGAGCTGAGCAGCTCGCACAGACGCAGGACCTCGTCGCTGCGGTCCATCGCGAACGTCCAACCGTCGAGCTCGGGGGTGACGAACACCCGGTCGAAGCAGTCGTGGTCCTCGCCGAGGCGGCCGTGTGCGTCGCTGTCGACGACGTCGTTGGCCAGGGCGAACGTCACCTGCGTCGGTGCGGCCAGTCCCAGCGCGGCGATGATGCCCGCCTGGTCGCCGCTCGGTATGGCCGGCCAGTGCATCCAGCACGCGTTCGGGGCGACCGACCGGTCGACGGTCAGGTTGATCCTGAGCAGCCGTTCGACCGCCGCCCGGTCGCGGTCCGACAGCGCGGACTCGCCGCCGATGTCGGCCAGGACCGACAGCGCCCGCGGCCGCAGTCGGCCCGGGCCGTCACGGCGGACCCGCTGAAGCGGCCGTACGACCCCGTCCCCCAGGAGAACCAGTGCGGCCCCTGCGGACGAGGCGACTTCCTCGTCCGCGTCGCCCAGCAACGGAAGCAGCTTCTCGGCAGCCGGCAACGCGTTCTCGCCACAGCGCCCGATGGCATGGGCGGAACGGCTTCGCACGCCGGGATCCGAGTGGCCCAGCGCTGTGGTGTACTGCGCGAGCGCGGGCTTTCCATAGCCGCCGAAGACCCCGCCGATTCGGCGCTGGGCCTCCGGAGTGCGCGTCGCGACCAATGCCTCGAAGACATGGTCGAACCCGGTCATGCCGATCTCGTCGAGGACCTTGTCGCACAAGTACCACGCGGGCGGTGATGCCTCATGCGCGAGCTCCCGCAGGAGTGCGGACACGGCATCGCTGCCCAGGGCGACCAGCGCGTCCCCGGCCGCATCACGGCGTTCCGGATCCCCCAGGTCACGTATGAGCCCGCCCGCACGGTCAACTACCATTCTCAGTCTTCGATCCGATGTGTCCGGCCCTCATCCAGGCGACATGATGTCGCACCTTGCCGACAGATCGATCGGCTCCGAACCATGCCTCGGCTTCTCACGAACGACCAGATGCGAGAGTTCTGCGACGCCCCCGGAGCGGGTCGCGTTTACCCAGGTCACCGTTCGCAGAACTCCTCTCAGAACTCCGCTGTTCTGCGAAGCCGTTCCGACACACCGCCGAGGTGGACCTGACGCCCGATCAAGCCGCAGACACGGTAGAACGCAACGGATGCTCCAAGTGCGACGCCCCCGCGGGCAACGCCTGCCGCACCTGCGGGGGAAAGACCGCGACGAAGCATTACACCGCCCGGTTCATCCTCGTCCCCGCAATGCGCGAGGAACTGGAGATTTCGGTCCCGGACGACCGCGGCCCCGGCCGGGTCTGGGCGCCCCGCGCTCCCGTAGACGCGAGTCCTGCGGTTGCCGCCGCACGGCCGATCCGGATTGGCTACGCGCGCTGCTCGACCGCCCGGCGAATACCCCAAAGCCGGCTCGACGCCTTGGGGGCCGCCCACTGTAAGAGTGTCTTCTCCGAGAAGATCAGCACCCGGGTCAAGGTCCGCCCCGAGCTGGAGAAGGCACTCGAACTCGCGTATGACACCGCGGGCCCGGCCGAGGAGGGGGCGGCGGCGCTGTCCGCCCACATGCGCGCCGCCTGGACGGTGTTCGCCACACGCGGCGACCCGGGATGGCCGGCGTACGAGCCGGAGCGGCGCCGGACGCGGATCTTCGCCGCCCGACCGACGGTGGACCGCCATCCGGAGGAGGCGTCCCGCCGGATCTGGGCGGGGCAGCCGCTGTCGGCGTTGACGCTGGTGGAGGGGTAGGAGGCGGTCGTTGCTGTCGGGCTCGGGCTCGCCGGCGGTGGTGTGCTGGTGCGGTGGGGGTCAGCGCGAGGCGCGGCGTCGGCGTAGGACCACGACCGCTGCGATGGCGCCGATGGCCAGGGCCGCGATGCCGACCCTGGCGGCGATCTTCGCGGTGTCGCCTGCGCCGTCGGCCGTGCTGCCCGGGGAGGGTGAGGCCCCGGACGGTCGGGTGGATCCGGCGGGCGGTGCCGAGGACGGGGTGCGCGGCGCCGCGCCCGGACCGGTGGCCGCCGACGGATCGGGGCCGGTGTCGGTTTCCGGGTTCGGCGTCGATCCGTCGACGGGGACGACCGTCAGGTCGCAGGGCGGGGTCCTCGTTTGCCAGGTCCACTCGCCGGCGACGATATGCGCCCAGTAAACCACCAGGACGCCACCCGGCGGGAACTTCGCCTCCGCGTCGAACGCCAGGCGTACGTCGATGGTGAGCGTCGCGCCGCTCGCCAGGTGCCACGGGGTGGACCGCGTGCCGGGGCCGGGAGGAATGTCGTCCGGTTTCGGGATCAGGACCTCGAAGCCTGCGGATACCAAGGGCATCGGGAGCCAGTCCCCGGTCTCCGGGCTGCGGTATTCCAGCGTCGCGTGGCGGGCCGGCTCCTTGCCGGAGGCCCAGTCCGTGACCTCGACATAGTGCACGAAGGGGAGTTCGCGCGGCGTGTCGTTGGTGATCGACACCTTGAAGGTCCGGGCCTCGCCGCCGGCGGTGAACTCGTCCGGAAGCCCGACGACTTCGGAGGTCGGGGGGAACGCGCACACCCGTTCCGGTTCGGCCGAGGCCACCGGTGTCCCGACGATCCACGCGCAGCAGGTCACGATGGCGACGACGGTCGCGGGGAGCAGGCGGAGCAGGCAGTACAGGCGCATGGGCGGTCTTTCTGCGTGGCGTGCACCGAGGTGTACCACGCAACCGACGGCCCCGGAAAGCGCGGCCGGCGCGGGCCGGCGACCGGATCAGGCCGACCGGATCGGAACGGGCGAGATTGGAGCAAATTCGACCGAAATTGACCGAGTCTTCTTTTCGAGGGACGAATCGGTCGCTGCCATCGTCAGTCCGGAGTCGGTGAGCAGCCAGTCCTCCAGTCGCCGCCCGAGCTGCTGGTCGACGTCCTTCCACGATGCCGCCGCGCGCGCCATGGTGCTGAGGATGTCGTGCATCCGAGCGGGCTCTCGGTACCCGTTGTCGGACCATGTGGTCTTCGCGTTCGATGTGAACGCGAGCGCCCCTCGGGACTCGGCTTCCCAGAGGCCCCAGCACCGGGGGAGAAGTCCCGGGCGGTCGACGCGCACACGTGGGGGAGCGGACCGCACACATCGGACTCCGGTTCCGCTTCCGCCGAATGCGCTCCTTGCATCGCCAATGCGTTCGCTTCCACATGGGTCGAACGTGCGACTTCGGCTTCGAGGTCGGCGTGTTCCTCGAACTGTTCGACCGCCTCGACGCGGCCGGACCGAGCCGGCGGGTGTACTGCGACCCGCCGCGCCACGCGGCGCTGACCGGGGTGATCCACGCCGCGCGGCTTCGCCCGGAGTTCGCCACCCACTTCCTGTCGACGGCCCGGTTCTTCGAGGACGCCCGGACCGGACGGCTACCGGCGTACTCGTTCATCGAGCCGCAGATCATCGGGCACGCGCACAACGACATGCACCCCCCGGCGGGCGTCCTCTTCGAGGCGGCGGCCGAGCAGAAGGCCCGCCGGAGCCGGCCTCGCGGCTGCTCGAACGAGGCCGGTGCCGACGCGGTGGAGGCGCAGGCCGGACGCGGCCAGTGGTTCTGCGCGTTGGCGTGGGCAAGAGCACTGGGTGATCGGGGCCGGCAGGGCGATGCGTGGGAGGTGCTCGCTCCGTACGTGGCAACGGACTGGTGGGCGGCCGTCGTTGGCGCGGCCGGGTTGCCGGAGGGCTGGGGCCGCGTCGACGAGGCGATCGACATCACCCGAAAGCGCATGGAGGCCGGGCACCCCAAAGCCCTGGACGCCTACACGAGGCCGCTCGCCCGGCACGGCCGCGCCGAGGAGGCGTTCAACCTGCTTGTGCTGCATGGCGACGACTGGGTGATCGCCACCGCCCTGGTCGACGTCGCCGGCGTTGCCGGCCGCGCACCCCGTGCTGTGCGACCGACCCGCACCGGGGTCCGGATCCATTACGCCAAAGGCGACTCGCAGGGGGTCACCCCCCGAATCCGTTGCGACGTCCACGACACGATCGCCGGGCAACTGGCCGCGGACTGGCCGCCGTACGTCCGGAGCCTCATCGATCGAGGCCTCCTCGGACGACCGCCTGCCCCTACACCTCCCTGACGGACCTGCGGCAACGCGCCCGCCCCACCCTGCCCACCGCCGAACACCTCGCCCGCATCGGCGCCCTCGACACCGTTCACGACGGGCGCCTCACCCGCCGCGACATGCTCCCGCAACTCCCCGAACTCCACCGCCGCACCGCAACGTCGGCGACGGCCAAATCCCCCTCCCCGACACCCTCCTCGACGCCACCCACCCCAGCGGACTCCCCGAAATGACCACCCGCGAAGCCCTCGGCGCCGAACTGCACATCCCGGGCATCGACGTCACCCGCCACCTCATGGACCACCACCACCGACTGCTCCACGAGATCGGCACCGTCGACGCCCGCCACCTCGCCGACACACCCCCGGCCGCACCGTCCTGGCCGCCGGCGTCCGCGCCTCCACCCAGACCCCACCCATCGCCTCCGGCAAACGCATCATCTTCGTCACCCTCGACGACGGCTCCGGACTCGTCGACATCGCCTTCTTCGAGGACTCCCACCCCGCCTGCGCCCACACCGTCTTCCATTCCGGCCTCCTGCTGATCCGCGGCAAGGTCCAGGTCCGCGGCCGCCGACGCACCATCGTCGCCGCCATGGCCTGGGACCTCGACGAAACCGCCGCTGCCCGCCGCGACCACGGACCCCGCGCCGCCCTCGACCTCCTCGGCGCGCCCGCCCCACACCCCACACCCGCCCAACCCCGTGGCGTCCTGGTCCACGGCACCGGCGCCCGCCGGCACCCCTACTTCGATCGTGCCGTGCCCGATCGGGTGGCGTGGATGAACACAAGGGCCGGTGGCGTGAAGAGAAGTCGCCAACGCAGTGATCCTGCGGCTCGAGGGGACGAGGATCGGGCCGACCGGCGCCGGCGTCGACAAGGGCGGGACATCGTGAGTTTGCGGGGCGGGGCGCTCCCGACCGTAAAGTGCACCATCCCAGGGCGCGCGATAGGCCCCGCCGTGAACTCGATGATGCGGTGTACTCGGGAAACCGAGCACACCGCATCACGTCCGTTCCCACTCCGCTTCATCGAGCACCGCGTCGAGCGATCACCAAGCGGCGCCGGAACACCGGATCCACAGCCCGATCTCTGTCCTGAGGTACGGCTTCGATGGGGGCCACGGGTAGGCGTCGACGCGGTCGCCGCCGGTGCCGGGCTCTCGTAGACGCGCGGGCCGAGCAGCACGGTGATCCCCCCGCTTGCGCAATTCCTCGATGCCGCCGCCTACGTCCGTCGTTCGCGGATCGGTGACTCAAGGGGGCGATGTCTCGCACCGGCGGGGTCCCGAGGTCCGTCGCGGCGTTTGTGGCGGAGTGTTGCCATGACTACCGGTGGTTCGGGATTCTCTCGGCAGTCCGTCACCCGAGGCCGGGATCAGTCGACGACCCCCCTTCTCTGCGTGCAGTTGTAGGGGGTTCCGCCGGGGCCGTTCTGGATACACGAGAACATGATGTATCCGAGGCCGCTGTAGATGAGGTCGGGTTCCGCGAAGAAGTCCTCTTCACAGCCGTTGTTGCTGCCGTTCGCGTCCTGTACCTCGAAGTAGCCGCCAGCGTCGGTCGAGATGGAGGTGACCGCCCGCCGGCTGTCGCCCGGTCCCGAGTCGCATGCCTGCAATATGGCGGTGGAACCGCCGACGGCGGCGTAGCCGTGATTGTAGCCGCCTTTCTGTGACTTGCCGCTGTTCAGGTAGAACGTATCGGCTGTGGCGGGAGCCGCCGTGAGGAGGACGAGGGATACGACACTCACGAACAGCCCGGCGAACAACGTGCGTCCACGTCTGTACATCGATTCTCCCAAGATTCGTGTCGAGGGTATGTATGCGTCGTTTTGTGCGGAACGACTCGACCGAAGTGATCGACCATCCTTGTCCGATTTACGACCTGCCATCGCGTGGTGAGCAAGGTCCACCCTGTCCGGAACATGCCCCGAACAAGGAAACCGCGGCTCGGGGAGGCTTCGACTAGGAAGGCACCGCTGACCGGACCGCCACCGGCGCCGCCGGATCGCTGTCGGGGAGACTGACAAGCAGTGCGCCCGCGACCGCCGAGGAGGCCGTGAAGACGCGAAGCTGCCCGAAACCGCGGGTGGGCGTGAGGCCATCCCTTGTGGAACCCATCGCTCTCCGATCCCGGTGATCGCGGGTCCTGGGGTTGTGGCCGGTGAGGACACCGATCCTTTCTGCGGAGTTGATCTTCGCGCGGCCAACTCCGTCGAGGAATCCAGGATGTCGAGGGCCACAGCACTCGGACCAGTCATTCCGCGCACGGTCCTTGCCGATTCGCGCATCCCGCGAGCATCAGGTTGCGGAAGTCTCGCGGCGGCATTCCGTAGGTGGCCCGGAACAGGCGGCTGAAGTGGGTCGCGTTGGTGAAGCCCCAGCGTTCGGCGACGGCCTGGATCGGGTGGGCGCTCAAGCGGGGGTCGGCCAGATCGAGGTGGCAACGCTCGAGACGGCGCCGGCGCATCCAGGCCGCCGGTGAAGTGTCAACCTCGGCGAAGAGCTGCTGGAGCAGGCGCAGGGAGATGTGGTGGGCCTCCGCGACCGCCCGGGGCGTGAGATCCGGGTCGGCCAGGTGCCGTTCGACGAACGCGACGACCCGGGCACGCAGAGCGGTCCTTCGGGCCTCCGGGCTCAGCGCCTCCTCCGAGTCCAGGCAGCGCGCCAGTACGGATGCCAGGAGGTCCATGGTGACCGAGGCCAGGGTAGGGACATCGGCCGGGCTGAACTCGTCGGCACGCGCGTTGAGGTCGGACAACCAACGGGCGAACACCCCGCCCATGCCGCTGCGCCCGCTGATCGGGACGGCGAGCAGGGGTCGAACCGCCTTCGCCGGTAACGGCAACAGCCCTCGCGGACACTGCACGGTCACGTGCGACCACCTGCCCGAATCGCCCCGGACATCACCTCGATAGGCAAGGCTGCTGTCCATCACCACGAGGTCACCGGTATGGAGCGTGGTGTCGTATTTGCCCACGGAGACGATCCCCCGCCCACCGAGAAAGCAGTTGATCTGATAGACCTCCGGGTCGGACTGCCGTATCAACTTCGCTGTCCGCACGACCTCCAGATGCGGGAAGGCCAGCGCGGACACCTGTACCTCCCCCAGATCCAAGCCGCGCATCCTGGCACGAAAGTCGTCGTGGTCGTCGCTGCGCAGCCCATTGCGCATATGCGACCGTTCCGTCACCTCCTGCCACAGCGCGAACCGTTCCGGCGCTTCCACGACCCCCGTGCTGAACTCCGTCACGAGCATTCTCAACTCCCGTAGCCGGTCGTACCGAAACGTCGAACATGGCATGGGAAGGCGTGCTCGGACCAGCAGCGCTTCGGCCACATGCGCTGCAGCGCGTCCTCTCGCGACCGGCCCGCGCGCCTGCGCCACCGACCCGCCGCAACCGACGACGGTGCCCGGCCCTCGGCTCGACGGGGCCGAAGGGCTGTCCGTGAGTCTCGCCGCCGAGGAGAAGATCGCCCGACTCGACAATGGACTGCGAACGACTGACAACCACCCGACCCATACCTCGGGCGACGCGCTCCGCCGGGACAGTGCATAAGGCGGGGGATTGTGTTTCTTCGGGTGTCTCGTTGATGGCTTCGGCAGCAACGGGACGATCCCGTTCGGGGCGCGAGAGCGGGACGAGCACGTTTTGCGGGCGTTGCGGAGGAGGGGTTGACCGGGAGAGGGCCTACGGCGGTGGCGTCGTCCGGTGGACACGGATGTCCCGGTGGACGTACACGGCGACGGCGGCGATGGCCGTCAGGCGGAAGAGCCACATCGCGAGACGGGTCGGTACGAAGTAGTGGTGGGTGGCGCCCTCTTCGACGTATACGTCGTAGGACGTGTCGAGGGCGAGGTGACTTTCCGTGGCGAGTGCCGCCCCGATGTAGCCCGTCAGTCGGGTGGGCATGCCGGAGTCCCGGACGAGGATCGCCGTCGCCACGAGCGTCGTGGCCAGTCCGACGAGCAGGAGGATGCCGGTGAGGCCGTTGCCGACGACGATCCGCCCCACGCTGCGATGGCGGTCGTCATATCCCAGGTACGCGGGCTGGAGCAGGGTGATCGCGAACAGGGTGAGGAGCATCGCCGGCACGACGAGGCGTTCCGGTGTTGGTGCGGTCGTGCCGCGCGTGCGGAACTCCCGGTGGACGTACACGGCGATGGTCAGGGCCGTGATCGGGTAGAAGAACCACATGCCGAAGCGGATCTGCGTGTAGGCGCTCGCGTAGTTGTAGTGGTAGAAGGGCGGGCTGGTCGAGCCCAGCCACAGCAGGCAGCCCAGGGCGAGGGCCGCGCCCGCGTAGCCCGTCAGCCGCGGCGCGGCCCTGTCGCCGGCGGTGAGGGCCGCCGTCATCACCAGGGTTGTCGCCAGTCCGACGAACACCCCCAGGCCCAACCCGCCACCTTGCTCCACCAGGCTTTCCCGGACGGACCAGCTGGGGTAGGCGGGCAGAAACAGGCTGAGGGCGAACAGCGCGAGGAGCACCGCCGGCGGGGCGAGTCTCTTCAGGGTGGTGTCGAGAGTGGGGTCGGCTGTTCTCACGGACTTCGCCGGTGTGCGCGGGAGTTCGGCGCATTCGGCCGCGGCGGGTCGTTGTTCGGGGCGGGTGGCGGTCATGCGCGTGAGTGTGGCCCGCGTGTGTGGGGGTATGGCGACGGCTGCCTGTGCGGTGAGGTGGTCGGCGGGCAGGCGGTGGCCGGTGAGTTTCTCGACGAGGACCAGGCCGAGGGAGTACACGTCGGAGGCGGGTGTCGCGGGTTGGCCCTGGATCTGTTCGGGGGCCATGTAGGCGGGGGTGCCGAAGCCCATGCCCGGGGCGGTGAAGGTGCGGGTGGTGGACGCGTCGTCGTGGGCGATCCCGAAGTCCATCAGCGCGATGCGCCCGTCCGTGCAGATCATGATGTTGGCAGGTTTGACGTCGCGGTGCAGGATCCTGGCGTCGTGGACGTGCGCGAGCGCGTCCGCCAGGCGGGCGCCGGTGTCGACGATCGAGTCCACGGGCGCGCTCTCCCAGGTGGCGCCGTGGAGTTTCTCCATCACGAGGTAGGGCAGTGGCCGGCCCTGGTGGTCGATCGTGCCGGCGTCGTGGACGGTGACGACGCCGCCGTGGTGGAGCGCGGCCAGGGTGCGGGCCTCGCGGGCGAACCGCCGGGCCGCCTCCGGGTATTGCACGACGCCGGTGACGAACTTGATCGCCACCCGCCGGTCGAGCCTGAGGTCCACCGCTTCCCAGACCTCCCCCAAACCCCCCTGGCCCAGCAGATGTTCCACCCGGTAGCGGTCCCCGACGCTCATGCCCTCGTGCAGGCCAGGACGGAGGCGGCGCGGGCGGCCCGGTAGGGCATGGGACGCGTATTCGGGTGCGGCGTCCCGGTTCGATGCCGCAGGCTTGGGGCCGTGGGATCAGGCTGCCGTGGAGCGGGTGGTCGCCGACCACACACCGGGCCTGTACGGGCCGGTCCTGTCGAGGTGACGTGGCCCCGAGCGGGGCCGGGAGGTCGAACGGGTTCCCCGGGGCAGGTTCGCTTGCCATTCTTGACGCACGTGCGCGGAGTGGGTGCCGAGGGGGATGGGTGGCGAACGTGCGTTCTTTCGTGAGCGGTTACTGGCCGCTCGCAATCGTTCCTGTCGTGGCGGTGGCGCTCGACGCGGTCCTCGCCTGGCGCGGTCAGGCATGGAGTCTCGCGGACTGGGCGTCGAGCGTGGTGCTCGGCGCCCTGGTCACCGTCACCGTCGGCATTCTGCTCGCCCGCCGCCAGAGCCTGATCCAGGAAGCACTGGCCGACCTCGAACTCGTCGAGAAGGTTGCCGTGTTGTCCGCGCGGATCCCGCACCTGCGCAGCCGCTCGTCCTCGGGCGAGATCGTGCGCGTCTGCTACGACGCCCGGGCGGGCATGGCCCTGCTGCCGCTGGCCCGGAGCACTATGCAAACGGAGTACCTGGAAACCGTCGGCGCCGTCCTCGACGAGATCGAGAGCCGCCTCGCCACGTCGCTGGACCTCCACGCCACGTGGACCGCGGACGAATGGGACCGCTTCCACGACGTCGTATCGCGTCTGGCCGAAGCCGCGCGGGTGGCCGCGCGGCGATCCGCGACAGTGCGCGCGCACCGGACCGCCACGATCGACCCCGTGACCCGCCGCCTGGCCGCCTTCACGGGTACCCGGGTGCCCTTCGAGGTGTTTCGCCATCACTACACGCGCGGTCGGGATCGGATCCGTGTCCGGCTCGACTGGGATCGATTCGCCCGCCTCGTCGGCGCACCCGGCGGAGGGGTACGGATCGAGCGCGTGCAGACGGTGATCGAGCCTCGCGACCTGGCCGCCCTGACTCCCTACCGCTCGCCCTGGTACCACGACCCGGCGTTTCCGGCGCGGGGAGAGGTCGACCACGACGATCCCGGCGCCCACCCGATCCGGCATGAGCAGGCGGCCCACGACCGCACACTCGTGGCGCCCGGACGCGATGCCCGCATCACCGCGGTCGAGGACTGGTATTCCGCCCGGGCCATCAGCGGCCCCATCCACCTCACGCTCGCGACCTGGGCCGTCGCCCCCGATCGCATCCTCGTCCTGGACGGCAACCACCGTCTCGCCGCGGTGGCACGGCTCGTCGGCGACGGATGTCCCGCCACGATCACCGAGTTCCGCATCACCGGCGCCGCCGCCGTACTCCCTCCCTTGGTCCCGGACCTGGCCCACCACCTCACCGGACCGATCCCCTGAGTCTGCGGAGTCTCGGGACGAGCGGGTCGTAGCCGCTCGTGCGGCCTCTGGAGGAGCGTTCCGTCGCCCGTTTCGGTTGCTCCGTCCCGGCTGTTTTGAAAGGTCTTGTCGATCCATCATGTGTTGACCATCGGGTTTGCAGAATCCGAGATTTTGGATCCCGACCGTGTGGCCTGGGTTTCGCTCTCTTGCTCGACGTGGTCTGGCCTGTGGCCTGTGGGTTTGCAGAACCTGGGACGGATGCTCGGTTCCGTTGGGAAAATCGCGCGTTCGGGGCCGGGTGCGCGTCGCGGGAGTCGAAAATCGTCGGTGTGGGCAGGCGCGTGGGTGGGATCGACACAGGGTTTCCTTCGAACGAGGTGGAGGGGCAGAGTGGTTCCTCCGAACGCCTCGGAGTGGTGCGCTCAAGATCACCACGGATGTCGGGACGACCGCCGTATCCCTGGAGGAAGGCGGTCGACGCCGGTCGATGGGCTTCATGGGGCGGTCATGGCGGCTGCGGTTTCGAGGAGTTCGTGCGTCGTGCCGGGGAAGTCCGGCAGCAGGTTCACTGCGGCGACCCACGCGTCGGTGTGTTCGCCGAGGTGCCGGGTGGTCGGCTCGGTGAGCGCGGCGGACGCTTCCGCGCACAGGACCGGTCCGCCGGTTAGCAGCACGGCCAGGGCGTACGTGGCGGGGGCGCCGTGGGCGACGTAGTCTGCGGCCGGCAGGCGGCCGGCTCTGAGCGCGTCGAGCACGCGTGGTGCGGACGCCGAGGAGGTGCGCAGCAGTTCGTCCGGCCCTGACCGGTCGGCGGGGTCCGCGGGCTCGGCACGGCCGGAGGTCAGCTTCCGGTCGCGCCAATCCACGGGGAGCAACCGCGGTGGACACCCGGGTTCTCGGGCGAGGAGGAACGTGAAGTTCCGTCGGGCGGACAGAGGAAGCCTCTCGGACAGGACGTCCCAGTCGAGTTCGTCGTCGCGGGGAGCGATCAGGAGTGAGTGCGCGCCCGCATTGGAGAGGTTCGCGTTCGCCAGTTGGTCCGCCAGGTACTCGGTGCTGCCCAGCCGGGCGAGCGCGTGGGCGAGGCACCCCGGATCGGTGGGATTCTCGAACGCCGAGCGCACTTCGAGCGGGACGTCCTCGCGCGGCGGCCGCCGTCGCAGGTCGGTGAGGATGCCGACGATGTCGCGTACCGCATCCGGGCCGGACAGCCGCAGCAACTGCTGGTAGCCGCGGAGGATCGCCGCGAGCGCGCCCGGCGACCGGGTGTAGGGCGCCAGGTACGTCAGCGCGGCCACGACCGTCCCCCGGTCGTCGGACTCGACCAACGGGTAGAGCCGGTACTCGATGTGCCCGGCCTGCCAACCGGCGCGCTCCTGCGGGCCGGGGAGCAGGCTTGCGGGAGGCAGCATCGTCCGTACGCGGCGCTGGAGGCCGCGCGTTGTGGAAGGGGACCGGTAGACGGCGGCCGTGACTTCGGGATCGCCTTGGTCGAGGAGCCGCTCGCGGACGTCCGTGCCGACCGAGGGACAGGCGACGATCCGCAGGTGTTGCCGGTGCGTCCCGTGCGCGACGACGCGGGCGACGAACGGGGCCGTGAGCGGTGACCCGCCGAGCAGCGTATCCATGGCGTCCGGGGCGAGCCGGGACAGGACGTCCGCCGCGACGGCCGGTGACAGCTGCCCGAGCAGGAGGACCGCACCCGAAGGGATCACACACGCAACGCAAGCAGACCACGCCTCGACCTGTCCAGCCCGACCCGACCCGCTGACACCAACTCCGCCGAAGCACTGGCAGAACCTCGCCGTTCTCACTGACGTTGTCTCTGCCTTCGACAACGGCGCTACCACCGGCACCACGGGCCCTGTCGACCGCCGCGAAAGTGACAGCACTTCTCGCCACGACCAAATGTCAGTGACGAACGGGACGGTGCCGGTGGTCGAAGTCGGACGGCTCCGTCGGGGGGCCGGTTCCGGGACGAATGGCTCAGCTGCGGGGATCGGTGTCCCGTACGCGTCCAGCGTCGGCCCCACGTCGAACTCGGGCCCGTCGTCCGGCGCGTCGTACGGGTCGACCCCGCGCGGGATCCACCCCCGGCGCGCACCGGCCGCGCCGCGCACCCGATCGGGCCGTCGCGCCGCGACCGCCCGGCCCTCGGCCGCGGTCGGCGGCTGTGGGCGGACCGGGGCCTGACGGTCCTGGCCACCCGCCCCGACGAGGAGGGCTCAGCCGGTGTGCCGGACCGGCTGGTGCGGTCCTCGGACCGCGCTGTCCGGATCGCGTTGGACGGGCTCGACGACGGCGATGTGGCCCAGCTCGCACGTGGGTTGATCGAGGCGCGGTTGGCTCCGGCCCTGGTCCGGCGGCTGCACGCCTACACCCGCGGGCACCCCCTCTACCTCCGCACGGTGTTGGCCGAGGTTCCCGTCGACACGCTCCGCGACGAGGCGTTCGAGCGGTGGCCGGTGCCCCGCTCGCTCCAGGTCGGGATCCGCGCCCAAGTCGACCGCCTCCCCCGCGAATCCGTGGAACTCCAGGAGGCGATGGCGGTGCTGGGCACGCGGGTTCCGCTCGCGACAGCCGCCCGACTCGCCGCACTCGAGGATCCGGCCCGCGCACTCGGCCCCGCGCTGGCGGTCGGACTCGCGCAGTGGTGGCCGGCCGAACCGCAGAGCCCCGTCGAGCTGGTCCACGCCCTGCAGCGCGATGCCGTGTACGACGCGATAGGCCCCGAGCGTCGCCGCACGCTGCACGCGAGTGCCGCGGCCCTGGTCGGTACGGCTGCGGCGTGGACGCACCGGGTCGCGGCGGCGACCGGCGCGGATCCGCAGCTTGCCGACGAACTCGAGCAGTCCGGGACGTACGAAGCGTCGAACGGCCGGAACGCCTTGGCGGCGACGCGCCTGCTGTGGGCGTCCGCCCTGTCCGAGCATCGAGACGACCGCGAACGGCGGCTGTTGACCGCCTGCGCCCAGTCGCTCCTCACCATGCAGCCGGTCACCGCCGCCAAACTGCGGCCCCAGGTCGAGGACTGCACGCCGGGGCCGCTGCGCAGTTGCGTGCTGGGCGTCATGGACATGACGGCCGGTCGGTTCCCGTCCGGCGAGGCCCTGCTGAACGAGGCCTGGCGGTCGGCGCTCGCCGAGCCGGGGGCCGATTGGGTGGCGGTGCTCGCCGGCACGTTCCTGGCCAACATCATGCTCCGCAACGGCCGCGGCGCCGAGACGGTGAAGATCGCCCGGCGGACCCTGGCGATCGGCGATCTCGACCCCGCCACGACGGACTTCACCCGCGCCGTCCTGGCGACGGGCCGGCTCTGGGACCGCGGGCCGCGCGCGGCCCTGCGGGATGTCGCGCACCAGCTCGACACGCTGGCCACGCGCGGTGTCCTGCGCCTGTTTCTGGGGGAACTCGCCTCGGCCCGAGCCGATCTGGCGACGGTCGCAAGGCGCGACCGGCAAGGTGCCGGGTCGAAGCTCGGTTCCCTGACGCTCTCGCTCATGTCGGTGGTGGACTATCTCGACGGCGACTGGAACGGCAGCGAGTCCGCCACGGACCGCGCGCTGGCGATTGCGGCCGCCCAGGACCAGCGGATCGGCGACTCGGCGGCGCGGTTCGCCGCAGTGTGCGTGCAGGCCGGCCGCGGGCAGTGGGACGCGGCCGACGAACACGTCGAGCTCCTGTCCCAGCTCACCCAGGCCCTCGGCTCCCCCGTGGAGATCGTGTACTCGTCGCCGGCGGCGGCAACGCCGGCCCAGGCGCGAGCCGACCGCCCGGCCATGCTGCGCGCGCTCGAACCGCTGCTCGACCGGGCGACCCGCACCGAAGGCGACGGAATTCGGCTCCGGTTCAAGCCCTTTTGGCTGTGGCAACAGTCCGTGCTGGGCGAGGCGTTGACCGGCACCGGACAGCTCGCAGTCGCGGCGCGGGCGCTCCGCGACCTCCACGAGGGCTACGACGCTGGAGCGGTGACGATACCGCTGTGGGTAGGTTCCCGTGCCCGTGCCGCCCCGTTCACCGGGCGGCACGGCGAACTCGCCGCTGTCGCGACACGCGGCTGCTGGACCGGGTGGCCGAGACCGCCGGGGACCTCCGCGTCGTCAGGACCGCCGGAGTCGAGTCGGAGACCCGCCTCGGCTTCGCGTCCCTGTACCGGCTGCTTCGTCCTGTGCCGACCGGCCTCGACGCGCTCCCGGCTCCGCAACGCGAGGCGCTCGGCTCGGCGTTCGGCATGTTCGCCGGTCCGCCCGCCGACCGGTACCTCGTCGGCATGGCCTGCCTCACGCTGCCGGCCGAGGCGGCGTTGGAGCAGCCGCTGCTGTGCCTGGTCGACGACCTGCAGTGGCTGGACCGCGAGTCGTCCGACGCGCTCGCGTTCGTCGCACGCCGCCTGCACGCCGACGCCATCGGCCTGATCCTGGCCGGCCGCGACGAGCCCGCGGGCCCCGGACCGTTCGACGGCATCGCCGCCCTCCGGCTCGACGGACTGCCGGGAGCCGACGCCGGGACCCTGCTCAGGGCGGCCGTTCCAGGGCGCCTCGCCCCGGGGATGGCTGCCCGGATCGTCGCCGAAACCGGCGGCAACCCGCTGGCCCTGATCGAGATCGCCGGCACCCTGGCACCCGATCATCTGGCGGGCACGACGCCGCTGCACGCGCCGCTCCCGGTGGGCGCACGCCTCGAATCGCACTTCTCGCACCGTATCGGCGCCCTGCCCGCCGAGACCCGGGCGCTCCTGCTCCTCCTCTCCGCCGCGCCGACCGAGGACCCGCTGCTGCTGTGGCGCGCGGCCGGTGTCCTCGGCATCCCCGCCAAGGCCGCGGACGCCGCGGTCTCCGCCGGCATCCTCGCTCCCGACGACCACGCCGGGTTTCGGCACCCCCTGATCCGCTCCGCGGTCTATCGGGGCGCGGACGCCGCGGATCGGCGCCGGGTGCACGAGACGCTCGCCGCGCTCAGCGATCCCGCCCGCGACCCGGTCCGCAGGGCCTGGCACCGGGCAGAGGCGACGATCGGGCTGGACGACGAGGTGGCCGCGGAGTTGGCGGCCGCCGCGGAGCGAGTCCGGGTCCGCGGCGGGTGCGCGGAGCAGGCGGCGCTCCTCGCGCGGGCCGCGCAACTGTCCGCGACCGGCCGGCCCGCGCGCCTGATCGAGGCGGCGCGCGCGTATCTCGCTGCCGGGGATCCGGACGTGGCGCAGGCCATTCTCGACCGGGCCATGCCGCTCCTCGGTCCCGGCGACCCGGTCCTGCACGCGCGCTCGGTGCGGGCCAAAGCAACCATCGATCTGTGCTTCGCGCGCATTGCCGGCGTCCCACGCCTCCTCTTGGACGCGGCCCGCTCGATTGCCGACGCCGAGCCGGCGCTGGCCCGAGGGATGTTGTTCGAAGGCATGCACGCGATACTGCTCGGCAACCACAGCACCCTCGCACCCCGGGAGTTCGGTGGCGCCGTGCTGGGCTCACCCGCGATGCGGCCGGAGCCCTCGACCGCCGAAGACCTCCTGCTCAAGGGGTTCGCCGTACGCGTGCATGTCGGCCACCCGGCGTCGGTGCCGATCCTGCGCCGAGCGTTGGAGGTCCTGTGCGAGGGCCCCGACATCGTCGAGGACGGGCTGCCGCTCGCCGCGCTCGCCGGCTACGCGGCGAACAGCCGGCTCGAAGAACACGAACGCGGCAGCGGCGCGCTCAGTGCGTTGTGGACGACGCTGCTGGTGCGGTCCGTGTGGGAGCAACGTGCCGGCCGCTTCGCCGCCGCGGCGGCCTGTATCGACGAATCCGAGGAGCTTGCCGCGCTCGTCGGGCTGCCGCAGGTAGGCCCCGCCCACCGGATCGACCTGCTGGCCTGGAGCGGCCGTGAGGCGGAGACCAGGGCCGCCGCCGACGTGATCACGCGGCATTGGGTGGCCGACAAGGGCCACGACGCGTTCGGCGACTGGGCCCGCAACTGCCTCACGGTGCTGGAGATCGGTCATGGACGGTACGCCGAGGCGCTGGCGTTGGCGCGGATCACCTTCGGGAAGGACAACTGCAGCACGGCGGCCCGGGTGGCACACGACGTCGTCGAGGCCGGCGTGCGCTGCGGCGACCACCGCGCCGCGAAGGACGCGTTGGCCCGTCTGGAGGAGCGCGCACCGGCGGCGGGCACCCCCTGGGCGCTGGGCCTGCCGGCCCGCTGCCGCGCGCTGATGGCCGACGACGACCACGCCGAGGCGCTGTACCTCGAATCCGTGGAGTTGCTCGGCCGGACGAGGGTGGCGACCGAACTGGCGCGGTCGCGTCTGCTGTACGGCGAGTGGCTGCGTCGGCGCAGGCGGCGCGGCGCGGCGCGTGCCGAACTGCGCACGGCGTACGAGATGTTCGCGGGGATGGGTGCGGCGGGATTCGCCGAGCGTGCCCGCGTTGAACTGGTGGCCACCGGTGAGCACGCCAGGAAGCGGGATGCCCAGGGCGGGCTCGGCCTGACCCCGCAGGAGCGCCGGGTCGCGGAGCCGGCGGCCGGCGGGGCCATCAACACCGAGATCGCCGCCCGGTTGTTCATCACGACGTCGACCGTCGAGTACCACCTCAACAAGGTCTTCCGAAGGCCCGGCATCACCTCGCGACGACAGCTCAAGTCCGTCCTCGACGACGGGGCCACGGACGCATGAGGGGCCCGGGCGCGGCATCTCCCGGCACTGTGGCGGGCCGGGAGATGCCGCCGCGGGACCCGGAACGTCCGTGAGGTCACCGGCCGCAGTTCAGGAAGGCCGGCAGGATGCCGGTGAGCTCGGCGGGGTGTTCCTCGTGGATAGTGATACGGATGCGTCACAAAGTGGTGACGAGACCGCCGTCGATGGTGAAGTCGGACCCGGTGATGTTCGCGGCACGGTCACCGGCCAAGTACACGACCAGGTCGGCGACTTCCTCCGGCCGGGTGAAGCGGCCGGTGGCGGCGTCGGCAGCGGCCTGCCTGGCCACGTCGTCGGCGGTGCCGCCCGCTGCCCGGGCCACCGTGGCCGCGACGCCGGACCGGCCGATCCACAGCGCGGTGGCGACAGGGCCGGGGCTGACGGTGTTCACGCGAATACCGCGCGGGCCGATTTCCTTCGACAGCGCTTTGCAGAAGTTGGACAGTGCCGCCTTGGCCGCGCCGTAGTCGATGACCAGGGGGTCGGGCAGGAAGGCGTTGACGGAGCTGACGGTGACGATGCTTCCGGCGCCCCGGTCGAGGAGGATCGGCAGGGCCGCTCGCGTCGTGCGGACCGCCGCCAGGAAGTTGACGCTCAGCGTCGCGTCCCAGTCGTCGTCGGTCACGGTGAGGAAGCCCCCGGTGCGCGGCCGGACCGCGCCGACGTTGTTGACCAGGATGTCCAGTCCGCCGAACGTGGCGGTGGCTGCGGCGATCAGTTCGGCCGGTCCCGTGGGTTCGGCGAGGTCGACCGCCACTGCGACGACCCGGCCGTCGGCGGTGAGCTCCCCGAGTTCGGCGGTGACTTCGCGGGATCCGGCCACCACCCGAGCGCCTTCGTCGACCAAGGCGCGGGTGATGGCCAGCCCGATGCCGCGGCCGGCTCCGGTCACGACCGCCGTCCTGCCGGCGATTCCGAGTTCCATGTCGTGCTCCTTCGACGGGGGACGCCCGGTTACAGGGAGTGCGAGCGTAGCCAGGCCAACGCCGTGTCGGCGACTTCGCGCCAGCCGCTGTCGATGGTCAGGGAGTGGCCCTTGTCGGGGAAGTCGGTGATGTCGGTGACGGCTTCCGAGTGCCGATACTGCTTGAGCGTCGCGCGGGTGACGGACTCCGGGACGGTGTGGTCCTTGCCGCCGGTCATCAGCAGCAGGGGTCCGCGGTGGGCGTTGCCGGTGGCTACCTTGGCCGGCGAGTGGGGGTTGAAGTTGGCGGCTGCGGCTTCGAACAGGGGCTTGCCGGGCGCCGGAATGGCCCAGCGCTCGAACAACGCGTCGGATTCCTCCGCGGACACGGCGTTGCCGAACGCGAAGCGGAACTGTGCGGCGGTGAGGGACACCGCGCGGTGACGGTTCGCCGGGTTCTTGAACACCGGCAGGGTGGACCGTAGCGCCGACAGCGGCAGCGGCAGGACTCCCTTGATCTGGGCGGCGTCGATGGCGACGGCCGCGGCGGCCAGGTCCTGCCCGAGGAGTTTCTGGGCGATCATGCCGCCGAAGGAGTGGCCGACCAGGATCGGCGGCCGGTCCAGTCCGCGGATGATGCCGGCGTAGTGCTCGACGACGTCGTCGATGCCGTGGTCGGCGATGCTCTCCGGGTTCGCGCGCGCCTCGGCCACGGTGTCGGGGTCGCCGGGCCAGCCGGGCGCGGCCGGCGCGTAGCCCTCGGCGCGGAACAACTCGGTCCAGGGGTCCCAGGACGAGGCGTGCAGCCACAGGCCGTGGATGAACAGGACCGGTGTGGGGGTCAGCATCGCGGGTTCTCCGTTTTCGGGTGTGGGAGGGGCGGGGCGGACGGCCGGGTCACGGGTGGGTGCCGAACGGGCCGAGTATGCCCGCGTCGATCCGGAAGGACTCGACCAAGGTGCCGGCGTTGTCCAGCGTGAATACGTCTGCGGCGGCCAGGACTCCGGTGTACTTCGCGACGACCGGCGCGGCCGCTGCCGCCGCGACCGCGTCCAGGTAGGTCTTCAAGACCGCCCAGGAGTTGCCGGCCGGGCCGTACTTCGCGAAGTACGGGGCCGGGTCCAGGCTCATCGCCGCCCGTGTGGAGGCTTCCAGGTCGGCCATGTAGGCCAGTTGGAGTTCTCCGTCGGCGCGTTGCCCGAGCCGGCCGAGGTGGCCGCCGACCAGCGTCCGCCACGGGTAGGCCATCGCGATGTGCTGCGCGCGCAGCCAGGCCGGGATGTCCTGGGAGACGGCGAGCTGCTTGAACGGCACCCAGCCCGGATACAGGACGTCGACCACCATCAGCGTCCGGTGGCCCGGGGCGTGGATGAAGATGTTGTCCGGTGAGTGGTTCGGGCCGTGGTGGGCCAGTTCCAGGTGCTCGCCGCCCACCTGGAGCGTGTAGCGGTCCTCGAACGTGATGGTCGGGGCGGGGCGGTTGGGGTCGTTCGCGCGGAGCAGGAAGCGCCGGCATTCGCTGTGCCCGATGCGGACCACGTCCTTGCCGAGGATCGACGAGGCTCCGGCGTGGTCGGCGTGGTCGGCGTGGGAGTGTGAGTAGACCAGGTGGGTGACCTTGGCCGGACGGCCGTTGGCCCGGGTGACCTCGGCGATCGCCCGCAGCAGGTTGTGGCCGATGGTCGGCGGCGCGTCGACCAGGACGACGCCTTCCCGCGTGCTGAGGAACATGGCCTGGTAGTTGCCGTCCGTGACCCAGTACAGGTGTCCGTCGATACGGCCGACGAAGTAGCCCGCGCCGTTCAGCGCCGGACCCTGCGCGGCGGCCGGCACCGGTGCGAAGTCGGGGAGGTCGGGCCCGGACGCGGCCTGCGCCGTGCCCGCGAGCGCGCCGGTGGCGAGAGCCGCGGCGGGGATCGCCCCCGCGGCGGTCGCCGCGCGCAGGAAGGTCCGTCGGTTCGCCAGGGGCGACCCGGGTTTCGCGGTCATGGTCTGGCCTTTCGGGATCGGTCCGGCACAGGGGTCGGTCGGGTGGATCGGGCCCAGGACACCATCCGGCCGGCCGCGCTCGCACCGTGGAAAGACCCCAGTCCCGTTGCCCGACGGGGCCGCCGCAGGGCTGGGGTTTTCCCCCGGGCGGGAGCCGACAGGGCGGCTGCGCGCGGACGGCACAGTTCGTCCTGGTCGGACACTCCTACGGACGCGCGGTCATCAGCCGGGCCGCCGCCAACCCCAACGTCAAGGCACTCGTCTACATCGCTGCGTTCATGCCCGACAAGGGCGAGGTGCCGGACGAGCCGAGCAACAGGTTCCCCGGCCCCGAACCGGGCACCGCGCTCAACCTGGTGCCGTACGTCAACGCCGACGGCACCGGAGGAGCCGACCACTACATCAAGAACGACAAGTTCCGGTGGACAGATGGTCTTGGTCGCCAGGGGCAGGTCCGTGCCCGATCGAAAGGCTCCCGCCTCCCGGGAGCGCGATCCGGGGCTCCGGCCCCGGGGTCGTTCGAGTCGGGGGTGCCTGCGGGTGGGCGGCGGAGTTCCCGCGTGTGGGCAACCGGACCGGATTGTCGCGGCATCTCGAGTCGTTGGCGTGGCGTTTCCGAGAAGCGTGCAGGTGTTGATACACGACGTGGACGACGAGTTGAGGATTTCTGGCTGAGGCCCGGCGAGGCCCCCACCGTCGTGGCCTCCGACGGCGAGATCGACGTCGCCGCCGGCCTGCTCGCCCACCGATCCGGTGTCGGCATCCCCAGGCAATCCTCACCGGCGCGGGCGCCGCAGCCACCGGCTCGGCCGTCTACCTCCATCTCCAGGCCGGGCGCCATGCGCCGAGGTGTGGCAGGGCAGGCGGGACCCTAGGCTCGTGGCAGGACAAAATGAGGGGTTCGCCTCGGGCCCCGAGCCCGGATGGGGAGTGCGCCATGTCGACCGCCAGGGACCTGCTGATCACGGCATTGGACGTGCAGCCCAGCCGCCCTGTCGAGCGTGGCGGGTTGTCGCTCGCGCTGGCCGGGGCCGAGCTGATCGACCTCCTGGCCGCCGAGGCGATCAAGCTGGACGAGGACCGCATCAGGCCCGGGCCGAGGAGCATCTTGTCCGACCCGCTCCTCGACCAGGCCGACGAGGCACTGGTACGCGAGGCGCCGTACGAATCGGTTGAGGAGTGGCTGTGGCGCCGCGGACGCGACCTGGCCGCCACGTACGCGGCGGCCATCACCGACGAAGGGCTGCTGGCTCCGGAGGGGAAACGGATGCTCTTCGGGCATGGCGGGGCGCCGGAACTGGCCGACTCCCCGGAACGCAGCGCGGCCGCCGCGCGCTGGGCGGCGGACGAGCCCGTCCTCGCCACCCTCGGCGCCGCTGCCGGGATCCGCCACGAGGCCCCCGGAAACGGACAGTCAGCCGACCCCGCGGTGGTGACCGTACTCGCCGCGGTCGACGACGCGACCGTGGAGCTGGAGGCGGTGCGCCAGCGCCGCGGCATCGAGCAGGCGGCGTTCGACAACATCTGGCGGGGCTTCTGAGCCGACAACCGGTCAGCCGATCGGTTCGCGCGTCAGAGGCGTCGCGTAGGTGAGCGTGAGCGTCGTCCGGCGTGCATCCTCGAGGTCGGCCCGCCGCGCCGGACGCGACGATCCTGCCCCGGACGACTACGCCCTGCCGGTCGCGGCGGTGGAGCGGCATCGGGCGGTGATCGCCGGACGGGACGTCTACCACGGCCCCTACGCCAGGGTCGCGGCGCTCGCGCACAGTCCGGGCCGCGTGCGCCGGCTGGAGCACTCGAACCTGGGGGTGGCCGTCACGGGTGGCCCACGGTTACCTCTCGGCGTGCGGGGCGTCGGCCGACCTCACCCAGGCCGGTGTCATCGCGCTCGCCGACGAGTTGACCCGCGCCTCCTCCACCGCGGCGAGCGTCGCGACGATCCTGAAATCCTGGGACACCACCGACCGAGTCCTCGTCCCTGGGCGGCCGTGCCCTCGGCGATGTCGGCGCGAGTGTTGGGGCCGCCCACGCGAGAAGACCGTGGGCGCCCGGCGAACACCGCAGCCCGACGGACTCCGACACCCAGGGAGGCCGACAGACCGATGGATCCGAGGCGCGGCCCTGCGGTTTCGGTGGGCGGTGTTCGGCGAGCCTGTCACGGAGGGGGTGGGTCGGCCTGCGGTGTCCCCGTACCACCGCCCGGAACTTTCGGGTCTATGGATGACCGAAGTAGCGATCCCACCAGGTGGCCGGCCACCGCTCGTCCGTCCGCAACGGCGCGGGTCCGTCGTAGCGGGTGTGCAGCAGTTTTTCCGACACCACCACATACCCGATGTCGCTCAGGGCGCGTTCCACGGTGGAGAGGTCCCCGACGTCCAGCGCGCCTTCCTCGCGCGCGTCGTCCGTCCCCGGATACGCGCCGGGGTTCTCCGCCGCCACCATGGCAAGCGAGCCGAAGTTGCTCACGGACACGACGATCCGCTCACCACACACCGTCGCCTCGCCCGGGACGACGACACAGGCGTACTCGACGGTGTTCCGTCCGTAGCGCTCCGCCGGGCAACGGGTCGCGAACTCGCCCTCCAACCGGGACACCAGCCGGTCGAGCATGACCGAGATCCTCCCCTCGTCGTACTCTCGCGGGCCCGTCAGGTGATCCGCGTCGTCGAGTCGACGCAGGAGCGCGATCACAGCCACCTCGTCGTTCATCATGACCCTCATCCTGGCGCTGCGGAGATTCACCCGAAACAACGCCCGACCCGAGATGCGCATCCGCGCCGGATTCAACAGCGGATTCGCATCGACCGGACACGAACATCCCGGACCGACACCTGGGCTCACCGGGGCCGGCCCGATTGGTGTGGGCCTGCCCGGGCAGCACCGGGACACGGCGGGTGGGGGAGAGGTGACAGGTGCGTCCGACGCGGGTGCAGGGCGGTGGTCTTCCCTGCCGCGGCGGGCCCGCCGACGATCAGGGACGGCCGGGCTGTGGTCCGTTGGTGGCGGCCCGGGACCATCAGCGTGCGCACGTTCGTGGCGAGGGCGTCGCTGGCCGGGGTGCGGACGCCCGCGAACGCGGAGTGATAGGCCGGACGTTCTTCCCGACTGCGCTGCGGTGTGCCGGGCCCGGGTGGCCTCGGGAGCGGTGCCGTCGCGAAGTCCTGTTCGTTCTCCGACCTTGGGGTCACCGCCGGCGGCGCGATCGCTTCGCGCGCGTGCCTTCGTCTTCTCCCGCGTCGTACCCGGTCTCGAACGGCCCTTGCGGGCCTGCTTGCGTCTGGTCCGTCGTGCGCGTTCACGCACGGCGGGACCGGGGTGGGCCGTTCGACCCACAGCCGTGCCTCATACAGCGACGGTTCTCGCCCGGTCCACCGGTGCGGATGCACCGAAGTCGTGGCCGGCGTCGCCTTGTTCGCTCGTGTTCGGCCGACGGGAAACCGCTTGATGCGGACAAGGGAGTCGCGGCTACGATGCCGGTCATGCCCAGCCTCTCGGTCCCGTACGCCGATCTGTCGAGCACCGACCTGACCGTTGACGCCGTATACGAAGGCGGCCCCGGCACCGGGTTCGGCGACGACCCGATCCACAAGATCCTGCCGACACAGAACCGCGGGGGGTTCCGGCGAGGGGTCCATCCCGCCACCCGAGGGGTCCTGCGGGGTAGCACCCTGTTTGCCGTGCTTTACGCCAACCGGAGCCGACCGGAGTGGCCCGACGCCGTCGACACCTTTCGTGGCACGGCGGTCTATCACGGGGACAACAACCGACCGGGACGAGACCTGCACGACACGCCGCACAAGGGCAACGTTTTCCTTGGCGACGTGTTTCGCGACGCCGCCGGCGGCCGACAGGGTCGTGAACGCGTGCCCCCCATCCTTCTGTTCGAGAAAGCGGAAACCCGGCTGGACGTCCGCTTTCGCGGCCTTCTCGTCCCGGGCACAGTCGCCGAGCCCGCTCCGCGAGCACTGAAGACCGTCAAGCAGGCCGCCTCATCGGGAACGTTCCTGAACTACGCGGCGACATTCACGATCCTTGACGTGCCCGTGGTCGAACGCCGATGGATCCGGGAGTTCGTCACCGGTGACTTCCACGGCCCCGCCGCCCCGACGGCCTGGCGCCTATGGGTCGAGACGAACACCTACGCTCCGCGATCCGTGGCGAAGGTGCGCACGCCCGACGAGCAGCGCCCGGATGCGCCGGAGCGCGACCTGGTCGAGGAGATCGTTGCGTTCTGCGCCGGCGACCCCTCGGCCTTCGAACGCTGCGCCGCCGCGCTCTGGCGCATGACCGCACCCGCGACGCACTGTCTCGTGCCGCCCATCGGGGAACCCGCCACGACCGGCGACTGGACCGGTCGCTATCTCCTCGGCCCCGTCGACGACCCCATAGCCCTCGAGTTCGGCCTCGAGGCCCGATGCCTCGCGGCCGACGATCCGGTTCGAGAGAGCGACGTGCTCCGTCTGCTCGTGACCGTGCGCGACCGGCGGTCGTTCGGTGTCTTCGTCACCACATCGTTCTTCGAACCCCCGATCCACAGCCGGATTCGCGAAAACGGGTACCCGATGGTCCTGATCTGCGGGAAGGACATCGACTTTCTCCTGCGTGCCCACGGTCACACCACACGCGAGAAGGTGCGTGCCTGGTTGACCCGAACGCTGGGCTGACGGCCACGACGAAACGGAGAACCCGGCCCACACTCCGTGCACCCCCGCTCGACGCCGGCCTCGCGTTTACGGGCCCGCTGTCCCACCGGGTGTAGTCGCGTGCCGACCACCGGCGCGCGGCGGCGGGCGTGAAGTCCATGCCGGTCCTGTGCGAACTGCTCCTCGGCGGCTACGTCGACGGACATCTCACCACCGCGTTGACCGCGACCGGCCACGTACCCCCCGCCCACCGAGAGGGCGACGCGGCATGAGCGAGCCCACCACACCGCTGCCGAACGGCGAACTCCTGCCCCGCCCCGAGCGCACTCCCGACGCCCTGCGCGTGGCCCTCGCACGCGTCGCCCCGCACCGCCTGCCCGAGATGGAACGCCAGAAGAACGAAGCCTTCCAACTCGCCGCCCAAACCGCGCACTTGGGCCCGATCCAAGGTTGGCTGACGGTGTGGGCCGGCGAGGTCGAGATCGAACGCCGCCCCGACCTCCTCACCCGCCGCCACACGGCCGAGCAAACCCTGCAAACCCTCGAACGCCACGACCCCGCCTGGCAGTCCGCCCGCGCGGAACTCCTCGCCGTCCTCACCGAGGCCCGCGAGGCCACCGCGTGACCTGGGCCTGGGAATACGAACCCGACGAGGCGTACGTGTCCGCCGACGCCCCACCGGTCCTGGTCGTCCAGGTCGAGGCCAAGGCCGCCGAACTCGTCCGTGCCGCCGAAGCGCTCCACCTCCGCGGCGAGACCTACGAGGGAATATCACCCCAGGGCGGCACGGCCCTGGTCGCGAACGGCATGTTCGTCGCCACCGGGCTCTGTCCGCCGAGTCCGCCGAGTCCGCCGAGTCCGGCGAGCACGACTGTGTTCAGCGGCGCAGGGTGGTCTCCCGCCCGACGCGCGACAGCTTTTCGGGGTTTCGCACGAAGTACAGGCCGGTGATCAGGCCGTCCTCGGTCCGCACGGTCACGACACCGTCCATCGCCTCGCCGGTCCGGATGATCAGCGCCGGGTGGCCGTTGACCTGGACCGACTGCGCCGACGCGGAGCCTGCGATCCTTCCCAGCCCCACCGTGAGCAGCTCGGAGACCGGGTCGATACCCACGACGGGTGACAGCGCGGCCGGAACGACCCCGCCGCCGTCGCTCAGGAAGACGACGTCGGGGGCGAGCAGGTCGAGCAAACTCTGCAGATTTCCCGTTTCGACGGCCTGTTGGAAGGCGAGCAGGGCCACGCGGTTCTCGGCCGGGGAAACGGCCGCGCGCGGTCGGCGCGCGGCGACGTGGTTCCGTGCCCGGTGGGCGATCTGCCGGACGGTGACCCGGTTCTTGCCGACAGCCTCGGCGATCTCGTCGTAGTCCAGGTCGAACACCTCCCGCAGCACGAACACCGCGCGCTCGGTCGGCGTCAGCGTCTCCAGCACCAGCAGCATCGCCATCGAGACGCCCTCGGCCAGTTCGATGTCCTCGGCGACGTCGGGAGCGGTCAGCAGCGGCTCCGGCAGCCAGGGGCCGACGTAGGTCTCCCTGCGCCGGCGCAGCGAACGCAGCCGGCCCAGCGCCTGGCGGGTGGCGATCCGGACCAGATACGCGCGGGGTTCCCGCACGATCCCCGGGTCGACGTCCACCCACCGCATCCAGGTCTCCTGCAGGACGTCCTCGGCATCGGCAGCCGAGCCGAGCATCTCGTAGGCCACCGTGAAAAGGAGGTTGCGGTGGGCGACGAAAATCTCGGTGGCGCGATCCACGCCGTCCCCTTCGGCGCCCGGCCGGGTGGTCTCTTCGGTGCGGTCACTGCGCTCGCTCATCACCGGCTCCTGTCCGTTCCTCTTCGTGGTGCCACGCACGAGATGCCGGTCGTGCCCTCGGCGTGACATCCGATCTCGGTGACGTACGCCACATCGCCGCGGCGTCACGCGGCGCGGGTGGCCGGCATCTCCTGTACGACTTCGCCCGACGACGTGCAAGGAGCACACCATGACCGCTCGACTGAATCTGTTCGGGAACCCGACCGCGACCGCGGCCAGGGCCGCCGCCCACTTCGGTGCGGCGAGCAGGACGATCCTGCAGGATTCGAGTCTGCCCGCCCCGACCCGGACGCTGGTGCTGCTGCGCGCCAGCCAGATCAACGGTGACGCCTACGCGACCGACGTGTGGACCAAGAACGCCGCGGTCGCCGGAGAGAGCGCGCTCCGCGTCAACCTGGTCGCCGCCTGGCGCGAGTCCACGGTCTTCACCGACGCCGAACGCGCGGCGCTGGAACTCACCGAGCAGGGCACCCGGATCGCCGACGCGGCCGGCGGCGTCGACGACGAGGTCTGGAACCGAGTACGCGAGCACTACGACGACGATCAATCGGCCGATCTGGTGATGCTCGTCGCCCTCATGAACGCGACCAACCGCATGTCGGTCATCGTCCGCCGGCCCGGCGGAGACTACGAGCCTGTCGGCCTCGGTTAGCCGACGGTCGGCGTCCCCGATCCGCAATACCTCGCGCGCAGGCCCCGCGCGAGACCCGAACCCACAAGTGAGGACACGACGATGGAACCCCGATTCGACCTGATGGCCAACGACCTCGGCGCCAAGATCGCCAAGCGGATCTACAACGTCGCCCTGGCGATCGTCGACTCGCCGCTTCCCCGGACCACCCAGGATCTGGTGATGCTGCGCGCCAGCCAGATCAACGGCTGCGGCTTCTGCGTCGACTACCACACCAAGGACGCCGCGGTCGCCGGCGAGACCGCGGTCCGCGTCAACCTGGTTGCCGTCTGGCGCGAGTCCACGGTCTTCACCGACGCCGAACGCGCGGCGCTGGAACTGACCGAGCAGGGCACCCGGATCGCCGACGCCCACCCCGGCGTGTCGGACGAGACCTGGAGCCGCGTACGCGAGCACTACACCGACGACCAGATCGCCGCACTCGTCTCCCTGATCGCCATGATCAACGCCAACAACCGGCTCAACGTGATCATCCGCAACCCCGGAGGTTCCTACCGGCCCGGTCAGTTCGCCGACATGGCCAACTGACCGGCGCGTCCACTGCCGCCCGGCGCCCGCACGTCGCTGCCGCCGGCGCTGGGCGGGCCGTGGCCCGAACAAGCGCAGGCCCTCCGTCCACCGCCGGATGCGGGGCGCCGGCTCGAAACGTCGCTCGACCGGCCAGGACTCGAGGAATCCGACGTCGAGCCGTCGTCCCCGGCGTCGGTGGGCCGGGGCTACGCGGGTGCGAAACGGCCACCAGGGCATGCCTGCTCGCCCGGGCGGCGACCGTCGACGGAGGCCGTAGCCGCGTCGGCCTCCGTGCCGGGTACGGAAAGGCGGCCTCGCCGGATTTCACCCGGTACATCGCGCCGTCGGCGGCGCGGCCGGTGTGCGACCCTCGGCCGGCCCGAAGGCTGACCGCCACCCTGCCCGATCAGGGAAATCTCACCGAGGAGTGTTCCTTCAAAAGCTCACCGACATTCACGTTCGTGAACAAAGCGACCTCAACTTCGGCACAGTCGGCGTGTTGCATGCGTGAGCCCCGACCCGATTCGGCCCGGGGCCCTCGGACGTCCGACCTACCCGGCGAGCGATGAAGACCCTCCCGAGGGACTTGAGGGCTGCCCTGGGATCCGCGAAGTGGGCAGGGCGGCCCGGTCGTTCTCAGGGGATGTCGACCGGCTCGTCCGCGCCGTGGCCGTCCGACCCTCCGGCGGACGGCGCCCCTCCGTCCGCCGCATCGGTCGGCCCTCCTCGTCCGCCTCGCCACCCGGTCCGCAGGGCCGTGAGCGATCGCTGCGCGACCACCGTGCCCAGCACACGTTCCATCGGGAAGTAGCCCGCCTGGCGGGAGTCGTAGCTGTTCAGTGGGTTGTCACCGAGAAGCACGAGCCGGCCGGCCGGAACTCGACAGCCCGGCGTGTGATCCAGCATGGGGACGCGGTCGAACGGGGCCGGGTCACCCGGGACCGCCGCCACGCGCTTGATGATCCACCGCCGCGCCCCCACCGTGCGGGCGGACGCGGTACGGGTCACCGGAGGCAGCGGCCAGAGCACGCCCGGCACGGGGCGCTCCAGCACCACCACCCGCCCCACCGCGACCCGTCCGCCGCGGTGGACGAGTACGCGGGCGCCGTCCCGGTACACCGGCGCCATGCTGTCGCCGCGCACGGTGACCCGGACCACCGCGTACCGCACCGCGGCCACGGCCGCCAGCCCGAGCACGCCGCCGCACGCCGCGAGCCGATACCGAAGGCGCATCACCGCCGGCCCGCCTCTTCGATCGGCGCGTAGCCGGACGCCTGAAGCGCGAACAGGCGCGCGTACTCGCCGTCCGCCGCCAACAGGGTCGCGTGGTCGCCGCGTTCGACGACCCGTCCCGCCGCCAGCACCACGATCGTCGCGGCATCCCGGACCGAACCGAGCCGGTGCGAGATCAGCAGGCTGGTCCGGCCGCGCCGGTGGGTGCGCAGTGCCTCGTGGATCTCCGCCTCGGCCTCGGCGTCGAGCCCGGAGGCCGGCTCGTCGAGGATCATCAGGTCCCGCTCGTCGCGCATGAACGCGCGGGCCAGCGCCAGCCGTTGCCACTGGCCGCCGGAGAGCACGACGCCGGCGGCCGGGTCGCCGTCCGTGGACGTACCGGCGAATCGGCGGGACAGAAGCGTGTCGTATCCCCCGGGCAGCGTCGACAGTCGGTCGTGGATGCCTGCGCGCCGCGCCGCCCTGCGGATACGATCGACGTCGTCGAAGCCGGCCACATCGCCCAGTCCGACGTTCTCGGCCGCGGTCATGTCGTACGCCATGTAGTCCTGGAACGCCGCCCCGATCCGGTCGCGCAGCCGGACCGGGTCGACGTCGCGCAGGTCGACGCCGTCCCAGAGGATCGCACCGCGGGTCGGGTCGTAGAACCGGCACAGCAGCTTGACCAGGGAGGACTTGCCCGAACCGTTCAGGCCCACGAGCGCCAGTTCCGTTCCGTGCCGCAGCCGGAAGCTGACCCCACGCAGCACCCACGGGTGTTCGTCCGAGTAGCGGAACCACACGTCCCGGAACTCGATGCCTTCGCGCAGTTCGGGGAGTGCGACAGCGGGCGTGGCGACCGGGAGGTCCGGCTCGCAGTGGACCACGTCCAGGTAGTGCTCGAACAACATCAGCGCCTCGTGCGAACCCGCGACACAGCCCGCGACGGTGGCCAGTGCGGCCTGGACACCCGACACCGCCGCGATGAAGATCGCGATGTCGCCCACCGAGAGCCGACCGGACTGCGCCGCAACGACGGCCCACATCACCCCGCCGCCGGACACCACCGCGGCGAGCAACGCCAACCCCGACTGGACAACCGTGTCCCGTCGCTCCAGCTTCGCCCGGGCCGCGTCGGCGGTGCGGCGGTCGGCGAGCATCCGACCCCGCAGGAGGGTACCGATGCCGAACAGCCGCACCTCCTTGGCGGCTTCGACGGTCGACAACAGTTGGCTGTAGAAGATCTCCCGTCGTTCCGTGGGCCCGAGGTCCCATTGCAGGCGGGCCCGCCGGCGGGACAGGATCAGTTCGGCGACCAGCGCAGGTACCCCGGCCACCAGCACCAACCCGGTCATGGTCGCACTGAGCACGAATAGGGAACCCAGGAACCCGGTGACGGTGAGTGCGGCCTGGGCCAGTCCCAGCATTCCGCTGAGTACCTGGCCGGGGCCGACGGCGCTCGCCTGCTGCGCCAACCGCAGCCGGTCGAGGAAGGCGGGGCTCTCGAACCGGCCCAGGCCCACGAACGCGTTGACCGCGGTGAACAACCGATCCTGCGTCGCCTGGCCCACCGCGCGCTCCAGTTGCGCGCGCAGGTATTGGTTCGTGTGCGTGGTCACCGCGATCGTCACCCCGACGCCCGCGAGTCCGGCCGACAGGCCGACGAGCGCGGCCTTCGAGGTGGCGCCGTCGGTCAGACCGTCCAAGGCGAGCTTGGTCAGCCAGGCCGCCGCCACCGGGAGCGCGCCCATCGCGAGCGTCAGCAGCACATGGCCGGCGAAGACGGCCGGCGCCGCCCGGGCCGCCAGCGCGAGCGCCGCCGCCGCGTGGCGAGGCAGGCGCGCGGCACCCGCCAGGCGGGAGGCCCTCGGCTTCCTCGTGACGGGCTTGCCCGCCCGTCCCGGTTCGGGAGAGCGGAACGGGGTCCCGGTCACCCGGTCAGGCTGGTCAGCCGGACGAGCTCAACGTCGTCGTCCACGACGACGAGCCGCCCGGCGGCGTCGCGTTCGGCCCGCAGCACGCTCGGGAAGGCCCGGATCCCGAGCGCGGTGCCCAACGCGCCGCCGGAGTCCTCGACGACCACCTGGGCCACCGGACCCAGTTCGGCCGCGAACCTCGCCGCCGCCTCCGCGTCGCCGACCACGGTCGCGATCACCGAGGAGCGACCGCCGGGTTCGCGGCGCGCGTACTCGACGAAGCGAGGGAGTTTGTCCCGACAGGGCTCGCAGGTCGGGGAGAAGAACCCGAACAGGATCGGCCCCGGCAGCAGGTCGCGGATCAACGGCTTCCCGGCTGTGGTCGAGGTGTCGAACTCTCCGACCTCCGCGCCCACTTCGAGGCGGACCGGGTCTCCCTGCACGGTAGCGAGGATTTCCGTGTGTTCGCGCAGGCGTTTGACGACTCCGAGGGTGAAGACCAGGTTCAGCGCGCACAGGGCGCCGACGAGGGTCACCACGGCGATCAGGACGGACATGACGGCTCCTTGGCTCATGAGTGATCGCGCGGATCGACCGCGCGTCCCGGTCGGGCCGGCGACCCGCGGCGCGCGGTCGCGGCGGCCCGTGCGGAGGCGGGCAACGGACGGAAGAGGTCGAGAAGATGGTCGAGTCGGGTGACCACGACCCCGGCGCACAGCCCGGCGAACACGGCGACCGCCACGCCGCCGGGCCGGCCTGCCGGTACGGCCGGTACGGCGGGCACCGCGGCGCCCGCGACGGCGCAGAGCACGACGTTGCGCACGATGTGCGCGGTGCCCAGTGGCGAGGTGCCGGCGCCGAAGCAACGGCAAGGGGCGGTGTTTCCCCGGCGCAGCGCCGCCGCGATGCCCGCGGTGAAGGCCGCCAGTAAGGCACCGGCGACCAGGAAGCCGCCGGTCGAGGCGTTGCGCGAAGGGAGGACCAACAGAACACACACGGCCGCTTCGCCGGCGACCACCGTTCGGGCCACCGGGTCGGCGAGGCGGGCGGACAGCACTCCCAGGGACCGGACGGAGGCGACGAAGGCGACGAACGCAGCGCGTCCGCTGATTTTGCCGGCGAGCGACACCAGGAACACCACCCCCAGCAGTGCACGAGCTCCCACCACCAGGTAGACCATCGAACCGCCTCCGGACGGACACACGGGGTATCGGGACGAAGCCGTGGGGCGGGGCAACGCCCCCCCCCCCGCGGGTGGGCGCCCGGCCCACCCCCCCGCCGAAGCAGTAGCCGGGACCCCGGGGGCCGGTCGCGCCAGCGTCGCATGGCCCCGGACCCCCCCCCCCCCGCGCCCCCCCCCCCCCCCGGGCCCCCCCCCCCCCCCCCCCCCCCCCCCCCGGGGGGGGCGGGCCCCCCCCCCCGGGGCCCCCCCCCCCCCCCCCCACGGCGGTATCGCGACGGGACGAACACCCGTCAGATGCAGTAGCCGGAACCCGGGGAGCAGTTCGCGCATCGGTCGAAGGTCCAGGTACCGCCACCACACGGCTGCTTCCGGTACCACCGGTGCCCGGTTCCCGCGCAACCGGAGGTGCTGCCGCCTTGTACGCACTCATAACACGTGCAGGCGGCCGCGGCGGCGGACGCATCCACTCGCGGCACCACGCGGTCCAACATCCTGCCGCCCAGCCTTTCGAGCCTTGTGCGCATGTCGTACTCCTTGGTGATCGTCTGGATGATCGCTGGGATGGACCGTCCCCCCGGCGGCTGTACACGACCGCCCTGCACGCAAGGCGACGCGGCCACGACCGGAGGACGGCGGGGTTCGGGTTCCCGGTCGCTCACCGTGAGCCGCCCCCGTACACGACAGTGCCGGCCGGCTACGCGGCCGTCGTTGTCCCCGCGTGCACGTCGGTTGTCGATTCGTGCAGCGTCGCCCGTCGACGGAAGTCGTGGGGAGAGACCCCGTACGCGGACCGGAACTGCGCGGCATGGACGGCGACATGAAGAAGGACGGCACCATACGCGCCGTCACCCTCACCGACTCCACCGACACCCCCCATCGTCGACGCCAACGAACACGCCGGACTCGCCTACGAATCCCAGACGTTCACCGGAGACGGCGGCACCATCGCCACCACCACCCTCAACACCCCGTTCTCCTCGCCCGTCACCGCCACCCACACCCGCGCCCGCGGCCTGCCCCCACTCCAAGCCCGCCGCACCGCCACCGAGAAGACCCGCACCCGCAGCCTCCTCGCCGACAACACCACCTGGCGCCAAACCTCCAAGACCACCACCTTCGAACCCAGTCACGGTCTCCCGGAGACCGTCTCGGACAGGGCCGACGGTCTGCCCGAGTACTGCGTCAAAACCACCTACGCCCACAACACCGCGGCCTGGATCATCGGCAAACCCGTCGAAGTCCAATCACTCGTGGGCGACTGCGACACCACCGCCACCAAGGACACCGTCTACGCCTGGGCCCGCACCCGGTACGACGACAAGCCCCAGGGCGAGATCGGCACGATCGGCGACGCCACCTCCACCGACGCCGTCATCGACTACAAGGCCGACGGCACTCCGAACCGGGTCACCACCGCCAAGTCGGAGTTCGACGCCTACGGCCGCGTCACCAAGGCCACCGACGCCGAGAACAAGGTCACCACGACCACCTACACCCCCCCCGCCGGAGCCCTGCCCACCACGGTGAACGTCACCGGCTCCACCGGCTGGAGCTCCTACGAGACCGCCACCACGTACGAACCGGTCCTGGGCCTGCCTCTCACCGGAGTACTGCCCGCCCACGGCGGCCTGCCCGCGGAAACACTCACTCACGCCTACAACGTGGGTGGCCAGCCGACCGGGCTCGGTGGTGCGGCCGGTTACATGAACTGGGCGGACTACGACGCCTTCGGCCGCAATATCCGCGCCACGCTCGGCGACAGCCCTCGCCAGGCCGCGTTCACCAGCATGTACGACCCCGCCACGGGCCGCCTGCTGTCCACGAACTGGGACAAGCAGACCGCGACCACCACCAGCGTCGACGCCACCACGTACACCTACAAACCGTCCGGCGACGTCACCTCGGTCAGCACCAGGCGCGACACCAACACCACCGACACCCAGTGCTTCCTCACCCGCGGGATATGTCTGAAGTTCGTGTAAGTCCGTGATGTGAATGGTTGGCCGGGGTACCTTCCCGGATTCCGGCCTCCCGGAACGGACAGTCATGACCGAGATCGAGAACCCACAGACCAGCAACCCGCCCGCGGACACGGACGCGATGGTGGACGAGGTCGTGGAGCGGTTGATGGACCGCGCGGAGGAATAGTTCTTCGGTTTCGGCACGTCCTGCTGCCGGTTCCTCGGATACGGCGGTGTTGCGGCCGCTGGTCAGGACACCGAGAACAACGACGAGAACGACGATGTTCCGGTGGCCCCGGTGGTGTCGCGGGCGACGCTGTATCACGCGGTACGTCGTGACCTTCGCTCGCCACGTGTGCTTCGGATCGCGCGTCCGATCCACGGGTCGGCCGTGGACGGCTACGACCGCGCGTTGGCCGACCCGGCCCTGCCGGGGACGGTGGACGAACAGGGCCGGCCCACGCCGCCGGTTCCGGCCGCCGAAGCCGACCGGGAAACCGATCCGATCACGCGGTCGACACCTCCGGGTGATGGTGTGCGGTTGTACGCGCCCGCCGAGCACCTGGTGTCGACGCGCCGATTCGGCGCGGTGGTCGAAGCCCTCGCCCACACCGTTGTCGCCGGCGGGGTCGTGTGCGTGTGCGGCGACACCGGCGCGGCAAGTCGGTCGCCGTCGACCAGGCGTTGCGTCTGCTGCCCAGGCGTGTCCCGGTCCATCGAGCGCAGGTGGCGGTCGAACCCGCGCCGCCCCGACTGCGGGCTGTGCTGCTCACGGTTTTCGGCCTGTCCGCTCCGTCCCTGGTGAACCGGACGGACGCCGCCAACAGCGTGCTCCTCGACGCGCTCAAGGAGCTGGGCGTCGTTGATGTTCGGCGCATTGCCGTTCCCGAGCCGGACCACCTGCGCCTGCTGGTCGACGCGCCCGCCACCCGGTCGTCGTGGGTGTTGTGCGGCGCGGGCGCCCAGTGCACCCTCATCCGACTCCTGCGCCGGTTTTATGGATGTCGACCTGGCATCGGGTGCCCCGCCTGGATGCCTTCGCGGGTTCGGGTGTGCTTGTGTTCGAGGGCGCTCCACGTGTCGCTGCTCTTGGACTCGACCGTATCGCTGCTCCCGAACTCGGCTGTGTCGCAACCGATTTGGACTACCTGCGTCTCCTGGCGGACGCTCCACCGCGCACGTCGGTCTCGTGTGGGTGCGGGTGCCGGGTGTGTCTCGGCGGGCCCGGCGTCGGCCTCTCGTGTCCTGATCCGGCGGCGTGCCCGTTGTCTCGCCGTCGTCCGGGTCCCGCGTGTCCCGTGTCTGTTGTGTCCGCCCGGCCGGCGAGGACCGTTGCGCGCCGGCGAGGCGTCCGCCGAGGCCGTCCGCGTGGGGGATTGCCGTACCGGGGCCGTGGGTTGCCTCCCGGGGTTTCGCGACCCTCGTGTGTGCTCGGTGGTACCTGCGGGTGCGGGCCCGGTTCCGAGCCGGGAGAGCGTGCGGGGGATGTACGCCCGCCGCGGGCGTCGGTGGGGGTGCGTCGGCGTGTGTCGGGGTGCGGGCCTCGATGCGGTGCGTGCCGCCGTCCGGCGGGCGTCTATCCGAATCCGACCATGCCGGGGGAGTCGATGTCGACGGTGACGATGACGGGTGGGTAGGCGTCCTCGCGGTGGTGAGGAGGATGGACATGCCGGTGAACTCGGTCCGGGGCAGGGCGCAGTACAACGCGTGGCAGGTGTCGGGGCCGCCGAGGCCGTCGCGGATCATCGTGCCGACGGCCACCGACGCGACGGTCTCGAGGGGGTCGACGTTCACGCTCGACAGTGCCAGGACCCGGTGGGCGGCGCCTTGTGCGTTTGCCTCGGCCGACTCGATGCGACCGGGGCGCTGTTCGTCGTGCACGCCTGTGCGGTGAGGCCTGCCCGGGGCGGTTCGCGTTCGGTCGCGATCCGTATTCCGGGGCCTCGGTCGACCACATCTGCGGCGTCGACGCCGGGTACCCACGATCATGCCCTCCCACCTGCGTTTCTTCCCTTTCCGGTACCTCGAACGTATGCTGGGGCCATGCCCGCATTGAACATCGATTTCAGCGACGAGGAACTCGCCGAACTCCGCGAGACGGCCAAGGCCCGCGGTGTCACCCTCAAAAGCCTGGTCCGCGAGGCCGTCACCGAGGACCTGGCGCAGCGCCGCGCCCTGGCCGCGATGACCGCGGTCCTGCGCGCTTTCACCGCCGAGCACACGGCCGCGTTCGACGACGCGTTCCCCGACGACGCCCCCACCGGGGCCCGTCGACGCGGGGCGGCCTGACCCGGTGATCCTCCACATCGACCTGCGCTGGCTCCTCGAGCGCCAGACCGACGTCCTGCCCGAGGGACCCGACGTCCACGACTACTCCGGTCTGGTGGCGGCCGTCGCTCGCCACCGCGTCAACACCCCCCGCCTGGGCGAGGACGCCGATCCCGCCTGGCGGGCCGCGTCCCTGCTGCACACCCTGATCCGGCTGCGGCCGCTGCCCGCGCGCAACGCCCTGTTCGCGTGTGGTGTCGCCGTCGCCTACATGGCCGCCTCCGACCAGGGCGTGGATCCGCCGTACGGCGCGCTCGTCGACCTCGCCCGCGCCGTCGACACAGGCAAGGCCGACGTGTACACCGTCGCCGAGCACCTGCGGTCCTGGCGCATCTGACCCGACCGGGACCGGAGCGGACGTCGACCTCGGGGCCGACCGGTCCCGGCTTGGGGAGGCCGCGCAGGCCCGGATCCCGGTCGGCCCTCCCGACAGCCCCGGCGTACCGGCTTGGGAAAACTCGGACCGGCTCCCGACCGGCACGACCCCCGGGGGCGAGGGGCGATCCCGTACTCGGTTGTGGTTCCGGGGCGGTCGTTGGTGTGTAGACGGTGGTGTGAGCTGGGGTGCTGTGGGTGAGAGCGCTTCAGGGCTGTCCGAGCGGGGCCTGGTCGACCGGGTCCGGGTCGGGAACTCCCTGGTCCGGCACCTGACTCCGACTGGTCGCACGTCGGTGGACGACTCCGGCATGACACCGCCCCGCCCCCACGCGGCGACCGGCCGCTGTGATTCCGGGGGTGAGCCCGAGCTCGCGGCAGAACGCCCCGTCCACCCGCAACGTCCGAGGCCGCTCAGCTTGTCCTTAATGGTCCAACCTCGAACAACGCCCCGAACGTGATCACCCGTACGAGGATTCCGGGGACGTGAGCACGGCCTTCGCCTGATCCTGTGCTCCGACCAAAGAGACACCCGACCAGCACGAAGGCCGTGGAAGATTGAGCCCGCTGCATCACGATGCCCAGCGTGAGCCGTTCGCTGTGGCGTCACACTTCCGGCACGACTTCTATCCGTCGAAGTCCACGCCGCGGAACCCGTCGGGGAACAGTGCGCGCAGGTGGTCCTCCCACAGCCGGGCGAGTCCCCCTTCGGGCTGTGCTCCGCCCGCGTCGGCGGCTGTCGCCTCTGCCACGGACGGTGGGCGAAGGAGCAGGGAGACGGCATCGAAGACGGCACGCACCAGTGCGACGGCCCCATGCGGGCGGACGGCGGCACTTGACTCGGCGCCCTGCGTGAGCTTGTCGCGCAGCCGTCGGGCGCAGTCGAGTTCGGCGGCGAGTCCGACCGGGATGAGCCCTGCGTCGGCGGCCCGCTGGATGAGGACGTGGAGCGGTCCGTTCGTGGCCAAGCGCTCGGCGAGGACGTGCTCCAGAGCGAACAGGGAATGCGTGACGGCGACGGTCGCGAACTCGTACCGGTAGTAAGAGTGCCGGATGAGCTCGCGGGAGGTTTCCATCGCGCTCATGACGTACATCGACGCGTCGCCGGGCAGAACCAGTTCGGCAACCAGGGCGTGCATGTCCGCATAGTCGAGAACGAGGTCGCGGGCGCGCGGATCCCGTACCGGCAGGAGGAGCGGGTCGGACGGCGGCGACAGGGTATTCACCGGTGCAGTCTCGTCACCGGAGGCTGTCGGTGCCACCGAATTTGTCCGTTTCGTGCATGACGTGTGCTCCCCAACGGTCCCCAGGACGCACTGCCTCGTAGGGGCGGGCATGGAGGCTCAGGCGGGCCACCTTCCCCGGCGTGTGCTCGCCGAGCGGCCGGAACGGATCCCGGCCGGGAGTCAAGGCGCGGACGTCGACGCGAAGGCGCGCAGACGTGTCGCGTCCCGACTGGGCGGTGCGCCGAACTGCCGCCGGTACTCCCGGCTGAACTGCGAGGCGCTGTCGTAGCCGACCCGGCGGCTGACTCCGGCGATGTCGTGCGCGTCGGAGACCAGGAGCAGCCGGGCCTGCTGGAGCCGGATCTGCTTCCGGAACTGGATGGGACTCATTGCCGTGGCTGTCTGAAAGCTGCGGTGGAACGCGGAAACGCTCATACCCGCCAGCTGCGCCACGTCCTCGACACGGAAGGGCTCCGCGTAGTTGTCGCGAATCCACTGCACCGCCCGTGCGATGTGGTTGAGGCTACTGTCGGGCAGGCCGAACTGACGGACGATGGCTCCCTGTTCACCGGTGATGAGCCGCCACAGGATCTCCCGTTTGGTCATCGGTGCGAGTACGCCGATGTCCTGGGGCCGGTCGAGCAACCGCAACAACCGGACGACGGCGTCGAGGAGCAGCACCGGGGCGGTGCTGACGGCCAGTCCCGGCGGTGTGCCGTCGAGGATCTTCGGCAGATCGACGGGGCGGGCCTGGAACAGGACTTCGGCGACGTCGGCCGGATGCACGGCGATGCCTACGCCGAGCCCTGGCGTTCCGTCGTCGTCCTGGATGAACCGGCTGGTCACCGGCAGGTCGATCGAGGAGATCAGGTATTGGCCGGCCCGGTATTCGTACACCCGGTTTCCCAGGGCGAACTGTTTGGTGCCCCGAGCGACGAGCGCCATGACCTTGCCGTAGGTCGTGGAGAAGGCAGGCGTGGGCCGATCGGCCTTGAAGATTCGCACACCCTCGATCGGGGTGCTCAGATCGGCCCGGGCGTGGCGGGCGAGTAGGTCGGCCAACTCGTCGATGAGCAAGGCGCTTTCGTTGGCGGAGAAGGCCATCGGGGGATCCTCTCGGACAAGCAGCTTCGGGCAAGCCTTTGCGAGCTTCGCACAAGCGGCCCGGCCCCGTCGGGCCCGGTCGCGGGGAGCGGCAGGAATGGGCAAGAGTCCGCAAGCTCTGGTCAATCCGTTCGGTGGGCCGGGCTGTTTGCATGGTTGTCATCCGACGAGCCCCTGCGCACCCTCCGGGGAGGACTGCCGATGCCCGGCGAGACCCACAGCGAAATTCTTCTACGCGTCAACGATGTGCCACGACGGCTGACCGTCGACAACCGCAGGACACTGCTCGACGCCCTGCGGGAGGACCTCGGCCATTCCGGGCCGAAGAAGGGATGCGACCACGGGCAGTGCGGCGCCTGCACCGTGCTGCTCGACGGCCGGCGCGTCCTCTCCTGCCTCACCCTGGCGGTGGCCGCCGACGGCGCCGCGGTCACGACCGTCGAAGGACTCGCCGGCGATGGTCGACTCACCGCACTTCAGGACGAGTTCATTCGACGCGACGGCTTCCAGTGCGGCTTCTGTACCCCCGGCCAGCTGTGCTCGGCGGTCGGGATGCTGGCCGAGCACGCAGCGGGCTGGCCCAGTGCGGTCACCCCCGCCGGGCCGGTGCCGGCCCTGGACGAGGTCGAGGTGCGTGAGCGCATGAGCGGCAACCTGTGCCGCTGCGGAGCACACCCGTCGATCGTGCGCGCGATCCTGGAATCCGGAGCGGCCCGATGAAGGAGTTCACCTACCACCGGCCGGCTCTGGTCCGGGAGGCGCTCACCCTGGCCGCCCGCGGCGGAACCCGATACCTGGGCGGGGGGACGAACCTCGTCGACCTGATGAAGGACGGCGTGGAGACACCGACACGCTTGGTCGACGTACGTCAGCTGTCCCTCGATGGGGTCCGGGAAACACCGGACGGCGGCCTGATACTCGGCGCGACGACCAGCAACAGCGACGCTGCGGCCGACATTCGGGTGCGGCGCCGCTTTCCGGCGCTCAGCCAAGCCTTGCTGGCCGGCGCGTCGGGCCAACTGCGCAACATGGCCACGCTCGGTGGCAACCTGCTTCAGCAGACCCGATGTTCCTATTTCGGTGACGTCTCGGAGCCGTGCAACAAACGCGAACCCGGCAGCGGCTGCCCCGCGATCGCCGGGGAGCACCACAACCACGCGATCCTCGGAGCCTCCGAACACTGTGCGGCCACACATCCCTCCGACATGGCCGTTGCACTGACCGCGTTCGACGCGGTCGTCCACTACGAGAGCCTCCAAGGGCCCGGTGGGATTCCGCTGGCGGAGTTCTACCCACCGGTCGGTGACACGCCACAGCGGGTGTCCGCACTGCCGCCGGGGGCGTTGATCACGGCCATCGCTCTGCCCGGTGCCGCGACAGCTCCCGGGTCGCGCTATCGCAAGGTCCGCGAGCGGGCCTCCTACGCCTTCTCCACCGTATCCATCGCCGCGGCCCTGAAGGTCGAGGAGGACACGGTCACCAGCGTACGTATCGCCCTCGGCGGAGTCGCATCCCGGCCGTGGCGCGCGAGAACAGCGGAGGTCGCTCTGTTGGGCGGAGCCGCCACTGCCGACGCCTTTCGGGCCGCCGCAGCGGCCGAACTGTCCGCCGCCCGCCCTCTGCGCGACAACGCCTACAAGGTGCCGCTGGCCCGCAACCTCATCGAGGCCGTGCTGACCGGACTGGCCCAGGGGAGGACCCGGTGAAACCCCCACCCGCGGTCGGAGTGCCGCAGACTCGGCTCGAAGGACCCGACAAAGTCACGGGCCGCGCCCGCTACGCCGCCGACGAACCGCTCGAAGAGCTGGCCCACGGTTGCCTCGTCACGTCCACGGTGGCTCGGGGACACATCCGGGACATCTCCCGGGTCGACGACATGCCCGGAGTGCTGGGCGTCATCGACCACCGCAACGCGCCCCGGCTCAACCCGGCGGCCGGCGGATTCTTCGGTCCGGACGGCAGCCTGCTGCTCCTCCAGGACGCCGCAGTCCCGCACGCCGGCCGACCGGTTGCGCTGGTCGTGGCCGAAACGCCCGAGCAGGCCCGCGCGGCGGCGGCCGCGCTCACGGTGACCTACGACGAGCAAGCGCACGATTGCGTCTTCCGCGCCGGTCACCCGGCGGAACGCCCGGCGCTGACCATCTTCGGCGAGGACGTCGAAATCGGCGACGTCGACGCGGAACTGGCCGAGGCCGCCGTGGTCGTCGACGAGGTCTACCACACCGTCGAACAGCACTGCGCCGCCATGGAACCGCACACCGCGACCGCGTGGTGGGAGGACGGACGCCTCCAGGCTTTCGACTCCAACCAGGGGCCGTTCATCGTCGCGACCACCCTGGCCACGCTGTTCTCCCTGGACCCGAAGACGGTACGTATCCGTGCCGAGCACGTCGGCGGTGGCTTCGGATCCAAAGGACAGTGCGGACCACAGCTGATTCTCGCGGTGATGGCCACCACTGTTCTGGGACGTCCGGTACGCGTCACTCTGACCCGCCGTCAGGTGTTCCTGGCGACTCCGCCCAGGCCGCGAATCCGGCAGCGGGTCCGCCTCGGCGCCGACCCGGACGGACGTCTCCGGGCGATCCACCACGAGGCGGTATTCGAGGAGTCACCGCTCGCCGAGTACCTGGAGAACTGCGTCGAACCCACCAGGACGCTCTACGCGGCGCCCGCGATCCGCACCCGACTCACCACCGTCCCCCTCGACATCGCGCCGCCCTTCTCCGTACGCGGCCCCGGACTGACACCCGGCTCGTTCGCGCTCGAATCGGCCATGGACGAACTGGCTGAAGGACTGGGGATCGACCCGCTCGAACTCCGGCTGCGCAACGAACCCACCGTGGGCCCGGTGTCCGGGTTGACGTTCAGTCACCGAAATCTCGTCGGCTGCCTCCAGGAAGGGGCCCGCCGGTTCGGCTGGACCGGTCGTGACCACCGGCCCCGGCAGCGGCAGGAAGGGCACCTGCTCGTGGGCACCGGACTGGCCGCGACCGCCTTCGGCACGGGAGCACTGCCCTCCTCCGCATCGATCACCGCCGAAACCGATGGCACCTTCACCGTGTCCATCGGCGCGAGCGACATCGGAACCGGCGCACGCACCGCCCTGACGGCGATCGCCGCCGACGCCTTGGGGGTCCACACCGGCCGGATCAGGCTGGAGTTCGCCGACAGCGACCTCGGCCCGGCCTGGAGCGCGGGCGGATCCCGGGGCACGACATCCTGGTCCTGGGCGATCACCACGGCCGCCGCCAAGCTCACCGGGTCGGTGCCGCCGGTGACCGTCACCGCCGACACCACCGAGGAACTCGGTGCCCTGCCCCACCGCGAACGCCACGCCCACAGCGCGGTGTTCGCCGAGGTCTCCGTCGACCCGGCGACCGGCGAGGTCCGCATCCGGCGACTCCTGGGGATGTTCGCCGTGGGCCGAGTGGTCAACCCGCTGTTGGCCCGCAGTCAGGTCGTCGGCGGCATGATCACCGGACTGTCCATGGCCCTGTACGAGGAAGGCATCCGCGACCGGGTCACCGGCCGCAACGTCAACCCGGACCTCGCCGGATACCACATCGCCGCGCACGCCGACATCCCCGACGTCGAAGCCGACTTCGTCCCCGACCACGAACCCGACGACCCTTCCGGCATCAAGGGCGTGGGGGAGATCGGCACCGTCGGCACCGCGGCGGCCATCGCCAACGCGGTCTGGCACGCCACCGGGACCAGACAGCGGAGCCTGCCCCTCCGGCTGGACCGCGTCCTGGAAGACCGACCACCGACAGGGGAGTGAACCGGACGTGCTTCGCGAGGTCTGGCCGTTCGTCGACGACTGCCGGCGTACGGGTCTTCCCGTCGCACTGGCCCGGCTCATCGGCCGCGACGGCCCCGGAGCCCGGCCGCTCGGCGCGACGATGGCCGTGGCGGGGGACGGGACCTGGCGCGGCTCGCTTTCCGGTGGCTGCGTCGAGGGCATCGTCCTCGACGCAGCTCGGGACGTGCTCGCCGGAGCGCCATCCGCCGTGATCCCGGTGTCACCCGGTGGGCACCTGCTGCCCTGGGAGGAAACACCCTCCTGTGCCGGGGAGTTGCGAGTCCTCATCGCCGCCGCCCCGGCCGACCCGGTCCATTCCCGGATCACCACGGCGCTCGCCGAGGACCGGCGGCTGTTCGTCCGGGTCGCCCTGAGACCGCCGTATCCCTGGTCGGTGTCTGCGGAACTACATCAACTCCCGCAGTGCGAACCGGCGTTCACGGAGATTCTGGCCGGCCGTTCGAAGCTGCTCCTGATCGGTGCCACGGACCTCGCCGCGATCATCGCCACCCTGGCCGGATCGCTGGGCCGTGACGTCGTCGTCCTGGACCCCCGGCCGGGCCACGTGGCCTCGGGGGATCCCTTCGGCGGCGCCACGGTCGTCCGCACCTGGGCGGACGAATGGATCGCCCGTCACCCCCTCGGCCCCCGGGACGCCGTCGTCGCCCTCAGCCACGATCCGCGAATCGACGACCGGGCCCTGCGGGCAGCCCTGTCCGGCCCCGCCGGATATGTCGCGGCCCTCGGCAGCCGGGCCACGCACGCGCAACGCCTGCGACGACTGGCCGAAGTCCCCGGAGTGCATCGGATATCCGGCCCGGCGGGCCTCGATCTGGGCGGGGGCGACCTGGCCGACACCGCGTTGGCCATCCTCGCCGAACTTGTGGCGGTGGAGAACGGCCGCGGCGGGCAGCGGCTGCGGGAGGGGGAACTGCCGATCCGCGTGGTCGGCCCGGTGGCAGGAGTTCACGGGTGACCGGGCCCGGAACGCGGCGCAGATGGGGCGAGTCCCCAGGTCGGCCATCCTTCGACGGTCTCGAAGCAGGCCGGAGGTGAAGTGACGGGGTCTGCGCCACGCTCCGAGCCCTGCCTCACAGCACCCACCAAGCCGCCTCCTCCGGCGTCTTGCCCACGTCCACGCGGTCTCCCGGCCGCGGCAGGGTCAGGCGAACGCCGGTCGCCTTCGCCTCGAGGCGCAGGCGCTCCACCGGCTCGGTCCACGGGTGCGGTGCCAGGCTGAACGTCGCCCAGTGCACCGGCAGCAGTAGGCCGCCACCCAGGTCGAGATGGGCGGCGACGGCCTCTTCCGGGGTCATGTGGATGTCGGGCCAGTTCCGGTTGTACGCGCCGATCGGCATCAGTGTCAGGTCGAACGGACCGTGTTCGCCGCCGATTCGGGCGTAGCCGTCGAAGTAGCCCGAATCGCCGGCGTAGAAGACCTTGCGCTCCGCGCCCGCGACGACCCAGGAGCCCCACAGGGTGTCGTTGCGCCTGAACGTGCGGCCGGAGAAGTGCCGGGCGGCGGTCGCGGTGAATCGCAGACCGGCGACCTCGGCCTCTTCCTCCCAGTCGAGTTCGATGATGCGTTCGGCCGGGACCTTCCAGCGCTCCAGGTGTGCGCCGATGCCAAGCGGCACGATGAAGGGCGCGGTCTGCGCGGCGGTCAGTTCGAGTATGGTCGCCCGATCCAGGTGGTCGTAGTGGTCATGGGAGACGACCACCGCGTCGAGCGCCGGGAGGGCGGTGAGCGGCACGGGATTGGGATGCAGCCGCTTCGGGCCGACCAGTTGCGACGGCGACACCCGCTTGCTCCACACCGGGTCGAACAGGACCCGCCGTCCCTCGATCTCCACGAGTGTGCTGGCATGGCCGTACCAGACAGCGCTCACGCCGTCGGCGGACTCCGGGGTCGCCGGGTGCGCGACCAGCGGAACCGGCCCCGCCGGGTGCCGCCGGTCGCGGTTGCCGATCATCTCCCGGACGACCTGTGGCGGCGGCCCACTTGGTACGGCGACACTCGAGGGCACCGAGTTGTGGAACGTCCCGTCGTGGAACCGCGGCGAACGCAGCATCCGTGCCAGGCGTTCGCCGGATGCCTTGCCGCCGAACTCGGCGGGCACGTCCCGCAGCGTCCATCCGGCGATGGCGAGCGCCGCCGCGCCCGCGGTCAGCCGCCGCTTCGACCCTGCTTCCATGTGGGCTCTCCTTGTTTGTGTGTCATCCGTCATGCGTTTGCCCGGGCTGTGGATGCCCGATGTGTGGCAACCGACCGGGAGTCGCCTGCCGTTCCAGGTGAGGGGCGGGTGGCGATCACCCGGCGGTCGCCGGCCGTATCAGGTGGGGCGGCTCGGGAGCAGCAGGCATGCCAACCAGTCCGTGCGGACTCGACAGGCTGTCGTGGAGATCCGCGCCTGTGGGTACAGGGCATCGAATCCGTGGAATCCGCCCGATCGGACGTGGAGTTCGGCGTACGGTGGGATCTCGTCGGGAGTGAAATCGCCGAGGACGGCGCGCCAACGGTCGAGGGCCTTCGCGAAGTGGTGCCGGGGGCAGAGGCGGCAGGAGGCGGGAGCCGCTCCGGGGTTCAGAAGACGGCGTTGCCGCGGACTGGGACGTAGTCGGTGTACTCGGACTCCGCGACCGGCAGCCCTTCGACTTGGGCCATGACGGCCTGCGCGGTATTGCCGGCGAAGACCCGGTGGCGGTCCTCCTCGCTGGTTCACCCTTCGGTGACGTGGACGATGTCGGGGTCGGACGCGGAGCGGGAGACGAGGCGGACGACGCAGGGTCCGTCCGCGCCGGGGCTGTCCGCGTTCGGGTCGCTCAACAGCAAGTGGACCAGCCGCTCGCCCATTGCGGTCCGGGCCGTCGGGACGGCATTGAAACCATAGACGGGCGATCACGGAATCCCTCTTCCTCACGGTGGAGTTCGATGAATTCATTGAACCGCTCCGACCTGCGGAAACGTTAGAACAATGCTCGCTCGTGCATGCATAATCCTCCCGGATTCGGGAGCCCTACGACGGAGAGACGCTCTGCCTGCGGTCAGTGCCGGCGGGTGGTGATCGCCGCCGCCCAGGTGTGGAGCATGGCGCCGTCGTCGCCTCGTGCGAGGCGTCGGTGGAGCCGGTGCGCGAGTCGATCTCGGGGAGCACCCCCGTGTCGAGGGGCCCGGTAACCGGACCTCGCGCTCCCAATACCGGTGCCGGGGGCACCACACGCGGTCCGCGGGCGGGCCCGGAAGCCTTGCTCGTCGGTGCCCAGGACGCGTACCCGCGCGCCGGTCGTCCGCCTCGGCGTCGTGTCTTCCTCGTCGATGCCGGTCGGCACCACCGCGTCGTCGGTCGGGCGGACCGGTCGGTGCCGGGACGACGCACTCGCCGAGTCGTTCTTCGCCACCCCCAAAAACGACCTCGCCACCGACCGGCCCCGGTCCACTCGGGTCGCGGCACGGGCAGCGGTCTTCGAGTGGATCGAGTCCTGGTGCAGCCTACGCAGGTTGCACAGCAGCCTCGGCTACCGCAGTCCCATCGAATACGAAGCCGCCTTGGCGGCCTGACCACACCACAACGACGATGTCCGTCAAAGCGGAGCAAGCTCAGGCCAGGGAGAGGAACAGCTTCTCGAGTTCGGCTTCGCTCAGCGGCGCGGTGTCGCCGTTGGCGGCGGCGCTCATGCACTGGCGCATGTTGCTTGCCACGATCTTGAAGCCGGCGCGGTCCAGGGCCCGGGAGACGGCGGCGAGCTGGGTGACGACGTCCTTGCAGTCGCGGCCGGCCTCGATCATGGAGATCACGGCGGTCAGCTGCCCTTGGGCGCGGCGGAGCCGGTTGAGCACCTCGCGGGGGGCCTCCTCGTCGACGGTCATGGGGTTGCCTTCCTTTCCTTGTCACCCATGGTACCCCTGGGGGTATGTGGCCGGGGTGGTGGTGTGTCCGGGTGTCGGCGGCGGGGCTCCGGCCCCGCCGCCGAAGCCCCGCCGACGGGCGGGTCAGTCGTGGGAGAAGCGGACGTCGGGGAGGACCCGGCGCAGCCACCTCGGGCTCCACCAGGCCGCGTGGCCGGTCAGGCGCAGGAGGACGGGCAGCAGGACGAGGCGTACCAGGGCGGCGTCGAGCAGCACGGCCAGGCCCAGGACGATGCCCATCTCCTTGGGGGGCAGTGGTCCGGAGAGGGCGAAGGTGAAGAAGACCGCGACCATGACCGCAGCGGCGGCGAAGATGACGCGTCCGGAGTGGCCGAGCGCGCCGACGACCGCTTGGCGGGGGTCGCGGGTCTTCTCGTAGTGCTCCTTGGCGGAGGCGAGCAGGAAGACGGTGTAGTCCATGGCGATGGCGAAGATCATCGCGAAGAAGAACACCGGGGCCCAACCGTCGAGGAAGCCCTGGGGGGTGAAGCCGAGGAAGCCGGAACCGTGGCCGTCCTGGAAGATCAGGCGCGCGGCGCCGAACGCGGCGGCGGTGGCCAGCAGGCTGGTGGCGGTGCCCAGCAGCGCGGCGAGCGGGGCCTGGAGGGCGAGGACCAGCAGGAGGAAGCCGAGTCCGAGGACGACGCCCAGGACGAGCGGGGTCTTGGCGTCGAGGGTGGCCTGGAGGTCGAGGTTCTCCACGGCCGCGCCCCCGACCTTCGCGTCGCCGGGGAGGGTGCCGCGCAGGCGGTCGACGGTGTCGGCCAGGTGCGGGTCGGACGGGTCGACGGCCGGCATGGCCTGGAGCAGGGTCAGGGCGGAGCCGTCGTCAGCGTGCCGGGCGGGCATGACCGCGGCGATCCCTGGGTCGCCGGCGAGCGCGGCGGCGGTGGCGTCGGCCGCGGCCGTGGGCGTGACGATCTGGAGCATGCCGGGGGCGCCGCGGCCGAACGCCTGCTGGACGGCGGTGTATCCGGTGCGGGCCGAGGAGTCCTCGGGGACCACCGTGATGGACGGCATGGCGGTGCGCAGCCCGATGATCGGGGCTGCGAGGGCGATCAGGACCAGCAGGGCGGGGAGGCCGTAGCGCAGCGGGTGGCGCCACAGCCGCTCGCCCCAAGAGGTGAACGCGACGGAGGCGCCGGCCCGGTCGGCGTTGCGGCGGGTCCAGGGCGGGGCGGCGGCGTTGACCTTGTGGCCGAGGCGGCCCAGCACGGCGGGGAGCAGTGTGAGGGTGGCGGCGAGGACGAAGGCGACGGCCAGCATGATGCCCAGCGCCATGGAGCGGAACGCGGGAGCCGGGACGAGCATCACCGCGGACAGGCTCACCAGCACGGTCGCGCCGGACAGCAGGACGGCCTTGCCGGCGGTGTCCATGGTTTCGCCGACCGCGCGTCGCCCGTCGCCGTGCCGGGCCAGGGCCGCGCGGAACCGGACCACGAGGAACAGCGCGTAGTCGATGCCGAGTGCCAGGGCGAACATCATCGCGAAGTTCATCGCCCACACCGACGTGGGCGTGACGTGGTTGAGCAGTACCAGCGCTCCGGCGGACGCGGCGAGTCCCGCGAGGGTGAGCAGCAACGGCAGTCCGGCCGCCACCAGCGACCCGAACGCGAGGACCAGGATCGCGAGGGTGACGGGCCAGGACAGCATCTCGGACTTGATCATCGCGTCGTGGTTGGCCTTGTTGAAGTCGCTCCACAGGACCGAGGCCCCGGTCGCGGAGACCTCGACGCCGCCGCCGGACAGGGCGGCGAGCGGCCCCTTGAGGTCGTCGGCGGCCCGGACCATGTCGTTGGTGTCGGCCCGGGCGCCGGCGAGCAGGATCGCGGTGCGCCCGTCGGGGCTTATGGTGACGCCGCTCTGTGGCGGGATGACCTCCGCGATGCGGGAGTCCGCGCGCAGCAGGACGGTGGCGCGGTCGACGACGGCGCGTATGGACGGGTCGTCGACCGGACGGTCGGCCGCGACGACCACCTGGAGCGCCGAGGAGGCGTTCCCGCCGAAGTGCGCCCGGGCCAGGTCGCGCACCTGGACGGACTCCGAGCCGTTCGCCTGCCAGCCCGCGCCGGCGAGGGCGGAGGTGACCTGCGGGGCGAACGCGCCCAGTCCGGCGACCAGCGCCAGCCACAGCACCGCGACCAGGCGCAGACGCCCGGCGGCGAGAATGCCGAGGCGCCCGAGGAGCCCGAGACGCGTCGGCGGGTCGGCTGCGGCGCCGGGCTGCGGCGCGGTCGCGTTCCGCGCCGTGGCGCGGGTGGGGTCGGTGGTCGTCACAAAGCCTCCTGGTGGATACCCCCGGGGGTACGTTCAAGACCACGGTAGTCGATACCCCCACCGGTATACAAAAATACGGGTGGGGGTATATTGGGGACTGCTCGGGATTCACCGAAGGAGGCCTGACATGGGCTACGACCGCACCGTGCGCGTCGACACCGACTTCACCACCACCGTCGCCGCGGTACGCGACGCGCTCGCCGCCCACGGGTTCGGCGTGCTCACCGAGATCGACGTCACCGCGACGCTCCGGGCCAAGATCGGCGCCGAGATGGAGGACTACCTGATCCTCGGTGCCTGCAACCCGGCGCTCGCCCACCGCGCTCTGGAAGCCGATCGCGCCATCGGGCTGCTGCTGCCGTGCAACGTGGTCGTGCGCCGCGACGGCAAGCGCACCCTCGTCCAGGCATTGGACCCCATGACCATGGTCGCGCTCAGCGGCGACGCGGCCCTGGAGCCGGTCGCCCGCGAGGCGGCCGGCCGCCTCGACGCGGCCCTCGCCGCCCTCGTCGCGTGACCACCCGTACCCGACGCCGGGACCAAGAGCAGCAGATGACCTTCCTCACCTTCATGAGCAGCCCGCCCGCACCCACGCCGACCTCGTCCTCGACGGAACCCACCCCCTCCCCGACCTCACCCGCGCCCTCCACCAACTGACCACCACCCCCTCCCGGTACCCGCGCACACAACCCCGCTGACTCGGCAACGACGACCCGGCGCAGGCGCGAGCGCCCCGGGCCCGTATGGATCGAACAGGCCCGCCCCGAGAATCCGGCTCAGCGCGTCGACGGAGGAACTAACCCGCCTGGCAAATGCCGTGGCCGACGGCCACGGGCTCATCGGTTCCACAGTGCTGCCGGGCGGCAACACCCTGGCCGGGGTCGAGGTCACGGACGCCCCCGGTTCCGGGATCCTTGTCCGCCTCGACATGGAGCGGCAGGTCTGGTGATCAGCGGCGACTTCTGCGCCAGGGCGGTACTCGCGGTCAACCTGCATGCCATGGCCACCGCCGAGAGCGGCGGCCATCTCCAAGGTTGGAGGTCTACGACCGGATCTTCGAGCGCTTCGTTCCGCAGCGGGTGGCGGTCACCGCGATGCCGGAGACGTACCGGGCCCGGCACGCGGGGTGCGCCCCCGTCGGCAGGCTCCCGGCCGGTCAGGCCGGTTTCGCGCTCAGGAATCTGGTGAGCAGCAAGCGGAGCATCGGCGCCTCGTCCCGTGGGGCGAAGTCCGGATCCGTGGCGACTCGGGCGAACAGGGCGTCGATCTGGGCCGCTACCCACGTCGCCGCGCCGCGCGGGTCGAGTGTGTTGTCGATCCGGCCCGCCGCCGCCGCGCGCCGCAGCAGGTCGGCGATGCCCGCGCGCAGCCGGCGATCGTTGTGGGCGACCAGCGCGGCGACGCCCTCGTCCCGCTGCGCCTCGGCGGCGGTGTCCAGGGTCAGGCTCGCGTATGTGGGGTCGGCGGCGAGCCCGACCACGATGTCGATCAGGCCGAACAGCGCGGCCAACGCGTCCTCGGCCTGCGCCAGTTCGGCAAGGTAGGCATCGGTGTCGGTGCCCTCCTGCTCGATCAGCGCGATGAAGATCGCATGCTTGCTCGGGAAATAGTGGAAGACGTTCCCGGGACTCATTCCCGCGCGGGCGCAGATGTCCGCCGTTCGAGTGCCGTGGAGACCCTTCTCGGCGAAGCAGGTCGCAGCGGCCCGGAGGATTTGCCGGCGCTTGGCGGCGTGCTTGACGGGATCGACTGTGCGCATGGTGCTTTCACTCTACCGTGACGGCCCGCGCCGAATCGGTGTACACGGCGCGGAGATGAGTCAATAATAGACCGATGGGTCGATCTATTAATCGACGCCTTCCTTCACGAGGAGGTACGCACATGACGGACTCCCGACGCCGGGGCCCGGCCACCAGCCGCCGCGGTTTCCTGCAAACCGTGGGCGCGATCGGCGGCGCCGGCGCGGCTTTCACCGCGATGGGCGCGCTCGGCCTGGCACCGACCGCGGCGAACGCGGCCACGCCGCCGTTCCGTGCCCCCCGCGCGTCCGACTTCGGGCTCACCGGCCGCAGCGCGGCACGTGTCGCGGTGGTCGGCGCGGGTGTGGCGGGTCTGACCGCCGCGTACGAACTGGGCAAGGCCGGGTACGACGTCACGGTCCTGGACGCCCGCCCCAGGATCGGCGGTCGCAGCCTGACCCTCCGGCGCGGCGACACCATCACCGACACCAAGGGCGTGACCCAGCAGGCCCGGTTCGCCCCCGGCCAGTACTTCAACGCTGGACCCGCGATGTTGCCGCAGTGGTCGGTCAGCACCGACTACTGCCGCGAACTGCGCGTACCCCTGGAGGTGTTCTCGATCTCCAACACCAACACCTTCGTCTTCGACCCGGACGGCCCACCCGGCCCGCCGATGCGCCTGCAGACCGCGCGAGCGGACGCCTACGGCGTGGTCGCCGAACTGCTGGCCAAGGCCACCGACCAGGGCGCCTTGGACCGGCAGCTGACGGCGGCCGACAAGGAGCGACTGCTCGGGTTCCTGGAAGCGATGGGCTCGCTCGGCGACCGTGCCCACGGCCACGCCTACTCGGCCGACCCGCGTCGGCGCGGCTTCGCGGTGCCACCGGGCGCCGCCGGATCGCCCGGCGAAGAGCTGCCACCGCCGGGCTCGCTGGACCGGGTGTTCGCCGATCAGCTCACCCGACACTGGTACCTGGACGTCGAGTTCGACATGGCGTCGACCCTGCTCCAGCCGGTCGGCGGCATGGACCGGATCGCCCTGGCGCTGGCCGACGCGATCGGCCGGCAGCGAATCCGCTGCGGTGTCGAGGTGACCGCGATCACCGACGGCCCGCACGGGACCCGGCTCACCCATCGTGGCGCGGCAAGCGGCGTACTCGACGTCGACTACTGCATCGTGACCACGCCCCCGCTGGTCGCCGCGCGCATCGCCGGACTGCCCGCCGAGGCGAGTGTGCTGCTGCGCGGATTCCTGGCGGAATACCCCGGCAAGATCGGCCTCGAGTATCGCAGTCGGTGGTGGGAGGACGACTTCGCCGTCTACGGTGGCCTGACCTCCTACGGCAAGGACGGATCGTTGTGGTATCCGTCCGGCGACCTGCACGCCGACCGCGGCGTGATGGTCGCCTACTTCGAAGGCGCGGACGGCACGATCCAGGCGCTTCCCCCGGACCGTCGCGCGGCCGAGGCGGTGGCCCGCAACGTCCGGGTGCACGGCTCGAAGGCCCGTACGGAGCTGGCTGGTTCGCTGTCGGTGATGTGGGGCCTGGAGCCGTTCATCGAGGGTGGTTGGCAGCCGGCCGACCCGCAGCACAACGCCGTCGTCAACTCCGCGCGCTTTCGCCCGCTGACCGATCCGCGCGGCCGCGTGTTCTTCGCGGGGGACTGGCTCAGCAACATGCTGGGCTGGCAACACGGTTCGATGGTGTCGGCGCGCCAGGCGGTGGAGAAGGTACACGCCCGGGCGCTGGCCGGCTGAGATTCGGCCGACGTCGGCGGCGAATCCCGACGCAAAATTGGACCGATCAGTCGATCCAATATTCACTCCGCCCTCCGGCGGCCGACCGTACCCCGGACACCGCGTGACCCCGATCGCACCGTGCATGCGATCGGGGCCCACGTTCGACCATGGTTGTCCGGTGGAGCCTTGGACGCCTGTACCTGCCTGCACCCGCCGGCTCCGGCAAGACCAACGGCAACCGGCCCGACCGCGGCGGCTGCGACCGCCGTGCCCGCAGGACGACAGCCGGACATGATCGGCTTGACGTACAAGAGCGTCGCCAAAGGTGCCACGGTCATCGCCGACCAGGTCCGGATGGGACACGACCCGACCGTCCTGCAGCCGGAAGACGAACACGCCATCGCACCGCGGGTCCTCACCGACCGCCGGGCACACCGTCGGCCCCGGGGCGAGGATCACCGCTCGGGTGATCCTCGCCCCGGCGAAGGAGGTGATGGGTCTCAATGAGCGGATCGCCGAGATCGACAAGCCCATTGCGCCCGGTTTCGCGAGCACGAACTCGCCGAAGTGATCTCGGACATGCCCGGAATGGGCCTGCTTCCGGGCGCCGAGTTCCCGGCCGCCACCGCCGGTGACACGAGCCGCAAGCTCGCCCCAAGGTCCCCGACCGTCCGACGAGTCGACGTTCCCCTCGCGCTCTCGACTTCGTGGCTTTGGCGGTGGCTCGACAACCTCACTGGGAGGTGGCGGCGGACGCGGGTTCGATGTTGCGTAGGAAGTTTCGTTGGTCGGCGAGATAGCCGTCGGCGAACAGTGAGCGGGGGGCGAAGAGGGCCACGAGGGTGATCTTGGTTTCGGAGTCCTCCAGGTTCTTCTTGACCAGGTCGTGGGTGGCGTTCTCGTAGTGCTTGACCGTCAGGGCTCCGGAGGCGTCGAGTTCGCGGCGGTATCCGGCCTCCGTGTCGGCGACGTCCACGTTGACGTCGTGGTCGGGGAGGATCAGGAGCACGGGTATGCCGCGCAGCGCGGGCAGGTCGGCCGTGACATCCGAGGTGTTGTTGCGGGAGACGAAGCCCCAGCGGGCCTCGCTCATGGCGCCTTCGGTGCCGACGGTCGCGATGTAGCGCCGATGGTCGGCATGTTCGGCGAGCAGTCGGCGAATCGTGTCGCTCTTGGCCACCTCCCGGTCGACCTCGGCGGGCGAGGCCCCCTTCTCGCGCAGCTCGGACAGCAGGTTGTAGCGGCCCTGGCGGAGCCAGTTGATCGCGGGTGAGACGCCGATGACGAAGCTGATCCGGGTTCGGGCGGCGACCTTCGGCATCACCCAGCCGCCCTGGCTGGCGCCCCACAGGCCGACCCGGCGGCCGTCGATGTCGGTACGCGCGCGGGCCCAGGCGATGGCGGCGGCGGTCTCGTCGGCTCGGTCGTCCATGGACTGCGCCAACCAGTCGCCGGGCGCTCCGGCGACGCCGGGCTTGTGCCAGGACAGCGACGCGTAGCCGGCCTTGGCGAAGGACTCCCAGATCGGCCGGTAGCCGTCGTCGTGGGTCGCGTTGGTCGGGCCGTCGCCGTGGACGAACACGACGAGGCCGTGCGGTCCGTTGCCCTTGGGCTTGGCCAATACGCCTTCGAGGGTGTGGCCGCCCTGGCTGATGGTGACGTTTTCCTCGTCGAGGTCGAACGTGTTCTGCCACACCACGACGCCGCCGAGGGCCACGGCGACGAACACCACGCCGGCCACCGACCAGGCCACGGCGCGAAACCAACGGCGGCTGCGGAGGCGGGGCCTGGGCGTTGGTGTCCCGGTGGGCTCGACGGCGGATCGGGCTCCGGGCGGGCACTCGGGGTCGGGATGGGTCATTGGTCACTCTCCCTTGGGCGATCGATACAAAAACTATCGTACGCGATACGATCGTTTTACAAATGAGAGTTCAGTGCGCAGAGGGCAGAGGAGGGACAAGAGACGATGCCGTCGCCGGAACTGTCGCCGCAGCCGCAGCCGCAGCCGCAGCCGCAGCCCGGCGCCCGGCGCCCGGACCCGCGAACTCGCGGCCCGTTGTCGGGCGTTGCTGCCGCGCGGCTCGGGCGAGGCGGAGCCGAGGATCTACCAGCGCTATGACGGGGCCGGGTCGGATGGTCATTGGTTCAGTGGAAATCGAGGTGGTTGGGATGGATTGGGAAGTGCTGGCGGACTTCGCGTTCGACCAGATGGGCGGCGCGCAGAACACCGTGATGCAGCCGATGGACAACACCGCGGTCCCCGGCGAGGCGCCCGTCGTGGTGACCTCCGCGCGCGGGCGTGACGAGTGGACCAACGGCACACTCGTGCTCACCACGCATCGTCTGATGTACGTGAAGGAGGGCAAGCCCGGCGTGGCGGTGCCGCTGGCCGGCGTCACCGACGTCGCCCTCGGCACGTCCCGACTCTCGGGCAACGTGGTCAAGGTGACCGCCATCAGCGGTGCACACAGTTGGGAAAACGTCGCCGACGGCCCGGCGTTCGTGGCGAGACTGCGCGAGGCGGTGGTCGACGCCGCGCTCCGGGAGCAGCAGGCGTCGCCGACAGCGGCGCCGCCGACCGAGCCTGCGCGGGGGGCCGGCGGTGGTTCCGCGATACTGGACGGCCTCGAACGCCTCGCCACCCTGCATCGCGCCGGGGCGCTGACCGACGAGGAGTTCGCCGCGGCGAAGCGGCGGCTCATCGAGAGTTGAGGGTGCGGGGTGACCGGTCGACCGCGTGCCGGGCCGGTGGCGCTCTCGCTCCCTGACGCGGCGAACCCCGGCCCACGGCCCCGGGCGGTCCACGCCCATGCTCCGGTGGGCGGCGACCGCCGTTCGCGGATCCCCCGACCTCGCCGCCGCCCCTGACCGAATCCGGGATCGAGGATGGGTGCGCCCGGCCGAACGTGGCATACCTGACGGTGACCGCCGCGTCGAGGAAGTAGAACGCCTCCGGGATGGGGGCGACACACCGAAGGGAGCCGGGGTCGCCGTCGCCGGGGCGCCGCATCCCATGCCACGATCCGCAAGACCCGGGTCGACGGCAGCTACCGCCGACACCTCGTCGAGCACGCGGCCACCCTCGGCATCGACATGGAGTCGGGCATCGCTCGCATCGACACGCCCGAAACGTGGGACGCGGGCCTGTCGGGGCTCCTGGTCGAATGGGACGACGGTACCGACGGCGGCGACATCGACCTTGACGGGAACGGCGCCGGAATCGACCCGGAGCGGGAGGAACGACGACGTGTCCGGCACCGGTACCGGATCCGGCTGAGGGTCGCCCTGCTCCGACGCTCATGGCGCGGGCGGACCTCGAAGATCCGTCTCGTCTCGGACCGCAACTGCCGGTCCCTGGCGTGGATTCCGTCCGCGGGGCTCGCCGCGGACAGCCCGCGGTTCGTTCCGGTCCCCGGGAAGGTACGGGTCGGCGGTCCCGTCGGGCGCCCGCGCACCCGGCCCGACGCGGTCGCCGGAGACAGGGCCCACTCGTCCCGCGGCAACCGTGTCCGCGCGCCGCGCTGATCCGAATCAAAGACCTCACCCGCCACTCATTGATCACAACCCGATACGCGCGCTGGTGGAAAGCACCACGTCTGCCGAGGTGTTTTCGGGGATTTGCCGAAGACGCGGGCGCGTGCCGGCGCCTACGGTCCCTTCCTGGGCCGCGACCGCGTCCCGCCGTGCCACCCGGGGAGAGGGAGTCGGTCATGTCCGTCAGCGAGTCCAGCCGGGGTGTTGCGTCGGTTCTCGGCGGGGTCTTTCACGTCGCGTATGCGGTCGGCGACCTGGCCGAGGCCGCCGATTCGCTGATCGCACTCGGCGGTGGAATCGTCACCGAGCCGGTCTCGATGGAAGCGTTGGTCGTGGCGCCCGCCCTGTCCGTGGACCCCGTGCGTGTCGGCGGACGCCTGTGCTGGGTGCTGGGCGTCGAACCGCCGGTCGAGCTCTGGGAGGGTGGTGCGGAGTCCCCTTGGTCCTGTTCGGCCGGCGGCATGCGCTTCCACCACATCGCCCACTACGTCGACGACTTGGACGCTGCTGCTCGCGGCCTCGAGGAGCAGGGGTTCACCCTCGACCTGACGCCGTACCACGACGGCGAGGGCATTCTCGGCTTCGCTTACTTCCGCAACGCGGGCGGTCTGCGCGTCGAGATCCAGCACATCGACGACAAACCGGCCATGGATGCCTGGCTTCGTGGCGAGCCGCTCCGGGTGGATTGGTTTGCCAGGCTTCGTTAGGGCCAAGTCCGGTGGCGGCAAAGGACATTGCGGCTGCGCCGCCGCGAGCCTCGGACATGGCTGCCTCCTGCCCGGGCGCGGCGTTCGTTCGGGTCACCCCTCGGCCGGCCCAGGAGTGCATGGACGTGGTTCGAGACGGTCGGTGGGCAGCCTCGGGTCGGGTGCCGGACGGGGGAGCGGCCCGGGGGCGCCGGGCGTCGACGGCGGATACGCGAATGCGTACGACGGCGGTGCGCGAGACCCGGAATACGCTAAGGATCATGACGTCGGACCCCATCGCGATGAGCACGCTGTGTGACGCGGTCGCCTTGCGGCTCGAACACGAGGATCCCGACCTGACGGCCCGGATCCGTGCCGAGTTGCCTTCGTACGAACACCTGCCGGAGCTCGAACACCGGCGCACCGTGCACGACCTCACCCGCCGCATGTTGGCCGCCATCGCGTCCGGGCAGGGGCCGATGGCCGAGCACCTCCAGTTCACCCGGCGCTCCGCCCTGCGGCGCACCCAGTTGGGCGTGTCCGCCTACGACGTGCTGAGTTCGTTCCACATCGTGCGTCGCGAGTTGTGGGCCGCCCTGCAGTCCGCGCCCGAGGCGACCGACGACCTGCTTCTCTCGTTGGTCGAACCGATCGGCATGTGGACCGAGGCGATGAGCACGGCGGTTGTCGATGCCTTCGTCGCCGATGCGCCGGGCACGGCCGTACAGCACGCCGAATTGCGGCAGCGGTTCCTGAGCGAGCTGGGCGATCTTTCCCTCGGGGAGCAGGTCGCCGAGAGCGCGCGTGCGCTGGCGTTGGACGTGGAGGGGCGGTTCCAGGCGTTCTGCGCGACACGCGCGTCATGGCCCGCGCCCGAGGTGGAGAACCTGCAACGCGCGACCCGGCGACTGTCCGGTGTCGTGCACTGCGGAGTGCGCGGCGACGTCATGATCGCCATCGCGCAGGACAGCGACCCGGTGCTCGTGGTCCGGACCGTGCACGGCATCGCCGGTGACCGGTCCCCCGTCGGGATCGGGCTTCCTCGTCAGGGCTTGGTCGGTGCGCATCTGAGCATCGTCGATGCCGAGCGCGCGTTGCGGATGGCGCAGCTGTGGAACGAGCCGTCGGTGCGTTTCGCGGATTCCTGGCTCGAGGCGACGCTGCTCGACAGTCGGTCCCGGCTGATGCCGATCCTCGCCGACGTCCAGCAGGTCCAGCGGGACCATCCCGACCTCGCCGCGGCCGTGCTGGCCTTCGCCGACTGCGGATTCTCCCTTTCCGACGCCGCGAGGCGGCTCAACGTGCATCCGAACACCATGGGTTATCGACTGGGCAGATGGCACGAACTCACCGGCGCCGATCCGCGGACGTTCGCCGGGCTGTCCCGGTCCGTGATCGGGTGCCGGTCGACACCCCGGTAGGGACCCGGGGAGTCGAGGTACACCCTCCCGCAGGCTTGTGCAAAGCACAGAATGCCGATGCTCAAGCTCGTGTATTCCCCAAAGACATGCTCGTTCGGGCAACCGTACCGTCGTGCAGGCAAGCAGAGGCGCCACCACCCACGACGCCAACGACTCGACGAGGAGCCCCATGTCCGCCTTGGAGTACCTGAGCCTCGGTGACCCCATGTTTCGCGCCGATCGTTTCTCGGCCTACCGGCGGCTGCGCGATCACAATCCCGTCGCGCGGGTCGAACCCGACGGCGCGAGAGTCGTGGTGACCCGCTACGCGGACGTCGAGCGGATCTTCAAGGATCCGCTGATGCGGGTGCAGCCGAAGGCCGGCGAGTTCCCGGCCGACATCGGCACCGGCGCCGGTGCGACGTTCCACAAACTGTCGCTGCCGGACCTGGATCCACCGACGCACACCAGGCTGCGCAAGCTCGCGTCGCCCGCGTTCGCGCCGCGTTCGCTGGCGCACATGCGGTCGTGGGTCGAGCGGATCATCATCGACAACGTCGAAGCGCTCGCCGCCGTCGACGGCGACGTCGACTTCGTCGAACACTTCGGGATGCGTGTGCCCGCGGAGATCGCCTGTCGACTGCTGCACGCCCCCGCCGTCGACGCGGCGACGGTCCTGCGGCGGATGCCCGCGCTCAACCGCGTGCTGACCCACGCCCCCATCACTCCGCAGGAACGTGTCGAGGCCGATGCCGCCGCGCAGTTCTACTTCGACTACATCGGCGACATCGTCGACTCGATGCGCGGCAGGCTCGGCCCCGAGGACCCGGTCGGCGCGTTGATGCTGGCCGAGGAAGAGGGCGGGCGGCTGAGCAGGGACGAGCTGATCGTTACGCTCGTCGGGTTCTTCATCGCCAGCTACCACACCACGATGACGGCGATGACCAGCGCCGTCCACGCGTTGCTGACCCATCCCGACCAGATGCGGCTGCTCGCCGCCGACCCGGACCTGGCGCCGGCGGCGTGGGAGGAGGTGCTGCGCTGGCAGTCGCCGGTGCACTTCATCACCCGCTACGCCGGCTACGAGTTCGAACTGCACGGTGAGACAATCGCGGAGGGCACCCAGCTCATGCTCGGGATCGCGTCGGCCAATCGCGACGAACGTCGCTTCACCGATCCGGACACGTTCGACATCCGCCGCGTCGGCAACCGACACCTGGCCTTCACGGCGGGCGGCCACTACTGCATCGGCGCGCCGCTGTCCCGGTTGGAGGGCGACATCCTGCTCCGGCTGCTGCCGCAGCGGCTGCCCGCGATGACGCTCACCGATCCCAACCCGCCGTGGACCGACGACCTCGTGTTCCGCACGATGACCGAGCTGATGGTCGCGCCGAAGGGGTGCGGACGATGACCGAGGGACGGTGGCCAGGCGGGCGTCGCGCCGCGGCCTGCGTCACGTTCGACCACCTCGGCGAGGCCGCCGAACTCGGGATGGGGTCCTGGCCCGCCCACGTCCCGGTCGGCGGGCACCACAGTGTGTCCACCGAACTCCCGAACGTTGTGGAGATGCTGCGTGACCGCCCGGTGCGGTCGACGTTCTACCTCGAGGCGTGGAACCTCGACACCTATCCGGACGCCGTGCGGTCCATCGTGGACGCCGGGCACGACGTGGGGTGGCACGGCTGGTTGCACGAACCGTGGTCCCGAACGGACGGCCCCGCCCTGCGTGCGGCCCTGGACCGCAGCTTCGAGCGATACGCCCGGCTCGGCATCCGGCCGATCGCGGCTCGCCCTCCCGCAGGTCTGCTCGGTGACCACCCGCTGTCCCTGCTGCGCGCGTACGGCTTCGAGTTCGTCTCGCTCGCCGGTGACGTCCACGGTGTCCAGGACGCACTGGCGCTGCTGCCCTACCCGTGGGCGAGCGTCGACGGCGCCTACTACATGCCCGGTTTCGCCCGACTTCGCAAGGAGCAGCCGGGCGACCATCCGGTCGGGCCGGACATCCTGCTCCGTGCACACCGGCGACTCCTCGAGGAGACCGTCGACGCAGGCGGCTTCGTGTCGTACGTGTTCCACGTGTGTTGGCAGGACACCCCGGACAAGGTCGCCGCCATCGCCGCCCTGCTCGACCGTCTCGACGCCGACGACCGCGTCTGGCACGCCCAGTCGGCCGAGATCGCCCGGTGGATGCACGCGCACCCCGAACACTTCGCGGGGGCGGCGCACGTCGACGCGCCCCCCGCGTGGTGACCCCGATCTCCCCCTCGGACCCCCTTTTTTTCCTGGAGACGACATGCGTATCGTCAGCTTCGGCGCGCCCGGCGGCGAACAGCCCGGAGTGCTGGTCGACGACCACACGATCCTGCCCCTCGCACCGGTGCTCGCGCCCCATGGGCTCCCCGGCACGGACACCACACAGATCCTCGCCGTGTGGCCGACGGTCCGCCCCCTCGTGCAAGCGGCACTGCACGACACGCGCCACCACATCGCCCGCGCCGGCGTGCGCCTGGGGCCGCCGGTGCCGCGCCCCGGCAAGGTGATCGCCGTCGGGTTCAACTACCAGATGCATTCGAACGCCGTGCTGGGGCAAGTCACGCCGCCCGCCGAGCCCGTCCTGTTCGTCAAGCTGCCGGGCAGCGTATGCGGGCCGTACGACCCGCTGATCAAGCCACCGGAGACATCGGCGCTCGACTACGAACTCGAATTGGCGGTCGTGATCGGCCGGGCCGGGCGGCGGATCGCCCCCGCCGACGCCCTCGGGCACGTCGCCGGCCACATGATCGCCAACGACGTCACCGCGCGCGACGTGGCCCTGGGCGCCGGAATCCACTCGCCGCTGCAGATGCAACTCGTCCGCGGCAAGGGGTTCCCGTCGTTCTGTGCCACCGGACCCTGGCTGCTCACGCGCGACGATTGTGACGAGCACGACCAACGCCTCGACGCGAAGCCGTGGCACCTGCGGCTGTCGGTCAACGGACGCACGCACCAGGACGGTTGGAGCAGTGACATGCTCTTCGACGTGCCCGCCCTGATCGCGTCGATCAGCAACACGATGGACCTGCTCCCCGGCGACGTGATCCTCACCGGCACCCCGAGCGGCTGCGGATTCGAACTCGACCCGCCGCGCTATCTCGTCGACGGCGACGAGATCCGCGGAACCATCACCGGCCTCGGCGAACAGTGCCAACGGGTCACGGACGAAGACACCACCCGATACGGAATCCCCGTCGGCACCACCGCACGGACGCCGTCATGACGAGGATCGGCTACATCCAACCCGACGGCACTCGCGTCATCGTCGACGCGGCCCCCGGCGACACCGTCATGTCGGCCGCCCTCACCGGCGACGTGGACGGGATCGTCGGCGAATGCGGCGGCAACATGATGTGCGCGACCTGCCACGTCTACGTCGAGGAATCGTCGGCCGACCGACTCCCGGCCATGACCGACGACGAGGACCAGATGCTCCACTGCACCGAGGCGCCGCGAACCGCCATCAGCCGACTGAGCTGCCAACTCCCCGCCGACGATCCGATGGTCGTCACGGTACCGGGGAGCCCGACATGAACCCCGACGCCACCGTCGTGATCGCCGGCGCCGGCCAGGGCGGCTTCCAAGTCGCGGCGTCGCTGCGCGAACACGGACACACCGGCCCCGTCGTCCTCATCGGCGACGAACCGGGCCTGCCCTACCAACGGCCGCCCCTGTCCAAGAACTTCCTGCTGCATCCGCACACGCAGATCGAACTGCGCCCCCGCTCGTTCTACGAGCGCCGCCGGATCGAACTGCGCCACGCGCGAGTCGCCTCCGTCGACCGGTCCACCCGACACGTGCGGCTCACCGACGGACAGACCCTGGCCTACGACCACCTCGTCCTGGCCACGGGGGCCCGCAACCGCACCCCGCCCATCGAGGGCATCGCCCTGGACGGCGTCGTGCAGATCCGCACCCGAGCCGACGCGGAACGCCTGCGCGCCCGCTTGTCGGCCGCCTCGTGTCTGGCGATCATCGGTGCCGGGTTCATCGGCATGGAAGTGGCGGCCGCCGCAGCGAAGGCGGGCATCACGACCACCGTCATCGAGGCGCTCCATCGTCCGATGGCCCGGTCGGTATCCGTGGCCACGTCGACCCACATCGCCGACCTGCACCGCGCGCAGGGCACCACGCTGTGCCTGGGACGCACCGTCGTACGCCTGGAGGGCGACCCCACCGGCGCCGTCACCGGCGTGCGACTGCACGACGGCAGCGTCGTTCCGGCGAACCTCGTGGTCGTCGGAGTCGGTGTGGCACCCGCCGTGGAACTCGCCTCCGACGCCGGGCTCGATGTCGGGGACGGCATCCGCGTCGACGCCCACCTGGGGACCGGCGACCCGCACATCTCCGCCATCGGCGACTGCGCCGAATTCCCCAACCCCCACACCGGCACCCGAACCCGGCTCGAATCGATCCAGAACGCCGTCGACCAGGCCCGCTGTCTCGCCGCCCGCCTGACCGGCACCCCCACGCCCTACACCGCCGTCCCCTGGTTCTGGACCGAGCAGTTCTCCACGAAGCTCCAGATCGCCGGGCTCGAGCAGGGCCACGACGACAGCACGATCCTGGGTGACCCGGCGACCGGCTCGTTCTCCGTGCTGCTGTTCAAGAACGAACTCCTCACGGTCGTCGAGTCGGTCAACGCGCCGGCCGACCACGCCGCGGCCCGCCGCGTCCTTGCCGCCGACCGGCCGCTGCGCCGTGCGGAGACGGCGGTCGACGGATTCTCGCTCGTGCAATGGGCCCGCCGGAACCAGGACCGCACCGCGGCCGCGCACGACGCGGTCGACGTCTCGTCACGGTGAATCCGCGGGCCCGGCGACGGGTCACATGTCCAACGAAAGCGAGCCCCGATGTCCGCGATATCCGCGAAGGCCCTGCGCCGCTCGATGCAGAGTTTCCTTCCCGCGCTCGAACCGGTGCGTTTCGTGGCCGAGGACGGCACGCCGACGAAGGCGCCGCGCGGCTACGACGAACCCGACGACGCGCTGCTGCGCCTGGCCTACCGGCACATGGTCCTCGGGAGGCGCTTCGACACCCAGGCCACGGCGTTGACCAAGCAGGGCCGGCTCGCCGTGTACCCCTCCAGCCGCGGCCAGGAGGCGTGTCAGATCGCCGCAGCGCTGGTGTTGCGCGAGGACGACTGGTTGTTCCCGACCTACCGCGACTCGGTGGCGCTGGTCGCGCGTGGTGTCGATCCCGTCGAGGTGTTGACGCTGCTGCGCGGGGACTGGCACTGCGGCTACGACCCGATGGCCACCCGGGTGGCGCCGCAGTGCACGCCGCTGGCCACCCAGGTCCTGCACGCCACCGGCATGGCCGAGGCGATGCGCCGCAGGGGCGAGGACGGCGTGGCGATGGCGTTGATCGGCGACGGCGGGACCAGCGAGGGCGACTTCCACGAAGCGCTCAACTTCGCGGCGGTGTTCGCCTCGCCGGTGGTGTTCTTCGTGCAGAACAACAGATACGCCATCTCGGTGCCGCTGGCCCGGCAGAGCGCGGCGCCCGCGCTGGCGTACAAGGGCGTCGGATACGGCGTGCGGTCGGAGCAGGTCGACGGCAACGACCTGGTGGCGGTGTTGTCCGTGCTGACCGCCGCGGTCGAGCACGCGCGCGCCGGGCGGGGTCCGTTCCTGGTGGAGGCACACACCTACCGGATGGATTCGCACACCAACGCCGATGACGCGACGCGCTACCGAGAGCCGGCCGAGGTGGAGCGGTGGCGGGCGGCCGATCCGCTGGACCGGTTGGAGACGTACCTGCGGGCGCGTGCGGTGCTGACCGACGACGACATCGAGGCCGACCGGTCGGATGCCGAGAGCCTCGCCGCGGACCTGCGCGCGCGGATGAACATCGACCACGAGGGCGACCCGCTGGAGTTGTTCGACCACGTCTTCGCTGAACCCACCCCTCAGCTGCGCGAGCAACGTGCCCTGCTTGCCGCCGAGTTCACTGCCCAGGAGGACTGATATGGCGATCGTGACGATGGCGCAGGCGCTGAACACCGCGCTGCGCGACGCGTTGGGCTCGGACGAGCGGGTGCTGGTGTTCGGTGAGGATGTCGGCCCGCTGGGCGGCGTGTTCCGGATTACCGACGGCCTGACCCGGGACTTCGGCGGGCAGCGATGCTTCGACACTCCGCTCGCGGAGGCCGGCATCGTGGGTCTCGCCGTCGGGATGGCCATGGGCGGCTTTCGGCCCGTGGTGGAGATGCAGTTCGACGCCTTCGCCTACCCCGCGTTCGAGCAGATCGCCTCGCACGTCGCCAAGTTGCGCAACCGGACCCGGGGGCGGGTGTCGGTGCCGTTGGTGATCCGCATCCCGTACGCGGGCGGCATCGGCGGCGTCGAGCACCACTGCGACTCCAGCGAGGCGTACTACGCCCACACGCCCGGCCTGAAGGTGGTCACCCCCGCGACGGTCGAGGACGCCTACTGGCTGCTGCGCGACGCGATCGCCGACCCCGACCCCGTGGTTTTCCTGGAACCCAAGAAGCTGTACTGGTCGAAGCAGGACACCGACTTCGGCACGCGCCACGCACCGCCGTTCGGTCGCGCGATCGTGCGCCGCGAGGGAAGCGACGCGACGCTCGTGACCTACGGCCCCTCCGTACCGGTGGCGCTCGAGGCCGCCGAGGTCGCGGCGCGGGAGGGACGCAGCCTGGAGGTCGTCGATCTGCGCACCCTGGTGCCGTTCGACGACGAGACCGTGGCCGCGTCCGTGCGCCGCACGGGTCGCTGCTTCCACTCGCTGGGCGCGCCGGTGTTGCGCGTCGCCGGATTCGACATCCCCTACCCGCCGCCGAAGTTGGAGCACGCGCACCTGCCCGGCGTCGACCGCGTCCTCGACGCGGTGGACCGGTTGCAGTTCGACGACGTGCCCGACACCCGGCACCTGGTCAAGGGGGCGGCGTGAACACCGGCACGCTCGAAGAGCGGGTCTTCCTCCTGCCGGATCTGGGCGAGGGACTGGCCGAGGCCGAGATCGTCGAGTGGAAGGTCGCGGTCGGCGACACGGTGGAGGTCGACCACATCGTGGTGGAGGTCGAGACCGCCAAGGCCGCCGTCGAGGTCCCGGTTCCCTACGCCGGTACGGTGCTGCGCCTGCACGCCGACGCCGGCACGGCGCTCGCGGTGGGACAACCGCTCATCTCGGTCGGTACGGCGCCGACCGAGAGCCGGGCGGAACCCCCCACCGCCGCCGAGCGATACCGCGAGGAGGAGCGGGCCGGGTCCGGCAACGTCCTGATCGGCTACGGCACCGGCCACGCGCCGCCTTCCCGGAGGCGTCGCCGGCCCGCACCGGAATCGGCTCCCGCGCGGGACGAGGCCGCGGAAGGTGTGGGCAGCGTGCCGGCACCCGAGCGGAGTCGGCCGGAAGTGCCGCTGGTGATATCCCCGTTGGTGCGCAGGCTGGCCAGCGACCACGATGTCGATGCCGCCCGGTTGGCACCGAGCGGAACCGGCGGCGTGGTCCGCCGCCAGGACGTGGAACAGGCCATCGTCCGGGACAAGACGCCGGCGGCCACCCGCACCGACGCGGTCGCCGGCGCCGCGGTGGAGCGGATCCCCCTGCGCGGCCTGCGTCGCGCGGTCGCGAGCAAACTCACGCGCAGCCGCACCGAGATCCCCGACGCCACGACCTGGGTGGACGTGGACGCGACGGCGCTGGTGCACGCCAAGGACGTGCTCGGAGCCGCGCACCCGGATCGCCGCATCGGCCTGCTGCCGCTGCTCGCCCGCATCTGCGTCGCGGGGCTGCGGCGATACCCCGAACTGAACTCCACCGTCGATACCGAGCGGGAGGAGATCGTCCGCTTCCCGCACGTGAACCTGGGCTTCGCGGCCCAGACCGAACGCGGCTTGGTGGTCCCGGTCCTGCGCGACGCGCACACCCTGACGACGACGGAGATCGCCGCCGAACTGGGGCGCCTGACCGGCCTGGCCCGCACCGGCGACCTCCCTCCGCAGGCGCTGACCGGCGGGACGTTCACCCTCAACAACTACGGCGTATTCGGCGTGGACGGCTCCACCCCGATCATCAACCACCCCGAGGCCGCACTCCTGGGCGTCGGCCGGATCGTCGACAAACCCTGGGTCGTCGACGGCGAACTCGCCGTCCGCAAGGTCACCCAACTCTCGCTCAGCTTCGACCACCGGGTCTGCGACGGCGGCGTGGCCGGCGGCTTCCTGCGCTACGTGGCCGACTGCGTCGAGCGACCCGCGACGCTGCTCGCCGACCTGTGAGCGAACCCGAGGTCGCATGGCCTCGCCGAACCCGTCGCCGGCGCGTGTGCGATGGCGCCGTTCCCGCGCCGCGATCCCGACATTCCCACGAGGTGAGAACACATGGTGCACGACACCCCCGCCACGCCCGATTTCTTCGCCCGACACCGTGAACTGCTGGACCGGGCCGTGACCGGTACCGCGAACCGCGAGTACTGGTCGCCCTTTCCGGAATCGCCCAGCATCTCGGTGTACGGCGAGGACGCCCCCAAGCGGGGCGAGGCCGCGTTCCGGGAACAGCTCGGCAAGCCCTTCGTCCTCGACGGCCACCCTGGCAGCGGAACCGTGAACCCCGGCGAAGTCTCCCCGTACGGGCCCGCGTTGCACGTCGACTATCCGAAACTCACGCCGGAGGAGGCGATCGTGGCCGCGACGGCGGGCATCGGCGCGTGGCGGGCCGCCGGCCCCGACACCCGGGCCGGGGTGGCCGCCGAGATCCTGGCCCGGATCAACGCCGCGAGCTTCGAGATCGCGCACGCGGTGCAGCACACCACGGGGCAGGCGTTCGTGATGGCCTTCCAGGCGGGCGGCCCGCACGCCCAGGACCGCGGCTTGGAGGCGGTGGCCTACGCGTGGGCCGAGCAGAAGCGCCATCCCGCCGCCGCGCACTGGAGCAAGCCGCAGCGCAAGGGCGAACCGCTTGCCCTGGACAAGAAGTTCACCCCGGTCGGTCGGGGCCTTGCGCTGCTGATCGCCTGCAACACCTTCCCGACCTGGAACGGCTACCCGGGCCTGTTCGCGAGCCTGGTCACCGGAAACCCGGTGATCGTCAAGCCACACCCCGGCGCGGTACTGCCGCTGGCGATCTCCGTACGCGTCGCGCGCGAGGTCCTGACCGAGGCGGGCTTCGACCCCAACCTGGTACTGCTCGTGGCGGAAGGCCCCGGGGACCGCGTCGCGAGTCTGCTCGCGGTGCGTCCCGAGGTGCGGATCATCGACTTCACCGGCTCGACCGAATTCGGCGACTGGCTCGAGGCCAACGCCCGCCAGGCCGTGGTCTACACCGAGAAGGCCGGCCTGAACACGGTCGTGCTCGACTCCACCGACGACTACGGGGGCCTGCTGCGCAACCTCGCGTTCTCGCTGTCGCTCTACAGCGGGCAGATGTGCACCACCCCGCAGAACCTGCTGATCCCGCGCGAGGGCTTCGACACCGACCAGGGCGTGCGCTCCGCGGCCGAGTTCGCCGCCGACCTGGGCACCGCGCTGGACAAGCTGCTCGGCGACCCCGCCCGCGCGGCCGGGACGCTGGGCGCGATCGTCAACGAGGGCGTGCAGGCCCGGTTGGCCGAGGCGGCGAACGTCGGCCGCACCGTGCGCGCGTCGGCGCCGGTCGAGCACCCCGACCACCCCGACGCGGTGCTGCGCACACCGCTGGTCGCGCTCGTGGACGCCGCCGATCACGAGACGTACACCCGCGAATGGTTCGGCCCCGTGTCCTTCGTGATCGGAACCGACTCCACGGCACACAGCCTGAGCATCCTCCGCAAGATCGTGCGCGAGCACGGCGCCCTGACCGCCGCCGTCCACTCCACGTCCGACGACGTGTTGGCCGAGGCCGAACTGGCCGCGCTGGAAGCGGGCGTGCACCTGTCGGAGAACCTCACCGGCGGCGTCTTCGTCAACCAGTCGGCCGCGTTCAGCGACTTCCACGGCAGCGCCGCCAACCCGGCGGCGAGTGCCACACTGTCCGATCCCGCCTTCGTCACCGGCCGCTTCGCCACGCTCCAGTCGCGCCGCCCCGCCCGGAGCCCGGAGGTCGGCAATGTCTGAGATCTATTTGATCGACGGGGCCCGCACCCCGCAGGGCCGCTACGGCGGCGCCCTGGCCGGTGTCCGGCCCGACGACCTGGCCGCCCTCGTGGTCGCCGAGGCGGTGCGCCGCGCCGGGATCCCCGGCGAGGCGATCGACGAGGTGATCCTCGGCGCGGCCAACCAGGCCGGCGAGGACAACCGCGACGTGGCCCGCATGGCCGTGCTGCTCGCCGGACTTCCGCACACCGTGCCCGGATACACGGTCAACCGACTGTGCGCGTCCGGCCTGACCGCCGTCGCCTCCGCCGCACAGGCCATCCGCGCCGGCGAGGCCGACCTGGTCGTGGCCGGCGGCGTGGAATCGATGACGCGCGCACCCTGGGTCATGGCCAAGCCCGGTACCCCCTGGGCCAAGCCGGGGGAGGTCCACGACACCGCGCTCGGCTGGCGCTTCACCAATCCGAGGTTCGCCGAGGCCGATCGCGCCGTCCCGGCGGGCGCCGGCCCCGAAACCGTCAAGACCACGCTGTCGATGGGCGAGACCGCCGAGGAGGTCGCCGCCCTCGACGGCATCACCCGCGCCGAGTCCGACGCCTTCGCGCTGCGCAGCCACCGACGCGCGGTCGCGGCCCGGGACGCCGGACACTTCGACCGGGAGATCGTGCCCGTGCCGGTCAAGGACGGCCTGTTCACCTGTGACGAGGGCCCGCGCCCGGAAACGAGCCTGGACAAACTCGGCGCGCTGCGTGCCCTCTTCCGTCCCGACGGCATCGTCACCGCCGGATCCGCCTCCCCCCTGTCGGACGGGGCCGCCGCCCTGGTGGTGGCGAGCGAGGCGGCCGTGGCCCGCTACGCCCTGACGCCCCGGGCCCGCGTGGTGACGTCCGCCTCGGCCGGGGTGCAGCCGCACCTGATGGGCCTGGGGCCGGTGCCCGCCACCGAGAGGGCCCTCGACCGGGCGGGTTGGCAGGTCGGCGACCTGGACGCGGTCGAACTGAACGAGGCCTTCGCCGCCCAGGCGTTGGCGGTGACGCGTCGGCTGAAGCTCGACGAGGACCGGGTCAACGCCGACGGCGGTGCCATCGCGCTCGGCCACCCGCTCGGCTGCTCCGGCGCCCGTATCCTGCTCACCCTTCTGGGCCGGCTGGAGCGCGAGGACGCCCGCCGGGGACTGGCCACGCTGTGCGTGGGCGTCGGGCAGGGCGTCGCGATGCTCGTGGAGCGGCCGTGAACAGGGATTGGGAAACGCTCCTGGTCGAGGAGCGCACCGATCGGGTCGTGGTCAGCCTGCACCGACCCGAGGCGCGCAACGCGATCAATGCCCGGATGATCGACGAACTGCACGACGTCTGCGCCCTGTTGGAGCGCGACCCGAGGCTGCTGCTGCTCACCGGCCACGGCGGGGTCTTCGCCGGCGGCGCCGACATCGGCGAACTGCTGCACCGAGGCCGCGACGAGGCGCTGCGGGGTATCAACAGCCGCCTGTTCGAGCGGATTCACCGACTGCCGATGCCCACCGTGGCCGCGGTCGACGGCTGGGCCCTCGGTGGGGGAGCCGAGTTGGCGTACGCGTGCGACATCCGGATCGCCGGCCCCGACGCGCGCTTCGGCAACCCCGAAGCGGCCCTGGGCATCCTCGCCGCGGCCGGCGCCTGTTGGCGGTTGCGGGAACTGGTCGGCGAATCCCTCGCCAAGCAGGTCCTGTTGGCAGGTCGCGTCCTCGACGCCCAGGCGGCCCTCGCCGCCGGCCTGGTCATCGACGTCGTACCGGCCCCGACCCTCCCGACCGCCGCCCACGAACTCCTCGACCGGATGGCGCGGTCCTCGGCCGTCGCGCTGCGCCTGACCAAGCTCGTCGCCGACGCGCCCGGGGTTCATCCGCTGGCCGACGACCTCGCCCAGGCCGTGTTGTTCGAGGGCCCGGACAAGCAGGAACGCATGACCCGGTTCCCGGCGAAGAAGGAGAGCATGACATGAGCACCGCACCCGCCGTGGTCGGCGTGATCGGCGGCGGCCGCATGGGCGCGGGCATCGCCCAGTCCTTCGCCGCCGTCGGATCCGCCGTCACCGTCGTCGAAAGCGACGACCGGGCGGCCGAAGCCACACGCGCGCGGATCGCGGACGGCCTCGCCCGCGCCGCCGAGCGCGGTGGCCTCCACGAGCCGTCCGAGCGAGTCCTCGACCGGATCACCACCACGGACTCCGTCGCAGGACTGCCCGCCGACGCCGACCTCGTCGTCGAAGCCGTCTCCGAGGACGCCGCCCTCAAGGCCCGACTGCTCGCCGCGGCCGAACACGCCGTCGGCGAACACGCCGTCCTGGCCAGCAACACCAGCTCCCTGTCCATCGCCGAACTGGGCGCCGCGCTGGCTCACCCGGGCCGCTTCCTCGGCATGCACTTCTTCAACCCCGTCCCTGCCTCCGCCCTGATCGAACTCGTCGTCGCGCCCACCACCGACGACCGGACCCTGCGCACCGCTTCCGCCTGGACCCACGCCCTGGGGAAGCAGGACGTGATCGTCAAGGACTCCCCGGGTTTCGCCAGCAGCCGCCTGGGCGTGGCACTGGGGCTGGAGGCGATCCGCATGGTCGAGGAAGGGGTCGCCGATCCCCGGGCCATCGACGACGCCATGCGGCTCGGCTACAAGCACCCGATGGGGCCGCTCCGCCTGACCGACCTCGTCGGCCTCGACGTGCGCCTGGCCATCGCCGACCACCTGCACGCCACCCTCGGCGAGCGCTTCGCCGCGCCCCGGCTCCTGCGCGAGAAGGTCGCGCGCGGCGAACTGGGTCGCAAGAGCGGAAAGGGCTTCTACACATGGGAATAGCCGACCACCACGGCGTCGACGCCGCACCGGTGCACGGCGTCGACCTCTCGCTCACGGACGGCGTCGCGGTCATCCTCCTGTGCGGCTCCACACCGGGCAACGCTCTCGACGCGGCCCTCAGGAAGGAACTCCTCGCCGCCGTGCGCCGGGTGCGCGACCACGGGAGCGACGTCCGCACGGTCCTGCTCGCGGCGCGAGGTCCGTCCTTCTGCGTCGGGCAGGATCTCAAGGAGCACGCACGGGACCTGGAGGCCGATCCCGAATCGGCGTTCGCGAAGATCCGGGCCGAATACAACCCGATCGTCGAAGCCCTGCACGCGCTGCCCCAGCCGGTGGTCGCCGCCGTCGAGGGCGCCTGCGTGGGGGCCGGACTGGCCCTGGCGTTGAGCGCCGACGTCCGGGTCGTGGCCGAGGGCGCCCGCTTCGCCACCGCTTTCGCCGGCATCGGGCTCGCCGCCGACAGCGGCCTGAGCGCGACGCTGACCCGGGCGGTGGGCCCCTCGCGCGCGGCGGGGCTGTTCCTGCTCGGTGACCGCTTCGACGCGCGGGACGCGCTGCGCTGGGGCCTGGCCCACCGGGTCACGCCCGACGGAACCGCCACCGACGAAGGCCTCACGCTCGCCCGCCGGCTCGCGGCGGGAGCCACCGCCGCCTACCGCGAGATCAAGGCCCTGCTGCGACACCCCGACGACGCACCCCTGCCCACCGTCCTCGACCGCGAGGCCGCCGCCCAGGAGCGACTGGGCCCCACCGACGACCACCGGGGTGCGGTACGGGCGTTCCTGGCCCGGGAAACGCCCGCATTCCACGGCTCGTGAGACGGCGGCCGGTGCCACCACGGGGCGCTCCGAGCCATCGGGCGCCCCATCAGGAAGGAGCTTCGAGACACATGACCACGTTCGAGACCACGTCGCTCGAAGAGAGCGACTTCGAACTACGCCTGCACGAGCAGTTCGACGACACGATCGCGCGAGACCAGCGCATCGAGCCCCGCGACTGGATGCCGGACGGCTACCGTAGGACGCTGATCCGCCAGATTGCCCAGCACGCCCACTCCGAGATCATCGGCATGCAGCCGGAGGGGGAGTGGATCACCCGCGCGCCCTCGCTGCGCCGCAAGGCGATCCTGTTCGCCAAGGTGCAGGACGAGGCAGGCCACGGCCTCTACCTCTACTCGGCGGCCGAGACGCTGGGCGCCGACCGCGCCGACCTGACACAGCGGCTGATCGACGGCCGCCAGAAGTACTCGTCGATCTTCAACTACCCCACCCCCACCTTCGCCGACGTCGGCGTGATCGCCTGGCTCGTCGACGGCGCCGCCATCTGCAACCAGGTCCCCCTGTGCCGCACCTCGTTCGGTCCCTACGCGCGCGCGATGATCCGGGTGTGCAAGGAGGAGTCCTTCCACCAACGGCAGGGCTACGAACTCCTGTCGACGATGATGCACGGCACCGACCACCAGCGGGCGATGGTGCAGGACGCGGTCGACCGCTGGTGGTGGCCGTCCCTGATGATGTTCGGTCCGCCCGACGGCGACTCGCCCAACTCCCAGCAGTCGATGGCCTGGAAGATCAAGCGGCACACCAACGACGAACTGCGCCAACGCTTCGTCGACATGACCGTGCCCCAGGCGACCGCGCTCGGCGTCACCCTGCCCGACCCCCAACTGCGCTGGAACGAGGAACGCGGCCGACACGACTTCGGCACGCCCGACTGGTCCGAACTGCAACGGGTGATCACCGGCGACGGACCCTGCAACACCGAACGCGTCGCACGTCGCCGCGCGGCCCACGAGGACGGCGCCTGGGTGCGCGAAGCGGCGAGCGCCTACGCGGCCAAGCAGGCCGCCCGCGCCCGGGAAGAAGCGGCCGCATGAGCGACGAGACACCGCGGACGAGCGCCCAATGGCCGCTGTACGAGGTCTTCGTGCGCGGCAAGCGCGGACTCAACCACGTCCACGTGGGATCCCTGCACGCCGCCGACGAGCGCATGGCACTCACCCACGCCCGCGACCTGTACACCCGGCGCAACGAGGGCGTGAGCATCTGGGTCGTGCGCTCGGACCTGATCACCGCGTCGACACCCGACGAGCGCGACCCGTTCTTCGCGCCCAGCGGCGACAAGGTCTACCGACACCCCACGTTCTACGACATCCCCGCCGACGTTCCACACATCTGACAGCCAGGAGCAGGTCATGAACGACGACCACGTCCACCCCTCCCCGCGCGGGGAACATGTCGAGGCCGACGGCCAATGGGCGTTCGGCACGGGCTTCGAGGACCCCCTGTACGGCGCCGACACCGCCGTGCCGGACGGGATCGACGGCGCGGAACTCGCCTCCTGCTGCCTGCTCCTGGCCGACGACGCCCTGATCGCCGCTCAACGCCTGGCCCAATGGTGCACAAACGCCCCGGAGTTGGAGGAGGAGCTCGCCCTCGCCAACATCGGTCTGGACCTGCTCGGCCAGGCCCGGCACCTCTACGCCCGCGCCGGCCGGGCCGACGGTACCGGCCGAGGCGAGGACGCGTACGCGTACTTCCGCCACCCGGCGGAGTTCCGCAACGTGCGGCTCGTCGAACTGCCCAACGGAGACTACGCGTTCTCCGTCGTGCGACTTTTCGTCTTCGCCACGTGGCGTCTGGAGCTGTTCACCCGACTCACCGACACGCCCGACCCCGTCCTCGCCGCCATCGCGAGCAAGTCGATCAACGAACTCGCCTACCACCGGTCGTACGCGGCGCAGTGGGTCGTGCGCCTGGGCGACGGCACCGCGCAGTCGCGGCTGCGGGCACGACGCGCACTGGACGAAGTGGCTCCCCACCTCGCGGAACTCTTCACCCCGCACGAGCACCTGCGTGTCGACGTCGCCTCGGTACGTGCGGAGACGACGGCGATCGTAAGCCGAGTCCTGGACACCGCGGGTCTGGTGCTTCCGATCACGGAGTCGGGGACCGGTGGGGGCCGCGACGGACTCCACACCGAGCATCTGCCGGCGCTGTTGACCGAGTTGCAGAGCGTGGCCCGAGCCGATCCGCAGGCGACCTGGTGAGCACGACCCCCGTCGACGCCCGGCGCGCACGGCGCGTCGCCGAGCAGTCGACCGACCCGGAACTGCCCATGCTCACCCTCGCCGACCTGGGCGTGCTGCGCGACGTCGACATCGACGACGACGGCACGGTGACCGCGACCCTCACGCCCACCTACTCGGGCTGCCCGGCCATGGCCGAGATGCGCGCCGACGTGACCCGCCGGCTGCACGAGGCCGGGTTCCCCGAGGTACGGATCCGCACCCGCCTGGACCCGCCGTGGACCACCGCCTGGATCACCCCACGGGGACGACGCCTGCTCGCCGAACACGGCATCGCCCCGCCCGGGCCCGTGTCCCGGCAGACCGCCGGACCCGTACCGCTGCCGCTGTCCACCGCCCCACCCGCCGTGCGGTGTCCGCAGTGCGGATCGGTCGACACCGAGGAGACCTCCCGCTTCTCCGGCACCGCCTGCAAGGCGTTGTGGCGCTGTCGCACGTGCCGCGAACCCTTCGAGTACTTCAAGGAGATCTGATGGCCCCGACCACCGCACCGGCCGCCGGGCCGGTTCGCGCGCGCCGCCGCCCGGCGTTTCATCCCCTGCGGGTCGCCGCCGTCGAACCGTTGTGCGCGGACGCCGCGGCCGTCTCCTTCGAGATCCCCGAGCCGCTTGCGGCCGAATTCGTCTTCGCGCCGGGGCAGTCGCTGACGCTGCGCCGGGTGGTCGACGGCCGCGACGAACGCCGCTCCTACTCGATCTGCGCCCCGGTCGGCGCCCGTCCCCGCATCGGCGTGCGCGTGGTGCCGGGCGGCCTGTTCTCCTCCTGGCTGGTCAACGAGCTGCGCCCCGGTGACACCGTCGAGGTGATGGGGCCCACCGGGAACTTCACGCCGGACCCGACCGAGCCCGGCCGGCACGTCCTGATCGCCGCCGGCTCGGGCATCACCCCGATGGTGTCGATCGCCGGGTCCGTTCTCGCCGGCAACCCGGCGTCGCAGGTGACCCTGTTCTACGGCAACCGTCGCAGCGACAGCGTCATGTTCGCCGACGAGCTGGCCGACCTGAAGAACCTCCATCCCGAGCGGCTGCACCTGGTCCACGTGCTCTCCCGCGAGCCCCGCGAGGCCCGCCTGCTGTCCGGGCGGCTCGACGCCGAACGGCTTCGGGCCCTGCTCACATCCCTGGTCGCCGTGCACGACGCCGACCATTGGTGGCTCTGCGGGCCCCACGGCATGGTCGAGGACGCCCGACGGGTGCTCGCCGATCTCGACGTCCCGGGTGATCGAGTCCATCGGGAGCTGTTCCACGCCGAGGACGGGCCACCACAAACCGTCGACCACCGCGACACCGCCTCGACCGGCCGGGTCAGTCGAGCGACCCTCACGCTCGACGGGCGCACCACGCCCATTGCCCTGCCGCACGATCGGTCCATCCTGGACGGCGCCCAACTCGTGCGCTCCGACCTGCCGTTCGCGTGCAAGGGCGGCGTCTGCGGCACCTGTCGGGCGCGCGTGAGCGACGGCGAGGTCGACATGCGCCGCAACTTCGCTCTGGAGCAGGCCGAGGTCGACGCCGGCTATGTGTTGACCTGCCAGAGCTACCCCGTCTCCGACGTACTCACCGTCGACTTCGACGGCTGAGGACAAGCCCACCCGCCGTTGCGGCATCGCGGCCGTCGCCGAATCCCGCTCGGGCCGGCGTGCCCGACCACCGCACGTCACCTCGACCAGGAGGACCACCCGTGACCATGCAGTCCACCGCCACCCCCGCCGCCCCCGCCGCCCCCGAACTCCACGACGGCGCCGAGCGGATGACCCGCGACGAGATCGAGGCGCTGCAACTGACCCGACTGCGCGCGACATTGCGCCACGCATACACCCATGTCCCGTTCTACCGGCGCCGGTTCGACGAGGCCGGCGTCGTTCCGGACGACTGCCGCGCCCTGGCCGACCTGGCCCGGTTCCCGTTCACCACGAAGGCCGACCTGCGGGAGAACTACCCGTACGGGATGTTCGCCGTGCCGGAGGCGGACATCCGCCGAATCCACGTCTCCAGCGGCACCACCGGCCAGCCCACGGTCGTCGGATACACCCAACCCGACCTGCGCACCTGGGCGAGCCTGGTCGCCCGCTGTATCCGCGGGGCCGGAGGCAGACCGGGGAACAAGGTCCATGTGGCCTTCGGCTACGGCCTGTTCACCGGAGGCATAGGCGCGCACTACGGCGCGGAACACCTCGGCTGTACCGTGGTCCCCGCCTCCGGCGGCATGACCGCCCGCCAGGTCCGATTGATCCAGGACCTGCGCCCGGAGATCATCATGGTGACCCCCTCCTACATGCTCACCCTGCTCGACGAATTCGACCGCCAGGGCATTGACGCGGCCGCCTCCTCGTTGCGGGTGGGCATCTTCGGCGCGGAGCCGTGGGGCGAGGGCATGCGTCACGAGATCGAGCAACGCGCCGGAATCGACGCGGTCGACATCTACGGACTGTCCGAACTCATGGGCCCCGGCGTTGCCGGCGAAAGCGTCACGACCAAGGACGGCCTGCACATCTGGGAGGACCACTTCCGCCCCGAGATCGTCGACCCGCTCGGCGACCGAACCCTGCCCGACGGCACCACCGGCGAACTCGTGCTCACCTCCCTGACCAAGGAGGCCGTGCCGATCATCCGCTACCGCACACGCGACCTGACCCGACTGCTCCCGGGCACAGCCTGGCCGGCCATGCGCCGGATGGAGCGGGTGAGCGGACGCAGCGACGACATGATCATCCTGCGCGGCGTCAACGTCTTCCCCACCCAGATCGAGGAACTGGTCCTGCGAACACCGGGCCTATCCCCGCACTTCCAACTCGTCCTGGCCCGCCGGGAGCGCATGGATCACCTGATCGTGCGCGTCGAGGCCCGCCCCGACCTGCCCACGAGTGCCCGCGCCGGAGCCGCCGCCACCCTGACCCGGGCCGTCAAGGACGGAGTCGGCGTCAGCGTGGAGGTCGCGGTGCTCGACCCCGACACCCTGGAGCGCTCCGTCGGCAAACTCCGCCGCCTGGTCGACACCCGCGACCACTGACCGACGGACGAGCGGTGGTGGTTGGCAGGCCGGCCCGAACGAGACGCGTCGAACTCGGGATCGCCGGTGGTTGTGGCGACCGAGGTGCGGACGAGCAGGCCGAACATCCGGTGTGCAGTGCTTTGTGGGTCGCCGATGCTCGTGAACCGCCGCAAGGATCGCTCCCGCGGGTAAGCGAGAGGACGACCCGATTCGAGCCGTATCACTCGTTGGGCCCCGCCGCCCGACGGTACGTCCGGTGAACCGGGAACGTGGTGGCCGTGGCTACGTTGGCTGTCGGGCTGCGGGGCCCAGGGTACGGCCGTCGATGATCTCGATGTGGGTGACGGTCGTTGCCGTGGCGTCGAGCCACAGCCACATCACGACGTCCGCGTCACGTTCCAGCTCGGCGACGAACGAGCAGGGCGAACTCCGCGGAGCGGTCAGCAGGCACGTCGGCGAGCACGTGCACCGTCCGAAGTACCGCAGGCCACCCACCACGCCGGCCAATGCGTCGTCGCCGCCGGCGCGCAACAACTCGACGATTTCGGCGGCGAGTTCCGGATATGCGTGCACCAACATGGGGTACTCGGCCGCGGTCATGGCAGAACAGTACGGGCGGTGCATGGTCTCGCTTCGAGACCGGAGCCGATCGCGGCATCCACGGTGCGGCGCGGCTGTGGAAGGAGGCCGAAATCGCCGTCCGCCGAACGCTGTTCCTCGTCGGCCCTCGTTGGCTCGGGCCTGCCGGGATGGATGTGCGACGATCACGACGTGGCCATACCTGTCCCTCCACCGTCCGATGCACCGTGCTCGCTCGTGCGTGCCGCGTCGGCGATGTCCGTCCTGGCGGCGCTGCTGGATCGTTCACTGGAGCGGATGGCGGACGCTGCTGCGGATGTTCGCCGGTTCGACCGGGAAGCCATTCGCGAGGCGGCGGATGTGTGGGACAACAACCTGTTTCCACTGTTTTGGGCCGCGAGCACGTCCAACGCCGGTCGACGCGAGCGGCGGGCGAGGGCCGTACTGGAATGGATGGCCGATTTCGGCGAGCGGCGGCGCGCATGGATGACCGAGCAGGCCGCGATCGCCGGGTACGACATCGAACCGCTCCTACCACCGGCCAGGCCGCACACGCCGGGCCGGGACTTTCGCGGACACGTCATGGCACCGCAACACCGGCTCACGCGCCCAAACGTGGACGAACTGTCCCTCGACTACGATCTGGCGATGGCCTCGATCCGCCACCTGCGGGTGGAGCGGGCCGGTACCCCCCTGACCGCCCATGTCCAACTGCTCGTCGACCGCAGGTTCGCCGTCGACGAGGCCGCGCCGCCCGCCCTGCTGAACGTGTGGCTGGACGACGTCACCGACATCGCCTTCGACCTCGCCGACACCCGGGGAGCGATCCTGCACACCGGACCGCGAGAGGTCGGGATCTGCCTGGGCCCCGGAGGTCGACTCCGCGCCGCCGGCGGCGAGTATCGCCTGGACGACCACTCCTGGCACCTGTCGACCAGCGGCCGACGCGCCGACACCGACACCCCTGCCCGAACCAGCCGATCGGGTCCACCGCTTCGGCCGCCGGGGGCAGACCGGGACCCCGACGCGCACGCCGCCGCCGCGCTTTTGCACCACGCCATGCTGGAACTGCGTTCCGTACGCTACGCCGCCCATGCGGACGACATCCACGTGACGAAGCTGTGCGAAGCCTTCTCGGGAGCCGGCGAAGCGATCCTGACCGCCGGATCGCAACGCGGCGCCCGCCGCCGCGAGGCGGCCTTCCGGGACGTCATCCGAGCCTGGGCCGACCGAGGCGACGGGGGAGTCCAGCCACATGGTGACCCTGGGTGGTCGCCGGCGGCGTACCTGCTCCAAGTCCTGCCGCTTTCTCCGGGTGCGGCGGGACGTTCGTCCGCCTCGTGATCGCTTCGGGTCCTTCGCTGACTTCATCGCCGGCGCACATCCGATCGTGCTCCTGGACGCGGTCGCCCAGCGGGGTGCGCGTGTGCCGTTGCCCGCGTCGGCCTGGTCGGCGGCCGAGTCGGCCTTGATCACCACGCCGTCGATCCCAACGGCAAATCGGCCCGCATGGCCGCGATGGCGTCCACGGCCTCCTGAACCTCCACCAGGGTGGCGCACACCCGCAACCCGGCGGGGGTGTGTCCGGTGGTGTTGACGCCCAGGTTCGCGACGGCGGCCATCACCTCGGAATGCGCCGCGCCGCGCAGGAACACCGACATGGCACTCTCGTCGCCCGCCAGGGGCATGCCGACGGCGTAGAACGTCATCGGGATCACGTACGGCCGATCCTTGGCCCGCAACGTCCCCGCCGCGCCGCTGCGCGGGTTGGGGAACACGGTGGCTCCGTGCGCGGCGCGGATCTCGTTGGCGACCTCGAACTGGGCGGCGGTCAGCAGCACTTCACCGCGGACCTCGATCGACACGGGCTCGGACAGCTGCTGCGGAAGCCCTTCGATCGTCCCCGTCGCGTGAGATACGTCCTCGCCGGCGGTTCCGTCGCCGCGCGTGACCAACCGTTCCAGGCGGCCGTTGCGGTACAGGGCCGAGACCGCGATGGTAGGAACAGTTTGGCTGTCTCAGGTGGGCAAGTGTCTCAACGCGGGATTGCGTCAACAACCTTCCAGGAGAGGCCCGGTGGGTGCCCGGATGTCTCATGTGCGCGTCGAAGCGTTACCCGAATGAGACCGGTGGCTCGCCGATGATCGGGTGATGGCGAGCACTCAGCTCGGGAGCCCATGGCCATTAGCCGCGCGCTGCCTGCGATCATCGGCGACCCGACGGGAACCGCCCGGTGCCCGCGCGGCGCCCCGGGCTGGTACCCGGGGCGCCACGTGGGTCAGGCGACGGTGAGGTCGGCGGGGCCGGCCAGGGGTGTGTAGCCGTCGTCGTGGAGGAACCACACCTGGTATTTCCCGGCGGGGAGGCGGCCGGACTCGCGGATTGCGATGTTGCCGGAGGCTGCGGGGGCGTATTCCCACACGTCGGCGCCCTTCGTGATGTCGACGCCCGCCTTGTACACGCCGATCCAGTTCTTGGGCGTGATCTTGTCGGTCGGGGCGGTGTAGCCGACGGTCAGGATGCTGCCCTGGGGGTGGGTGGTGGTGGGCAGGGTGATGGTGGGGTTCTTGGGTGTTGCGGGTGCGGCTATTGCGGCGGTGGCGCCGGGGTCGGGGAGTTGGTGGTAAGCGGCGAGGCGTTGGGTGATGGTGGCGGTGAACGGGACGAGGGTGGGGTAGTTCGTGGTGAGGGCGGTGGTGGTGGCGGCGGTCAGGTCGGCGAGGCGGCTGGTGGCTCCGACGAGGTGGGGTTGGAGAGCGGTGAAGAGTTGGTGGTCGCTGGTGATGCCGAGGGCGCCGAGGGCTTTGGCGAGGGTGGGGGCGCCCGACGAGGTGTCGAGGACGCGGCTGACGTAGGTGACGCGGTGCAGGATGCGCCAGCAGGGGGGTTTGCGGTCGCTCTGGCGGGCGCGGGCGAGTTCCCTGGCGTGGGGGTCGGTGCCGGTGTCCAGCCATTCGGGGTCGACGACTTTGCCGTAGAAGTCCTCGAAGTTGTCGGTGGAGGTGTCGAGGTAGAACGACATGAATCGGTAGGCGTCGACGCGGCCGGGGACCAGGACGGGGCGGTTCTTCGCGTCGAAGACGGGGGTGCCGTTTTCACGTTTTTGCAGGTCGCGGCCGGGTTTGGCCTCGACTTCGAGGCCGAATGTGCGGGTGGAGTCCTTGGTCCTGCGGCGGGTGACGGTGTAGCCGCCGCCGAGGGTGACCTCGAACCCGCCTGTGACGCCGATGCCGGCTACCTCGGCGCTGCCGCTTTCGCTGTAGGTGGCGCTGCCGGAGATGCTGTAGTCGCCGGCGGTGGTCTGCACGACCTGGTCGGTGGTGGTGGTGACTTCGGAGAACAGGCCGCCGGCGGCGGTCCACACGTAGGTGTTGGCGATGTTGCGGCGGGCCGCGGACTTGTGGGCGGCGCGGGCCGCGGCGGGATTGCCCCCGCCGCCTGCGGTGGTGAGGCCGGTGCTGGTGCCGGTCCCGCCGATCATGCCCTTCAGGACGCGGTCCGCGGCGGCGGCGACCGGGTTGGGGGCGTGGGCGTCGGTGGACACCGAGTCGTAGAAGCCCTGGAGTTGCTGTTCCTCGCGTTGGATGCGGCGTTTGAGCGCGTACGCCTCCGCCGGCCGGTAGTAGCTGTAGGCGTTGCCGTCCCCGGCGTTGGGGAAGTCCGGGTCGGGGAACGGCTTGAGCGCGCCGCCGGCCGGGTCCGTGGCGCAGCCGATCAGGCCGTCGAGGGTGCCCTGTTTGGTGTAGCGGGGGTTGATGGGGAACGGAATGATGTTCCAGTCGCGGGGGATGTCGGGGTTGGGGACCATGCGGTATGCGACGAGCGCGCCGTTGTGGGCCAGACGCAGGGCGTACTGGTCGGCGGTGTCGGACTGGACGATGGCGAAGCCGGTGTTGGCGGGCTGGTATCGGCGGCCGGCGGTCGGGTTGACCTGGCGTTTGGCGTCGTCGGCTTCCCAGTGGCCGGTGAGGTTGACCGCGCTGGTGCGGGTGGTGGTGGCGCCTTGGGTGACCTGGGTGTCGTCGCTCCAACTGCTCGCGAACTTCATCTCCACGCCGGCGCCGACGTCCAACTTGAGCGAGCTGAGGGGTTTCGCGGTTCCGGCGCCCAACGGGGCGGCGATGACGTAGGTGTCCTCGCTGACCGAGGCCTGGAAGTGGAGCTTGGCGGAGGCGTCGACGCTGGTCTTGTGGTCCGAGGAGATGGTGTTGGTGACGGTGTTGGCCTGGACGAACTTCACCGAGGACGTGTCGTTGTAGGTGTCGGCCGTGCCGTGGATCAGGTTCTCCGACGGCACCGGCGGTGCGCCTTCGAGGTAGCCGACGAGCTGCGGGGCGAACTGGGCCTGCCCGACCCAGGTGGTGGTCAGGTCGCCGACCTTGAACCCGGTGGTGAGCGTCCACGCGCCGTCCCGGATGGACGCGTACGCGCGTTTCATCACACCGAACATCCGCCCGTCGGTGTCGGCTTGCAAGTCGGCGTACTCGCCGGAGTGGGGCGTGGCGCTGATCCGGGATTGGAACACTGTGCGGGCGCCGGTCAGCGCGGAGCGGACCTGCGCGGTGTCGTCGCTGATCGGCGCGTGGGAGATCGCGACGCCCGGTGGCGGGGATATCGGGAACAGGTGGCATCCGGCAGGGCCGGCGTCCCTGACCAGCGCCCCCTGCACCGCGGAGTCCGGGTCGATCGGGTAGTACGCGAGCATGTCGTTGTGTGCGGCCCGGACGCGGGTGAACATGGTGTCCAGGATCTGTTCCTGGGTGCGGCAGGTGCGCCATAGCCGCAGTTCGTCCAGTTGCCCGTTCAGGACATCGCGCAACGTGCCGTCGGCCATCTCCTTCGCGCCGACGGTGACCTGTTGATCGGCTCCCATGTCCGCCAACGTGGTGGTGAGTGCGACCGGTTCGGCGATGCCGGGAACACCGTTGTGGTAAAAGGTGAATCGGTTGCCGTCCGGGTCGGGGGTGCGGACGCGTTTGGCGCCGCGGATCTGGGCCGGATAGGTGTTGCAGGCGTCCGCGGTCACCGCGCCGGAGCGTTCGGGGAAGCGCCACCACGCGAGCAGGCCCTGCGCGCCGGCGGTGATCGGTGTGCCGATCTGGTCCGCGGGGCGGGCGGTGTTCCAGATCCGCACCTGGGACACGGTGCCGCGCAGCCCGAACGTGGTGGTGCGGACCCGGAACCGGCCGATCTCACAATTGGCGTCGTTGCCGATCGGCTTGGCGCCGTTGTACACGTGCGGGTCGCTGCCGACGAGCTTCCCGTCGATGTAGAATCGGATGCCGACGGCGCCCTTCTTGTCCTCGCCGCCGCGGCGGGTGACCGCGACCCTGGTGAACTTCCCGACCTGCACGGTCGTGCCCGACCTGTATGTGTGACGGGATCCGTCGCGGCCGTCGCCGGCCTCGAAGGTGAACGCCAACTGCCCGTCGGTGTCGATGTAGAACGCGTAGGGCACCGCGTCCTCGGTCCCCGTCTCCAGCGCGCCCTTGCCGACCAGACCCTGGGGGGCGACGCCAAGGGAGTCGATCTTCACGAACGCCTCGATGGTCAGGTCGTCGGCCAGGTCCAGCCCCTCGGGTCCGCCGGCGTCCAGGTGGGCGGTGCCGTCCATCGCCATCGCCCAGTCCTGGCGGAATGTCGCCGCGACGTGTCCCCAGTCCGCGAGCGGGAACGCGGCCCGGCTGCGGACCACCTGGTCGCGCACGCGTGCGGCCACCCGGTAGCTGTACGGCGCCGACTGCCCGAAGTAGATAAGGCTGCCGTTGCGGGCCCCGTCGTGGCCGTTCCCGGTGCGGTCCGCCAGCACCCCGTCCGCGAACGTCCAGTACGCCAGCAGGTCCCGCTCCTGTCCGGTCAGGCGCCGCTTCATCGTCAGTGCGACCTCCTCCGCGGTGCGCGCACGGCCCCAGACCCGGAATTCGTCGAACCGGCCCTTCGCCGCGGATTGGCCCCGGTCGTCGCTGCCGAAGAGGGTGTTGCCGGTCCCGGCGTAGGGAGCAGCGGCGGTGTTCTGCGCCACCTGGACACCGTCGCAGTACAGGGTGCGGCGCCGGGTGGCGTTCTCGTACACCGCCGTCCAGCAGTGCCAGCCCAGGTCGTCCGCGCCGCCGCTGAGGAAGTCCCACTGTTGGGTCGTGGGGGATCGCCACCCGAAGTGCGCTTGGTTCGACCCGGTGAAGCTGATCTGCAGGGCGGCCCCGTCCGCCGAGTTCCCGCCGTGCATGAACACGACGTCGTCTCTGGCCGCGTCGCGTTTGGCCCAGAATTCGATGGTGAAGTCGCGGTTGGCCAGAGCGAGTTTCGAGCCGCACCACACCGTTCCGGCACCGTCCAGGTGCAGAGCGCTGTCGTCGGACGCCTGTTCCAGCGCCAGGAAGTACGGTGCTTCCGGGATGTTCGCGTGCCAGATGCGGGCGTGCCCGGAAGTGGCGATCGTGGTGGGGTTGACCCACACCTCCATGCTCAGGTTCGCCTCCGGGACGACCTTGGGCCGGTCCGGGAGGGACAGCATCAGGCGCTGACGGCGCCCGTCGAAGGTCAGGGCCCGGCCCGGCGAGTTCCCGCGCCAGCGCGGCAGCAACGGCTGCGCGCCCTCCGCCGCGGTGCCGTCGACGACCTTGCGGTCGGCGGCGGCGGTCACCGGGTCCGCCCCGACGATCCGCGAACCCGCGGTCAGGGACACGCCCGGGGTGGTGCAGGTGGCGAGCGCGTAGTCGTACAGGGCGCCGCGGACGTCCTGCCCTCGCGCGTCGGCCAGACCCCCGACGGTCACGGTGATCTTGTTGGCGCCGGCCGCCACCGCGCCGGCCACCGTCCGCAACCGGCCCCCCACCGCGATCGCCGTGCCCGCGGTCAGTGCCCGAGGCAGCGGCTCGGCCAATTCGACGACGGTGTCCTGCGCAACACCGACCCGGCCCAGCAACTCTCCCTGCGGCGAGCGGCCGTTGAGGACCCGCGCGAAGTCGCCCACGGCGCGCGGCACCCCCGGGAACGTCTCGACCACCGTCCCCGCGCTCACCCGCACCGTGCACAGTTCCGGCGCGGTGCCCGCGCCGACCGTGACTGCGAAATCCGCCGACCGCGCGGCCGGATCCCGCGCGAGGAGCGTGACCGGGCTCGCGCCCGCAGGCAAGATCCGGGTGGCCCGGGACACGGTGGTGGGGTAGTAGACCGAGAGGAACTGCCCGTCCGCGCCCGCGAAATACAGCACGACGTCCCCATTGGCGCTGTCCAGCAGCGACGGCGCCCGATCCGTCCACGCGAACGTCAACAACGCGCCGTACACGCTCAGCCCGGCCCGATCCACGGCGATCCTCGGCATCGGCAGCACCGACTCCGCCCCGCCGCGCAGCCCTCCCGACAGCGTGGCCAGCGCACCCTCGGCCGCGATCACCTGCGCCCGGTCCGAGCCGAGCCTGGCCCGGGCGGTGTACATCTCCGGCAGGGTTCGCTCCAACGCCTCGCGCTGCGCGTTGCGGAACCTCATGGAGCGGATCTCGTCGATGTACGCAAGGGTCGCGGGCAGGAAGTGGGCGAGCTTCTCGTCGGCGCCCAGTTGTGTGCGGGCGGCGGTGACCTTCTCCTCGGCCGCCGCCAGCCGGTCCAGGTCGTTGGTGGGCTCGGGGAGCCCGATCCCGTCGAGGACGACCTCGCGGGGCACCGCGGTGAGCCGCCCGTTGCGGGCGAGCGCGAAGTCGAGGGTGCACAGGTACGCGCGGCCGGCCGAGCCGCCCTTCGGCGCCGGGCCGGTGGTGGCGCAGGCCAGCAGCACCCGCGCCTGCCCCTTCTCCGCCGCGACGGTGCCGTAGCCGGTCGGGCGCTCCTCCTGCTGGAAGTACAGCGTCGCCGCCAGCCCGCCCTTCACCTCGCGGTCCTTGATCGCGAACACGTACCGGGACAGGCCCGCCCCGTCGCCGACCGGCGCGTCCGAGCCGACCCAGTCGACGTCGCGGAGCCAAGCGTCGTGTCCGCCGCAACTGTTCGCGGGCGCCGAGCCGGATCCCTCGTCAAGGCGCAGGTAGGTCACCAGGTCCGGTTCGGTGCCGATCAGCCGCTGCCCGCGGTCGACCAGGTCCGCCGCGGTGCGGGCCCGGTTCCAGATCCGCACCTCGTCGACGTCGCCGACGAGGCGGTCGTACGGCACCGACGCCTTCGTGCGGTAACCCATCTGCTGTGCGGCCGGGGGCACCGGCGCGGTGGGCACGGTGGTTCGGCCGGCCTCGGCTCCGTCGACGAACAGCACGGCCTGCAACCCGTCGAAAACCAGCGCCACATGCGCGTACTCGCCCCGGGGCAGCGCCCGTGTGCCGGTCAGCGTCCAGGCGTTCTCACGCCCGGCGATCGGCCGATACTGCGCGTCCAGCCCGAGGTAGAAGGCCGTGGCGATGCTCTCGTTGAAACTCGACAGGATCGTCCCGCCGGGCGCCATCGGCTTGACCCACGCCTCGAACGTGCACCCGCCGCCCGACGGCTTGGACATCTGAGGGGCGTCGAGACCCGCGCGGAAGTCCCTGCCCGCGGCGAACCGCAGCGCGGTGCCCGTCCGGTCGATCACCGGAACCGGCACCAACGGCCGCCCGGTGTTCGGATCGATCCCCGGCTCGCGCTCCAGCACCGACTTGCGGAACCTGGAGTCCGGGCTGGTGTAGAACTGCGTCCCGACCGTGTCGAACAGGCCGTCCGCGTTCTGCGCGCAGTTGAACGACTCGATGCGCTTGTCGGCGGCGTTGTTGACGAACAACTGCCAGCGCGAGACCCCGTCGACCTCGGTCGGCAGCAGCAACACCGCGAAGCCGCCGCTCGTCAGCTGCGGCACGAACGACAACTTCGTGGTCGGCTCGTAGAACAGCTTCCCGTTCATGTCCCGGGTCCCCAGCGTGTCCGAACCCTCCGCCGCGGGCCGGTACTTGCTGCGCGAACGCTGGTAACGCGCCTCCACCACCGGCTTGAGCGCCGAGCCCACCAGCACGAACCGGTCGCACAGCAGCGACGCGTCCGCCGCCGCGACCTTCGCCCCGCCCCGCATGACGAAATCGGTTCGTGCGGCGTCACCGGACACCGCGGCCCCGGTCACCTGGTACACCGCGTCGCTGTGGCCGGCAGCGACGGACTGGCGGAACACCAGGATGTAGCGGCCGTCGGACACCACCTGCAGCGGCTCCGCCGCCGTCAGACGCGCGGTCGTCGACAGGAACGGGTCGACCTCCGCGCCGAACAACTCCTGCGGCCTGACCTCCGCGGTCCCGCCCGCCTTGACCGTCGGCATCGCGAACGCCACCGGGACGTCGGCGTACGGGTCCACGATCTCGGCCGGGAACGGCAACAGCGCCGGCTCCGCGTTCCAATAGGCCGCGTCCAGCGCGCCCTTCTTGTCCTGCGCCTGCTCCAGATCCAGCACGCTGTAATAGATCCGGCGACGGTCGTCCATCGCGAACGCCACGGTCGTACCGCCGTGCCGCACCATCGCCGTGGACACATACGTCCGGTCCCGATACGTCCTGGTCAGCGTCTTGTCCCGCACGAACCCACACTCCCCCACACCGCGGCCCCGGCTCTCGCGCCGAAGCCACCCCTGTCAACGGCACACACACGCCCCCCGAAACAAGGGCGATCGAACCCGCAGCACCCCGCGCCGGGGCGCTGCCCCCGGGAACACGCAGCGGTACCGCGGTGGCTCCATGCAGCAGACCGCTTCGGCCACACCCCAACGCGGCCGAACACAGCAAGAACGCGGCCGTCCGAACCGACGACCGCGCACCTCGACACCCACCCTGTCAGGCAGTTAGTGCCGCGTGTACCCGAACACCGGAACAAGTAGAACCGGTTCCGGTTACGGGGCGAGCGCATTCCGGAACGTGCTGGGCGGTGTGCGCACCACACACGATGGGCGGGGATGCATGTGCCACGACCTCCGGCCCCCAACCACGCAGCAGGGCCGACGATCCGACGACTCCCCTTGAGGGCCTGTTCGATCGTGGGGGCATCCGGGTCAGGAGGACGTCCTGCCGGCCCCGCGCGTTCCCCACGCCGGCGTGCCCGCCGCGAGCGGGCACGGCGAGGGCCCCGGTCGGGAGTCCGACGGCGCCCGGCGCTCACCCGGAGGCCAGGCCGGTTCGTGTCCCATACGGCAGACCCCTCCGACGTGCGGCAACACGTTCCCGTTGTCCGCAGTGTTCGCCGGGGACGTCGGTGTGGTATCGGACCGGGCCCGCGGCGATACGACGGTCGGTGCCCTGTCCGGTCCGTTCGTCCATCGGGGATGTCGTGCGGGATGCCGAGGCCCCACGGTGACCGACGGGGACCGGGGTTTATGCCGGCGGCGGGTCGTTCTCGGCGAAGTATCCGTAGCTGTCGGCGTTCGTCATCACCTGGTCCGGGTTCACGCGGGCCAGTCCCCGGCAGTCGTCCTGGCCGTATTCATGGGGTGTGGGTCGCGGGTGCCCCACGCGGGCGAAAACGTGTGGCCCTGCCAGGGATGATCGTCGTCGGCGGGCTCCACGCCCGCGGCCACCGCGGCGGCCCCGGCCCAGAACGGCTGCGGGCCATCCCCGCGCCTTCGGACAGGAAGCGGCTTGGGCGGCCGGTGCGCACAAAGACGGCTTCGTGCGATGACGGGTGGTGGCAGAAAACACGCACAAAGTGATGACGGCATTGTGCGGCACTGTGGGCGCGACCCGGCATGAGGCTCGCCCAAGATCGGCTCGACCGGCGCGACGAAGGTCCGGACTCCGCCGGCGGAGCCCGGCGAGCCCTCACCGGTCCTGCCAATGCCTGGGTTGGCCGTGTTCTGCGGGACACGGGCTCCGGAGATCAGCCTCGCGGGCGCAAGATGAGGGGAAACGACGTGAACGGGTCCTTGCTGCGCGGGAAGTCGAGACTGACGCGGGGCCCTGGCGGCAGGCGGAATGCCGGAAGGCTCCACCATCAGCAGGTGCGGGGGAGCACTGGTCGGCAAGCGCACCGTGATCACCGCCGCCCATTGCCTCCACGGCAAGCCGTCTGCTCGGGTCTACTTCGGCATCCGTGACGTGACGACTCGGGGGAATGCTCAGCAGCAGACCGTTTCGGCGAGCAACTGGCGCGTACACGAAGACTACGACGACGCCACCTCGAAGAACGACGTCGCACTGATCAACCTCCCCAAGGACGTGAATGTCTCCGCGTCGGTCGGCTTCGTCAGCCCCTCCTGGGATGACAAGAGCTACGACAACACGCAAGCCGTCGTCGCCGGGTGGGGAATGGTGAACGACAACGATGGAACAAACATCCTCCGGTTCGCCAATTTGAAAGTCGCGCCCGCAGCGCAGTGCGAGCCTATCTTCGGCTCCTATTCCACGGGCAACATGCTCTGCATGGACGCCAGTAGTGGCGGAACGTGCCGGGGGGACGCAGGCGGTCCGCTGCTCATCAACGACAACGGCACCCCGAAGCTGATCGGCATCGTCTCCTTCGGCGCCGCACGGTGCGCGCACACCTTTTCCCGAGTCGCCACGCGCATCCCCTCCTACGGCGCCTGGATCAAAAGGTCCTCCACGGCGCCATTGACCTGAGCCGTAGGCGCCCCCGGTGTCGCCCGTGTCCGAACAGAGGGGGCCGGCTGCCCACGCGAGCGGGATGTTGTGGCCGGCCCGGCCGTCGTCGAGGAGCAAGGGCCGGTTGGGGCCGGCGGGGCACCCGGAGCTCTCAGGCGTCGGTGTCGTGCTTGTGAGCCGGCCCGTTCGCCGAAGCGTCGCCGCCGTGTAGGAGGCCCAACCGGCTCCTCTGCGGCTTGTTCGCTGCCTTCTTCTTCAGCTCGATGGTTTCGCGGTAGAGGTTCGCGGCCACGGTGGCCAGGGCGTTCAGGGACTTCGCCTCAAGCGTCTTGGCCGGTTCGAAGAAGAACGAACAGTGAGGCTCCCAGGACCGCATGTCCGGCCCGAGGCGGGTGGCGCCGACGGCGCCGGCGACCTGGCCGGATCATCGGCCGGGCCCGGATGTGCCGGACCGCTGCCACGGACTGCCGCCACCGTCCACGAGGTTGCGGATCGTTGCAGCGTCAGTCGAGCCGGGTCAGGTCGGGTCGAAGACGCATCCATACCGGGTGGCGAAGACGTCCGGAGGCGGTCCAGGTGGCGACGGTGATCTCCACCACCAGGCGCGGCCGGACCCAGCGGGCGCCGGGGGTGTCCACCGGGCCCGTGAACGGGGTGTCGCCGGCGGCGAAGACGTCGGGGTAGGCGGCGAGTTCGCGGCGTTCGCGCTCGGACAGACCGGAGCCGACCGCCCCCACGTACCGCAGCCCGGCGCTTTCGTCGACGCCGACCAGGACCGCGCCGGGCAGGCCGGTCAGGGAACCCGACCCGGAATCCACCCGCCGACGCCCACCTCCAGGGTCTCCAGCCGTTTCGTCTTGTGCCACAGCGGCGACCGCGCTCCCGGCACGTACGGGGAGTCCAGGCGTTTGCAGAGCAGGCCCTCGCCGCCGGCGGCGACCACCGCCACCCACGCCCGCGCGCCGTGCCCCACGACATGGGCGGGCACCGCCCACCGCCGATTACGCAACCCCAGCCCGCACAACACCTGGCGGCGCTCCAGATAGGGCGCCCTCAACAACTCGGGCGTTGTTGCCGCCGTCATGCTCGTGATCGACCGTTCGAGTCAGTGCCAACCGACCGCAGATTCCGGCGTTTCCGCAGGACGCGCAGTTCTCAGCTCCCGCCTTCTCGGTGCGTGTTGGGTGCGGGCAGGGCACCAAGGGCCGAGGAGCCGTGTCGGCGTCGCAGCAGCGTGTTCTCGTGGAACAGGTTCGCGGTCACCGACGCGAGCGCGTCCAACTTGCCGTGCATGGTGGTGTCGCTGCGCGGTGGACGGTGGCGTGGCTCACCCCCGCCTCGCGGGCCAGGTTCTCCTTGGTGAGCGCGCCGTCGGTGTGTTCGGGGACGCCGGCGAGCAGTCGTCCTGTGGCCGCGCGCAGGCGGGTCTCGGTGGTCGCGGACACGGGCATCAGGGGTTGCCGCCGTTCTCGTCGATGCGGGTGAGGGCGTCGGTGACCTGTTCGTCCCGGGCCGGCTTCGACGCGCACATCGTGGAACAGGCCCCGAAGTTCGCCGAGATCGGCGCGGGCATCCAACTTGCCCCGAACGCCCTGCGGGTGCTCGAGGGCCTGGGCGTCGCGGCCGACGTGCACGACCTCGCGGTCCGCCCGCGCAACGTGGTCTTCATGCACGCCGACACCGGCCGACACCTGACCACCGTCGACTTCGGCGAACCGTCCTGGCCCGATACGGCAGCCCGTACAGCGTGATGCACCGCAGCGACCTGCTCGACATCCTGCTGCGCGCGTGCCGTGAACACCCGCGCGTGACCCTGGAGAACAACCGCCGCGTCGTCGACATCCAGGATTTCGGCACCGCCGCCGAGGTGCGTTTCGCGGACGGCGACACCTACCGCACCTGGTCGGCGCCGACGGCCTGTGGTCGCGCGCCCGCGGACTGCTCTCGACCGACCGCCCGATCACCGACACCTACGTGGCCTACCGGGGTGCGCTGCCGATGGGCGAGATCACCGTCCCGGTCGAACCCGACGACGAGATCATCTGGATCGGCCCGAACAAGCACCTCGTGCAATACCCCATCCGGCGCGGCGAGTTGTACAACCAGGTCGCCGTCTTCCGGAGCACGCGTTACACGCCCGAACTGGAACCCACCGACGACTGGGGCGGCCCGACCGAACTGGACGCGGCCTTCGCCGGCTCGTGCGAACAGGTGCGCACCTCGATCACCATGTTCAACCGGGACCGCCGCTGGGTGATGTACGACCGCGAACCGCTCGCCGACTGGACCCGCGGGCGGGTCACCCTCCTCGGCGACGCCGCGCACCCGATGGTGCAGTACCTGGCGCAGGGCGCCTGCCAGGCCCTCGAGGACGCCGAGTGCCTGGCCCGGCACCTGGCCAAGCACGCCGGCGACATCGACGAGGCGTTCGCCGGGTACCAGGCCGAACGCATCCCCCGGACCGCGCTCGTCCAGCACGTCGCGCGCGGATGGGGGCAGGTCTGGCACGACGACGGCGAGGTCGTTCCCGCTCTGCGCGACCGCGTGTTCGGCCGCCGTGCCACCGACGACTACACCGACCCGGACTGGCTCTACCAGCCGGTCACCTCCTGAACGGAGCAAGCGTGAACGACATGATCGACGAGACGGTACGGGCGAGCCGCGCGCTCGCCGCCGCCGGACTGACGGACATGGTCTGGGGCCACGCCGGCGTGCGCGACGACGCCGGCCGGGGTGTGTGGATGAAGGCCGCGGGCTGGGGCTTCGAGGAGATCGACGCCGACCGCGTCCTGCTGGTGGACCGCGCCGGCGACGTGCGCCACGGACGGGGCAAGCGGCACATCGAATTCCCCATTCACACCGAGATCATGGCCGCGCGACCGGACGTGGGCTGTGTGGTGCACACGCATGCCCCCGCGCTGGCCGCGTTCGCGTCCCTGGACACCCCGCTCCGGCCGATCTCGCACGACGGTGTGCTCTTCTGCGACCCGCAACTCCCGCGCTTCACCGACACCGGCGCGCTGATCGCGAACGCCGACCTGGGTGCGGCGCTCGCCACGACACTCGGGGACGGCATCGCGTGCCTGATGCCACAGCACGGCGCCGTCACCGTCGGACCCGATGCCGCGACCGCGGTGATGTACGCGGTACTGCTGGAACGAGCCTGCCGCACCCAACTGATGGCGATGGCCGCCGGCGGCCCCAAGGTCTGGTCCGACGACGCCGAGGCCGCCTTCAAACGCGACCAGGTCTGGAACCCCGCCCAGCGCGACGCCGGTTGGAACTACCTCGCGCGCCTCGCGGAAAGGAACCCACGATGACGCCCCCCATCCCCACGCCGACCGAATCCGAGACCACCGCCGCAGAGCGCCAGCTGTACCGGGACTTCGCCGAGTTCGGTCCGATCCCGCTGTGGACGCAGCGCGCCGACCTGATGCCGGCGACCCCCACGCCGCGCGCGGTGCCGCACATCTGGCACTGGGGCGACCTGTACCCGCTCGCCGCCCGCGCCGGCGACCTGATCCCGGTCGGCCGGGGCGGCGAACGGCGGGCGATCGCGGTGTCCAACCCCGGCCTGCCCGGTCTCCCGTACGCCACTCCCACCCTGTGGGCGCGGCGATCCAATACCTAGGCCCGCACGAGGTCGCCCCCGCCCACCGGCACAGCCAGAACGCCTTCCGCTTCGTCCTCGAGGGCGAGGGTGTCTGGACGGTGGTCGACGGCGATCCGGTCGCCATGCGCCGGGGCGACCTGCTGCTCACCCCCGGCTGGTGCTTCCACGGCCACCACAACCCCAACCCCCGCCCGATGGCCTGGCTCGACGGCCTGGACATCCCGCTCGTCGCCTGCACCGACGCCGGATTCTTCGAGTTCGGCGAGGACGGCGTCCACGACCGCTCCACACCGCACCGCTCACGGTCCGAACGCATCTGGGGCCACCCCGGACTGCGCCCGGTCTCGGCACCGGCGGCCACCGCGAACTCGCCACTGGCCGCTTACCGCTGGGAGCACACCGACGCGGCACTCGCCGCGCAACTCGAGGTCGCCGCCGAGGGCCACCCGGGTGTGCTCGAACCGGGACACGCGGTGCGGTTCACCAACCCGACCACCGGAGCCGACGCGCTGACCACGCTGCGCACCGAAATGCACCGCATCGTGGCCGGGCAGCGCACCGCGGCGGTGCGGGAGACCGGATCCGCCGTCTGGCAGGTGTTCGAGGGAAGCGGCGCGATCACCCTGGACGGCGCCCGTACCGACCTCGCGCGCGGCGATGTGATCGCGGTGCCGTCATGGTGCGAGGTCGCCCTGGAGGCCCGCACCGACCTGGACCTGTTCCGCTTCTCCGACGCCCCCGTGTTCGAACGACTCGATCTCGCCCGCAGGGAGTATTCATGAGGCTCGCCACCATCCGTACCCGAGGCACCACCGCCGCGGTCCGCATCGACGACACCGAGGCGGTGGAGATCGGCTACCGCGACGTCGGCGCGCTCTTGGAGCGCCCGGACTGGGCCGAGCGCGCGGCCGAAGCGACCGGCCCCCACCACGACGTGGCCGGACTGGACCACGCACCGGTGGTGCCCCGTCCGGGGAAGATCTTCTGCGTGGGCCTCAACTACCGCTCGCACATCAGCGAGATGGGCCGCGAGATACCGCGGTACCCGGCGCTCTTCGCCAAGTTCCCGGCGGTGTTGATCGGCGCGTACGACGACATCGTGCTGCCCGCCGCGTCCGAGGCCGTGGACTGGGAGGGCGAATTGGCCGTCGTGGTCGGCGCGCGGGCCCGACACGTGCCGGTCGCGGACGCGGGCCGGCACATCGCCGGATACGCCGTGCTCAACGACGTCACCGCCCGCGACTGGCAGTACCGCAGCAAGGAATGGCTCCAGGGCAAGATCTTCGAGGCCACCACCCCGTTCGGGCCGTATCTGGTCACCGCCGACGCAGCCGGGGACGTGCGCGGGCGGCTGCGTACCGAGGTCGACGGGGAGACCGTGCAGAGCGCGGACACCGGCGACCTCGTCGTTGACCCCGCGCACCTGATCTCATACCTGTCGACGATCATCACGCTCGAACCGGGCGACGTGATTGCCACCGGCACCCCCGGCGGCGTCGGCCACGCCCGCACCCCGTCCCGCTACCTCGCCGACGGCAACGTTCTCACCACCGCGGTCGAGGGACTCGGCGAGTGCCGCAACCGGTGCGTCGCGGAAAGCCCCATGACGCCTGACCTGCCCTCCCGGACGATGCTCATGCACTGGCTGAGCGAGGGCACCGGCAGGCTGCTCGACGCGGTCGATGCCTCGGCGACGCCCGCTTCGTCGGCCGGTCCACCCTGCCGGGCTGGACGAACGCGCACTTGCTGACCCATGTGGCCCGAAACGCCGACGCGCTGGGCAACCTGCTCGACTGGGCGGTCCCCGGCGTCGAGTCGCCGATGTATCCGCACGGCGCGACTCGGCGGGCGGCGGACATCGAGGCCGGTGGCCGTCGCCCGCCCGAGGTGATTCGGGTGGACGTGCGCGACAGCGCCACGCGCCTGCGTGATCGCCTGACCGCCGTGCCGGAGGCGGCGTGGGCTCGGGAGGTGCGCACCGCGCAGGGCCGCCTGGTCCGGGCGGATCGGGTGCCGTGGTTGCGGGTGCGGGAGGTGTGGATCCATGTGGTCGACCTGGGCACCGGCGCGACCTTCGCCGAGCTGCCGGGTGATCTGGCGCAGGCGTTGCTCGACGACGTCGTGGGCACGCTCGCGGCGAAGAACGCGGGTTGCCCCGCGTTGGTCCTCCACGATCGAACGGGCGGTTCGGTCCGCACCACCCGATCACCCGCGCCGGGCGAGATCGTGGAGCAAGTCGAGGGCACCACTGCCGAGTTGCTCGGCTGGCTCACCGGTCGCAGCGACGGCGCAGAAATGGCCCACTCGGCCGCTGCCCTACCGGCGTTGCCCGACTGGTTGTGACCGCAGGCCGTGACCGGTCCCATTCCACTTCGTAGCGAAGGAACTTCCCCGATGATCGAGCAATGGATTACCGTCCCGACCGCCGACGGCCAGATGCGGGTGTTCACCGTGCGCGCCGATGCCGTGATCACCCATGCGGGGGCCGTCGTGGTGTTGCAGGAGGCGTTCGGGGTGAATGAACACATCCGCACGATCGCCCGCCGGATCGCCGAGCGCGGCTACCTCGCGGTGGCCCCGGACCTGTTCCACCGCACCGGCGTCGCCGAGTTGCCCTACGACCGGCACACCGACGCGATGGGGCTGATCGGCGCGATCGGGCCGGACGCGGTCGCCGCAGACATCGGCGCCCTGCTGACCCATCTCACGGAGAACGAGGGGGTGCCTGCGGCCCGTACCGCGATCGTCGGCTTCTGCTTCGGCGGTCGGGCCGCGTTCACCGCGGCCACGCGCTGCCCGGGACTGGCCGGTGTGGCGGTCTTCTACGGTCCCGGGATTGCCGCAGGACCGCATGCCGTGCTGGACAGTGCGGCGAAGATCGACGCGCCGCTGCTGCTGCACACCGGCGAGCAGGACCCGACCATCCCGGCCGAGCACGTGGCCGCGATCGACGCCGCACTGACCGGCGCCGGAGTGGCCTTCGAGCGGCACACCTACCCGGGCGTCGGACATGCCTTCGCGTGCGACGCCCGCCCGGACAAGTACGTCCCGGACGCGGCAACGACGGCGTGGACGCGCACGTACGACTTTCTGGCGCGGGTGCTGCCGAGCGGCGCGGGCTGAGTGATCGGCGGTCCCCGGGAGTTCGCGGAAGTCCCACGCCGGCGGCGGGGTTGGTGACCTGCCGGGCATGGTGGCAGTGCTGTCGGTCGGTCCGGGGGCGGACGTGACGTCGGCCTTCGAACCGTGGTGGTGGTCTTGAAGGCCGACGTTCGTCGTTGGGGGGGATCCGGCCGTGCGTTCGCCGTCGAGGCCCGCGGTCTCGGGTCACGCGGCGGGTGGTGGCGCCGAGCCGGGGCGCCCAAGGGGCGTGCGCGGCGGCGCTCCACGACGGGCCGGCACAGCCCGCGGCGCGGTCCGGTGCTCGCCGGCCCCGAAGGAGGCGGGTCCGGATGCCGCTGCCCGTGTGTCGATATCATCGCCGGGTGAACACCGGAGCCGTCAGGAGTCTGGGCCGTGGGCTCGACGTGCTGCTTGCCGTGGCCGCCGGCGGCGGTCCGGCGACGTCGACGGAGATCGCCGAGCGTCTCGGACGCAACCGGGTCCAGGTGTCCCGCACGCTGCACAGCCTGGAGGCGGCGAGTGTGCTCACCCGGGATCCCGACACGCTCGCCTATGCGCTGAGTTGGCAGCTGTACAGCCGGGCGACGCGCGCGGTCAGGGCGCGGCTGCTCACCGAGGGGCCGCCGATTCTGCGCGCGGCGGTGGAGGCGACCGGGGTGAGTGCGTTCCTGGCCGAGGTGCGCGGGGACGGCTCGGTGGCCTTCCTCGAGGATGTGCCCTCGGGGCTGTCGTGGGTGGGCCGTTCGTATCCGCTGTACTGCGACGACGCGGGCCAGGCGCTGCTGTGGGACTGCGGCCGCGAGGAGCTGGAGATCGTGTTCGCCGACACCGAGTTCATCGCCTACGGACCCGCCGCACCGAGCGGAGTGGCCGAGTTCGAGGCACGGTTGATCGCGGCTCGCGAGCGTGGCTACGCGGTCGTGGACGGGGAATCGGAGCCGGGCGTGTTCGCCGTCGCCGCGCCGGTGCGGGACTTCTCCGGCGAGGTCGTCTGCGCGCTGCACACGCAAGGACCCTCGACGCGGCTGGCCCCGCTGGCGGACCGGCACGGTGCGGTTATCAGGGATCTGGCCGATCGGCTCTCCACCCTGCTCGGCCGGCCGCGGCCCTGACCTCCAGTGCGGCGACCGCCGCCTTCACCGACGCCGCGATCTCGGCCGACCGGTCGGCCAGCCTGAATCGCGGAACGGCCAGACTCAGCGCGGCCACGATGGCTCCGGATTCGTCCCGTACGGGTGCGGAGAAGTCCACCACGTCGTGCTCGAATTCGCGGTCCGCGACCACGATCCCCTCCGCGCGGGCGGTCGTGTTGTAGGCGGCGAGCGTGGCGATGTCGCGGGCTGCCCGCGGCCCGCCGCCGACGAATTCGACGGCACCGAGCAACGCGGCGAGTTCCTGTTCGGAGTGGTCGAGCAACAGTGCCCGCCCCGGCCCGGTGCACCAGATCGGTGTCAGGGCGCCGGGCGCTGCCGCCACGTACGACGACCAGTGGCTGAGTTGGCTCTCCACCGTGAGCACCATGCCCTGTGACGGCACCGCGAGCCAGGCCGGTTCGTGCCAGCGCGCCACCAGGCCGCGCAGCGGCGGTCGGGCGGCGACCAACAGGTGCGTGTCGGCCGCCGCCCGAGCCAGCGCGAAGAAGCCGGGGCCGATGCGCCAGCCGCGTCCTTGCTCATCGCGCTCGACGAGGTCCAATGCGGCCAGGTCCTTGAGCATGCGGGACGCCTGGGCCGCGTCGACGCCGATCAGTTCGGCGAGTCGGACGTTGCCCTGGTAGCCGGCCGAGCCCAGTTCCGCGGCGAGGACCGCCTGCAGGAGGGCGAGGCCCTTGTCGAAGGTCGTGGTCATCACACCACCCTAGCGCGATCAATTTACGCATGAGTCATTGACGATTATGAACGCGACTCTTCATGATTGCGGCACCCCACCACGAAGGAGGCCGCATGACGACGGCCGACCCACCCCACACGCGTCGCACACTGCGGCGCTTCCACGTGTTGGCCATGCTGCTGTGCGCGATCGTCGGCCTGGACACCCTGGGCTCGGTGGCCGCGAACGGCCCCGAGGGACTGACCTGGCTGGCCGTCCTCGGGCTGTTGTTCTTCGCGCCCTACGGGCTCCTGATCGCCGAGCTCGGGTCCGCCTTCCCGGACGAAGGCGGACCCTACCTCTGGACCAAACTGGCCTTCGGCCGCTTCACAGCAGGCCTCAACCAGGTCTTCTACTGGATCTCCAACCCGGTCTGGATTGGCGGCTCGCTGTGCGTGACGGCGATCGCCACGTTCGAGAGCTTTTTCCACCCGCTGCCGGGCGCCTGGCAATACCTGGCGGGAGCGCTTTTCGTCGGGTCGGCCGGTCTCGCCGTCCATGCGTCCGTCGTGGTCGGCCGCCGGCTGCTCGTGGCCGGAGCGATCGCCAGGATTGTGCTCCTCGGCTTCTTCGTCGTCTCACTGACCGTCTTCGCGCTCCGCAACGGCGTCCAGCCGCTGTCACCCGGCGACTACACCCCCACCTATCTGGGCCTGGTTGCGCTCGCCCCGGTCATCGCCTTCAACTACATGGGTTTCGAGGTGCCCAGCGCGGCCGCCGGCGAGATGGCCGATCCCAAACGGGACGTGCCCGCGGCCCTGTTGCGCGGCGGCCTGCTCTCCCTGTTGCTGTACGGGGTCCCGATCCTGGGCACACTGCTGGTGCTGCCCCGCGACCAACTCGGCTCCCTGACCGGATTCATCGACGCCTGCCGAGCGGTCTTCACCGTGTACGGCGGCCACGTCGCCACCGACGGCACGGTCGTACTCACCGGCGCCGGAGCCGCACTCGCCAAAGTGGCGGCGGCGGGCCTGATCGTCGGCCTGCTCACCAGCGGCACCGCGTGGGCCATGGGCCTGAGCCGAGCCCAGGCGGTGGCCTGCGCCGACGGCGCCGGACCACAGTGGCTGGGCGCGATCTCCGCCCGACACGGCACTCCCACGCGCGTCAACCTGCTGTCCACCGCGATCGCCGCCGTCGTGATGCTCGCCGCGCTCGGCCTGAGCGACGGCGACGCGCAGAAGTACTTCACCGCCGGCATCGGCCTGGCGATCTCGGCAACCGCCATCTCCTACCTGCTGACGTTCTCCTCCTTCCTGGTGCTGCGCCGCAAGTACCCCGACGTGCACCGCCCCTACCGGATCCCAGGCGGCCGCCCGGGTGCGTGGACAGTCACCGCCCTGACCGTCGGCACGATGCTGTTCACCGTGGTCGCCCTGGTCTGGCCGGGACTGGGCGTCGGGTGGTTCGGCACCTCGGGCGACGCGGCCGACTACCTGCCCGCCGGCTTCGAGGGGCACCGAGCGGCCTACACCGCCACGCAACTCGTCCCGATCGTGCTCATCGTCGGCCTCGGGTGCCTTCTTCATGCCCTTGGCACACGCCATCGCCGCGCCCTCGTCCGCGCCTCCTCCACTCCCGCGTCCACCTCCCTCTCCACGTCCACCCTCTCCGGCTGAGGAGCCATCGTTGAAGTTCCCCGACCACGCCGAGATCATCGTCCTGGGCGGCGGTACGGCGGGCTGCGTCGTCGCCGCCCGCCTCGCCCGCCGGCATCGGGTCCTTGTCCTGGAGGCGGGCCCCGACTACGGGCCCGACCGCGCCTTTTGGCCCGCCGACCTGCTGGACGCCACCACCCTGCCGACCTCGCACGACTGGGGTTATCGCGGAACGCGTCACGCCTTCGAGCGCTGCCGCGCGATCGGGGGCTGCTCCACCCACAACGGCTGCACACAAAGCAGCGGGTGGGCCGGCGACTACGACGCGTGGGCGGCGGCCGGCTCTCCCGGCTGGGACTCGGCCACACTGCGACCGTTGTTCGACCAGGCGTCCGCGGCCATGCAGTTGCGGGCCTACCGCGAAGACGAGATCCAACCGTTCCAGCAACACTTCATCGCGGCGGGCGCGGCGCTCGGCCTGCCGGTCCGCAACGACTTCGACGACCTCGCCGGTGGACTCGGCATCGGCTGCGCGCCGGTCAACATCACCCCCGACGGCGTGCGCGTCAACACGGCCTTCGCCTACCTCGACCCCGTTCGCGAACAGGGCAACCTCACCGTGCTCGGTGGCGTGCAGGCAGATCGGATCGTGCTGGACAACGGCCGGGCGGTGGCGGTGGACGTCCTCGCCGACGGCCGCCGACACCGGATCCGCGCCGACCTCGTGGTACTGAGCGCCGGCGCCTACGGCAGCCCCGAAGTACTGCTGCGCTCCGGCATCGGTCCGGCCGCCCACCTCGCCGAGGTCGGCGTCGACGTGCGGCACGACCTCCCGGGAGTAGGCGAGAACCTGCACGATCACCCCTCCGTCCAACTGGAGTTCGCCGCGTCCGCGGAACTCGCCGCGGACCTGGCCGACTTCGCCCGCGCCCGCATGCTGCCCGACGAACAAGCCCTGGCCAAACTCCGCTCGCCCCACGCCGGAGACGCACCCTACGACCTGCACGTCTACCCGTGGGTCGAGCGCGACGCGAGCACCGAGCACGGCTGGCGCTGCATCATTCCGGTCGCGCTGCTGCGTCCCCGCTCACGGGGCACGGTACGGCTGCGCTCCGCCGACCCGCACGCCCTCGCCTACGTCGACCACGCCTACCTGACCCACCCGGACGACCTCGAGGCCCTCGCCCACGGCCTGGGCTGGATAAAGGAGTTGGACCTGTCGCCCTACCCGGGACCGGGGCTGCTCACTCCCCAAGGCGACAGCCACGACTGGATCAAGGCCAACCACCAGCACTACTGGCATCCGGCGGGCAGCTGCCGGATGGGGCCGGCCGACGACCCGCTGGCCGTCGTCGACCACACCGGCAAGGTGCACGGGCTGGAGGGCCTCCATGTCGCCGACGCCTCCGTCTTCCCCGACATTCCCCGCAGTACCCCCGCGCTGCCGACCACGGTGGTCGGCGAGCGAGTGGCCGCATTCATCCAGGAGAGCCTGTGACTCACCTCGACATCATCGATCCGCGCACCGGCGAGGTCTACGACCGCGTTCCCACCGCGTCGTCCACGGAACTGGACGCCGCCGTTCGCGCGGCTGCAACCGCCTTCGAGACCTGGCGGTCCGTCACCCCCGGGGAGCGACAGGATGCGCTCCTGGCCCTGGCCGCCGCGATCGCCGAGCAGGCGCCGAGACTGGCCGCCGCCGAGTGCCGCAACACGGGCAAGGACTACACCGAGGTGCTGGAGGCGGAGATCCCGGCCGCCGTCGACGTGCTCCGCTTCATGGCCGGCGCGGCGCGCGGCGTGCACGGGCCGACGGCCGGCGAGTACGTGTGCGGACACTCGTCGCACGTGACCCGCGAACCGGTGGGAGTCTGCGCCCTGATCACGCCGTGGAACCACCCGCTGGGATCGGCGGTCGACAAGCTCGCGCCGGCACTGGCCGCAGGAAACACCGTCGTCCTCAAACCCGCCGAGACCACCCCCATGAGCACGCGCGTCCTCGGCGAGATCTGCAACGAAGTGCTGCCGTCTGGCGTTGTCAACGTCGTCTGCGGTGATCGCGACACCGGCCGAGCCCTGGTCGTCAACCCGTTCACCGCCCTCGTCTCCCTCACCGGAAGCACCCGCGCGGGCGCCGAGGTCACCACCGCTGCAGGCCTCGCCGGCATCAAACGGCTGCACCTGGAACTGGGCGGTGACGCCCCCGCGATCGTGCTCGCCGACGCCGACCTGGCCGAGGCGGCCGACGGCATCGCGGAAGCCGCCTTCTACAACGCGGGCCAGGACTGCACCGCCGCATGCCGAGTACTGGTCGCCGCCGAGGTCCACGATCGACTGGTCGCGATGTTGGCCGAACGCGCGACCGGGACCGAGGTCGGCCCCCTGAACAGCCGGGCCCACTTGTCCCGGGTGAGCGCCTACCTCCAGGGCCTGCCCGAGCACGCCACCGTCGTCACCGGCGGCGCGCCCGCCCCCGGGCCCGGGTTCTTCTTCGCGCCGACCGTGGTGACCGGCGTACGCCAGGGCGACGCGGTCGTGCAGGACGAGGTGTTCGGCCCGCTTCTCACGGTCCAGCCCTTCACCGACGAAGACGACGCGATCCGGCTGGCCAACGACGTGCCGTTCGGCCTGGCGGCGTCCGTGTGGAGCCGTGACGCGGCGACGGGTGCCCGCCTGGCCCAGCGCATCGACGCCGGCACCGTGTGGATCAACTGCCACGGCGTATACGCGACCGAGATGCCGCACGGGGGCTTCAAGCACTCCGGGTACGGCAAGGACCTGTCGGTCTACGCGCTGGACTCCTACTCCCGGATCAAGCACGTGATGAACAAGACCACCTGACGCCCCACGACCGTGTCCACCGAGTAACTCCTGACTCACGGCGACCGGCGGGCGCGACTGCAGGCCGCGCTCCGCCGGCCGCCGTGAGCAGGGGACGACAGGGTGGCCGACACGGCAAGGGAGCGTGTAGGCGTGAGGGTGGTTCGTAGTGTCGGCGCAGCGAAGCACTGCCCAGGATGCCCGCCGATAGGCGGTCTCCTCCTTGCGAGGCTTCGTCGAGCACCTGTCGGCGAGTTCGCCGTACCGGCAACCTCGCCTCGGCGACGGACGGTTCGCAGCGTGCTGTGAACGGTCCGGGTCGACGTCGCCCGACTCGTCGATCGATACCACCTGCGGAGCAAGCCGGCCCCTGATCCCCCGGTGGGGTATCCGAAGCCGGCCCGGTCTCGTCGTCGCTCTCGAAAGCCGATGCGCTCCATCTGTCGCCATAAGCATGTGTGGGACGAGGTCGTGTACTGCCTTCGAGGTGGAGTCCAGGCGCCCGCCGAACGGCTTGATCATCGAGCTCGAAGTGCCGCGCTTCGAGAACGATGCGGCTGCCGAGCATCGCGGTGATGTCGGCGTGGTCGTGGCCGGGGGCGACCTCGACGACCTCGGCGCCGACGATGGGCAGTTCGTAGGCCGGGCGGCGCACCACGTCCAGGAGTTGGCGGGACGTCAGGCCACAGGGCTCCGGAGTTCCGGTTCCGGGGGCCATACCGGGGTCGACGACATCGACGTCCACCGAGAGATAGACGCCGATGGTCTCAAGTGTCGTGGTCAGGTGCGCGGCCGCCGGAAACGCGTCAGACGGCGGAACGCCCTCAGGGCGTACTCGTCGGTGAGCCGGGATTGTCCCGACGCCTGCTCCGGAGGCGCGGCATCATCGGCCGACGGCTGCGGCATCTCGCTGGTGACGAAACCGAGGCGGCGAAAAACGCGCAGTGCACGGTAGCTCGTGAAGCGGTCGGTATCACCCAACCTCAAGACAACGAGAACGCCTGCTTCACCGGCCATCGGGTTCCGCCGATCTCCACCCAGTGGGTGTCCACCCGCCGAGGCGCCACGCCGACGACCCGCGCGTTCACCGCAGCGACGTCCAGCATGAACGTCCGCCCGTCCAGCACAAACTCCATCGGCGCACACTACAGACATCGAGGTAACGGCACGTCGCGCCCGGGGATCCACAGTCTGCGAGTCCGCCGACGCAACGTCGGTCGGCCTGCGGTGCTGCGGTGCCCGGAGATCAACTCCTCGACGTCCAGCCTGTCGTACGCATCGAGGCAGTGCACCACGACCGCCCGCCCATCGGGTATCGCTCCGACAGCGACGACGTGGTCGAAGGCCTCGGCCTGGTAGCAGCTGCGGTTCGACTCGCGTGTCACACCGGGCCGCGAACCGGTCCCGCGAGGTCCTCGAACCTGGGAACGACCAGGCGCCGACGGCTGATTTCGTCCCGGCCTCTGCTGCTCTGCGCGTGCCGGGGGTGTTCAGTGGGGCGTGGTGGTGGGGGCGGTGGTGCGGATGGTGTCGATCATGGCGCGGACGCCGGGGATGTCGGTGTCGGAGGAGTTGACGCGCACGAGGTGGTCGCGGTCGGCCCAGGTGCAGGAGGCGTACGCGCGCCGCGGCGGGGTGCGGCTGTCGGGAGCAGGCTTGGCGGGTAGGTAATCGCAGGTGATGTGGCCGCCGTTGCCGGATTCGAGGATGTGCTGTTCGCCCGGATCGAGCGGTACGCCCTCCTGTATTTTCTCGATCCTGTCGGAGAGCTTCGCGAACACCTCCGAGGCGGGGGTGGGGCTGGTCCCCTGCGTCCTGGACAAGACGATCGAGGCCAAGGCCCTGGTACCCGAGGCACACCTGACCGCCACCGTCCCCACGACCATCGCGTTCCCGGGCCGGAGCGGGCCCTTCACCACCGTCAAGGAAACATTCCTCGCCTGCGTCCTGATCCGGGTCCCCGCCGCACCCGACGCGCCGGCCACCGTCCTCACCGGCGGACCGGCCCAATCACACCCCCTCGACGCCACCGGAACCTGGACGCGAACCCGGACCGAGCCCGCGGGGCGGCCCTGTTCGATCCATACCGGCCGCCACGCTCGCGCCTCGGCCGAATCCGGAAGGACGACCTCGTGACGACGGACCCCGCCGGCTACGCCACCCCCGGTATTTCGCCCCGGCTCCGGACCAACCGTGGGACGTCACCGTCGAGCAGGTCATCGCCTCCCTCGAACAACGACCCGACGCCCGCTGGAGGGCTGGGGAGGGCTTTCGCGCAGAGCCCCTCCTCGAGGTGTGGTTCCCCATCGGACCGTGGCTGTTCCAGGGCTCCTACACCCCGCGTCCGCCGTCGCTGGGCATCCGCATCTGCGACGCCCGCGCCGCCGCCGAGGCGTGGACCACCTGGTTCCTTCCACAACTCCCCGCACACATCACGAGCGTCGTCTTCAACACCGAGGACGGAGTCGAGAACGGCTACGCCGACGTCGACTTCGTTCTGGCCTGCCTCGACGGCCGTGACGTCGTCGTCGACACGCTCACCGACCACCTCCGGCACGTGTGGCGCGCCGGCGGCACATCCCCGCCGCCCCGCGCGGACGGTCCGCGGCGTCGTGGCCATGTCCGGGGGGGCACCTGTAGGTTTCGTGATCGTGTTCGAGGGTTGGTGGCATGTGTTGCCGGACGAAGAGCGGCGGATGTGGGTGCTGGAGCCGTTCGTGGGTGTGGGGCCGCTGCGCTTCGGCATGACCCCCGACGAGGTCGCGGACGCGATCAGCGAGGTCACCGCGGAATGCGAGCGGTGCAGGCGTAGTTGTCCCGCGGGCGCGAGCGTCCACACGGTTGAGGAGGGGTGGTATCGGGAGTTCGGTCTGCGCCTGTACTACCGGGGCGAGCGGCTCGCGGGCGTCGCGGTCGACGCCCTGTGCGGACCCCAGGTCCTCGCGGACGGCACGGCGCTGGTCGGCCGCGTGCCCTCCGTCCTCGAGCAATGGATGCTCGATCGCGCCGAGACCCGCCCGCCCTGTACCGAACTCGCGTACATGAGGGCGGGTGTTCCCTCCTGCGAGTCGTTGGGCGTGACGATCAACGTGCAACGCGAAGGCGACCGCCTCCTCACCCGGCCGATCTTCCACCCCGCCGAGGCACTCGACGGCCTTCCCCGCTGGCTGCCGCCGGAGGCCTGGGCGATCCACGACTGAGCGCCGCCGTGCGCCGCGTGCGCGAGAACTGACGAATGGTCACCCACACGCGCGGCATCGCCGTCCCGGTGGTCGTGGACACTCGTCCGCCGTACGCGGTGATGGCGCTCCCACCCCGCGGCGAACGCGCCCTCCCGAGCCGCGATACCTCGAACCCGACCCGCGGCATCCGGACGCCCGGCCCGCGAAGGGCACACGCCCGGACGTCGAGATCCCGGGATACCGACGCCGGCGCCGGCCAATGGCGCCTGCGTCCCGTGTGGCCCCGCCGGGAGAGGGATGACCAACCGGGGTGCCGGAGCCCCGGCGGACGGGCCGCGTGACGATAGGTTCACCGGGTGACGGTCGAACGCCTGCGCCTGCTGTCCGGCCCCGAATACACCGATGTCTGGGACCGTTTCGACGCCCGCTTCGCCTTCAGACCCAGCGTGTGCGAGTTGCCCGGGATCACGGAGCCCTCGCCGTCGATCACGTGGAGCCTGGACGCGCTGCGCGACGACCCCGGCGAACGCAACCTCGACCGCCTGGTGGACGTCGTCCAGGACGGGCTCGCCGACCGTTGCGGGCCGGGGGAGTCGCTGTGGTTCCTGGACTGGCAACACACCTGCCACCGGCTGCGCCCGGACGTCCCGGGGACCGACATGTTCCTGCCGCACGTGCTCGAGGGGCGCTCGCGCGAGAGTTGGCCGTTCGGCCCGTATCCGGCGGGGGACTACCACATCTTCCTCGCGGAGGACCTGCGATTCGGCACCTTCGGACACCCCTGGGAACACACCTTCTGCGTGTTCGGCCCGGAACTCCTGGACACGATCGAACAGGACATGCACCACATCCTGGGACCACCCCTGCGCCGGGACGGGGCACCCGTCGATCGACCCGCCCGCGGCGGTGACGCGTGCTCGTTCCGTGCGGCCGCCCGGCCCGTGGCGCGTCGGCCGATGCCGTCGATGGTGGGCGCAGGCACCGGCCCGGATCCGGCGCGAGGGTCGCGTCGGCGGTGTGCCGGGACCGGTGTCGCGGCACCCGGTGAAGGCGTCGGCGCGGACGCGGGCGGTGGTCTCCGTCCCGGGTGCCAACACCCGGGGCGCGTGGCGGGCCAAGACCGCCGCGACCGCTGCGGGAATTGCCCCCGGCCGCAGTCCCTGGGCGCAGGCGCGTACGAACGCGCGAGCGCCTGGCTGTTCTTCGCTCCGACCGTGCTGTCGCCTGGCGGAGAGCCGGCGGCCGTGGACTTGGACCGCAACGGCGTGGGCGGTGATGTCCGACGGGAGCATGCATCCCGCAGCGTGCTCGCCGAGACGCGCCGCGTTTCGCTGACACTGGCGGCTTCGGCCGACTGACAGAATCGGTACATGGGACCGCGTGCGCGGGCGCGACTTCGGTGGACGGGGTCGGCCGCGGAGGCACTGATCTTCTTGTCCAGTGTCGCGTTCCTGGTCACCACCGCCCGGTGGGCGCTGATCGTGTGGGTCGTCGTCGGGTCGCTCTACATCGCCGGCGGGTGCGCGGCCATTTGGCGGGGACGGCCCGTCGAGGCCGGCGCGGTCACGGAGCTGCGTGCTCTGGCCCGGTGGTTGTGGATCGCGCCGCTGCTCGCGGGGACGACCGGCGCCGTGTCGGCGGTGACGGCTCTGCTCGCGAAGGACCAGGTCGTCGACGGTCATCGCGATCTCGGACTGACGGTCGCCGCCTCGCTCGGGGTGATCCTGTCGTGGGCGCTGATGCAGGTCGGCTTCGCGCAGATCTACCTCGTCATCGACGTCACCGGCGGGCACGGCGACCTTCGGTTCCCCGGGGGAACGACGCCGTCGTTCCTGAGCTTCGCGTACTTCTCGTTCACCCTCGGCACGTCGGCGCAAGGACGCGGCGGATCGTGCTCGTTCACACGGTCATCGCCTACTTCGACAACGCACTGGTCGTCGCCGTCGCGTTCCAGGTGCTTCAGGGGCTCGTCCGCCGGTGAGGCGCGGCTGTCGTCGTACGCCTGACCGCGCCGTTGAGCGCTGCCGGTTGGGCTCCTCCCACCAGCGACACGCTCGTACGTGCCGCCCGGCGATCCGACCCGAGCGACCCACCTCGCGCGCCAGGCGCTGCGCCCACGATGACGGGGTGTGCCCGAGCCGAAGCCCGGGCACACCCCGTCATCTCGCGGTCTCGACGTTGCACACGGCCCGGCCGATGCCGCCTTGGTCCGGCCGGAAGGCTTGGTCCTGGCTCAGACCCCCGCGTCCAGAGGATCCGGCCGCCGCCGAGGCGGGTCCGAGTCCACGTCCTCGGGCGTTGTCTTCGTGTCGTCGTCGAGGTGTTTCCGCAGCTTCTCGCCCTCGACGTCGACGTTCGGGATCAGGCGGTCCAGCCAGTCCGGCAGCCACCACGCGGACTTGCCGAGCAGGGCCACGACGGCGGGGACGATGGTCATGCGGACCACGAAGGCGTCGAAGAGCACCGCCGAGGCGAGCCCGAAGCCGATCATCAATACCACGATGGGATATGCCGCGATCTACCCTACGGACGCCATCGAGGCCCATCGATCCTTGATTGCCCGCCGTCGTAATCTGAGGCCAACCGAAGAATATCGTGCGGTCACTCCAGCGGAATGGCAGGAGTTCCTTGGGCATTTCGAGAGAAGGAAGCTCGCACTCGGGGAATGTGGACGGGCATACGGAATCGATTGTGCTCATGAGCATTCCTGTGTTCGATGCCCCGTTCTGATCGTTGGTCCGGACGAGAAACCGCGCCTGGAACAGATCCGCGACAACCTGGTAGCCCGGATCGCCGAGGCCGAACGCGAGGGCTGGCTCGGCGAGATCGAGGGCCTGTCGGTGAGTCTTGCCGCCGCCGAGGAGAAAGTCGCCCGGCTGGAGACCCAAAAGGAGCGGGCGGCATCGCCCGTGCTTCTCGGGTTCCCGACCATCGGCGAAGTCACCGTCAGGGAAACGGTGGTCGACCGGACCAAATGATCCACACCAGGAACGAACCCGCCGAGACGGTCGGCTGGGGCCACCTGCGGGGCGGCCCCAGCCGACCATGCAGTCCGCTCCGCAGAGCTGCCGGAACTCGCTGCTTCTAGAGGTACTTCATCTCAGAGGTCGCCGAGCCGTCGATCCTCACGTCGTCGGTCAGGGTCAGACCGAAACTGCGAAGCGCGCCCTGGGCCTCGGAGGCGGCCCCACCGTCGGGCGCGGTGGCCTCGACGAGCTCGGGGAGTCGGGCGGCGAGGTCCGCGGCCAGGTCGCCGGGTTCGCGTCCCAGGACTTCGGCGGCCTGGGCGAGCTGGTCCTCACCGACGACCGCAACGATCTGATCGGCGGTGATCGCCTCGTTGGGGCCATCCCCGATCCACGACCGGACCTGCGACTCCAGGCCCGCCTCGGCCAGGCTCTCCGCCGAGATCGTCAAGATCGTCGGCTCCACGTTCGCACCGTCTTCGCTGGTCACAGGCTCGCTCATTCGGAACATCCCTCTCACGGGTCCGCGCGACACCGGAGCTTCACCGTCCCGAGCACCACGAGCGGCAACTACCGCTGCCTCCATGGAGATCTTGGTCTGCAATCGCACCCGCGTCCGACAACTCGGCGATTCCTGGCCTTAGTTCAGAGAATGGTCGGCGCATCCGGATTGGACGGCCAACCAGGTCATCCGACGCCTGATCGACACCGCCATCCGATTCCCCGACAAACCCACCCCCAACGACGACGTCGGATATGGCATCGTCAGCCCGCGCCGAGCACTCCAATCCACGGCGGACCCGGCCCGCGCGACGTCTCCCCGCTGGTCGGCGTCCGCGGCGCGAAATCGGCTCCGAAACCGAGCACGCCCCCACCGCCACGCCTCGCTCGACCCCGCCCCCCTCGCCCGCCCCCGCCACCGGGCAGGCCCCGCCGGCGGTGGCCACCGGACCGAACCACGCGGACACCTCGGACGACACCGTCCCGACGGCGACCGTCCTCGCGGTGGTGGCCGGCGCCTTACTCCTCACCGCCGGTGTCGTGGTGTTCCGGCTCGCCCGTCGAAACCGCCGCCGAGGTTACCGATCACCGTCCCCACGACGCGGGCCGCCGGCGCGTCACGTCGTGGGCCGGGCATTGTGCGGCGATCTCGATCGTCGCCTCGTATTTGTCGATGCGGACCGACGCCTCGTCCGACAGGCCCAGTCCCTCGACCCGGGCGACGCAACCGGCGACGCAGGCGCCGGGCGGACTGCAGTACGGGAACGCTGAGACCCTGAAAGGACTTGTGTCCGGGTACACACCCTTCGTGTGCCGAGGCTCGCCGGTTGCCGCATCGGCACGATCGCGTTCACCCGACGACCGGCGCGTGGATCGCTGCTCGACCGAAGGCGTCAGCAGACAGGACGCAGGTCGCAGCGATCGGGTCGTTGACGACCCGTATTCCCTGGAACCGGCCCATGGGTCACCTTCGTCGTGCCGTCGGTACGCTTGCCGGTGTGGGGGAGGACCTGGCGACGTGGCGGCCCGTGCTTCCACGCGGGAACGGGGCGTGGATCGGGATTCTGGTGTCCGGTCGGATCGGCGTCGGTGTCGCCGGCGAGGGGCGGGGGAGCCTCGAGGGCTCGGGATTCGTGCCGATGTGGCCGTTCATGGAGCGCGGACTGTCGGAGTGCCTGGGCGAGTTCCGGGACCGGTGGGACGCGCTCGCGGACGGTGGGATCGCCTCCCCGGAGCGACTGTTCGAGCTGACGGTCTCCTCGGCGGTCGAGTCCCGCCGCCCGTACTGGATGCAAGCGGCGGCGTCATGGCTCGTCGAGATGCAGGCCACGTCGGGCTTCGACCAGGCACTCGTGCACAGCCTGATCCGACGCCTGTCCGCGTCGCCCGAGATGTCCCAGCAGTGGAGGCAGCGATGGAGGAGGGCTCTCGAAGGGACCGAGGTCGAGCATGAAAACCGGTCCGGGTACCCGAGGAAGCCACCCTCGTGACAACGCAAGCCTGAACGTGCGAGCGACATCCGACGGCGGAACCGGGCACCGAGGTGGGCGCCCCCGTTGCCCAAGGTGCGCTGCTTCGCAGTGAGAGCACTGCCCCCGGCGGTCACGAGGACACCGCAACAGAGGCGCTTCATTCCGACGGCGACCGGCACACCGGGACCTTCTCTTAACCAAGGTGCGGTCAGGGCCAACTGGCCGCTAGGCCCTGTCCGGCGGATCTTGGTGGATCGGGCCGCGTCGTCCGGTGCCGTGCGTCGGCGTGCCGGAGAAGCAGCCGCATAGTGGTTCCATTCTGCTGTTTCTCCGGTGCGGCGAGGTGCGGTGCCGGGCGGCGCGGACCCGCCAAGATCCGCCGGACAGGGCCTAGACGTGGGACCTCTGCCAGCGTCGCGCCTTGAGCCCGCGCTTGTTCGGTCCGGCCGGGTTCATCGTGCGGCTTGGGCCAGCAGGCCGGTCAGGTAGACCGCGATTGCGCGTTCCAGTGTCGCGGCGAAGGGCATGGGGATGAATTCGAGGCCCGGGTCGTCGGCGTAGGCGGCGCGGACGGCTTCGGCCGGGTGGCTGCGTGTCCACAGCGCTCCGACCAGGACGATCGTCATGCTGGCCGCTTCGGCAGCCTCCCGGTCGCCGAGCTCGGGAAGTGCCTTCCGCAGCATGCGCGCCAGGCCGGCGAGCCCTTCGTAGGCCGCCCGCTTGAAGGTCGCGGCCAGTTCGGTGGAGATGTTGTGCTCCAGGATGCCGGGCTGGGCGCTGAGGAGTTCGCAGAGCATCTCGCGGGACGCGAACGAGGTGGCCAGCCCTGATGCCACCGCCTCGGCCCGCGCGGTCGCGGGCCCGGTCCGGTCGATGCAGTCGGGCAGCTGGTCGACCACCTCGGTCAGGAAGTCGCGGGTCAGGCTCCCCAGGAGCTCCAGCAGGACCGCCTCGCGCGACTCGAAGTAGCGCGTGACGTTGACCTTCGCCAGTCCCACGCGGCGGCTGAGCTCGTTGAGGCTCAGGGCCTGGACTGGCATCTCGCTGAGCATGGTCGCCGCCGTCTCCAGGATGCTCCGGCGGCGGGCCTCGCGCTGCTCCTCGGTTCGGGCGCGCTGGAAGGAGTTCATGCCGAATATATTACACACCGCCGGTATCTTGAAAAAGTACCGGCGGTATCTTATGTTCGAAGTGCCCGCCGGTCCGCCAGGTGGGGCACAGGCCGCCGATCCCTCGGGCCGATCCGCGCCCCGTACCCGGCGGCGTCCAAGGCCCAGTTCGCTGGGACACGACTCGCAAGGAGAACGGCAATGACGAAGAAGGTCGCCTTGGTCACCGGTGCCTCCTCGGGCATCGGCGAGGCCGCCGCCCGACAGCTCCAGCAGGCCGGCTTCACCGTCTACGGCGCGGCCCGCCGCACCGAGCGGATGGCCGGCCTGGCGCAGTCCGGCGTGCGCACCCTCGCGCTCGACGTCGCCGACGAGACGTCGGCCCGCGACGCGGTCGCCGAGGTCGTCGCGGCCGAGGGCCGCATCGACGTCCTGGTCAACAGCGCCGGCTACGGCTCCTACGGGGCGTTGGAGGACGTCTCCCTGCAGGAGGCCCGCGCGCAGATCGAGGTGAACGTGTTCGGCCTGGCGCGCCTGACCCAGCTCGTCCTGCCGCACATGCGCGCCCAACGGGGCGGGACCATCGTGAACATCAGCTCCATGGGCGGCCGGTTCGCCACGCCCATGGGCGCCTGGTACCACGCCAGCAAGTACGCCGTCGAGGGACTCAGCGACGCGCTGCGCCTGGAGGTGGCGCGGTTCGGCATCGACGTCGTGCTCGTCGAGCCCGGCTCCATCCAGACCGCCTGGGGTGCGATCGCGGCCGGCAAGCTGCGCGCCACCTCCAGCCTCGGGCCGTACGCCGAGCAGGCCGACGCGATGGCCGCGTCCCTGGAGCGCAGCTCCCGGCCCGGCACCCGCATGGCCTCGCCCGCCGCCGTCGTCGGCAGGACTGTCGCCAGGGCGGCGACCGCCCGACGTCCGCGCACCCGCTACCGCGTCGGCTTCGGCGCGCGCCCCCTGGTCTGCCTCAACACGCTGCTGCCGGACCGCGCCTTCGACGCGCTCGTCAAGCGTTCCTCCGGCGTGCCGGCCTAACACCGCCCTGAAGCCCAGCCCCCAGCACCACTCCCAGAGAGGGAAAGACCATGACCGACGCGACCACCCCGCGGCCCAAAGCCCTGATCGTCCTGTCGTCGGCACGCCGGCTCCCGCTCGCCGCGCCGGCCGACCACCCCGGGATACCGACCGGGTTCTTCCTTGTCGAGCTCGCCGCCGTGATGGCCCGGTTCGAGGACGACTACGACTTCATCCTGGCCACCCCGGACGGCGAGCTGCCGCAGCTGGACGTCAACGGACTCGCCCTCAACTTCCACGCCGCCGCCGGCCTCGGCCCGGCCACCGCCCGCACCACCATCCAGACCGGCGTCGAGCGGTTCGGCCCCGAGAAGATGCGCGCGAAGAACCCCGGCCTGCTCCAGCGCCGCGAGAGCGAACTCGCCCTCGCCCGCCGCCTCCTGGGCCGCATCCCGGTCTCCGAGCCGCTCCCGAAGACCGACCCGGAAGCCGTCTCCGTCCGCGGCGACGTCGCCGCCGGCCTGGAGGCGTCGCCGCAGCGCGAATACCTGTCCATCCGGCAGCTCCTCGAACGCCACCGCGACCCCGCGTCCGACTTCTCCCTCGCGGACCTGGCGTTCGTGCACATGCCCGGCGGCCACGCCCCGATGGTCGACTTCCACGACAACCCGTGGATGGGCGAACTCCTCAACACCCTCCGCGAGGCCGACGTCCCCGTCTCCCTGATCTGCCACGCCCCCGTCGCCCTGACCTCGGCGCAGTACCGGGTCGACGCCGACGGCAAGGTCACCACCGACCCCGACCACCCGTTCAAGGGCGCCCACATCACCACCGTCCCCAAGTACGGCGAGAAGGTAATGCTCGCGTCCGGGTACCCGAAGGTCCCCGGCCAGAGCACCCGCCTGCCCTACTACGTCGACGTCGCCCTCAAGGACGCCGGCTACGACGTCAGCCTCACCCTCAACCCCTCCGCCGCCAAGGTCGTCTGGGACGCCGAACGCAACCTGCTGACCGGCAACGGACCCCAGGCCGTCGACGAGCAGGCCGTCCGCCTCGCCGAGATCCTGCGTGACCGCGCAGCACGCGACGCCGCGCCGCAGACAGGCTGACCGCACCCGCCCCACCCCACCCGCGCCGTCCGCACGTCAGCGACCGCGGACAGCACCTCATGCCGGCACGCCCCCGCCCAGTCCAAGGGCGGCCCCACAAACCCGGACGGCCGACCCGCCGGGCAAGCGCACGCAACACACCGCAGGACCAGAAGCACCTTCACGGGAGGAGACCACCGTGTCCACCACGCACCGGATCCACGGATGCAGGGCCCTGGCGATCGCCGTCGCCCTCGCCGCCGCAGGCGCCCTCGCCATCCCCGCGGCCGCCGACGCCGCGAACACCCCCGCGCACACCACCACGCAAGGCGCGTCGCGGCCCGGCCCGGCCGACGACCCCGGCTTCCCCACCTTCGTCCACCTGCCCGCCGACCAGGCAGCCCACCCGGCCGCCAAGCAGGAATGGTGGTACACCGTTGGGCACTTCCAGGCCGGCGGCCACAAGTACGGCTACGAGGTCCAGCTCAGCCGCAGGGGGATCACGCAGATCTCCATCACCGACGAGGCCACCGGCGCGTACACCTCCGAGCAGAAGGCCTTCACGGCCGACCAGTTCAGCGCCTCCGCCACCGAGCTGGACGTGCGCATGCCGAACGCGTCGCTGTCCGGCCCGATGGACGCCATGCACCTCAAAGCCGAACTGCCCCAGCACCGCGGCACCCTGGACCTCACCCTGAAGGCCGTCGGCCCCACCCTCTACGACAACGGGACCGGCCTGTTCCCCTTCCTCGACGCCGCGAGCTACTATTACTCGCTGCCCAACCTGCACACCACCGGCACCCTCACCCTCGACGGCGCGACCAGTCGCGTCACCGGCATCTCCTGGCTCGACCGCCAGTGGGGCAACTGGAGCTGGGACACCCTGCACAAGTGGACCTGGATGGCCGTCCACCTCGACAACGGCCAGGTCCTCAACCTGTGGGACATGTTCGACACCAACGGCGAGAAGCACTGGGCCACCGTGCTCAGCCCCGACGGCACGCACCGCGTCGTCTCCGTCGACCCGCTCGCCCCGCAGGCCACCCGCTTCGAGACCAGCCCCACCACCGGCCAGCGCTACGCCGGCCAGTGGACCGTCACGATCCCCACCCTGAACACCAGGCTCGTCGTGACCGTCAGGCCCGTCCTCCAGGAGATCCAGGCCAACCAGCCCTTCACCCCCGGAATCAACGAGGCCGACGCCACGGTCCGCGGCACCTACCAGGGACACCCGGTCACCGGCGACGCCTACGTCGAACAGTTCGGCCGCTGGACGTAGAACACACCCAACGCCCCGCGCAGACCCCCACCCGGCGGGTCGCCCCGGGCCGCACTCCAAGCACGAGAACCCGGTTCGTTTCGGAGGCTGGTGGACGTCCACTCCCTCGACGCCGACGACCCCTCGACCGCCCTGCTGAACGCGGCAACGGGCATGGGCGGCTGAACCACCGACCCCACCTCGAACCACCGGCCGGCCCGCCTGTACGCGGACCGGCCGGCCCGCCTGCGGGTTCCGGCAACATCGGTCACCACCCGTAAGTCCGGGTCAGGGCCGGGAAGTGCGCGTGTCGGTTCAGTCGACCATCAGCAAGCGCTCGGCGAACAACCACGCTCCTGCTCGTCGCGTCGTGAATCGACCTCGTTGCCAAGGCACATGAACACGGCCTCGCCCGGCCGACCCAAACATGTACGGCGGATCCGGAAACGGGTGCGGTTACTACGCTCGGCCCGCGGTCACGGGGTGTAGCTCACGGTTCAGTCTCTTCCGTGGGTCAGCCAACGTCGGAGCACGCGGGTGAGGACGGGCATGACGGCGTACGTCATCGCCAGGCTGAATACCGCGGCGATCAGCGCTGTTCGGGCGATGACCGGGACGGGCGCGAGCGCGGGTTGCAGCGTCATGCCCGCGAACAAGGAGATCGGGAAGATCCCGATGGTGGCGGTGACCGCCATTTTCCAGCGGGGAGGTGGTGCTCGGAAGGAATCCGGCGCCGTGAACCACGTCTCCAAGCCGGTCAGCCGCCGTCGGTCGACTTCGGTGTGGTGGCCGTCGGCACGGGAGAACCAGTGGGCGCGCTCGGGCGAGCGATGCCAGCTTTCCTGGGCCTCGGCACTGAGGAAGCGGTGGACGACGTACCAGGGTTCACCGGGTTTCCTCGGGCGAAAGAGTCCGTAGCCGAGGTGGCCGGGGAATTCGGCCGCGGCCGAGAGTATGCCGTGCGCCCAGCGCTCGAACTCCGCCTCGTGGCCCGGCTCGACCCGGCGGGCGATCAGCAGGTCGACCTCCCCGGAGGAAGAGGCGGTCGACCGGTGTTCATGCTTTCGGGGCGACCTCGCCGCGCCGAACACCCCGAATCGGCGGATGGATTGCGGCGTACCGAGGGCGATGCGCAGCGTGGTCGTACCGGCCTTGGCGTCCACGAGGTTCCCCACCGGGCCGGGCCAGACGGGACCGTATTTGGCTCGGTACGCGTCCGAGACGCGTTGGTTGAATTCGCGGTCGCCGACCGGTTCGAGCAGGACGGACAGCACCTCGCCGTCCGCTTCGATGCGAACCTCGGCGCCCTGACGCACCCGCCGGTACCAGATGCTCCGTGCCCCGAACGCGGACCGAACGTAGGCTTCGCCGTCCACAGTGACGATCCAGAGGGGCTGAGCTGCCCAGGATCCGTCACCTCTGCGGGTATGGATCGATATCTCGTGGTGGCCGCCGAGTTCAGTGGCGTCGTCCACGACTCATCTCCTCCACGGGCTCGCGTGTCCGCGGCGTCCCCCGGCAGGCACACCCGCTTGCCCCCGGGACGTCTCGCTCCGAAAGTGGGACGGCGGGTCGACCGAGGGTGGTGCAGTCATGTTCGTCTCCTGGACGTGATGGCGGCGAGTAATCCCAGGCTGCCGCCGTTGCCACGGTGTCGCGTCGGCGACAGTCGCCTATCCCCGCCTCGGCAGACCCTGTCCCCTCCGGAGCGGGTGGGTACGTAGCGCGCGGGTAGGTGGCCATCGCCGATGCGAGGCCGCGCGTCGCGATGCGAGCTTTTGGTACGGCGAGGGCCGATCGGCTCCTCGGGGAACCAGCGATACCGGAGACTCACATGGCAGCCAACGACGTCACCTACACCGGCTTGGACGCATTGCTCACACCCGAGAGGTCGGTCCTTCTGCTGATCGACCACCAAGGCGCGCAGTTCGCCGGGATGCACAGCATGGACCCCACCCTGGTGGTCAACAACGTCACCGCCCTGGCGAAGGGCGCCAAGCTGTTCGACGTCCCGACGATCCTGAGCACCGTCGTCGAGGACCGGGGCGGTCGGATCATCCGGCAGATCCAGGACGTCTTCCCCGACCAGAAGCCGATCGACCGCACCACGATCAACACCTGGGAGGACCAGCGGGTGGTGGACGCCGTCGCCGCCACCGGCCGCAAGGACCTCCTCATAGCCGGCCTGTGGACGGACATCTGCCTCGCCTTCCCGGCGATCCACGCCATGGCCGACGGCTACCGGGTCTACGCCGTGACGGACGCATCCGGCGCGACGACCGTCGAGGCGCACGAACGCGGGGTGCAGCGCATGATCCAGGCCGGCGTCATCCCGACGACCGCCGGGACCGTCATCGCGGAATGGCAGCGCGACTGGGCGCGCGAGGCGACCGTTCCCGGGATGAGCCGGATCATGTTCGACCACGGCGGCAGCTTCGGCACCAGCCTGGCCTGGGAGCTTCAACTCCTGGACAAGGACTGACAAACCGTACGCGGGGCGCGGTGGGCGGCGCTCGGACGCCGCCCACCGTGGTCACGTGGTCAGCGGCAGGTCGCGGAGTTGGCGACGCGAGGTGATGCCGAGCTTGTCGAAGATGTTTCGCAGGTGGGCGTCGATCGTGCGCGGGCTCAGGAACAACTGCGTACCCACCTCCTTCGACGTCGCGCCGCCGGCCACCAGCCGGGCGATCCGGAACTCCTGCGCGGTGAGCCGGCGCGGCGCGCCGCCCACCCGTTTCCGCGCGCGTGCGCCGGTCGCGGCGAGCTCTCGGGCGGCCCGTCCCGCGAACGCCGCAGCTCCGACAGCGGTCAGTTGCTCGTACGCCGCCTGCAACTCCACCCGCGCCTGGGACCGCCGGCCCTCGCGGCGCAGCCATTCGCCGTACACCAGCCGGGTACGCGCCAGGAGTGGCGCGCCCTCGCTGCGGACCAGATACTCGATCGACTCCCGGTACAGCTCGTCGGCGGCCGGGCCCTCGGTGAGCAGGGCCCGCGAGCGGAGCTCGGTCCCGAGCGCCCAGTCGGTGCCGCTCGCGGCCGTGCGCTCGGACAGGACCTTCATGACGGGCTCCGCCAGGTCGGGACGTCCGGCGTGCGTCGCCGCCTCGATGAACTCCACCGGTATCCAGGCGTGGAAGCTGATCTCGTCGAGGTCGGCGCACGCTCGGCACGCCTCGAGGGCCGCGTCGTAGCGGCCCAGGCCGTTGAGCAGTACGGTCCGGGCGTATTCCGTCGCGCTGAGGAGCCTTCCCTCGCCGCGCGCGGTGGCGTCGCGGGTGGCGATGTCGGCGAGTCGGGTGGTGCGTTCCTCGTCGCCGCGCCACGCGGCCACGGTGACGTCGACGTGGAGCATGGCCGGGGTGCCGACCTCCGCCGCGATCGTGTGCGCCTCGTCGACCAGCGCCGCGGCGTCGGCGAACTCGCCGGCGTGGACGTGCGCGAGGGCACGGTAGCTCAGGGCCACGGGGAGTTCGGCCAGCATGCCCGCGCCGCGGACCAGTTCGAGCTGGCGGGTGGCCAGTGTCCGCCACGCCGCGTCGTCCCACAGGTCCATCGCCGGGCCGCAGGCCGCCCACAGCTGGCCCACGTCGCAGGTGTCGCGCCCCGCACCGCGCCGGTAGACCTCCACGGCCCGGCGCAATTCCGGCACCGCCTCGACGTACCCGTGTCTGACCTGGGCGGTCAATCCGTCGAGCAGCCGGTCGAGGGGGCGCATTTCGGGCGGGGTGGGGCTCATGGCGTGGGCGGTCTCGGCGATGTCGAGCATGCGTTGCCCGGTGGTGAACCGACCGACGAATACGGCCGCGGCGAAGGCTTCGAGGAAGGTCTCCCGAGCCACCACGGCGTCGAGCGGCGCCATGAGCCGGGCCGCCCCGAGCAGCTTCTCGACCGCGACGTCGTCCCGGTTCCGGTCGAACGCGATGCGCGCGTGCAGCGTTTCCACGGTTGCCCGCCGGCGATCGTCGAGAGGTCCGGCCTCCGCTACGGCCAGGAGGGACAGCGCGGAGTCGGTGGCGCCGCTGTCGCGTTTGGCCCGTGCCGCGACGACGGCACGCACCGCGCGGCGGGTGGGGTCGGGCGTCAGCTCCGCGGCCCTCTCCAGGAAGGCCGCCGCCGCGGCGACGCCGCCGCGGGCCTGGGCACGGTCGGCCGATCGTTCCAGCGCGGCGGCGAGGTCCTCGTCCGGCCGGCAGGCGGCCTGCGAGTGGTGCCACGCCTTGCGGTCGGGCTCGCCTTCCGCGATGGCATCGGCCAAGGCGCGGTGGACCACGCGACGGTCGTCGAGAGCCGCGGACCGGTAGACGGTCGAGCGCACCAGCGGGTGGCGGAACCGCACCCGGCCGCCGATGGCCACCAGGCCGGTCTCCTCGGCGAGCGTCACCGCGTCGTCGGGGACGCCGAGCTGCTCGGCGGCCCGATGCAGGAGGATCGGGCTGCCGGTCGGCTCGGCCGACGCGATCAGGAGCAGGGTCCGTGTCTCGACGGGGAGTTCGGCCAGTCTGGCCCGGTAGCTCGCCTCCACTTTCCCCGAGGCGGGCGCCGCCGCGGGGAGCGCGAAGCCGCCCGCGAGGTCGGCGGTGTGGGGAAGTTCGAGGAGGGCCAGCGGGTTGCCGTGTGCCTCGGCGATGATGCGGTCGCGTACGGCCCGGTCCAGGGGCGCGTGGATCTGCGACTTGAGGAGTCGCCGCGCGTCTTCGTCGGCCAGGCCGTGGAGCATCAGCTCGGGCAGACCGGCCAGTTCGTGGCGGCCGCCCGTGTCGCGTTCGGCGAACAGCAGGGCCACCGGCTCCGCCTGTACCCGGCGCGCGACGAAGGCCAATGCCTGCGTCGAGGCCTGATCGAGCCACTGTGCGTCGTCGATGACGCACAGCACGGGCTGTTCGGCCGCCGCCTCGGCGAGGAGGTTGAGCATCGCCAGGCCGACGTGGAAGCGGTTCGGTAAGCCGCTCCCGGTCCGCCCGAACGCCGTGTCGAGTGCCTCACGTTGCGGTTTCGGCAGCCGTTCCTGCCACCGCAGCGTCGGGCCGCAGAGCTGGTGGAGGGCGGCGAACGCGAGTTCCGACTCGAACTCGGCGCCTACGGCACGTAGCACCCGCAGGCCCGGCGCCGCCTGGGCGTGGGCGATGAGGGCGGTCTTGCCTATGCCCGGCTCTCCCCGCACCACCAGCGCACCGCCGCGCCGGGACCGGACGCCGTCGAGCAGCAGGTCCAGCGTTTCCGATTCGCGTCGTCGGCCGAGCAGCCCCGGGCGGTCGGGCCGCGGACGGGATCCTCGCATCAGTGCGTCCGTTCGGTGTGCTCGTCGGGGCCGACCGGCCGGGAGCCGGGTGCGCACCGCCTGTCGCCCGAGACGAGGGCACCGGTCGGCGTGCCGCCCGGTCGGCTGTCTAGGTGGGTTCCACCGACGCGAACGCGGTCCCTGCCTGCGAGTTTGGCCATGGGGCTCCTTCCGTCGTTACCCGATGCAACGCGAGTCGGTGTCCTCCCAGAGTCCCATTCTGTTTGTTGACGTGTCAATGAAAGGACGATCTTGTCCGTGTGTCCTCGCGCGGACCCCAAAATCCACGGAGGCAGATGTGAAAGCCCTGGTCGCCCGGTCGTACGGCCCGTTGGAGGATCTGGCCGTCGAAGACGTCCCCAAGCCCACCCCCGGCCCCGGGACGATCCTGGTGCGCGCCGAGGCGGTCGCCCTCAACCCCGCGGACACGGTGCTGATCACCGGTGCCATGCGCGACGCCCTGCCGGTCGACCACCCGTTCGTCCCGGGCATCGACATCAGCGGCGTGGTGGAGGCTGTCGGCGAGAACGTCACCCGGTTCGGGGTCGGGGACGCGATCATCGCCTGGAACGGGGTGCCCTCCGGCGCGTTGGCCGAGTACGTCCTGGTCGACGACGCGCCGGGAACGGCCCCACGCCCGGCCGGCCTCGACACGGTACGGGGGGCGGCGCTGCCCACCGGATCCCTCACCGCCGGATCGCTCCTCGACACCGCGAACGTCCTGTCCGGCGGCACCCTGCTCATCGTCGGAGCCTCGGGCGGGATCGGCACCTACGCGATCCAGTTGGCCAAGCAGGCGGGCATCACCGTGCTGGGCACGGGCCGGCTCGAGGACGAGGAGTTCGTCCGCAGGCTCGGCGCGGACCACTTCATCGACTACACCCGCATGAAAGTCGCCGAGGAGGCGCACCGGATGGTTCCGGGGGGCGTCGACGTGGTGATCGACCTGGCCCGGGCCGGCCCCGCGCTCGCCGGGTCGGCCGCCGCGGCCCGGCCCGGCGGGCTGCTCGTCTCGCCGCTCGGCGGTCCTGCGGCGTTCGACCGGGACGTGGCGGCCGCGTACGTCGGGATCACCCAACCCCCGGGCCGCCTCGACGACTTCGCCGCCCAAGCCGTGGACGGGCGCCTACGCGTGGAGGTCGCGACCACGTACGCCTTCACCGATGTGCGACGCGCGGTGGTCGACTTCCCCACGCTCCACCTGCGCGGCAAAGCCGTCGTCATCTTCTGAGTCCTCCCCGTTCCGACACGTCCTTTGTGCCTTTCGTCAGTAAGGAGCCACCACCCCATGCCCGAACCGCTTCTCGACTTCAGCGGCAAGGTCGCCCTGGTCACCGGCGGTGCGACCGGCATCGGCCGGGCCACGGCACTCGCCTTCGCACGCCAAGGTGCCACCGTGGTCGTCGGCGATGTCGACCCGCGCAGCGCCGAGACCCTGCAACTGATCGAAAAGAACGGCGGCACCGGCCTGTTCGTCCCCACCGATGTCACGGTGGCGGCCGATGCGGAGAACCTCGTGCGAACGACCGTGGAGACGTATGGGGGTCTGCATGTCGCGTTCAACAACGCCGGGGTACTCCCGCCGACCGGGCCGCCGGCCGAGCAGAGCGAGGGCGACTGGGACAAGACCATCGCCGTCGACCTCAAGGGTGTCTTCCTCGCCCTGAAGTACGAGATCGCCCACATGGCCGCGAACGGCGGTGGCGCCATCGTCAACACCGCGTCGATCGCCGGCGTCATCGCCGATCCGGGCATGGCCCCCTACGTCGCGGCCAAGCACGGCGTCGTCGGACTCACCAAAGCCGCCGCGACCGACTACGCACGCGCCGGGATCCGCGTCAACGCAATCGCGCCCGGGCTGGTCCAGACGCAGATGACGCAGCCGTGGCTGGACGACCCGGCCAAGCGCGACATCGTCCTTGCCGCCTCACAGATGGGCCGCGCCGCCCAACCGGACGAGATCGCCGGGACGATGCTCTTCCTCTGCTCCCCACTGGCGTCGTTCACCACCGGAGGCGTGCACGTGGTCGACGGCGGCCAGACAGCCCACTGATTGCCGGTCCGATGCCCCGGCCACCCGGCCAAAGCCGCCTCACGAACCCGCCGAGGAGAACCGATGACGTCCATCGCCCCACGTGAACCCCGGACCGCGACCCCCGGACCGCCGCCGCCCTTCGACCCGGAACTCGTTCCCGCGCTCGCCTCATTGGCGGACGTCCTGCCGCCGACGATCCTGCCGTCCATGATCTCCTCCGTCCGTGCGTCCGCCGCCCGCCAGAGGCCCTCGGACGAGGATCTGGCGCGCGGCGGGGCGATCGTGGTGGAGGAACGCCGGATACCAGGGCCGTTCGGCGCACCCGACGTCTCGCTGCTGATCTGCCGCCCACGTGCCGCGACCGGCCCCAGGCCCGCCGTGTACTTCACGCACGGCGGCGGCATGGTCTTCGGCGACAACCGCAACCTCATCGGCGAAATGCTCGACTGGGTGCAGGAACTCGAAGTCGTCCTGGTCTCGGTCGAATACCGGCTCGCCCCGGAACACCCCTACCCGGCCGGGATCGAGGACGTGTACACGGGACTGCTCTGGGTCGCGGACCACGCGGCGGACATCGGCGTCGACCCGGACCGCCTCGTGGCGGCCGGCGCCAGCGCGGGAGGCGCTCTCACCGCCGCCGCCACGCTCATGGCTCGGGACCGCGGCGGCCCACGCCTCGCCGGACAACTCCTCGCCTGCCCGATGCTCGACGACCACAACAACTCGCTGTCGGGCATCCAGATGGCCGGCCTCGGCATGTGGGACCGCATGTCGAACGACACCGGCTGGACCGCACTCCTCGGACAGGCACGCGGCGGCCCCGACGTCTCCCCATACGCGGCGCCGGCACGAGCCACGAACCTGTCGGGCCTGCCTCCGATGTACATCGACGTCGGCTCCGCGGAGACGTTTCGGGACGAGGTCGTCGCGCACGCGTCCCGCTTCTGGCAGGCAGGCGGTGACGCCGAACTGCACGTGTGGCCGGGCGGATTCCACGGCTTCGACGCCATGGTGCCCGGCGCGGCACTGTCCAGGGCCGCGCACACGGCGCGGCTGCGCTGGCTGCGCCGAGTCCTGTAGCCGTGTGCGGTCCTGCACGACCGTCGTCGTCGGGCACCACGGGTGAGGCCGCTTGACGATCGCCCCGCTACGATTTCGGGACCCGTGAACCACGCACCCGGAGAATGGCCTCATGAACGAACCGCGTTGGCTCGACGTGCGTGAGGCCGCCGTCTGGAAAAAGTACCGGGACCTGCGGCGCGAGCTGCAAAGCGCCTTGGACCGACAGCTCGCGCGCGACTCCGACCTGTCCGGGGCCGACTACGCGGTGCTCGTCCCCCTGTCCGAGTCACCGGGCGACATCCTGCGGGCCCGGGAGCTCCAGGCGGAACTGGGCTGGGAACGCAGCCGGCTGTCGCATCAGATCAGCCGGATGGAAACACGCGGCATGGTCGCCCGCGAGCCGTGCGAGGACGACGCGCGCGGCTCGATGGTGCGCATGACCCCCAAGGGCCGGGCCGCAATCGAGGCCGCCGCCCCCGAGCACGTCGAGACCGTCCGCCGCTACTTCTTCGACCCACTCTCCGCCGACGACGTCGAAGCGCTGGATGTGCTCTTGGACCGGCTCCTCGCCGCCCTCTCGCGCGACACGGACTGAACGGCGCGCTCCGCCGGCTCGTTCACGCGCTCCTTCGCGCGGCTGATCGCGGCGCCGAGGCCCGGCCCCCGACACGGCGCACCGCACCCTGGACCGACTCTACGTAACCCCGTTAGGCGATCTTCGCCGATGCGAGACGTCCCACCGCGCTGCGAGTGTCGGACGCGGCAGACCTACGTGAGGAGTGGGCATGAAGATCACCGTTGTGGGGCGAGGACACGTCGGGGGCGGTCTGGCCCGGCTGTGGGCGAAAGCCGGCCACGAGGTCACCGGGCTGGACCGCGACGGCGGCGACGCGGCGGGGGCCGACGTGCTGGTGGTCGCGGTGCCGGGCCCGGCGATCGCCGACGCGTTGGCACGGGTGTCCGGGCTGGCAGGACAGGTGACCATCGACGCCTGCAATCTCTACGGGCCGCGGGACGACACCTTTCCCTCGCTGTCCCACCAGGTGAAGTCGATCGTCGGAGGGCCGACCGCGAAGTCGTTCTCGACGAACTTCGCCGCGACGTACGACCGGATCCAGGCACAGCGCGTTCGCCCGAGCAATCTCTTCGCCGCCGACGCGGCTGCGAGGGAGACCACCGAACAACTGATCCGAGACGCCGGCTACGACCCCGTTTTCGTCGGTGACCTGGATCCCGGAGCCCGCCTGCTCGAGGACGGTTCCGGGCTCACCCGCGCGCTGGCCGGGCAACTCGGCCCCCTCTTCTACCGGTACGGGCGTCCGGGCGAGCTGTGAACCGCCTCCGTCACCACACCCAGGGAGCACGATGAGCGACATCCTGGCAGGCAAGGTCGTCGTGGTCACCGGCGCGGCGAGCGGGATCGGCCGCGCCATTGCCGTCGCGGCGGCCCGACACGGCGCGAGGGCAGTGATCGTCGCCGACCTCACCGAGACCCCGCGCGAAGGTGGCGAGCCCACCGTCGACGCGATCGAAGCCCTGGGCGTCCCGGCGCGTTTCGTCACCACCGACGTCACCCGACGCACCGACGCGGACACCCTGGTGGACGCTGCGGGCGAGTTCGGCGGGGTCGACGTGATGGTGTGCAACGCCGGAATCACACTCGGGTCGGACGGCGCCGACGTCACCGAAGCGGACTACCGCCGCCTGATGGCCGTCAATCTCGATGGTGTGCTGTTCGGCGCGCAGGCCGCGGCACGGCGGATGAAGGCCCGGGCGACACCAGGCAGCATCGTGCTGATGGCCAGCATGGGCGGACTGGTCGGCGCCGGATTCACCGTCGCCTACTCGACCAGCAAAGGCGGCATCATCCTGATGGCCAAGTCCCTGGCCGACGCCCTGGGCCCCGACGGCATCCGGGTCAACGCCGTTTGCCCCGGCACCATCGACACCCACCTGCTCCGGTCCACACCCGACATCGCGCACGCCGCCGACGGGTTCCGGCAGCGGACTCCGCTGCGACGTTTGGGGCAGCCGTCCGAGATCGGTGACGCCGTCGCGTATCTCGGATCGGATCTGTCGAGTTATGTGACCGGGACGGCACTCGTCGTCGACGGCGGGCTGACCTCGGTGATCTGACGACTGTGCCCGACGTGTGCCCCCCTGGACCCACCGGCGCCTCACCGCGAAGGAATCTCGATGAGCGACAACGAACCGACCGCAGACGAACTGAGCGAGGCCGCCAAGGCTGTCGTCCGTCGCAACACCGAGGAGGTACAGGGCGGCGGCGACTTCGCCCTCTTCGACGAGTTGTTCGCCGACGACTTCCTGGACCACACGCCTCAGCCGGGACGTACCCCCGACAAGGCCGGGGCACGCGAGCTCTACCAAGTGCTCCGCGAGGCCTTCCCCGACTTCCACGCGGACATCCACTGGCAGGCGGCCGACAGTGACCTGGTGACGACCTACAAGACCTATCACGGCACCCACAAGGGCGAGTTCCTCGGCATCGCACCCACCGGCAAGCGGATCAGCTTCGAGACCGTGGACGCCATGCGGGTCCGCGACGGGAAGATCACCGAGCACTGGGGCGTCGCGAACCTGTTCTCACTCATGCAGCAGCTCGGCGCTCTGCCGGACGCCACATGAGTGCCCGCCCGTCGTCGATCTCCACCCACGACGCCATGACCATCATGGACGTCCCCGCCCGGTTCGACGTCACCCATTGGCCAAGCAGCGTCGAGAAGTTCCTCGAGCGGACAGAGAAGCCGCTTCACCGGGCCATCCTGAAGAACTACCTCCGCCACCTGCTCCTCGAAGTGTCCGGATACTGGGACCGGCTCCTGGTCCCCGAACTCACGGTTGCCGTACCCGAGTACCGCGTCGGCGACCGGGGCACGGTGCGGGTTCTCAGCGGCAGGGCCGCCGTCGAGGACTTCTACCGGAAGACCTGGGAATCGCGGTCCAACGTCATGGGCGCCCGGACGATGAACATGTGCGTCGAGGATTTCGGTGTCACCACCGAGGCATACTGGGCACAGATCGTGCCCGGCGAGTTCCTGCACGACCACGACATCGACGCCGACCCCGACGCGCACTACCTGATGAACTACAACATCTTCCAGATATTCGCGTACACCGACGAACCCAAGCTCATCGGTGAACGCATCTACGTCGACTCGGCGAGTTACCGCTACGAGAAGTTGGCTCCGGAAGACGTCGTCACCCCCCAACAGGCACGCCGCGAACTCGCCCCGCTGCTGGCCCGCGCAACCCTCGATCGACTCTCACCATAGGCGGCGTCGGCGGCACGCTCATGCCTGGCGCGCGCCGCCCGCATCGCGGCACCGGACGACCCCGCCGACCGGGTCCGCCAGGGGATCCGGTGCCGGGCCGGTGCGGACGTGGCGGTTGAGAACCGGGCGTCCGACTGGGCCCGGCAGGCCGGGAAGGTCGTGAACGGGCGCGTCGCGGCCGGACTGCTGGTCGATCCGGTCGCCGATCCGCGGCAGGAACTCGCCCGGACGGCGACGTTCCCGGTGGCGGCCGCAGCCGCCGCCCTGCGTGTCGAACCGGGCCTCCTGCGTACAGCGCTCCAAGGCCTGGCCGACGCCGGCCTGCTCACTCCGACCTTCCCCGACACGGGAGAACCGGGGGCGAGATCGCCGTCGTGACCCTCGCCCCGACACCCACCACGAACCACAGGCCGGTGTCGTGACCGCCGGCGATCCGCCACCCGGACCACCCGGGCCTTCCGCGGGTGCACGACACGCCGGTCCGCGTGGTGTTGCGTCAAGGTCGGCCGAGGCCGGAGGGGCGTCAGGAGTTGTGCAGGTGTTCCAACGCGTCGCGCAGGCCGGCCCGCGAGGTCACACCGAGTTTGGGGAACGCCTGATACAGGTGGGTGGAGACGGTGCGCGGGGACAGGAACAGCTTCTCGGCGATCTGCCGGTTGGTCAGTCCGGCCGCGGCCAGCCCGACGATCTCCCGTTGCTGGGGAGTGAGTACGGTGCCGTTGGATCCGGTGGTGCGGCCTCGGGTCGGGCCGCCGCAGGCGCGGAGTTCCTTGGCTGCCCGGTCGGCCCAGGGTGTGGCGCCGAGTCGGGCGAACAACTGCGCGGCGGTGTCGAGGTGCCCGCGGGCCCGGGTCGGCGCGCGGCCGCGCCGCAGTCGTTCGCCGTAGTAGAGGTGGATGCGGGCGAGGTCGAACGGCCAGCGTTCGCGGCCTTCGACCGACAGGGCCGCGGTGAAGGCGGGTTCGGCTTCCGCGTCGTTCCCCGCGGCCAAGGCTTCGGCGCCGACCATCACGAAGTTCATACGTGCCGACACGGTGTGCAAACCGGCGTCGCGGGCGGCTTGGATGTGGCGAAGGGCCTCCTCGCGCCGCCCGGAGCGAACCGCGGCCTCCACGACGTCCTGGAAGACCCACAGCGCGTTCCGGGTGAACGGCGGCAGCGAGCCGGCCGGTGCGATGGTCGTCACATGCCCGTACGCCGCCTCGAAGTCCCCTTGGCCGAGCGCGATCAGGGTCCGGACGTGGGCGGCGTAGAAGCGGACGGTGTGCGCGCGCCGGGATCCGGCCCACTGGTCCATCCGGTCGGCGAGCTGCCGTGCCGCCCGGAAGTCGCCGGCCGCGGCGGTGACCGAGCCGAGAAGGTACTTCGCGGGCCAGGCGCGCAGCGAGTACTGGTGCTCCTCGCACAGGTCCAGCACGTCGCGGGCGACGGTGCGCAGTTCGTCCCATCGGCCCGCGAACCAGGCCTGGTGGCAGAACAGGACCAGGGCCTGGATGGCGGGGAAGGCGTTGTCCGCGGAGCGTTCGCCGTAGCCGATGCGCCGCAGGGGCTCCTCCAGCGGGCCGAGGCGGTCGACGTACGATCCGGCGATGCCGACCCGGACGACCTGCAGCGGATCCGACGCGCCGAGCGCCGCGCCGAGTACGGCGTCGACCGCGGCGTCGAGGCGGGCGTAGTCGGCGGGGCGGGCGCGTACGGGGTCGCCGAAGGTGGCCCGGGTCACCTCCAGCGTCTCCGGCACCGCGGTGAAGTTCGCCAGCGCCTCGTCGAAGGTCGGCCACAGCTCGGCCCGTCCGCCGTAGAAGCACACCATCATCAAGGCGGCCATCGCCTCCAACAGTGTGCCGTCGCCCGGGTCGTACGGCTTGCGCTGCACGGCCAGCGCACCACCGAGCACCCGGTGCGCGGTGTCGATGTCCCCGTAGCTGTTCAGCAGATACACCGCGGTGGCGATGGCGGCGGGCAGCGAATCCGCGTCGGGCGCGACCTGGCGCGCGTTGCCGAGCAGCCGGGGTACGTCGCGCAGGTTACCGGTGAGCGTGGCCCCCCGGTATGCGGCCTTGGCCAGGCGCCGGGCCTGCGCGGCCCCTTCCGGGCTCAGGTCCGCCGCTCGCACCAGCGCCGCCACCGCGCTGGGCCCGTCGCCGCGTCCGGCGCTGACGTCGGCGACCTCTTCGAGCAGGGCCGCGATCTGTTCGTCGGGTTCGACCGCGGCCTGGGCGAGATGCCAGGTGCGCTGCTCGGGGACGCCGATCCAGGCCTTCGCGAGCGCACGGTGCACGCTGCGGCGCTGCTCCCCGGTGGACAGTTCCACGACGGCCGAGCGCATGAGTGAGTGCCGGAACTCCAGGCGCCCGGCGGCCACATCGGTGTGGACGAGCCCGACCCGTTCGGCCGCCGCACAGTGCCTCATGCCGCCGGCCATGGCCCGCCGCACGACCTGCACATTCCCGCTGCCCTCCAACGCCGCGACGAGCAGCAGATGCCGGGTGGCCGCGGGCAGGCCCTTGATGCGGGAGGCGAACGCCGCCTGCAGGCGCTGGGTCAGCGGCAGGCGCCGCGGAAGCGCGTGCGATGCCACCTGCTGGGGGCCGGTCAGGGTGGTCGGCAGTTCCAACAACGCCAGCGGGTTGCCCTCGGCGTCGGCCATAAGACGCCGCCTCACCCGTGGTGCCAGTGCCGGGAAGCGGAGGGTCAGCAACGCCTCCGACGCGGCCTCGCTGAGCGGACCGATCTCGAGAAGCGGGAGCCCGCTGTGGTCGAAGAAGCTCTCCTCTCCGGCGCGGGCCGCGGACACCATCCCGGCCCCGGTGCCCAGCAAGCGCCGGGCGACTTGGGCCAGGACGTCCGCACTGGCCCGGTCCAGCCACTGGGCGTCGTCGAGGACCAGGAGCGTGGGCCGGCCTCCGGGGCGCTCCGCGAGCAGGAACGCGACGGCGTCGGTGACGGCTTCGTGGCCGGTGCCGCGGTCGGGGTCGCGGTTGTGGCCGAGCGCCGCGGCGAGATCGGGGTACCGTCCCACGGCCTCCCGCATCTGCGGCGTCGACGTCAGCAACTGGCGCAACGCCCCGTAGCTGGCCTCGGCGCGGTACTGGACTCCTGCAGTCCGCAGCACCCGCATTCCCGCAGCCTCGGCTTCGCGCGCCGCTGTGGCGAGCAGTGCGGACTTGCCGACGCCCGGTTCGCCGAGCACCACCAAGGCGCCGCCGACGCGCGGTATGTCGGTCAGGAACCCGGCGAGCCGCGCCAGGTCGTACTCGCGGCCGATCAGCGATGCGTCCATGGCGCAAGTCAACCTGCGGCACGGCGCCCTGACCAGGCCTTCGAGGTGAGTACATCGGATATCGGAGGCGGTACGGCCGGTCTGCTCGCGAGGCAGGGACGCGGCGCCCGAGGAGTTGGCGCCGGCACGCGCGACGCCGATGAGTCCCTCGGAGACGTCCCACAGGCGTCGGGCGACCTCGGTGCCCCGCGCGTTCGGGGTTAGCCATACCGCGCCGCAAAGGCACTTCCCCGATGGCCTCCCGGCACTGCTCGCCGCGCCCGCCGAGACCGGATTCGCCCGACTGGACACCGCGCTGCGCACCGCCCTGGCGGGCGCGGGCGACTACTTCCCCTCGCGGGTACACGCGACGATGACCACGTACACGCGGTTCGCCACCGACAATGCCGCGTTGCTTGAGTTGATGTTCACCTGCCGGCACCGGACCGAGGCGACCCCTGCCGCCGAGGTGGCGAAGGCACCGTTCAAGCTGATGAGCGGCCTGATCCTCCAAGGCCAGGCCCAGGGCGACCTGCAGGCGGGAGATCCGGAACGGGTCGGGGTGGTCCTGGTCGCGACGCTGCAGTGCGGACGGCGTCGCCCGGCTCCGACGGCGTAGGTCGCGACCGACCGTGCAGCGTCGGCGCTGTGCTGCGCTTGTCGTTATTGGTTGGCGACGTTGGGGTGGAGGTAGAACGTCTCGTTGGGGACCGGGATGGCGCCGAATTGGTCGGGCCATTGGATGACCCAGGCGCCGTCGCCGGTTTCGTTGTGGTTGATGTTGGCGTACAGGCCGGTGGCGTTGTTGCGGAGCAGGGTGAGGTTGGGCATCCAGGGCAGGGGGTGTTCGAGGGTGAAGTTCTGGGTGTCGTGCTGGTTGCCGCCGGGGGTGGGGAGGCCGTCGATGTCGTGGCAGTCCCAGATGTTGAGGTAGTCGCCGGCGTGGGAGCTTTGGCCGTTGGCGATGTCGAGGCATTTGCCGCTGTCGCTGCTCATGACCCGGTACATGGTGTGCCCGTTGGTGGTGGAGGTGCCGATCGGCTGGAGGCGCCAGCGCTGGTTGACGGCGCCGTTCTCGTGGTACTGGATCACGTGGGTGCCGTTACTGTCGCGGCCTTCGAAGACGTCGAGGAAACGGCCGCTGCTTTCGGCGTGGATGGTCAGCTCGGCAGGCTCCGCCCCGGCGCGCATGCCCAGGAAGTACACCGGCCAGTGGTCGCTGCCGCGGTTGATGCCACGCGTGGCTTGCCAGTTGTCGGTGGCGACGTTGGTGATCATGTAGTCGAGTTCACCGCCGCCTTGGTGGGTGGCCTCGCCGGTGTTGTAGATGCGGGAGTCCTGGGGCAGGTTCAGCCCGGCCGCCTGGAGCGGGTTGAGGTTGAAGTCGCCGAGGACCGCCCAGTGGTTGATGCCGCGGCCGACGGTCTCGTCGGCGACGTCCTGGACGAGGGCGCGCACGTCGAAGCCGGTGCCCGAGGCGGCGTGGATCGACGCGAACGCCACGTCGTCCTCCGGGTGGGTGACCATCAGCGCCGAGCGGTAGTAGCCGGGCACCTCGACTACCGCGCCGGGGTTGAATGTGGTGGCGATGGCCAGGTTTCGGGACGGCTGGCGCAGGATGTACAGGTTGCGGTAGTTGCCACCGCCGATGTCCCAGAAGTAGGTGTCGATGTTGCCGTTGGTGCCCAGGTAGGTCGCGGACGCGGGCCGGGTGCCGGGAACTTCCTGGAGGGCGAGGACGGTGTTGTCGCGGGCGATCACGGCGGCGCCCTGCCATCGGTCGCTGCCGACCTGCATGTTCCAGGTCGCCACGCGGTTCGTGTCCGGGTCCGCCGCGTGCGCGCGGCCTTGGCCGACGACCAGGAGCGCGCAGACCACGGCCAGCGCCGCGGTGATGGCTGCCCCACGGCGTACGAGCGCGGCTCGTCCCACGCGGCCCAATTCGTGTTTCCCATATGCGAGTTGAGTCATGGAGCCAATCTTGCAGCGGGGCCCCGACGGCAACAGAGCAGTTCGAGGCAACGTGGGCGCGTGCGGGGGAGCGCTGTTGGAGGTCGTGCTCCGGGTGCGGGGTATCGGAGCGACCCTGTTTCCGGGGATGATCGGCACGACGACGAGCCGGTTCCCACGGTCGCGCGAGCGCGGGTCACCGACCCGGCCGCCACCGTTGTGAGCGCCGGATACCCCGGCTTGGTCGTCGGGCGCATGGTTCACAGGCCGCGGCGGTGGTGGCGTCCCGGCCCGCCGGGCGCTGCGGCGGCCGGTGCGATGCTGCTGGGGTCCGGGCGGGCCGCGGCGGCGAACGCGGCGACAACCGGCCCGCCATCGACCGGCGGCTCAACATCGAACCGGAGACCGCTCGCCGACGTCAGCGCCACCGCCACGGCACCGATCCGCGGCCCGGTTCCCGCGTGCCTCAGTCGGCCGCGGAGCTGACACGTAACCGTGGAACCGTGCCGAGGCTCCAGTGATTTGCCCGGTCCGCGGGCCGCCGCAAGCGCCCCGGAGGGGACGGGCGGGGATCACAGTGCCGTCAGGCGCCGTAGGCGGGTAGTACGGCGCCGCTCACCGGTGCCGCGGCGTCGCCGGCCAGGAACGCGATCACTTCGGCGATCGCGTCGGATGCGACCGCGTGGGCGAGCGCTTCGGGCGGCAGCATGGCTGCGTTCTTCGGCGTGGCGATCAGTTGTGGTGCGACGGCGTTCACCCGAATGCCCAACGGGCGCAGCTCGACATCCAGGACCCCGACCAGGTTGTTGAGTGCGGCTTTGGTCAGGCTGTACGCGGTCATGCCCGCGGTGGGTTCGGTGGCGGGGCGCGCAGAGACGTGCACGATAGCGCCGCCGCCGCGGGCCCGCATGTGCGGGACCACGGCCTGGGTCAACGATCCGGAACGTCACCCGTCGGGTGGGCGTTCGAGGGCGTCGCGCAGGGCGGCGCGGGAGATGATGCCGAGCTTGGGGAAGACGTGGTACAGGTGGGTGCTCACGGTGCGGGGTGAGAGGTAGAGCCGTTCTGCGATCTGCTTGTTCGTCAGCCCTGCGGCGGCGAGTTCGGCGATCTCGCGTTCCTGCGGGGTCAGCGCAGGAGCCGGCCCGGAACCCGGGTGGGCGGCGGGTGTGCCGGTCGCGCGCAGTTCGGTGCGTGCCCGTGCCGCCCAGGGGGCGGCGCCGAGTCGCTCGAAGGTGTCGAGGGCGTCCGTGAGTTGGCGGCGCGCCTCGGAGGTGGACTTGGCGCGGCGGAGGCGTTCGGCGTAGGCGAGGCGGATCCGGGCTTGGGTGAACGGCCGGCGTTCTGCTCGAGGGGTCGCCAGCGCGGTGTCGAACGCCTCGTGGAACGACGTGGCCGGGGCGGTCATCCCGGCCACGGCTGCTGCCACCATCGCCAGGCGCGGGGAGAGTTCGGCGATGCGGGACCGGTGGATGTCGGCGGCGTGGGCGGCGGCTTCCTCGCTGTGGCCGGCGCGGACGGCTGCCTCGACCAGGTCCAGGAGGACCCACAGCGCGGCGGGCTTGTGGGTGGGCACGGTGCCGGGTGAGCAGATCCCGGCGGCGTGCCGGTAGGCAGTGTCGAACTCCCCGTGGGTCAGCGCGTCGAGAGCCTTGGCGTGTGCGGCGAGCTGGAGCACGAAGCCGTGGTGGTTCGGCGCGGCCCAGGCCGTCATCTCGTCGGCGAGGCGTCGGACGGTCTCGCGTTCGCCGCGGGCGGCGGCGACCATGGCCCGGTCGTACTCCAGGAAGCTGCCGAGCAGCCGGTAGTGGCGCCGGGTGGTGGCCGCGAGGCCTTCGTCGGCAAGCCGGAGCACGCCGTCCCAGTCGCCGCCGAGGACGGCGTCGAATCCGAGGAGCGCGAAGGCCTTGAGTGCGGCGGCGACCGCGCCGCCGCCGCGGCCGTGCTCGACCACCCGCCACAGCGCGTCGCGGCATCCTGGGATCCGGTCCACGAACAGCGCCGCGATGCCCAGCCGCACGGCCTCGCCGTGGTCGGCCTGCCCGCCGATGCCGGCGATCGCCCGGTCGAGCATCGGGAGCGCCGCCGCGGCCCGTCGCACGGGGTCCAGGTAGGCGGCGCCACCCAGGGCCAGGGACTCGGGGGGTTCGCTGCCGATCCGGTCCAGGGCCGCCCAGTAGTCGTCCTGCAGGTCGGCGCGAGAGCCGAAGGAGGCGTTGGCCTGCAGGACGTAGACCGTCTCGGTGAGCGCCGCGTCCCAGGCCGCGGCCGGCCGGGCGGTGGTGCCCAGCGCGCCGAGCAGCAGCCGGTGGACGGTGTCGACGTCGCCGCCGCTGTTGACCAGGTACGACGCGGCGGCGACGGCAGCGGCCGCGGTATACCGACGCCCGCCGTGGTCGGCGGCAAGCGCCCGCAAGTCGGTGAGGTCGCCGGTGACGTCGACACCCAGGTAGGCCGCGAACATGGCGCGGCGATCGTCGTCTTCGGGGTCCGGGCTGAGTTCGGCCGCGCGCAGGAGCAGGCGGATGGCGCCGACCGGGTCGCCGCGCCCCTTGGTCTGCAACGCGGCTTCCTCCAGTAGCTGCGCGATCTGCTCGTCCGGCGCCGACGCCGCCTGCGCGAGGTGCCACACGTGCCGCTCGGAGCCGACCGGGTGGCGTCGGGCCAGCTGCCGGTGCGCGTCGCGCCGTTCTTCCTCGGTCGACAGGTCGACGACCGCGGACCGGGTGAGCGGATGGCGGAACCGGATGCTGCGGGTGACCGGGTGGATGCGGATCAGCCGGGCGTGTTCGGCCGGTTCGAGGTCGGCGGCCGAGACTGCGGGGAACAGTTCGCCGGTCCCGTCGAGTGCCGCGAGGAGCAGTTGCGCGCGCGTGGCGGCGGGAAGTGCGTCGATCCGGCGGGCGAACGTCAGTTGGAGGCGGCGGCCGACGGGCGTTCGGCCGCGCGGCGGTTCGGGATCCCCCGTACCGGTGTGCGCGGGAAGCTCGATCAAGGCCAGGGGGTTGCCCTGCGCCTCGGCGATCACCTGTCGGGCAGCTCGCGGCGGCAGCTCGGGGAACGCTCGGGCGAGGAGTGCCGTGGCGGCCTCCTGGTCGAGCGGCCCGACGGTGATCTCAGCGAGCCCGGCATCCTCGAACACGCCGCCCTCACCGGTCCGCACGACGCCGAGCAGGCCGATCCGCGAGCCGCTGATGCGGCGGGCCAGGCTGCCGAACAGGGTGGCACTCGCAGGATCGAGCCACTGCAGGTCGTCGACGACCACCAGGACCGCGTCCCGGCCCGCGGCCTGCGACAACAGGGCGAGCAGCGCGTTCGTCAGCGCCAGACGGTCCGGCGCGTTCCCCTCGGCGAGGCCGACGGCGACGCCGACCGCGCGTCGGCACTCCGCAGGCAGCGCCGCTATCTCGGCGATCAGCGGCGCGACCAGTTGGTGCAGCCCGGCGAAGCTCACCTCCGCCTCGAACTCGACGCCGGACGCCCGCAGGACGCGCATACCGGCCTCCGCGGCGCGGGCAGCGGCGGCATCCAGGAGCGACGTCTTGCCCACCCCCGCCTCGCCGACGACCAGCAGGGCCCCGCCGTCCACCGCCACGGCATCGACGAATCCGTGCAGCAACCCCAGTTCGCGTGCACGCCCCACCAGCGGTCTGCCCGCTATCCATTCCGGCACGGGCCGACCCTACGGCAACATCGGCCCGCGGCAACCGGCGCGGGCCCCAGGCCGCTGCCCGCCTGGGTCAGTCATCTGACGGATTCGCCGCGGACACAGGGTGCGTAGCGTCGCCCGCGTCCACCGAGCATTGGGGTGCCATGAGCGCGACCATCGTTCTCGTGCACGGCGGCTTCGTCGACGGAGCCGGATGGCGCGGTGTATACGACGCGCTGACCGCCGACGGGTTCACCGTACGGATCGTGCAGAACCCGACCAGGTCGCTCGCCGACGACGTCGCCGTCACCCGCAATGTCCTCAATGATGCCCCCGGCCCCGTGGTGCTGGTCGGCCACTCCTACGGCGGCGCGGTGATCACCGAGGCCGGCAACCACGACAAGGTCGCCGCCCTGGTCTACGTCGCGGCGTTCGCCCCCGATCAGGGCGAGTCGGTCGACACGCTGCTGGGGATGTTCGCGCCCGACGGGCCGCTTCCGCCGATCCTGCCGCCCTTGGGCGGCTACCTCTTTCTGGACCGCGGCCGGTTCGCCGACGCGTTCGCGGCCGACATCCCCGTACAGGAGGCGGCGTTCCTGGCCGACTCCCAGGTGCCGTGGGGGCTGGGCGCGCTGGGCGGCATGGTGACCAAGGCCGCCTGGCGCGCGAAGCCCAGTTGGTACCTGAAGGTCACCGACGACCGGATGATCCCGCCCGCCGCTCAAGCCGCGATGGCCCGGCGTATCGGCGCAACCGTCGTCGAGACGCCCGGGAGCCACGCGATCCACGTGTCCCGGCCGGACGTCGTCGCGGAACTGGTCAAGCGGGCCGCGAACGGGTGACTGCGGCCCGGACACGCGCCGGCGCCGAAATACGCACCCCACCCGACCGTGGACCACCAGCGGGTAGCCGACCGGCCCGCCGCCGGAAGCGATGTCCGCTGATGCCTCCGGCCGGCTTGCCACACACCGCCGGGCCGCAAGCGCTGGTCCCTCGTGGCCGTTGCCCGGCATGGTCCGGCACCGGTCGACGCCCACACCGTCCGTCCCGAGCAATTCCATGACACGGATCACAGCCAAGGGCTCGAACTCCGATACGTTGCCCGCACCTTGTCGAGACCGGGCTCGTCCACTTGGAGTGACCGACAGCCGGCGTACTCATTTTGCTTGGCAACGCCGACAATTCAGGACTGGACGAGCATCTGGGGGTGGATACGGTGACACGTCGTGAGGACGACCCGGGAACGCGTGAGGGTCGCGTGGGCGACGAAGCTTCGGGCCTGCAGGTGTTCGGCACCGCCGGTCCGCTCGTCGACCGTGACGAGGATCTGCGGTACATCGACAACCACCTCGCCGGCACACACTGCTCACGGTGTGCTTCTTCGGCGGACGGCCCGCCCTCTGGGCGCCCTTCGACGCCGCCCTCGCCAAATACCCCACCGCCCCGCAACTGTTGGCGGTCACGCGCAGCACCTTCGCCGATCCCACCCATACCGGCCCGGCCGAACTGGGACGGCTGGACGCCGCTGTCGCCGCCCTGCCCCACGCGTCGGACCCGCTGCGCATCGTCCACGTGGCCATCGCCGGGGCGTACGTGGACCGGCTCGACGGGTGCGCGGAGGCACTGAACCGCGTCGCGGACCCCGGGACGCCGCAGCGAGAACGTGGCGACCGCCATCGACGCCCTGTTCCTGCTCGCCAACCACGCCTGGCTGAGCGGCCAATGGGCCGACCTGCGCACACTCGTCGGCGAAGGGCTGGAGCTGTGCGAGCACTACCACCACCCGATGCCGGCCTTCGCCGGGTGTACCACACGCGGTGTGGTCGGCCCTGGACCTGGTGGACGCGGCGGTGCGCACCGGACGCCGGGACGCGGCGGCCCGCCACGTCGCCACCGCCCGCGCGGCCCGCCTGGAGGACGTGTCCTCGCGCCGGCGGATGCTGCCGCTCGCCTGCGGCGCGCTCCTGGCCGAAGAGGACCGGCACGACGGATTCGAGGAGGCCCTCGCCGTCGAGGGCGCCGGGCGCCGGCCGTTCGACCAGGCCGCATCCAGCTGTACCACGGCGAACGGCTGCGGCGCGCCAAGGCTCTGGCCTAGGCACGCGGGCGACTCGCCGCCGCGGAGACCTTCCGGCGCCTGGGCGCGCACCTGTGGGCCCACCGCGCGAACCAGGAACTGCGCGCCTGCGGCAGCCGGGTACCCGCCGCCCCCTTGTCGGATGCCGCCCTGACGCCGCAGCAGCGGGAGATCGCAGGCCTTGCCGCTGCGGGCCCGACCAACAAGCAGATCGCCGAAAAGCTCTCCCTGTCCCCGCGCACCGTCTCCACCCACCTGTACCAGGCCTTCCCCAAACTCGGCGTGACCTCCCGGGCCGGGCTGCGCGACGCGCTCGAACACCTGCAACGCCCGTGACACCGGTTTCGCCTTGGCCGGCGGTGACGCAACACCTGCCGGAACTACGTCATTTGACGGGTCCACGGTCGCCGGTCGGATTCCTACAGTTCGGGCACGGGCCGCAGCCGCCGGCCCGGCGAAACCTGGAGGGAACGATGAGCGACAACGCGCCGAGCGGGACGGTCGTACTGGTCCACGGCGGGTTCGTGGACGGCTCCGGCTGGCAGGGGGTGTACGAGGCCCTCAAGGACGACGGCTACAACGTCGCCGTCGTGCAGAACCCGACCCTGTCGCTGGACGGGGACGTCGCGGCGACACGCATGGTGATCGACGCGGTGCCCGGGCCCGTGACCCTGGTCGGCCACTCCTACGGCGGGGTGGTCGTCACCGAGTCCGGCAACCACGAGAAGGTCGCCAAGCTCGTCTACATCGCCGCGTTCGCCCCCGACAAGGGCGAATCCGTCAACACCCTGATCGCCGACCCGCCACCCGGCGCCGCGGTCCCGCCGATCCTGCCGCCCGCCGACGGCTACCTGCTCTTGGACCGCGACAAGTTCGCCGACGCCTTCGCCGGCGACCTGCCCGTCGCCCAAGCCGAGTTCCTCGCCGACTCGCAGGTGCCCTGGGGCCTGGACGCGGCCGGCGGTGCGGTCGCCACCCCGGCCTGGCGCACCAAGCCGTCCTGGTACCTGGTGGCCACCGAGGACCACATGATCCCGCCGCCCGCGCAGCGCGCGATGGCCGAACGCATCGGCGCGCAGACCGTCGAGGTCGCAGGAAGCCACGCCGTGTACGTCTCCCAGCCCGTCGCCGTCGCCTTGCTCATCAAACAGGCCGCCGCAGGCTGACCCCGGCCAAGAGTCGCACCACCGCAGCGCCCGCCGACCGCCCCGGACCGGGGCCGGACGGCGGGCGCTGAATGTCCCACGGACCAGCCGCTCCCGCCCGGCAGTCACCACCGGCAACCCCCACGCCGTCGGCCTCGGCCCCAGCGCCGTGCGGCCGCCGCCGCATGCCCGCGTCCGGACCTGCGGCCAACCGTTTCGCCGCAGTTCACACAGCTCGCCACAGGAGGAACCCCGCCATGAAGCCAGTACGCAGGAGCCGCAGACTCGTCCTCGGCGCAGCCGCGTTCGCCCTCTCCGGTGCCGCCGCCTTCGCCACGTTGACCCCCTCGGCATCGGCCTCCGGCGAGGACCGCCACCCGCGCCCGCCCAAGCCCACCGTCGTCCTGGTCCACGGCGGCTTCGCCGACGCCTCCAACTGGAACGACGTCATCACCGGACTGCAGAAGGACGGCTATCCGGTCATCGCCCCGGCCAACCCGCTGCGCGGCATACCCACCGACTCCGCCTACATCCGCAGCGTCCTTGCCTCGATCAAGGGCCCGATCATCCTGGTCGGCCACTCCTACGGCGGCGCCGTCATCACCAACGCTGCCACCGGCAACCCCAACGTCAAGGCGCTGGTCTACGTCGCCGCGTTCGTCCCCGACCAGGGCGAGAGGCTCGGGGAGATCATCAACAAGTTCCCCGGCAGCGAGATCGAGGCCGCGCTGAACCAGGTGCCGTTCACCAACGCCGACGGCACCACGGGCATCGACCTGTACATCCAGCAGGACAAGGTCGACGACGTCTTCGCCGGAGACCTGTCGAAGAAGGAGGTCGCGCTGATCGCGGCCGGGCAGCGGCCGTTCAGCGCCTCCTCCTTCGGCGACGTGAACGGCCCCGCAGCCTGGCGCACCATCCCCTCGTACGGCGTGGTGGCCGGCGCCGACAAGGCCATCCCCGCAGCGGTGGAGCGCTGGGAGTACCAGCGTGCCGGCGCGAAGAAGGTCGTCGAGGTCAAGGGCGCCTCGCACGTCGTCATGATCAGCCACCCCGACGTCGTCGAGCGCCTCATCAAGCAGGCCGCCAACGAGAACCGCTGACCCAACAGCCCATCGGCGCCGCGGCCAACCGGCCGCGGCGCCGATGGTGGACCTGTCACTCGTCGCCAAGTAGGCGCACTGGAACGTGCGTGGCTTCCGCTTCCGCTCACTCCACCTGCAACTCGACGAGATCGTCGCCCGTGCCCGGCTCCAGGCCGACGACGTCGCCGAGCGCGCCGCAACCATCGGCGTCAGCCTCGACGCCCGCGCCGCCACCGTCGCTGCCGACTCCTGCGTCACCGCGTTCCCGTCCGGATGGGTCGACGACACCGCGATCCTGCCCGCGCTCACCGGCGTCCTGTCCGCGCTGACCCCGCACATGCGCGACCGCATCAAGTCCACGGCCGATGCGGACCCCGTCACCCAGGACCTCCTCGTCGGCATCACCGCAGCGCTGGAGAAGCAGCACCGGATGCTCCGCGCCGAACGCCATCAATGACCGACGAGCCCTGGCCAGACGCCGACGTCGCGTCGATGTTCGCCGGACTGCTGTCGAATATCGTGGTCCTGTCCCCGCGGTGGGACAGGATGCCGAACTTCGTGGCGATGACAGCCTGGTCGCGTCGGCCCGACGACCTCCTTTAGTGCAGCGAATGACGCTGCTGCTGCGGGGGCGTCGGTGCCCTGCCGCGTGGTGTCGAGGCCCGCCTGGATTGTGCGGGGCGCCGGCCGTTGATGCCGTGCGGTATCTGAGCCGTCGGGAACCGGCCGTACGTGAGTGGCCGGCGGCCTCCGTACGGATGCGGAGACCGCCGGCCGGGTCATACCTGGATGTCAGCGGATGATCGGAATCACAGACCTTGGTGGTTGTCGTCCGCAGGGCGGTTCGGCTTGGACGGGTGGTCGGGTTTCGATGGATGATCCGGCTTGGCCGGGTGGTCGGGCTTCGGGTGGTCGGGCTTCGGCGGCGGGCACAGGGTGATCGTGGCGCCGGCCGGCTCGCTGACCAGGGTGTCGCCGTTGCCCAGCGCGGTCGCCGTGTTGGTGACCTTCCCGGCCCGGACGTCGGCCTCGGTCACGGTGTACGTGCCCGTGCAGGTGGTCGACGAGCCCGGCGCGAGGCTGGTCGCCTGACACGTGACGTCGGTGGCCCGGTCGTCGTTGATCCGGATGCCGGAGACCGTGGTGGTGCCGGTGTTGGTCACCGTGTACGTGTAGGTGACGACGTCGCCGGCCGTGTAGGTGCGCGAGGCGTCCACGTGCTTGACCAGGTGCAGGGCCGAGGTGCCCACGTCGATCGTGGCGGTGGCCGGCGGACTGACGATGGTGCCGTCGTTCGCCTGCGCGGTCGCGTTGTTCGTGATCTGGCCCGCGGCTGCGTCGGCGGCTGTGACGGTGTATGTGCCGGTGCACGTTGTCGATTCGCCCGGTGCGAGCGTGGTGGCCCGGCACGTGATGTTCGTGACCCGGTCGTCCACGATATGCAGGCCGTTGAGGGCCGTGCCGCCGGTGTTGGTCACCGTGTACGTGTAGGTGACGGTCTCACCCACGAGGTACGCGTGGGAACTGTCGACGCTCTTGACCAGGAAGAGCGCCGGAGTGCCCGTGGTGATGGTGGCGGTCTCCCGCTCGCTCACCGCGCCGCCGTCGGCTGCGGCCGTGGCGACGTTGGTCACGTGGCCTGCCACCGCGTCCGCTTCCGTCACCGTGTAGGTGCCGGTGCAGGTGGTCGACCCGCCGGGGGCCAGCGTTCTGGTCTCGCAGGTGATGTTCGCAACCCGGTCGTCGTCGACCCGGAGCCCGGTGAGGGTCGTCCCACCGGTGTTGGTCAGCGTGTACGTGTAGGTGACCGTGTCACCCGCCGCGTAGGTGTGGGTGCTGTCGACGCTCTTGGCCATGTGCAGCGAAGCGGCGACGACGGTGATCGTGGCGGTTTCCTGCTCGCTCACCACACCGCCGTCGGCCAGTGCCGTTGCGGTGTTGGTGACGTGGCCGGCGGCAGCGTCCGCGGCGGTCACGGTGTAGGTGCCGGTGCAGGTCGTGGATGCCCCCGGCGCCAACGTCGTCGTCCGGCACGCGATGTTCGTGACCTTGTCGTCGCCGATGTGCAGACCGGTGATCGTCGTACCGCCGGTGTTGTTCACCGTGTACGTGTAGGTGACCACGTCACCGGCCACGTACGGGTGCGAGTTGTCGACGCTCTTGACCAGGTGCATCCCCGGGTTCACCACGGTGATCGTGGCGGTGCCGGGCTCACTGACGACGCTGTCGCCGTTCGCCAGCGCGGTCGCGATGTTCGTGACGTGGCCGGCCGAGGCGTCGGCTGCGGTGACCGTGTAGGTGCCGGTGCAGGTGGTCGACGCGCCCGGTGCCAGCGTGGTGGCCTGGCACGTGATGTTCGTGGCCCGGTCGTCCACGATGTGCAGCGAGTTGAGCGTCGTACCGCCGGTGTTGGTCACCGTGTACGTGTAGGTGACCACGTCACCCGCCACATACGGGTGCGAGTTGTCGACACTCTTGACCAGGCGCAGCCTCGGGGTCGCCACGGTGATCGTGGCGGTGTCCTGATCACTGACGACACCGCCGTCGGCCAACGCCATCGCGACGTTGGTGGCATGGCCGGCCGTCGCGTCCGCGGCGGTCACGGTGTAGGTGCCGGTGCAGGTGGTCGACGCGCCCGGTGCCAGCGTGGTGGCCTGGCACGTGATGTTCGTGATCTTGTCGTCGCCGATGTGCAGGCCCGTGATCGTCGTACCGCCGGTGTTGTTCACCGTGTACGTGTACGTGACCACGTCACCCGCCTCGTACGGGTGCGAGGTGTCGACGCTCTTCACCAAGTGCAGCGACGGCGTGCCCACGATGATCGTGGCCGTCGTCTGCTCACTGACGACACCGCCGTCGGCCGACGCCGTCGCGACGTTGGTGACGTGCCCGGCGGTCGCGTCGGCCGCGGTGACCGTGTAGGTGCCCGAGCAGGTCGTGGACGCCCCGGGTGGCAGCGTGGTGGCCTGGCACGTGATGTTCGTGACCTTGTCGTCGTTGATGTGCAGGCCCGTGATCGTCGTACCGCCGGTGTTGGTCACCGTGTACGTGTACGTGACCACGTCGCCCACCGCGTAGGCGTGCGAGGTGTCGACGCTCTTCGTCAGGTGGAGCGCCGGTGTCGCCGCGTTGATCGTGGCCGTGTCGGGCTCGCTGCTCACGGCGTCCTCGTCGGCCAGCGCGGTGGCAACGTTGGTGACGTGCCCGGCCGCGGCGTCCGCCGCCGTCACCGTGTACGTCCCCGTGCACGTGGTCGACGCGCCCGGGGCGAGGCTGACCTGCTCGCAGGTGATGCCGCCGACCCGGTCGTCCACGACGTGGACGCCGTCGAGGATCGTGCCGCCGTTGTTGGTCACCGTGTACGTGTAGGCGACCACGTCGCCCGGCACGTACGTGCGCGAGGTGTCCACGCTCTTGAGCAGCCCGATCGCCCGGACCGCGACCGGCAGAGTCTGCGTGTCGGGGTTCGAGTCGACCCGGGTGTCACCGGAGTTGCCGTGCGCGGTGGCGACGTTGGTGATGTGCCCGGCCGCGGCGTCCGCCGCCGTCACCGTGTAGGTGCCGGTGCAGGTCGTGGACTTCCCCGGGTCGAGCAGGGTCTCCGGGCACGTGATCGGACCGACCTTGTCGTCGGTCACGTTCACGTTGGTCAGGCGCGTGTTGCCGCTGTTGGTGACGACGTACTCGTACGGCACCTGCGTGCCCGGGAACAGCGGCGACGGCAGTGGCGGGGCCTGCCGGACCTGCTTGACCAGCGACAGCGCCGGCAGCGGCTTTTCCGGGTTGACGGCGAGGTTGCGGATCAGATGCACGTCCGTGAACAGGCCCGTGGACGCCGCGAAGCCGAACTTGTAGCTGTCCGGCACGGGCTGCGGCGCGGCGGTGGAGATCACCTGCCGTGAGCCGTTGCCGTCGTGGAAGTCGATGTTCACCGTCAGCTGCGGGTTCGGCGACGGCGTCAGCACGATGTGCACGGTGCGGCGGGACGGGTCCAGCAGCGCCTCGGCCTGCGCCGGGGTCACGCCCGGCGGCAGGGACGTCGTCGGGCCTTGCAAGGTGCCGGGCAGCGTCGACGGCCACGGGCCGGTGGTGGTGAAGTTGCCGGTCGTGGCGGTCAGGAAGCAGTAGCCGGTGATGCCGTCGCCGGAGCCGCGCACCGTCACCATGTTCGGCCCGGGGGCCGGGACGCGGAATCCGGTGCCCGCGGGCGACCGCTGGCCGGGCGGGCAGCCGTTGCTGCGGTGTTCCCAGTCCCCGAAGTAGTTGCCGAGAACGTCGAGCCCGACGCCGAGGTAGCCGCGGTCGACGCCGGGCACGAAAGCCTGGCCGGCGTCGTCGTTGGGGAGCTTCTGCGCGTACCCGAGGCTGCCGCCGAATGCGCCGGGGTGGTCGAGCGAGGCGGCGCCGTCGACGAGGAAGAAGGAGATGCCGTCGGCCGGAGTGTTGGGGGTGGTGGATCCGTACTGCCACTGCTCGAAGGTGATGTCCACGCCGGCCTGGGAGGGGATGGCCTGGTTGTAGAGCACGGCGCCGGACTCGTCGTTCGACGCGCCGGTCAGCCGCAGGTAGCCGTGCGGTGCCGCGTTGGCCGGTGGGACAGCGCCGACCGAGTTGGGCGGGCAGCCGGTGAGCGGGTGGTTGCCCGGACCGGGTGCGGCGCTCTGCGGGGCGCCGGTGAGGCAGGCGGTGCCGACGGCGACGAATTCGGGGACGGCCGTGGCACCGGTGAAGGTCTCGGAGACCAGCGTCGGGCCGGCTTGGCGCGGCGCCGGAGCGGCCGTCGCCGTGATGGGAACGAAGGCGGAAGTGAGGGGCAGGAGGGCGGTGGCTCCGGCTACGGCGAGCGGGAGCAGTCGGGACCGGAAGATCCGCGAGCCGCGCGGACGGGACGGCCGCGGCGGCCGCGGCGGCCGCGATGATCGAGAGAGAGCCATGGTCCTGATTAGAAAGGCCACTTAACGCATCAGCAGCGCTAAAATTATCCCAATTCGCCCATAATACCGACTATTTCATACTAATAGCCCCATATGCCCACTCGATCGGCCGCACGCGGCACGCACCTGCGGATCGGGGGTCGGGGGGACGATTCGGGCCGGGTACCGCGTTGGGCACTATCACCCCCTCACTGCGGCCCTCGTCATCAGCGACGGCGAGACCGGAGAAGGTGACGAGTTGGCGGGGCTTGAGGCAAGTGAAGGCGGCGTGCATTCCGATGCCGACCGCGACGGCGTACGGCCGGGTCGTCGGCAAGAGTAGTGCGAGGGCAGGGCGATCTCCAGTGTGATCGGGCCTCCCGCGACCGGACGCCACAGTCGGACGTCGCGGGCGGTGAGGTCGCCCGCGCGGCGCAGGACAAGGTCGGGGACGGCGTACTGGCGCCGGTGACGGCCGGCCCCTGACTGTGCCGTGGACCTGGATCCACGGCGCCGGGTACTGCCCCGAGCCGAACTGCGGCGAACGGATCTTCTGCCAGGCGGAGTTCCGGTAGATGTCGATGGTGACCAGCACGAGGAGGTATCCAGGTGTTGGGGGTGCTGGGGTGGTGGTCGATGTGCAGGCCGGTGCCGAGGTCGCCGGCGAGGAGAAGGCAGGTGCCGGTGAGGAGGGTGCAGCGGACGGCGTTGGGGCCTTTGAGGTCTTGGAACTCGACCGGCACGGCGCCGAGTTGCTCTTCCAGGTTTTGACCGAACGCGAAGAGAAGAACAGTCTGGCCATCGCTTCCAACGAATCGTTCGGCAAAGCGCACATGTTCCGGCGAACCTGTGTTAGGCAGCGCCGAAGGACATCAGGTTCACGAGCCGATCGCCGTGTCGGAGGGCGCCGTTAGCATCCTCACGTCGTAGGACGACCAGTGCCGCAGGGAGGGGACGACACGTGGGTGGATCGGGCTGGAGCTACGTCGTGCCGTACCGGGAAGACGTTGGCGCCGCGCTGGAGGCTCTGCGAGCCGAGGAGTTCGCGGCCGGCCACAACTGGAGCCCCACGGACTGGGACCTGCCCGCGCCTGCCTCGCCGGATGATCTGTGGCAGAACGAGCTCTACTGGGAATTCATGGGCACCCACGGGACCCATTCGGTGCTGGATGTCAACCGGGTGATCGACGTCGGCGAGGACCACGACTTCGGGACTGTTCGCCCGTTGGCCGCGTCGGTGATCCGGGAGGGGTTCGGCTCGGATCGACCCAGCCGCGCCGACTTCGACGGCATGGATTTCGGGACTCTGGACGCTCTGGATGATGCCCTCCGATGGAGCGGCCACTGCATGGTCCTCTACCGGGACGGCATCCCGCACGAGATCGCTTTCTGGGGCGTATCCGGCGACTGACGCCCACACTCCACCTGGTCGAGACAACACGATCACGGCCCTTGTCATGAGGCCGGGCTGACTACGGGATCGCAGCTTCGATGTCGGTCAAGCGCCCGGGGTCGACGTGGTCGGCGAGGTAGATCATGGTGGCTTCGGGGTCCATGCCGAAGGCCGCGGCGACGAGCTTGGGGTCCATGGTGTTGACCAGATCGGCCAGGCGGGTGCAGCGGATGGTGCGGGGTGGGACGCCGCAGGCGTCGAGGACGTGGCTGACGTAGGTGGTGGACGCGGGCCCGGTACCGGACTTGGTCTGACGGGTGACCATTACGTGGAGATTTCCGGTTCGTTGTGAACTCCGGTGGGCGAGTCCGCGTTCCAGCACCGCCCACGAGGCGGGGTCCAGTGGCACCGGGTGGGGTCTGTTCCCGAGTCGGACGGTGCGGAGTCGGTGGTCGATGTCGTCGATCGCGAGCAGGCGGACTTCCCGGGACGATGCCCCGTGGAGGAGCGCGAAGAGGCCGAGCAGGGCCTCGTGGGGATGGGGGTCTGGGGTCGTGGTCCAGCGGCGGAAGAGGGCGCGTTGTTGGCCGATCGTCAACGTGGTCCCGGTGAATCCGCTCGGTCCCTTGGCGGTGAGCGCGCGGGCGGGGTCGACGAGGACCGCCTTGCGGGAGCGGGCGAAGCGGAAGAACTGCCGCAGTACGACCAGTCTGCGAGGTCGTGCCTTGGGCTGGGCTGCGAGGAACGCCTCGATGTCGTGGACGTCGACCAGTGCCCAGTCGTTTTTGCCGCGCTTCGCGAGGGCTTGGGCGAGGTCTCGGACGATGGCCAGGGCTGCTTCGATCGTGTTGTCGGTGCGGGGTTTGGTGCCCGCTCGTCGGGCTCGGTCACGCGAGCGGAGTATGAACGTGGCGAAGTCCTCGACCAGCGGACGCAAGGGTTCGGGGACGGCGTCGAGGCGTCGCCGGCGTCGCCCTGTGGCGAGTTTTTCTTCCTGGTCGGTGGGCAGGGCCAGGCGGCGGGTGGTGAAGAACGTTTCGAGCGCGCGGGCGAGCGATCCCATGGATCGTCCCGTTCGGCGGGCGCGGTCGAGTACGGCGTGTGGATGGTTCGGGTGGTCGTCGGCGAGCAGTCGGCCCAGATCGGTGAGCATGACGCAGGCGCGTCCCGCACTGAACCGGGCGGCGACCTCGATGGCGAACTCCCGGAACAGCGATACGCCGGGGAGATCGGGCGGCGGTTCGGAGCGGTGGCGTTCAGAGCCGAGGCGGGCGCGGAGCGGGGCTTTCGGGTTCTCGGGGTGGCCGGGTGGAGGCGCCGGTGGTGGGTGGCACGGGAGCGGCCGGTCAGCCTGCAGGCCGCCACGATCCCGATATGCGGGGTCAACTCCTCGACGATCAGGGATGGTTGGTGGTTCAGGGCGTGCGTCGATCCTCGCTCTCGGAGAGCATCTCCAAAAGCTTGACCCCTTTTCCCAGGATCTCCAGCGCGGCGTCGCGCTTGGCCACCTCCTTCTCCAGACGCTCGACCTTGCGCCGCAGTTTCTCGTTCTCGGCTTCGGCCGGGGTTTTCTTCGGCCGGGCGGGGCTCGTGCGTCGGTCGGTGAGTTTCGCGACGGCGCCGGCGTCGCGCGCGGCTCGCCATTCCTGGATGTGGGAGTGGTAGAGGCGTTCGCGCCGCAGGATCGCACCGCGGCCGGCGGCGTTTTCGGCGCCGTCGTACTCGGTGACGATGCGGAGCTTGTAATCCGGGGAGAAGGTGCGGCGTTTGGGCTTGGGGGCCGGGTCGCCGCCGGGATTCGGGCTGGTCATGAGGGTGGTGCTCCTGTCGTGCCCTCTCAGGCTAACCCGGATCTATCGGGCGTCTCACCACACACTGACAGAGAGGGTCCCGCTTCGGCAGGCCGTACGACGCGAATGGCATTTCGCTGTCCGTAAACGTCGAGCGCCGGCTACGCGACTGGACTGAGGCAGATGTCTGGCCGCGTCTGCACGCCGCCCTGTCGAGGTAGCGAGGACCGCAGCCCCCGATCAGTACGCCGCCGGGGTGGGGATGGGACCGTAGACCTGCATGGCGTCGCGCACGGCCGCCACGAACCGCTCGAACACCTCGGTGGTGTTGCTCGGCCGTTCGCTGCGCGACATCTTCTTCGGCTTGAACATCGCCTCTCGCAGCTCGGTGGTGAGTTCCAGTTGCAGGCCGCCGTCGGTCAGTGTGCGGTTCACGATGTTGCGCGGGTCGAGGCCCGCGAGCGCCGGGACCGTGGTACCCGCGATGACCTCGAACCCGGCCTTGTCGAGTTTCTTCACGGCTGCGTCCCGCAGCTCCTTGTCACCACCGCCAACCACGACCGCCTGCCCGGTTCTGCCCTTGGCCTTGGCCTGTTCGGCCGTACAGCCGTGCAGCGAAACGGCGTGGCGCATACCCCCGACGAGCGAGCACGCCACCGGATCGTCGCAGTGCGACGAGGTCACGTGCAGACGGTCGTTCCCGTCCTCGCGGAGGCCCTCGAACATCCAGTAGTCGAACACCGGTCCGCCGCGCGGCTTCAGCGTGTCCGGGCGGTATCCGGCGAGCGCCAGGCAGATCTCCGATGTGCCGCGCTCGATACCGCCACCGTGCGGCGCGAGGATCACGAACTGCGGGAACGGGACGGTGCCGGACAGGTTGTCGTCGGACACCCCGTGCCTGCGGAAGCGCACGTCCCAGTCCCGGACCTGGGCGTACTTCGTGCTTGCGTAGAGCGCGGTGTTGGACGTGAACGCGTCGTGGTTCGTAGTCGCGGTGTCGATGTCGTCGTCGAGGTTGCCCTCGTCCGCCGAGGCCCGGTTCTGCACGTTGGCGGCATAGGTGGTGACCCCGAACGTCGCCGCAAGGCCTGCCGCCAGGAAGGTGCGCCGACCGGGGCGGAAGCGGCGGCGCGGCGCGTCGTCGGCGGTCTGCGGTTGCCGGTCGGTCATCAAGGTCTCCAGGGTCGGGCAGCTCGGGCGCGCCCGGGCGATGGCCCGAACACGCGTGCAGCGGCCGAAGCTAGGCGTCGGCAGGGTTCCCCGCATAGCCGCTTTGCGCGCTGCCGAGGGACGGAACGCGATGTCCGGCGGATCCCCGGCGCCTCGTGCGGCGGCTCGGCGTGACGCATTCGCGCCGGGGGGCACGCGTGGTCCCGGGCGGGTGCGGCGCCGGGTGCCGACCTGCCGGGGCTCGTCGGTGATCGGTCCGAGTCCGATCGTGTCATCGCCACCGCCAGATGATGCTTCCAACCGTAGGTCGGCCATACCAGCGCCCGCAGGACCTGGAACGTCTCCACACGCTGCTTGCCGAGCCTGCGGTCGTCGAGGATCCGCGCCGTCGCCTCGAAACCGGATTCGGGCAAAAACGTCTGCACAGGCGCCTCCGGAAGTCGAGTGCGTGTACCCGTGACACCCCCGCGAAACCGGCCCACGCGACCGCAGCCCAGCCCGCGCGACGGCCCGAACCTGCTCGGTGAGTCCGGCGATGAGCGCCTATGGCGCCTCGAAGTACGCCGTCCAGGGATTCACCGAGGTGGTGCTGCGGCACGAGTTGCGGTTGTCGCGTACGCGCGTACGCGCGTACGCGCGTACGGGTGACGCCGGTGTTGCCGGAAGGGATCGACACCGGTTCGACCGAGCCGTCCCGACGGCCGACGAACCGCTGATCCACCTACGATCAGGCCGCCGCCCGCGCGGGGTTCGGCGTCGACCGAGCCACCATGCGCCACGCAAATGGAGCGGACGATGGACAGGCCCGGGCCGGCTCCCTTGCAGTCGGTTTCATCGACTTCGACGCCGCGCACCCGGGGCCACGCGTCTGGGACGTCGCCTACACCGTGTACCGGTTCGCGCCACTGCAGGCGCCGGACAACCCGGAGAGCCTCGGCACACCGCATGGGCAGGGATACCGGGCCGCCACCCTCTGCCGGCCTACGAGCCGGGCGTGGGAGCCGAGGTCGACAACCGGCGTCGGCGACAGCGTCAGGTCCCGGATGAGCCGTGCGTGGTCGAGCCCCTCCGCGGGCGCGTTCGCCCCGCACGGCCGGCATCGCCGCCGGCGCGCCATCTCGCTCCACATTTCGGCATCCGGAATGTCCGCCGCCGTGCGCTCGAGCGGGTGACGCTCCCACACTCGTGCCGGGCGGACCGCTCCGCCTCGTGGGCCGTCGCGGCGGCGGCCTTCCGCGCCTCGCGCGCGGCACTTCGGGCCTCGACGCCCGACGCGCGCATCTCCGCGCCCTACCGGGGCGAGGCGGGGTCTGGTCTCGGGCGGTGCGGCCTTGCGCCGATGGTCGGCGGCCGGCTGATCACCACCGTCCTCGACCCGGCCCGGGCACCTGCCGAGGGCAGCCCTGAAGGGCGGGCACGACCCGGATCGGATCTCCTTCATCCGCACCCTCGCATCGTCCGCCGCCACGTCACCGGGCAGGCGGCGCTTCCCCCCTCCCGACTCGCCCGCGCCACCGCCCGGAGCCTGCGTGAGATCACCGAACGCCTGCTGCCCGCCCGGCGGTTGAGATCCAAACCCCGCGTCGTCAAGCGCAAGATGTCCAACCGGGCCCTCAAACGCGCCGAGCACGCAAACCCACCACGACCCGACACGCCAACAATTTCGGCGCGCGCGTCCACGGGCGGGGGCGCGACGCAGATGCTCAGGACGCAGTCCACGACGGCCCACGGGGGCAGGTACGGGGCGAGATGGCGGACCGCGTGCCGGACCGGTTCGGGGAACGGCGCGTACAACGCCGACCGCAACAACCAGGGCGACGTGCGCTCCAAGAGGGGTGTCACGACGTCGGTGTGCCAGTCCGCCGACGCGGGGTCCGCGTCCGCCCAGACCGCCGCACGCACCCGCTCACCGCGGTCGCGGCAGGTGAGCGGCGCATGGCCCACGGCCGGGTCGCCGCGGCGGGCGCGAGGTGGTACGCGGCATAAAACGCCGCGCGCTGGACCGTCACACTCTCGTACGTGATCACTGGGCTGCCACTCCTCGCCGGGACGGCCGCACCTCCCCGAGCGGAGCGCGGCAGCGATCAGCGTAGGAGGCCGGTCGGACGCCGGGCCCGGGCCGGAGCACCACGCGGTACCCGGCCATCCGGCCCGGGACCGCTCCGCCCGCCTCGGGCGGCCCGGGCATATCGTTGCATCGAGTGGCAACCCCGTCGGACCATGGCCCGGTGACGGCCGACGCGGCAGGTGAGAGGCGGTGAGCGGGATGGCCACGCTGGAGCGCTTTCTCGTCTCGACGACGTCGGACATCGATGAGTTCCGGGCGAACTGCGCCCGATTCCTCACGCCGCACCAGCTGACCCCCACGGGCACCACCGGCGTGGTGCGTACCGACCTGTCCATGGTCGACCTCGGACCGGTGCGCCTGGTCCACGGGCGCACCGCGGGGACGGAACTGCGGGTTCGGCTCACCGAGGAGGTCTCCTACTACGACGTCAACCTCGCCCTGCTCGGCACCAACCTCCTGTCCGCCGGCGACGAGGAGGTCGTCGTCGGTGAGCACACGGCCGGGATCATCTCGCCCCGGATGTCGGCCCGGATGGAACTGAGCGACGGCTACAGCCAGCTGCACGTGAGGATCGAGCGACAGGCGCTCGAGCATCACCTGGGGGAGATGCTGGGCCGGGAGGTGCCGGAGCCGATCCGATTCGGCGCGGGCATGGATCTGACCCGACCCGCCGCCGCGTCCTGGGCGCGGATGGTCCGGCTGCTGGTGCAGGACCTCGACACCCCCGAGGGCCTGGCGATGGTGGCCGAACACAACCCGTGGCCGCGTTTCCTGATGACAGGTCTGCTGCTGGCCCAGCCGCACACCTACTCGGAGCACCTGGAGCGGCATCGCCTCGGGGCACATCGGCCGGCGCCCGTTCGGCGTGCCATCGACCTCATCGAGTCGGACCCCGCGGCGGAGCTCACCTCGGAGCGGCTCGCGGCGGTCGCGGGGGTCACGCCGCGCTCTCTCCAGCGCTGTTTCAAGGAGCACGTCGGGATCTCGCCCCGGGAGTACGTCCTGGCCGTCCGGCTCTCCCGCGCCCATCACGACATGCGGCAGGCGGGGCCCGGCGTCACCGTCGCCGACGTGGCCCTGCGGTGGGGGTTCGGCCACGTGGCGCGCTTCGCGGGCGCCTACCGCAAGCGCTACGGCGTCCCCCCGTCGGCGACCCTGCGCGACCGCACCTGAAGGCGCCCGGTCGCGTCCGGTGTCGCATACCGGATCACCCCGTCGCGCAACGGATCGTCAGGCCGATCGAGCCTTCGTAATGTCGTGCCCGTTTCCGGGAGCCGCCGCTGCACGAGCGTGCGCTCCGGGCCGAGGGGAGCGATACGGATGGACATCGAGTACGACGTCGCGATCGTGGGCTACGGCCCCAGCGGACTGGTACTGGCCTCGGCACTCGGCAAGGCCGGCCACAAGGTGGTGGTCTTCGAGCGCTGGCCGAGCCTGTACGGGTTGCCCCGACTGACCCACATCGACGGCGAGACCGCGCGCGTCATCGCCTCCGTCGGCGACGTCGAGCACGCCCTGCGCGACGCCCGTCCGGTGACGAACTACCGCTACCTCGACGGCGCGGGCGAGGAACTCATCGAACTGGACTGGCGCGGCGAGTCGTGCGGCTACCCGGCCCACATCTCCATGTACCAGCCCGACATCGAGGACGCCATCGACCGGCACGTCCGTGCCTCGGGCAACGTCGACGTCCACCAGGGCTGGTCGGTGGTACACCTGCTGCCGTTCGACGACCACGTCGAAGTCACCGCCAGACCGTGGAGCCAGTCGCGCACCGGTCAGTGGTCGCACAGCGACGAGGAACGCACGATCACGGCGAAGTACCTCGTCGGCGCGGACGGTGCCAACAGCTTCGTGCGGGCGACATCGGGCATCGAGCGCAGCGACAACGGCGTCGACGACAGGTGGCTCAACATCGACACCGAGCAGGTGCGCGAGCTGCCGGACCGGTTCGCCGGGGTCACCCAGTTCTGCGACCCCGGGCGCGGCCACATGTACATGCCGATCGGACGAAGCCGGCAACGATTCGAGCTGGCGGTGCTCGACGGCGAGGACCAGGCGCGGTTCGAGGAGCCGGAGTTCGCGTGGACCTGGTTGCGGACGACGCACGGCCTCGGCCCGGAGGACGTGCGGATCCTGCGGCAAGTGGTCTATACCTTCCAGGGGCGGATCGCCGAGACGTGGCGTCGGGGCCGGGTCTTCCTGATCGGCGACGCCGCGCACACGACCCCGCCGTACATCGGACAGGGCGCCTGCTCGGGCATGCGGGACGGCATCACCCTCGGGTGGAAGCTCGACCTGGTGCTGCGCGGTCTTGCCGGCGACCGGTTGTTGGACACCTACGAGGCCGAGCGCCGTCCGCACGCGACGGCCATCACGGAGATCTCCACCGCCCTGGGCCGAGTGGCCAACACCCACGATCCGGTCGCGGCGGCCGTACGCGACGCGGCGTTTCGCACCGGCGACGTACCCGACCTCCCGCCGTTCCCGACCCTGGTGGCCGGCGTCGTGCACCATGCGGCGGACGGCACGGTCGGTCCGGCGGCGGGCACGCTCACCCCGCACGGCCCGGTGCGGACGGCGGCGGGGGAGGGGCTGTTCGACGACGTCGTCGGCCGCGGCTTCTCCCTGGTGAGCACCCTCGACCGGAGCGCGGTCCTCGACACCGGCCGGCGCTCCTTCCTCGACGCGCTCGGCGTGCGCACCGCGACCCTGGCACCCGGTGCCGAGGACTCGGTCGAGGACGTGGCCGGCACGTATACCGCATGGCTGGCCGAACGCGGCGCCGAGGCGCTGATCGGGCGCCCCGACCACCACCTGTTCTGGGCCGGCACCCTGGCCGACCTGCCCGAGGCTCTCGACCAGCTTCGGGCCCGGCTGGCCTGGACCGGCTCGCCCGCACCCGTCGGAGCCCTGGCATGAGCACATCCCGACGTTCGCTGCCGCCCGCCGAGGTGCTGTGGCGGGCGATGTCCGTCACCCGGATGCTCGACTGCGGGATGGACTACGCCGACATCCTGGACCTGAAGTCCCGGACCGAGGCCGGCATCGCCTGGGACGAGGCGGCCGAGGACCTGGCCGCGGCCGGGTGTGCCCGCGGCCGGGCGGCCGGCGCGGCCGGCCGACGAGTGACCGCACACCGCGAATACCGATCGGCCGCCGCCGACCTGCTCATCGCGCAGATGGCCTTCAACCACGACGAACCGCGCAAGGTCGAGCTCTACCGCCGGTTCACCGACGCGGTCGACGCGGCGGGCGCCCTGGCGGACCCGGCCTGGGAGCGGGTGTCGCTGCCCTTCGGTACCGGGCGTCTGTTCGGCTGCCTCGTGCGCCCGACCGGTCCCGCCGCGGGCACCGTGATCGTCCTGGGCGGGCAGAGCGGATGGGGCGCCGCCTATCTCAGGGCGGCCGACGCCCTGGTCGCCCGGGGCCTGGCCGCCTTCCTCGTGGAGGGGCCGGGCCAGGGGGAGAGTCGGATGAGCGGCGGGCTGCTGCTCGACGTGGACGTCCGCGCGGCCTACTCGGCCTTCGTGGACCACGTACTGGCGGACCCGTCGCTGGGCGGCCGGGTCGGTCTGTGGGGCAACAGCATGGGCGGGCTGTACGCCGCCACGACCGCCGCCGCGGACCGGCGGGTGCGCGCGGTCTGCGTCAACGGCGCCCCCGCGCGCCCCCGCCTGCTGGGCTTTCGCACCTTCGACGACCAGGCCGCGGCCATGCTCGGCACCGCCGACCTCGCCGCCGTCACGGCCAACTTCGCGCGCCTCGCGCTGCGCCCCGACGACCGCATCCACGGCTCGGTGCTGGTGCTGCACGGAGGCCGGGACCCGATCGTCACGCTCGACGAACAGCAGCCGTTCCTCGACGCGGCGCTCGGCGAAGCGAGCCTGCGCGTGTGGGACGACGGCGAGCACACCATCTACAACCACGCCGACGAGCGCACGGCCCACGTCGCCGACTGGTTCGTCGACCAACTCGCGAGCGGGGCGGAATAGACCGTGGACTTCACCGAACACACCGCGCTCGACGCCGTGTTGGCAAGCTTCGCCGACACCCCCGACGCGCGCCTGCGACAGATTCTGGGCGCGGTCACCCGGCACCTGCACGCGCTGGTGCACGAACTGCGCCCGACCACGGCCGAGTGGGAGAGCGCCATCGCCTTCCTCACCGCCGTCGGCCACATGTGTGACGACACCCGGCAGGAGTTCGTGCTGCTGTCCGACGTCCTCGGGGTGTCGATGCTGGTCGAGACCATGAACGGCGACGCGCGGGGCACCGAGGGCACGGTCCTGGGTCCCTTCCACATGAGCGAATCGCCCCGTCGAGAACTCGGCGACCGCATCGACGAGGTTGGCACCGGCGTGCCCTGCGTCGTCACCGGCACGGTCACCGACCCCGACGGGGAGGCCATCCCGGGCGCCGTCGTCGACGTGTGGCAGTGCGACGAGAACGGCTTCTACGACGTGCAACGACCGGACACCCAGCCGCCCGGCAACGGTCGGGGCCTGTTCCACGCCGACGACCGGGGCGCCTTCTGGTTCCGCGGCGTCGTGCCGACGTACTACCCGATCCCGACCGACGGCCCGGTCGGCCGGCTGCTGGGGGCGAGCCGACGCCACCCCTACCGGCCCGCGCACGTCCACGTCATCGCGAGCGCCCCGGGCTTCACCACGGTGACCACGCACATGTTCGTGGCCGACAGCCCCTACCTCGACAGCGACGCCGTGTTCGCGGTCAAGCACAGCCTGGTGCGGGACTTCGCCGAATCCGCCGACGCCGCCGAGGCCGCGCGATACGGCGTACCGGTGCCGTTCCGGCGCGCCCACTTCCCGATCCGCCTCGCCCGAGCAGGGAGACCCCGATGAGTGAATTCGTGTACGACGCCCTGCCGATGCGGGTCGTCTTCGGCCCCGGCAGCCTGGCCCGCGTCGTCGACGAGGTCGACCGGCAGAGTCTGCGGCGCGTGCACGTGCTGTCGACCCCACCACAACGCGACCTGGCCGATCGGGTCGCCGACCTGCTGGGTGAGCGCTGTGTCGGCGTCTTCGACCGAGCGCGCATGCACGTACCGGCCGGCACCGCCGACGCGGCCGGGAACATGGCCGCGGAGCTGCGCGCCGACGGCTGGGTGGCCGTCGGCGGAGGGTCGACCATCGGCCTGGGCAAGGTGCTGGCGCTGCGCACGGGGCTGCCGTTCGTCGCCGTCCCCACGACCTACGCCGGTTCCGAGATGACGCCGATCTGGGGGCTCACCGAGGCGGGTCGCAAACAGACCGGGCGCGATCGGGCGGTGCTGCCGCGGAGCGTGGTCTACGACCCGGACCTGACCCTCACCCTGCCGGTATCGGCATCGGCGACCAGCGGCCTCAACGCCATCGCCCACGCGGTCGAGGCCCTGTACGCACCCGACACCTCCCCGGTGATCGCCGCCATGGCCGAGCGGGGTGTGCGCGACCTCGCCGCCGCCCTGCCGATGATCGCCGAGCATCCCGGCGACGGGGCCGCGCGCGCCGACTGCCTGCGGGGCGCCTGGCTGTGCGGCGCGTGCCTCGGCGCGACCACGATGGGCCTGCATCACAAGCTGTGCCATGTGCTCGGCGGCATGCTCGACCTGCCTCACGCCGACACCCACGCCATCGTGCTGCCGCATGTGGCGGCGTACAACCTTCCCGCGGCGCCGGCCGCCGACGCCGCGCTGCGCCGCGCGCTCGGCGCCGATGACGCCGCCGCGGCGCTGGCCGACCTCGGCGCGCGGCTCGGCGTCCCGGCCGGCCTGCGCGACCTGGGCGTCGACCGGGCCGACCTGCGCCGGGTCGCCGACGAGGTGTGGGCCAACCCCTACGCCAATCCGAGGCCGGTCACTCGGCCGGAGTTGGATGGGCTTCTGCACGCCGCATGGGAGGGCCGCGCATGAGCGGCGAAGTGTTCGTCACGGGAGGACCGCGCTCGAGCGGCGAAGTGTTCCTCTACGACGCGGTTCGCACGCCGTTCGGCAGGTACGGCGGCGCGCTCGCCGGCTGCCGCCCGGACGATCTGGCGGCGCTGGTGGTGCGCGCGCTGCTCGCGCGCACCCCGGCGCTCGATCCGGCGCGGATCGACGAGGTGGTGTTCGGCAACGCCAACGGCGCGGGGGAGGACAACCGCAACGTCGCCCGCATGGCGGTGCTGCTCGCCGGGCTCCCGGTCTCGGTACCCGCGGTCACCGTGAACCGACTGTGCGGCTCCGGCCTGGAGGCCGCCATCGCGGGCGCGCGGCGGATCGCCCTCGGGGAGAGTGATCTCGTGCTGGTCGGCGGGGTGGAATCGATGTCCAGGGCGCCGTGGGTGCTGCCCAAACCGGAGCGCGCCTTCCCGGCGGCCGGCGCGGAGCTGGTCTCGACGACGCTGGGATGGCGACTGGTCAACCCCGCGATGCCGGCCGCCTGGACCGTGTCGCTGGGCGAGGCCACCGAGCAACTCGCCGAGCGCGAGGGCATCTCCCGCGGCGACCAGGACGCCTACGCGCTGCGTTCGCATCGGGCCGCGGCTAGCGCCTGGGACTGCGGCTTCTACGCGAACCAGGTGATCGAGGTCCCCGGGGTCGGACCGATCCGCGACGAGTCGATCCGCGCCACCACGCCGCAGGCCCTGGCCGGGCTGGCCCCGGTCTTCCGCCCCGACGGCACCGTGACCGCGGGCAACGCCTCTCCCCTCAACGACGGTGCCTCCTCCGCCCTGCTCGGCTCGGCGTCCGCCCGGGACCTGCTCGGCCGGCCGCCGCTGGCACGGGTGGCGGCCTGGGGAGTGGCCGCCAACGAGCCGCAGTTCTTCGGCATCGCTCCCGTCGAGGCCGCGAACCGGGCGCTGAAGCGGGCCGGCATCGGCTGGTCCGACATCGCCGCCGTCGAGCTCAACGAGGCGTTCGCCGCACAGTCCCTGGCCTGCGTCCGGGCCTGGGACGTCGACCCGGACATCGTCAACCGGCACGGCGGCGCGATCGCGATCGGCCACCCGCTCGGCGCGTCCGGCACCCGGATCATCGCCACCTTGGCCCACACCCTGCGCGCCCGCGGCGAGCGGTGGGGGATCGCGGCGATGTGCATCGGAGTGGGCCAGGGGATCGCGGTCGTGCTCGAGAACGTGGGTGCGTGATGGTCGCTTTCGTCGCCACCCCGGCCGAGGCCGTCGCTGCGGTTCCCGACGGCGCCGTCGTGATGATCGGCGGTTTCGGTACGGCCGGTCAGCCCATGGAGCTGATCGATGCCCTCATCGACTCCGGCGCCCGCGAGTTGACCGTCGTCAACAACAACGCCGGCAATGGCGACCGGGGCCTGGCGGCCCTGATCCGGGAGCGTCGGGTCCGCCGGATCGTCTGCTCCTTCCCGAGGCAGGCCGACTCGCACTGTTTCGACACCGAATACCGCGCCGGCCGGATCGAGTTGGAACTGGTGCCCCAGGGCAACCTGGCCGAACGCATCCGGGCCGCCGGCGCGGGCATCGGCGCCTTCTACACCCCCACCGGCTACGGCACCCCGCTGGCCGCGGGCAAGGAGGTCCGGGACATCGGCGGCCGACACCACGTACTCGAATACCCCATCCACGCCGACCTCGCGCTGATCTCGGCCCATGCCGCGGATGCGGTCGGCAACCTCGTCTACCGCAAGACCGCCCGCAACTTCGGCCCGATCATGGCCGCCGCCGCGCGGACGACCGTGGTCCAGGTGCGCGAACTCCGCCCCGTGGGCGGGATCGACCCCGAACACGTGGTGACGCCATCGATCCACGTCGATCGTGTCGTGCGGGTGGCCGCCGGGCCCGTCCCCGGGCCTGGCGGGAACGTACTCCCACGAGCCGAGGAGCAACGATGACCACCTCCGGACGGGCGCTGAGCCTCGACGAACTCGCCGCCGTCGTGGCGGCGGACATCCCGGACGGGTCGTTCGTCAACCTCGGCATCGGGCAGCCGACGAAGGTGGCCAACCACCTGCGCCCCGATGCCGGCGTGGTGCTGCACACCGAGAACGGGATGCTCGGCATGGGCCCGGAAGCCCGCGGCGAGCGGATCGACCCCGACCTGATCAACGCGGGCAAGATCCCGGTGACCGAACTGCCGGGAGCGTCGTACTTCCACCACGCCGACTCGTTCGCGATGATGCGCGGCGGACATCTCGACTACTGCGTACTGGGCGCCTATCAGGTCTCGGCGGGCGGCGACCTGGCCAATTGGCACACCGGCGAACCCGACGCGATCCCGGCCGTCGGCGGTGCCATGGACCTGGCCATCGGCGCGAAGCAGACGTTCGTGATGATGACCCTGCTCACCCGTGACGGACGCCCCAAACTCGTGCGCGAGTGCGGCTACCCGTTGACCGGGGTCGGCTGCGTCGGCCGCCTTTACACGGACCTGGCCGTCTTCCACCTCACACCGGCCGGCGTGGTGGTCCGGGAGACGTTCGGGATCGGGTACGCGGACCTGTCACGCCTGCTCGACGTGGATCTGCTCGACGGGCCGCCCGGCGCCTGACGGCCCGCCCGTCCCGTCCGCGCGAGCCCGGGGGTCGTTCCATGGGACGGGGACCGGGACCGGACGCCGGTCAGCGGGCGAGTACGTGGCCGTCGTGGGGGCGGTGGTCGCGGGAGCGGCGCAGGTCGGTGGTGACGTAGGTGCGTTGCAGCCGGCGGTCCGCTCCGTCGTACCGGGGGTGGAAGGCGGTGCGGCCGTGGACGGTGACGCGGTTGTCGATGATGACCAGGTCGCCGGGGGTCAGGTGCGGGGTGCGGGCGGTGGTCTCGCAGGCGCGGCCGAATCGGCCGGCGCCGCGGTGGCCCGAGGGGTGAGCGGGGTGGTGACGAGTTGGGTCATCCGTATGTCGGGATCCTCGACCGCTCCCGACAGCACCGGTCGGGGCTTGACGTCGGGCTCGCTCGCGGCGGCGTCGGGGCCGAAGGAGGGTGTGGTGTGGTGATGAACTCCGGTGCGAACAGGGCCCGGCGGCCGGCCGGGATGAGAAGCGGCAGCGCCCGGCGGATGCCGGCGACGCGCATGCCGGCGATCCGGTCGTGGTCGGCGCGCAGACACAGGAAGATCACGTAGTCGGGTGGGTGGGGGTGGAAGCCGTTCTCGGTGTGGAAGGACAGCGGCGCCGATCCGGCGTTGCCGTGGAAGCTCTCCTGTCCGGGCACGGGCACGACGTCCTGCACAAGGGCACCGGATTTCTCGGCCCGGTAGGCGAGCGGTTCGCCGAGCCCGCAGGCCACCATGGTGAGCACCGCGGCCGAGACGGTGACCCGGCGCTGGACCGAGCCGGGTACGCACGGTGTCGTGGGCAGGGCCGCCTGATCGACGGGCAGGCCGCCGATCACCAATGTGCCGTGCGGGCCGGAGCGCCTTCGAAAGCGGTGCGCCCCACGCCGCGGCGGGGACGGAAGGTCCTCCCAGGCGTCCCGGGCCCGGACACCCACTCGGGGTCGTCGACGTGGTCTTGCTCGCCGGTGCACAGGGTGTGGGCGAGCCGTTCGCACGCGCCGGCATCGGCCGGCTCAAGTGCCCGGTCGCCGGTGACGGCGGAGGTTCGGGTGGTGCCGGGTGGCGTCTCGGGCATCGGGGTCTCCTGCCGGAGTGTGGGCGGCGGGCACGCGGACTCACGGGTGGCGCAGGCCGGCCACCGCGTCGGCGATGTAGTGGTCCCCGAATCGGATCAGGGAGGCGTACCGGCCCGCGCGGCGATGGCGCATGTGCCGTAGTTCGGCGACGGCGTTGTCGGGGCCGTCCGGTTTCTGGGCGATGGAACGATGCAGATGTTCACCGTCGACGATGTCGGCTTCCAGGAGGGTGTTCCGCGCCTCGGCCAACTTCGGGGCGCGGGCCGCCAATTGCTCGTAGGAGTCGGGGACCGCGGACAGCACGTCCTTCATCGCTGCCCGGAACAGCTTGTATCCGCGATGTTGGCGCCCGCTCAACGGGACATCCACCGAAGGAGGCGCCATGGTCCGGCGTATCGCCGCCACGTAGTACCCGACCGGGATCGTACTGGCTTTCACGCGACTGGCAGGGCGACCGGGGCCAGTTCTCGATCGTGAAGCCACCCGTGCGGACACCGCGGCGGCGGTCCCACCACCGGCCCCCCGCAGGTCTGACGATCAGCGTTCCGACGAGCGAACCCGGGGCCCGGGCACAGCCTCGGCTTCGCACCCGGTCCCGAACCGGACACCCGAATCCGCGCGCCGGGCGCATCGGGTGCCACAACGTCAGCAGGACGTGTCGGAGGTCCGCATCGCCCCGGCGCCTGGCGGCAACAGCGTCTCCGCGGGTTCTCGGTGCTGCCCCTGAAGGGATTCGGCCTGCGGGCACGGCCGAGCGCCGGTGACAGGAGCGCTCTGTGTACTGGTGCAGTTCGTTCGTGCGGACTCCGTCGCACCGCGCCCGGTAGCGGCCGCGCACGCTGGATGCCGGCAATCGGCGCCGATCACGGCGCGTCGGGACCGTGTCGCCGCACCGAACGGAACGCCGACCGCGGCGTCCCGTGCGCGGGCGGATCAGCCGACGTCGGCGACGAGCCGCTTCGCGAGCTGTTCGGACGAGGCCGGGTTCTGGCCGGTGTAGAGGTTGCGGTCGACGACGACGAAGGGACGCAGCGGCAGGCGGGACTTGGTGTATCGGGCGCCGCTGTCGCGCAGGCGGTCCTCCAACAGCCATTTGGCCTTGCGGCCGAAGCTGTTGAACTTCTCCTCGACGTTGGACAGGCCGGTCATCCGGTATCCGGTGAACGGCCACGACCCGTCGGCGTTCTGCGCCGCGAATGCCGCGGCGGGCGCGTGGCACAGCAGTGCGAGGGGCTTGCCGGAGGCCAGCACGCGGGTGAGCAGCGCGCCGGAGACCGGGTCGACCGCGAGGTCTTCCATCGGTCCGTGCCCGCCGGGGTAGAAGACCACGTCGAAGGCGTCCGCGTCGACATCGCCGAGCGACCGGGGGTTGTCCAGCTCGGTCTTGATCGTGTCCAGGTATCGGCGGACCTCGCGCAGCTTGGCGGGACGGCCTGCGGTCCACGACATGCTGAGCCGGTCCAGCGTCGGCGCCTTCCCGCCCGGGGTGGCGATCGTGGTCCCCCACCCTGCCTCGGTGAAGATCTTGTGCGGCATCGCCAGCTCTTCGCCCCAGAAGCCGGAGGGGTGCACCACTCCGTCCCGCAGCGTCCAGCGGTCCGCGGCGGACACCACGAAAAGGACCTTGGTCATGGCGTTCTCCCTCGCGTTCGGGATGGGCAGGTGCCGCCGCCCGTCCGGACGGGGCACGGGCGCCCTCGACCATCATCGGCCAACGTGTGGTCGAGGGCGATCGGATCACTACCCGGCGTCATCACGACTCCGTCACAGGCCGCGAGGCTCCGGCGCCGGGCCGGGCCGCGGGCAGCCAGGCGCGGTAACGGCGCAGCGCCTGCCGCTGCAGGAGAAGCTCGGAGAGCAGAGCTCGCACGGGATGGGTCCTTGGCCTGGGGTCGTTGCCTTGGGCGATGCGGCGCATCTGGTGGCGGACCTGCGCCATGCTCGCGGCCGACGCGAGGGACTTGTCGGTCCAGGTCACCGGGCGCAGTTGCCGGTCGGCCTCGCGGCCGTCGCGCCAGCGTTCGGGCAGGCCCGGGGTGACGGCCAGGGCGGTACCCATGCCGATCAGGGCGACGCCGCCGGCGAGGACCCGGTCGGCGGTGTCGCGTCGGGTGATGCCGCCGGTGAGCATCAGCGGGAGCGGGCTCGTCGTGACCAGGTCCGTGGCCAGGTCGAGGAAGTACGCCTCGCGGGCCCGGGTCCGCGCATCCGCGGGGCGGCCGGTCATGGCCGGGCTCTCGTAGCTGCCGCCGGACAGTTCGACCAGGTCGACGTCGAGCGGTTCGAGCATCGCGATCACCCGGCGGGCGTCGTCGACGCCGAAACCGCCGCGCTGGAAGTCCGCGGAGTTGAGCTTCACCGCGACCGCGAACGACGGCGACACCACCGCGCGCACCGCGGCGACGACGTCCAGCAACATCCGGGCCCGGTTCTCCAGCGGACCGCCCCACGCGTCGGTGCGCCGGTTGACCAGGGGCGACAGGAACTGCGACAGCAGGTATCCGTGCGCCGCGTGGACCTCCACGCCGTCGAACCCCGCCTCCTCGGCGCGCCGGGCGGTGGCGGCGAACCGGGCGACGGTGGCCTCGATCTGCTCCGGCGTCATCGCGGAGGGGCGACCGAAGCGGTTGCTGTGCCGGCCGAGGTCGACGCCCACGTCGGAGGGGCCCCACACGACGCCCGGCATGTCGGCCCGGACCTGGCGGCCGGGGTGGTTGATCTGCATCCAGACCGCCCCGCCGCCGGACTTGGCCGCTTCGGCCCATGCGGCGAACGGCTCCAACGGCGCCGCCTCGTCGAGCACCACGCCGCCGGGGCCGGTGAGCGCCTCGGCGTGGACCATCACGTTGCCGGTGATCAGCAGCCCGGCTCCGCCGGTCGCCCAGCGCCGGTACAACGCGATCAGCCCGGCGCCGGGAACCTGGCCGGGGCCGGCCATGTTCTCCTCCATGGCCGCCTTCGCGATCCGATTGCCCAGCACCTGCCCGGATCGCAGGGCCAGCGGCGAGAACAACTCGCTGGTCATCCGCGTTCTCCTCTCAATCTTCCGATCTCGGAATCCCCTACAATGTGTGCACTGCTCACATTAGAGCATCGATGTAAGCGGTGCATACACGAAGGAGTGTGACCCATGTCGCAGGACGGCGGCTCGTACCATCACGGCGATCTGCGCACGGCATGCCTGCGTGCCGCGCGGGAACTGCTGGAGGAGAACGGCAGCGCCGCGCTGTCCCTGCGAGCGGTGGCCCGGCGGGCCGGCGTATCGACCGGCGCCCCCTACCGCCACTACGCCGACCGCGAGGCTCTGCTGTCCGCGGTGGCCGCCGAGGGCTACCGCGAACTCGCCGAACACCTCGCCGCCGCACACCCGTCACCGGCCACCCCCGACGAACTCGCCGACGTCGCCGTCGCCTACGTGCGCTTCGCGCTCGACCGCCCCGCAGTCTTCCGGGTGATGTTCGCCGAACCCTGCGACCCCACCAACCAGGACCGGGTCGACGCGACCGCCGCCATCAAGGACTACGTGCGCGGCATCGCCCGCGCCGCCTTCCCCCACGGCGACCCCGACGCGCTCTCGACCATGGTCTGGGCCCTGGTCCACGGCCTGGCGTTCCTGCACCTCGACGGCAAACTCGACGCGTCCACCCCGGACGTCGTCGCGGACCACGTCCGCACCACCGTGCACGCGCTGTTCACCGCCACCCCGGCCATGCCTCAAACCACCGCAACGCCGCTTGGGCAGGCAACCACCTAGCACGGTGACCGGAGCGTTCACCCACGCGCGATCGGCAGCGAAACCTTCCTCCGAGTCCGAGCATGGCGTGGCCATGCAAGGTGAACCTCACGTCCTTCTCCTGCTCGACCGGGTCGTTTGCCGCCACGGTCCCGTGGCGGCCGAAGCGCACCCGGTCGGAGAAGCCGTTGAACGCCTCGACGTTGTTGGTCCCCGCCGTCACCCGGGCCCTGAGCAAGCGCGTCCGAGATGTAGCGCAGGAGTCCGACGGTGCGAACGACCTTGCCGACCTCACGGAAGGCCGTGTAGGTGACGTTGCGCTTGGAGCCGGACCGCAGGCGCCACACCGCAAGGCCGAGAAGACTCCCCCTTCGCGAATCGACTGGACGGATTCCGCCATCCATCGCGCACATCCGCCTTGTAGCGCGCTCAGTCACAGCATGGGCCGAGTGTCCCGTCCGTGATGATCTGGTCCCAGTCTCAGTTGATCTGGTCCGATTCGCCCGTCGTCTCGGTTGATCTGGTTCGCCAGATCGTTCGAGGCGAGGCTTCGTGTCTTTTGGGTGACACCTGGTTTCTGGATGACGCGGTGGCGCGGGTGTTCCACGCTCGTATGTACGGACCAGGCCCGGTCCTGGCTCTATCCACGGCAGGATCTGCGCACCGAGATCTAACGGCTCCGTCGACGTCACCCCGGCCCGCCGTCGGCAGCGATCCCGCCCGACCGGCAACGCGCCTCCGACATCTCGCCGTTGCGCACCTGGGAACCGCCACCTCGCGCATCCGCCGCTCGGAGGCGGAGACCCGGGAACTCCGCACGGCGCCGGCCCCGGGCGAACGCGGGGCCGCCGAAGTGCCCGGACAGCCGCGGCCTCCTGGCATCATGCCCTCATGAACGTCTGGGCTCACGACGGCCTGCTCTATGAGGTGGATTCGGGCTACAGCCTGCCGGACGACGCCTGGCGGTACGAGTTGGCAGGCATCTCCGGCGCGCCCGGGTCAGGACCGTACCTCGTCGTGATCATTCCCGACGCCACGCCGGAAGACGGTCCCTTCAGCCCGAAGCAGGTCGAGCACGTCCGGACGGTGATCCACGATGGACGGACCCCATGGCCGGTCCTCCTCCGCTTCGTGGATCTGATCGAGGGCTCCGGCGACGTTACCCACGGGCACGAGGCAACCTCGGACATCGGCACCCTGGCCTCGTCCAACAACGAATGGCAGTTCGCCGACCGGCGATTCGAGGTGAACTCGTTCCACATCGGCGACCGGGGTTCCTGGTGTTACGAGCTGTATGAGGTCGCTCCCGGGACGTCCGAGAACAACTACATCGAGGTACAAATCCCCGATGCCAGCCGGCGGAGGGTTCGTTCGTTGCCGCGACGGCCGATCAGGCGACGTTCACGGCCCACGGGGCATGGACGCTGCCATGGCCGGTCTTCCGACACTTCCTCGACGTCATCGAGACATCGGGCGACATCGTCGCGGACACAACGACAGCCGGCGCCGACACCGTGATCGACGAAGTCGGGACCGCGTCGTCGATCGACACGCCGAAGCGGAGTTCGCAAAGATTCGCCGGCCATTGCTGAACGCCTCAGTTCTTTGCCCCGTCCGCGACACCCGTCCACAACGGATCACCGCGGCTCGTAGCCGTGATCGAAATCGGAGTGCAAGACAACGAACGTATCCCCGCCACCTTTTCACCCATGCGGGAGTGGACATGGAGGTGATCGGACCGTTCGACGGCACCCGGGGCCGACGGATCGCCGGACGGCTCCGGGAGGATCACCTGCCGAGTCGTTGCAGAACGTGAAGCTCGACCTCGTGGCTCAGACTCCCAGGGCCATCAGTTCGAGGCCGGGCGGAGCCAGATCAATTGAGACACCAGCTGCCATCCGCGCGCCCGGGACCGGATCGACTGAGATTTCCGGCAACCCGGCGTCTCAATCGATCTGGTCGCCGCAGGTCACGGCCACGCACTCAGACCAGATCACTTGAGACGGGACACCGCCCAACCGTGCTCGAATATATGTTCGAGAAATGGTCTAACGTGATCAACATGGGTGATTCGGATACGGGTGTCGATCCCGCGGCATTGGACGCCACCTTCGCTGGCGGCCGCCCGAGCCTCGGCGAACGTGTCGCGGCCACGCGCGCGCGGACCGCGGCCGGCCCCGATGAGGCTGTCGAGCGCGCGATCCTCGCGAGCCTTGATCTCGCGGGCCTCGCCCATTACCGAAACCATCGTCGGCTCCTGATCGAACACCCGATTATCGCCGCCCGCATCGTTCGCGGCCAGATGCTCGCCGAACGCGAAGCGTTGCGCGAGGGCTACCGCACCGCGCTTAGGAACAGTTCAGGTGTCTCAGGTGGGTCGGTGTCTCACGCAGGCCCGTGTCCGGGAAAACTAACGGCTCTGCCTCACTTCCGGTGGTAGCTCTGCGTGAGCGTCACGGGAGGAGGATGCGGTGGCGGAGGAGGTCGAATCCGGCTCTCCCGTGCATCTGCCTCATGATGCGTTTGGTTCGGGTGTTCACGCCTTCGGTGCGTCCGTTGTGGTGGAGCGTGGTAAGGGCGGCGTCGACTGCCGCGCGGTCGAGTTCGAGGCCGTTGGCGAAGGCATGCAGGTGGGGAAGGTCAGAGGCGCGGACGGCTGCGATCCATGCGGTGAGCCCGGTGTCGTTCCCGGGTGCGGGGGTCAGTAACGAGGCGAACTCGGCTATGTGGGTGTGGAGTTGCGCCATCTCAGGGCATGCGGCGGTGAGGTCTCGGATGAGTTCGGTGTCCTTCTCGCGGCGGTTGTCCGGGCGGGTGAGGAGGATGCGGGCGAAGCGTCTCGGGGTGGTGACGGGCCGGTCGCCCTCGGCACGACCTTGGGTGAGGTAGCGGTGGAGGAGGTTGAAGCTGCCGGTGTAGCCGAGTTCCTTGATCTCGCGGAAGAGTTGGGTCACGGGAACGGCGGGGTCGGCAGCGCGGCGTGTGCGGAGGTGGTCGCGGTAGGGGTCGACGAGGGTGGGCCGGTAGCGCGGGGCGCGTCGCAGGGCGTCGGGTTCGCGGATGCGTGCGTACCGTTTAACGGTGTTCAGGGACACGTCCAGCCGGCGGGCGCATTCGAGCAGGCCGACGCCTTTGCCGAGGAGTTCGTGGACTCGGTTCCAGCGTTCGCGGGTGGTCTGCTCATGTGTTCCGCCGGGCCGGGGCGGGTTGACCGTGGCCCAGCACGAGGCGTGGGAGCGGACCTCGGCCAGCGTTTTGTCGCACAGGTTCGCCCATAAATGCCATCTGTCGGTCACCTGGACTGCGTCGGGTAGTGCGCGGCGTATTGCTTCGGCGTAGGCGCCCGAGCCGTCCCGGCAGACGATTTCGACGCCCGGGTGCCGGCGGAGCCACGCTTCGAGAGCGTAGGTGCCGCGGCCAGGCAGGACGTCGATGCGTTCGCCGGTCTCGGCGTCGGTCAGCACGGTCGCGTAGCGGTGGCGGCGCTTGAGCGCGAAGTCGTCCACGCCCAGGACCCGCGGAATTCGGAGGGCCGGCAGCGAGATTCCGGTCAGAACACGCAAGGCGGCGCACCGCGACAGTCGGGCACCGAGCGCCACCAGCGTCCGGGCGCCCGCGCGGCCCGCGAGTTCCCGCACCACGGTTCGGACCTGGGCGAGCAGGCGCACCGTCCGGCGCTGGTAACGCTTCACCACACCGGGGACCTGCTCACGAAACGTGACCCGAGGGCAGGCCGCGGTAGGGCAGACAAGGCGGCGAAGCCTCGCTGGCACGACCACCCGGCGGGCGTCGACTGGCACGTCTGCCACGGTGCGTTGATGGAAGGCGTGCACCCGACCGGTCCGACTACCGCAATCCGGGCAATCTACCGGACCGCCGGGCGTCCGTGCCCGCACCCGGATGACCTCGCCCTCGTCCGCGACCTCCTCGACAACCAGCGGCGCCAGCCCCGAAAACACCACGCTCACAAGCTCGTTCGCACTCAACACCCGCACATGATCACGGACTTACACTCCGTCACCACCGGAAGTGAGGCAGAGCCTTTCTTCCGGTGGCGACTCTCGGGCACCGCAGCCGCGAATGCGGCAAGGCATTGGTCAAGTACCGGGTGGCCTGAGCTTGTCCTTCAAGCTTGGGCTTGGCTTCGGTAGCAGCCTGACGCCCATGTGTCCGGGCTTTCCCTGATCACCGGTGATGTCGGCGGCCTTCGCCCGATTCTGTGCTTCGACCAGGAGGCACGGAACGATCGGGGCGAAGACCGTGGTGACGACTCTGCCGTTCGGTCCGGGACGGGACGAGGCGTTCGCGGAACTGTCACGCTTCCGGGTCGAGTTCCATGCCTGCCCGACCCGCCGCGGCGATGCGCTGTTCGAGTTGGCGGATGCGCTGCTGTGCGCGGACGGGCCGGTGAAGTCGCTCGTCGGACTGTCGCTCGCACCGGAACACCGCCGTGGTCACGGAGCGCTCTACGACGCGGTCAATCGCGGCCGGATCGCCACCGACCGATTGCGGGACGCCCTGGCGCGGTTGCCTCTGCCCAGGGCCGCGGACGGGCGGATCATTCTCGCGGTCGACGTCTCGCCATGGCTGCGGCCGGACGCGGACACCAGTCCGGACCGCTCGTTCTGCCACACCTTCGGCCGCGGCGAGGGCAAGCATCAGATGGTGCCCGGGTGGCCGTACTCGATCGTCGCGGCGCTGGAGCCGGGCCGCAGTTCGTGGACCGTGGTCCTGGACGCGGTGCGGCTCGGGCCGGGCGAGGACGTCGCGGCCACCACCGCCGTCCAGGTCCGCGCGGTGGTCGAACGCCTGATCGCCGCCGGGCAGTACGAGTCCGGGGACCCGGACATGCTCGTCGTGCTCGACGCCGGCTACGACGTCCCCCGCATCGCCTTCCTCCTGGCGGGCCTGCCGGTCGAGGTGCTCGGTCGGATGCGTTCGGACCGCGTCATGCGCCAGCCGACGCCTGCGAGGGTCTACGACCCGCAGGGCGGCCGACCGCCCAAGCACGGCGGCGAGTTCGTCTTCGGGCAACCCGACACCTGGGGCGAACCCGGGGCCGCGACGACCACCGAGACCACCCGCTACGGCACCGCGACCGCGACCGCATGGGATCGGCTGCATCCGCGCTTGACCCGACGCAGCGCGTGGGCAGGGTTCGACGGGGAACTGCCGATGATCTCCGGAACGATCGTCCGGCTCGGCGTCGACCACCTGCCCACCGGCGGAGATCCCAAGCCGGTCTGGTTGTGGTGGTCCAAGACCGACGCCACCGAAGCCGACGTGGACCGCTGTTGGCAGTCGTTCCTGCGAAGGTTCGACATCGAGCACACGTTCCGTCTGTTCAAGCAGACCCTCGGCTGGACCACGCCCAGGCTCCGCGACCCCGAATCCGCCGATCGCTGGACCTGGATCGTGATCGCCGCCTACGCGCAACTGTTCCTCGCCCGGCCGCTCGCCGACGACCTGCGACGTCCCTGGGAGAAACCCGCCGAACCCAACCGACTGACCCCGGCCCGAGTCCGCCGAGGGTTCAGGAACCTCCGCTCGAAGACCGCACGTCCGGCCGGCGCACCCAAACCCTCGACCCCCGGTCCGGGGCGACCGCCAGGCTCGAGGAATCACACACGGGCACCCCGCCACGACGTCGGACGCATCGTCAAAACAGGCGAGCCATACACCCGACCCAGCCACCACAACAAAGGCACCAAACCCCGAAGAATGGGTTAAAGAACAAGATAAGTACCTGTTCCTGACCCCCGGCGCTGGATTCGCCATTTGGCGCGCCGTCGCATCTGGTGGCGGATCGAGGTGTCGTTAAGCCCGAGAACCGCCGCGTTGTGGCGTTCGGATACGTTGATCGACGATGATCTCCCTTGGTGGCAGCAGCAGTTGCCGCTCGTGATGCTCGGTGGGACTCGTCCCGAGGGCGAAGGTCTCGTGTCGCGTGGATTCATCGGAGGGATGTTCCGAATGAGTGAGTCTGTGACCGGCGAAGGCAGTCCGAGCGTGGAGCCGACGATCTTGACGATCTCGGCGGAGAGCCTGGTCGGTGCCGGGCTGGAGTCACAGGTCCGGTCGTGGGTCGGTGAGGGCCCCAACGAGCCGATCACCGCCGATCAGATCGTTGCGCTCGTCGGCGAGGATCGGCTCGCCGAGGCCGCCGACGCCTTGGGCAGGACGTCCGGTGACCTGGCTGCGGACCTCGCCGCCGAACTCCCCGAACTCATCGCCGCCGCGTCCAACGACGCGAACACCCCCAACGGTCCAAGCCAAACACCCGGTCTCCAGGCCAAGTTGCTAGCGTTCACCGTGATTGCCCCGGCCTCCGATCTGTCGCTCCTCGACGAGTTGCCGATCGACGGTCACGCAACGCTTCAGCTCCAGTACTGGTAGGACGGCGACCCGGAACGGGTGGGAGCGGGTGGCGGTGGTCCGGATGCCCGCCCGTCAGTCCCGGTCGTTCTCGCGGGATGTCGGCTGACTCGTCCGCCGTGACTGCCTGCGGGTGATGCGCCTGGTCATCAGGGTGATCGCGGCCCAGGTGATCAGTGATTCCGAGTGTTGGACGAGCCGTTCGTAGTCGCGGGCGTGTCGGCGGGCGTGCATGACCCAGGCGAGGGACCGTTCGACCACCCAACGGCGGGTTATGTGGAATCAAGAAAGTCAAGTCGAGAGGGCCGTGCGCCGGGAGAGCGCCCTGCTAACCTGACCAGCACTCAACCCGCCTGACCTGCAAAAGAAGACACCAATGCCGCACAAGCGGCCCCATGAACTCCGCCAGTCTCTGAGCCACCGGCCCCGCTGGCGGATCGTGCCCCACATCCCTGGACTTCCGGCAGCCGTGCAGCAGGAAATCTGCCAGATAGAGATACGAACAGCCATGAACTGGGCGAAGACTGGTCTGTGGCCGGGAGCCGTGGCGGAAGCCCTGTCCGGATGGTCGAGCACCTCCCGCGCCCCTTCCGAACGGCACTTTCACCCCTGCGGATGCTGCGGCCGAAGTAGCCGTGAGCTGCTGGACGAAGTCCTCGCGATGCTCTCGGCTCCGTCAGCTCGGGCCCTTGAACGTCTGATCGCGCCGCTGGACGACGGCTTTCTCCTTCGGACCTTGCCGAACCCGCTGGATCAGACGGACGCGCCCTGGTGGGCCCGACGGATCTGACCGGATCATGGACCTGAGGAACACCCACCGCAGCCAGGACCGGCCGCCTTCGACCCGTCGCCGGTTCCGACCACCGGGAGCAAAGTCGCGGTGGCGGGGACACCGATCTGGTTCGGTGTCGGTCCTGCCGGGGTGGGAACGTCGGCGAGGCGTTCCAGGAGCAGGTCAAGAGCGCTCTGCCCGTCATCGACGGCGGCCCGTTCATCGTCGGTGAGCGGGATGTCGGCCAGCATCTTCTGCAGGTTGTCCTTCGCCTCCAGCTGGAGGCCTTCGGCGTGTAGAAGTCACAGCGGGCGCAGGCCATGCGGTGCCGGCACTGCTCGAAGAAGGTGTAGGTGCACCAGCCGTGGCCGAGGTCGAAATACTGCCAGGGCTCGCCATTGGCCGCAGCGCCGGAGGTGACCGCGTCGCGGTCGACGAGGACTTCGATGGTGCGGACGTTCCGGGCGAAGTAGCCGGCGTCGTTGTAGGCCCTGGCCAGCGTGTTCGGGGTGATCTTGGCGTAGTGCTGCGTGGACTCCGGGCTCCGGTGGCCGAGCCATGCCTGCAACTCGAACAGCGTCATGGGTTCCTTCGCGTTGTAGAGCTGGCTGGCGATGGTGGACCGGGCCCGATGGCTGGTGGTGTTCCCGCGGACGTCCGCGGTCGGGACGCCCGCCTTCCGGCAGAGCGTTGGGATGATCGTCTTGTTGACGTAGGTCTTGGCGACCCGGTGGGCCCTCATCGCGAAGAGGAGGTCGACGTGCTCACTGGTCTTGCGGTCCAGCATCTTCGGCTGCTGCGGCCGGAGTTCCTGCCATGCTTCGATCGCCTTGCCCAACAGCGGGTCGACAGGCTTGGTGAACGCGATGCCGGTCTTGTGGGTGGGGACGTCCAGCAGACAGACGGCGTCCCGTGCCAGTACCTCGTCGGAATCGCCGGGGATCGGGAAGCCGTCGTGTTGCCAGCGGATGCAGCCGACGCGCAGGCGGGCCATCTCGTCGCTGCGTAGTCCACTGAACAGCCAGGTCAGGGATAGTGCTCGCAGGAGTTCGAGGGGGTAGCGCAGGCTGTTGAGGTTGGTTGGCAGATCTTCGGGCTCGATGTTGAGCCCGGACCACAGCAGCTTGGCCCAGATGTCGTCGGTAATGACCCGCGGGTCGGGTCCGAGCATCGCCCCGACTGTTCTGGGTGTGGCCAGAGCACGTACGGGGTCGAACCGCCGCGGGATCCACTCCCATTCCTGTAGGTCGCGGAAGAACGCCCGGGTCGTGGTGAGATAGCCCGACTTGGTGTGCGGTGTGACCGGCTGACCTGTGCGATTCCCGTGACTGGCGAACCGCTGGGCGTAGTCACCGACATGGAGCCTGTCCACTGCGGCGACCCAGGCCGCGCAGGTCTGACGGGTCCACTGGCCCGGTTCCGTGATCTCCGGATGTTCGGCGGCGAGCCACCGTCCGATCTTCGACAGCAGGGAGCGGTTGTTGTCTCGGACCTTGCGCGACAGCGTGGACGTGTTGTGCCAGCGCTCGATCCACTCGACCCACGAACGCGCGGTTCCCTCGATCGCGGGCATCCGCCCGCGATACGGAGCCGGCGGCAGGGAACAGTGTCCGAGCGCGGACACGGCTCGCTGGATCCCGTAGAGGGCTCCGATGTAGCGGTCCGGCAGGTCAGGGTGCTTGCGGATCCGGTCGAAGGCGACGGTCGTCAGGTCTTCGAGCATCGGGCTGCGGTTCAGCAGGAGTGTCTGACAAAGGACCGGGGAGATCCGCGGGTCGATGCCGGCCTCGACCTGGTAGCCCCAGCCGCGCAGCACCTGCGCGACCTGATGCTGCACATCGTCGACCTTGCCCTTGCCGAACAGGCGCCAGGCCAGTGGCAGCCGCTGAAAGCCTCCCAGCTGGTCGAACTCGGTGAAACCGCTGATCAGGTAGGCGTATGCGACCAGATACGAACGCGCGGTCCCCTCAGCCCATCCTGGAACGGTCGCGGTGAACTGCCGCGCGCTGGTGCCGATCAGGGCGAGCCAGTCCTCGGCCGACCAGACCCAGACCGTCCGGTCGTGTTCGGCACAGCGCAGGAGAATGAGGGCGATGGCGTCGTCGACGCCCCGGCGATAGCTCCCCTCATCGGGGCACCACAGCGATGAGCGCACGTCGTCGAGCGGGCGAAGCAGGCACCGAATGGTCTTCCACTGTGGGGCCGCCGGGTCGTAGCGGCCGGGGTAACGGCGCAGGTCCATCCCCAGGGACGCGATCGCTTCGCGTTCGTCGCCGGTGAGCTCGGGGTACCGGTCGTAGCGGTCCGGATTGACCGGCCACGGCCAGGACGGCGCTGGGTCCGTCGCCAAGACAGACGCCTCGGTCGGCCCGGTCACCGCGAGACCGCCTCCATCACGGGCTCACCCAGGCGGGCCAGCATCTGCACCCGCCAGCCGTGGATCTGTTCCATGCCACGGTTGAGCTTGTCGGCCAGGTCCCTGCCCGAGAGGTGGATGTAGGTGAGCGTGGAGTCGGTGTGGCGGTGGCCGGCGAACGTAGCGATCGCGTGCAGTTCCCAGCCCATCCGGGCCAGGTCGGTCAAGCACAGGTGTCTTGTCGTGTGAGTGGAGAACCGTGGGACGTCAGCGGCCAGCGCGACGCGGCGGACCACCTTCGACCAGGTCCACAAGCTCAGTGGCTCGGCGTGGTTGCGTCGGGATTCCGACAGGAACAGCGGCCCGCGGGCCCGACTGATCGTGGCCCGGTGGGCGAGGTAGCCCGACAGCAGGACGCCGGTCGGTGCGGAATACGGAACGATGCGTTCGAGCCGGTTCTTGGTCGTCTCAGCCCGCACCCGAAGGGTGCGGTGAGCCGGGTCCAAATCGTCCGTACGCAGTGAGCTCAACTCCTCACGGCGCAGTGCGGAGTCGTAGGCGAGGGCGAGCATCACCCGGTTGCGTATCGGCTCCTTGGCCGCGACCGTGAGGACATCCATCCACTGCTGTTCGGTGGGTATCCACGGCAGCTTCGTCAGTCTGGGCACAAGACCACGCTCGTGCCCACCACGCCGTCGGCCCGGTGTGTAGCGGCCTCGGCCGACCGGGTTGGAGTCGCGCTGTCCGTCTTCCATGAGGAAGTCGTAGAACAACCGGACTGGCACCAGGCGCTGCTGAATGGTGGCGTTGGACAGACCCGAGCCTGAATCGATCGAGAGCACGTTCGCGCCTCGACGGCTCGGCCGTGAAGTCAACTCCCGTACATACACAGCGATATGGGCCCGATTTGCCGTCAGTGGGTCGACGTTCTCCCGCTCACACATCTCCAGGTACTCGGCCAGTCCCCGGGCGTAGGCGTCGATGGTCCGGGGCGCCCGCCCCAGATCGGTCCACACCTGCAACCACCCGGCTGCTTGCTCGTGCCGCCCGAGCACCGGCCACTTCTTCTCCAGCACCACCGTGCCCAACGCATCTCCTCAGTTCGTGGTCGTACCGCAGGGAGATGATCTCCGCTGGGGTTAGATTCCACGTAACTGATAGGAGGATCCTGAATCCCTTGACGGTGGGGTCGCGTTGGACGACCTCGACCTCGACGTCGATGCCGAGGGTCGCGCCGTGCTCGATCGTCTTGGTGCGGTAGCCGGCGTCGGCCCAGGCCTTGGTGACGGTGGGGTGGGCGGCGGCGATCGCGGAGAGCAGGTGGATGCCGCCGGTGTTGTCGGAGACGCTCGCCGCGGTGACCCATACGGCGAGCAGGAGGCCGACGGTGTCGACCCCGACGTGGCGCTTCCTGCCCACGATTTTCTTGCCGGCGTCGATGCCCTGACCTGCGGTGGGGACGTTGGCGGAGGTCTTGACGCTCTGCGCGTCCAACACGCACGCGCCGGGCTCCGCGTCGCGGCCCTCCGGCGGCCGCGAGATTGAAGCCGACACAGTTGCTGTCCGCAACCCGGGTGGGGTTCACCGTGCCCGACACGTGCTCACGTGCGACCCGGACGCGGTCCGCGCGTTCGTCGCGCGGGTGACCGTGGTCGGCGATCGGGTCTTCGCCGCCGCGATCGCCCACGACGAACTCGACTGCCGCGACGCGCCCGTGGACCGCCACGAGTCGATCACCCCACCGGACGAGATCACACGGGCCTGCGTGGAACACGTCCGCGATCTCGGCCGCCTCTACAGCGCACTGGACTTCGTGGTGGACCGCCGCGGCCTGTGGCACCAGCTGGAGACGAACGTCGTGGGCGAGTTCGGCGCGATCGAGGCGTGGACCGGGCTGCCGATCTCGGCCGAGATCGCCCGCCTTCTCGTCCAAGGCCCCACGACACGACCCACACGCGCCAGGATGTGAAGCATGGATTCGCTCCTCGCCGCCGCCCTCGCCGCCCTCGACGTCACCGAGCCCCCACAACCCCTGACCGCCCACCACACCAACGCCTGGCGCACCACTGAGCGGAAGATCAAGACCGCCGTGCAGCCGCTGCCGCAGCTTCCCTGGAACACGAGGCCCGCGCCGTCGCACTTCTGCGCGAGGCCGGCCCGACCACCATGGCCGCCGCCCACGGCGAGAGCGACGCCGGTACCTGGGCCGCGTTCGGCCGGTTGCCCGGTACCACCTTGTGGCAATGGTGCCGGGTCGCCCGGGACGAAGCGGCACCGCCGGACTCCGCGGGGCGCCTGCGCGCCATCGCGTCGGCCGCGTTCACCACGCCGGCACGACGGCACGCCGCCGGATGGCGCCACGGCGACATCCACCCGGACACCATCCTGATCTCCCCCGGCGAGACACACGTCGATCCGATCGACCACGATCTCGCGCACCATGCGCGCCTGTTGCCCCTGCCCGGCCCGTACCGGGGCGGCGGGGACCAGACCACCGCGCCCGAGATCGCCCGCCGACTCCTGGACACCCCCGCGGACGTCGACCTGGAGGTGAACGAGGCCGCCGAGATCCACAGCCTCGGCGCGGCGATCCGGTGGGCCTGGACCGGCACCACCCCGGCCACCGACCACATGGCCGGCCCCGATGCCACGCCCGGCGACGTCCTGGAGGACATCGCCACCGGCCGACGGCGCGTCCCGCCGGCCGACGTCCGCCCCTGGGCCGACGCGGAACTGGAGGCCCCGATCGAAACCGCCATGGCACCCGACCCCGCAAGACGCGCCGTCTCCACCCGCACCGACGCCATCGCGTAGCGGGCCCGGGCACGGCACGGTCCACCGGGATGGCCTCCCGACACCATTGAGTGAAAACCGACGTGAGGCGGTCGTATAGCGGCCCCCGTCGGGCACTCGGAAGGACCGTTTGTGAGAGTCACTCGGTGTCTGGCTCGGTGTTGCTCGGGTGGGCACCCGTGAGTTCCCACTCCAGCATCCGCATCCGCTCGACGGGTGTAGTTGTCCCATACCAACGCGGTCGGACCGCCGAGCTCCCGGTGCGCGGAGTCCAACAGCTCGGCGAAGTCCTTCTTGCGGACGCCCTTCGGGTCGCCCTTGCGGCCGCGGTGCAGCCGGATCCGGAACATAGCCGGGTGCGCCGGCCGGGCGCGCAACACACCAGGCCGGCGCGCGAGATGCGCCCCGAGCCCTTCCCGCCGACGAGGACGACGGGCGGTGGCCCCGCCGGTACCAGGTTCGTGCCTTCGGTGGACGCCGAGTCTGTGAGCGTGAGGGTCGCAGGGGGCATCCGGCGCTCCTTGCCGGGGCTGTTCTGGTGGTTCGAGGCGGGGCTTCGCGACGACGGTGGAGGGCGTGGTCGCTGCGCCTGGAGGTCTCGGTGTCGGGTCGGCCCCTTGGGTGCGGCGGTGGGGCCGCGGAGCGGACCCGGTGGTGGTCTCGTGTTGTCGTCCGGTGGATTCTCGTCGGACTGTCCATGGGGCGCGTGGGTGCGAAATCGGGATCTGACTTCGTCCGTAGGGGAGCCGGTGATCTCGTCTCGGCCGGGTGGGTGGGACGACACCCCGGGATCGGCCGGCCGCATGGTGAGCATGCCCTGCCCGACGGACCGGAACGCACTGTGAATGGTCGGAGTCATGGCAGTGGTCGGTCGTCGGCGACGGGAGCCGACGGAGTGCCTGTAGCGGTGGTTCGGATCCCTGCGTCGCCGGCCGACGTGGGGTGACCAGTCGGCTGCCGCAGGGTGATGAACGAGGCGTGAGACCGGTGCGGGCAGGCTGACCGTTCACCACACCAACTACCCACACCGATCGCGGCCGTAGTAGGTTATCGGTCGACCACTAACATAGGAGCGAGCATGACACGCACGGAAGACGACGCCCGCCGCGCCGCTGCCCAGCACGCCGTGGCCGAGCACCTGCGCCTCACCGCCGCGGGAGACACCGAGGAGTGGGTGAAGCTGTTCGCCCCGGACGCGGTACTCGAGTTCCCGTACGCCCCGGACGGCGTGCCGAAGCAGGTCATCGGGCGAGACGCCCTGCTCGCCCACATGCGCGGCTTCCCCGAGACCTTCGACGTCAGGTTCGTCGACCTTGTGTTCCACGACACGGTCGATCCGAGTCTCGTGGTCGCGGAATTCCGCTCGACGGGCACGGCGCTGCCCACCGGCAAGCCGTACGAGCAGACCTGCATCTCGGTCGTCCGCACCGACGACGACGCACGCATCACCCACTACCTGGACTACTGGAACCCCCTGGTCGCGATCGAGGCCCTCACACCCTCCGAGGTGCCGGCCGCCTCCGACCGCAGCGTCACGTTTGGCACCTGACCCCAAGCCATGTTGGACTGACGCCCATGCCTGCCGCCGGTACCAGCACCAAGAGCGACGAACGACGCCGGGCCATCATGGCCGCCGCGGTCGACTGCTTCGCGCAAAAGGGGTTCTACGGGACGACGACGCACGAGATCGCCGAATGGGCCGGCGTCTCCCAGCCGTACCTGTACCGCCTGTACCCCAACAAGGAAGCCCTGTTCGCGGCGGTGGTCGACCACGTGTCGGTCGTCATGACCGACACGCTGGTCGCCCACGCCCCGGCATCAGGGGGGGCCGGGCCGGAGCCGGAGGAGGCGCTGGGCGCGGCGCGTGACGCCTACGCCGCGCTCGTCGCGGACCGGAGCATCCTGCGTTTCCTCATGCACGCGAACTGCGCCGCCGGCGAGCCGCTCGTGGGGCAGGCCGTACGCCGGTGCTACGCCAAACAGGTCGCCACCGTTCGGCAGCTCCTGGGCGACGACGACGCCGTGCGGCACTGGTTCGGCGCCGGAATGCTCGACAACGTGGTCGCCGTGCTGGGCCTGGCCGACATCGACGAGCCGTGGGCGCACGTCCTCATCGCACGATGACCCGACACCGGCGGTTCGGCGACGACGGCCCCGGGTTCCGCGTGCCGGACGCCGGCCGGAGTCACGGCGCGTACCGGTGGGTCGGGTGGGTCGGGTAGCCGGCGTCACCGCCCCGTGGAAAGCGCCGTCTGGCAGCCGCAGCGCCTCAGTGGTCGGGACGACAACGAGGACCGGGCGCACGTGCCCGCTGCTCGTCGTCGTACCGGGCGGGTGGGTCGCCGGGGCCGTGTCGACGTACCGCGCTCGAACGTCGCTCGGGTCCTGCGCGCCGCCGGAAGGACGACCGAGCGGTGGAACCGGCCTCGATCGCGGACCTGTTGGTGTCGATGGACCGCATGCCGCCGGGCTGGGAGCGGGCGTTCCGTACCGTCGACCGCGCGCTGTTCGCCCCGGACCGCGTGTCGCCGTTCACCTACGCCGGCCAACGGCCGCCACACCGGGCCCACCCCGGGCCCGGTGGCGTCGTCGGCATCGATGCCCTCCGCCGTCGCCGACATGCTCCTGTACCTCGACATCCACGGCGGCGAACGCGTCCTCGACAGCGGCACCGGAACCGGCTGGACCGCCGCCCTCCTGGCCGCCCGCGGCTGCACGGTGACCACCGTCGAGGTCGACGAACACCTCGCCGACCAGGCCGCAAGAACCTCACCCGCGCCGGATACCCGAACGTCACCGTGATCACCGGCGACGGCCCCCACGGCCACCCCACCGGCGCCGCCTATGACCGCATCCACGTCACCGCCGGAGTCCGCCACATCCCCGCGACCTGGCTCGAACAAGCCGCCCCCGACACAATTTTCCTCCTGCCCTGGGGCACCGACTACGGCCCCCACGACGCGGCCCTGCGCCTGGTCGTGGAGTCGTCGACGCGGGCGAGTGGTCCGTTCACGATGGCGCTGTCGTTCACGAAGCTGTGCGCGCAACGTGCCGCGCCGCCGACGATCGACCTTCCCGAGGGGTGGCCCGGCGTGGCGAGTGCCGGCGGCACGGTTGCCTCGGTGGCCGCGGCGGGCTTTGCCGATGGTCGTCGTCCGAACGTCCTTCAGGCGGGGCCGCGTTCGTTGTGGAGCGAGGTCGAGGCGGCCTGGCGGTGGTGGGACCGGGCGGGTCGCCCGGAGGTATTCGACTTCGGCTTGACCGTGACCACCGGCGGGAGAGGTCCACCAGGTCCCTGGTACGCGCGCCCGGAGCGCGAGAACCCCGGCATATGAGGAATGTTTCCCGCGGGCCATGCGGTGAGGAATCACGCGCTGGGTGAAGCCGTCCGGGCGGTGGTGCCGTGTGGATCGCCGGCTGTTGTGCCGGTGGGGAGGTTGGCGCTGCAACTCGTAGTTCCGGCCGGTTTGCCTGCCCGATTTTCCTGAGCCCGGGATGTAGCCGGGTGCGGGGCGGCGGCCCGCCGGCTGCTAGCCTCCGGCCCATGACCTGGCTGCCTGCCGACTTCGTCCATCCGGTTCGCGTGGCGCTGCCCGGCCACTACCACCTGCGCCCGATCAGCGGTGCCGACACCGAGCTCGACTACCCGGCCGTGATGGGCTCGCGGGAACGCCTGTGGTCCATCTACGGCGAGGCCTGGGGTTGGCCGGTGGCCACGATGACGTTCGAGCAGGACCGGGAGGACCTGATCCGGCACGCGGACGAGATCGCGGCCCACAAGTCGTTCAACTACGCGCTGTTCGACGACGCGGGCACGGCCCTGCTCGGCTGCGTCTACATCGACCCGCCGGAGAAGACCGGCGCCGACGCCGAGATCTCCTGGTGGGTGGTGGACGACCGGGCGGGCACCGAACTCGAGCAGGCACTGGATGCGCTCGTCCCGCAGTGGATCGCGCAGGCATGGCCTTTCGAACGCCCGCGGTACGTCGGACGCGACCTCTCCTGGCAGGAGTGGCTGGCCCTTCCCGATCTCGTCTGACCCGGCAGCCCCGGACGCCGCAGAAGCCACCGCGGGCCCGCGCAGCCGACTCCTGGGCCTCCAGCAGGTCGGTGGGTCCTGGTGCAGTGATGCCGGACCGGTGTCGATGGACATCCTGCGGCATCGGATCTCACGGGCGGTTACCGGGCCGCAGCCGTACTGGCGGGCTGTGACCACTACACTGTGGCCAGGTATGTGAAGTTGCGCCGGGCCGGCGGGAACCCGGTCGAGCGTGAGCATCGCGCGCGTCCCATCGACGCCTTCATGCCCAGATCGAGGAACTGGTGGTCCGCTCCTTCGGCCGGGTCCGCGCCGACGTGGTGCACACGCGCATCACCGCGATGGGGTGTTCGAGATCGTCGCGATCGGCCGTTTGCACGTGCGTCCCAGCGGATCCGTAGTCCAAGGGCGGATCCGAGGCGACGGTGCGGATCGCGATGACGGATCTGGTGCCCACCGACGCGAACCTGCGCGAGCACTACAAGACCTTCGGCGAACTGGAGGCGACCTGCCGGGCGTTCCGCGACGAGGTCAACGTCCGCCCGCACCGCGCGACCCGTCGTCGCCCCGCGGACATGCTCGCGAGGAGCGAACCCGGCTGTGCCCGCTGCCGCAGGAGCCGTTCGCGGTCGCGTTCGGCGAGACCCGAAGGGTCTGCTGGGACTCGACGATCTCCGTTGACGGGGTGCGCTATTCGGTCCCGCACCAGCTAGGCGACTCGCGAGTCTGGGCCCGACTCCACGGCGACGAGCCGATCGTGACCGCAGTCGGGGAGCACGGGCCGGCAGAGGTCGCCCGCCATCCGCGCTCGACTCCGGGCAATCCGCAGGTCAGCGACGAGCACTACCCGCACCGGCACACCGAGAGCGAGCGAACTCCCAGGTCCGGCACGGCGGAAGAGGCCGCGTTTCTCGTACTCGGCCTCGGGGCGGCGGCCCGGCCGACCGAGGCCGCCGCGTCCGGGACGCGGCGGATCCAACGAAGGATGGCCGAGGTCGCGGGTTCGCCACGGGCGCCGTGATCGACACCGCGTGTGTGTCAGGTGAGGCGTTTCCGGCGCCTGCCGCGGACTGCTTGTGGGTCCGGCGTGGGAGGGGGTGGCGTGTCCGCGGGCGCGAGTGCCCGGTGTCGGGTCGTCGTGGCGCTCAGGGCCACTCGGGGTGTCAGGAGCGCGACGGGGTGGCTGGTCATGGTCAGCACACCCAAAAACGCGGCTTGTGTGTGTCGGTGGCGGGTTCCGGCCGCGAGGACGTGGTCGAGGTGGCGGGCGAGGATGCGCTGGCTCGCGGTCGGGGGTGGTCCTTCGGTGGTGGGGAAGGCGAGGTCGGCGGTGGTCGCGAGGTTCCAGGGGGTGTCGTGGAGGCGGCTGAGACGACGGTGGTAGTGGCGAGCGAGGCCCGACCGGGCCCGGTGCCGGTCGAGGATGTCCGCCAACAGGTGCGCGGTGAGGACGGCGACCGTCATGCCCTGTGCGTAGACGGGATTGAAGCAGCAGCCCGAGTCGCCGACGGCGATGAGGTTGTCCGGCAGGCCGTCGGCCCGTTCCAGGTGTCGGCGGCGATTGGTGTGGCATTGGTGCATCTCACGGGGGTGAGGGGTTCGGCGCCTCGGAGGGCGTGGGCGATGGTCGGAGCGGTCAGTGATCGGGCGAAGGGCAGGAAGTCTTCCTCCATGGGAGTGGGACGCTCCGGGCCGATGCCGGTGAGGGTGACGATCCACCGGTCGTTCTCGATGGGGGCGATCACGCCGCCGCGGGGAGTGTGGGGACCGATGGCCAGGATGTAGCAGCTGCGCCAGTGGGTGGGTGTGTTCGGTCCGGGGATCCGGAAGATGCGGGTGGCGTAGCCGACGTGAGCGTTGACGACGCTCTCCGGTACGGGTGGGCAGCCGAGGTCTGCCAGCCATCGCCCCAGGTGGGAGCCGCGTCCGCCGGCATCCACCACGAGGTGGGCGGGGAGGGTGGTGGCAGTGCCTGTGGTGAGGTCGCGGACGTGGACCGCACTGACGCGGCGAAAGGTGCCGGTGAGGCCGTCGGCCTGGTGGCGCTGGAGCAGGTGGATGCCGTGCGATGCCAGGACGCGCTGTCGGAGGGTCGCTTCGATCAGTGGGCGGCCGGCGCCGATGGCATGGAGCCCGGAATCGAAACGGGTGCCCCAGCCGTACCGGGTGGCGATGGCGAGGTCCCGGCCGATGTCGATGCGATGGCCTCGGCGGTCGCCGAGTTCGTCCGTGAGGCCGGGGAGCAGGGCGTCGATGGCGCGTATGCCTTCGGTGAAGAGGGCGTGCACATGCCTGTCCTGGGGGGTTCCCTTGCGGTTGGCCGCTGCGGTGGGGATCGCGTCCCGGTCGAGGAGGACCACTTGCGCGTAGTGGTCGGCGAGTACGTGGGCCGCGAGCAGGCCGGCGATGCCGGCACCGATGACCACGGCGCGTTCGCCGCGCGTCGTCGGGGAGCCTGCGCGGTGGTGTCGGGTCACCGGATCCGGCCTGGGGTGTCGCTCGATGGCGGGTCGGCGCCCGGCGGGGATACGTGGGACATCCATAGTCGCGTACACGGGCGCCGTCGACTCGGAAGCGTCGACGAGACGCTCGTGCGGGCACGGTCGTGGGGGTTGCGGAGGGGCCGTCGCGGGGGCGGTTTTCGGGACACGGTTTCCTCCGGGGGCGGGGACGTCAGGAGTGCCAGAGCCAGCCGGGCATGTCGGCGGGGAGGGGGTCGGGGCCGGACGCGGTGGCGAAGAGCGGCAGCAGCACCCAGTACAGGCCCATGACCGCGTTCATGAAGCCCACTCCCGCCAGGACCCGCAGCCAGGCGTGTGCGGGTCGGGCGAAGAGTTCGCCGCCGCGGAAGATGTGCACGGGACGGCCGCTGCGTTCGGCACGCAGTTGCATGAACGTGGGCATGCAGGCCATGGTGACGGCGCCGACGGCGACGCTGACCAGTGGTAGTTGGTACCAGTGGCCGCCGAACAGTGCCAGGTCCCGGTTGGCGACAGGCCAGGAATAGGCCCCGAACAAGACGATCAGGGTGCCCTCGATCAGCAGATCGGCGACCAGTCCCGTGATCAGCAGGGCCGGGATCAGGCGGGCCAAGCCCCAGTGGGGCTTCCTGCGCAGGATGGGATGCAGCAGGAACAGCTGCAACCAGGGCCAGGCGATGATGGCGGTATACATCAACATCTGCGCCCCGACGATGGATTCGATCTGCCGCTCGGGGTAGGGGCCGTGCCAGCCCGGGACGTACGGTGCCCAACTGGTGATGTTCAGGGCGTACCGGTTGGCGGCCGCGTACTGGCGGTCCCAGCAGCTGAGGAAGCCGAGCCAGAAGGTGAAGGTACCTCCGATGATGAGGGCCGCGTTCCAGGAGACGTTGTGTTCCCTGCGGCTCTGCCGCCAGGCGACGACGAAGCAGAAGACGACGATGAGTATCGCCACGGCCTGCTCGGCCCAGATGAGAGCCGCGCGGTACGTGGGGATGGTGAAGTCCTTCGGGGCGCTGTGGATGTTGCCGGCGGCGAGCCACCGGGTGAAGATCGCGGTTTGGACGAGCACCGCGATGATCCCGCATCCGGCCCACAGGGCGATGGGGCTGCGCCAACGTCGGGTGCGCGGTCCGGTGGTGCGCGCTGTCGCGTCGGGGCATCTGGTGGGCACGGGAACCTCCGGTTGGGATCGGTACCACCGTGTGGGCGGATGCGGTGGTGGTGTCGACGGATGGGTCGGGCGGCAGCCGGTACCGGTGGCCCTACGTGGGTGGTGAGGCCTATGCGGTCGACCGCCGAACGGATGACCACGCCGAAGCCTTCGCCTGCATTCGGGCCTTTCCTGCGAGTTCGGGGGGACCGGCGGCGAAGCCGCGTGAGCGGAATCGGCCGCGACGGTCGGCGACCGGTTGCGGCCCTCGGGGGAGTGCGTTCGGCGTCGGCGGGGGTCGCCCTGTGTGTCATGTCAGTGGTCCTCCCGAGCGACGCGGAGCCCCATGGCGTCGAGGAGCGTGTCGGTGAGGGCGGCGGCGCTGGGTTTGACCCAGATGACGCCGGGTTTGAGTGGGAAGCCCAGGGCCTGTTGAAGGCGCTGCTGCAACTGGACGGCGCCGAGGGAGTCCAGGCCGAGGATGACCATGCTGGTATGCGGACCGTGTGGCGACTGGTGCCGCCGAGTAGTTCGCGGACGGTCTCGGTGATGAACGACTCCAGGATTTCCCGACGTTCCACGATGCCGTCGGCGTTCAGGAGTCGGTCGCGTACCGCGGTGGTGTCGTCGTCGCTTTCCTCGCCGGCCAGGAGGGGCGCGAGGAGGGTGGAGGAGCGCAGGGCCGGGTAGGGCGCGATCCACCGGGCGATGTCCAGCGGGGAGTAGGCCACGTGTTGATGGCCGGCCACCAGGATGCGCTCCAGGGCGTCGATGCCGTCGGCGGGGCTGATGGTGAGGAAGCCTCGGTCCGCCAGGTGCCGTCCGCGGCCGACCTCGCTCCACGCACCCCAGTGGATGCCGGTGGCGGGTAGGCCGTGGTCGAGGCGCAGGGTCACCAGGCCGTCGAGGAAGGCGTTGGCCGCGGCGTAGGCGGACTGTCCGGGGGCGCCGATCAAGGAGGCGACGGAGGAGTAGAGGACCAAGTGGTCGAGTTCCGTCTCCGCGGTGGCCCGGTGAAGAATCCAGGCGCCCTCGGCCTTGCCGCGCCAGACTCGTGCGAGGGTTTCGTCGTCGAGGTTGATGAGGGTGGCGTCCGCCACGACTCCGGCGGCGTGGAAGACGCCGCGCAGCGCCTGGCCCGTGTCGCCGGCTGCCGCGAGTGCCCGTGCGGCCACGGTCGAATCGCCGATGTCACCGCGGACGATCGTGACGTGGGTGCCCGCCGCGCGCAGGGCGCGCAGACGGGCTTCGGTGTCGGTGGAGGGTGCGGAACGTCCGCTGATGACGATCCGGCCCGCTCCGCTCCTTGCGAGCCATTCGACAGTGAGCAGGCCGACGCCGCCCAATCCCCCGGTGACGAGGTAGGCCGCGCCGGGCCGGGTCAGCGTTTGGGTCGTCCTCGGAGCGGTGGTGACGCGGTCGGGGCCGGCGCGTACCTGCGTGATGTGGCGTCCGGCGGGTGACAGTGTGATCTCCGTGAGCGCTTGCCGCATGTCGAGCAGTTCGTCGGCGACGCCGGTGTACGAGGCCCGGTCCGCCGTGAAGTCCACGGTGCCGGCGCGGAGTTCGGGTTGTTCGTAGGCCACGGAGCGGAGCAGGCCGCGGATGGCGGCGGTAGCCGTCGGTGCCCGGCCTGCTTCGTTCAGGATCCACAGCCGGGGCGGGGGTCCCATGAGGTGAGCCGGCGTACGAGAGCCACGGTTCGGGTGACCAGGATGCGGGCGGCCTCGGCGGGCGTCCGGCCCGTTTGCTCGTCGCCCATGGCCAGGGCGATTCCCGTGCAGGGGGCCGGTGCGGCCGGGTCGGCGAGGGGAAGCAGACGGCATTCCGCCGTCTGCTTCCCCAGTTCGCGGGCGAGTTCGACGGGCCAGGCGCTCTCGTCCGTGGTGAGTACGATCCAGGTGCCGTCGGTGGCGCGGGATCGCTCCGCAGGTGCGGGGGCAAGGATCTGTGCCTGGTGGAGGAGTCTGCCGGTGAATCGTTCTTCGGGTGGGGTGACGTTGGCGACGCGCAGGCCGCTGATCACGGCGACGACAGTGCCGTCGGCGGTGGCCGGCCGGGCGGAGGCCGTGCACCCCAGATCGTCCGCGGTGTGTACCCGTATCGCGGCGGTGCGGGTGTGGGCCGTCGGTCGGTAGACCCGTACCTCGTCGAATCGCGCGACCACCACCGGGCCCGGGGCGAGGGTGTAATGGGCGAGCCACGCGGAGACGGCGGTCTGTATCACCTGGTCGGCGAGGGCCGGGTACAGGGACATGGTCCAGGCGGAGACTCGGGCGCTGTCGTGGGTGTGCAGTGTGGACAGGGCCAGGTCTTTGGTGGGGTGCACTCGGATGTGGTCGATCGCCGAGAAAGCCGGGCCGTGGAAGACGTCGTGCCGGTCTCGGAAGGTGCGGTGGAGGGCGGCGACGTCGCTGTCGCGCCACCGTTGGGGATTCGACTCGGCCGCGGTCAGCAGCGCGGGGTGATCGTGTTCGGGCAGTGGCCGCACGGTGCCGCGGGCGTGCACGGTCATGCCGTCGTCGCCGGTGGTCAGGATCTCGACGAACGCGGTGCCGTTGTCGGCGTGGTGGATCAGTCGGGTGGTGACCTGCGGCTCGGGATCGAGAACGAGCGGGCTCAGCATGTGCACGTCCGAGGCCGCGATCCGATCGGTGCCGAACGTGCGGGCGCCGGCGGCCGGCATCATCTCCACCATGCCGGTGCCGGGCAGCACCGGCACGTCGGCCACGGCGTGGTCCGCGAGCCAGGGCAGCAGTCGCGGGCCGACCGGGGTCTGCCACAGGTGGCGTGCGGGGGGTGTCCGGGTCGCGGACGTGACCGCCCAGCAAGGGGTGCTGGGTTGCTCCCGGCAGTGCGGGGGCGACCAGCCGGTAGGCGGGCTCGTCGCCGCGGTGGCGGGTGCGATGCCAGTCGGTGACGGGCACGTCGACGAGGTTGCCGTCGCGGTAGTGGGTGCCGAAGTCGATGCCGTCGTAGCCGGCCGCGTGCAGGGCGCCGAGGTGGCCCAGAAAAGCGTCCTGGTCGTCCGTGCCCTGCCGCAGGCTGTCGACAGCGACGGTATCGAAAGCACCGTCCGCGCCGGCGACGTCCAGGATCGGGCGTACCGCGAGGGGGTGGGCGCTGCACTCGATGAACAGTCGGTGCCCGGCGGCGAGCGCGGCGGAGACGGCCGTGTGGAAGCGCACCGGATCACGCTGGTTGCGCACCCAGTACGCCCTGTCCACGACGCCCGGTTCCAGCGGGTCGCGCGACACGGTGGAGTAGAAGGGGATCCGAGGGCGGGCCTCGGGCACATCGGCAAGTGCCGTGTGCAGTGCGGCGAGAATGGGATCGACCTGCGAGGAATGCGAAGCGACCTCCACGTCGATCAACCTCATGAACACACGGTCGCCGGCCGCACCGCACCGTCCACCGGCCAGCGGGTGAGCTCGGTCGGCACGAAGAGCCGAGAGCCCTCGTCCCGCGAGACGGCGGGATTCCATTCCTTGAAGGTGGCGTTGGGCGGGATGGCCGCGCGGCGCAGGGATTCCACGGCTTTGATGGCCCCCGCGATACCCGACACGGGTTCCGAGTGTCCGATGTTCGTCTTGATCGAACCCAGGGCACACCGGCCCCTGCCGCGTCCGTAGACGGCGTTGACGGAGATGTACTCGATCGGATCGCCGACCGTGGTTCCGGGACCGTGGGCCTCCACCAGCCCGACCTCGCCCGGGTCGATCCCCGCCTTGGCGACCGCCTCGCGGAACAATTGCCGCTGCATCAGAGCGGAGGGCGCGGTGAGGCGACCGGCCTGGCCGTCGTTGTTGACCGCGCTGCCCCGAATGAGGGCCAGCACCCGGTCCCCGCCGCGTCGGGCGTCGGCCAACCGTTTCAGGACGAGCACGCCCGCGCCCTCGCCCCGTACGTAGCCGTCGGCCCGCGAATCGAAGGCGAAACACCCACCGGCCTCGGACAGCAACAAGGGGGCTTCGTAGTAGTGCGTCTCGGGCGAGAGCATCAGCAGCACCGCCCCGGCCAGCGCGGTGTCGCACTTGCCCAACGTGAGTGCGCCGCACGCGCTGTCCAGGGCGACGAGACCGGAGGAGCAGTGTGTGCTGACCACCATCACCGGGCCGCGCAGATCCATCGAGAACGCCACCCGGCCCGCCGCGTCGGCGGTGAAGTTCCCGAAGAGATAGGGACTGTTGGGAGCGTCCTGGACCGGTCGGGCCTCTCGGAAGAGGTTGTCCGGCGCGTAGGTGCCCATGTACACGCCGGTGCGTGATCCACGCATCGTGTCCATCGGTACCCCGGCATGCTCGACGGCTTGCCAGGCGACCTCCATCAGCACACGGAACTGCGGGTCCACCCAACGTTGTTCCATCGGCGCGACGGAGAACGCTCCCGGGTCCCAAGCCCACACCTCCCCCTCCAGGAAGCAGCCGTGCCCCGCTCGCGCGGCCAACTCCGGGTCGTGCAGGGCCGCCAGTTTCCCGGCATCCCACCGATCCATCGGCACCGGGCGCGTCGTCCGTCGGCCCTCGGCCGCCAGATTCCACAGCCCTGCCGCGCTCTCCACACGGCCGGGGAACCGGCAACCGATGCCGATGATCGCGATCGGTTCACGCTCTGATGCGGACATCGGGGGTCCGTCCTGTCGACGATCGCGGTGCCCTGGCTCCGGCGAATGGCCGGAACGAACCGGCCGTTAACAACCGGTCGCGCTCCAGCGTTGTCGTAAGCCTCGTGCCATCCGACGAGCGCCCGGAGATGGCAGACCGGCAGGGAGCGCAGGCACGGCCACCTCCCAGGATCCGAGCGGAAGGACACTGGCTCCAGTGCGCCTCGCTCGACGTACACACGCCAGGGCGCGCGGGAGGCGCAGATGGGCGCCGGGGGCACGGCGGGGAGATTTTGGGGGCGCACGCTGCTGAGCCTGGGGGTGTTGCACAACGCGCAGTTGATCGACGGCCGCAGGGGACCTCGCGTAGCCGACGTAGTAGTGGCGATCCAGGGTGGCGCCATCGGATGGGCCGGCTCACGGGAACAGCTGCCGCAGCAGGGGCCGCACGCGCGCTGGGTGGACTTGGGCGGTCGGTCCGTGTGCCCGGGGATGGCCAAAGCCAGGGGCCGCCCACGCGCGGGTATGTTCGCCCCGCCCTGCACGGCCCTGCACGGCACGGCGAGGTGGCCAAGGCCGTCGCTCGTGGGCAACGTCGCGCTTCGCCTGGCGCCCTCGGGCCGGCGGACTCCGGCCCGAGGTCCCGCTTGGCGGTCGTGCTACGCCACAGCGTCGATCCCAAAGGAGTCGTACCACGGGCTGTACGAGGACACGTCGACGTTTCGCCCCTACAGCGCGGACGTCATCCCCGGATTCCTGCAGACCCACGCGTACGCGAGCGCGTTGCCCTGCTCGATTACCCGCTTCTGCGACACCCCCGACGACACCCCACAGGCCGCGGACGCCCCGGTTGCGAGATTCCGGATCGTTCACCGGGCCGGGCACCGGTTCGTCCTGGTGATCGAGGAGGCCGTCCTGCGGCACCGCATCGCGGACACGCCCACCACGGCGGAGCAACCGCGGTACCTGCCCACCGCGATGACGTTCCCGCAGGTCTGCCTCGGCGAGAACACCGAGACGACCACGATCACCCGGGGCCCCAAGACCTCGCCACCGAGTTGGCTCGCCTTCGACGGCGAGATCACAGGGACGGGCCGGCGTCGATCCGCAGTCGCGCCGGGCCCGACCGTTCCGACGGCGCGGGCCCAGCGCGTCGCGTCGTGTGGGTGTGGTGTCATATGGGTGATCATTGACAGAGACTGCCCAAAGGGGCGGGCCCCGGCCACCGGAGTCGGGCCGTAGGCGCTTCCGACCTGACGCCGGCTTACCTGTCAACAGGAGATTCGTCGTCGGCGTCGAGACCACGACGGAGCAACGCGCGTAGGCGTTCGGCGCCATCGCGGTCGCCCGCCTCCTCCCGCAGGGCGGCCACCTGTGCCAGTTCGATGGTGTTTCCGGCGTCGGCGGTTTCGTGGGCCAGGCGTTCGGCGCCGTCCCGTTCGCCCGCCCTCTCCCGTAGCTTGGCCAGCTCCGGCCGCGTGTTGTCGCGACCGGAGCCGTTCCCTGTCATCCTCCGCGGGGCACAGCCCGCACGACACGCCGGAAGCGAATGTGTGGACCCCGCGAAAGGCACCCGCCAACAATCGCACCCATCCGCCTCGGGCGCGGGCGGTTCACCCGAACGAGACGACGAGCCCGCGTGCGACCGGGCGAACATTCGACGTCGACGACCGGGACGACGACGCGTCCGCCGCCGCCGGCCTGATCCTGGCCGAGACCCGTGCGGAGCAGGAACGCCGGGCCTCCAACGGACAGGCCCTCGCCGAACACGTCGCCGCCGCCGTCGACACCGCCTTTGACGCGTTCGCGGGGGAGTCGTCGGGCGGCGGCTCGTCGGCGTTGTCCGAATTTGGCGGCGTGCAGGGCCGCTTGGTGTCGTTGGCGCGCCAGCCAGGCGCCCAGTGGGAAGCCCTGGTGTCGGGCGGAGGGTGCCACGTCGAGGTTGCCGTGGAGTGCGACGTGGGAGCGGGCGTAGTGAAGACCCGTTTCCAGGCTGGGTTTTCGGGTGGCGGGGTTGGGTCTGGCGGTTGCGGCGGCCTCATCGGTCAGGCCGATGGCGGCGAGTTGACGACGTTGTTCCTCGGCGAGGCCGCGGTAGTTCACGCACTGGGTGTTGAGCCATTGGCCCAGTTCATCGTCCAGTCCCGCGAACGCGCCTTCGGGGTTGAGCGGGTGGCCGGGGTGGACGAGGTCGCGCACGGCGTAGCAGGCGCGCTGCCAGTAGGCGTGTGCCTGATCAAGGTGCTCGGCGCGCGCGTCCGCCATGCTGCGCGCCCGCCGGCGCGCGTGCCGCGCCGATGCGGCCGGGTGGCCCGCCGGCTCGTTCTCCTTGGGCATGCGGCAGCGGCTGGGTATCGCGGGCGCGATTCCGGGCGATCCGAAGGTGCTTTTGCTCGACGAGCCGGTCAACGGTCTCGACCACGACGGCGTGGTGTGGATGCGCGCCTTCCCGCGCGGGTCGGCGGCCGAGGGACGCACGGTGTTCGTGTCGAGCCACTTGATGAGCGAGATGGAGACGGTCGCCGATCGGCTGGTGCTCCTCGGGCGGGGCCGGCTCATCGCCCACCGCCCGATCGCGGACCTCCTCGCGCACGCGTCCCGCCCGATCGTGCGGGTCCGGGGACCCGAACCGGACCGATTGCGCCCGCTCGCACGGCGGTTGGCCGTCGAGGTGCCTCCGTGCGGTGGTCGGCGCCGACGGCGATGGTCGTCACCGGCCACACCGCCGAGCGTGTCGGCGACGTCTCCCACGAGTTGCGTGTCGCACTGCACGAACTGCGCGCGGTCGAGACATCACTGGAGGAGGCGTACGTGGAACTCGTCGGCGGCAGGGTCGAGTTCTCGGGCCGGCGCGGCGGATCCGGCGAGCGGCACGAGGTGGCCGCATCATGACAGCGCCCACGCGCGACGGCACGCTCGCCGGCGGCGAGCGTGCCGTCGCGCCCTTCGCCGGGTTCGGGGCGGCGGTCTGCCGGGAGCCGTGGCCGCCGAGTGGACCAAACTCCGGTCGTTGGGCTCAACCTGGATGCTCCTGCTCGCGGCGGTCGTCACCATGGCCGTGGGCACCACGCTCCTGGGCCTGGCCACGCACGCCGGGCAGGGCGCGGACGCCCGGCGCGGGTGAGCGACCCGGAAGCCGGTCGCGCTCTCCTCCAACTCGGGCCATGTCACACCTCGTCTCGTGCCACGCCACCGCGCATCCGCATCCGCGTCGGGAACCGTTCACGGGCCGCGATGTGACAACCGCACCCGTGTGCGGCGCGCGGGGACGGGTGAGCCAGAAGAGGCCGATGCGTTCGATGCCCAACCAGCCGCAGGCGCTGCCGGCGGGTGCCGATACGGCGGTGTCCACCGGAGTTCTGGACGTCACCTTGGCGTTTGCGCCCCGACCGGGTACGCCCGCCCCGGACCTGTGCGCGCTGCTGCTCGGTACCGACGGACGCGTGCGCTCGGATGCCGACTTCGTCTTCTACAACCAGCCATCGGGCGCCGGCGGCGCGGTGCGCTGCGTCGACGTCTCGGGAGAGGGCGGTACACGGGTGGCGGTCCGGGTTTCGCTCGGCGACCTACCGCCCGACGTCGAACGTGTGCTGGTCGCGGCGTCGGTCGACGGCGGACGTTTCGCCGATGTCACCGACCTGGCCACGCACGTCGCGCGGGTCGATGCCCAGGACCCACGTGGTTCGGGCGCGTTCGCGGCGCACTGCCCGGGCTCCGGCGGCGGCACGGAGACGCTTCTGGTCGTGGTCGAGTTCTACCGCCGTCAAGGCGGCTGGAAGCTACGGTCCGTCGGTCAGGGCTACGCCACCGGCCTGGCGGGACTGGCCACCGACTACGGAGTGGACGTCGCCGACGAATCGGCGCGGCCGGCAACCGCCCACACGGTGGGCCGTACCGCGACGCCGACCGCGGGCCGTCCCGCGCCGACGCCCGTGTCACCACCCGCCGCGACGGGCGCGAATCCCACCCGGGACACCGCGACCCTGCCCGCCGACCTCGCCCGGCGGATCGACCTGCGCAAGGAACGGGTCGCGGGGTGTCTGGAGAAGAAGGGACTCGCCGGCACCCAGGCACACGTGGTGCTCGTCCTGGACGCCTCCGGGTCCATGTACGACGTGTACGGAAGCGGCACCGTCGCGCGCATGCTGGAGCGCCTGGCGCCGGTCGCGGCCCGCCTCGACGACGACGGCACCCTGGACGTGTGGTTGTACGCCGACCGCGCCCGCCGGCTACGCGACCCCTTGCGCATACCCGAACTCGGGCGCTGGACGAAACAGTTCCGCAAGTGGCCGGACAACGTCGGCGTCGGCAACGACGAACCCGTGGTGATGCGCGAGTTGGTGTCCGCCTATCGCCGCTCCGCCGACGGACTGCTCACCCTCGTCCTGTTCGTGTCCGACGGCGACGTGTGGGCCGACGACGAGATGGCCCGCATCCTCACCTCCGCCGCCGAACACCCGGTGTTCTGGCAGTTCATCGGACTGGGGAACAGCCGGTACGGCGTCCTCGAACGCCTCGACACCCTGCCCGGGCGCATCGTCGACAACTGCAACTTCTTCGCCCTCGACGACTTCGACTCGGTCACCGACGACGACCTGTACGACCGCCTGCTCGGCGAGTTCCCCCACTGGCTCGCCGCCGCCCGTACGGCACGACTGCTCGGCTGATCGCGCCGGTGCCGCCACCGCGAGCAACCGGCCGAGTCGGGCCCGCGGTGCGGCGGGGGATCGCCCGGGCGGGGTGGCCGTCGTCGACGTCATGGTGCGTCCGGCGTGACGGCGTACCAACCGACATTTCCGCCTGAACCACCCGGCCGGCAGGTAGCCTACGGCCCTGATGCCGAACAACCCGGTCAGCCTGAACGCGCCGCTGCGGCCGCGTACCTCGTTTCGGTTCCCGATCGCGGATCGCGCCGCGCGGACCGACGTGTTGATCGGCGCGGCATGGCTGTTGGTACCGGTTGTCGGATGGCTGCTCAACCTGGGCCACCGCTTGGAGGTGGTCCACCGGCTCCAACACGGCCGGCCGGGTTTCCCGGCCTGGCGGGACCCCGGACGCCTGCTGTGGCACGGACTGGTCACGCCGCGGCGATGGTCGGGTACACCGCGCCCGGCGGCCTGCCACAACGCCGTCGACGACCACTCCCGCCTCGCCTACGGCGAAATCCTCACAGACGAGAAGAAGGAGGCCGCCGTCGCGTTCCGGAATCGCGCACGCCTACTTCGCCTCGTGCGGCATCGTCGTCCAACGGGTCCTGACCGACAACGGATCCGGTTAAAAGTCGTACGGCCGGCGCAACCCCCTTGTGGGGCAGGGGATATCGCACAAGCGGACTCGTCCGTATCGGCCGCCGACCAACGGCAGGGTCGAGCGGTTCAACCGCACCCTGCTCGACGAACGGGCCTACGCGAAGCCCTACCGCACCGAGACCGAGCGGCGCGAGGCGTTCCCGGGCTCCGGCTGCACTCCTACAATCACCACCGCGGACACACCGCGCGCAAGGGACACCCACCCGCCGGCCGCGTCACCAACCTCACGGGTCCATACAGCTAGGCTGCGCCGGGGCCGGGCCGGGGTCCGCGCGTCGGCGACGGGTCCGTGAAAAGAGCCTCCACGCTCGGCGCGTCGTCCCAGGACACCTCCGCGCCGTACGCGTCATCGAACCGCGCATCGCCCAGGATGTTGCGAGCCCGCGCCTCGATGCGGGCGACGTCGTCCCGTTCGCCCTCCGGCAGCGGTGTACCGACCGAGCGACGGGCCGCCGCGGCGGAGGCCAGCAGGCGCGCTGCGTGATCGGCGTGGCCCGCCAGGACCCGAGCACCGGCCAGGCCCTCCAACGCGAGCGCCACCGATCGCACGTCCCCGACGGCGCGGGCGGCGGTCAGACCGTCGACCTGCGTTGCGAGTGCGGTCTTCGGGTCGCCCCGCAACTCGGCGATGAAGCCGAGCTCGGCCAGAATCAGCGCGGGCATGCCCGGCTCGTACCCCATCCTTCGGTGCAGTTCCAGCACGTTCTCCAAGTGGGCTTCGGCGGCGTCCAGGTCTCCCTCGCGGCGTGCGCCCATGCCGAGGCCGATCTCGGCGTACTGTTCGCCGAACCTGTCGGACTGTGCGATCGCCACTCGGCGGGCCCGCTCGTGGAACTCCCGGGCACGCGGATAGTCCCGCGTGAGCAGGGCGATGCGTCCCAAGCCGGAGAGCTGGAAGGACACCTCGGGCCACAGTTCCAATTCCTCGGCCATCCGCAACCCCTCGCGGTGCAGCCGCCCGGCGCGTTCGTAGTCGCCCATGATCTCGGCAAACGTCTGCAATGGCACCATGGCCTGCAACTGCCCCCACCGGTCGCCCAGTTCCCGAAACAGCCGCAGGCTCTCCTCGCCGCGAAGGCGCACCGTATCGAAGTCGCCGTGCAGTTTCGCGTGGAACGCCTGGCCGGCCAGCGCTGCCGCCGTACCCCAACGGTCGCCGAGTGACCGGAACGCCACGAGTGCGGATTCGACCAGGCTCCGGCTCGGCGCCGGATCACCGATGCCGTACATGTTGGACGCCACGAACCACTGCGACCGCGCCTTCCCCAGCGGGTCGTCGATCCCGTCGTACGGTCGCAATGCCGCCCGATACGCGCCGACCGGGTCCGCGCTGCCCCCGAGCCGCAACTCGACGCCCCCCAGCCAGGCCGTCGCCGGCGCGACCAGCACCGCGGGGGAGCCCGCGGCGACGGACAGGGCCGAGGCCAGGGAGCGCCGGGCCTCGCCATTGCGCCCCCGCAGGCACCAGTACCACGCCAGGGCGTTCACCAGGCGAAGCGCGCACTCGGCATCCCCGACCCGTACGGCGCCGTCCAACGCGGAGCGCAGGTTCGCGTGTTCGACGTCCAACCGCCGCAGCCACTCGCGCTGCCCGTCACCTCGCAGGAAGGACTCGGCCTGTTCGGCCAATGACATGTAGTAGGCGCGGAACCGGCGCCGGAACTCGGCCGACTCACCGGATTCCGCCAGCCGTTCCGCGGCGTACGCGGCCACCGACTCCGTCGTGCGGTAGCGGGGGCCCGCCGAGACGCCCGCGCCGTCGGTCACGACCAGCAGCGAGCAGTCCACGAGCCGGGACACGAGGTCGAGAACGTCCGCGCGGGCCACGCCGTTGCCCGCGCAGAGCTCTTCGGCCGCGGCGAGCGTGCAGCCGTCGGCGTGTACGGACAGGCGGCGCAGTACCGCCTGTTCCCGGTTTCCGAGCAGTTCCCAACTCCAGTCGATGACGGCCCTGAGCGTGCGCTGCCGTGCCGGAGCGCCCCGTGATCCGACCGCCAACACGTGGAAACGGTCGTCCAGCCGGGCGGCCAGTTCGTGCACGCCCAACGCGCGCACGCGCCGCGCGGCCATCTCCAAGGCCAGGGGAAGGCCGTCCAGGCGCCGACAGATCGACACCACCGCGTCCAGGGTGTCGTCGTCGAGAACGAAACCCGGTGCGGCAGCGGTGGCACGCGCCACGAACAACTCGATCGCGCTGAACCCCCGCACGTCCGCGGTACCGAGTCCCGCGATCGATGTCGGCCGCCGCAGCGGGGAGACCTCCTCCAGCCACTCGCCGGTGACACCGAGCGGTACCCGGCTGGTGGCCAGGATGTGGAGCGCGGGGGTCTGCTTCAGCAACTGCTCGGCCAACTCCGCCACCGGCGCGACGAGATGCTCGCAGTTGTCGAGGATCAGCAGGACCGGTTCCTCGCCCAGCGCGTGCGCGACCCGCGTGACCGGCGACAGCGGCCCGTCTCCCGGGCGCGCGGTGTCGTCCCGCACCCCGAGTACGGCGCCGACGACCTCGGTCACCTCGGGGTGCCCACCCCCCTGGGCAGCCGACACCGGGTCGAGCGCGGAGAATTCCGCGAGGTGGATGCCCCCGGGGAACTCCGCACGGAGCCGCGCGGCGGTTGCCAGCGCGAGCTGCGTCTTCCCGACACCACCGGGCCCGGTGAGGGTCACCAGTCGGTGCGCGCCCAACAGCGGGCGCAGTCTCGCCACCGCTTCGTCACGGCCGATCAGCTCGGTCAGTGCGGCCGGGAGACCGCCCGGCGCACGGGCCGGGGCAACGGGGGCGGAAGGTGGCGGGGCGGGGATCCGCGGGGCGGCCAGCGCCGGGTCCTGCGTGAGGATCGCCTGGTGCAGGGCCGTCAGCTCGGGCCCCGGGTCCACGCCCAGCTCCTCGGCCAGCCGGGTACGCAGATCCGCGTAGCTGCGGAGCGCCGCGTCTTGGCGGCCGACGAGATACAGCGCCCGCATGTGCGCGGCGCGCATCCGCTCCCGCAGCGGGTGGACCTCCACCAAGTGTTCCAGCTCGTCGGCGACTTGGGCGTATCCACCGAGCTCCAGGAGTGCCTGGGCCTGCTCCTCGATCGCGGTCAACCGCAACCCTTCCAGCAGGGCCGTCGCGCCGTGCGCGAACTCCTCGTCGACGAAATCGGCGAACGCGGGACCGCGCCAGAGCACCAACGCATCCGCCAACAAGGCCGCCCGGGCATGGGGATCGGCAACCCCCCGGACACGATCGAGAGCCTCCCGGAATCGGTCGGCGTCCACCGCGTCGGGGCCGACGCGCAACTCGTACCCCGGCGGGCGCGACACCACCAGAGACCGCCCACCCGGCTCGGCACCCTCCAGGGCCCGCCGCAACTGCCACACCTTCGTCTGGAGCAGACCCGGGGGATTGTTCGGGGGCTTGGAACCCCAAAGATCCTCCACGAGCCGGTCAACGGAGACCGGTCGCCCCCTGTGCGCCAACAGACACGCAAGCAGGACACGCACCTTCTGCTCGGGAACCCTGACCTTCGACCCGTCAGCGGCCCAAACCTCCAGTGGGCCCAGCACCCCGAAACGCATGCGGCCAGGCTAACCCACAGCGCCGACTCCTCCGCCGCGACGCCGGCGGGGTCGGGAGCGGACCGAGAGATCACCGAGAGATCACCGAGAGCGCGGCCGCGCAGTGTGGCGATCACGACGGATCGAACGCGGCACGCACCAAGCACGAACGACCAAGCGCCAAGCGGTACCAAGCAGCAAGGAAGGTCATCGATGTCCACCACCACCCCGGAAACCCCGCCTCGGAAGGCCGGATCCCGGGAATGGCTCGGGCTCGCGGTACTGGCCCTGCCCACACTGCTGATCTCCCTCGACCAGAGCGTGCTGTACCTGGCCCTGCCGCATCTGGCCGCGGACATCCGGCCGACCGGTACCCAGACGCTGTGGATCATGGACATCTACGGCTTTCTGATCGCCGGCTTCCTCATTACGATGGGCGCGCTGGGCGACCGGATCGGCCGCCGCAAGCTGCTGATGATCGGTGCCACAGCCGTGGGCGTCACCTCCGTCGCGGCCGCCTGGTCCACCAGCGCGGAAGCACTGATCGTCACCCGCGCGCTGCTCGGCATCGCCGCCGCGACGCTGATGCCCTCGACGCTCGCCCTCATCGGCAACATGTTCCACGACCCGTACGAGCGCGGCCGCGCCATCGCCGTATGGGCCGGTTGCTTCATGGGGGGCACGGCCCTGGGCCCGGCGCTCGGCGGCGTGATGCTCGAGTTCTTCTGGTGGGGCTCGGTGTTCCTGCTGGGTGTACCCGTCATGGTGGTGCTGCTGATCGTCGCGCCCCTCGTCCTGCCCGAGTACAAGAACGCCGACGCCGGCAGAATCGACCCCCTCAGCGTCGTTCTGTCGCTCGCATCGATCCTGTCGATCATCTACGGCCTGAAGGAACTCGCGCGCTACGGCTTCGCGACGACGCCGCTCGCCGCTGTCGGTGTCGGCGTCGCCGTCGGTGCCCTGTTCGTGTCGCGGCAGCGCACGTTGGCCGACCCGCTCCTCGACCTGAGGCTCTTCAAGGTCGGCGCGTTTACCGCGGCGCTGTCGATCCTGATGGTCTCGATGTTGGCCACCGGCGGCGGTTACCTCTTCATCTCCGGCTTCCTCCAGATGGTCGAGCGACTTTCGCCCATGCGGGCGGGGCTGTGGATGGTGCCGTCGGCCGTCGCGTCGATCCTCGCCGCGCAGTTGGCGCCGATCCTTGCCAAGCGGCATGCGCCCGGCACCGTCATCGGGGTGGGTCTGCTCGTCGGCACGATCGGCTACCTGATGCTCGTCCTCGTCGATCCGGTCGGCGGACTGCCACTGCTGATGGCCGCATTCGTGATCATCTTCATCGGCGTCGGTACCCTGGGGGCACTGGGCACCAGCCTGGTCGTCGGGTCCGTGCCGCCGGAGCGCGGCGGCTCCGCGGCGGCTCTGTCCTCCATCTGCGGCGACCTGGGCAACGCGCTCGGTGTCGCCACCCTCGGCAGCCTCGGCGCCGCCGTCTTCCGCGACTCGCTCGACCTCCCCGCCGACACCCCGCCCGGCGCCGCCGCCACTGCCACGGCAAGCATGGAAGACGCCGTCACCGCGGCCCGGGACCTGCCCGCCGACGACGCCGAGAACCTGCTGGCCGCCGCCGCGGAGGCCTACACGAACGGCCTGAACGCCATCGGCGTCGCGTGCGCGGTCATCACCGCGACCAGCGCGGCCCTGGCCCTGGCCATGCTGCGCAAGAGTCGCGACGTCACACCCTCCGACAACGCGCTGTCGAGCACCTGACAACCCTCCAGGATCAGGAGATCCACCATGACGACACTGGTTACAGGCGCCACCGGGAACACCGGACGCCACGTGGTGACAGAGCTGGCCCGACGCGGCGAGCACGTTCGGGCACTCACCCGGAACCCGGCCGCCGCCGAGGGGATGTTTCCGCCCGGCACCGAGGTGGTGACCGGCACCCACACGGCCCCACAGGAGTTGGCCGACGCCCTCGAAGGCGTAAGCCGGCTGCACATCACCGTGACGGCGGGACTCGCCGAGGTCGGGCCCGAGTTGGTCCGCCAAGCGGTCGACGCGGGCGTACGACGCATTACCGTGGTGTGGGGCGGCTGGATGGGACCGGTCGAGCAGGCCGTGGCCGATTCGGGTGTGGAGTGGACCCGCCTGGAACCGCAGGAATTCATGTCCAACACGTTGACCTGGATCGAGTCGATCCGGACCGAGGGCGTGGTACGGGAACCCTACGACTTTCCCAGCGCGCTCGTCCACGAGGCCGACATCGGAGCGGTGGCCGCGGCCGCGCTGCTCGACGACGGGCACGCGGGACGCGCGTACAACCTCACCGGACCCCAATCCCTGACCTCTCGCGAACGGCTCGCCGTCCTGTCCCGGGCGATCGGTCGCGACGTGACCTTTCTCCCGATCACCCACGAACAGGCCGTCGACCGGCTGATCGCCGACGGCGTCTCCCGCCCGGACGCCGAATACGTCGTCGACTGGTACGCCACGTCGAGCGACGGCTCCAGGACCGTGGTCGACACCGTCGAGCGCGTGACCGGCCGCCCCGCGCGCACGTTCGCCGCGTGGGTGGCCGAACACACCGACCGCTTCACGACGCCGTCTCGGACCACGGCCGCCCACTGAGGACCGTCCGCGGCAGCGAGACCGGGAGTCCGGGGCAATGTGCGGTGTGGTGTCGGCGGGTTGGTGACAGCGCTTCCGGTTCCGGGCTTCTTCTTTGTCGAGTTGGGTGTTGTCGTCCGGCTGCTCGCGGGATTGTTGGTTGTCACGGGAAGACCGAACCGCTGTCGTGGCCTGCCCAAGGGGCGCCGGCCCATGCGTGGCCTGGCTGTCGTGGGGATGCACATTCCTGCGTCGGCCGGCTCGAGGGTGGGGTGTGCTTGCGGGGATGAGCGTGAAGTCGTCTCCACCGCCGGTGTCTTCGGTCCCGGTGTCAATGTTCCGGGGAGCTTGTTCTGGATCACTTTTGGTGCTGGAGCCACGGAGCGTCACCCGGACCGCGATGATGAACTCTCGTGGCTGACACTCTCCTTCAGGATCCCTGGTTCCATCACGCCGACCATGGCGTGCTCGACACCGTCACCATCCAGCCCCGCCGCGTGACCCTCCACGCCACCACGACCAGCGGCTATGCCGCGTGTCCGTCGTGCGGCACGGTCTCGGCCCGGCTCCACAGCCGATACGTGCGTCGGCTCGACGAAGCCGCCGCAGGCCGACGCATGGTGCTGGAGTTACGGGTCCGCCGGTTCCGCTGTCGCGAACAGGCGTGCCCGAAGGCCACGTTCGCCGAACAGGTGCCGGGGCTGACATTCCGCCACGGCCGACGGAGCCGGGGACTGCCCGGCATCCGGACGTGAACGACGCCGTACAGCACGAGTGCGACCGCGTCCTCGCGGGCCGACCCCCCCACCCTCGACGACCTGCCTCGTCTGGACCTGACCGGACGCGTGCTCACCGAGACTTTCCGGCTGTTCCCGCCGGTCTTCCTCCTCACCCGCACCACCACGCGCGAGACCGAACTCGGGGGCTATCGCCTACCGCCGGGAAGCACGGTCGCCTACAGTCCGGGCCTCCTCCACCGCCGCACGGACCTGTATCCCGACCCCGAACGCTTCGATCCCGACCGGTGGAAGGACGGGTCGAACACATCACGTGCACCGGCGGCCCTCATTCCCTTCGGCAGCGGTGCCCGCAAATGCATCGGCGACCACTACGCCACCATCGAGGCCACCATCGCCCTCGCGATGATCGCCGGTCACTGGCGGCTCACCCTTCCGCCCGGGACCCGGGTACGCCCCGCGGCCGAAATCACTCTCCCCCCCAAAGGAACCACCATGATTGCCCGCCCCGCCGTGTGGGAGACACGAGAGGAGGGTGACCAAAGAGAATGAACGACCGGCTCGCCTCGGTCGGCATCCAGATCATCGTGCGGTCACCACGCCGGCGGGCGACGACCCCGAGGAACCGAACGGAGACGGTCGGGTCGACATCCTGCAGCGTCACCTTGATCTGGTGCACGGCCTCGCCCGCGACGGAGAGGGGCCGTTCCCACGACGTCGTCGTACGCGAAGTCCCGCAAACTGCCGCGCCGTTGGTCGATTCCGGGGGCTGGTATTCGGATCTTGCGCGGCGGAAGTGGTCCGCGCGGACGCGACGACGATGCTTCATGGTGGGCGGCACATCACCAAGCCGACCGCGATCACCACAGCCGTCACCCGTCACGGGCCCGTCGTCGCCGCCCGGGCAGGCGGCGCACTGATCGCTTACGCCCGGCAACTGCGGACGCTGCTGCTGGAACAACTCGGCCGCCACGGCGACATCGGTGCCGGTACGAACAGGGGAGCGGCATCTCGTACCGGGAGCAACTGGTCTGTGCGGCGGCGCGATTGCTCGGGCTGCGAGCAGGGACGCGGCAGGGGTCGTCTGCCGGACGGCATCCGGCAGGCAACCCCTGCGGCAGTGAGGACCCCTCGGGACCCGGTTCAGATTTCCCGGCAATGGTGGGCGCGGTGCCCCCTCGGGATCTGGTTGTTGGCGTCCCTCAGAGCGTTCGACTTGGCACTGGCGTGGGTGGATCCCGTGCCCGTCCCGTAGACCACGTCCACGATGTGCAGGTCGGAGATGCGCTCGACCGGGCATTTCACGTTCACGGTCCACCGCGCGACGACGACGGTCGACGAGCCGGACCCGGCGCTGTCGCCTGCGGCGTTTGCCGCCGCGACGGGGCCGAACCCGAACAGCAACGCCGCCGTGGCGACGGCTGCGGATCGTGCGACGCGGCTCCTGCCTCGGCCGCCGGCCATCAGGATGCCCCCTGCACACCACTGTTGGGGCCGAGGATGCACGGTCCCGCCTGCAGCCGCTGGGTCGGGTTACCCGGCTTCGGGGTGATCCAGCCCGAGTACTTGTCGGGGCCGTAGCAGTCGGCGATCAGACGGACCTTGCCCTTGTACACGCGGCACCAGGTGTACGCGTACTGGCCGGTCGTGTGGATCCGAGGGCAGTCGTATTCCGCAGGGTTGGCGGATGCGCCGACCCTGCCGTCGGGTGTGGCTTGCGCAGGCACGGCCATGGCACCGGTCACCAGTGAGGTGCCGATGACGGCAGCGGCGAGCACGTGACGAATTCGCATGTGAACCCCCGTCGATGTTCGAAGCGTTCGATGAAAAGAACCGGCCACCAAGCGGCTTTCGCCACTCGGGCCTTGTCGAGCGGGCACCCGACGGGTGACACGGTCGACGAGGAACAAGGCTTTCCGCTGCCGACACGAAGGTCAACACCGCTGTGCCGTTCCGAACACCGCAGACGCCGTCGTGCCTGGTCAGCGGCTCGTCCGAGCCGTGTTCGGGACAGCGTTCCGGCCCCGTACGGCGGGGATGGACAGGGCGATCCCCGATCTCGTCGACTCCGCCCGGGCGTCGAACACCGGGGCACGGTCGACCTCCCCTGTGGGCGCCATTCCGTTCGCGGGTCTGAGCCGAATCCCTCGCAGGCGCCCCGCACGCACGGCATCAGGCGGCAGGACGTCGACGTCCCGGAACCGCGAGCCTATCGACCGTCCGGTCTCGGGCGCGGTCGGCCGACCACCGGCTACTTTCGCGGGCCGACTTGTACGGCCGTCCCGTACGCGTAGAAGTGCCCCCCGGTTGCGATGTTCGTGCGTCCGCTGAGTGCACCCACGGACGAGGTCGTCCGGTCGAGGACTTCGACGCGCAGACCCAGGACCACGTGGGCGCCATTCGCCTCGGCGTTGGAGCCCAGTGGTGGCCGTACGCACGAGCTCGCGGGCCTCGGGGCGGCAGAGGCCGTTCTGCCGACCGGGGCGCGGGCCAGAACCGCGATGGCGCCGGCCAGCTCGCTGTCGTCGGGCAGGGGCCGCTGGGCATGCATATCGGTGCGCAGGATGTTGGCCCGAACCAGGGCGTCGCCGGAGTCGGACTTCTTCCGGGAGACCGAATGCGATCGCGGCAGCGGCTGGCGGTCATCGGGTTGATCGCGAACACCTGCCGTTTGCCCTGCCGGAGGACGGCGACCAGCAGTCCGCAGGAGGTCTCGATGGTGACCGGTATGGGCTGGTCTGCGGTGTCGCCGTGGTCGGCGAGAAGGTCCAGCACAACGGTGTAGCACGCGGTGTAGTCGGTGGTGTGGCGCTCGGCCGGCAGTTTGCCGGTGTTGTCGACCAGGGCGACGTCGTGGGTGTGTTCGGCCCAATCGATTCCGCAGTAGATCACGTCTTCATCCCCGGGGGTGTGGGTGTGTTCGCGCTGGTTGCGAGCGCGTGCGGGGTCACGCAGCGACCCAATTCACGGACTCGGTCAACAGACCGGTCCGCCACCTCATCAGCGGTTCGTGACTCCAGCGCACCGCGCGGGCCCCGGTCTATGCGGGAGCTCGAAGGCTCGGGCGTTGGGAAGGGGTCACCGTGTGGTGGGCTCGCACCACAGACCAGTGAACGCTGTAACGGTGACGGCGGTCAGGAGCAGGAGTGCCCATATACACGCTCTAACGACAGGCTTCAGAAGCCCGGTTCGGTTTAGATGTCACGGCACTTGCTGGTCAGGGTGCGGTCGGATGGTCCGCCGGTGACAACACGTCTGCCTTGCCGGCCGCTGGTGACAAGCAGCGTGCTTCGGTACACCGGGGTTGTCGGTGTCGGGTGGTCTGGCCTTGGTGGGGGCTGTGGCGGGACCGGGCCGCGAGGGCCGATCGAGGGTGTCCAGGCCGGTTGCCGGTGCGTGTATTTGGTCGATGTCGTGGCGGTGGTTGGTTGACGGCGATCGTTTCAGAATGTTGTGCGGGTATCGCTACGGAGATCGCCCACCGGTATTCGGCCCTCGTAGAGCCCTGATCGGGCCGAGCGGCGCCATGGGCGCGCGTATCGCAGGGCCGCGTCGATGTCGGGCTCGCGCGCGTCGAGGTCGATGTCCGCGACCGCTAAGCCGGGGCGGCCGTGGTCGGCTGCGCGGGCCAACCACCGTCCGCCCGGAGCCACGATCCCGGCCGGAGCCGTCGCGCCGAACTGTGCCGGAGGGCAGTAGCCCACCCAGTAGTTGTAGAGCGTCCCGTACGACCGGGCCAGGTGCGCCATCGAGGCGTCGTCGGCCATCACCGACAGCAGGACGCAGTCCACGTCCAGGCGCTCGTACTCGGCGAACAGCTCCGGGAACCTGGCCTCGATGCACAGGGCGAAGCCGAATCGCAGGCCGTCCACGTCGACGACCAGCGGATCACGGCCCGGGGAGTACAGGAAGGACACCTCGGTGTGCGACAGGAACCGCTTGTCGTACCTGGCGACCAAGCACCCGTGGTCCGAGACGACGTACAGGCTGTTGTGCGGCCGGTTCGGCTCGGTGAGCGGATGGATCGACCCGAACACCGTCCACAGCCCGAGCGCGCCGGCGCACCCGGCGATCGCTTCCGCCTCCTCGCGCAGCACCCCCCACGCGGCGCGGCTCCAGTCCGCCGGCACCCGGCGACCGTCCGGCCCGGCGGTCGTCGTGGCGCCCGGGTAGGTGAGCGCCCCCTCGGTGAACTGCACCAGCCGCGCACCCGCCCCGGCGGCCTCGCCCATCAGGGCCCGGATCTCCCGGCCGGCCGCCCGCAGCGAGTCCCGGTCGGTGGGGTCCTGCGGCACCGTGCTCTGCGCCACCGCGATCCTCAAAGTCCTCGCCACACCGGGCACGCTACGGCACGCCCACGGCACGACCGGATACGGAGACCGCCTTCGGCCGGCGACCATCGTCGTGACGGGCGAGCTTGGTTGCTGCGGCGCCCATGAACCTGTGTGCGGTCCTGAACTGAACAATCCGGCTGCGCGGCAACGAAAGTGCCGCCCCGGTCCTTGGCTGCGGTGGGGACGGTCCGGTGGCCCGAGGAATCCGAGTGCCGGCCCTACCCGGAGCAGGACGCTGTCGCGCGCTATGTGTTCCGGTCTCGCGCGGTGGGTTGTGGGGCGAAGGTCCACGCGGGGTGTTGTGTGCGCAGGAGGGGGAGGTGGCCGGTCCAGGCGGTGTCGGGCAGCGGCGTGGGCCCATGGATCGTGATGTTCCCGCTGGTGTCGATGTCGAAGCCCCAGGCGAAGCCGACGAGGGGGACGGCGTGGCGTTGGATGGTCTCTGCGATCGGGGTCCAGGCCAGGAAGGTGTGGGCGAGCCAGGACATCGGCGCACGGTCGAATCTGGCGGGGGAGTCGAACAGGGTCGGGGCCAGGCCGAAGTAGCAGTAGGGCGACCGGGAATCGGGGAAGAGTACGAACGGGTCCATCCCGAACGCCGCGCCGCCCGACGCGTCGTCGGTAGAGCGCACGAGTTGGACCCAGCCGAACATGCCGTCGTAGCCCCGACCGGGGTAGGCGATGCGGGCGGTCAGGCACGGGAAGCCCCTGGCCTCGGCGGTCTGTCCGACCGCGGCGGGATCCTCGACCCGCTCGACGGTCGCCTCCACCGAACCAGCACGCCCCTCGCGCTCGAACGACAGGATCACGCCCCCAACCTGCCAGGACCCGCCGGGCGCCCACAAGGCCGGACGGCTGCGGATTCCTCTCAGCCGGCGCGGGTGGCCGGCAGCAGGTCGGAACGTGATCTACCGGGAGTCGTTCAGCCAATCGCCCGGGAGCAGGTCGCGTATTGCGTCGAGGGCTGCTTCGGTGCGGCCGCGGACCAGGAGATCCGTGCCGTCGTCGTCACGCAGGAGCACGTCACGCCCGAGGAACCAGCGGGTGCCGTGCTCTTCCTCGCCCATCGGATAGGCCGGGAAGGGCAGTCGAGTGCAGTTCTCTTCCAGCACCTCGACGCCGTGGTCGTCGAAGTCGCACAGGAAGTCGCAGAGTTCGCCATCGGCCTGGACGGATTCCGACAGTACGATTTCGATGAAGCACAGGGACAGCCGTTCCAACCAGGGCTCCCAGCGTTCGGCAGCCTTGTCGGCCAGGTCGGACCTGATGGAGACGGCGGGGTCGTCGTCCATAAGCGTGTCGAGGAGGACCCCCCAGGAAGCGGCCCCCTGGTTCTCATGCCGAAAGACCAGTGCCTCCTTGGTCTCGTCCACATACAGCTCGGACGGACCGAGCAGGACGTCATGGTTGCCGGTCAGGTCCCGACGACGG